>NZ_BAAAYO010000012.1:0-217581 GCF_039536325.1 Paenibacillus hodogayensis
TGCTTGCGTTCGCGCCGTTTCCTTTATTTTCAGGTCCCGAGCGGCGACTTTTATAAGATACCACATCCGGCGTTACGATTGCAAGTCTTTTTTTTGAAGACTCATTTACGCTGTCGTTTTTTACCGTTTTGTGCGGCGAAAATAACTATAACAAAATAGTACCGAAGATGCAAGCGCGATAACTGATGTTCTTGCATTCCCTCCAACTCATGCTCGTCATCTCCGAACTGTACCATCAGCAGGAGATCTACGGAAACAGTCCCATGCCGCAGAGGACTTAATGATCAGCCCGCTCTCTTAACCCGGATTTGCTTAGATCGATATTGTTCTGCAAACCCGTTTTAAAAAGCCACCGTACAAATTTTTCGCTTTTTGAATGCCGCGTCTTGCTTTTTGTACGATTTTTCGCACAACAGGCATGAATTGGAATCGCTTTGGAGACAACTTGTGTGAAAAACCGTACAACTCTCTTCATGCTTCTTAAGACGTTAGGGACGAAGAGGCTCTCTGGACCTTCACATCACGTCAAGCACTGATTTTGAGGCAGAGCCATTTAAATCAGAAAATATTTCAATGACAACAGAGTTAGTTCGAGTAACAATGTCCACAAAAGGGCGAACGCATTAGCTATAAGAAAAGCTACGGATCGAAGCCTTTTCGATGGCGCATCCGAGTTTTAGAGGTTGCTTTTCTTGGTACAGAAAGCCGCACTTCGCCTTACCGCTTTAGCGAAGTTAAGCTTTCTGTAACGTTAAAAAATTCCCCGGCAATCGCCATGCGATCGCCAGGGAATTCGGTTTAAACATAAAGGCGCTATTCTCCCCCGAGCAGGGCGTAACGCAGCACGATCAAGATGCTAATGATCCACAGCAGCCAATGGATCGGGGTTCTCTTCGCCGCAAACAGGTTGTTCAAGGCGGTCAGAATCGTATACGAAACGATACCGAACGAGATGCCGTTGGCGATGCTGTTCGTAAACGGCATGAACACGATCGTCAGAAACGCCGGAAACGCCTCAAGGAAATTGGTCCAGTCGATTTCCTTGATCTGCGCCATCATCAGCACGCCTACGATGATCAGAGCAGGCGCCGTAGCTGCGGAAGGAACGACGAGAGCGAGCGGAGCGATGAACAGCGCGAGCAGGAACAGTACGCCGGTCGTTACCGCCGTCAGACCGGTACGGCCGCCTTCGGCCACTCCGCTGGAGCTTTCGACGAAAGCGGTAATCGTGCTCGTACCGAGCAAAGCGCCTGTGCTGACGCCTGCGGCATCGACGAGCATAGCCTTGCCGATCGTTTTCTCGCCCTTCTTCTTGTCTTTCAGCAAGCCTGCGCGGCTGGCCGTCCCGACCAGCGTTCCGAACGTATCGAACAGCTCCACGAACGTGAAGATCAATATGATTTCAATAATCCCCACTCCGAAAGCACCGGCGATATCCAGCTTGCCAACAGCCAAATCGCTGAAGGAAGGCAGCCAGCTCGCTCCGGACAAACCGCTCACATTCGTCACGCCCATCGGAATGCCGATCAGGGTGGCGACGACGATGCCGATCAGCAGAGCGCCTTTAACGCGGAGAACCATCAGCACGGCAATGATAAGCAGGGTAATGAGCGCCAGCGCCGTATCCTTATGATGGATAAAGTTGCCCAGCACGATATTGAACTGGTTGGAGTTCAGCACCGGATTTTGGGCTACGTCCGTTCCCGGCGTCACGCTGACCATCATGATGTTGGACAGCTTCATGCCGATAATCGTCACGAACAGCCCGATCCCGACCGTAATCGCGACCTTCAGGTTGTCCGGAACGGCGGTCAGCAGCATTTGGCGGACCTTGGTCACGGTGAGAATAATGAAGATAATGCCCGACAGGAATACCGCGCCGAGCGCTATTTGCCAAGTAATCTGGCCGTTCGAGGTAAGCACGACCGTCATGAAGTAAGCGTTCAAGCCCATACCGGGAGCGAGCGCCACTGGAATATTCGCGAAAAAGCCCATCGCCAGCGTAACGAGTCCCGCACCGACCGCCGTAGCGAAAAAGACGCCATGATCGGGTATGCCCGCACCGGTTTTCCCCAAAAACAGCGTATTGACGAACAATATGTACGCCATGGTCATAAATGTGGTCAAACCGGCAATAATCTCGGTTCGTACCGTCGTACCGTTTTCTCTCAACCTGAACAGACGATCCATCTTTTTACTATTCCTCCTAAATAAATTTAATTGGAACAACAAAAAAACCGGCAGGAGCGGAAGCTTGCTTCCCCGCGATAAGCGCGGAAAAACAAAAAAACCTTAGATGATCGATCGGATCACATCAGGTTTCCACTCCCAGGGAAGGGCCCGCTTACCCCAGCGTGCGGAGCTGGGCGGCATACGGCCACATATCCCTTTTCGTAGACAGATCATTTACGGTGATCTCGTAGAGACTCTCAAGCCTATTCTTGAGATTATACGAAAACAGTATGTTATTCTCCCCTATTCTAAAATCTCCCCTAATCGGTGTCAATACAAAATCCGAACAATATGCTGCCATTTCAATCCTTTATTCGGAATTATCCGTTTTCATTGGCTTTCGCAACCTATTCAAGCTTGAAGCTGCTCCGACTTCGGTTGATTTTTCCGGCTGAAGAACAACTTCATCAACGGCGGGGTAACCAGCGTCGTCACCAGCACCACCACCACGAGCCCGGCAAACATATCCGCATCGATCAGACCGGCTTCCCTTCCCATGGAAGCAATAATTAACGCGACCTCTCCCCGCGAAACCATCGCCGCTCCGATGCCGAGCGAAGATCCCCAGCCGAAACCGGCCAGTTTTGCACCGAAGGAGGCACCGATTAGTTTGCTGGCGATTGCGACGACGCTCAGCGCGACAATCCAGCCGATATTATCCATGACGCCGGAAAATTCCGCCGAGATGCCTACCGAAACAAAGAAAACAGGCACAAACAGCGAATATCCGATCGTTTCCGTTTTCTCGACCACTTCGTGCTTATAGTCGGTTTGGCTGATTGCCAGTCCGGCGATGTAAGCGCCGATAATGGCAGCAACTCCCGTATATTCCGCGAAGCAAGCATACGCGAAGCAGAGAATAAGAGCAGCCGTCACGACCGGCTGGCTGATCTTGAGCCGGGCGAACGCCCGCATCATCCAAGGGACCCCCTTCCAGGCCACCCCGATCGCCACGATAAAAAAGACCAGCTTTTTCACGATGATCCAACCTAGATGAACGTCGCTCCCGGCCAGACTCATCACGAAGGCTAGAGCAACGATGACGAGGATGTCGTCGATCACGGCCGCTCCCAGTATGGTAGCCCCTTCCCGCGTCTGCAGCTTGCCCATTTCCTTGAGCGCCTGAACGGATATGCTAACGCTGGTCGCCGATAGAAGAAGACCCAGAAACACCGCCTGAAGCGACGGCATTCCCGTCAGCACCCCCGAGACATAGCCGAGCCCGAACGGCACCGCTATACCGGCAACGCCGACATAAGCGGACGCTTTGCCCGTTTTCTTGAATTGCTCCATATCGGTCTCCAACCCGGCCAAAAACATAAGCAGAATAACGCCAATCTGGCTGAGATGGTCGATCATGTCCGTTCGTTCAATCAAGCCGAGCAAGGACGGACCAAGCAATATGCCGACCAGCAGCTTTCCCAGCACGGAAGGCTGGCCCAGTCTTACACTGATATCTCCGGCAAGCTTAGTCGCCAACAAAATAACGGCAAGTTGAAAAATGAGTTCCACTCCGTATTCTCCACCCCTCATCATTAATATGCGGCAAGCCGCATGAAACCATGCGCACAATCATCCGCAAGAAAAAGAGCCTGCACGTGCGGAACCGCTAATAGACATAGCGATCCCGTGGTGACAGGCTCCTCCGGTAAAACAGGTATTCGATTGTTTGCCAAACCTTATACATCTATACGCAACAGATGCCCCGCGGTTTCAACCGGAGCGTCACGTTCAGCCTGGGATTACTCCCACTCGATAGTTGCCGGAGGCTTGGACGTGATGTCATATACGACGCGGTTGACGTTCTCCACTTCGTTGACGATCCGGTTGGAGATGCGCTCCAGCACGTCGAACGGAATGCGCGCCCAATCGGCGGTCATGCCGTCGATCGACGTTACGGCGCGGATGCCTACCGTATGCGAGTACGTCCGTCCGTCGCCCATGACGCCAACGCTCTTCATGTTCGGAAGCGCGGTGAAATATTGCCAGACCTCGCGCTTCAAGCCGGCTTTGGCGATCTCGTCATGTAGGATGGCGTCGGATTCGCGAACGATATGCAGCTTCTCCTCCGTCACCTCGCCCAATACGCGAATGGCCAGACCCGGTCCAGGGAACGGCTGACGCCAGACGATTTCCTCCGGCAAGCCGCATTCTTCCCCGACCTTCCGCACTTCGTCCTTGAACAGCGCCTTGAGCGGCTCGACCAGCTTGAACTTAATGTCTTCCGGTAGTCCGCCAACGTTATGGTGAGACTTAATCGTCTGCGCCGTAGCGGTTCCGCTCTCGACAATGTCCGTGTACAGCGTGCCTTGCGCCAAAAATTCGAAATCGTCAAATTTGGCCGATTCTTCCTGGAAGACGTAAATAAACTCGTTGCCGATAATTTTGCGCTTCTGCTCCGGGTCGTCGACGCCTTTCAGCTTGGACATGAACCGCTCGCGTGCGTCGATCTTGACGACCTTCATATCGAATTTGCCGACAAACGTCTCCATTACGTTGTCCGCTTCGCCTTTGCGCAGCAAATTATGATCGATAAACATGCACGTCAGCTGCGGTCCGATCGCCTTGTGGATCAGAATGGCCACAACGGACGAATCGACGCCTCCGCTGAGCGCGCACAACACCTTACGGTCGCCGACCTCGGCGCGAATCTCCCGGATCGTGTCCTCAATAAAGGTCCCCATGCTCCATTCCCCGGCACAGCCGCATACGTCGAACAGGAAGTTGCGGATCATTTCGTTCCCGTAGACGGAGTGGCGCACTTCCGGATGGAACTGGACGGCAAAAAACTTCTTGTCCGGGTTGCTCATCGCAGCCACCGGAGCGTGCTCGGTGCTGGCATCGACGACAAAGCCCGCCGGCAATTGCGACACATGGTCGCCGTGGCTCATCCATACGGTTTGTTTGCTTTCGAGGCCTTTCACGAGCAGACAGCCGTCATTGAATTCCACGTCGGCCTTGCCGTATTCCCGCTTGCTCGATTTGTCGACTTTGCCGTCCAACTGGTACGCCATCAGCTGCATGCCGTAGCAGATGCCCATAATCGGCAGGCCCAGCTCATAGATGCCGGGGTCTACCTTCGGCGAGTTGTCCTCGTACACGCTGGCCGGGCCGCCGGAGAATACGATTCCTTTCGGAGACAGCTCGCGAATTTTATCCACAGAGGTGTTGTAAGGAAGAAGTTCGCTGTACACGCCCAAATCGCGAATGCGGCGCGCAATCAATTGGTTGTATTGACCCCCGAAGTCCAATACGACGATCATTTCGTTCGGCTTGCTCATAAAAGCCTCCTTGAAGCGGATACCGCCTCTTTTTTCATTCATTTTCAATAGAGATTATTATATAAAAGGCAGGAAGACAAGGCAAGGAAAAAGGAACCGGCCCTTATTAAAGATCGTCCAAACGCGCTCCGGTGACGCCGTCGACGAACTTCTGACAGTCGAGCAAATGCAGAAGCCGATAACGGGTCTGACCGGGATCCCATACGAAATAAGGCATGGCCGTCACATGCTCGGCCAGCGTCGCCCAAGCCTCCTCGCTGCCGATCAGTCCTTCCGGAACGGCGGGAGCCGTCAGGGATGCCGCTTCCATTACGTCAATGATAGCATAGTCGAACGGCTCCAGCAGCACTTTGATTTTGCCGAACAACTCGGCGTACGCAGCATCGCTGCGGGAGACGATAACCGAGATCATGCCGTTCCAGCGCATCGCCCGGCGGATCTCCCATTGCCCGGACTCGTCCGGCTTGGCGGCTTTCGCCCAGCTTTGTACCGCCGTATAAATACGTTCCCGCTCCTCCTCCCGGATCGGTTCGGAGTCGGGGTGCTTCGCCCCTTCATCGATATAGGGTTCCCGAATTTCCCGTTCTGCCGCAAACTGACGCAACCGTTCGCCCATATGGCCGTTTCGGGGGCTGGCAAACGGCTTCGCTGCCTGCTTTTCCCCCTCGCCGGGCTCGCTCGTCCAAACGATCGGCATGTCCCACGGCTTCTCCAGCATGTATCTCACATTCAATTCGTATGGCACCGTCTCGCCGGTGCGAAAGTCGACGAACGTCTCTTCGAGTCCATATACCCATCGGGCTTCGCCCATGCTTTCCGGTACCCGGACCAGCTTGCAGCAGCCGCGCGCCGCTTCGGAGATCGCAGCCGCCTCCGGTTCGTGGCAATCGGAATCCGGGAAAAGGTCGTCCTCTCCCGCCCCGGCCCCGTAGGAATGAAAGGCGATCACCGCTCCGTCAATGTCCGTCTCGACGACAATGGCGTGGGAAGGATAAAGCGGAATTTGGCGAACGACGCCGCGAAACCGGTACGAGTATCCTCCGTCCTCGCGCTGTTGTTCCTTCATCAGCTGCAGCCGCTCGGCATGCCGGGCATAACCGGCATGAAGCGTTAGCCAGTCCAATACAAGACCCCGGCCTTCCTCGGCGGAGAGAGGAAAGTGCTGCACATCGCCAGACACCGTACTCTTTCCTTCCGTTGCATCCGCAGCTCCCGCTGGGTCTTCGTCTGAGCCTTTCCTTTGACCTCCCCGGACAATACGGTAGGAGCGAAGCCGTTCCGTTTCGGCATCGATACTGACGCACACCGTCCCCGGCTCTGCCAATCCGTCCGCATCTTCCTCCCCCTCGCCGTTCTTCCCGCTATACGGAGCCCACTCCAATTCAATGCTGTATTCCGTCGTACTGCGGTCCGACAGCTCCTGTCTTAGCAGCCAGCTTTTCCGCAGGATGGCGTTCAAGCCCAATGCATGCTCCCATTTCTCCCATATCGCATCGATCGCCAAAAGCTTTCTGTTCGTATGCATGAGTCCTCCTCGTCTGCTGCGCCGGCCAACTGTGTCGTGCTTTGGAAGTTGCTTTTCTTGGTACAGAATACCGCACCTCGCTTTATAGCTCTAGCGAAGTTAAACGTTCTGTATCAAGAACAAAAGTACCTCTGCTTTCAAGTATACCAGTTTTACACGAACGACCTCCAATCCGCGATTCGGCCGGGCAGCGCAGCGAACAGCCCGCCGCCTTGTTGGCAACGGGCTGATAGATCGTTCGGTTTAGTTCTTGGTCCGCTTCACCCGCTTCGGCAAGTGCCGGAGCGCGCGTTTGGCGGAGGAGGATAACGGGAGGCCTCCGTAGCGGACGGCCTCGTACTGCTTGACGAAGTCGATCAGCGCCTCGCGGCTGGAAAGGTCCGCCAGAGGCAGTCCCTCGACATATTCGCGCACGGTGAGCGAAGGCGCCTTCCGGCCGAGCCTGCGGAACAACGTCCGCCACAGCTTGTCGAACGCGCGATGCGAAGGCCGGCCCGGCTTGACGCCGTAATGGGCGGAGAAGGCGCCGCCGTTCCGATCGGGCGAGCGGCTCCCCCTTGCGAGGCGCGCTACCATCCATAGGGTAGGCACGATCAGCAACAGCAGACCGGCTGCCATCCATGGAACAAAGCCCTTGCCGTCACTCCCCGATAGACCGAACGACTCAAGCAAGCGGGCCCGTACGCCCCGCAGTCCTCCCACAAGCCGGTCCGTCCATGCCGTTCCCGAAGAAGGCTCTGTTCTCTCCAGCGAAGCGGCGGCAAAAACCGCTTGCGCCTCAGGATCCGTTCCAGCGGCGACAACTGCATTGCCCGGAGTCGGATCGAAGGTCGTCCACCCGCTGCCGGCTATATACGCTTCCACCCACGAATGCGCGTCGCGATTGCGCACGGTTACGTGCATCGGCCTGCCTTGCCCGCCCTCGTCGTCCACCTCGCCAGGGGCGAAGCCTTTGACCCAGCGGGCCGGAATTCCGACCGAACGCAGCATGACGACCATCGCTGTGGAAAAATAATCGCAATAGCCTTCCATTGTATCGAACAGAAACGTATCCGCGAAATCGTCCGCCGTCTTCGGCAGCTCCCGAGCGTCGAGCCGGTACGTATAATTGGTTTTCAGAAAAGCTTCGATCATCTTGGCCCGTTCTCCATCATCCCTGCCCTCGTAAGCAACGGCTTCGGCCAAATCTTTCACCCGGCCAGGCATGCCGGCCGGAAGCTGCAGCTCGGCGCGGAACCGGTCCCGTTCGACTCCCAGTCCGGCTATGCTCGTGCCGTCGCCTACGGCAGGGCGGCCTTCCGCCGCCACTCGTCCCGTTTCTTCGCCATTACCTGCTTCAGGCGGCCTCGTCGCAGCGTCCGTGTGCTCTGGGCCTTGCTGGCTGTCGTCACGAACCGTCCTGGCCTCCGGTGCGGAAGACTCGTCGCTTGCCCTCGCCCCTCCGCCCAGAGCGTCGTCCGCAGCATGAGTGTGCGCATCCCTCCCGGCGGCAAAATCGGGCTGAAGCGGCGCCGCCGGTACGCGAACCGTCAGCCTGTACGAACGAAGCGGATCCCGATTGTCGGGATCGTTCAGCAAGTAGACCTCATGCACGCGGAGCAAATCGTCCTCGACGGAAAGCTTCCGCCCGCTGCGCAGCACGAGTTCATCGATCCGTTCCACCGGCCCGCCCGCGAATATTCGTCCGGCCAAGGAGCTGTCGACAATCGTCACTTGCTGCTCCATGGAGCGCTGCGGCAACGGATTCGCCCCCTCGTCGACACTCCCCCCGCTCTCCCAGCCTCTGCCGGTGTAGAACGTTTTCGTTTCCCCCCGCCAATAGGTGAGCCGTTCCGTCGTTGCGGTAAAAGCGACAGAGTCGTCGGGCACGACCGGCCCGCCCAGCAGCGCATCGTCTCCGCCGTAGCCGGTTCGCGCCGCGCCGCGGGATGCCGCAGATTCTCCCAGCGACGGGTACGTCCTTGCGCCGCCGGCGCTCCAGGAGGCAAACGTATCGGCCAAATTCCCGGTGTCGAGCGGCCGCATAACGCCGCTGCGCATTTCTGACGGAAGCCATAGACCGGCCGCGACGGCTGCCGAAAGCAGCAGCGGGACGGCCATAAGCCAGCCAAGCGGCCAGCCCGCGGTCCTCCTTCGCAGCGAGAAGCGGCTTTCCAACCGGGAAAACTGCTGTAACCCCATCAGCAAAAAGCCAAGCCATACCGTGCGGATAATCGCATTCGCCGTATTGACCCCCGGCCACAGCTGCAGCCCCAGCAAATACAACAGGGTGGCGGCTACGAACCAAAGCGCCTGCTTGCGCTCCACGACAGAGGAGTAAATGACCGTAATCATCATCGACCAGCCGAGCACGAACAGCATGGTCCGGTTGTCCGGACTAATCGCCGTCCAGTCCCCGTCCGCCGCCGCGACGAAGTCTTTCATCGTCAGTCCGGCGTAACGAAGCAGCCACGACGGATGGGGGAACGTCCCGGGGTCAAACAAATAGCCGACGATTCCCGAGCAGACGAGCAGCTTGGCCGGCCAGGCGATCCATGGGGACATTCTCAGCCAATCCGTACATACGAACAGGGCGAACGCCACGACAAACGGACTGATCCGGTAAACGCCGCTCCATTCCGATATGTCAAGCAGCGGACGGAGCCATTCCAGCAGCAAAGCGAACAGCAGGACTGCGGCCACGCCATCGCGCAAGAGAGACCGTTCAGGCAATGACATCGTCCGCACCTCCCGTCTCGAAGGCATGCGAGCGCGTCGATCTGATGATGGACGTACGGCAGCCGGCCGTTTCCAGCTCCTGCAGGAACCGGCTTTGCATGCCGTCTTGCGGCATATCTGGACGGACCAACCACACCGCAAGCCCGCGACGGCCGGAGCGCATCATACGGGCAGCACGTACGAGCGGCTCGTCCAATGCGGCGGTGATATATACGACGGAGCAATCGTGAGGCCAGCCGGCCGACTCGCGCAGCAGCAGCTCCGCCCCCGCCACGACGCCGTCGGAGCGCGCCCGGCTCAGCAGCTCGTAGGCCGAAACCGGATCGCTGCGCCGTTCGAACGGCTCCCTGAGCGGTACGGCGCTGCCGATCAGCAGTCCGGCCGTCGAGCCTTGCCGGACCGCCCATTCGATTAACCCAGCTGCGGCGCGGACGCAGGTTTCGAACAGCTCTCCGTCCGTCTGGCCCGCGCTAGTCCCGTTCAGCACGATTGCAAGCTTCCGGGACTCGAACGGATCGGACACTTTTGTTTGCAGCGTGCCGGTTCTGGCGC
Organism: Paenibacillus hodogayensis; assembly: GCF_039536325.1. Taxonomy (NCBI): domain Bacteria; kingdom Bacillati; phylum Bacillota; class Bacilli; order Caryophanales; family Paenibacillaceae; genus Paenibacillus; species Paenibacillus hodogayensis. The sequence goes on from NZ_BAAAYO010000012.1 coordinate 10,309, forward strand.
TGGCTTTCCAATGAATGCGCTGCATCGGATCGCCAGCCGCATAAGCGCGAATCGAAGCGACGATAGGGGTCGAGCGGTTTTCCGGCCTATTGGGGGCAGCCGTCCGCTCCGAGTCGTCGGCCGTTCCATGCGCATATAGCTGAAGCGGGAGCGGTCTCGGATACACCGTAAAAACCGACTCCACAGGAAACACCCGTTTTTGCCGCAGCAGACCGATCCAGTCTCCCGCGTCCACCTCCATACGCAAAAAACGGTATTGCCCCCGGGCAAGCCTGTTCAATTTGTAACGAAACCGCATCGTCGAGCGGAAGCCCGGAAACAGCAGGCGGCTGTAACGGCGCTCTGCCAAGCCGTCCGTCCACACGTCGGACACGATCAGCCAGCCCGCCGGAATCGTGCTCCCGCGTTGCAGCGTGACGAGCACGTGGGCGTCCTCTCCGGCAAAAAAACGGCTATTCGGCAGCTGACGCCGAACGTCTACGCGCCCCAATCCGAGCGCAAGCGACACGAACGACAGCACCAGAAGGGCTGCTGTACCGTGGAATAAAAAGGCGGACGAGTAGCCGCCGCGCCATTCGTACAAGTAATAGGAAGCGGCGCATAAAGCGGCTACGGCGGCAAAATTGCCCCAGCTCCAACGCCCACTCATCGCGATCCTCCGGAAGCGGCCTGGGTCGCCGGTACGGGAACGGCCGCTAGCAGCTGGCGGACGACCGATTCGGCCGATTTGCCCGTGTAGCGCGCTTCCGGCTGCAGCACAAGACGATGCGCCATCGTCGCGACAGCCATTTGCTTGATGTCGTCGGGGACGACGTACGTGCGGCCGCTGCACAATGCTCTCGCTTGGGCGGTGCGCATGAGCGAAAGCGACGCCCGCGGGCTCGCTCCCAATGCCACGTCCGGGTGAGTGCGGGTAGCCGAGGTGAGTCGGACGATATAATGACGCAGCGTGTCGTCCATATGGACGGCCCGAACCTCGCGCTGCAGCTGCAGCCATTCCTCGCGCAGCACGACCGTCTTCACTTCGTCGAGCGGATTGCGCTCCTGCGAACGCTCCAGCATCTCTACCTCGTGCTTCTCCTCTGGATAGCCGAGCCGGATTCGGAGCAGAAACCGGTCGAGTTGGGCTTCCGGCAGCGGATACGTGCCTTCGTGCTCGAACGGATTTTGCGTCGCGAGCAGCAGGAACGGCTCCGGCAGCCGGTACGTTTCCCCGTCCACCGTCACCTGCCTCTCTTCCATCGCTTCAAGCAGCGCCGATTGCGTCTTCGGCGAAGCCCGGTTCATTTCGTCGGCCAGCAAAATATTCGTCATCACCGGTCCGGGCCGAAATTCGAACTGCCCGCTCTGCCGGTTGTAGACGGACACGCCGGTCACGTCCGACGGAAGCAGGTCCGGCGTACACTGGATGCGTTTGAAGGCGGCATCCGCCGTCTTGGCCAAAGCCCGCACGAGCACCGTTTTGCCGACGCCCGGCACATCCTCCAACAGAACGTGACCGCCGCATAAAAACGCGATAACGGCCATCTCGATGCTTTCTCTCTTGCCGATAATCGCCTTCTCCACATGATGCACGATCCGGTCCACGAATTGTCGTCTGAAATCGAACGGCAACGGCGCGCTGCGTCCTTGAGCCATAAGGAAAACCTCCCGATGAAGCTTGATAGCTTTCAGTTTTCCCCTGATTCTAGCGATTTAGACGCCGATTCTATTATTTTTTCGGAGAATGGGGCCTGCCGCTCTATGCACCTCGCTCTGCTGCTCTCCCAGCTTGTATTCCTCGATCCGCCCGCCCAGCAGCTCGACGGCCAGATGCGGAGACACGTAGAGCTTGCCTTCGCTCAGACTCATCTCCGCCAGCACGAGCCTCTTCTCCGGCTTGCCGGGGGCGCTGACCGTAACCGTCCGGTGGGGAATGTCGTAGACGGCTTGAACGAGCCCATAGCGAATAACCGCCTCCCTGCTGCCTTCTCGCCATTCGACTGTCGCTCCCATCGCCTGGGCCAATCCGCGCAGCGGTACGTAAAGGCGGTCGTCCGCGAACCGGTAATCCGCGCTATCGAGCGTCAACGTTCCGGCCGCCAGCCGCAGCGTAAACGGAGGAAGGGGAGGCGGGACCGGGATCGGCGAGGAGGACGCGACCCAATTCGGGTCGATCTCCGGATGCTGCTCCGCGGTGATCTCCGTAACCGGCCGCTCCGTTTCTGCGACTACATGGGCTTCCGCCCCTCCCCATCCTGCAGCGTGCTCGCGGGACGTCGCCAGCCTGGCCGCGTAGTCGGCGTAGTTCTCGCTCCGCTGCCATTTCAGTTTGCCGAGCGAAGACTGTACCGGCTTGACGTCGGGGGAAAGCGACGCGAACGCGTATCCGTTGTCTTTATAGAACCGGATAATTTCGGGAAGTGCCTTTACCGTCTCGCCATGACCGGCTCCGTCATGCATCAGCACGACGATCTGGTTGGGGGTTTTGTGCGTGTTCGAGAGATCGGTGGCGCCCTTGACGATCTCCTTGGCCGGCACGCCGCGGCGTTTGGAATCCCCGCTGTCGACGTTCCAGTCGAATATGGCGTAGCCCGCTTGTTCCAAATAGTAGAAGTAGGAAGCGTCAAAATTCGTATAAGTCCCTCCGGGTGCTCTCAGCAAACGGGTGCTCGCATCGGCCTTCGTTTCCAAAGCCCGCTCCGTCCGCTGCACCTGCTGCCAGAACGAACCGAAGCTGCCGTACAAGTTGTCGTATACATGGTCGTAGGAATGATTGCCTAACGCATGGCCTTCGCGCACAATGCGCCGAACCAGCTCAGGGCGGGCGTCGACCCCTTGCCCCAACACGAAAAACGTCGCTGGCACTTGTTCCTGCTGCAGAATATCAAGCACCGCGCCGGTATGTTCGCTCGGGCCGTCGTCGAACGTCAAATAGACAGTCGGGCTTTCCGGCGCTGCGTAGGCTCGCGTATCCGGCAGCCGGTGATTCGCCTGCAATTCGGCGAACGCGGCCGAATCGGCTATAGGCGGAGAACCGCCGTCCGCCCATGTCCGGACCCCGGGCCATAAACTGAAGAACAGGATGGTAAACAGTATCCATCTGCATGCAAATCCGGCTTTGCCGACTGCTGCGAACGCCCTCTCCGGCCGCAACTTCATATAAGTTCCCTCCGAACCTGTCTATCGACTAAGTAGTGGCAATGATAGAGTATGTATATGGTAGAGGAACGCGGAGTATGCCGGTATTGTGGATCTCTTGGGTGCGGCGCATCGTTCAAGGATAAGCGGCAACCCGTCCTCATTCCTTCACGAAGTTAACCTTTAGGCACGTAAAAAAAAAACCACAAGGCGGCATTCCGCATTGTGGTTCCCTGATCCCTGCATGAGTTCGTCCTTGCCCCCATGCACATTATTGCAGTTCTTTGACGGCCGCTAACACTGCGTCCACATGTCCCTTGATCCTCACGTTCCGCCATTCCCGGACGAGCACGCCGGACCGGTCGATCAGAAAGGTTGACCGCTGTACCCCCATATATTCTCTTCCGTACAGCTTTTTCAGCTGCCATACGTCATACAGCTTGCACACCTGTAGCTCCTCGTCCGCAAGCAGCGGATAGTCCAAGTCGTACTTCTCGGCGAATTTGACGTGGCGCTGTACCGGATCGGGGCTGATCCCCAGCACGACGGCGCCGCTGCGTCGAAACCGCGCCAGACTGTCGCGAAAATCGCAAGCTTCCGTCGTACAGGTCGGCGTCATGTCCTGCGGATAAAAAAACAGGACGACTTTTTTGCCTATGTATTGCCCCAGTCTTACATTTTTTCCGTTCCCGGCCGGAAGCGTAAAGTCCGGCGCGGGCTGCCCGATTTGCAGCTCTTGCATACAGGGCCTCCCCCCATTTTTACATTGATTGAACTTTTCCGGCGGTTGGCGCGTCAGAAAGAAGTGGTCTTTCCCGAAAAAAACCAAAAGATCGACACCCTACACCATAATAGGCACGGGTCGCTGCGAAACGTTTAACATAGCGGATTTTCCCAGCGTCGGCGTCTATTCGCATCGGCCAATCTGCGGCCGCACAAGGGTTCGGACTTGCAGCGCGCTTTCCCGTGCACTTATAATTGAATTGATAACGCGGCACATTTTGGACACATTAACTTTGTTGAATGTTGCCGAATTTCCGACAGGACCGACATTTTTCTTAACTATACACGATATGGCGATGGATGAAAAATCCAACGGGACTTGAGAAGGAGTGGAAGCACATGTGGCGGAAAGTGAAGTGGATCGCTTTGTCCTGCACAGCGGTCATCCTCTGCGTCATCGGCTATTATGGATACTCGTTGTACCAATTCGGCACCCATATTCAAGAGAAAAAAGAAGAACCTTTCTTCACCCAATTCAAAGCCCAAAATATGAGTCAACAGGAGGAAGCCCCTCCCAAGTGGGAAGGCAAGGAACGGGTCAACATCCTGCTGCTTGGTGCCGACGCACGCGGCACGTCCAAGAACGAGGCACCGCGCTCCGATACGATTATGATCGCATCGGTCGATCCGGTCACGAAGAAGGCGTCCCTCTTTTCGATATTGCGCGATACGTACGTGAAAATTCCCGGCTATGGACAGGACCGGATCAATACCGCTTTTGCCGTCGGCGGACCGAATCTGGCCATGAAAACGGTCGGCGAACTGCTCGGCCTGCCGATCCAATACTATGTGTACACCGACTTTCAAGGCTTTATGGCGCTGGTCGACGCGATCGGCGGCATCGAGATCGATGTCGAGAAGGACATGAAGTACCGCGACTCGGAGGAGCCTGAATTCGATATTAACTTGAAAAAGGGATTGCAGCACATGGACGGCAAAACGGCGCTGCAGTACGTTCGCTTTCGTCACGACGCGCTCTCGGACTACTCGCGTACCGAGCGCCAGCGCAAATTTCTGACGGCCGTTGCGGAAGAAATGCAGTCGACCTTGTCGATTATCCGCCTGCCGAGCATCCTGAACAAAATCGATCCTTACATTACAACGAACTTGTCGATTACCGATATGATCAAACTCGGTTCGCTCGGCTTCGAGGTGAAGGCGCAGGGAGTCAACGGCGTGCAGATCCCGCCTTCCAACCTGTTGGAGGAAGACAATATCGGCGGCGCTTCGGTGCTGACCGTAAATCCGTCCAAACTGCAGAAATATGTAAAGGAGCAATTGGAGAACCAGCCCGGTTCGACCGAGACCACGGAACAACGGGGAGACGGCGGCTCGACAACCGTTCAGGCGCCCGAGACCGGCTCGGGCACCGGTGCTGTACGGAATTCGAGCGGCGCCGGCCAACCGGAGCCGGTGACGAACGGCAACAAAACGGGCGGGACTTCCGTTCCTCCCAAGTCGAACGAAACGACCGTCAAAACAACGCCTCCCAAGAGCACGACAAGCGGAGCCTCGACGGGCTCCAAGACGAACACCAGCAATTCCGGAACGTCCGGGAGCTCGAACGGAACGGTAAAACCGGGTTCCCCGGTTTCCTCCGGTCCTTCCGGCGGCAGTAATGGAACCGATTCCAAACCGAACGACAAAGCGGACAGCGCTGGGCAGGAAGCTAACGGTAAAAGCTCCGGCGGGAATGGGACCGGGAGTGCGACAGGCTCCACTAACGGCGGGAATGGAGCTGGTGGCTCCTCGAATCCCGCAAATGGCGGGAACGGGACTAGCGGCCCTACGGGTTCCGCTAATGGTGGGAACGCAGCTGGCAGTTCCTCGGGTTCCGCTAACGGCGGGAACGGGGTTAGTGGCTCCTCGGGTTCCACTAACGGCGGGAACGGGACTAGCGGCTCTACGGGTTCCGCTAACGGCGGGAACGCAGCTGGCAGTTCCTCGGGTTCCGCTAACGGCGGGAACGGAGCTAGCGGCTCCTCGGGTTCCGCTAACGGCGGGAACGGGGCTGGCGGCTCCTCAGGTTCCGCTAACGGCGGGAACGGAGCTAGCGGCTCCTCGGGTTCCGCTAACGGCGGGAACGGGGCTGGCGGCTCCTCAGGTTCCGCTAACGGCGGGAACGGGGCTGGCGGCTCCTCGGGTTCCTCTAACGGCGGCTCCGGCAGTTCGATCAAAACGGACAAACTTCCGACTTCGCTATAGCCGAAGCCGGGAGTTTTTTTAAAACAAATAATTGAGTCCCCACCCCCGCCCTCCCTTGGCCGGGGGTGAAATTTTGCCACGCGGCGTGTACAATGAAAAAGTTACGTGTGCCACTGTACACATTCCGGACTTGCAAAAGAAACGATCCGCAACCCGGCGTCGACCGGAATGCGTCCAATACTTGCCAAGCCTTATTTTACCCGGTTAAACAATTAAGGAAACAATGCGGAACGAAACGAACTACGGAATAAACAGCTTGGGGCGGCACCCGCAAATGCGTGATGGTATCGTGCCCATATGGGAGAGGATTCTAAACATGAATAGCTACTCAAACGGCAATCGCGAGCGGTCCGCTCAACTTTACGAAGAAGCGCTTCAGCATATTGTCGGCGGGGTCAACAGTCCTTCACGTTCGTTCAAGGCGGTCGGCGGCGGAGCACCCGTTTTCATGAAACGCGGACAAGGCGCCTACTTCTGGGACGTGGACGACAACCGGTACATCGACTATTTGGCCGCCTACGGCCCCATTATCGTCGGACATGCCCATCCTCACGTAACGGAAGCGATATGCCGGGCAGCTGCTGACGGCACACTGTACGGGACGCCAACCGAGCATGAGAATACGTTTGCGAAAATGCTGAAAGAAGCGATCCCTTCCCTCGATAAAGTCCGGTTCGTCAATTCGGGAACGGAAGCGGTCATGTCTACGATTCGCGTAGCCCGAGCTTATACGGGACGGAATAAAATCATTAAATTCGCCGGCTGCTACCACGGTCATTCCGATCTGGTGCTCGTCGCCGCCGGCTCCGGGCCTTCCACGCTCGGCATCCCGGACAGCGCAGGCATTCCGGTGGGCATAGCCCAGGAAGTCATCACTGTCCCTTACAACGACTTGGCAGCATTGGAAGCCGCTTTGCAGCGTTGGGGCAGCGAAACGGCGGCCGTAATGGTGGAGCCGATCGTCGGCAATTTCGGCATGGTTATGCCGGAGCCCGGTTTTCTGGAGGGATTGTGCCGACTGACTCGTTCTCACGGCGCCCTTGTCATCTATGATGAAGTCATTAGCGCATTCCGTTTCCATTACGGAACGGTCCAGACCTACGCCTGTGGAGCGTTTCCGGACTTTGCAGCCATCGAGCCGGACCTGACTGCGCTCGGCAAAATTATCGGCGGCGGTCTGCCGATTGGGGCCTATGGAGGCAAACGCGACATTATGGAACGGGTCGCCCCGCTTGGACCGGCGTATCAAGCTGGAACGATGGCCGGCAACCCCGCTTCCATCCAAGCCGGTATCGCTTGTCTGGAAACGCTGCGTCAGCCTGGCGTTTATGAGCGGTTGGAGGCTCTGGCCACCCGGCTCGCCGACGGCCTTGCCGAACGAGCTCGCCGCCATGGGGTGCCGCTAACGATCAATCGGATTGGCGGGGCATTTTCTACTCACTTTTGCAACCACCCGATCCGCAACTACGACGACGCGCAAAAGGCGGATGGCGAACAATTTGCCCGCTTTTTCCGGCTTATGCTCGATCAAGGCATTTGTCTGGCCCCCTCCAAGTATGAGGCATGGTTTCTGACGATTGCGCATACGGAAGCGGATATCGAGGAAACGTTGCTGGCGGCTGACCGTGCTTTCGACTCGATGGGAGCCGAGGGGACGCGCTGAGCGGCCGAATAGGCTAGCGGCCCCCGCCTCATTCTTGCGCTTAATGCTCGAAAGAGCACTATTCCCGCGGCTGGGGCCACTTTGGGGAGATCTAATGCTCCAAAGAGCACTATATTCGAGCACAGGACAGCCAAATCGATTATTTCCCGACCCGATGGCCGCGCTAATGCTCGAAAGAGCATTATTCCCGCGGCTGGGGCCACGTTGGGGAGATTTTATGCTCGAAAGAGCACTATATTCGAGCATAGGGCAGCCAAATCGATTATTTCCCGACCCGATGGCCTCCCTTGTGCTCGAAAGAGCACTATTCCCGCGACTGGGGCCACTTTAGGGAGATTTAATGTTCGAAGGAGCATAATCTTTGAGCACAGGACAGCCAAATCGATTATTTCGCGACCTGATGGCCGCGCTTATGCTCGAAAGAACATTATTCCCGCGGCTGGGGCCATTTTGGCGAGGTTTAATGTCCAAAAGTATTACTACTCAGGCCCCCTTTTCAAATTCGAAAAACTTGGTTAATAGTGAACAACTGAGTTTGAAGGTAAAAGGGGATCGACTATCCATGAAAATGAGTCCGGAAGAGATTGAACGAATCAGCCACAGTACACCAAGCGTAGTCGCTGCGGTCATTACCCGGCTGCTGGAAATCATCGATCTGCAGTCTGCCCAGATTGTCTTACTCGAAAATCGAGTGACCGAATTGGAGCGGCAGTTGGGCCGAGACAGTAAGAATAGAGCGTAATTCTGTCAACTCGGCTATTCTCCTTCCTAATGGCCACCCATATGTGAAGGCTTTGCCTCACCGAAGACATTGACCGGCAATCAGTCACACATATGCTTTGCCGCGATAAGGCGTTACCTAATACACGAACATTATGCATCTATTCCACATTATTGTTCGTGTATTATTTTCCTAGTCAAGTCCTGGAAACGATAAAAATCCCTTATTGCTACAACAATATATACTTTTCAGAAAAAAGAGAGCTTTTTGTTGAATGATCGTAAATTCCGTGTTATCATGATAACTATACTTCCGATTGAGCGTTACCTCATTTGGACTCTCACTCGGTACATTCATTCGAATTTTTAACAACACGAATTATGAACTGCCTTAAACTTAAACACCAAAACCTAACCCAAACCCTTAACCTAATTAAAAAAACCTTAAACCCATAACCCTAAAACCAAAACCTATAACCCAAAAACCTAAAACCCAAAAACCCAAAAACCCAAAAACCCAAAAACCCAAAACCCTAAAACCCTAAAACCCTAAAACCCTAAAACCCTAAAACCCTAAAACCCTAAAACCCTAAAACCCTAAAACCCTAAAACCCTAAAACCCTAAAACCCTAAAACCCTAAAACCCAAAAACCCAAAAACCCAAAACCCTAAACCCTAAACCCTAAACCCTAACCCAAAAAACCTAAAAACCCTAACCCAAAAAACCACCCATCCCAAAACCTACCTTTTCCTTTCCTTGCCGTTGGCATTTTTAAACCAATGCCTATTTACGCCGAAACATGCCCTGAGAACGATATATATTGGACCTGATGTGCAGCAAAACCACTGCTTTATTTCGTCGTCTGCGGCGAGCGTTACTCATTCCCGACAAGGAGGTCAGTAGGCCGGGAGCAGGAACGGCATAAGAAGCCAACCGGCTGAAACATAAATATGGATTCCATCATGATCAACGAAGGTCGATTCAGAGACTTGTTAAAGACCGAACACGACAGCTGCGGCATTATTTGCATTATCGAAAAGAACGGTCATCCGTCCCGCGACAACATTCAGAAAACGATCGAAGCGCTCGTCAAGATGGAGCACCGCTCCGGGTTTATCGACGGCGAAGGCGACGGTTGCGGCATTTTGACGGACATTCCGCGCGCCTTGTGGGCCAAACGGTTGACAGACGCCGGGCAAGCCGCCGAACTCGCCCATGATCCGCGCTTCTCGGTCGCGCATATCTTCATTCCGCGCAAGCTGGATCAGTCCGTATCGGAAATTCAGACGATCATTCGCGACATGTTCGCCGAACGAGGCATTCGCATCCTGCTGGAGCAAGAAGCCCAAACGGACAGCAGCGTACTGGGCAAGAGCGGCCGGCTCGACGAGCCGTGCTTCTGGCAAGTCGCGGCGCTTTGCGAGCAGGATGGCGTTATCGTAGCCGATTATCTGTTCGAACTGCATGTCGCTATCGAAGCGCGATTCAACGTTCACGTCGCCTCGCTCAGCAATGTGACGGCTTCCTACAAAGTGCTCGGCGCAGCCAGCATTTTGCCGAAATATTTCAAGGATATGCAGGACCCGCTGTTCGCGGCGCAAGTCACGATCGGCCATAACCGGTATTCGACCAACACGCTTTCCAACTTTTTCCGCGTTCAGCCGTTTTCCTTGCTCGGCCACAACGGAGAAATTAACACGGTTAAAAAAATGCGCTACGAGGCCGATATGGTCGGCGTACCGCTGGTCGACGGCGGCAGCGATTCCCAGGATATGAACCGCGTTATCGAGACGTTCATCCACCGTTCCGGCATGAGCCTGTTCGAGGCGATGGAGATCGTATTCCCGCCGATTCATAACGAAATCAAGCTGTTCCGTCCGGAGCTGCAAGACTTGTATATGTATTATCGCCAAATCTGGGGGCACTATGCCCAAGGCCCGGCCGGCATCGTATCCCGTTACGGCAACGAGTGTATTTTCAGCGTAGACGCGCTTGGTCTTCGTCCGGTATGGATGGTGGAAAGCGAAACGTCGCTGTATTTTTCCTCGGAGCAAGGCGTCATCACGGTCGACGAAATGGTCGCCGAGCCCAAGCCAATCGCACCCGGCGAGAAAATCGGCGTAGAGCTTACGACGGGCCAGCCGATTCGCGTCATTCCTTATGTGGATGTTCAGACGAAGGTGCTGGAGCGCGCCGGCAAACGGTTCAAGCTGGACGGCATGCGCAAGCATCTGTCTTTCGGCCAAACCGACGCCCAAGCGGAGCCATTCGCCAAAGTGGTAGCAACGGATAAAATGTACAGTGCGTTCGGCTGGGACCGCGACGGCATTCAAATGATCGAATCGATGGCGCAAACGGGCGCGGAACCGATCCGCTCGCTCGGTCACGATTCTCCTCACGCTGCGATTCATTGGGAGCGGCAGAACATTCCCGATTTCATCAAAGAGAGCGTAGCCGTCGTCACCAACCCGGCTATCGACCGCGACCGCGAGCAGGAGCATTTCTCCACCCGCGTCGTCATCGGCCAGCGTCCGGTCGTGTACGGCCAGCCCGGAACGGAAACGCGTTTCGAGATTATGGCTCCGATGGTGCTCGAAGGGGAAAACGGTGTCGATTCGTTCGCCGAAATCGGCCATATGTCGCTGGAGCAAATCATCGCGGAATGCCGGAAGCAAGGGGAGCAGGCGGTAGCCACGCTGTCCATCACATTTCGCCGCGGCAGCTCGTTGAAGGAAGCGCTCGATCAATTGGCGCTGGATGCTGTAGCGGCCGTCCAGAACGGTGCCGTCCTCGTCCTGCTGGACGATGCGAACGCGCATCTGGAAGATCATCTGTGGATGGACCCGCATCTGGCCATCTCCAAAATCGACGTGGCTCTGCGCGCCGTCAAGCTCGGGTTCGGCGACAACCTGCGCCGTCACGCCTCGATCGCCGTTCGCTCGGCCGCCATCCGCAACCTGCACGACATCGCGTTGGCCTGCGGACTTGGAGCGGAAATCGTCTCGCCATACGTGTTGTTCGAGACGGCCGCAGCCAAGGACGGAACGGCTTCGGCCCGTAAAGTGCTGCTGACGCTGCAAAAAGGGCTGGAGAAAGTCATTTCCACCATCGGCACGCACGAGCTGCGCGGCTACACTCGCTTCTTCTCGGCGATCGGCTTGAAGCCGGAGCTGGCCGAGGTGCTGGATATCGTCAGTTATTTGGGCAGCGACACAGCCGGTACCGGCTATGCCGAGCTGGAGAAAGACGCGGAAGCCCGTTATGCGGATTTCCAAAACCCGAAGGCGAAAGCGGCGAAAAACTTCCGCTTCTTCCAAAGGATGTGGAAAGCGCTCGGCGATGCGGCTTCAGGCGAAGCGCCATACAGCGAGTACAGCGACAAGCTGCAGGAGGAAGAGAAGAAAAATCCGATCTCGATCCGCCATGTCGCCGAATTCGACTTCGAGAAATCGGGACGCAAGCCGGTCGATCCGTCCGAGGTGGATATTGCGGTCGGCAAACACAGCCTGCCGATGCTGATCTCCTCCATGTCGTTCGGTTCGCAGAACGAAACCGCGTTCCGCGCCTATGCCGAAGCCGGCGAGCGTCTGAACATGGTCACGATGAATGGCGAAGGCGGCGAGATTAAAGATATGCTCGGCCGTTACAAGAAAACCCGCGGCGCGCAGGTCGCTTCCGGACGGTTCGGGGTCAACGTAGAGTTGGCCAACGCGGTCGCCTTCCTGGAGATCAAGATCGGTCAGGGCGCGAAGCCCGGCGAAGGCGGCCATCTTCCGGGCTCGAAGGTTACAGCGAAGATCGCGCTGGCGCGGAATGCGACGATCGGCTCGGACTTGATCTCGCCTTCCAACAACCATGACATTTATTCGATCGAGGATCTGTCTCAGCTCATCTCCGAGCTGAAGGAAGCCAGCGGCCGCAAGGCGCAAATCATCGTCAAAGTCCCGATCGTTCCGGGCATCGGCACGATTGCGGTCGGTGTAGCCAAAGCAGGTGCGGACGTCATTACGCTGTCCGGCTTCGACGGAGGCACCGGCGCGGCGCGCGTCCACTCGCTCACCCATGTCGGCCTGCCGACGGAAATCGGCACGAAGCTTGCTCACGTCGCGCTGATCGAAGCGGGACTTCGCCACAAGGTGGAACTGTGGAGCGACGGCGGCATGAAATCCGGCGCGGACGTCGTTAAAATGATGCTGCTCGGCGCCAACCGCGTTGGCTTCGGCAGTCTTGCGATGCAGGCAATCGGCTGCACGACCTGCCGCGGCTGCCATCTGGATACGTGCCATGTCGGGATCGCTACGCAGATCGATTCGATGGAAGAAGCCGAGGAAAAGGGGTTGCGCCGGTTCGTACCGCGTCAATTCGATCTGGCCGTCGACTCCCTCATGCGCCTGTTCGGCGGTATGGGCGACGAAATCCGCTCGGTCGTAGCCAAGCTCGGATTCAAGAGCGCTCAGGAACTGGTAGGACGCTCCGATCTGCTCAAGCAGACGGCCCAGCTCGAGCGCATCGACTTGGCCGACCTGCTCCGGCCGGCTCCGCTATCTTTCTTTCAAGCGGCCGAGGCCGAAGCGGCGGCAGCCGTCTCCTCGGATATCCGCATCGCAGCGGGAGCCGAAGGACAAGAATTTTATCCGGATTCGCTGTCGTACAACAAAACGGTCGAGCGGAACTGGTCCGGCATCGACGCGGAATCGCGCATTATCGGCACCCGTTTCTCGAGCCATCGCGTACGCGACCGGTTCGACGGCAGCTACGACAAGCTGCCTGAAGCTTCGCTCGTACTGTCTGACGGCTCCGTGCCAGGCAACGGTCTGGCCGCCTTCAACGCGCGCGGCGTAAACATCACGGTACATGGCGGCGCCGAGGACGGCGTTGGCAAAATGTCGCTCGGCGGCAAGGTCGCCATTCTGAAATCGCCGGGCAAGCACAAGCAGTACATTGACGGCTCTGTCGGCAAATCGTTCTGCTACGGCGCGCAAAAAGGCACGTTCATCGTGCAGGGCGGCGCCGACTCGCGGGCGTGCATCCGGCTTTCCGGCGCAGACGTCATCTTCGGTGGCGAAATTGCCCAGCCGCTGCAAGACGAGCTCGGTTCGATCGCCAGTCGCGCCAACTTGAAAGGCTTCGCCTTCGAATATATGACGAATGGCCGCGCTGTCGTCATGGGCGACCCGGGTCCTTGGATTTGCGCAGGGATGACCGGCGGCGTCATTTACCAGCGGCTCGTTCCGGAGATGGGTCTCGATATGCAAGCGATCGAGCGCCGCGTCGCCAAAGGCGCCAAAGTGAGCATCCAGCCGCTCGGCGCCCAAAGCCGCAAAGATTTGAGCGAGCTGCTCGGCGTATACGTGCAGGAGCTTCAAGGTTCCGGGCAAGCCGACGCAGCCGCCAAGGTCTCGGCGCTGTTGACCGATCTGGACGCCCATTTCGTCCGCATTTCCCCTGTCGGCATGCAAGCCGACCAATCGGTAGCGACGGAGTAATTTCCCTCCCGCTCCCCTGCCCCCCGGAAGCTGTTTTCCCACAGCTTCCGGGGGTGCTTTGCTTTATTCAACCATTTGCCTATATCCAAATATCCCCACATCCAAACTGTGACCTTGAAATCCGTTGCATGCTGCCAATGGCTTTGTTACTGATGCCTTATTGCTAATGGCCTTGTTGCTAACGGCCTTCTTACTAATGGCCTTCTTGCTAATGCCTTGCTGCTAATGGCTTTGCTGCTCAGACCTCTTGTGCTCAACTGCTGAATGGACAACCGTTCGTTTAACTCCTGGATGGACAGTCATTCGTTCAACTGATACAAGCCTGTCAGTCGTTCGTTGTCGGCTGCTTACACTCTGCCCTGTACAGCTTTAATGTGCAAAACGTCTTCAACGACCTGATTGCAATCTCCAGCCGGTCATCCTTCCACTCGAATCGTTCCAATTCGGCATGCTCGAAGGAAAACAACTCTCCTCGTGTATAAGACCTCTTCCCGATGCCCGAGGGAAACGTCAGACCGATCGTCAGGCTGCCGATCGTCAAGGCGTTGTTCGGGTTGATGATATGCACCAAATAATGACCGTCCGCATCCGATGCCGTTTCGCACAGCAATTCCGAATGCGAGAACGAAATCCGCGTCCCTCTCATTCCGGTTTTAACGGCTTCAATGAACCGTTTACCGAACTGTGCGATATTCGCGCTCGTAGCCGAGAAATGTTTGTGATTGTCCCGCTTGGTGGCCTCGAGACGGTAAGGGATTCTTATAATCGAATCGCGATCTTCCAGCACCGGCCAACGCGCCCCCCGCTCTAACCCGTGTTCATTATAGACGGCAAAGCTGCCGATGACGACAAGAGGATGTCCCCGGTCGGATAATTCCCGGATGGCCGCCACATCCGCATCGGAAATATAGTCTAAGGCGGGCAGGACGATAAGGTCGTCGTCGCCAACATCACGCATGTCGCCCAGCATGCAGAACGAGAACGGGATCGCGTGCTGAACAAGCGACTGAACGGCAGCCAGCAGACTCAAATAGCCCTGTTTAACCGAAAGCATCACGTTATCCGGATGATACAGCACCTTCACCGCATTCGTTCTCTTCACATCCGTATATAAAGCGGTATGGCGGGCGAAATAGTCGAAGATATTGCTCAATATTGCCACTTGATCGGCTCCGTCCGCCACCCACCCCCTCCCGTCCTTAATCGGTCGCATGAGCCAAGGGGTTCCGCATAACCCGCCAAAAGCGATCGCCTCCGCTTCGTACAGGCAAATTTCTTCCGGAGTAGTCGGTACTCGGATGTTCCCGTGGGCATCCTTAAGCCAGGAGCTGTTCAATACCCGATATCCGAACAACTGGCCGTACTTGTACGCTTCGATCTGCGTCTTCAATCCGTGCTCGGTCTTCTCGATAAACCCGTCGTTCTCGGCGAAAACAAGATCTACCGCAGCGGGAGAGGCGGCCGGTTCGTATCCGATCCGGTTCACATGCCCGTAAAAACGAGGGAAAGCGGGATTATGGGCAACAAGAGCGCGTTGTTCCGACAACTGCTTAATGTGGCTAAACAACTCGGCATGTACCGTAGCGGTCAACCGCCTGCGGTAATGCAGCCACTGTATATATAGCGGGTCTTGGACCGCTTCGATCGTCTCCGCGAACTGCGGTATCCGCACATGTCTTAGTTGACGCAGGCCAAACAAGCGCTCCGGATCGGCTACATGATCGGACAAATAGCCGCGGAAAGCATGCAGACAACGGTCGCAGTAGCAGGGCTTATTGTAAGAATTATCGAAATGAAAGCCGTCCAGACCGACGTGCCGTATCCCGTAAGCGATCACCTTTTTCATATAAGCCTTGAAAGCATCGCTGTTGTAGCACGGACTCCAGCGATAATAAGCCCCGCCCCAGCAAGCGATGCTGCCGTCCTCGGTCCTGATTGCCCAATCCTGTAAGTCTTCAACCTCATCCAAGAGCGTTTCATAGTATAGCGAGCCCAACTGACAATAGCCGAGCACTTGGATGCCATTTCGGCGCGCCGTTTGTACCAGTATGCGCGTTTTCTCCATCTCGTCTTGTTCCGCCGCCAAGCCGAACCCCTTGAAGAAATGGCTATATATCAGATTAATACCCCATTCCCCCGCTTCCCGGATCGCATCCTCCGTATGAAGCCGCTCGTACCAAGCCTCGATCCATTGCCCATTTTTGAAAAGCGATGTGCTGCCGCTCCCCAGTCTGCGATAATGACGAAGGGGCTCATGGCCCCAATAAGACCATACGATTCCGTCTACCATCCTACACACCCGCTTCCCTGATGAAGATCGCGCGAACCATCCCGTCCGGGATGTTCCATGACCACCATCGTAGGCATAAAGCGGCAAAAAGAACATGTACGGAATACAGCAAATTCATGGATTTTACGTACGTCCCGGCCATTCGCTCCATTCTCTCCTCCTTTTCGAAAACGTATTCAAAAAGTCCAGCTTTCTGACGTGCTTTATTCATGTTCTTTGAAACCGTTTCCCGATATCATTAGGCGTAAGCATACAGACTGGACAGAAGGAACATACACCGGGAGGGTCCGCAAGATGAAGATGAAATGGAAAGCTAACCGTCCACACCTGGCGCTGGCCTGTTGCGCCACGCTCGCGGTCGCATTGGCTGCCTGCTCGACAGGCAAAGAGAACGTTCAGCAGGATGGCAAAACGGGGATGGATACGCCTCCTCCCAAACCGAGCGAGCCCGTAGAGCTGGTGTTCTACGGCAACTCCACACAGCCGGACACGTACTTCAACACGTACTATGGCGATGCGATCCGCAAAAAATTTCCGGATTACAAGATCACGTATTTGCAACGAACGAAAGGCAACGAAATCGAGAACCTTGTCGCTGCGGGCACGAAGTTCGACATTTATTATGCGACGGTCGGCAATTTCGAAAGCTCGCTGCAAATGTACGGCCTGCAGCTCGAAATGAGCGAGCTGATCAAGAAGCACGGTATCGATACTTCGAAATTCGAGCCTTCGCTGCTCGAAGCGATGAAATTGAATACGGGCGGAGCGATCTTCGGAGTTCCCGTACAAACCAGCGTAGAGATTTTGTATTATAACAAGTCGCTTTTCGACAAGTTCGGCGTGCCTTACCCGAAGGACGGCTTGACCTGGGATCAGGCGGCGGAGCTGTCGGCGAAGCTGACCCGCGAGGAAGGAGGCGTACAATATTACGGCTACACCACGACGATCAACCACATGCTGCGCATGAACCAATTCTCGCTGCCGAGGGTCGACCCGAAGACAGGCAAGCCGACGATCAACACCGATGCAAGATGGAAGACGTATTACGAAACGCTGTACGGAAAAATGATGGCAGGCGAAGCCTATAAAAAACGGTTCAACGAAAATTCCACTTTGGCGGCGTCGGATGCCTTTATCAAAACGAAGGAAGCCGCGATGTACGCTTTCCCAAGCCAGCTGTACTTGACGAATCCGGAAGAAATGAAAGCGATGGATTGGGACATCGTGACATTGCCGACCTTCCGTGAACTGCCCGGCATCGGCTCCCAATCGTACCCGATGTATTTCGGGGTAACGCAGCAATCCAAGCATCCTGACGCGGCGGCCGAGGTTTTGAAATATATGGTGTCCGAGGAATTCCAGATCGGTCTGGCGCGCAAAGGATGGATGTCCTCCCTGACGAGCGAATCGGTCCGCCAAGCTTACGCTCAGGACACGCCGTTCAAGGATAAAAACTACAAGGCGCTCTTCGTCAAGCCGGCGCCGATCGCTTACGCGCCGGAGTACGATCCGGGCTTGATCAGCAATTACATCAAGCCGGCTCTGGACATGCTGCAAGGGAAGCTTGATCTGAATACGTCCTTCCGGATGGCCGAGGAAGAGGCCGCGAAAACGATCAACAGCGCGAAAGCAAAATAAGCGGCTCGGATTGTCAAAACGAAAGGAGCTTGCATTTGAAAAACGGAGTCATTCTAAAAGGATTGTCTCAATGGATCATTTTTATTTTGGCAGCTTCCTTATTAGGTCCGGGACTGGGCCATGCCGCGCCCGCAGCCAATCGGCTTCAATCCGGCGAAGACGCATCCCCTATTGAATTGGTAGCGAACGGTCAGGCGCATGCTGTGGTCGTCACCTCGGTCTACGCGGATGCAAGAACGACAGCGGCGGCGCAGACATTGGCCCAGTACGTTCGGCAAGCGACCGGTCAACTGCTGCCCGTCATGACTACGGCGGCCTATGAGGCGGACCCGAATCTGACGAACAAAGTCAGGATATACGTCGGGACAACCGGGGCGGGCGGCGATCCGGACGCCTTAGCCAAAACGTCCGCGTTGGACGATGACGGGTTCGGCATCTTCCCTTACGGCAGCACGGTTACGATTATCGGTCCGACCTCATGGGGAACGGGATTCGGCGTTTATGAATTTCTCGAACGCTATGTCGGGGTTCGCTGGCTGATGCCGGGAACGGACGGAACGGATATTCCATCGTTGAGCGTATTGTCGGTCCCTCTCGGAGACATCGTCCAGCAGCCGGCATTTCAAAGTCGGGTATTCAGCCCGATCAACGAGTACGGCAAAAGCAACTATAACGTCCAGATCGAATGGGCGAAATTCAATCGAATGCATTATCGCGATCAGTTCCACCATAACTTGTATAAAATGTTCCCGCCATCCGTATACGGAACGTCTCATCCCGAGTATTATCCGACCGTGCCGAAGGACGACTCCGTAGGAGCGGGCTGGCAGCCGTGTCTAACCAACGCAACCGCGACGGAAGCCATTGCGATCATTACGGCTTACTTTACCAACAATCCGGAGGCGACCGCTTACTCGTTGGGGGTTAACGACTCCGGCGGATATTGCGAGGAAAATCCGAAGGAGCTGTACTACCATTGGGTGAATCAGATCGTCGAAGGGGTGCTTCAGGTACATCCGGGCAAACAGTTCGGTGTGCTCGCTTACCAGGAAGTAAAGCAGCCTCCTACCTTCGCGCTCAACCCCAATATTATCGTGTATATTACGCGCGACCGTTGGAACTGGGTAGATCCCGCTCGCAAAGCAGCGGACATGCAGCTTCATGCCGCTTGGCAAGCGGTGGCCTCCCGCGTAGGCTGGTACGACTACCTGAACGGCAATCCGTACTTGCTGCCGAGAATCTATACGCATCAAATGGACGAAACTTATAAGCTCTCCAAACAATCCGGCGTGGCCGGTCATTATGCCGAATTGTACCCGAACTGGGGAGAAGGCCCCAAAGCATGGATTTCGAGCAAGCTTCAATGGAATCCGGACCTGGATGCGGAGCAGTTGGCGAACGAATGGTACGAACGCGCCGTCGGGACGACATCGGCCCCCTATTTGAAGACGTATTACGACCATTGGGAAAACTTCTGGACGGTGCGCATCAAGCAGTCCCCATTTTTCCAGTCGCCCTCCTCTCTGCGTCCGGATTATGTGGAACTGGTCTCAACAGAAGAAATCGAAGATAGCCGACACTGGCTGGAGGCCGCTGTCGCCATGGCCCAGACGGACAAACAGAGAGCGCGCGCCACCATCATTCTAAGGGCCTTCGAATATTTCGAAGCATCCGTACGGAGCTATCCGTACCCTACGGACCGGCCTGCCGATCAAACCGAGGCGCTTGCGCTTCTGGAGAGCGCGTCCAGTACGTTTACCGAAAGGCTTCTGATGGGAGAAAAACGATTGGCCCTGCTGGATGAATTTAAGGACGACCCTGTTCTGATCCATATGTCGAATGCGAACTCCAAAAGCACGCTAGTCTGGTCCGGCATCAATCTGGACGAATTTTGGCATTTGGTCGATTTCATGAGACACGATGAACCGTCAGGCGGACCGGTGACGAACCGAACGCTGGACTTGTCCCAAGGATACGACCCATCTTCCCGCGAATATGCGAAGCTGCTGCTCGCTGCGCTGGCGGCGCCCAATCGGATCGAGAACCCGTCGTTCGAGAACGGCGCGGAGCAAGCTCCTCCCTGGAGCGTTTACAAGACAACAGGCACCAGAAGCTTCCATCGGGTAGAGGGAACGTCGCTTACCGGAAACGCAAGTCTGTTGATCGATGGCAACGGCTGGGGAGGACCCGGACAAATGGTTTCGGGCTCTGGCGGATTCGCCAACATGCAAGTCAGATATAAGACCGTGTCCGACGTCGTATACGCCAGAGACGTCATCCAGCTCGGCCTCAATTTACTTGATGACAATGGGAATATTATCAAGAGCAGCTCCGTCCGTTCCGATCTATTTCCCCTTTCTGCGGGGGTCAGCACGTGGGCAACCGCTTATTTGAACGGTGAAATTCCTGATAAAATCGGCAGTGTCCCGGTCAAGAAGCTGCTGCCGATCATTCTGGTGGAGAGCGACCATCCGGTTGAAGTTTATGTGGACGACGTCGTGCTATATAACTTCCCCGCAGCGACCGGCGCCGGAATCGTGACGGGCTCCGTCTACGGGACGGGAGCCACTCCATTGGCGGGCGCAACGGTATCCGTTACCTCATCTGGTCACCATGCGGTCACCGATGCTCAGGGGCATTATGCCATCGCCGATGTGCCGCCCGGAAACCATACCGTGACGGTTACGCAAGCCAGCTATGACCCTGTCGTCTCCTCGACCTTCTTGTTGACGAAGTGGGGAACATCTGCCGTCGATGTATACATGAGCGACGAAATCGCTCCCGATCTGGCCGTCGCGTTGACAGGTCCGGCACCGATTGGAACGAAAATCAAGGCGACCAGCTCCGAAAACGGCATGATCTATCTGGTGCCGATCGGTACCGCTCCAACGTTGACAGCTATCGAAGCGGCTTCGACCGTTACGGTCGGAAATACGGTTTATGGCACATCCACAGCGGTAAAAGCAAGTGTAACCGGCGCTTTCAATACGGCTTCGTTTTCAGCCGGGATTTATAAGGCTTACGCGGTTGACTTCGCAGGCAACGTTTCGACAGGCTCTCCCGCTATCGTTCTTGAGAATCCGCCGCTCGGAGCGTCGCTCACCGTCAATTCTTCCTTCGAGCAAGGAAGCGGCTCGGCCGCCTCGTGGAGCTTATCCCCAAACACGACGCAAACGAGAAACTATCAACGCGTAGAGGGCATCGCTTATTCGGGAACCGCCAGCGTTCATGTCACCGGAACCGGATATGGCGGCCCCGCCCAAACGTTGGACGTTTCGCCAGGGTCCTACACGGTCAAGCTGCGTTATAACTCTGTGCCGGGCGTAAGCGGGAATGCCAATATCGGCATCGGCATCTATTTGCTGGACGCATCGGGGAAAAACGTGAACTCGACTGCGATCAAGCCCGTCCAGCTCCAGCTTGCCCCATCGACGGGCATATGGAACGAAGGAGTATGGGACGTCGTCATTCCCGAGACATTTCCAGGGACCGCTATCCCGGTGAAGAAGGCCCGATTAGCCGCGCTCGTCTACAGTCTGAGCCCGGTCGAGGTTTACGTGGACGACATCGAATGGATCACTCGGTAATTCGTTTATGGGGGGCTTGCAGCCCCTCCTTTTTTTTGAAGCCCAACGACTGCAACGCGAGCTACTCACTCCGCTTCGTATGGTTTATAATGAAAAGAAGACGATATTGTCCCAACCCAGGGGGAAGGCGGACGCCAGCATGAACTACGATTTTATGGACAACTTCGTACCGCAGCTGACCAATGCTTCGGAGCGATCGGGGCCGTTTTGGATCGATTTTCGCTATATGATCGTGCGCGAGGAGACGCTGGGGCATACGATCGGTCTTGTACGAAACGGAGAAGGCTTCCTGGAGTTAAACGGTAAACGGCATAAGCTGCGAAGCGGGGTGCTCTTTTATATTCCCAAAGGCAGCTATATGAAGATGACGACACAGCCAACGAACACGCTGGAGTTTTACTCTACTCAGTTTCAATATAATCACCTCCACTGGGAAAGCGCTTCCAATCATTGGATCGCAACCGATAAAGGCCCGATTCCGCTCCAGACGACGCTTTTTTTTACGGAAAACGGAACGCTTCTGGACGCGTACAGCCGGTTGCTGCACCGGTGGAAAAGCAAAGAGGCCGGTTATTTGTGGCATTGTAAGCTGGAGCTGCTTCGTCTGCTGGATATCATGATCGGCATGACCCGCGAATCCTCCAAGCATATCCAGCAAAACGCCGCCCTGATCGAAATGGCAATCGCTTATATACGCGGACATCTGCGCGAGGAGTTGAACCGGGCCGCTTTAGCCCGCCAGCTATCCGTCTCCCCGGGCCACTTCGCTGGCATATTCAAGCGCCATACCGGTTATTCCTTGAGCGAGTACGTACACCGGCTGCGTATGGATCAGGCCCGTTTTTTGCTGCGCAGCACCCAAATCCCTGTGCATCGGATCGCCGCCGAGGTCGGCTATAACGATTCGTTTTATTTCAGCAGGCGGTTCAGTAAAGAAAATGGCATATCCCCGCGCGACTATCGCAAAATGTGACGGCACAAGCGTCGAGCGGGCTTCGAATAGAGCGCTGTTGCTTTGTGCGAGCAGCGTTATTTGGCTTTCGCCTTGTCTTCTGCGCTATTTTTCAACGGCTTCCGGGGGTGTTTTGCGCCTATCGAAACATGGTACAATAAGAAGCATGGGTAACCGCTATTCCGCAAGCCGCGACATAGCATACCCGCGATCCGGCAAGAAGCAACCACCGGGCAAGGAGGCGAATGAGCATGATGAAGCAAACGATTTTATTCGATCTGGACGATACGCTGATCCATTGCAACAAATATTTCGACGCGGTACTCGACCAATTCGCCGATCTGATCGCGACCTGGTTTAACAGTTATCAAGTAGGAACCGCTGAAATCAAGGACAAGCAATACGAGTTCGACTTGGTCGGGGTTCAGAAGCTGGGCTTTGCCGTCGGCCATTTCCCGCAATCCTTCGTGGAAACCTATGAGCATTACTCTGCGCTTACCGGACGCGAACCGAGCGCTGAAGAACGCGAGCAATTGATCAAGCTCGGCCGCAGCGTATACGAGTTCCCGACTCTCGAGCCTTATCCCGATATGACGGAGACGCTGGGCAGTCTGCGCGAGCAAGGCCATGAGCTATTTCTGTATACCGGGGGCGACCTGGACGTTCAGGCCAGCAAAGTGAAGCGGATGGGCTTGGACGCTTATTTCGGCGACCGCCTGTTTATTTCACCCCATAAAACGACGGATGTGCTCGAATCGATTTTGTCCCGCCACAGCTTCAACCGCGACAAGACGTGGATGATCGGCAACTCCATCCGCACGGATGTCATTCCGGCGCTCGAAACCGGGATTAACGCCATTCATATCCCGGCCATCATGGAGTGGCAGTACAACGTAGTGAATATAGAGGTTCAGCCGAAGAAAGCTTTTCTGCAATTGCAGAAGCTGCTGGACGTGCCTCCGGCCATCAGCCGTTATAGCCTGGCCTGAGCGATACCGCGTCTTCGGCGCTCGCGTATGGACTAACGGAATGGCAGCGGCCAGCCCCCTTTTCAAGGTGTCAGTGCCAGACGTTCCCGGGCAAAACGAATCCACTCCCGCAACGCATAGGACTTATAGCCGTCCTTGCGCCAAATCATCGCCAAATGCCAAGGTATGCCCGGCCGCTCCAGCGGCACGACCGCGATTTTCCGGAAATCGAGGTTGCGGCATATGGTCTCCGGCAGCATGGCGATGCCGAGGTCGGCGGCGACCATCTCGCTTATAAAGTCCCACTGCGAGCTTTCGAACACGACATTGGGCCGAAAGCCGGCCTCGATGCAGGCCTCTGGAATCCGGTCGTGCAGGGCGAAATCCTCGCGGAAAAAAATAAACCGTTCCTCCCTTAGCTCCCCTAGCGGAACAGAATCCCGACCGGCCAGCCGGTGTCCGGGATGAACGAGCAGATTCAGGCTTTCGCGGACAAAGACGAAGCTGTCGTATGCCTGCATGTCCGTCGGCATTACCACAACCCCGATATCCAGACCGCCGCTCCCTACGCTTCGCTCGATCGTCTTCGCCCCGTCCTCGATCAGCTC
Source organism: Paenibacillus hodogayensis (assembly GCF_039536325.1). NCBI lineage: Bacteria > Bacillati > Bacillota > Bacilli > Caryophanales > Paenibacillaceae > Paenibacillus > Paenibacillus hodogayensis. The sequence continues at coordinate 34,330 of NZ_BAAAYO010000012.1, forward strand.
CAGCTTGATCAGCGGATACGCCTGACGAAACTCCCCAATCACTTTCGGAAAAAAACGCGAACCGGCCATCGGCGGAAGACCGATACGGATCGTACCCTTCTTCAATTGGACAATGTCGGCCAGATCGGAAGACAAATGCTCGAAGGAATTGACGATCAGCTGCGCCTGCTGCACGATCGCCAGCCCTGCGTCCGTCGGCTCCACTTGCTTGCCCTTGCGATCGAGCAGGACGACGCCCAGCTCATCCTCGATGCTTTTCACCATCTTGCTGATCGTTGGCTGCGTAATGTGCAGCGCATCCGCCGCCCTCGTAAAGCTCCGCCACCGCACAACCTCCAAAAAATATTTCAAATGCCGAATATCCATCCGCAGCTTCCCGCCTTCCATAGACAAATGGAATGACTTTTATTCCATATATGTATTTTACCTATGCCAAGGACGGTTGTATACTGACCGTAAAGGTGGCGTTCCCGATGAAACAGACAATCGCGATCATGCGGCAAATTACCGTGCTGATCGGTTTTTCCTGGTTAGGCACATGGATCTCCGATTTCTTAAATCTGCCGGTGTCCGGCAGCCTGATCGGGCTTGCGCTCGTCTTCGCGCTGCTGCGGCTCGGCGTCATCCGTCTCGCGTGGCTGGAGGCGGGCGCGAACTGGCTGCTGTCGCGGATGCTGCTGTTTTTCGTTCCGGCCGCGGTCGGCGTCATCAGCCACCGGGAGCTGTTCGGGGTAGCGGGAGTTTCCCTGCTGGCAGCCATTGTAGTCGGCACGCTGATCGTCATGGGCTGCTCGGGCCTGCTGGCAGAGGCGATAACGCGCAGAAAGGAAGCGGCAAAATCATCATGACAGGGATCGCATGGCTCGTTCTCACGGTAGCTTGCTACTTCGGCGCACAGCGGCTTTACCGGCGCCATAAACATTGGTATACGTCCCCCATCATCCTCGTTCCGGTGGCGCTGATCGGCGGCTTGACCGTTACGCACACGTCCGTGGACGTCTACAACGCGGGCGGCGATTGGCTCTCCGATCTGCTGCAGCCGGCAACCGTCGCATTTGCGGTTCCGCTTTACAAGCACTTCGCTTTATTGAAAAAACACGCAGCCGCAATCGTGGCCGGCGTCGTACTCGGCAGCTCGGCGGCCGTAGCGACGGCGGTAGGCAGTCTGCTGCTGCTCCACGCCAGTCCACAAATGATCGCGACTATGATTCCCCGCTCGATCACGACGCCGATCGCCATGTCGGTCTCGCATTCGCTCGGCGGCATCCCTTCCGTCACCGCCGTCTTCGTGATCGTCACCGGCATCGGGGGCTCGGCGCTGGCGCCCTTGCTTGTCCGGGCTTTGCGCATCCGCGGTCCGGTAGCCAAGGGCGTGCTTCTCGGCATGGGCGCCCATGGAGCGGGAACGTCGCTCGCCTATGAATGGGGCGGCGAGGAAGGAGCGATCGCCAGCGTCTCGATGATCGTGGCCGCTCTCGTCACCCTCGCGGTCATCCCTTTAAGCAGCTTCCTTCTGTGAATCGGCCTTCTCCAGTCCAAGCCGCGTAAAAAAGACCGGAAGCGCACTCCCGGTCTAATCTGTATGTTTGCCGCCACCGCGAACTTGCGGTATCGGTTTAGTTTGCGTTCGCTTTCGCTTCGCGATAAGCGGCAACGTATTGAGCGGCTTTCTCCGCCACAAGCGCGTAATTGCCGGTTTTGACCGCTTCTGTCGTCAGGTCGGAGCCGATTCCTACGGCTACCGCTCCGGCGCGGACCCATTCGCCGATATTGGCGAGCGATACGCCGCCCGTCGGCATCACGTTCGCCTGCGGCATCGGTCCTTTGATCGCCTTGATCATCGATGGAGAGTACAGGTTGCCCGGGAATAGCTTGACGATATCCACGCCAAGCTCCAAGGCGGTTTGAATCTCCTGTATGGTCATCACGCCGGGCATGATCGGAATGCGATACCGGTTGCAGAGGACGACCGTTTGCGGGTTGAGCGAAGGACCCACCACGAATTCCGCACCGCTCAAGATAGCTGCTCGGGCCGTCTCCGGATCGAGTGCCGTACCTACGCCGATGATCGCATACCTGTCGCTTTCCGGATCGGAGCTCGAATACCGGCTCGCCAGTTCCTCGATCGCTTTCAAGGCGAACGGCACGGTCATGGTCACTTCAATGACTTTAATGCCTCCGGCGATGGCCTGCTCGGCCATCCGGACGACTTCCTCCGGCGTTTCTCCGCGCAGTACGGCGACGACTCCTTCGTTGACGATTTGCTGTACAAGCTTGAGCTTCTTCATAGGTGTTCATCCATCCATTCCGCTTAATATCGCGCCGGGGCAGCCCCGGTACGTAGGTTACCGCTCGACATGCGCCTCGTTGTTAAGCAATGCCTGCACTTGCTCCCAGGTGGGCAGCCCTTCCCAGTCTCCGTAAGTCTGTACGACCATGGAGCCGATCAGATTGCCGAGCCGTACCGATTCGGCAAGCGAATTATTTTTCAGCAAACCGGCGATAAAACCCGCACAGAAGCCGTCTCCGGCACCGACCGTATCCACGACGCGCTCCGCCTTGAAATACGGCACCGATGAGACATTCCCGTTCTCTATAATAAACGTCTTGTCCCCTCCGCCTTTCACGATCGATACGGCGCGCAGCCGCGTGAGTCTGCCGACGATTTGCTCCCAGTCGTCCGTCTCGTACAGCAGCGCCAGCTCGTCCAAACCCGGCAGGAAGTAATCCGCTTCCTCGGCCAGCTCCAGCAAGCAGGAACGGGCTTCAGCGAGCGGCCACAGCTTCAGCCGCAAATTCGGGTCGAAGCACACCTTCACGTCGTGCTTGCGCGCCAGCCCGATCGCCGCCATGACCGTCTCCCGGCTGTCCGCGCTCAGTGCCGGCGTAATACCGGTTATGTGAAGCAGCTTCGCTCCCGCGATATACGCCTCGTCCAGATGCTCCGGACGTATCCGGCTGGCTGCCGAATACCGTCTGTAATAGTAAACCGACGACTTGCCGCCGACCAGTTCGCGGATCATCAGCCCCGTCGGAGCGTCTTCGACGAGACGGGCGCGCGACACGTCGACGCCTTCGCCGCGGATTTGTTTTAGCGCATACCGGCCCAGCGGGTCGGCGCCCAACTGCCCAAACCATCCGCACGGGTGTCCGAGACGGGCGAGGCCGATCGCGACGTTGCTTTCCGCTCCGGCGAACGATTTCTCCAACTGGCCGGCGTATTCGATTCCTTTCACCCCGGTCGGCATCATAAGTCCCATCGTCTCGCCAAAAGTTACTACTTCCGGCGTCCCAGTCGTGCCGCTGCTGCCATGCCTTCCGTGTGCCATGCTCATACCACCTAACGAATACCGATTTTGTGCCCATTTTATCAATCGTGCACGGTTTAAGCAAGGTCCGCCCGCAAAAAAATGCCGAAGCCAAGCTCGTAATCGGTCTCTACGCCGCCACCGGGCGCCGCGAACTTACCGGTATAGATGCGCTCCATCGTCTCCAGCAGCTTCCTGCCTCCTACGCCGGGATGTCCTCCCACTACCGCGTTGCCGGCGCCGATCCGCTTCACTCCATGCAGAAACGCGCGAACGTCTTGACTCGTCTCGGTGACGACACGCCCGCTCCATCGGAACGTCCCGTCCGCTCCGGCAAAGCATTCCCTCCACCCGGCCTCCCCGGCGAACGATTGTCCATGCGGCACTGCGTCGAGCCCGAGCAGCCGTTCCGCTTCCGCGAAGGAGGCGTGAAGCTGACGGAACGTCCCCGGTCCGAACGTAGAGAAGACGAGGGCGCCTCCCGGACGAAGCAGGCGAAGACAAGCCTGGATCGTACGGTGAGGCGCCGCGAACCATTGGAAGGCCGCATTGGAGACGATCAGATCGAACCCCAGCCGCCTCCCCGGCTCCTCCAACCCGCTTCCGGCATCCGAAGCGACGACGCTGAAACTTTCTCCTTCAGCGACGAGCGTCTCGGCGTCGCCCTCTAGGAACGTCACGCGTTCGTTTCCGTCCGGATCGAGCTGCCAATGGGCCAAATTTTGCCGTGCCGCCGCGATCATATTGGCGGACAGATCGATGCACACGAACCGGGCTTCCGGAAGCGCGCGCGCAAGCGCCGCCGTCAGCCGGCCCGTTCCGCAGCCGATCTCCAGAATGCGCGCCTCGCAGCGGTACTCTTCCCTCCCGGTCCCGGCAGCAAGGTCCAACCTTCCGCTTGCGTTCCGGCCGCGCATCGTTCCCCGCAGCGCGCCAAGCGCAGCCGTCGCCACTTCCTCGGCCATCGCCGCCTGGACAACCGCATAGCGCTCATACTCATGAGCATGGCGGTCAAAATGTCTCCGTACCCGCGACTTATCGATAACCATCGGCGATTCTCCTTAGCTGTTGTGCAAAACGTTCCGGCTGCGTGACGAAAGGGGCATGTCCGGCACCGGGAAATAGGACGGTTTTTCGAAACGGTCCCACAGCAAGAGCCGCCGGCGGGCATACCGGATCTTCTCCTCCGTGCATCCAGATGACCTCGGGTGCGCCATCCCGCATAGCGATTTCCTCCGAAACGTCCTCTACCGCCCACGCTTGCGAGCAGCGCTCCCAACGACCGGTCAAATCCGTCTCCAGCAAGTAGGTCAACCCGGCTTCCAAGCCCGCCAGCGTAAAGTCCGTCCGCTTCGCGAGCCGTTCGGCTACAGCCGGCCAGGTCGGTCGCTCTCCGGGGGAGAGCATCGAATCGGCAAAACGCAGCAGCGTCCCTGCCGGGTCAGCCGTCAATTGGGTCCGCATGCGGCGGATGACGCGCCCCGGCCAGCCGATCTCCCGCCGCTCGTCGACGAAGCGCAGTGAAGCGCCGATCAGTACGGCCTGCCCTATCGGCAGCCGCTCCTTATTCTCCCCGAGCCCCGTCTCCATGGCCAGCTCCAATGCCAGCATGCCCCCGAGCGACCAGCCAAGCACATGCACGGGACCACCCTGGAGGCTTTCTTCGCAGACAATTTCCCGCAACCGCTCCTTCATCTCGTCTACCGTATGACAGCCTTCATAGCTGAATAACCGATGCCGCGCCTCGGGCAGCCATACGCCGGGATCGCCCCACACATCCGGCGACATGCCCCAGCCGTGAATCCATAGCCAAACCGGCTTCATGCTAGATCACTCCCAACTGCCGGCCGATCGTCTTCATGACGGCTGCGGCCTGTCGCAAATCGTCGTCCCGATGCGTCGCCATCGGGGTCAATCGGATGCGCGCCGTCCCCTCCGGCACGGTCGGCGGACGAATCGGCACGGCGGCGACTCCCGCTTCCTGCAGCCGGCTTCCGAACTCCGCCGCACGCTCATTGCTTCCTACCAGGATCGGAATAATGTGACATTCGCTGTCTCCCGTATCGAATCCCGCTTCCCGCAGCTCTGCGCGCAGCCGTTCGGCTTTGCCCAGCAGCGCCTTTCTCCGCCACTCGTTCCGGCGCACGTTCTGCCACTGATCGCGGATCGCATGAACGACCATGGGAGGCAACGCCGTCGAGAAGATGACGCTTCGCGCCTTGTTGATCAAATAGTCGATCACGAGAGCGCTGCCGGCTGCGTAAGCCCCGTAGCAGCCGTACGCCTTGCTGAACGTGCCCATCTGCACATCGATGCGGCTGGACAGTCCGAGCCGGTGGACCAGCCCGGCCCCTTCGTCCCCGTACACGCCTCCGCTGTGCGCCTCGTCCACCATCAGCATGGCGCCGTAGCGTTCCTTGAGTTCCACAAGCCGGGTCAAAGGTGCCAGGCTGCCATCCATACTGAACACCGCATCGGTCACGATCAGCTTTCTCTTGGCCGGATCGGCTCTTTGCAGCAGCGCTTCCAGATGGTTCATATCCCGGTGCCGGTAGCGGACCAGCTCAGCCCGGCTCAATAGAGCCCCGTCTACGATGCTCGCATGGTTGAGCTTGTCGCTGAAGACGATGTCGCGCCGGCCGGCCAGAGCGCCGATAATTCCGATATTGGCCATATAGCCGCTACCGAACAGCAAACAACGGTCCGCCCCTTTATAGACGGCAAATTCCCGTTCGAAGCGGCCGAAGAACGGGTCGTCTCCCGCAATGAGCCGCGACGCCGCAGCTCCGGTGCGGACCCCGCCGTACAGCTCCTTCTCCTTCCCAGCAATCCCGGCCCCGGGCCCTCCCCCGATCGCCGGTGCCGTTCCCGCTCCGAACGACGGTCGGTGAATACCCTCTTCGTCCAAGTCCAATTCCCTCATAGGCTCTCCACCAGCCGCATGCTCGCGCCAGCGGGCGATATCCGCCTCGTCGAGCCGGCGGGAAAGTCCCAAGTAATCGTTCGAGGCCAGATTGAGCATCCGCCGGCCGCCCCGCCATATCCAGCCGTCTTCCGCGGCGGGAATCGATTCCGTCAAAGTCCGGTACTGCCCCGCCGCCTTCAACCGCTCCAACTCGCCCCGCATCCAGTCCGCGGCATCGGCGCCGCCACCCTCTACAGGGCGCACAGCTCGATCTCGAACCCGAGATCCTCCAGCATGCGGTGGTCGGCGGTGGCCTCCTGTCCCTCGGTCGTCAAGTAATCGCCGACGAACACCGAATTTGCCGCATACAATCCGAGCGGCTGCAGCGACCGCAGGTTCAGCTCGCGGCCGCCGGATATGCGGATTTCCTTGGTCGGGCACAAGAAACGGAACAAGGCCAGCACCTTTAGGCATTTGCGCGGGTTGAGATCGCGCCGGCCGGCGAGCGGGGTTCCCGGAATCGGGTTCAGAAAATTGACCGGAATCGAATCGGCATCCAGCTCGCGCAGCGCCAGCGCGACTTCCACAATCTCCGCGTCGCTCTCGCCCATGCCGACGATACAACCTGAACAGGGGGACATGCCCGACGCTTTCACCTTCTCTACCGTATCGACACGATCGTCGTATGTATGCGTCGTCGTGATCCGGTCGAAGTGACCGGCGCTCGTGTTCAAATTATGGTTGTACCGGTCCACCCCCGCCTCCTTCAGGCGCGCTGCTTGCTCTTCGGACAAAATGCCGAGACAGGCGCATATTTTCATCGGCAGCGTCTCCTTGATTTCCTTCACGGCGGATACCACCTGATCCAGCTCCCGGCCGGTAGGTCCGCGTCCGCTGGCGACGATGCAATACGTGCCTGCTTTCAGCTCCATCGCCCGGCGCGCCCCTTCGACGAGCACGTCTTTCTCCAGCAGCGGGTATTTCGAGATCGGCGCGTTGGAGACGATCGATTGCGAGCAGTACCCGCAGTCCTCCGGACATAGGCCGCTCTTCGCATTTATAATCAGGTTCAGCTTCACCTTCTTGCCGAAATACGTCTTGCGCACGCGAAAAGCCGCATGCAGCATCGGCAGCAGCTCGTCATCGTCAGCCTCCAGCACGGCCAGTCCTTCCTCCGCGGTCAGCTTCTCGCCGCGCAGCGCCTTCTCCGCAAACCAATCCCATGTGGAACGCAATTCGATCATTCGCTTCTCCTCCTGTTTTACACGTATAGTCGAGTCAGCCGCCCAGCAATGCCGGCCAATCCAGCTCCCGCTTTACGATAGCGGCCCATTCGGACGTCCCGCCTTCCCCGGCCCATTCCGTATAAGGCAGCTTGCCAATAACCGGCACATCGCCGAAAGCCTCGATCATCTCGGCATTTTCCTCCAGACGCTGCGGCTCCGCGTCGCCGGGTACCGTTTCGTTCAGCACGACCCCGGCGACGATCAAGCCGTATTGTCGGGCCAACGCTGCCGTCAGCAGCGTATGGTTGACCGTCCCCAGACCGGCCCGCGCCACGATCAGCAGCGGCAAATCGAGATCGGCGGCCAGATGGGCCATCAGCTTCGTCGCCGTAAGCGGCACGGCCAGACCGCCCGCCCCTTCGACTAGCAGGAAGCCGCAAGCGGCTTGTCGCCGCTTTCCATCGTCAAGCAGGGCAGCGTAGTCGACGACTTCTCCTTGTCTTCTCGCGGCCATCCACGGAGCCAGAGGGGCGGGGTAAGTCAAGCCGGCGATCGATTCCGCCGTCTGAGTCAGACGGCCCTCCTCCGCCAGCCGCCAGCTGTCCGCCTCGCGCGCCGAGGGCGAGGCTGCTCCGGTCTGCACCGGCTTCCAGACGCCGACCGCATCGGAAGGCGCCAGAGCGCCAAATCGTTCCGCCCGGGGCCAAGCCGGCGGCAAGCGCAGAGCGGCTGCTATGCCCGCCGTCACTCGCGTTTTACCTACGCCCGTATCCGTACCGGTAATAAACAAGCCTCGATACATACGCCGAATCCGCCTCTCCGCCCGCTTCGTTTGTCCACTGTTGATTCCTTTAACTCAATTGTCAACCATTATTATTTTTATACGGTTAACAATTGGAATAGAACAGATTGTACACGATTTTGGCCGGTTCGACAATGCACCTGTCCCACTTTTCGTTTATACTTATCCATAAATTGCCTGAACGATCTATTTTCCCAGCGTCGGATCTGCGTCCGTGTTTGCTTCCAGGCCGGCGCGAAAGGTCTTTCGCCCAAGGAGTGTTTGCCGCCGATGCCTCTATCGTTAGCCCAACAATATATGCTTCTCGCGCTCGATCCCGACGCTCATCAGCTCGGCCGTCAACCGGCTCCCGTTATGCATCTGTACGCCTGTGCAGCGGGCATTGCCGAACTGCTGCACCAAGGTCGCCTGCGACTGCAGGAAGACGGCTTGCTGGAGGCTATCGGCGGTCCGCCGCCGCAATCCGCGGGCGGCTCCCTACTGTTGGAGCAGTTGACGGCTTATAAAAGCCCGGCGACGCTCCGCAGATGGATGCGCGATCTGCATGCCCATCGACGTTACCGGCAGCCTCCGGTCGCGGCCGAGCTTCAGCCGCTGCTTGACAATCGCATGCTGAGCGAAGAACGCAGCAAGCTGCTGCTCGTCTTCAGCTCCAAGCGCTTGATCCCTCGTCCGGCGGCAGTCGGCGGCATCATCGGGAATATCCGCGAATGCCTGCTGGAGCAGACGCCCGATGACGTACCGACTGTGCTCCTTGCCATGATACTTGACGCTTCCAAGCTGCTGCGGGCGTATTTTCCGCCTAACGAGCTGGAAGCGATGCGTTCCAGACTGCGCTCGCTGCAAGATCGCTCTGGGGATCTACCAGTGGTGTTGCGGCAAACCCGCAGAGCGATCGACGAAATCCACGTCGTGATGGTGACGAGCTCCATCGGCTAAACTGCCCGACGTTGTAACAAGAACCGCTTGCCTGTAAGCCCGACGCTAGCAACAAGTTCTTTGTGCCCTCGGCCCGCTCCCTCTATCGTACGCAAAGAACCTTCAAACCACCGGCAAGTGTGGAATGAAGGTTCTTTTTCAATGCGCCTATCAGACTAGCACGGAACGTTTTAACGGCTCTCGGCTACTTTACGATAAATCTTGGAAACCGGGTCGATCGGCTCGTACCGGCCGGGGTGGCCGACATGTATCAGCGACTCTTTGCTGCCAAGCGCCAGTATGCCCGTCTCGTGCAGGCTGTCGCCGAACAACCGGTGTACTTGAGCCTGCAGCTCGGGATTAAAATATATGAACACATTTCGGCAAATGATCACATGAAATTCATGAAACGAGCAGTCGGTCGCCAGATTATGCTGGAAAAACATCGTACTCTCGCGCAAAGACGGATGAAAATACGCATATTCGTGGTCTGTCGTATAGTACGCCGAAAACTCCTGGGTGCCTCCGGCAAGCAAATAATTGCGCGTATAGCCCTGCATGCGCGTCAGCGGAAAAGCGCCGGTCCGCGCCTTTTCCAATATACGCTCGTTCATGTCGGTCGCGAATATTTGCGTTTTCTCTCCGAGCCCTTCCTCCTGCAGCAAAATGGCCATGGAGTACACTTCCTCCCCTGTCGAGCAGCCGGCATGCCAGATGCGGATCTCCGACAGCTCTCGCAGAAGGGGTACGACCTTTTGCCGGAAAGCGAAGAAAAACCCGGGGTCGCGAAACATCTCCGTTACATGTATCGAGAAATCCTCCAGCAGTTTGTTCGCTTCGTAGCGGTCGTGCAGCACCCGGTCCAGCAGCGCCGTAATGGTGGGCAAATTGTCCATTCTGACGCGGTTCATAATGCGTCTGCGGATCGACGAACGGACGTAATTGCGGAAGTCGAAGCCGTATACCCGATATAACCCTTCAAGCAGCAGTTCTATCTCCACCAGCTCGACTTCGCCGCCCCCATCCTGTTCTTCCTCCGAGTCGGTCGTCTGGCTATTCCATCGATCGTCCATAATTCACACCTTTGTCAGCCAAACCCGCATCAGCGAGAATAGCTGGTGCATGTTCAACGGTTTGCTTATATAATCGGAAGCGCCGGCTTCCAAACATTTCTCACGGTCGAATTTCATCGCCTTGGCCGTCAACGCGATAATCGGCAGCGTCTCAAAGCGGGGCATCGTGCGGATTTGCCGCATTGCGGCATAGCCGTCCAACACCGGCATCATGATATCCATCAAGACGAGATCGAAGCGCTCCTCCGTATCCAGGAGATCGAGACATTCCTGCCCGTTGCCTGCAACCGATACGTCCACGCCGGCTTCCTCCAGCATGCTTTTGAGGGCAAACGTATTCCGGGTATCGTCATCGACGACCAGCACCCGCTTGCCGGCATAGATCTCCTTGTCGACCGTCTCGGGCACGACAGAGCGGGAGGAACGCTGGGGTTCGCCTCTTTCCGCAAGCGGCATGCCGAGCCCACCCGTCGAGACGTCTGCGGCCACTTCTTCGCTCGCCTTGAGCAGCTCAAGCGTTTGGCTCTGATTGATGGAAGGCAAGTACAAAGTAAACGTGCTGCCCGCTCCCTCTTTGCTGCTGACGACGATGGAGCCGCCCAGCAGCCTGGCAAATTCCCGGCATATCGACAGGCCGAGCCCGGTGCCGCCGTATTTGCGGCTCGTCGTCCCGTCGGCCTGCTGGAACGCCTCGAATATCGCCTCCTGCTTGTTCGCCGGGATGCCGATACCGGTATCGGCGACGGAAATGGCCAGTACGAAGCTGCCTTCGACCGGCAGTTGGACGCCGATCTTCTGAGGATCGGCCACGCCGACCGCAAGGGTAACGGAGCCGCTCTCGGTAAATTTGAACGCATTGGACAACAAATTACGCAAAATTTGATGAAGCCGCCGCTCGTCCGTCCAAAAAATCGCCGGCGCATCCGGGTCCAGTCGGATAACGAATTCGATCCCCTTCTGCTCGGCTAGCCGCTCAAACTGGTATTTCATAATCGTGGGCAGCTCAGTGACGCTCATCTCTTCGGCAATAATATCGATCTTCCCGGCCTCTACCTTGGACAGGTCGAGAATGTCGTTGATCAAATTCAGCAGATCGTTGCCCGCCGAATGAATCACTTGCGCATACTGCTTCTCGTCCTCGGTCAGGTTGGTATTCTCCGACAGCAGCTGCGACAGAATCAGCATGCTGTTAAGCGGCGTCCTCAACTCATGCGACATGTTGGCGAGGAAGTTGGATTTGTACTGGGAGCTTTGCTCCAACTGCTCGGTGTATTCCTCCAGCTCGACGCGGATCAGCTCCAGTTCCCTGGACTTTTGTTCCGAATGCCGGTTCTGCTCCTCGAGCTGCTCGTTGGAGACGCGCAGCTCTTCCTGCTGGGTCTGCAGCTCCTCCGCCTGAGTTTGCAGCTCTTCCGTCTGCGTCTGCAACTGCTCGGTCATTGCCTGCGACTCGCGCAGCAGCCGCTCGATCTCCATCCGGCTGTCCACGCTGTTGACGGCCGTGCCGAGCGCTTCGAGCGCTTCATCCAGCAGCTGCCGCTGCAGCGGTGTGAACGCCCCGAGCGTAGCCCACTCGATGACGGCTATGACCTTTCCTTCATATTCGACCGGCGAGATCATAATGCTGGTCGGAGCGCCACTGCCTAGGCCCGAAACGACCTTGATATAATCGCCGGGCACCTGCTCGAGGTGAATCGGGCGATTTTCCGCCGCGCATTGTCCCACCAACCCCTCGCCGAGCCGGAAGGATACTGCGCTGTCCGCATCGCCGATTTCGCCCGATGCCGCGTAGGAAGCCGTCCTGACCAGCTGCTGCTGCCCCGCCCTCCCCTTGCGCACATAGAAGACGCCGTACGAAGCGTCCAGCAGCGGAGCCATTCTCGACAAAAAAGATTGCCCGAGCGCCCGGATATCCTCCTCGCCCTGATACATGCCGACGACTTCGGCCAGCCGCGTCTTCAGCCAGTTGCGCTGCTCATGGCTCTCCAGCAGTTGGTTGGTCACGGTGGCGAGAGCGCCGATCTCGTCCCGCGTACGCACTTCGATGCGCTGTCCCGCGCTGCCGCCCGAAGCGGCAATCTCCGAGATCGTGAGGACCACCTGCTTGATCGTTCGGACGATCGTGCCGGAGATCATCGTCGCGAGCGCCGTGGACAGTAAGGCAACCGCCGCCAGTATGGCGTAAAGCGTTATTCTTAACGTTGCATTGCGGTCGTTCATCTGGGCAGCACGCTGGCTCGTCAAATCGACTTCCGTCTTGCGGAAAGCTTCGAATTGCGTGCGCATCTGGTCCATGTCGGCCTTGCCTGGATCTTTTTTGTAAAACTGCGCGATCGCCTCGTTCCGGTTTTCCTTCTTCAACGTGATCGCCACATCGCCGGCTACCCGAATCCAATGCTCGATCGTCGCCTTGATCGCCTTCAGGTTGTTTTGCTGGGCGGGGTTGTCCTGAATCAGGTTGAACAACTGCAAATAGTCTTGCTCCCATTGCTGCTTGCCTTTGTTATAAGGCTCCAGGTACTCCTCGTCGCCTGTAATCGTAAAACCTCTTTGTCCGGTCTCCATATCGAGCAAATGCTTCTCGATCCGGTTGGTCAAATCGTGTACGGCAATATCGTGATCGATAATATAATTGCGTTCCAGCTGCATCCTTGTCAGCTGGTTATCCACAAATATTAGAGAGACGATAAAGCATACGATGCTGGCCAAGTACCCTAGCATTATTTTGGTGCGTATGCTGAATGAAGTGGTGCTTTTCATCGATTAGGCCCTGCCTTCTCTATATTTCGGTCTACTTAAATTATACCTGTATGTACCAAGTTTGTGTAGCAAAACGACAAAAAAGAGACTTTAGCATCCGTCGATCTCATGTCTCCTACATAAGCAGCGCACCATAACAAAAAGAGCAGGACGGCAGCCGTTAGGCTATCCATCCTGCTCTTCGTTTAACTGTTTACACCCTCAGAAGCCTGTCGCCTGCGCTCCGGCCAACGTCTCGCGCAGCTCCTCGTGAATCTTTCCGTTTGAGGCGAGCACATGGCGCACCGCCAACGTATAAGGCTGTCCGGCCGTATCGGTAATCAGACCGCCCGCTTCGCTGACGAGCAGCGCGCCCGCGGCAACGTCCCAGCTGTTCAGCCCAATCTCCCAGAAACCGCTAAGCCGCCCTACCGCCACGTAAGCCATATGCAGAGCAGCCGAGCCGGCAACCCGAATGTTTCTTACGCGCGGCGCAACCGCCTGAATGCCCTGGAGATTGAGAGGAAGCGCGTATCCGCTATCCGCCGGAAAGCCTGTCGCAACCAGCGCGTCGGACAGCTTGGCTTCGGCCGATACGTTCATCCGTTTGCCTTTTACGTACACGCCCTTCCCTTTCTCGGCGACGAACAGCTCGTCCCGACTCGGGTCATAAACGACGCCGACGATCACTTCGCCGCGATGGGCGAGCGCAATCGATACCGAGAAGAATGGAAAGCCGTGAACGAAGTTGGTCGTCCCGTCGATCGGATCGACGATCCACAAATATTCCTCGTCCTGCATCGCCTTCAAAGCCCGCGCGGAAGCGTCCGCTCCGGGAGCTACGCCTTCCTCGCCCAGAATGGCATGCTGCGGAAAGTGCGTCCGAATCAGGTTGCGGATCATCGTCTCGGAACCTTTGTCCACCTCGGTTACCAGATCGTGGGAGGTGCTTTTCTGCGCCAGCGTCGCATGCGAACCGAGCTTCAGCTTGATCCATTCGCCGGCTTTGGCGGCCGTATTAATGGCAACGGCCGTAAAGCTTTTGCCGCTTACCGTAAAAGGCTGTTGTTCATTACTCAACAAATATCACTCATTTCTATCCTACGTTCTCTTTTACAGTCGTACGAGATTAGTATATTACTTATACGCTACAATTTCTTCATGGTTTCACCCAAATCCATTAGGCGGTTTCGACAAAAATGCGCCGCCCCGTCCGGATCGCCCGCGAACTCACGGCCGGACAAGCCTTATCCCGCGATCATCTTGACGGCCAACGCGATAAGCGTCAGGCGCAGCACCCATAGCAGAGCGCCGCCGCTCATCTTGCGGACGATCCTCGCGCCGAGCCAGCCGCCGACCCAAGCCCCCGGCGCCAGTGCTATAACGCTGTAAAGATCGATTTCCCCATGCCAGCCGTGCGTAATGCTGCCCAGAATGGACGACAGGAAGATGACGAACATCGAGGTGGCCGTCGCCACATGCGGCGGATAACGGAACAGCAGCACCATGACCGGTACGAACAGAGACCCACCGCCGATGCCAAACAGACCGGATATGAAGCCGACGCCGAAGCCAACGGCCAGCGCGGCCGGGATGTTGTACCCGTAGTCGTGCTCTTTCCCATGCGCATCGGTAAACGTCCGCTTGATGCGCCAATCGATGTCCGCCGGCTTCAGCTTGTTGCGGAGCATCAGCAGTACAGCCATAAACAGCATAAAAAAGCCGAACGTCAGCTCGAACGGACGCGGAGCGAAGTTGCCGGTCAACGAAGCTCCGATCATGGCTGCCGGACCGCTCGTAATAAAATAGACCCAGGCGCTGCGGAAGTCGACTTTTTTCTCCTTCATGAAGGTCAGGGTGGAGGATAAAGCGGTAAAAATAAGCACGGTCAACGAAGTGCCGACCGCCGTAGCGGTGGAAATATCCCGGTCCAGAAATACCGGGGCGATATACATGAGCGCGGGAACGATAATGATGCCCCCGCCAAGCCCAACAATGCTGCCGAAGGTGGCGGATATAAGGCCGATAACGAGCAGCAGCAGAAATCCGGTCAAGACCCATCCTCTCCCATCGGGCGTATTTTTTTCCTTGGATCAGTCGGTTAGAGGCCAGGCCCGGTCAAGAGGGCTCCAGCGGAAGGAAAAAGCCGCTCGCCCGGCTTGTCCCGGTAAGCGGCCTTGCCTTCGTATTCGGTTTATACTCCAATAATATGATAGCCGTTGTCGACATGAATGACTTCGCCGGTAACCCCGCGAGACAGATGGCTCATCAGGAACATCGCGGTATCGCCGACTTCGGCGGTTTCCGTCGTACGGCGAAGCGGGGCTTTCTCTTCGACTTGGCGCAGGATCGAATTGAAGTCCTTGATGCCTTTGGCGGCCAGCGTGCGGATCGGCCCGGCGGAGATGCCGTTGACGCGGATGTTGAATTGGCCCAGATCGTTGGCCAAATAACGGATGCTCGCCTCCAGCGCGGCTTTGGCGACGCCCATAACATTGTAGTTCTTCATCGCGCGCTCGGCGCCGAGGTACGTCATCGTCATGATGCTGCCGCCCTCGGTCATCAGCGGGTATACGCGTTTGGCTACGGCCGTCAGCGAATAGGCGCTAATATCGTGCGCCAGCGCAAAGCCATCGCGGGACGTATCCACATACAGCCCTTCCAGCTCCTCGGTGCGCGCGAAGGCGATGCTGTGTACGAAGCCGTGCAGAACGCCGAATTCCGTCTTTAGCGCCTCGGCCAACGTATCGATCTCGGCATCGACGGTAACGTTGCACGGCAGGACGACCGAATTCGGGATCGTGTCGGCCAGCTTGCGAACGCGTTCCTCTACCCGCTCGTTCTCGTACGTGAACGCCAGACGGGCGCCTTGCCCGGCCAAAGACTGCGCGATCGCCCAGGCGATGCTGCGGTCATTGGCAACCCCCATGACCAATATATTTTTATTGGCAAGCAATTGACTCATCGTTTCGTTTCCCCTCTCAACCATGAAATTATGAAAACTTATTTTTTCAACAGCGGGTTAAGTTAAACCTCGATCCGGAATGACGCCTGACCCGCGAGCACGACGCCGGGCAGCACCGCAATCTCTTCCATCAGCCGGAGCAAGGCGGAATCCTTCATCTTGGCTTCCAGCATGACGTCGAGCCTCTCGGTACCGGCAGCGGCCGCCTTGCGCAAAAATTCGACCAGCTTGCCCGCGTTCACGTAATCGGCATGACCGCGCGGGTCCTTGTCGCTTTTCGGGCTGGACATGTGGATTTTGGGCGGAATCTTCTCCCCGGTCCAGGTGACGGCAATGCGCGGCCATAACTGCTCGACCGTCTCCATCCCCGGGTTCACGTCGTGGTGATGGATATCGAGCACCATCGGTGTCCCGACCCGCTCGCACAGGTTCAGCGTCTCCAAGGCCGTGAACGTCTTGTCGTCGTTCTCCAGCGTAAGCCGTCGGCGGATGCCTTCATCCAGTTCGCTGACATGCGCGACGAAGCGTTCTCCGGCCTGCTCCTTATCGCCGTAAGTGCCGCCTACGTGAATATTGCATTTGGCGCGCTCGTCCAGTCCCATCGCTTCCAGCATCCGCAAATGCCGGCCCAGATCGTCGATGGAATTGCGCAGCACCGTTTCCCGCGGCGTGCTGAGAACCGTAAAGTGATCGGGATGGAAGCTGACGCGCATGCCGTGCTCCTTGACATAATCGCCGACGGCGCGAAACGGCTCCGCCAAGGCCGGGAAAGGATCCCATCCTTCCAGCAGCTCGTGCCCGATCAGCGGGATCAGCTTGGAGGAAAACCTATACAGACGGATATCGTACGCCCGGTTATGCCGGAGCAGCCGGAGCGTATTGTGCAAATTATCCGCAGCGAGCCTCTCCAGCTTGTTGATAGCCGCTTCGCGGTCGGCGATTTTGGCGAAGTTGGTGGCGGTCATCGTTTTTGAAGGCGAAGCGTTCTCCACCAGCGTCGACATCGCCACATATCCAAGTCTGACGAACAAGCCGGGACCCTCCTATCGGATCGGTGCACGCTGACGCAGTCGCCCTTTAACCGTTAACGGACGGCGGAACATTTGCCGCTAGGTAAGGTTGATATCACATGACGGCATCGTGCAGTCGTTTTGCCGATAGGGTGCCCGAATGGGTACCGATACATGCTGGTATGGCTGCAGCATTCCGTTTGTCCGCAGCCGTATTTCTTATGTATGTTTCAAAAGAGCGCTTCAAGAGCCGCTCTTAGTCTGCCATATTGACGGCTTGCGGGGCGATCCCACGCTTGCGCAGCCAATTGGCGCATTCGAGCGTCCACGTGTAAGCCTCGGGGTGGGTTTCGGACAAGCCGAGCCCGTGACGCCCGCTCTCGTAGACGTGCAGATCGAACGGAACTTTGTGCCGGCTCAATGCCAGTGCAAGATTCAGACTGTTCTCTACCGGCACGGGCGCATCGTCCGCCGTATGCCACAGAAACGCCGGAGGCGTCTCCGCATTGGCGGCCAGCTCTCCGGACAACTGCTCGTACAAGCTTTGTTCCGGATCTTCGCCAAGCAGATTTTTCCGCGAACCCGCATGATAGGCTTGTACGAACGAAATCACCGGATAACAAAGAATCATCGCGTCGGGACGGGAGCTCTCCCGCTCGATCGGATCGTTCGCATCGGCGCGACCGGGCTCGTGGTAGATACCGGCCATAGCGGCGGCATGTCCCCCGGCGGAGAAGCCGAGTATGCCGATCTTGCCCGGATCGATGTTGTATTCGGCCGCATGACTGCGCACCCAGCGAATCGCCCGGCGGCAGTCTTCCAGCGGAGCCGGATGGCGGTAAGGGGCGACCCGGTAATGCAGCACGAACGCTGCCACCCCGATGGAATTGAGCCACTGCGCAATAGGCTCGCCCTCATGAGCGGCTCTGTTGGAGTAGCCGCCTCCCGGACAAATGATAATGCAGCCTGACGGCGTGTCGCCTCTTACCGGGAAAGCGACCAGACGAGGACGGTCCTCCACGGTATTCCCCGCCTGATAAGGCGCTTCTTCTGGCCATAGATGAATGGTCATTTCCTAATTCCTGCCTCTCCGCAACGTCTGAAAAATGCCGGCGGGTTATGCTCTCCCGCCGAAAAACATTTCGTGAGCAAGCGCGGTCTGCACGCGCGCCTCTTCTTCGGTCAGCTTGCGTACCAGTTCCATCTCCACTTCCGTCACTTCTTCGCCCTGGAAGTTGATTTCGGCGATCGAAACGACTATCTTGACGATCGCCACCGCCTCGTTCGCCAGCGAGTAGGCGATTACCTTTTGCCCGGTCGGGTAGACGCGGAACCCTTGCTTCACCATTTTACCGCGGCCGTATTCGAGCAGTTCATACAGCTCCTGGTCCGACTTGAATTTGCATACGGAATTGAATTCGGTTTGAAACCCCATCCCCAGCCCTCCTCCTTATACGTTGGTCCCCCGGTGCTTCGCGCGCCGGTCTGTCCGGCGCATCAGTCGGCGTCGAACGTGTAGCGGATCGTCTGCTTGGCGGCATGCCGTTCGATCGCCAACCGGATCAAGTCGTCCAGCAGCTCGCTGTACGGCTTGCCCGATTCTTTCCACAGCAGCGGATACATGCTGAACGGCGTAAAACCCGGCATCGTATTGATTTCATTGATAAAGACGGCGCCGTCCGACTTGCGCAGGAAGAAATCGACCCGCGACAGTCCGCTTCCATCCACTGCCTGGAACGCCCGCAGCGCCCATTCGCGGATCTCGTCGGCTTTCTCGGCCGGTATTTCCGCCGGTATGATCATCGCGGACTTGCCGTCGATATATTTGGCCCGGTAATCGTAAAAATCGTTGGACGACACCACCTCGCCCGGCACGGACGCCTGCGGCTCCTCGTTGCCCAGCACGCTCACCTCGATCTCGCGAGCTTCCACGTATTCTTCCACAATCACCTTGCGGTCATAGCGGAAGGCCAAATTTACCGCTTCGATCAGTTCGTCGCGATTGGCCGCCTTAGAGATGCCGACGGACGAGCCGAGATTGGCCGGCTTGACGAAGCACGGATAACCGACGGATACTTCGATCTCCATCAGGAAGAAAGCGCGGTCCTTGTCCCACTGGGTGCGCGTAAAATAGCGGAATACGCATTGCGGCAGCCCTTCCTGGGCGAATACTTTCTTCATCATTACTTTATCCATGCCAACGGCGGAAGCCAGCACGCCCGCTCCCACATAAGGCACGTTGGCCATTTCGAGCAGCCCCTGGATCGTACCGTCCTCGCCGAACGTGCCGTGGAGGAGCGGGAACACCACATCGAGCGGAGCTTGCGACTCTCCTTGCCCGCTCCCGCTCGGCTGGATCGTACCGAAGAAAGGCTGCAGCGCGGAGGCGCTTGCGGAAGAAGTTGCAGCCTCCCCGGACGGGCCTGCTTCTTGCACGAGCAGCTCCAAGCGGTCCACCGGACCGGCGAGCAAAGCGCCCGATCGCCATTCGCCCTGCTTCGTAATATAGAAAGGATAAACCTCGTATTTCGTATGATCGATTGCCCGGATGACGGCCATGGCGGTTTGCAGCGATACGTCATGCTCGCCCGATTTGCCGCCGTATACCAAGCCGAGCCGAATTTTTCTGTTCATGGCTACCTCCGTCGTATATGAATAGGAAACCCGTATTTTGCCGAATGCTACAATTAAAAAGAGTCTGCAATATGTAGAAACCGGTAGCGCGTGTTCGGTGTCCAGGCGTACGAATCGCGATAATCCCAGTAGCGCATCCGCGAATTCGTCGTATGGGCGTTGACAAGCGGCATGCCCGCGGCGTCGAAGCCGGTTACGATCGCGTTGTGCTGGAAACGGCCGTCTCCGTCCCAGTCGTAGCAGATGACGTCGCCGATGGCGAGCTTGTGCGGGGAATCCGTTACATCCGCGCGCAGACCGCCCTTGCTCGAGGTGAGAAATGCCTGCAGGCTGTGAGCGACAGCCCAACTGTAGCTCCAATATTCCTTGCTTCCGTCCTTGCCTTGGTACCACCAGCCCGATTCTCTTTTTCCAGTATAGTTCATGGGGGCGCCCCCTGCAAAGAGGCATTGAGAAACAAAGTTGGTGCAGTCCGATTCCAGCTCGGCATACTGCGGCTCGGTGCCGTTCCACCACTTCTCCGCATACCGCCGCGCTTTCTCCCGTTCGTATTCGCGGACGCGGCTGACCGGCCGGAACCCCGAGGAGGCCGATACGAGCGGACTAAGGAACGGAGCCGGCCGTACCAGGCCGGCGGAGGGATCGGGCTCCTCCTGATCAGTTTGGACGAAAGGAGGCGGCGCGGCCGAAGAGCCTCTTCTCTCTGTCGCCATCGGCTCCACTCCGGCAATAATCCACTGCTTGCCGCGCTGGGCGATCTTGAGCAGCTCGACATCCATCCGGTCCTCGCGAAACGACTGCCCTTCCTGCCCGTATTCCATACTGCGGCGAAACTCCAGCTCGACGTACGCCTCCTGTCCGAAGTCGTCGGTATTGCGGATTTTCAGCCCGGTCTCGCTGCGCAGCGGCTCCGCCCGTCTCGCCTTGCGTCCGGCCTTCATGCGCCGGAGCCGGACATCGAGCTTGCGGACGAAACGGTCGTCGCGAACGATAGACATCAGCTGCTCGCCCGCATCGCCTTCGATTTCCAATCGGTTGCGGCGTTGCGCATATTCGTATACGGCCGATTTCCAATTGGCGAACATGACGATCCCTCCTTATGTTCGTAAACAGGCCCCCTCGCCTGTAAGTCTTGTTTCAAGCGCTATTTTCAAATGTATGTTCCGCTTGCGGCAAAAATGTGCAGCACGCAAAAATGCCGTCGGACAAGCCTGTGCCGATATTCCCGAAACGCAGGCGGCCCAATGCCGGAAAAGCCGCAAAAACGGACAAAAAAAACTTTACTGCATATCGAAGAGACGGTATACTAAAGACATAGCAATTTTGAAATCACGTTTCATACAGTGAAACGGCGCAGCCGGGGAAACCCGGCTACCCTAACGTTTAAGGAGGCTTGTACCTATGTCCAGAACTGACCATTTCAGCGTGCGGACCCAGCTTGCCGTCGGCGGCAAGCCGTACAACTACTACAGCCTGAAAGCGCTGGAAGGCAAAGGCTTCGACAATATCGACCGCCTGCCGTTCTCCATCAAGGTGCTCTTGGAGGCCGCCGTTCGCCAATTCGACGGACGCGCCATTACGAACGAGCATGTCAAGCAAATCGCCGGCTGGGCGGAAGGCCGCGACGATAATAAAGAAATTCCGTTCATTCCGGCTCGTATCGTGCTGCAGGACTTCACCGGCGTACCGGTCGTCGTCGATCTGGCTGCCATGCGCGCCACAATGAAGCGGTCCGGCGGCGATCCGAAACGGATCAACCCGCTCGTTCCGGTCGACCTCGTTATCGACCACTCGGTCATGGTTGACGCTTTCGGCACCAAAGACGCTCTCGAGTACAATATGAACGTGGAGTTCGAACGAAACGAAGAGCGCTACCGCTTCCTGCGTTGGGCTCAAACGGCATTCGACAACTTCCGCGCCGTTCCTCCGGCAACGGGTATCGTTCACCAGGTTAATCTGGAGTATTTGGCTTCAGTTGCCGCAACGAAGACGGTTGACGGCGAAACGGAAGTGTACCCGGACTCGCTCGTCGGCACCGACTCCCATACGACGATGATCAACGGTCTCGGCATCGTGGGCTGGGGCGTTGGCGGCATCGAGGCGGAAGCCGGCATGCTCGGTCAACCGCTTTATTTCGTAACGCCGGAAGTTATCGGTTTCAAGCTGACCGGCAGCTTGTCGGAAGGCGCGACGGCAACCGACCTGGCGCTGACCGTTACGCAAATTTTGCGTAAGAAAGGCGTTGTCGGCAAGTTCGTCGAGTTTTACGGCTCCGGCCTGAGCAACATCAGCCTCGCGGACCGCGCTACGGTAGCCAACATGGCTCCGGAATACGGCGCTACGGTCGGGTTCTTCCCGGTCGACAGCGAGACGCTCAATTACTTGCGCAATACCGGCCGCGAGGAGGAGCAGATCGCTCTCGTCGAGGCTTACTATAAAGCTCAAGGCATGTTCCGTACGAACGAAACGCCTGACCCGGTATTCACCGATACGATCGAGCTCGACCTGTCGACCATCGTGCCGAGCCTTGCCGGACCGAAGCGCCCGCAAGACCGCGTAGAGCTGACGGCCATGAAGGACGCGTTCAACGATATTATCCGCACTCCGATCGACAAGGGCGGATACGGCCTGAGCGAGGACAAGATCGAACAAACGGCCGAAGTGAAGCACCCGAACGGGGAAACGACGAAGCTCGGCACAGGCGCCGTCGTCATCGCGGCCATCACGAGCTGCACGAACACCTCCAACCCGAGCGTTATGCTGGGCGCCGGTCTGGTCGCCAAAAAAGCGGTCGCACGCGGCTTGAAGAAACCGGCTTACGTGAAAAGCAGCTTGACTCCGGGCTCGCTCGTCGTAACCGAATATTTGGAGAAAGCCGGCTTGATCGAATCGCTCGAGGCGCTCGGCTTCCACGTGGCCGGTTACGGCTGCGCGACGTGCATCGGCAACAGTGGTCCGCTTCCGGACGAAGTGAGCCAAGCGATCGCGGACAACGACCTGACCGTGGCGGCCGTTCTTTCCGGCAACCGGAACTTCGAAGGACGCGTTCACGCTCAAGTCAAAGCCAACTACTTGGCTTCGCCGCCGCTTGTCGTCGCCTATGCGCTCGCCGGCACGGTCAACATCGACCTGGCTAACGATCCGATCGGCTATGACGGCAACGACGAGCCGGTCTACCTGAAAGACATCTGGCCGACCAACGAGGAAATCAAGGCTGCCATTGCTACGGCACTGACGCCGCAAATGTTCCGCGACAAATACGAGCACGTGTTCACGCAAAACGAGCGCTGGAATCAAATTCCGGTACCGCAAGGCGAATTGTACGAGTGGGACCAAGAATCGACCTACATTCAAGAGCCTCCATTCTTCATCGACCTGGGCGAAGAAGTGGGCGACATCAACGAGATCAGCAGCGCGAACGTATTGGCGCTTATGGGCGACTCCGTTACGACGGACCATATCTCCCCTGCGGGCAACATCAAGGCCGACAGCCCGGGAGGCAAATATTTGCTCGAGCACGGCGTGAAGAAGGAAGACTTCAACTCGTACGGCTCCCGTCGCGGCAACCACGAAGTGATGATGCGCGGCACGTTCGCCAACATCCGGATCCGCAACCAAGTTGCTCCGGGAACGGAAGGCGGCGTCACGACTTATCTGCCTAACGGCGAAGTCATGTCCATCTACGACGCATCGATGCTGTATCAAGATAAGAACAAGAGTCTCGTCGTCATTGCCGGCAAAGAGTACGGCACGGGCAGCTCCCGCGACTGGGCGGCCAAAGGTACGTTCCTGCTCGGCGTCAAAGCGGTTATCGCTGAAAGCTTCGAACGGATTCACCGCTCCAACCTGGTCGGCATGGGCGTTCTGCCGCTGCAATTCCAGGAAGGCCACGGCTGGAAAACGCTCGGGATTACCGGCCGCGAAACGTTCGACATCCAAGGACTCGACAACGGCGTTCAGCCGGGTCAAACGGTTCGCGTCCAAGCGACCCGCGAAGACGGCTCGACCTTCGAATTCGATGCCATTGTTCGCCTCGACAGCATGGTCGACGTGGATTACTACCGCAATGGCGGCATCCTGCAAACGGTGCTTCGCCAGCTGATCAAGGAAAGCAAGTAATTACGATCCGCTGCCAAGTGCAGTGACAAAACCGGAGCCCGGGTTACCCCGAGCTCCGGTTTTTCTTTTTGCTGCAAAAGATATCACTGTTTTTGACGGCCAGGCAGCAGCTTGTCCAAAATAATGTCAAGCTGGCCTTCCCACGAGTATGGATCACTGAACGTAAAGATGTTGTAGTCTACTTGATACGCACGGCCTTCCTTAACGGCCGGAAGCCCTTTCCAAATGGCGCTTTCGTAAACCGTTGCGGCTCCGGCGGCGTCCCCAAGCCATGGAGAGGCGAATATATAATCGCCGGCAAGCTCGGGCAGCTTCTCCAAGCTGACCATCACGAAGCCTTTCCCCGGCTCGAAGGCGCGTTTTGCCGCCTCCGGCATTTCGACCCCGAAATCGCCGTACAAAATTTCCGTTCCCCTGCCGTAACCTTCCCTGAATACATAGATTCCTTTGGCCGACGGATATAGGATCGAGAATGTTTTCCCTTTGGCTATGGACTGAACTTGCGATTTGTAGCCGTCGATACCGGCTTCCCACTTCGCAAGCCACGCCTTCGCCTCCGCTTCTCGGTTCGTTAGTTTGCCGAGATCGAGCAGCAGTTCCTTGTTGTTTTTTACAGTCTCGAACGTGACGACAGGCGCAATTTTTTGCAATTGTTCGGTATTTTTTAATGTTGTCAATGCAATGATCAAATCGGGCTTCAGCTCCAAAATCTGCTCGACCGTCGGCTCAGTCGCCGCGTTCGCCCCCAGATTCGCCACACCTTCCAACTTTGGCTTCAAGTACGGATTGCCGAATGTAAAGTCCGGCACGCCTATCGGTTTAATCCCCATCGCCAGCAAATAGCCGGCATAGTTGGGGGCAAGCGTAACAATCCGCTCAGGTTTTTCCGGCACTTCTATGTTGCCGTTGACGGCTTGGAACGTTTTGGTCCGGGCACCGCCGCTGCCCTCCTCGTCCTCTGTCGCCGTCTTTCCCGACTCCATCCTTGCCGAGCATGAACTTGCCAGCAGCGTGATCGTGATCAGGACGATGATCCCATAAAGCACGCTTGGTCGATAAAGCTTCGTCACAATCCATTTCCCCTTTGCTTCTCTTTAATTGATAATGATTATTATCGTCAATGAAAATTATAGCGCCGGATGGATCGCCCGCCTAGAAACCGATCGGACCAAATTCAGTGCGGAAACGGACATTCCCGCTCATGAGAACGACTTGATTGCCCGTAAAGCCTGATCCAGTATCGCACCATGATTGTAAGCCGTATATTCGAACCATGGGCCGGCCAACACCGTATGAACGCGGCCATACCGGACCGCCCTTCGCTTCTTCCAGCCGTTCGACTGCTGCAAAGCGCCCCAAGTAAGCCGCGACTGGCGGTCCTCCGACAACATCACCATGATTCTCCCTGCGTCGGAGCCGTCGGATTCCGCCGTCGGCAGCTTCACGAACGCCGGATCTATTGCCGCTTTGTGACGTGCGGGAGCAAACGGCAAACGGCCCCCGCTCCACGATTCGGGATCGGCCGCATCGCTGAAACGATAACAATCGTGCCGGTCGATCAGGAGGATATCCACCTCTTCCCGGCGGGTTATACGTTCCATAAGCTCGCACACTTGCTCCGCCTTCTCGTCATAGGCTGCCAACCAACTCGCCGCTTCTTCCGTTTTATCCAGAAACGAAGCGGTCAGCAGCAGATGTTCCCGCCAACTCCGGGTTCGCCACGGAATGACCAGCACCGGTGCAATTTCCCCGAGCCCCCGCTGAAACTCTGCCGATCCGTAAGCGTCGATGGCGATAATGCGATCCGGCTTTGCCGCCTGAAGCATTCTGCGATTGATTTCGTTGTTATGGCGAAGCGGAAACTGGACGTCCGTATGAAATTTCCTGCGGTAATAATTAGTCCAATCGTGATCGATCGGCGCCGCAAACGGAATGACATGAAGTGGTAGCAACTGGCCTATATTCGGAAAGCTGCAGGCGGCTACTTTCAATTGCCGGTTTTTCAAATAAACGGACGGAGAGATTCCCATTTGCTGTTTGAACATACGCCGGAAATGACTCTCGTCTTGGTAACCGACATGACGTGCGATTTCTCCGATGGGCTGAGGCGAAACTTCCATCAACCGCTTTGCGCGGGACATGCGTAGTTCGGTTACATAATCGGTCGCGCTGACCCCGTATCGCTCCTTGAACGACCGCCGGAAGTGTCGGGAGCTCACACCTATGCGCTGCGCCAGACTTTCGATCGAAATATTCTCCTCGAAGTTTGCGTCCAGGTAGGCTCGGGTCGCATCCAGAGCGGAATGAATGCCTTGTTCCTTTGACGAAGCCAGTTCGGAAAGAAGATTATACATCAACTCATAAAACGCCGCCTGACCGCGCAACCGCTCCAGACTGGAAGGCTCGTGCCAATGACGATAAGCCGATTCGCACAAATCCAGGACAAAAGCGGTGCAGTCATGCCATGTGGTGGCGTTTGCGTTATCGGTTGACAGCATGCGCACGATTCCATCCTGTTCGAGCCGGTTGCCGTACTGCTCGAATAGAAGGGCGTAGCCGGCTTCCGCCTCATCCTGTGGGCCGCCCAAATAGTCGACCCGTTGTCCCGGCAAGCCGAAAAAGAAAGCACCCCTATTCAAGCTTAGCATCTGGCCGTTTATCGCGAATTGCACATTGTCCCGTTTGGTCGCAACAAGCAGATAGGTATTCGGATCGGCGGGGGACAACCATGACACCCCTTCTTCCAAGTCGTTTATTTTCTCCATTCGAGTCAAACCGAATCGAAGCTCCCCGATCGGTAGAGCGTAAGCATCATCGCGCCGCAAGCTTTCCGTAACCACCCGTATCCCGCCCCCACTCAATTGATAACGATTCTCACCATTCTCTTATTGTACGAAAAAAGTGCTGATGGTTCAACGATTTGTCGTCCCCCATACGGAACAAAAAGACCCCAAACTCCACGGTTACGTGGAAGATGAGGTCCCTTCTCTCTTCTATATGAGCTGACTTACCCCTTCTTCCTCGTCCACCGACTTTTCTCCCTGCCACAGCAGCTGCATCTCTCGGCTCGTCTTGAGCAGCTCGTCAAGCGTCCCCTCGGCTTCGATCCGTCCGTCCTTCATGACCAGAATATGATCGGCTCGTGCCAAGGCCGCACGGCGGTGGGAGACCGCGATGCATGTGACGTGTCGTTCGGCAAAAAGCCGCTCCCACAGCCGCTTCTCCGTCTCCACGTCGAGCGCGCTCGACAAGTCGTCGAAAATGAGCAGATCGGACTGCGTCATCATCATCCGGGCCGTGGCGGCCCGTTGGATCTGACCGCCGGACAGCATGACGCCCCGCGGTCCGACGAACGTATCCAGCCCTTGCTCCAGCTGCGCCAAGTCGGTCTCCATGACGGCAAGGCGAATAGCGCGCTCCAGCGCCTCCGGCGACTCCGGATGGCCCTGGACGATATTTTCCCGCAGCGTATCGCTGAACAGACGCGGCACCTGCGGCGTATACGCCATCCTGGGCGGGATCAGATAAGCGGCGGGATCGACGATCTCCCTCCCATTCCAACGGACGGTTCCGCCCGTTTTCGGCAAAAGCCCCAGCAGCGTGCGGACGAGCGTCGATTTGCCGGACCCGATTCGTCCGGTAACGACGAGAAACTGGCCTCGCTCCAGATGAAAGCCGATGTCAGCAATGCCCGCAGCCGTATTCGGATACGCGTAGGTCAGCCCCTGCACGTCCAGGCTTTGCAAGGCGTCCTCCTCGCCGTGGGCTGCCCGCTCCCTCTCCGGCGGAGCATGGTATAGATAAGGCTCGCTGTACTCCGCCAGACGGTCTTCCTCGCCCGGACGGAACAGGATGCGCATCCGGTCCAGCGATACCCTCAGCCTCTTGTGCTGGAACACCATGTACCCGAACAGCGAGATGCTGCTGGCGAACATCGCCAAATACGACGTAAACAGCGCGAAATCTCCTACGGTAAACCGCCCGGCCCGCATTTCGGAGGCGCACATCAGCAAGATGATTCCGGTGCACACGCTGAGCACATGCTGGTTCAGCGACTGCATCCATTTTTTGAACAAATTGTCCCGAAGCGCCGCTTGTCTGCGGTCTTCATTCAGCTTCACGAAGCGGTTCAGCACATGCCCCTCGGCCTGCCCGAGCTTGACGGCTTGAACGGCGCCGAACGTTTCTGCGATAAACCCGGTAATGCGACCCGTCGCCTCGCGATTCAGCCGGCTGTACCGTCTAGCCCGGTTCCCCGACAAGTTGTTCAGCAAGGTGACGACCAGCAGCGGACATACGGCCACCGCCGTTATAGTCGCATGGACTGACGCCATGATCGCGATCGCCGCTGCTGCGAAAATCAGCCGTCCCCAGAAGTCGACCCACGATTCGACGTATTCCACGACCTCGTCCACGTCTTCGCGAAAACGCGTCATCGCTTCCCCCGGCGAAGCCGGCAGGTTGCGTCCGGGCCACCGCATCATCCCTTTGAGCATATTCGTGCGCAAGACGGCCTGAATATGGTAGAAGTACGTCACCCATTGGTAGAACGCGACGAAAAACACGCCGACCCGCGTAAGTCGCACCAATGCTACGGCGACCAGCGGAACGGCCAACCACATATACTCCATAGATTGGCTGGCGACCCGGTCGAAAAACCACTGCATGCCGAGACCGACAAGCAGCGGCATCGAGTGGAACAAACCCCACAAAAGTCCGTTGACTACAAAAAGCGTCAACCGGTACCCCAGCATCCGTCTCATGAAATACCCTACCGTCATGCCGGCTCCTCCTGTCTGTCGGCCCTCAGAAGCGCCGAATAGTGCGAGGCCGGGTCGCGGGCCAGGTCCATTCTAGCACCGTACTCTAGAATACGCCCTTCGCCCAGCACCATAATGGTGTCCATCCTTTCCAACGTAGCCAGCCGATGAGCGATCACAATGCCGGTACAGCGCTCCAGCAATTGATCTACCGCCCCCTGCAGTGCCGCCTCGGTCGCCGCATCGAGCCTGGACGAAGGTTCGTCAAGGATGACCAGACTCGGCTGCGTCAGGAACACCCGAGTCAAGGCGAACAGCTGCGCTTCGCCGGCGGACAACGAGCTTCCGCCTGCTTGCAGATGGGTATCCAATCCGTGAGGCAGCCCCGCGATCCAGCCGCTCAGCCCCAGCCGGTCGGTAGTGTGCAGGATCGTCTCGTCCGACACGGCGCTGTCGAACAGGGTCAAGTTATCGCGCAATGTACCGTCGAACAATTGCACCTCCTGCGTCACCATACCTACGCGGCGGTACAGCGCATCCAACCGGAGCGTGCTCGTATCGACGCCCCCGACCCGGATCACGCCGCCGTCGAGGTTATACAGCCGCAGCAGCAGGCGGCTGATGCTCGACTTGCCGCTCCCGGTCCGGCCGACGATTCCGAGCCGCTCGCCGGGACGCAGCGAGAAGCTGATGTCGTGGAGCACCGTCTTGTCTTGGCTGTAGCCGAAGCGGACCTGCTCGAACTCCACGCCGAGCGGACCCGGGGGAAGCTCGCTCCCGTCGCCGTCAACCACTTCGCTCTGCAAGGACAGCAGCTCGCGGGATCGGCGCAAGCCGGACTTCGCTTTCTGAAACTCCTGCATCTGGTTGCCCAACTGCTCGATCGGCTCGTTCAGCATCTGGGTATATTGGAAGATCAAATACAGCATGCCGAGCGACAGTTCGCCGCTCACGTAGAGACGGACCCCCATCAACAGCACGACCGTAACCGCGACGGTAAACATAATGACGGTGGCGTTCCAGGGGACGACCCTCAGCATCCACGCCTTCCGCCCTCTCTGGAAAACGGAGCGCATCGCCCGATGAAACCGGTTCATCACATACGGCACATTGCCGCCGGTCTGCACATCCTCGATACCGGCCAGCCGCTCCTCGATCAGGCCATACATGGAGGCGCTCGCTTCCCGCTCGGCCTGCGAACTGGCCACCCCCAAATTGCGAACGACCGCCATCACGCCAATCGCTAGCACGGTGAATACCGTCATCGCCACGGCAATCGGCCAGTGATACGCGAACATAAAGCCGAGAATGCCGCCAAGCAGCACGAAGCTGCCGAAAATCTGCACGATGAACATGGCGAAAAAATTGGACATGCTGGTCACGTCGCCGTCGATCCGTTCGATCATCACGCCCGGCGTTTTCAGGTTGTGAAAGCGCATGTCGAGCCGCAAACAATGTTGCAGCAGATCGGCCCTCAGCCGGTTGGTCGCCCTCCAGGCGACGTCGTTCCCCAAGTAGTTCAGCATCAACGTGAACAGTTGACTGCACACCGCGACAAGCAGGAATATACCCGCCAGCCCGAGCAGGCGAGTCATGTCTCCTTTTGCCGCAGCCGTATCGATAAAACGTTGAACGAGTTGCGGGTTCACCAGCTGACAGGCGGTCGCCGCCAGCAACAGCAGCAGCAAAAGCGCCATTCTGCCCTTGACGGCAGCCAGGTACCGCAGCAGCCAGAGCATGGATACTTGCTTATGTGGCGGCATAGAATAAGCTCCCTTGAGATTTGGATAACCACCATCATACACCAAGGGGCGAGACAATAGAGATACAATTTGGGTATAACGCAACTATTCCGGACCTGCGACTGCGCTCCATTGTGCTGCCGCATTAGGCTAAACCAAAAAAGCCGAAGCCCGGGGTTTCCCCCGCAGCTTCGGCTGTTCCGTTGCTCCCTGGCGTTATTTTACACGCGCTGGGCGGAGCACCAATGATCGTACTCTTTCTCCGCATGCTCTTTCGCGTAGCCGTAGCGCTCCTGCAGCTTGCCTACGATTTTTTCCTTCTCGCCGTTTATGACATCGAGGTCGTCGTTAGTCAGCTTGCCCCACTGCTTCTGAACCTCGCCCTTCACCTGCTTCCAGTTCCCTTTCAGTTGTTCGCTGTTCATACCGATCACTCCTCCATGTAAGATTGGCTGTACAAGTAGGTATTACCCCATGGAGGGAGAGGTTAATCAGTTTGGGGAGCAACTGTTGCGGGAAACCGTGTGCAGGCTCGCCGTTTTTAGTAACCGATATGCAGATCCAGCGTTGCGTAGGCGCCCGAAACCAAACCTCCGTCCGCACCGGTAAACCGGACCTCGATTCGACTGCCCGCTCCGAAGGCGGCGCCAGTCACAGGGGACATAAGCGGGTTGCCGGAAGCGCCTGGGCCCGCCAAGCCTCCAATCCACAAGGAACCGTCCTTCCACAACTCGAAAGTAAACGACGGTCCCGGAGTAGGCGCATTCACATAAGCGGTGAAAGCTTTCACCGATCCGGAGCGGGAAGCCATGTACATCTGGGATGGATGGGCCTCTGAGCGCTTGAACGAGGTGCCCGCCGGCGCCGAGGACAGACCGGCCAGATAGAAGGACCAGACATCGCCCCCCTTGCTTGGCGCAACCCACTGCGCTCCGTCCCAGACGACCAGCTGCTGCTGCTCCGTATCGAAGTAAGTGAAGCCCGGCTCC
This sequence comes from Paenibacillus hodogayensis, assembly GCF_039536325.1. Lineage (NCBI taxonomy): Bacteria > Bacillati > Bacillota > Bacilli > Caryophanales > Paenibacillaceae > Paenibacillus > Paenibacillus hodogayensis. The sequence goes on from NZ_BAAAYO010000012.1 coordinate 65,520, forward strand.
GACAAGAAGCTGGCCGGGGACGGCCGCTGGGCCGTCGTGCCCTTGCGCCGGGCCATCTGCGATCCTTGGCTGGCATGATGGCTTTTGAGCATGGCGTAAAACTCCGGCAGCACCGGATTGCCGATTCCCGCGTAATAATCGACCAACTGTTTGGCCAGTGTCGTATTGACATGGTTCCACATCAGCTTCTGATTGATGTCAATAAAGCCGTGGCGGGCAAACAGATCGGGACGGGCGACGCCGTTCAAGATCGGCGCATGGATCGTGCAATTGAGAAATGTCGTGCCGAACTGGGCGTTCAGTGTGTACAGCACTTTACCGTCATCGACGGCGTCGGGCCGAATATCGCATTGGTCGAGCACCAGACTGCCGCGCATCTGTCCCCCGCTGTAATTGTCCATACAGTTTACTGTGCTGTCCCTTACCGTGACGTTCGCCGCCGCCCCCTTGAAGTGCCCCCAAAAATCGCCCACATGAATAAATTCGATTTTCGGAAAGAGCGCGTATTGATCGTCATATGGAGTAGTGCCCAGCGCGTTCAGCAAAAAGCTGCTGGAAGCAGTCCCCTCGGACGGCTGAGGCGGCACCTTCTCCCCGTCAATGTTTTCAAATCGCATGTAGCAATTGGTCAGCAGACGCTGGCCGTCCAGGCCGCCGGCTCTGCCCACATCGAAGCTAAACGGATTGGAAATTTGCATAATGCGAACGCCTTGGTCGCGTCCTGCGACCGTAATGTTCCTGCACTCGATCCACTGCGGGAAAAAAAGCCGCGAGCCGGTTGAGGCGATTTTTGAAAAGCCAGCGAGGCGTATCAGCTGACATGCGCCATTCACATTCGTCTGACCGGTATAGTCGAAGACGAAGTTTTCCATATGGATCGACCGCCCGTAGCCGATGCTGTATTTGTAATCGAAATCGGCCGGTCTGAAATCAAGCCCCGTGACCTGGGCACCGCCGTTTTCCACAATGAGCCGGCAGTTGCGGATGCGGATATGTCCGTCCCACCTGGCCCCGAAGTCTTGCCGGAAGCCGATGAACTGGTTGCCGTAACGCTTCGTGTTCTCGATCACCAGATCCCCGCCTCCGGTCAGCGTAAACCCGCGATAGCCGATCTCGGAATCGGAGACATACAGATTCCAACAGTGAAAATGAACATCGACCCGGTTCAGCCGGCAGCCTTCGATACGGAAGTTTTTGAACAGGTTCGTGCCGAACACGCCCCAGTGATACATGGAGCCCTCTGCCGTGACATTGCGGAAGGTGGCGTTCAGCACGCGCCGCCCGCCAATGCCGTACGTTCCGATCAGCACATACTCGGTTCCGGGACGGTTTTGCTCATATGGAATCGCACGCACGTTTTCCAGCATCACCTCGTAAGCATAATTGAAGTAATAGAAGCCGTATCGCGGATCAAGGGACGTGTCGCTCGCCCCGTGTTCGAGTCCGACCCATTGGTTGCGTATCGTCGTCCGGCTGCGCTTGACGAGAAAGCCGTTGTACCAGTAGGCGCTGTTGTTGTTGCCGGGATTGTTGCCGGACAGCAGGAAGGAGCCGCCGTCGATGACCAGGTAGCTCTCCTCGGCAGGGTACGCCGTCAAGCTCGTATAATCGTTGAACGACCAAGCGATCTCGCCTACTATACGCCCGTGCTCTTCGACATAAAAGAAATCTTCCTTGCTCCAGCCGTTCTGTCCCGGGTAGCCGTAGCGCGCTCCGATCTTGTCGTTGTCGTCCACGATGAATACCAGCGTGTTTTTGTAGGCAGCCAGCTCCGGCACCAGCGTCGTGCCGGGGCGCATGCGGGCCAGAAATGACGCCTTGGTCGCCGCGTCGAACGAAATCGCTGCCGGGTCTTGGCGACTGAGCACATGAAAACGCGCTTGGGCTTTGGAGTTAAAGCTTTCGTCGATATGGAACTTCGATTGGCCCCAGCGGACATTCGTCTGAATGACGATCATCGTCGTCTGCTTGATCCAGTATTCGCCCGCCTCGTCGATGACCGGCACGCGCCGCGTATTGGCAAACGCATGCGCCTTCTTGATCTGCCCCCCGTCATCGTTAACGCCGTCGCTGACGGTCCCGAACTGCTTGTAGCGAATATGCCCTTTCACGAGCAGCACAGCTTGAAGCCCATTCTGCACGTCGATCACGCTGCCGCCGTCATCGACCAACGTTCCCGCCCGGATTACATACTCCGACGCGCCTCCGTCATCCGGCGCGTAGTAGCCCGCCGTCATCACCAGCATGCCTTCAACGATACTTGTATCCGCTTTCAAGTCGGCGACAGTCGCATACGCCCGGCAGCCGATTCCCGCGCCCGTCGAGCCCCCGCTGCCGTAGGTTGCGGACGTAATCGATTGGCCCCAGCTTGATTCCTGCAGCATCGCGGAGCCGGCAAGCGCCACTCCGGCTCCGCCCAGCGCTGCCAGCAGCCGACGGCGGCTCGGCAAGGATGGCCCCTCTACATTCGTTTCATGTTCCATAAAAAACAACCCCTCCGTTTTGGTACGCCCTATCCGCCATTGTTGTCCGTCTGCTCCCCCGAAAGTCAAGGCGATGGCGCTGCGATTTGCGTTCCAAAGCCCCCTGGGAGCCGCTACTTGTTCTTCTCCTGCTCCAGCAGCTTCTTCAAGCTCTCCTCCACATCGCGAAGAGCGGTATTCACATCCTTCTTCCCTTGCGCAAAGGGGATAAATTGCTGATACAGCACCGATGTCTGCGAGCCGCCGTTTATGTCCGTCAATTCCGGCTTGCGCTTGGGCGTGGGGGCGGACGGCTCATTGTAACTGATCGCCTTCATGTTTTTGCTGCCGTACACCGGATGCCCTTGGCCAAGTGCGTCGCGGATCTCCTTTTTTACAAGCGTTGTCGGAATGCCTTTCTTCGCGTCCTCCAACTGCACCTCGTCCGTCAGCATTTCCATGATGACGCGGAACGCTTCCTCCTTATGGCGGCTCTGCCGCGTAATCGACCAATAGGCGGGACCTCGTTGTCCGGTTCGCTTGGGCGCGTCGGCCATCATCGGCTGCGAGACGATATCCCAATTGATTTCGGGAGGGATGATCAAATAAATGTTGTGCTGGTTGGCCTGCATCGCTACATTGCCTTTGCCGAAAACGTTATTCTCCTCATTCATCGTCTTCTCGACGGTATTGTTCGGTAAGTCGTAAAAACGCTTGTAGTTGTTAAAGATTTTTTTCCACGTTTCCAGATCGGCCAGCTTGTCGGTGATCGGGTCCAACACCGGCAGCGAAAACGGATTGTCGCGCAAGATGCTGTTGAAGTTGGCACTGAAGCCGCGGTAGACCGTTCCGCCTTCGCTGCGGCTCATCTTCTTCGCCGTCTCATATACCTCATCCCATGTCATGCCGTCGCGCGGATAGGGCACGCCGAACTTGTCGAACAGCGTCTTGTTGTAGTAGAGCACGGTCGGAAAATACGGCGGCACCGGCAAACCGTATATCGCTCCTGTGCGGCCCGCATCGGCCATTTCCTGCGTGAATGAAGGATCGAATCGGCTCATGTCGTACCGATTGGCCTTGATCAGCTCGGTCAGATCGTAGCCTAGCTCCAGATCGAGGTAGCTGGACTTCAAGGTCGGAATATCGGTACGGATCAGATCCGGAACCATGCCTGCAGACACCAGCTCTTCCAACGAGTTGCCTTTGGTGTTCGTCCGGTACTGTATCGTAATGTGCGGAAATTTCGCCTTCAGCACATCGCGAAACCGGGAATCGAACTCCTCGGGACTAACCCCCGCCGCATACACGGTCAGCTCGATCGGCTGCTTCGGCCGGTCATCGGTCGTCCCGGCCGTGACTCCCTTGTTTCCTCCCGCACCGGTACCGGAATCGGCTCCTCCACTGCATGCGCTCGTACATACAGCCGCTCCGATCAGTACCGGCAAGCACCATGCTGCTCTACTTCGTGTAAAATCATTAAACATATTCATAATATTTGAATATCCTCCTTATAAAGCGCTTTCATATGATTCCCTTTTGTTTCGTCCCAAACCGATCCGGGATCGGATCTGACGCTGCCCCGCTCGGGCAGCGCCCCCGTTTCTTCCGTCTACGGCGTCGCCAGTTCGCCATTGATCCTGTCGCAAAGCTCTTTATCGTCGATCAGGTTCGCCCAGTACGCTTTCAGCAAATAACTGAAGCGCCTTGTCTTGGACCAGGGCAAGCCCAGTTCGTCGTGTGTACACAACGAGAACATCATTTCCCTGTACAGCATGTACCGTTCGGGCGATGCCACCCCTTTCGGTCTTGGTCCGTCGCTTACGCTTTGCAGGACCGGCAAACTGAGCGTATAGTTGCGGATATGCGACTGCGCCTGTTCGCCCGCCAAATAGTCCGCCAGCAGCAGCGCGGCTTCGGGGTGGGAAGTGGCCCGGTTTATGCCGACCCCCTCGGCGATCGTCAGCGTCATCGGCCGGCTCATATACGGCACCGGCGAAATATCGAACTCCATCCCGGACTGCCGCCACTCGTTCATGCCCATGTACGTATTCAGCACCATCGACAGCTTGCCCTCGAGGAACATGCTCACGATGTCGGCGTCGCTCTCGGATATGAACAGCGGGAACATCTCGCTGTTGCGAATCAACTGCTTGCACAGTCGGATTCCGCCCAGCAGCGGGCCCTCCTGAACGTCGGCGTATTGTCCGCCGCTCTTCTGAAAGCGCTCTCCGCTTTGCAGAAGAAATAGCGGCCAGCGGTTCACGTTCGCCAGGTAAAAGCAAAATCCGAAACGGTTGCCTTCCGTCAGACGAGTGGCGCTGCGGACGAGATTGTCCCATGTCCACCCTCCGTCCGGCTCCGGCAGTCCCTGTTCGCGAAAATGGCGTTTGTTGTAACACAGCACAACCGGCGAATAGATCAACGGCCGGGCATATAGCTGTCCGTCGCGCTGAAAGCAGCCGTTCAGTATAGAATGGACGCCTGATTTCTCCTCCAATGGAAGCAGCAAGCGATGATGACCGGCCTCGGCCAGATAGCCGAAATGCTCGTTGTTCATCATAATCAGATCGCACCGCCTGATATTCTCCGCGTCCATTCCTCCGTTCGACGCAAACGGCTCCGCCTTCACATCGATCCACGAGTGCCGCCGTTGAAAATCGGCCAGCAGAGCGGGCAGGTCCATATTGCCGATATCCTTCTGGTAATGTCCCAGCTTCAGGCTGATACGGCTCTTGGGCGCCATCACCCGGCTGCCCACCTTCGGAATTTTCTCGATCAGCCCCTCCTCTACGAGCAGCTCCAGTCCTTTGCGCACCGACTTGTTGCTGAGTCCAAATCGCCTCGCCTGTGCCGGCTCGGAGGGCAAATATTGCCCGGGCGAATATGCGCCGCTTACGATCTCGTCGCGCAGCGTCTGCACCATCCGTTCCAATTCGAGCCGAAACTCCCGCTGGGTCGGCTTCGCTTTCATAGAGCTTCACCTCTCCTCGGAGCGCGATATCCGTTAGCCGGCAACGTCTCTGATTTCGCCGCTTCACACCATCGAAATTCTAATGTACATAATAGACATATTTTATGTACATCAACTATCTTCAGTCATTATCTTGTAAGTTAATGCCATTATATTATCGCCTGATAAAGGGTGTCAACGCCACTTTATACACTACAACCTACTTTATTTTTGTACATTAAAGCATACCTGAGGTTACGAAATACCCGCCTTGTCACCTGGCTTTTCATCAGTGCAGTGAACGCCAAAAGACCGGAAAACGGGCTCCTATCCCGCTTTCCGGTCTTCACTGTAGGGTGGCTGGCGGCTCCATGGAACCAGCTCTTCATCGGCAATCGATTTGTCCATGCGGTTGAGCAAGAGCCCTGTCCAGTGCAGCTTATTCCCCCGACAAGCTGCTTTCCTTCAAAATGACGTCGTGGGCGCCGCCCTCGACGATGCTGGTCGCCGATACGAGCGTAATGCGAGCCTTCTGCTGCAGCTCTTCAATCGAAAGCGAACCGCAGTTGCACATCGTCGATTTGATTTTGTGGATCGTCTTGTCCAAGTTTTCCTGCAGCGTACCCGCATACGGCACGTACGAATCGACGCCTTCCTCGAAGACGAGCCCCTGCTTGCCGCCGGTATCGTACCGCTGCCAGTTGCGCGCCCGGTTGGACCCTTCGCCCCAGAACTCCTTGACGAAGTTGTTGCCCACCTTCAGCTTGCGTGTCGGACTTTCGTCGAAGCGGGCAAAGTAGCGGCCCATCATGACGAAGTCGGCTCCCATCGCCAAAGCGAGCGTAATGTGGTAATCGTGCACGATCCCCCCGTCGGAGCAGATCGGCACATAAATGCCGGTCTCGCGGAAATATTCGTCTCGGGCTGCAGCGACCTCGATCACGGCCGAAGCCTGGCCGCGGCCGATACCTTTCTGCTCCCGGGTAATACAGATCGAACCGCCGCCGATGCCCACTTTAACAAAATCCGCTCCGGCCTCCACCAGGTAAAGAAACCCTTCACGGTCGACGACGTTGCCGGCGCCGATTTTCATTTGCGGGAAACGGGATTTGACGAATTGCACCGTCTCGCGCTGCCATTCCGTATACCCGTCCGACGAGTCGATCACAAGCACGTCTACGCCGGCAGCCGCAAGCGCGGGTACCCGCTCCTCGTAGTCCTTCGTGTTGATGCCGGCGCCGACGATGTAGCTTTTGTTGGCGTCCAGCAGCTCGTACGGATTTTCCTTATGCGCGTCGTAGTCTTTGCGGAAGACGAGGTATTCGAGATTTTGCCGTTCGCCGACAATGGGCAGACAGTTAAGCTTATGCTCCCAAATCAGGTCGTTGGCTTCGGAAAGCGTAATGCCGGATTTTCCATAAATCAGCGAGGAGAAAGGCGTCATGAATTGCCCGACCCTTTTGTCCAGCGAGTCGCGGCTCAAGCGGTAATCCCGGCTCGTCACGATGCCAAGCAGCTTGCCTGTCGGCGTGCCGTCGTCGGTAATCGCCACGGTAGAATGTCCCGTCCGTTCCTTCAGTTCGAGGATGTCCTTCAACGTATGATCCGGCGTCAAATTCGAGCGGCTTACGACAAAACCGGCCTTGTGGCCTTTGACCTTCCGAACCATATCCGCCTGATCCTCGACCGATTGCGAGCCGAAAATAAACGAAATTCCGCCGCACCGCGCCAAGGCAACCGCCATATTGTGGTCGGATACCGCCTGCATGACTGCCGATGAGAACGGAATATTCAAGGATACGGCCGGTTGCTCGCCCTGTTTGAACTTGACGATCGGCGTCTTCAGACTGACGCCCGAAGGATTGCAGTCCTTGGACGTCAAATTCGGCAACAACAAATACTCGCTAAATGTCCGGGATGGTTCCGTGTAATAATACGCCACTTTCCTCTGCCCTCCATGGTTTTCAATAAATTTTTGCAATCATACCATACGGAATGAAAAGAAGCAACGTGTATTTTCACGATGCTTCGGGCAGTTGCATGACGCTGTCAGACTTCTAACTATTCATACCACATCTTTTCCCCAAACGTGTCCATTTCGCTTTTCTGCCCATGCCGTTCGACAAAATGACAATATGACCGGTATATATGCTTGCGCATAATGTGCTCCGCTTCATCCGGGTCACGCTTCTTCAAGGCTACGATGAGTTCCTCGTGCTCCTCCACCTCTTGCGCCTTCGATGAACGCACCCCAAGCATCCGATTCACCAGAGCTACCTGGAACGTGATCGATTGATACATCTTGTGCAAACGTGAATGATTCGACAGACGAATAATCGTCTCGTGGATCTGCAAAGATTCTTCCAGTAAATATTCCACGGAATCGTCATGAAGCTTGGCTTCCATCGAATGGTAAAACCTCTCCAGATCTTCGATCTCCTCGTCCGTAGCATGGTGAACGGCCATGCGCATAGCCAGCCCTTCCAACATGCTGCGGATGGAATACACTTCAAAGATATCCTTCATCTCTAGCGCGACGACGGAAGGGCCTTTATTCGGCACGATCTTGATGATGCCTTCTCCTTGCATTTGACGCAGCGCTTCGCGGATTGGCGATTGACTCAGCCCGGTCTGCCGGGCCAATTTCGACTCTATGATCCGGTCGCCGGGATTGAGATCGCCCGCCAATATTTGTTTCTTGATCATTTTGATCAGTTCTTCGCTTACATTTTGCCGCTGAAACAGCGGGTTCATTTTGTCGATGGTGTCTTCCATAGGCGCATTTTCCTTTTCTGGATTTTGATATCGCATGGCTACCTAAAGTTAATCGGCAAATCGCGGAAGAGGGTTTTGCCGATGGCACTCTTCAATAACGGCGATTTGCTGCTTAATATGCTGCGGGGTTACAACGAGCGGAGCGCCGTGGACCAACGTATCGTACAGCTTCTCGTAGAACACCCGCTGCAACGGCCGCTTCTTCTCTTCGTCGGATATTGCCCAGCTCTCTTCCTTCCAGACGAGCGTCTCCTTGCAATGGTCCGGCTCCCCGTTCGCATTCACCATCGGATGACGCAGCAGAACTTGCTCGGGTGCCTGCAAGCGGTCGTAGTACTTCCATTTCAAGCTTCGGTAATCCCCGCTTATTCCGCCGTACTCGGCGTAAATATGGTACGTATCCTGCGGATAAGCATCGCAGGAGGAGATTTCCAAATCAATCAGCGGATGTCCCTCTTTCTTCAGCAAGAGCTTGACGTAATCGTCGGCGTCGCCGAACGTGTTGACCCGATCCAGCTTGCAGAACACGTCCGGCATCTCCTCCGAGCCGAGCAGCCGAAGCGCCTGGTCCAGCGGATGGGGCCCGGCATTCATAAGGCTGCCGCCATGGTTCGCTTGCAGCGTCTGCCAATCCCATCTGCGGGCAAAGTTGTTGTAGGCGATGCGCACGTGCACGATCCGCCCCAGAACGCCGGACTGCACGATGTCCATTATTTTTTGAAAAGCGGGGGCCAGCCGGGATTGCTGAAACGTTGCGAGACATTTCCCGGCTTGCTCCGCCGCGGCGATCAGCCGGTCCACCTCCTCGGCCCTCCGAGCCAAAGGCTTCTCGCACAGCACATGGTGCCCCAGTTCCAGCGCCTCCTGCGACAGAGGCACATGCAGATGGTTCGGGGCCGCATTGACGATCAGATCGAGATCGCCCCTCTGCAGCATATCCCGGCAGTCCGCATAGGCGTCGCATCCGAACTCGCGAACAGCCCTGTCGCGCGACACCTCTTGCGGATCGGATACCGCCACGATCCGATACTGCTCCTTCATCGCGGACAAAATGATCGCATGATTGCGGTAACCGCTTCGGCCTTGACCGATAATGCCTACCCGTATCGGATTTCCCATTGTCGCATTCTCTCCTTCTGCTCACTCTGGCGCTCGCAAGCCTGGCTGTACTCAGCCGATCGGCGCTTACAGCGAGACGGTTCTCCCGTGCCCGCGGCTCTCGTTCGCGGCTTCGATAAAGCGGATGATCTCCAACGATTCTGCCGGATCGATCGGGGAAACTCCCGTTCTGAACATGTCCAGGATGGCTTCCATTAATACGGCATTCATCGGCCGTCCCCTGCGCGGATCGATCGGCAGCGAGTTTTTCTCATGATGCACGACGGCGCCGAATCTCGTGTTTCCCGCCCGGTTGCCGCGCAGCGTAGCCAGCCTTCCGTCCTTCCATTCCGCCACGATGATGTCATGATCGCCCCGGGTCGTCGCGGTCACGTGCGAGCAGCCCGCGCCGAATGCGCGGTACAGCATCTCGACGCAATGGATGCCATACCAGAATAACCCCGGGGCCGTTTCTTCAAGATAGAACGGGCCGTAGCAATCGATACCGGTGACTTTGCCCCGATCCGGCATCTTGAGCGCCTCCGTTAATTCCTCCGCATAACGCAGCATCGAGCAGGTCATAAGCGGAATACCGTGATCCTCGGCTAGCCGCAGCATCCGTTCGGCATCGGCCGAGGCGGTGGCGAAAGGCTTATCGACGAATACGGGCAGCTTATAAGGAAGCAGTTGGCAAAATTGCTCCAAATGCACGCGGCCGTCCACCGAAGTTAGAAGAATGCCGTCCGTCTGCTCCGCCAATTCGGCGACGGAGTCCACGATGCGTACTCCATACTGCTCGCGCAGCGAGTCGGAAAATTTCCCGACGCGGGAAATGCTCATCTCCATATCCGGCGATCCCGCAGGGAAGGCCGCGGTCAACCGCGCTCCGGGAATGTGATGCTCCCCTTGTTCGTCATTCAACAGCTTGGCAAAAGCTTCGCAATGGGACGTATCCAGTCCGATCATTCCGATTCTCAACTGCCGCGATTCCGTCATGCTCCGATCACTCCTTATGGTCGCCGCATTTTGCGGCTATTCCGTATAGCACAACGCCAACATCAGGAACGTATCCAATCTAGGCGCGGAGAATCGGACATAGCCGTCCCGCAGTACGTAGGACGTCTCCTTCTCTTCCGGAAGAAGAAGCAGTCTGTCGATTTTCCGTTCCCCGCTCCATCGAATTCCGAGCTCGATATCGTGAATCGGGATGTTCGGCATGTCGCTCTGAAAATTGATCAAGCTGACGATATAGCGCTGCTGCCCGGGCTGGTGGAATAAGGTGACCTCCACCGGCTTGGGGGCATTGGCGGCAAGCAGCGGCGGCCCGGACATTAGGCTCCGGACAAGCCGGGCGAATACGTCGCGCTGTTGATTCTCCGTCATTCGTTCGAAATCGCCGGCGCTGTACATCGCCTTGCCCTTTCCGTACCGGTTCACGACTAGCGCAGGTTGCTCCGTACGAATACCGGGCGGATTGCTCGTGCCGACGGCATAGCGGTTGTTGTCCGTCGGCACGGTGAAGGGCAGCGTCAGCTTCGCCAACACTTTCACATCCGTGTTTGCCTCGATCTTCACCTGCCGGCCGGAGAACAGCATCGGGTAATATTCGGTTGAATCCTGGAAGCAGGCGGCCCCTTCCGCAGTCGGTGACATATACGTAATATTCTCGACCGTCTCTCCCGTATAGGAAACGCCAAACAGATCGGCCAAACCGAAATCCCCGCCCGCTTCTCCCCTCTCTGTCGTCCAAGAGGTGTGCCTGCTCGCATATACGCTCCCGCCCGACGCCACATACTGGCGGAGCGCTTCCTTTTCCGCTTCGTTCAAGGAAATGATTTCGGGCAGCACAATGACCTGATAGTCGTACAGCTCCGCCAAGTTTTTACCGGAGACGACGCCGTAAGCGATATGGCGGGTCATTAGCGTCTTGGCTACGTTCATCAGGCGCAGCACGGGCACATTTTCTCGTGTGGCGTTCAGGACGTATTTGCCGTTGTCCTCCCAATCGATCATCGATTCGAAATTGAAGTAAATGCCTACATCCGCGCAAAGCTTCGCATGCGGGTCCAAGTAAGCCTCATATGGCTTCGTTTCCTTAAAGATATCGCCCATCAGTGTATAGACATCGCGATTCAACGTGCCGACGGGATCGATCGCATCGATGAACAGGAAGCTCGCCTGGTTGGCCATCGCGGAAAACACTTGAGCCTGCAGCGTCTCCCGCGATTTCGTCGTCGTATGGTACCTCAGATTGAGACAACGCGGCGTCATGAACTCGATCGGCTTGTTCTCGCTCATCGTGTTCAGAAATTTGCAGACGAACGATTGCTTGACGGGATCGTCGAGAAAATCGCCGGCCAAATATTCGCTCTCGCGATAAAACGCATAGGATCCGCCTCCGCCCCAGCCGCGGAGTCCCGTCGTACACGTGTGGACGAAAGAAACGTCGGGCTTGATCGCCTTGGCCGCACGGGTCATCTTGGCGGCGAATTCCGCCACCCATTCTTCCCGTTTGCGCTGGAAGGCCACCCAGTGGGGATCGCTCCAGTCGATCGTCTCGGGGAGCGCCCGACCCGTCGCCTGCGCGAATTTATCCCGGCAATGGCGGCAGTAGCAGACCGAATTATACCAGCCGATCATATCGATCCATATGCCGTCGAACTCGTAGTTGTCGCATAGATCCTCGATCTGCGCGACCACATACTCGTCGTAGGACGAATTCGGGCACATCAGCCCGTATCGGCTTCCCCGCTCCACCGACGTTTGCCCCTTGACCGTATGGATTCGCCAATCCGGATACGTATCGTAAGCCCAGCGGGAATACATATTGAAGTAAACGACGGTATGGATATTCCGGTCCCGGCACAGCTCCAGCAGCTCCCCGATGATGTCACGGCCTTTCAGCCCGCGGTGCATATGTCCGGCCTTGGTAGGCCAATTGCATATGCCCTCGCAGGAGCCGGCGTATATAATCGCCGTGTTGACGTCGGACAGCTCCAGCATATCGACGTACGTCTTGGGGTCGAATTCGGATAGAAACTTCTCATCCCAGTCGGCGATATGCATATCGACCAAATTGCGGCGATAGCTCTGTTGATACCAGCGGTTACCCGTCATTCGCAGCAAAGCCTCCTTTGTTAAGCGCGGCCGTGTAAACCTGGGAGCGGCTTTTCGGCGCTCTCCAGCCGCTCTTTCAGATCCAGGCAGTTCAGCACCTTTTCCCGCAAATCCTGGGCCGTATAATAATAATGATTGCTCGCTTCGTAGCCGATTCGCGAATCGGTCGCCGCAAGATCGTACAGCGATCGGGCAAGCCGGATTTCCTCCTCGATAACGGCAAGCATCTTCCGCCGCTCCGCCTCCCGTTCGTCCGGATCGACAGCCGCGATCCAGGCGTCCCGGCTCATGACGAACAGGGTCTGCATGTAGGTACTGCGGAAATGATAATAGGCTCCCTCGGCGGCATTCACCAGATCGCGATATTCCTCTTCTCCTTCCGCAGCAATATGCGGTCCCGCTTCGCTTAGTCGTTGCAACCCGTACTGCCAGCCTTCGGTCAGCTTGCCGAATTGCTCGCGGAACGCATCGGCCGGATAAGCGGCCCGCCAACCCGCCAGATCGTCATAAGGAAAGCCGATCATCGTCGACTCGTAGCCTGTCGGCTCCAAATGCAACCGGTTGGCCGGCCCGAAGTTTTGCGGCGCCCGGTACAGCACGCGCAGGTGGAACGGAAATTGCCGGAAAGCTTCGCTGAAAGCAGTTGAGGCTTCGGCGATGATCGTCGCCGCCCTTTCGCCGAATTTGCGGCCCAGCACGTCTTGCTTGACCGGAATCGTCGGCGTATCCGACATCGTTTCCCAATAATACCCTGCGGCCATATCCAGGTTGAGCGAAGGGTATCCTCCGAGCGTCCAGCTCAGCATCAGCCCCGTAACGCCGGAATGCCGCAAATTGTCGACATGCTCCTCCACGAGATCGAATACGGGCAAGAACGGTACCGCCGAGCATTCCCACGTGTTATTCAACTGCACCTTGGCCATCGCGGACATGCCCCGTTCAAGCGCCGCCGTCCAGCTTTGCAAGGCAAGCTCCCCCGGCCCGACGACCGACATCGAATAATCCGCGACCCGCGCGGACACGTCCGCCACCTGGGTGGGGATACCCGTTTCGCTCGTGCACATCAAGGACATGCGTTCCGGCATCTGTCCGATGGCAAGTGCGGTATCCTCTTCCTTCCAGCCGAGTCCCGCCGACCATCCCCACGTCCACGCGATAATCCGCGCATCGGGCTTGGCGCTGCGGGCGCCTTCCCCAATGATCCGGTTCACCTCCGCCGCTACCTCGTAGGGGCGTCTCGCACTGCACCGCGGACAATCCGTCACGCCGCCGGCCGCCCTGGAATAGCAGTTGGTCACATTCTCCGACATCGTGATCGTGAACAACCCTGTCAGTCCGGGCGCTTCGCGGAACAGCCGCGCCGTGCTTTCCCTCAGAAAGCGCTGCACGTCGGGATGCGAAGTGCAGAGCGCCGGGTAGAGCACATTGAGGGAATGTCCTTTCCATTCCGGTCTTGTCTCGTAAAAGGAAGGAGGCATGGCGCGCGGCTCGTTGAAGTACAAAAACACTCCGATGCCGAAATCGGCAGCCCGCTCGATCAGCCGATTCAGTCCGGCTATGCGCCGTTCCCAGCCGTCCGACAGCTCGGGCGCTTCCTTCCAAGGAATCATATGGAACAGCACGCAATGCAGCCATATGCCGTTTACCCCGCGCTCCGACAAGCTTTCCAGCATGCCGTCCGGGTACGGGTCCAGCTTCTCGTCCATCAGCGGATCGCCGTATACGGCAAAGTACGAATAGATGTAGCGTAAATCGAACTTCGTGCGACGGATCGTTTTGCCGACGGGCAGGCCTGGTCCTCCCTGCCTTTCCATTTCCTGCGTCAACCATTGAAGCCCCCTGAGCAGCCCCGGTTCGTCCACAGAACGGATGCCGATCCGGCCGGGAGCTACTTCCAATTCGTGGCTCTCGGCAAGCAAAGCATCGTCCGGGCCGATCTGCAAAGTCAGCGCGAATTCCGGCTGCGAGGAATTGCCCTGCTCGTCGACGGCAGCCGTACCGATGCGTACGCCCCACTGCCGCTCCAGCTTGTCGGCGAACCGTCTTACGAATGACCGGACCGGCTTGCTGCCATCGGGATAGACGAGCGTCCAGGCCGAACTTAATTCGACAAGTCCCTCTTTCCCCGCGCTCGCGGATTTGAGCGATCGTCCGTCTACCGCTGTCTTGCGCTCTTGCGGCGGCGACGGGGGCCGCCGGTCGAAGCGTTGCAAAAAGTCAAACGGCTTCTCCGCCGCCGGGCCCCGTTCCTTGTCCGGATGTCCCGCAGAATCGAAGCATGCCGCAAACCGCTCGCGCATCCGTACGGTCTGTGCCGCTTCCTCCTTCGTCAGCGCCCGGTAGCGAAGAACGGGCGTTTGCGGCTTCAGCCTGCCCACCTTGCTCCACAGAAAATCGTCCTCTTTGAGCGTAAAGGCGAGCTTCCCGGCGTCCCATTCCAGCAAATCCATCATTTGTTCGTAGGGCAGCAAATGCCAATTGGCCCGAATGATCGTAATGTACCCTCTCTGCAGCCACAACGGGTCCACGTCGGGGGGAACGGGCAGCCCCATCCCCCGTGCCAGCTCCAGCACATGGACCGGCTCCGTGCGCAGTACGCCGGCCAACCGCTCCACGGGGACGAGACCCCAGTTTCTCCAGACGAATGCCTGCATTCTTGTCGGAAAATGCGGAAATTCCAATGCCGTCATTCCTTTGCTTTCCTGAAACTGCTCCGGCATCCGCTTCTCGTATACGCTGCTCATCCAATCCCCTCTTCGTTATGGAATATGAGTGCTGTCTCCCTGTCATTTAAGCAAGAGTTGGATATCCGTATTCACTTTCTCTTCCGCTTCCCGCAGAGCCGTATTGATGTCTTTCTGATCATAAATGACCGAATTGAACGTGTTATTAATTAAAGTGGCGGGGTTCGTCGCAAAAGGGAATTTGAACGGCTGGACGATCGCCAGCTTCGGCTTTGTCAAAGCAACGACATTTTTCTTTTGCAGATCGGCATTGGACTGTCCGAACTGGTCATGAACTTTCTGATCCTTGAGTACGGATACCTTCCCGCTTCTGGACAGCTCCGTCTGCACTTCCTCGGACAAGATGACCTCGATGACTTGGAAGGCGGCATCCTTGACTTTGCTCTGCGCCGTAACGACGAGATTGATGGAATCGACGCGCTGACCTATGCCCGGAGCATCCGGATTGATCGGGTAAGTCACCATATCCCAGTTCAAATCCTTCACTTTAGCCGTCGCGTCCAGGATCGAGCTGTACCCCATTGTCATCGCGATTTGGCCATCCTGAAAGCCTTTGATTGCTGCAAGCGCTTTCGGAACGATGTTGCCTCCGGCCGTATACAGGCGCTGCCACATCTGGAACAGGTCTTTCCAGCCCTGCGATTGAAACATCGATTTGTTGTTCGCCGTATCGATGAACGGCAATCCGAGCTGATACGCCCCCCACATGACGCTGTTGGGATGCAGGCCGTAATAAGCGACTCCGTTCTCGACTCGGGTCAGCTTGACCGCCATTTCCGTTACTTCCTGCCAGGTCATGCCGTCCTTCGGATAAGGGACGCCGAAGCGGTCGAACAAATCCTTGTTGTAGAACAAACCGAAGCCGTTGTTATAGATCGGTAATCCTACCAGATAGTCCGAGAAGCTGCCTACCTTGATCGATTCCAAGTATTCGGGCTTGATGCGATTCAGATCGAACCGATGCCGGGTGACCAGTTCCTCCACCTTGTAGTACAGCCCCAGCGCCTGAAAAGGCAATATATTGAGCGGGGGCGCCAAGATAAGATCGGGAATGATGCCCGCCGCTACAAGCTCCGGAACCGACTGTCCCTTCTCTGCCGTATTGATGCGCTCGATGGTGATGTGCGGATACTTTTTTTGTACAGACTTCGCAAAAACCGTAAAATCTTCGTTGGTCAGTTGGCCCGCCAGCCTCACTATAGCCGGATCATTGTTAATAACCGGCGTTGGCGCCGTTTCCGGCTCCTTGCCCTTGCTCCCGCAGCCTGCCGCAGCAACGGCCATCAGGCTTACTACCATTGCGCCGGCGATCATTTTGATTTTGAACAAATTGACCCCACCCCGCCCCAGGATTTCCTTCCCACTTCAATGCCCTGCCCACAAACTCTTGCCCGTTCCGTCATTCCGCCGAACCGGCCGTCAATCCAAGCCTGCCGCTTATCGCCCCTCCTCCGTCCTGTCTCTTCCGCTCCGCCGACCCTGTCTCTCTGTTCTTATCCCCCCAAGGGATTGACCGGATCAGTCGGGATGACACCCTTCTCCGAATCATGACCGACATGCGATTTATTTTAGAATATCTAATATATATTATATATAATACATAACAGGTTTGGCGCGGTCAACCGTTTTCTGTACAAAATATTCCCATCTCGAGTATCTTCCTCCACTGTGTTGTAATCGCTTACGGTTTCGCCCGAAAAAAGGAAAAGAGGCGGACTGGAACGCCGCGCCTCCTTGTTTTTCCTATTACCAAGTGTCTCCGGTTCTTTTGATCGTCACATTATCGAAGTGAGCTTTGGCGCCCGCGATAGTCGTGATGTCGTGACCGATATACACTCTCACCTCATCGGTGGCGCTGACCGGGGCGTTAAAGGTAAAGCTCATCGTATCCCAATCCGTATTGGAAAATGAACGGGATGCCATCACGGCTCCGGCCGTTTCGTTGTACACCGTAACCTTGCCTCCGCCGCCGGAAGTATCTGTCTTACCGTCGAACGTCAGCGTATAATTGGCATTTGCCGTAAAGTCGGTCCAGTTCTGATACAGGGCCTGCTCCGTTGTCCCTCCGGCTACGAGTGTCGCACCGTATGAGCCCGACTTTTTATTGGCATTGTCCCGGTACGCCTGCGCGCTGGTCGCATTGGAGCGGTTCCAACGGGCCGGCAAGGTGCTGTCCCCCGCCGTTTGGAACTCGAAGCCCCGGTTAACCAGCTTCTCTGGGTCCCACTTTAAAATTTCGGACAGCGCCAACGCTTGTCCGACCGACGAGACCCGCGTCAAGTTCCGGTACTGCTCGGCAGCGATTTTCCACGGAATCGGGTCGAATTGGGCCAAATTCGTCCAAGCGTTCAAGGACAGCGTCTTGGTAATGTTGGCGTTGTTCGATCCGTCTACCACGATCCCGACCGTGGGAGCCGTCAGGGATTGATTCCACATGTTATCCACTAACGTATTCGTAAAACGGATCATGTCGGTACCGTCAAAGACTCGCCCGCTATTAAACAGCTGCAGCACGGAGTAAATATCGAGATTGCCGTGTCCGACATCCTCAATCTGTCCGCCGACGACGTATTTCCATTTGTACCCGGTTCCCTGAAGCTGCAAGTTATTTTTGAAATACGTATTGATCTTATCCACCTTGTCCTTATACGCCGTATTTCCGGTAACGTCATAGAGGTCGTTCAGCATGAGGCTGAACATGAAGAAATGGTTGTACGGCAGTATGCCCTCGGGATTTTTCCAAGTGCTTTCGTTTGTAAACGTAACCAAATTGTTCGGTTTGATGTAGTAGCCCGTCGTCGGCGTCGGTTCGACCCACGTATTGCCGATGTAGCTGCTGTACTGCCAGCGGGGCACGATATTGTCCTCCAGGAAGTCCAAATACGATGTGGCCTTGGTCAAATAAGCGCTTTGCAGCTCCGTGTTCTCGTGAACGAACTTGATAAACTTGGAGAACGACAAGCCCAGGTTCCCGTCCAATCCGATGTAAGGAAACCGGCCGCTTACTTTCACATTGTCAAAATACGCTTTGCCGCCATTCACGGAATAGTCCTGATGCGTCAAAAGAACTTGTAAATCATGGCCTGCCGGCGGCGTAATAAAATCGAATTCGTATGTTTTCCACTGCGTATTGTTTACGACTACCTCCGCCAGTACGGTCGAGGTGGTGTTGTCGTAAACGTAGGCTTTGCCTTTTGCCGCCGAGCCGTCGGTCTTGGCATTGAACCGCAGCGTATACACGACTTCCGGATCGTAAGAAGCCAAAGTCTGCGTCAGGCTTTGATAATCGACGCCGTTCGCTTTCAATACGACGCCCCAAGAGCCGCTGTTATAGTCGCCTGTCGCATTGCTGCGGTAGACGGACGAGGCCACGGTGGACGGGGAGCGTGACCAATCCTGAGGGAGAGAGCTGTCGCTCGGGCTAACCGTTTCGAAATCCCCGTTGGCCAGCTTGGCGGGGCTCGCCTCGTAGTTTTCCCATCCCAGATAGCCGTCCCCGTCCAAGTCGTTGGCGTTGCCGATAATCGTATCGACATGCAGAACGAATTTATCGAGCCATTTCGTCTCCCCGCTTGCTTCATACACATTCAAATACGTTTGCAGCAAATACGCTTCCGACCAGCCCAACGCGTTGGCATTCGTTAGGTTGTACCATCGGTTGCCGTTTAATGACTCGAAATAAACGTACTTGTCGTACCACAGATTTCCCGAAGCGTGCGCCGGCGCCGTTCCTGCCAACAAGAACCCCCAAACCATAACCAATCCCCCGGCAGTCGTTCTCAGCCAATTCCTCTTCTTCCCCATTCCAATCTCCTCCCACATCGTTATTGTGGACAACTGGCGCTTAGGCCGGTTCAGTCGGAATATGCAGGATGAATCTGTGCTAGCATGCCCAGTCATCGCACTCACAGTGTAGGAGCAGCGTCATGCTCCATGCAATAATCTTTTGTTCCCGGCCGCATCATGAAAAGATACAAACCCGGCTGAAAAGGATACTTGTCGTCTCCGCCAAGCACGCCTTCAAGACGATCGGCTCTCGTTCCGCCGCTGCCTGCGATACTCTCCCGGGGGAGCGCCTATTATTTTCTTAAATATGCGCGAAAAGTTTTGTACGTTGGAATAACACAGCTTTTCCGAAATATATTGAAGCGGCCAATCGGTATGCGTCAGCCATTCCATCGCTTTGTTCAATCGGATTTCCAGCAAATAATCGCTGAAGGAACGGCCCGTCGTTTCCTTGAAAATACGGCTGAGAAAGGAAGGGGAGATTTCGAACCGGTCTGCGGTCCATAATAAAGTGATATCCTCTTCGTACCGCTCGTTCAAATAAGCTTCGACCTGTCGGACTACCCGCTTGGACTTGGAGTCCAAAAGCAGCTCGAGCCGGCACGCGACTTCGGCAAATAACTCCTCCTCCAGCCATGTCCGGACCTCCGACAGGCCCGTCATCTTATGCAGCCTGGCGAAAAAGTCGTAGGATACGATTTCATGAAGGGGACAACCTACCTCATCCAGCTTGTACCCCAATTCGCCCAACAAATAGGAAACCCATCCAACCGCATGTTCCGAGCTTGGCGCATAACGGCGAACGTCTTCCAGCCATTGCTCCAGCTCCAGGATTGCCCCTTCCGTATGCCCCTGAAGCAGCTGCGAAACAATCGACTTCGGGTGCCGAAGCACCGACTCCTCCGATGGAAGCAATGCCCGTTTCCCGATATCCTCGGACGTCATGGTGACGTTATGGCCGAATAGCAGCCGGTAACTCAAAATATGCATAGCCTCCTGATAACCCGCGCGATAACAGTCGTACTCCCGTCTTGCATCGCTAATAGCCGCGCTTATCGTAAATCCGAAGTCATTTGCAACTTGGGCGCGAAATTGTTGGATCCCCCCGCTGATTTGCTCCAGCACCGCATTATCCGCTTTTTCCGCAGCGAATAAAACGACGACTTGTCCGGGTTCGGGAACAAATGTGACGGAAGGCACCCTGTCCCCGCCTAATTCCTTCATTGCTTTTCTCAACGCATCATGAAGAACGGAACGTTCCCTGCCCCGGTACGTTTGCTGAAATCCGATATAATCGTCAACCCGAACAACGCCAACATAAACCCATGCGCCGTATAACGGTAGGTCGTACCGATCCGCCAGACGCTTTATTTCATGTTCATCCAGTTCGCCGTTGATCAGAAACTGATAGAATCGTTCCTTGGCTAGCGGCAATTGCTCCTTGATTTCGTCCTGAAGCTGCTTATTGGTGCTGATCAACCGATGAAGCACCGTATGCAACGCTTCCATTTCGTTATCGGAAGGGGGCGCGGCGCCTCCTGCTAGTTGAATTTGGGCCAGTACGCTTTGAAAAGGGCGGAATAATCTACGAAAACCGAAAAAGAGGATAGCCGTACACAAAAGCACGAATAGAGCTTCAATCGACAGCATCGCCTGTCTCGTTTGTGTGGTTTTTTGCGCCAGTTCTTCATAAGGGGTCATTACGATACAGGTCCAGTTTGTAAAATCCAATTTTTGCGCGCTGGCCGTATAGGGGATATGATCGAGCACGACGTTGTCGCCGTACGCCGCCGGGTCGAGCCAATAGGAATAAAGATCGTCGTCGGCGGTCAGTACGGTTCCGATCTCTTCCGGGCTTCTGCTGAAGAACACGCGCCCCTTTTCATCGATCACATAAATCTTCTTTCTGCGGTCCAGCTCCAAATCGTCTATAAGCCCGTACAGGTCCGTCGAGCTTAGATGCGTCACCAGAACGCCCTCGGTGTACATGGAGTTGAGCGGAATGGGCCGGAACGCCAGCAAATCGGGCTGGCTTGGAAAAGTGTCGGGCATTATGTAAAAAGGCGAATGGTTTGGGGGGACAATGGTACGCAGGATGTCTGGGTAGGAGGTTTCCTCTAGCGTCTGTGCTATATGAAGATCGGAATACACATAGTTATGTTTCAAATAGAGCACGGATACATTCAGCTTCAGGGGGAAGTAGGCCAAGCTGCGGCGAATGGTCTGGATCATATCCATAGTGAGGGGAAAGCTTTCCGGGCCCGGTCCTGCGGCAACCGATTTTTCCAAGACGATATTTGATGCAAGAGATAGGGATGATAGGGTGATGTCCGAAATTTTGTCGTTCAAGGTGTCGTAAAGCAGGTGTAACGTCAAGCGCTGGTTTCGGTCCGCCTCCTGCTGAATCTGTTGAACGAACAAATGGCTCGTTACCCAATCCAGCAAAAGCATGGGTACAATGCCGATCAACAGCAAGAAGAACAATAGCTTCTTTTTGTACGACAGCTTTCTGCCGACTATGTTATGTATCAACACCGCATCTCCCTCCCCTAACGTATCGTCCGTCGTTCTCCTTCTTAAAAATTATGCTATATTTAATATAATATATTTTCGATAATGTATTTTGCAACACTTGTTATTGATCCGCAAACTTATTTGTTGCTTCTCTTAAATGTAGATCTTTCAAATGAAAACCACCTGGATCGTTATCATCCAGGTGGTATCGTCAATAAAATCGGTTTTGAAGTATGCCTAGCTTCTCGATTTCCAGTACGACTTCATCGCCACGCTTTAAATAGTGCTGCTTATCCGGAGGATAGCCCATTATTACCCCTTCGGGGGTTCCAGTCATAATAACGTCCCCCGGCTGCAAGGTAAAGTGGCGCGAAATATAACTTATCGTATCCGCACATGTAAAGATCATATCCGATGTATGCGAGTTTTGGCGCACATCCCCATTAACGGTTGTTTTCATGTGCAAATCGTTCGGATCGCCTACCTCGTCCGCCGTCGTCAAGTATGGCCCTAGCGGACAGAACGAATCGCAAGTTTTTCCGAGCATCCATTGGCCGGTAAGAAGCTGCAGGTCGCGGGCAGACACGTCGTTGGCGATACAATATCCGAATACATAGTCCAAACTATCTGCAATCGGTACGTTGCGCGCGGTTTTGCCGATCACGATGGCCAGCTCCACTTCATAATCCACCTTAACCGTTTCGGACGGTATCGGAATAACCGCGCCATGGCCAGTCAAGGCGTTGTTGAATTTGTTGAAAAGTATCGGATATTCGGGTATAGGCAGGTTCGTTTCGTAAGCGTGCTTTTTGTAATTAAGACCGACGCAGATCAGTTTTTGCGGGGAATCCACGCATGGTCCCCAAATGATGGAAGACTCATTCAGGCCATATGGACTTTGTTCTTCAGGCGGAGGCAGGGAAGCAATATATCGGTTCAATGCCTCATACTCGGAAGGACCGGACCGGATCACTCCCATTACGGTCGTTGGGAGCGCGGGTAACCCGTCATAGGGATAAAATTGGGCGGCTTTTTCCACATCGATCATGCCGTATTCATGCTTGATTCCCAACTTCAATATACCCTCTTTATAAAAATTAAAAAATTTCATAAAGCTGCTCTTCCTCCAGTTCTGATTTTATAAAACATTCCCTCAACAATTATATATAATATATTTTATATAATTAATCGTCAACTTTTGCGAATACAAGTAACAACAAGCAAGCCCCGCCCCGATGGCTAACGCCTAACGGGTGGGGCTTCTTCCGGCAAAACTTTCGACAGGGTCTCCCCTTCCAGCTTCGCTCTCTTCTTCTCATGCAGCGCCGTCGTCGTCAGGCTGAACCGCGGCGACCGGTAAAGAGCGAGATGAGGAACAAGATCAGGAAGACGAAGAATAACACTTTGGCGATCGACGCGGCTGCGGCGACGATCCCTCCGAATCCGAATATAGCGGCCACAATGGCAATAACCAGAAATAGAGCTGCCCAGCTTAACATATCGCATCACCTGTCCTATCGGGAATAGTTTGTCCGGCGTCTACCGGTATCCTTTATTACCCCTCTCGACCGGTGTGAAACAAGAGCCCCCTCCGGGCAGCAGGGCCAAACATGCAGAATAGACCGAATCGACACAAGGCAAGACCGAAACGCCAATCGTACGCGCTACAGGGCTATGCTACACTTCAACATGTAAGACGGACCTTGTCCGAATCTGGGATTGGGAGGCTATTTATGAGCAAGATGAGGAAGTTTGGCGGCAAAACGATGCTGCTGCTCTGTCTGCTGTCCTTGCTGCTGCCCGTACTGCCCGCTGGATTTCTGCCTGACGCCGCGGCGCGCGAGCTTGGTGACGACTTGATGCTGAACGGGAACTTCGAGCAAAGCTCCGCCGGAGCGCCGCTTAACTGGGTCCCATTCGAAGGCTGGAGCAATCCGGAACTGTCGTTGACCGCTTCCGCAGCCCGCTCCGGTACGTACGGGCTGCAATTGTCAACGGCGTTAACCAATCGCAACCCGTGGGTACGCCAGCAAATTGCCATTCAGGAAGGAGAAACCTACAAGCTCAGCTCCTGGATCAAAGGAACCGGCGTCACCGGCAGCGGTCCGGGCTTCAAGCTGGAGTTCTACAAGGGCGGAAGCACGACATCGGCCAACCATTTGGATTACGACTCGCTGTATCAAATCAAAACTTCCCAGCTGACCGGAGAATGGCAGCCGCTCGAATTCACCATTGAGGCGCCGAAAGAAGCGACAGCCGTCATTATTTATGTTCGTTTATACGGAATTGGAACCGCTTTCTTTGACGATATCCGCTTTACGCTAGACAAATACCGCAAGATGATCGACCTGTCGACCGACGAAACGTTCTACTACTCCGACCGGAACGAAGGACATGTCCGGGCACAATTCCAATCCCATGACGGCGTATTGAACGACAAGCGCGTGGAGGCCCGCATCGTTCGCGAATCAACCGGCGTTCCGATCACCGTCTCGGCCTCCACCTACGCCGATCAGCCATTCGATCTGACATTCGATCCTTCGCTCATGGTGAAGCAAGAGCCGTATCTGGTGGAGCTTCGCCTGCTCGACGCCCTTGGCCAAGAACTGGAACGCGCCGAGGATCGCATTTTCCGGTTCGATCGTCCGCAAATGTTAACGGAAAACGGGACGCTGCAGGTGGACAACGAGCCGTTCTTCCCGATTTTAGCTTATCATGTCTCCTTATCCGACTATCCCTATGTCGGACTTGCCGGCGTCAACACCGTGCAAGCCAACGGCACGAATAATCCGAATACGATGCGCAATATGCTCGATACCGCGCAGCACTATGGCCTGAAAGTGGCAGTCCCTTTGTATTACGACATGAAGGTCCATGAGAATATGGGACTGATCGAGCAGTTCGTCACCGAGTTCAAATCCCATCCGGCCGTTCTGGCCTGGATGATGATGGATGAGCCGGTCACTAACAAGAAAACCAAGGAAGAATTGGTGAATGCGTACCGGCTGATCCGTACGCTGGACCCCGTCCATCCGATTTATATGGTGGAAGCGCCGGCTTCGGCTTATGAATTTACCGCCAATCTGACCGATATTTTCGCAATCGATGTGTATCCGATCCCGTATATGCCCCTTTCGACGATCGGAGAACGGACGGCATTGGCCAAACAAGCGGCAGGAAGCACCAAGCCGGTCATGAACATTTTGCAGGCCATGTACAACCCGCCCGTCTGGACGATCCTGCCTACCATTGCCCAAATACGCAATATGGCTTACCAGGGGATTACGAACGGCTCCCAAGGACTGGGCTACTACTCGTTCAACGAGAATGGATTCGCGTTGCGCCAATCCGCGCTCTGGCCCGGACTGACGGCCTTCCGCGAAGAAACGGACCTGCTCGGCGAGCTGATTACCGGCAAAGCCAAATGGGGCGGCGGTCAAGGTCCCGATACGCAGTGGACGGCGTGGCAAGACGGCGACGAAAAAGTTGTCGCTATGGTCAACACCGCAAACGAGTCCCGCGTCGTATCGGTGCCGCTCGATGTGACCGGCTTCCGGGCAACGCTGCTGTATGGAGACACGCAAGCGGAGCGGGATATACCGAACGATACGCTGACCGTGGAACTAGGTCCGTTGCAATCGCTGCTGTACCGCATCACGCCGTTCACGCATCGGGTCGTTGAGGCGGATCAGCGTCTGCAAGCGATAGCCAGCCTCTCGGCCGACCCGGCCTGGACGTCGGGCGTATCCGATCTGGACGATGCGCTGGGCCAAATAACGGCCAGCTTATCCGCCTCCACCCCGGATGTTGCACAAGCGGCGGAAGACGCCCTGTCTGCGCTGACGATCGCGGACAGCCTGATCGACTGGGCGCAAGCTTCGGCAGGTACGGCTGCCGCTCAGATGAAGGACGGCTTGGCGAATATCCGCTCGCTGCTCGGCCCCATCGCCGCTTCTCCCGTTTCGCTGTCCCTTCAGATGAGCGGGGGACAAATTATCGGACAAGGCGAAACCAATACATTGAGCATGACCGTTCGCAACCCGTCGGACAGCAGCCTGAACAGCCTGCAAGTGAAGGCGAGCCTCCCTGCGGAATTCGGCCTGTCGCCGCTCCAATGGTCGCAAGCCTCGCTTGGCACGGGACTGGAAGCCGCCGGTACGCTTGCCTTCCAACTGACGGAGGCGATCGATCAGGGCCGTTATCCGCTTCGGGCAACACTGTCGTTCGAATACGCCGATCATCCGGGCACCCGCGTCAGCGTCGACTACTCGATCCGCTATCCTTATATCAATCTGGTAGAAGCAACGCTGGCCCCCGGGTCGATCCAGGCGCATGCCGGACAAACGATTCCGTTCACGGTGCAGCTGGCCAGCAGCGCCTCGCATCCAACCGAAATCGGGCTCGTTCCCTCGTTTCCGACCGGCTGGACGGTGCAGCTTCCTTCGTTGACAACGGTGAGCGCAGGCCAGACGCTCTCGGTTACCGGTTCGAT
The DNA here is from genome assembly GCF_039536325.1 of Paenibacillus hodogayensis. NCBI lineage: Bacteria > Bacillati > Bacillota > Bacilli > Caryophanales > Paenibacillaceae > Paenibacillus > Paenibacillus hodogayensis. The sequence continues at coordinate 91,458 of NZ_BAAAYO010000012.1, forward strand.
CTATGTGCCGACGAACGTCACCGATCAGGTGTACACGCCTGCTATCGACGTCAGGCTGGGGGGCATACCGATTCGTTCCTTAACCTTACCGGTCGAGGTCAACAACAATTTGCTGCGCAATCCCGGCTTCGAGAAGCCGAATCTGCTGGCAACAGCCCCGGAAAACTGGACGATGCGCGTCGGCCAATGGCAGCAAGGCGCTGGACGGAGCGGAGAATACGCCGTTGCGCTGCTGCCGGATCCGGCCAACGACTGGAATGTGATCGTCTCCGACATGGTTCCCGTCCAACCCGGTACCCGTTATGAGCTACTGGCTTGGACCAAAAGCGCATCGACATCCGGCGTCTCCATCGGACTGCGGGAAAGCAAAAATAACGGGGCAAGCTCGATCCGGTACGAGTGGAAGCCGGTAGCCGCTTCCGCCGATTGGACCTTGAACCGCATCGAGCTGACTCCCCGCCCGGATACGACCCAGCTTCAGGTCTATTTGAAAGCCGATCCGGTTGCCGATGGCCTATCGCAGTTTGACGACTTTTACCTCAAGGCAATACCGAAGTAAACAGGAGGATCGGCAAGAAACGCCGCCCGGAAAGCACCGGCTCTCGACCGAATCATGCCGGGCCTGCGCCAATCATCCGTTTTCTTTTGTGCGAACAGTCCGCTCATGTCCATGGCGGGCTGTTCGCCACCTATTCCCCACTGGCCTTGCCTTTTCCCTGTTTTCTCCATCGTCTATAATGAAAACGGATACTATTGAAAGGTAGGGTACGCCTTGCGTAAAAAATCTATGGACCTCTACTCTCATCCGGAAAATTTCCCTTTCTGGATTCAGCGAAACCGTCACGATATTCGCGACCTCCCCGCTCTGCATATCCACGAGTTTGTCGAAATGGTGTTTGTGGTAGAAGGCCGCGGAACGCATCTGTTTCAGGACATCCAGTATGAAATCCGGGAAGGCGACGTCTTCATCATCAATCCGGGGGAAGCCCACGGGTATGGCCTGCAGGAAGGGGAGAGCATCGAGGTATTGAATTGCCTGTTCGAGCCCGACGGCATCCCGGCTACCCTGCTGCGCGAGATGCAGGCCACCGAATCGATGGACTTCTTCTATGTGCAGCCCTTTCTGAATAAAGAGGCGCGTTTCTACCACAAGTTGAACTTGCGCGGTTCCGATGCCGCTTCGGTTACCGCCATTCTCGAGGAGCTGTTGGCCGAAATGCAGCAGCAGCGTCACGGCTTTCGCACGCTGATCCGGATGAAGCTGATCGGGTTGTTCATTCTGCTGTCCCGCTACTACAAGGAGCGTCAGCAAAGCTCCGATAAAGTATCCCGCAGCGAAATACTGGTCCAGAGGGTTCGCGGCTATGTCGAGCGCCATTTCAGCGAGAAGCTGACGCTTCCTCTGCTGACCGAACTGTTCCATATCGGCGTCCGCCAGTTAAACCGGAACTTCCATAAATATGTCGGCTGCAGCGTCGTCGAGTACATTCACCATGTCCGCATCCAAAAAGCGCAGCGTCTGCTCGTCGATACGGACGAGAAGCTCGCCGTCGTATCTGCCTGGGTCGGCTACGAGGATACTTCCTTTTTTAGCAAACTGTTCGCCCGTAAAGTCGGATGCTCGCCGGGCAAATATCGGGAAGAACACCGGAAATGACCGAATCGGCCCTCTTCTCGACCGCATCGCCAATCGATTGCCGGCCGCAGGCTCCGTATACTGAGAAGTAGAAAGCGATTACAATCACTTGCAAAGAGGGAGTCTGGACATGACAACATCCATTGTGAAATACGGGGGCACCGGGCTGCTGATCGCCATGCTCGTCAGCGGCTGCGGTCAAGGAAGCAGCAAACCGAATCCGGAACAGACGTCGGAGGTTCCGCCGCCCGCCGATACGACAAAGCCGGTGAATCTCGTGCTGCTGCAGGATGGCGCCACGATGACGGATGACGAATTTCAAACGCTGGTCCTTCAGCCGATCAAGGCCAAATATCCGAACGTGTCGGTCGAGCTGCAGGTCAACACGAAGGGAGATGACGGGATCAAGGAGCTGATTGCGTCGGGGTCGTTTCCGGACATCGTCTTGACCACTTTCTCGCGAATTGCCGTACACCGCAGTCTGAAAACCTCTTCCGACTTGACGGAATACGTCAAACAAGGCGGAATGGACCTCGGACGGTTCGATTCGGCCGCCATGGACAGCATCCGTTACTATAGCGAGAAAAACCAGCTGTCCGCCTTGCCGTTCTCGCTAAACTTCCTTGCCACGTTTTACAACAAGGACTTGTTCGACACGTTCGGCATTCCGTATCCGAAAGACGGAATGACTTGGGACGATGCGCTCGATTTGGCCAAACGGTTCTCCCGTAACGTTAACGGCGTCCAGTACCGGGGAGCCATGATGACCGGTCTGTTCGACTTGAGCAGCCAGCTGACTCTCCCTTACCTCGATCCGAACACCGGCAAGGTCAAAGTCACGACCGACGGCTGGAAGCGAGTCGTCACCATGCTGTCGGAGTTCCATAAGATTCCCGGCAACAAAGGAACGAATTTGGACCATTTCATGAAGGACCAAACCGTAGGCATGATGTTTAGCTACGATGCGCGCTTCCTCAACCTGGAAGCCGTACACGGTACCCAGTCCCAATTCAACTGGGATGTCACTCAGCTGCCCAGCTACCCGGAGAAGCCGAACGTGAGCGCCGGCTCGACCGGCCATTTCCTGATGGTATCCTCGCTCGGCAAGCATAAGAGCGAAGCCTTCCAGGCGATCAGCGTGCTGACCTCGACCGAAAATCAACAGACCATGACCAAAAGAGGACGGTTCACCTCCCTGAAAGACCCGGCGGTCAAGGCACTGTACGGAGAAAACTTGAAATCTGTCAAGGGGAAAAACATTCAAGGCATATTCAAGAGCAGCTTCGCCCCTCCTTTTGCCGGAACAACTCACGATATCGAAGTACGGCCTTATTTGAACAAGGCATTGACCCAGGTGATCGACGGCCAGTCCGATGTGAACACCGCTCTGCGCGAAGCGGAGGACACGGCGAATAAGGAACTCGTCCTGACGCCGTAGCAGCAAAATCAAACCTTGCCTTTCTTCCAATCCTTCATATCGATGAAGGATTATTTTTTTGCCCGCCATCAGCAGCATGCCGACGGTTTAAGCCGACCGCGAATTCGTTAGGCTTGACGCATATGGGCCGGTTTTTGTTTCAGCAGCTCCCCTCCAGGTTAAGTATGGAATAGATCGGCATTCGCTCTCCGCTGCGGGGTCGGCAACGGCGGATTCGGGACAAGCCCGGCCGAACGAACGGCGATTTGCGCAGGGAGGGCAACGAAACGAGGAGGCGTTCAGCATGGACGAAAAAGTTTTCGTAAGAGTGGTCGATAATGGTGCAAGAGCGATGGAGGAAATTCACGCCCTACACCGTCAGGGTCATGTGGCCGAAGATATTTTCGTACTTGCCCATGACAAGAGTCAAACCGAATATTTGGCCGGAGCGGCCAATGTGAACACTGTCACGATGGAAGAAGAAGGCATGATTCAAAGCATCGCGAATATGTTTCGCTCCCGGGGCGACGAGCTTCGCGCCAAGCTGGAGTCGATGGGCTGTACCCCGCAGGAGGCGCGGGTCTACGAAGCCGAGATGGACCGCGGCAAGGTAGTCGTCATGGCCCGTGTCAGAGCGGCAAACCGGATGATGTAGCGCAACATGCCGGGTCTTCGGAGCATCCGCCGGCTGCATGCCGTTAAACGGTAAGGAATGAGAGCCCGGCGCTCTCATTCCTTCTTGTCGTTTATACTGGCAGTAGACAGCATTTGCGCCGATAGGCTAGTATGGAAACACACCTATGGCTCCGAACCCGATGCTATTCACATAAGTAAGGAGTACGAGTACGATGCGGATTTTGATAGTAGACGACAATCCGATGAACGTCATGGTTGTCAGGGAAATGCTGAAGAAGGCCGGGTATGCCAACATCAGCACTGCTTCTTCGGCCGACGAGATGTTTGCGCTGCTCGATATGGACAAGCCCGCGCCGCCGGCGCCGGACTACGATCTGATTTTGCTGGATATGATGATGCCCGGCATCGACGGCATCGAGGCGTGCCGCCGGGTCCAGCAATCGGACCGGCTGCGGGATATCCCAGTCATTATGGTTACGGCGGTAGGCGATTCGCTCAAGCTTGCCGAGGCGCTGGATGCCGGTGCCTGCGACTTCGTCACGAAGCCGATCAACCGGATCGAGCTCCTTGCCCGTATACGCGCCGCCCTGCGACTGAAGGCGGAGAAGGACTGGCACAAAGAGCGCGACCGGCGGCTGCGGGAGGAGCTTGAGCTGGCCAGGCAGGTGCAGGCCTCTGCACTTCCATCCCCGCTTCACGAGCCGGCGCTATCCATCCAAGGCTTGTACCGGCCTGCCGACGACCTGGCCGGCGATCTGTACGCCTGGTACAAAATCGACCGGCACCGCTACGGCATTGCGATTATCGATGCGATGGGACACGGCATCTCCTCCTCGCTCGTCTGCATGTTCGTCGCCTCTTCCCTGAGGGATGCCATCCTGACCCAGGTCGATCCGGAATATGTCGTGCGAGAGCTGAATCGCCGCATGATGCAGCTGCAATTTTCGAATCCGCTGATTCAATATTACTTTACCTGCCTTTACGTGGTGGTGGACACGGCGCAGGGGACGATCGAATACGTTAACGCCGGCCATCCTCCCGGCCTGCTCATGCGCGGCGACGGCGCTCCGCCCGTCCGGCTGGAGCGCGGCTGCGTCGCTCTTGGCCTGTTCGATCAGTTGGAGATCGAGAAGCACACGCTCGGCATCGGCGCAGGGGATCGACTGTACTTGTATACGGACGGCGTCCTTGAGTCGCTCGATTCGGCGGATGAACAGCGGGTGGACCGTCTGCTCGATCTGCTGATCCATACGTCGACATGTCCGTTGGAGCTGGAAAAGCAGCTGTTTCAAAATGCCAGTCCGGATACGCGTCAGGATGACCGCTGTCTTGTGGTCGTCGAGGTCAAAAAAGGAGCGGGAGCGGAGTGAAGATCAAAACCAAGCTCGTCATGGGTTACGGCATGCTCGTCGTTCTGCTGATCGTCATCACGACGATCGGCTACGAGCGCATGGCCACGATGAACGACGCCTTGGAACGGTTCTACGAGATGCGCTACGCCAAGGTGAAGCTGACTTCCACCCTGCAGGGCGACGTTCATACGGCCGCCCGCGAGATGACCAACATCCTGCTCGACAATACGGCCGATGAGGCGCGCTTCGCCTCGATCCGGGGACAGGTCGATGCCGTAATCGGCCAGCTGGGCGATTTGCAGAAGCGGGTGCAAGAACCGGCCGAGCAGCAGCTGATCGATGCGGCTTCCCGCGAAGCCGACCATTTCCGCATGTATATGGATACTGTATTCAACATATTGAGGAGCGGCAAGACCGCCGAGGCGCTGGAATACAGCAAGGCGGATGGCAATGAGGCGCTGAAAGACTTTCTGGGCAGCCTCGAAAGCTTGTCCCGCTATCACCAGCTCTCCCTCGATGCCGAGATCGCCGATTCGCAGGATCTGTACAAGCAATCGGTCAGCGCGACGGCAGCGCTTTCCGTTGCCGGTACCATTCTGGGGTTGTGCATCATGCTGTGGGTCATACCGAACATTACCAAGGGCCTCAACCTGCTTACCGGAATGGCCAAAAAATTCGGGCAGAACCGGCTCCGCTCGCTGATGCGCATCGAGGTGCATGCCAAGGACGAGTTGGGACAGCTTGCCAGCGTATTCAAACAGATCGCCATGGATCTTCATGCCAAGAACGAGCTGGAAACGAAGTTTAATATGGCCAAAGAGGAGCAGGCCTGGGTGAACACCCACATGGCCCGCATTACCGAACTGCTGGAAGACATGACCGCTGTCAAGCAGGTAGCGCAGACGTTCATCAGCGAGTTTGCGCCGGTGCTTGGCGCCCAGTACGGCGCTATCTATTTGCGGGACGGCGAAGGGCCGCTGAAGGCCCTACAACTTCACGGCCTGTACGCCGCAGGCCCGGAGGAGCCGGAGGCAACCTCTGTATTCCCGCTGGGCCAAGGACTCGTCGGACAATGCGCCAAAGACGGCAAACCGATCACGGTCGATCACATGCCCGACAACTATGTCGCCATCCGTTCGGGCATCGGCAGTACCGTCCCTTCCCAGATCATCATCTACCCCGTCCGTTTCCGCGACGAGGTGACCGGCGTCATCGAGCTGGCCTGCGTCAAGCCGTTCACCTTCATTCAGCGCGAGCTGCTCAAGCATCTCGCCGAGAAGCTGGGCACGATACTGAACACGATCTACGACCGCCTGCGCGTCGAACAACTGCTGCGCGAATCGCAGGCGCTGGCCGAGGAGATGCAGGAGCAGTCACGCAAGCGGCAGCGCGCCAACGAGCTGCTGGAGGAGCATACGCGGCAATTGAAGCGATCGGAGGAGCTTCTTCAGAACCAAAGTCTGCAACTGCTGGAAGCAAAGGAATCGGCGGAGCTGGCTTCGCGGGCCAAGAGCGAATTTCTGGCCGTCATGAGCCACGAAATCCGTACGCCGATGAACGGCGTGACCGGCATGACCGACCTGCTGCTGGAGTCCCCCCTGAACGAAGAGCAGCAGGAGTACGCCATGATGATCCGCAAAAGCATGGACGCTCTGCTGACGGTCATGAACGATATTCTCGACTTTACCAAAATGGAGTCCGGACGGATGGAGCTGGAAGAGCATCCCTTTCTATTGGAAGCGTGCATTGCCGACGCCGCCGACCTGTTCCGCGCGGAAGCGTCCAAGCGCGAGCTGGAGCTGGCCATCGACATCGAGCCGGGCATCCCCCCTATCGTCGTCGGAGACCCGTCGCGACTGCGCCAAGTGCTGGCCAACCTGATCGGCAACGCAGTCAAGTTCACGAAGACGGGAGGCATCTACGTACTCGTTCGCCAAGTGAAGCCGGCGCCGGCCCCCCAGCCCGTCCCTGGCCGAAAGAATGGGACGATTACGCTGGAGTTCGCCGTTAAGGATACCGGGATCGGCATACCGGAAGGCAAGGAAGGCAAGCTGTTCCAGCCCTTCTCGCAGCTGGACGCCACGATGTCGCGCCGGTACGGCGGCACCGGCCTCGGGCTCGCGATATGCAAGTCGCTGGTACAGCTGATGGGCGGAACGATCCGCGTCATCCCGGGAGAGCGGGACGGCGCGTTGTTCGTTTTCACGATTCAGACGATGACGATCGATCCGGATACGTACGATGAGGAGAGCTCGGCCCGAAGGGAGCTATCGGCAGCTGCCGATACCACTCCTTCGTCCGCCGGACGGGCGCTCGTCGCCGACATTCGGCCATACCGGGCCTGGTTGACCGCTGCTCTGTTGCGGCGCAGCGGTTATACGGTCGTCACGGCCGATGCGCACCTGATCGACAGGCTGCGCGAGGCGGAAGCCCCGCAAGAGCCGGAAGCAGAGCCGTATGCCCTGCTCGTCCTGACTGCCGGACTGCCCTTTGCGGCGGATATCGTTCGTCGACAAATCGACGGGAGCATCCCTGTCGTCGTCCTGGCGGACAACGCGGACGATCAGGAGGCCGCCGCCCTTGCCGACAGCAAGGGCCTGTTGCTTCAGCCGCCGTTCTCCATCGCCCGGTGGAAAGCCGCGCTGCCGACATAAAGACGGTTTCACCCCTCTTCCGTGCGGGTAATATACCCTATCACGATTGGGGAGGTAGATGACGATGGAGAGAGCGATCGGCATATTCGCAAAGGATTCGCAAGTGGTGCGCGCGGTAGAGGCTCTGGAAAGCCACGGCTTCGGCTCGGAGGCCGTAAGAGTCATTGCCGGTACGAGCGATCAGGCGCAGAGGGCACATTCGGAAACCGACGTGCCGGTAGAGCGTCTGTACGAGAACGGCCCGCATGAGAGCCCGGATCGGCGTATGTATTCCCCCGGCGGCGTTCCCGTCATTCCTCTCGGTCTGGCGGGAGGCGCTTACGGAGGAGTTGATGCTTCGGGAATTGCTCCTGCGGGCAGCGCCGAAGGATATGCAGCTCCCTTGCTCGGAGGGTCGGCGCTGACTGACGACAACGCCGAGCTGGCCAAGGAGCAGCTGCTGGCGCTCGGCCTGGACGATAGCGACTCGTCCCAGTGCCTGAACCATATCGAGCATGGCGACCTGCTAGTCGTCGTCGACTGCGACCCGGCCGGCCGGCCTTATGCGGAATCGGCCCTCCGCGAGGGCGGGGCCATGGACATCCTGTAGCGCGGACAAGCCGTTTTACAGCGGGAAAAAGCAACTGTTTATCGACAAGCCGGGCTTGTCGGAAACAGTTGCTTTTTCTTAGGCTATTGGCCGGCTGCGGTCCAGCTTGCCATCCATGCCGAGTTACATTCGCGACACATTTCTTTGGCGTCGATTCATCCGCCCTGTTTCAAATGCCGCTGTTATGGTTAAATGGGAATAGACATCCGTCAAAAGGAGATGAACGTTCTGCTATGAATTCCTCCGATAAATTTCGTATGCGCACCGAAACGCAGGAGGGCCGGTGCACCGTTTATATTAGTGGAGAGCTTGACCTGGAGGTCGCCTCCCAAATGCGCTCCGTCATGGAGCCGCTTGTCGAGCTTTGCGACCGGATTCTTACGTTAAATTTGCAAGAGTTGCGATATATCGACAGCACTGGCATCGGCATTCTGATCTCCGTGCTGAAAGCGCGCCACGCCCGCAACGGCTCGTTCACGGTCGAAGCCGTTCCCGCGCACATCAAGAAGCTGTTCGACATGACGGGCATCACCCCCTTCCTCAATCAGGGCGGACCGTCTGCCGCCAAGCCTATTTAAGAAAGGAACGAGAGCATAACGATGACACTGAACCCTGTTGAACCGACTGTAACTCTCCGCGTTCCGGCTTTGGCGGAATACGTCGATCTGGTCCGACTGACGTTGTATGGTATCGCCTCGAAGCTGGGATTTCTTTACGAGGAGATCGAGGACATGAAGGTGGCCGTGTCCGAGGCATGCAACAATGCGGTACTGCATGCCTATGACGGCGCGGGCCAGTCCGGTATGATGGAGATCCGTTTCTACGCCGCAGAACGCGAACTGACGATTATCGTCAAAGATGAAGGGCGCAGCTTCGAGCCGGCCCCCGAAGGCTCGGCTTCTCCTGCGCTGCACGGCAAGACGCTCGATGAAATCCAAGCCGGCGGTCTCGGTTTATACCTGATGCAAGCCCTTATGGACGAGGTGGAGGTACGAAGCGAGAACGGCACCGAGGTCGTCTTGACCAAACGTCGGTCTAGGAGCGAGGAGATGGCATGAGTGTAAATCCGGCTTGGCCTTCCCCGAATGAATCCGTCGCGATGATTGTGGAGTACCAGACCCATCCCACGGAGGATTTGGCGACAGCGCTCATCCGGCAATACGAACCTATGGTCAAAATGGCCGCCGGCAAAATGTCACGCAACCGCCCCGATCTATACGAGGACTTGATTCAGGTCGGGCAAATGGCGCTTCTCCGATTATTCGGCCAGTTCGACGCCGGTATGGGCAGCCCGTTCGAACCTTACGCCATGAAAAGCATCATTGGGCATATGAAAAACTATTTGCGGGACAAGTCCTGGTACATCCAGGTTCCCCGCCGCATCAAGGAAAAGGGGGCGCTGCTCCAGCATGCGATCGACGAGTTGAACGTCCGTCTCGAGCGTTCCCCGAATGTCGAGGAGATCGCCGCCCATCTCGGACTCTCTTACGAGGAGACGATGGAGGTATTCGCCGGAAGAGAGCTGTACCATTACATCTCGCTGGACACCCCCGTCTCCGAAGATGACTCCGCTTCTACGCTCGGCGATCTGATCGGCGCCCCGGCGGACGATTACAACTCGGTCGAACACCGGATGGACTTGGAAGCGGCTTTCGTTCAGTTGAAGCCCGAGGAGCGCAAAGTGCTGTCGCTCGTCTATGAGGCCGGATTGTCCCAGCGGGCGATTGCCGAAGAGCTGCACGTATCGCAAATGAGCGTATCCCGCATCCTGAAGCGGGCCACCGATAAATTGAAAACGCTGCTGGAGGGCAAAGACCTTTAGCCGCCGTTGTCCCCGAAGAGGCGCATGCCGCAACCGGTCATTCCGGTCGAGCCTGCGCCTCTTCCCCGTGCCGCGGTATCGCGCGCCCGGCGGGCAATGGCAAAGGGAAACTTTGCGAAACCGGTTTCAACGACCGCCAATCCGTGTAATGATAACTATCCAGTGATAGTAGTCTTGCAAATCAAAGACAGGCGGTGAGCGTCATGGAAGTCAAACATCGAATCCGTTGTTTTGAAAGTGACGTACTGGTATGCGATGATGGCCGTGGTTTTACCCTAAGCATTCAATCCAAGAGCAATCCGCTCGGCTTCGGCCGCGCGCTGGGCGAATTCGGGGCATTGCCTATGGCCATCGAGGCAGCCGAGCAGTTCTGCATCGCTTACCGGATCGCGAAGGAGCACGGCTATTACTTGAAAGAGAATGAACTGATCGGACCCGAAAGAGAGCCGATCGCCGTTCAGTGGGTGCTGGAGCGTCGTTTATCCGAGCCCGAATGGTACGAGCTTATGGCCGGCAAAGCGGATATGAGCGCCGGATAGTTTCGATAATCAAGCAAGAAAGCAAACCAGGCCGGGTCAGGGCCTGGTTTTCGGTCGTAGCGCAACCCCGATTTGCCGCGAGTCGCGTTTAAAAAGCCGGAGGCGCTGCCCCCGGCTCTGCCATACCTATTCTTAGTTCCTCATTAATTCTGGATCGGGTCGGGAATCAGCCCTTCCTGCTCCAGCTCCGAATTCGTCTTCATGGCTTTCATTTCTTTGCCGAGCCGGATCAAATCCTGCTCCTCCGGGGCCATGACGCCGTTCACCGCGCTTTGCCCGTCCTCCTCTTCCCAGCGGTCAGAAAAGGCTGCATAGCAGGCATCGGCTTCCTGGAACAGTTCTCCGGCGGCTTCTTCCACCGTTTGCCCGACCAGGATACACAGCTTGTAATGCGCTTCCTCCTGGATGCCTTCGGGGATGATGTTGCTGCCGCCCCATCCGCCGCCGAATTCGGCCTCCTGAACGAGAAGTGTGATGCGTTCGGAATCATCGGAAATAAACGGAATTCGGTACACGATTTTGTCGCTGCGGTCGGGAGAGAAGAACGTAAGCTGAATGACCTTGCGCCCTTCCCTCTCGGCCGGCAAGAAGCCAAGACGCACAAACGCCTGATTGAACTCCTCATAAGGCCTTGTCACGTTAAGGTTCGGATTCGTCATATCGGTTTGCCTCCTGTCCGATTCACTTCCGGCCAGCGCGGAAGCCGCCCTGCGGCAGCCCCCGGATGCCAGCCTCCCGCTGGCGGTCAATGCGTAGGCTTTTTGTCCGCCTCGTCGGCGGCATGGTCGGCCGCTTCCTTGGATTTGTTCGCAGCGGCCGTTACGAAGTCGCGCGCTTTATCCGAAGCTTCCTCGACTTTGCCGTTCAGCTTCTTCGCCGCTTCCCGGGTCGTATCCCCGGCTTCGCGGGCCAGGTCTGCCGCTTTGTCCAGCACGCTGCTTTTCAGTTCGCTTGTCTTGTCGCGAATGTCGCGGGCCAGCTCCGCCGTCTTCTCGCGGACGCTCTCCGTCACTTCCGCTGTCTTGTCGTACATCTCCTCTGATTTGCGCATCAGGTCTTGCCTCAGCGCCCGACCCGATTTCGGAGCGAGCAGCAATGCCGCCGCCGCACCGATGATCCCTCCAACGACTGCGCCTTTGATCGTTTCCTTCATAAGTGTTGCCTCCTTCTATATCAATTGGAATGTGTAAACGATGGGGTTTACGGATTACCCTGTTCTCCGCAGTGCCTGAGAAAGCAGTCCGAGTGCGAATACGAACAACGCACTACCGATGATGGCCGGAATGACCGCAAATCCGCCGATGATCGGCCCCCAGTCGCCGAATAGGTACGAGCCCAGCCAGCCTCCGGCAAATCCCGCCACCATCGCTCCGAGAAGACCGCCCGGCATGCCGCTTTTCACGAGGGCTTCTCCGATGGTTCCGATTAATACCGCCATCAGAATGCTGATTAGTAGTCCCCACATCAGGACACCCCTCCTTCCTGTCTGTCGGCCGCCTTACGGATTATTACCCCTGCCCCGTAAACGTGAAACAGCAGCATTCCCGTCTCCGCCGGAAGATGGAACGCTGCCGCCATTACTTCAACATTTTGCCCATTCGGTTCGCCGTCCCGATAATCAAAGCGGCGTGTTCCTTCATCTTGGCCAGCGTCAGCCGATTGGACGGCCCGGATACGGCCAACGTCGCGACCAGCCGATGCGAGCGGTTGAATATCGGAGCCGCGACGGCCGCGGCTCCCGGCTCGCGCTCTTCCACGCTGGTGGCGTAGCCGAGCTGGCTGATCTCCCCCATCTGCTTCACGAACGCGGCTTTCTCCGCTTGCCCGGACCATTCCAGCTCAGCCAGCACCTCGTCCTGAACGTCCTTGTCGGCGAAAGCGATCAGCACCTTACTGGATGCGCCTACGTTAAGCGGCAGCCGGGCTCCGATCGGAGCGACGCGCCGGATCGCTTGGTTGCTTTGCACCGCCTGGATCCGGATACGCTCCCGGCCGTCGCGCACGTACAGGCTGATCGTTTCGCCGAGCGCATCGCGCAGACGCTCCATCTCGGGCTGCAGCAGCGTTGCCGGATCGTCGCTTTGCGACAGGTTGGCGGCAAGCTCCCAGATGCGGAAGCCGAGCCTGTATTTCTCCGTCTCCGCATTGCGGGTGATGAAGTCTTTGCCTTCCAGCGAAGCGAGCAGACGGTGCACCGTGCTTTTGTGCAGCTGCGTTTTGGCGGAAATCTCGGTCAGGCTCAATTCCGTATCGTCCGTAAATACAGATAATATATCAAGCGCCCGCTCGACGGCGCGTACGGTCAGCTTCGTATCGTCCATCTTCCATCCGCTCCATGTGTTTCATTATATGAAACCAAGTTTTACTCTAGTATACATGATTCGTCTTCCGGTCGTAAAGATGCAGAAGCAACACGCTTTCTATATTTTTCCTGTATGTCCTGTATTGACCGGATGGCGCTTGAAGCCATATGATAATAGTAACTGTATCCTTTAGACACACAGACTTGTCGACATCCTCAATCGCATCACACATACATGCCTATCCCTTGCAACCTTGTCCCCATTACAGCCCAGAATATGGAGGGATCTACCATGGAAACGACTCGGGCCCCAGCCGTCGTATTCAACCCACCGGCATTTGAAAACGCTCCCACCAAAACTTCGCGAAAAAAAATGTGGATCCTGCTGCCTCTCGCTATTTTGTTTGGATTATTTGCCTGCGCCATTCTCGCCTTCCATGGCTATATCGCCTGGATGCTGGCCCGCCCGGCGATCGCCCCGCTCAGCTCCAACCCGCTTCTGGCCGTCGGTCTTCCCTACGAGGACGTCAGCTTCACGAGCTCCGACGGCGGCAGCGCCCTGAACGGCTGGTTTATCCCCGCCGAAGGCTCCGACAAAGTGGTCGTCTTCTCCCACGGCTACGGCGGCAACCGCGAAGAGCTGTGGGTCCCTTTGTATAGTTTGGCCAAAGAATTAAACAATCAGCACTTCAACGTGCTGCTGTTCGACTACGGTTACGTGCAGCCCAATCTGTCCGTCACCGGAGGCGTGCGGGAATCCCGCGAACTGCAGGGCGCGATTGATTTCGTCAAACACCAAGGCATGAAGCATACGTACGTCTGGGGCTTCTCCATGGGCGCGGGCACCGCCCTGCAGACGGCGCTGTACAGCAAGGAAATCGAAGCGATGATTCTCGACAGCACGTTCCTGCTCGAACCCGATACGATGTTCCACAACATCAAGCAGCAGGTCGATCTGCCGCGATTCCCTTCTTTGCCGCTGATCCGCTTCTTCTTCCCGATTCTGAACGGCACGAGCATGGAGCAAATTCCGTACCAGACCGTGAAAGAATCGAATTACGCGATTCCACTATTTTTCATCCACGGCAAGAAAGACGTCAAGGCCCCCTATGACGTCGTGGAGTTGATATACGAGAATCAGACATCGCCCCGTTCGAGCCTGTGGCTGCTGCCCGAAGGCCGGCACGAGTTGTTGTACAAAGCGAACAAAAAAGAATATTTGAAGCGTACGATGGCGTTCTGGAACCGTGTCTCCTCCGACTCTTACTAACATCATCAAGCGGCTTCGCCCGCTCCTTTCGCGGTTACATCGTCCGCGCCGCTCTCGCGGGAACGGCGCAGGACTTGGGGCGGCGCCACCGGGACGGGCTTCGGGCTTCGTTAATGAAGCAAATGCCGGCGGAATGACGCAGACGTATGCCGGTCCTCGCGGTCGCATTCCACGCGCAAGGCGCATTTGCCGCATACTTCCTCCCGGCTGGCGGGAGCAGAGTCCGCCTTCGACGCATACGGGATATAATCGCGCAGCAAGCTTACATAGTCGGCCGCTTTCGCCAGATCCTCCGGTTGGGGCCGGAAGACGTAGCGGTTGCCGCTTAGCACACCGAACAGCTCGATCCGCCCGGGCAATGCGCCGAACGCCTCGCTGCAAAACAGGACAGCCAGATGACGGAACCCTGCGATAACCGCCGGATCGTCGTCGACGACATATTTTTGCAAAACAAAAGGCTCCGCCGGATCGTCTCCGGGTCGATGGAGCATTTGCACGATAAAAGAAACGTCGGCAGCGACCGCCGGAATATGGCAGCGGAACGATTCGAACAGCACGATCGGTACGATATCCCGTCCCTCCTCGAGGAAGCGGATGAGATTGTCGATCGTTCTGCTGCGTATAAACCAATAGTGGTCCGGCGACTCGAATTTGTACGCCTTATTGCTCCATCTTCTGTCCGCTGAATGCCGGATCATGCGTTGCGTCCGATACTCCGGCAAGGAGCTGAAGTAGTCGTTGACGATATGGCTGGCCGAATATTGCACGATTTGCCTCCAGCCGATGTCAGCCGCCGTCCGGGCGGAGAGCTCCGTCTTGCGCGCCGGCATCCGGAACGGACAGCGGAGCAGCTCTTCCAGCCTATAATCTTCGATGAGACGTATCCCCGTTCTGACCGCTCCGCTCTTCGCTTCCGGCGCCCTCGCAATCATTTCACGCCTGTGGCGGCCGCCGCCACCTGCCTGCCCAGCTCCCGGCAAGCTTCCTTTTCCTCCGAGGTCGGGCCCAGCTCGACCTTTAAAGGCGGAGCGATTCGGACCGTGTCCATCTCCTCCAGCTTCTCTACAAGCAGATCGACCGCTTTGCCGAATTCCGGATACGAGGAGTCCGCGGAGCCGAAGACGGCGGAATATTTGCCGGAGAGATCCAGATCGTCGAGTTCGTCATAAAAATCGAGAAATTCGTCCGGCAGCTCGCCGTCTCCCCACGTATAAGCGCCGAGCACGAATGCGTCGTATTGCGTCAATTCCGATGCGTTGGCATCGAGCACGTTTTTCAGGACAACCTCCGCCCCTGCTTCGCGAATTCCTTCCGCGACCGCATCGGCCATATCTTCCGTATTGCCCGTCATGCTTGCAAAAACGACAATGACTTTCATGAATCTTGTCCTCCCCAAGTTATATTATCCCAACCGAAGCCTTACCCTTGTCTGCCCGCACCTCGAGCGTACAAGACGACAAGTGCGATATTGACCAGCAGCAAAATAACCGCCGTTGCCAGCAAAAAACTCACGTCAACCCCTCCTTCCGTCCTTCGCGCACAGCTCGGGCAGCAAAATATCTTCTTCTTGCTTCAGCACCGTGTCATAGCAGGAGCATTCGTAGCGAATGATGCCCGAAGCGGGCAAATTGGCAATAATCGCTCCGTACCAGTCGATATGTACGCGTTCAAACTGTTCTCCCGTCAGCTCCCACCGGGTCGTGACGATATATTCCTCGTACTGCTCAGGACTTCGGGCCGAAAGCACCTCAATCGAGGTCCATTTGCGAATGCCGAACCGCGGCTTGAACGCCTCGATTCCGCTCAGCATGCTTTTGCCGCAGCCATGCCTCAGACACAGCCGCTGTACGACGACAATCACGCCGATCCCTCCTCCTCATATGGATTCGATGCCCCGGAACAGCGTAGCCATCACTAGCGTTTCCCCATCCCAGTCGGCATCAGCCACAGGGAAGCCGAGTCTGACCGGAAGCAGCGCGACGCTGTCGCGGAACATCCCGAGCCGGAACAGTCCTTTATCGGTACAGGCGTATACATCCCGGCCTTTGGAAATCAGGCTGACGATAAAAATACCGGGGAGCCTGAACGTGTCAAACCCTCCTCGCCGATTGCCTACGATAAGCTGACCGCAACCTCCCGATCCGACAAGCCGGCCCCGGTATACCGCCACGCTCGTTACGGCGTCCGCAAGGACGAATTCCATCCATTCGCCGGTCAGCCGATCGTAGAGAGCCATGCCGTTATCGCGGCCGGCTACGATGAATTGGGGCAAATAAAGCAGGTCGTAGATGATCGAATCGGGATACGCCCAGTTCAGCCAGCCGTCTTCCGTCCGGCACCAGATGCCGTAATGGGTAGCGGCCAGCATCCGCCCGCCGCCTCCTTCCAGAAAGCCGTAAGCGGGGACGGCTACGTCGGTTGCCTCCCAACGATCTCTGTTATATACGTACAGTCCTTTGCTCGTGCATGCCGTAAGCACGCCACGGTTCACCGACAGCCGGTTGACGGTGGCGCCTTCGGGCCACTCCCGCTCCAGCGCCTCCCATTCTCCGTTCGGGTCGATGCGGTATACGCCTTGACCGAGCGAAGAGGCGTATAGAGCGGCATCGGGCGCGACCGCTACGGACGATACATGAGGAAACTTATCGTTCCAAGCGCGGGGTATGGCATGGCGCGGCATCGGACAGCGCTCCCTTCACTATATTGATAACAATTCTCATTATATTGATAATGATTATCAGTGTCAAGAACAAAAAAACCAGCCCTTTCGGACCGGCTTCGACGTGCCTCTTTCAAATTGCGCGATTAATCCTTAACCAGCGATAAAAACTCCGAACGCAGCGCGGAATCGGTGGCGAATTGCCCCCGTACGGCGGACGTCACCGTCTTGCTGCCCGGCTTCTTGACTCCGCGGGAGCACATGCATAGATGCTCGCCCTCCACGATGACCATGACGCCATGAGGCTTCAACACTTCGACGAGAATATTGGCGATATCCGACGTAATGCGCTCCTGTACCTGAAGCCGCCGCGTTACCGCCTCGACGAGCCGGGCAAACTTGCTCAAGCCGGCAATTTTGCCGCTGGGCAAATAGCCGACATGAATTTTACCGAAGAAGGGCGCCATATGATGCTCGCATTGGCTATAATACACAATGTCCTTAATAATGACGAGTTCCTCGTGCTTCTCATCGAACGTGACGCCGAGCACCTCGCGGGGGTCTATGGAATAGCCCGCGAATATTTCCTCGTACATCCGGGTAACCCGGGCCGGCGTCTCGAGCAGCCCTTCCCGCTCGACATCCTCACCGATCAGGCGCAAAATCTCGCGAACATGCTCTTCGATGCGTTCCCGGTTGCGATCCACATGATCGTTACGATAATCTTTCACTCCAGCCATTGGTTTCCCTCCTCCTCGCCTTGCGCGGGAGATGCAGCGTCTCTTATTTCCACTTCTGGTTTTTCATCATACTCTGCATTTGCTGCATCTGTTTCTTGTTTAGGTTATAGCCCATCTTCTTAGCCATTTGCTGCAGCATCTCCGGATTCGACTGCATCGCTTCCATCTGCCTGCGCAAGTAGTACACGCCGATAAAAAAACCGCCCACCAGACCGGCGATCAATGTCACAATGGGAATAATCCAAGCCCACATTCCGATTCACCCCAACATATGTTTCTATTATCTGTCGAAACCCCTTCATCATAGCATGAGACCGGACCGACTTCAAATCGCTTTTGGCTAACTTAACACGCTCTCTACAAATACGGTCGTATGCTTGGCCAGATCGATCTCCTTGACCTCGATTTCCTCTCCGACCTGCCGCACGACGCGGACGACAGGGCGCCCCGGAAGCCCGCGGTGCTGGCCGACCACGACGCCGGTTTCCTTCGTGGAAAGCCGCACGGACGTGCCTGTCGGGTAGATGGAGACGGTACGAAGGAAATGAATCAAGACGTCGCGGCTGAGCGCCGTTCCCGCCATCGCCATCATATGCTCGCAAGCTTCATGCGGCAGCATCCTTTTGCCTCGGTCCGACAAATTGTTAAGCAAATTGTCGAACATGTTGGCTACGGCCACAATCTGTGCATAAATGTGAATCTGATCCCCCATCAGCTTGCGAGGAAAGCCTTCGCCGTTCGGCGCTTCATGATGCTGCAGCGCCACATGGGCAATCAGCAGATTGAACTCCTGCTTCTGCTTGAGCAGTTCGAAGCCTCTCCACGTATGGTGGCGCCTCGGGTCCTCCGACTCGTCGTCGACCAGCCGCTCCACCTTGCCCACATCGTGCAGCAAAGCTCCGATAGCCAGCTCTTTCAGATGGGCCGGGCTCAAATTCATGTTCAATCCAATCATCGTCGACATCGTGCAGACGTTCAGCGCATGCACATAAGCTTCGTTATCCTTGGTCCGGATATCCGACAGTTGGATCAGCACTTCGCGGTTGCGGGTCACATCCTCCAGCAAAGCGTCGATGCTAAGGCTCACCGAGCGCGTATCGAACGCCTTGCCGGATTTGACCGTATCGAACGTTTCCAGCATCTGCTTCATGACCTGACGCTTCGTCTCGTCGGACAGCACCTCGGGAATTTCCACGTCCGCCAAGGTCGGGTCCTTGATATACAGCATCGTCGCCCCGATCCGGTTCAGCGTATTAATCATATACACGGTCAGTTGAACGCCCTCGGACAACAAAACCGTTCCGTTGCTGGCAAATATCGCTTTGCCCAAAAATTGTCCGGATTCCACCTGATCGATGTTCACGTATTTCAAACGAGGAACGCCCCCTACTTCTACAGCGTATCAATGTTGCCGATGCCGGTTCGTACCCGTCTTGCCTTCCTGCTCGTCCGCCGTCAAGGCCGCCTCCGCAAGGCCGATCCGTTCAATCACTTGGGCATCGGTCTCCCGGCCTGCCGCAACGCGCAAAGCTTCCCGCGCTTCCTCTCCGCCGATCCTTCCGAGCGCCCACGCCGCCGTGCCGCGCAGGACCGGCCGTTCGTCGGTCAGCAGCACTTCCCGGAGATGGGTCACGGCCGACTTGTCGCGAAAATTGCCGAGCGCGATAACCGCGTTGCGCTGAATCGGCTTCTTGCCCCTCCATGACGCCGCCGTGTCTCCGTAATCTTCGCGAAACTGCCGGTTCGACAGCGTCAAGAGCGGCTTGAGCAGCGGCTTCACCTTCTCCGGATCGGGCTGGAGATCGGGCTGGTGGGTCCAGTTTTTCCCTTTGTTCACCGGACAGACGATCTGACACGTATCGCAGCCGTAGAGACGATTGCCGATCTTGCGCATGAACTCGTCCGACACAAAATCTTTCGTCTGCGTCACGAACGAGATGCACCGGCTCGAATTCAGCTGCCCCGGCCCGACCAGCGCTTCTGTGGGACAAGCGTCGATGCAGATCGTGCAGTCGCCGCATTGATCGGTAATCGGCTGGTCGGGAGGAAACGGAATGTTTGTGACCATTTCGCCGAGGTATACCCACGAACCGAATTCCGGCGTAATGATCGCGCAATTTTTACCGCTCCAGCCGATACCGGCCCGCTGGGCGACGGCGCGGTCGGACAGCGCTCCGGTATCGACCATGCTTTCGATGCGCGCGTCCGGCACCCGTTCGCGGATGAACGCCTCCAACGCGGCCATTCTTTTGCGCAGGACGCGGTGGTAATCCTCGCCCCACGACGACCGGGAAATGATGCCCCGATACGCCCCGGGCTCCGACTTGGGGGGATCGATAAGCTTGGATGGATAGGCGATCGCGATAGAGACGAGCGATTGGGGTCGCTCCAGACTGAGGGCAGGATCGGTCCGTTTGTCGAGATCCGGCTCCTCGAAGCCGGATTCGAAGCCGCGCTCCCGGTGCCGCAGCAGCATCTGCTTCAACTCGACGAACGGCTCCGCGGACGCGAAGCCGATCTTGTCGATGCCAAGCTCGTCCAATGCCCCGCGAATTTCCTCCTTCAGCATCGCCCAACGCTTCTCCGTCACCCGCTCCGTCGTAACGCTCATGCCTTTCACCTCAAGTCAGGCGCTTAATCGCTTCCCGAGCCAATAAATCGCAATGATTGTTGAACTCGTTGTCGCTATGTCCTTTAACTTTAATATACTCCACCTTGTGCGTTTCCATAAGCTGGAGCAGCCGTTTCCACAGGTCCTGATTTTCCACGGGCTGCCCTTTGCTGTTTTTCCAGCCGTTTTTCAGCCAGCCCTTGAACCAGCCTTTCTGAAAGCAGTTCACCAGGTAGGCCGAATCGCTGTACAGCTTGATGGCGCACGATTCCTTGAGCACGCCGATCGATTCGATCGCGGCCAGCAGCTCCATCCGGTTATTCGTCGTATGCTTCTCGCCCCCGGACATTTCCTTGCGGTTGCCGGCATAGAACAAAATCGCGCCCCAGCCCCCCGGTCCGGGGTTGCCGGAGCACGCTCCATCCGTATAGATCTCCACTTCCTTCACTTACAGTCCTCCCACTTGGTGAATCGGCCACAGGATGAAGTCCGCCCTGCCCTGAATCGCTTTCTCGCTTACGGTGCCGAAGATGCGGCTGTCCTTGCTGGCCCCTTGATGACGGTTATCTCCCATGACGAAGTATTTCCCTTCCTCCACGATCACCTGGGCGCGGTCGCCATCCTCGATCTTGATATCGGTGTACGTTTCCGTTACCGTTTCCCCGTTCACATACAGCTTGCCCCCGCGAATTTCCACCTTGTCCCCGGGAATGGCGACGACCCGCTTCACCAAATACTGGCGGTCGACCGACTGCATGTCCGGGTCTTTCAAAATAACAACGTCCCCCCGATCCGGGTGCCCGATCAGGAATGCGAATTTATTGACGAACAGCCACTCCTTCTCCCGCAGCGTCGGCTCCATCGAATGTCCTTTGACCGTGGACAGATTGAAGACGAACATGTTCAGCAAAATCACGATGACGAGCGCAACCGCAATCGATTTCGTCCAATCCCACAGCTCCGCGGCCAAGCTTCGCTCCGGCGCCTGGCCGGTCGCCGCCACCGTTTGCTGCACCGCATCGCGGCCGTCCTGGCTTTCGTAAGCGTCCATCTCATCCCTCCGGCCCTTCGTTTTTCCACAGCTCGTAATACGCGAGCGCTTGCTCGTTGCGAAACGGAGGTCCTCCCCGCTTCAGCCGTCCAAGCACGGCATCCAGCCCGCGCTTCACTTTGCGCTCCACCATGTCCGAATAGTGGTAATTGTGCTTGTGCAGCTCATACTCTTCCTGGTCCACCACCTGGGTATAGCCGTCAGGCGTGCGAATGACGTCCAGGTCGTAATCGATGTAAGTAATGACTCCGCTGTTTACATAAGGGGGAGAAGCAATATTGCAATAATAACGAATGCCTTGATCCTCGAGCAAAGAAACGACATTAAACCATTGCCCGGGTATAAAAAAGGTGACGGACGGGATTTTGCTTGTCCATTCTTTGCCGTCGCGTTCCCGGATCGGCGTCTGGCTGTTGATCAGCACGATCATCGACTCGGCTTGGTGCTCGGGAACGAGCAGCGACTCCGGAACCCGCCAGTTTTCAAGCCACATTCGATGAAGATGGCCGTCGTGTTTGAAACTCTTGATACGATAAGGGGTGAATGAGTTCATACGCAAGCCCTTTCTGGCATCTCGTGTCTATTATATAAGAAAAACCAGCAATACAAAAGCATACCTCTACGCCGACTGCTCATGGCTTCAAGATATGCCCTTCATAAGGATCGATCCGATTCTGCCTGCTTTAAAAAAGGTCTAGCGTCCGTTCACGATGCGCAGATGGCGGAACGACCGGGAAAAATTGTTGTCGGTATAGCCGACCGCTTCGTACACGGGAAGAATCGGCTCGTTATGCACGTCCACAGTCACCAAAATCTTGCTTACCTTACGCTGGATGAATTTCTGCTTCAAGCCCGTAATCAACGCTCTGCCGATCCCTTTGCGCTGGAATTGAGGGGCAACCGCTATGCGGTAGTAATATCCCTGATTGCGCTGATCGATCGTCCCGATAATAATACCGGCGATTTCTTCGTTTACGACGGAGACGAGAACGAGCTCCGCATCAAGCGTCAACTGCTTAGCGAACGCCTCGATCGTCTCCTCGTAACAGGCTTCGGACAGCACTTCGCTGAAAAGATTCGCAATCGACGCATAATCGGACAAATGAAAGGGCCGAACGAACATCTTGGTCTCTCCCCGTTTTGTTAATTTATCGATCTTGTTTTTGATATAAAGGTACAAATACGACAAAAATCGAGGAAATCCTGCTAAAGTCTTAATAAAAGCTTAAAAAGTTTAACTATTTTCGTCAAATTGGGTGAAAACGCTTAACCGATCCCGTTTTCCGTACATGTTCTGCGGTTGGGAACGAATGGCTCAATCGCCTGTCCCGCACCAGCTTAGAAAGCTTCGATCGTTACGCCGGACAAGCCCGCCTATACGGGCCCCGGTTCCACCCTATACTCTATGAGCCCGATACGCATAAGATGTTAAAAAACAAGCATACTGATGAAGGCTGGTTTACAATAAAGCAAAAAGGAACTTTTCAAACATAAGTATTGCACATGTTGATTTATTCACGAAAATGAGGGATAATAGACATGTACAAATCCATTATTTAGGGAGGCATTTTCCTTATGGCACATCAATTGCCGGCATTGGCTTACGCCAACAACGCCCTGGAGCCCCACATCGACGCGCAAACGATGGAAATCCATCACGACCGTCACCACAATACTTACGTTACGAACCTGAACGCCGCTCTCGACAAGCACCCGGAGCTTCACGACAAATCGCTCGAAGCTTTGATCGCCGATCTGAACGCCGTTCCTGAAGATATCCGTACCGCTGTCCGCAACAACGGCGGCGGCCATGCCAACCACTCCCTGTTCTGGTCGACGATCGCCCCGAACGCGGGCGGCCAACCGACCGGCGCTCTGGCAGCGGCGATCGACAGCGAGCTGGGCGGCTTCGATGCGTTCAAGCAAGCTTTCGCAGCTGCGGCTACGACCCGTTTCGGCAGCGGCTGGGCTTGGCTCGCCGTAACGAAAGACGGCAAGCTGAAAGTATACAGCCTGCCTAACCAAGACAGCCCGATCTTCGAAGGCGACACGCCGATCCTCGGTCTGGACGTATGGGAGCACGCTTACTACCTGAAATATCAAAACAAACGCCCGGATTACATCGGCGCTTTCTGGAACGTCGTGGACTGGAATGCCGTAGGCAAACTGTACGACGCTGCCAAGTAATCCGCCCGCAGCGCAAGAAATCCCCATCCGCCCTTCACCTAAAGTGAAGACGGATGGGGATTTTTTTCGTCTCGCCGGGAGAACATCGGATCGCGCATGAATCGCCTGACGCGCGAATACAATGTAGCGAAATCCGACGATTCCCGGAAAGGACGGTCATGACTATGTCGAAATCTAATCGCGGCAAAGCGCTGTGGAAGCTCCCTTCCCGCGGCAAAGGAACGTGCCCGGTATGCGGTACGACCCGCATCAAGCTGTTGTATACCCGCACGCTGGAGGACGGCGCCAAAGCAAAAGTATGCAAACGGTGCCGCGCGGCATAACACCTGCGACCGGGCTTATCCGTCGTTCCCGCCCTCGTCTGCGGTCCGGAAAGCCGAATGCCCCGTACACCGTCGGCTCCTAAACCGCAGGCGCGGCCCTTTACAACTTGCCGACCTGCTTCAATATTTTCACGAATACGTTGGGCAAAGCATAACGCTTCAACTCCCGCTCGCCGAACCAGCAGAATACGCCGCCATCATTCCGTTCGGTCTCGGGCGGGCCGGATTCGTCCGGGGCGAATAACGCTTGTCCGTCCGCGAATTCGACAAACCGGCAGCGATACACCCTCAACTTCCATTGAATATGGCTGAACGTATGCTCCGCATCCATCATCGGCCCGATCGGCTCCACCGTCAACCCGAACTCGTCCTGCAGCTTTTCGCGAAGAAAGCGCATCGCGGCTTCGTCCGAGCCGGCCGCCCCCTCTTCCTGGAGCATGTCCGGGAGTTGAACATGGGGCAGCTCCCACATGCGCGCAAGCAGCCCCTCCTTCGGACGCTGACGAATCAGCACCCGGCCCGCCTCGGCGCCGACGCCCTCGATATAAGCAACCGCCCGCGCTTCCGGACGCGGCGGCTTGGCCTTCGTCTTGACCGGCAGTTCGTCGGCCACGCCTTCCAATCTTCCCGCGCACATCTCCATAACCGGACAAGTCAGGCAATGCGGCGACTTCGGCGTACATACGGTTGCCCCGAGCTCCATCAGCGCCTGATTGAAATCGCCGGCTCTTCCTTCCGGAATAAGCTCGACGGCCAATTTCTCGATGCCGATACGGGTCGAAGGCTTGGCAATATCGTCGTGCAGCAGAAAATACCGCGAAAGCACGCGCATGACGTTGCCGTCGACGGCTGGCTCCGGTTTGTTGTAGGCGATGCTCAGCACGGCCCCCGCCGTGTAAGGCCCTACTCCTTTTAAGGAAGAGATCTCCTCCTTGGCGTCTGGAACCCGACCTCCGTAGCTTTCCTTGACTTCACGGACTGCGGCCTGCAAATTGCGGGCGCGGGAATAGTAGCCGAGCCCTTCCCACGCCTTCAGCACCTGCTCCTCGGGAGCGTCCGCCAATGCCTCGACGGTCGGGAACTGCTCCACAAACCGGTGGAAGTAAGGAATAACCGTCTCCACCCGGGTCTGCTGCAGCATCACTTCGGATATCCATATATAATAAGGATTGCGGCTGCGCCGCCAGGGCAGATCGCGTTTGTGCACGTCGTACCATTTCAACAATTCGGCGGAAAAATGCGTTTTTGCCTGAGTCGCTTCCAAATTCACCGTTCTCCCTTTCATGCTGTCATCTCATGTTCGATTTCTGCTATGATGTAGTTGTTTGCAAGCCTGCGCTTGCCGGAGGCGAAAGGAGCGTTGCGCCGATATGCTCACTACGGGTGAAATCGCCGCCCAATTGAACAAGCTTGTCTTCTCCATCCTGCTGACCGGCCACCGCAAAAACGAGCCGGCCTGGCTTCAGCCGCTGCGGACGGTCCGTCACCATTCCTTCTGGCTGATCGTCCGGGGAAAAGGAACGTTCACGATCAACGGCACGATGTATCCGGCCGAGCCCGGCAAGCTGTTCGTCTTCATCCCGGGCATGCTGGTGGAGCGGCGCAGCGACGCCGATCAGCCGTTTGAATATTACTTTTTACGTTTTCATTATACGGAAACTTACGAAGAGAAGGAACAATGGATTTGCCGGAGCCCGGCCGAGAGCCCTTTCCCGCTGCAAGGGATGTATTCGCTGCAAAATACGCCGCAGTTCATCTACTGGATGGAACAGCTGTTCATTTTGTGGCAGCGTCGCGGGCACATCACGGCAATGCGGCGCAAAATCCTGCTCCAGGAATTTTGGCTGGCGCTGCTTCAGGACTTCCGCGCCCAAAGAAGAGCGGGAGACACTACCGCCTCGATCGAGCTTACCCAGGACTATATGGTTCAGCATTATCAGGAGCAGTTGACGCTGGAATCGCTCGCTCAGCTGGCAGGCTTGAGCGTGAGCCACTATTCGCGCCTGTTCAAGAAGGTGATCGGCTACAGCCCGATCGATTACTTGACCCATTTGCGCATGGACCGCGCCAAGGAGCTGCTCGTCCTGTCCGACTACAGGCTGAAATCGATCGCCCAGAGCGTGGGGTACCACGACGAATTTTATTTCAGCCGCATGTTCAAAAAGATCGTCGGTCTGTCCCCTCGCGACTATGTGAAGCGTCACCGGGCGGAGCCGATACGGTAACCGGCCCGTTCTCCGAAAGGCTCGGGCCCGTTATGGGATTTCCATTCGTCACGCTCGGGGTGTACAATGGCAAATAGGGCTTCGCTTTCCATTCGCATGTCCAACGATCGGACGAGCTGCGCGTGAGTCGAGGACGAGGCTTGTACCACATGGACTTCGCAGGGCGGGGAAAGAAGCTAGCGACGATTCGGGGAGGAACCGCATGAACCTCAATGCCGGAAAGCCTTATTGGGCGATTCCTTATTTATATATTTGGGGCATTCAATGGATGGCCTCTTCACTGTTATATTATTGGTGGATGCTCGATCCGGCGGGGACGATCCGCGCGGTTTTGCCGTGGGTAGCGCTGGCGCTAAGCGCGGCCGTTGCATTCGCGCGCCGTCGGAACAAGCCGCAGGGCGCGCCGGCAGGCGGGTCTGCGCCGACTTGGCGGAACGTCGCGATAGCGGGGCTCTGCGCAGCGGTGGTATTGGCACTGTTTCTTGCCGTTCTGCTGTACGCGGGGGTTAACGCAAGCCCGCTGCTGTACGCCGAGCTGTTTCGCGCCTTCGCGTTAGCTGCCTTCTACGCTTATACGGGATGGCGCTTCGGACGCGAGCTTGTTTTTCTCGGCATATGGCTGATCGCTCTGCTTGTTGTCGTAGCCGGCTGGTACGCCGGATACGCCCCGATTGTGCTCGGCGTGTCCGAAGGAGCCAGCCTGATCGCCTGTGCCTTTATATTGCAGCTATGGCGCAAAACCGCCGGAACCCTATCGCTAACAGCCGGAAGCCCAGGGGCCGGCCGGAATTGACGCGCAGACTGCCGGGCTGCCGTACGGCGGCTGTATCCCGGCGGCTCCGTTCCATAATCCGACCGCCAAACCGGCCAAGCAAACCGCGCCCGGGGCGGTCGTTTCCCGTACCATCGCCAATCCAAACCGCTTCATGACATCCCTCCACGGGTTTGCTATACTTACGAACATACCCCCAAACGGCATTTGAACGTACCGAATTCCCGAAAACAGTCGCCCAGAACGTCCGGTTCCGCTCTCGCCGCCTATCAGAAAAAAGCAAGAGAGGTGTCTGTCCGTGCAATGGATCGCCATCATTCCGTATTTGTTCATCGGAGTAGGCCTATTGAATCTGTTTTTCCCGAGAACGGCATGGTTTTGGAATATAGGCTGGCAGTTCAGAAACGCCGAGCCTAGCGACGCCGCCGTCATGATGGGCAGGATTGGGGGCCTCCTGGCTATCGGTATCGGCGTGTTCCTGCTTGTGGCCGGCGTGTAGGTTTGGCCCCGCGTTAGCGGCGCTTCAGCCGATCCGACGAGAACTATCGTCCTCAAGACCGACCCGACTAACGTCCGTGGCTCTGCGGTGTCGTCCATCCTTTCACCCTACCCGACTTGCTCTTGTAAAGGTGCGTTGCCCCGGTAAGGTTACTACAAATCGCGAATATCCAGCACGCTGCCAGACGGATGGGAATCGTCGAACAGAACCCGAAGCAGCTTGTTCGCCGTCTCATCCGCCCCGGTCAGGGAGCCTGAATCCTTCAGCTCGACGAACCGCTGGTGATCACGGAACAGCTCGGGGCTCGTCTTGCGAATGTCCCGCTGCATATCCGTGTCGACCACTCCAGGCGCGACGGACAAGATGCGTATACCGTCCGTTTCGTGCCGCTGCTCTTCGCCTACGCAACGGGTGAACATGTCGAGTCCAGCCTTGGAGGCGCAATAAGCGCTCCAGCCCGAATAAGCCTTCCTTCCGGCTCCCGAGGAGATGTTCAACACGCGTCGATCGGCCTTCCAGTCCGCCGTCAGTCGCAAAAAGGCGGCCGTCAGCACGACCGGCGCGATCAGATTGACGCTCACATTGCGGGCCAGATCCATACCTGCAGCGACGGCAGCCGGTGCGATCGGCTCCACCATTCCGGCATTATTAATCAGACAAATCGTGTCCGCTTCGCCCGGTTCCACGCCGGCCAGAGCTTTCTCCATCATCTCGTCCAAGGCGGACGCATCGCCCACATCGCCGCTGATCCATTCCAGACCGGCCCCTTTGAGGGCAGCCTCCTCCATTAACGATCCCGCGCCGCTGCGCGCTATTCCGACCAACCGGTGCCCGGGTTCCATCAGTTGACGGAGCATTGCCTGCCCCAGTCCTTTCGAAGCTCCCGTTACGATAAACAGCTTCATTCTTCCGCCTCCATCCTCTTATTCGGTTCTTGTCTATGTATAAGCGCCCCCAACCGGCGTTTCGTGCGTGCCAACCCGGGGCCAGGACCGACATTCTGCCACCGATGCTATCAAATTCCCGCTTTCAAGGCAACTTTTAATGAGAGTATGCCCGTTCTCCTGTCCGAAAAGCTGAAAACAAACGGCAAACAAGCTGTAACACAATTGAAATATCCGTTTCAGCTTTCTTTAAGGGTACTGACCTATACTTCTAAGTAACCCCCTTTTTTCATATAGAATGGATAGATCCGCGGCCCGTTGCTTGCGGATCTCTTTTTTTTGCCGTTCTTTCCGCGAAAAAAGGAACAAATGTTCGCGAGTTATGGTACAATAGCAACACAGGCCGGAAGGCTTGGCCGACTATTCATCCGGGAGAACACCATGCTGCAAAAAACGCATAGCGCGGCCGGACTTGTGGCCGCCGAAGTCGTCATCGTTCAACAACAAATCCCGTTTTTGTCCTGGGAGGCCGGAGGGGCTATCCTGCTGGGATGTCTGGCCGGAACGCTGGCCGACGTGGACAAGCCGGGCTCGACGATGGCTAAAGTTTTGTTTCCGTTGTCTGCGCTCCTTCGTCTACTCGGCGTGAAGCACCGGACAATGACACATTCGCTGCTGTTCATCGCGGCGATCGGCTTGGCGGCGTCGCCGCTGCCGCACCTCTATTTTCTCGTGCTGATTGCCGCTTATGCGTCCCATCCCCTTATCGATCTGTTTAATGAGAACGGAGTCCAGCTGTTTTGGCCGCTAAAGGGGAAAATTCGCCTACTGCCGAAATTCCTTGCGGTCGGCACCGGTTCGCCGCTGGAAACGGCCGTTCGTTGGGTACTCCTCGGCTGGAGCCTATGGATTCCGTTCTCGACGATTCGGTTTTGAGCGCAGGCTCCATTTCGCGCCTTGCCCCGATTTCTTACCGTCTTTGACCGATTTGATAGGAGCTTGAGGTGGCGAGGTGCGCTTTCGTTTTCCGCATTTCTTGAGCGCAGAGCTAGACAAAGGCAGCCCTTCGGCTATCGCGGAGGGGCTGCCTGTTTGGCGCGAATCGATGTTCGGGCCGCATATGGCCCGCCTCTATAGCAGCAATAACGTAATCGCAAGCAGATCGAACAGCGCCAACGTTTGCACCGCTCCCGCTCCACCACCGTAAAAGCCCGGCCCCGGTCCGAAGCCCGCTCCCGGATACGGAAAAAAGCCTCTCGTTGTAGCGCCGGTACCTCCTTGCGGCTGCAAATAAACATGCTCCGCATCAACATGAACGATATGGCCGTCGTAAATATGACCGCTTTTCGTCTGTAAGCGGACAGGCCGGTTCATATACAGCTTGCAGATGCAATACGCATCTTCCTTCAGCATCGGGTCGTCCTCCTCCGTATTCCTGCCGCCGTCCGCCGTGTAGGCGGATGCGGGTCCACGATAGTATACGGGACGAACGCCCTCTCCGCTTGGGCGCTTGTCGGAGAAACGAGCCCATTTCGAATCCAGCTCCGTCGATAAAATGTCGGGCAATGTTCATGTATCGGCGCCCCTGGCGGACGAACCCAACGGCCGAGTTGTGCTAAGATGAGCTTATTGAGCATGGAAGCTTAACGAGCGAAGAGGAGGAGCACAATGAGACGATATGTCGGGAAATCGGCGGCGACCGGGGCTATACTGCTCTCGCTGACGGCGTTTGCTTTGACCGGATGCGGGGCGGATAGCGGAAAAAGCCCGCAAGCGGCGGGCGGCGATGCGGAGACGATTTACAAAAAACAATGCCTCTCCTGCCATGGCGATCAGCTGCAGGGACGCATCGGCCCGAGCACAAACCTGACCAAAGTCGGCGGCAAGCTGGATCGCGAGCAGATCGTCGCGCAAATTTCCAAGGGCGGCAACGGCATGCCCGGCTTCAAAGGAAAGCTCAACGAGACCGAGATCGGCACGCTGGCAGACTGGCTGGCGGCAAAAAAGTGACCCCGTCTGGCGGGAGATATCGTTAACAGGGCCGTCTTTGCGGCCCTGTTTTGTTTGGCGTTAAAAATTTATGACATAAATAATCGGTTTCTGTCCCGCTCGGATGGGCGCCTCTTGTTAATGCTATTAAGAGTATTATCCTCCCCGTTCTTGAGCAATCTCGCGGATATAATGATCTTTCGAACACTAGGGAGCGCCGACTGCCCGAGAAACACGCCATTTTCGGGTGGGAGCCCCTGGTTAATGCTAGTAAGAGCATTATCCTCCCCGCTCGAGAGCAATTTCGCGGATATAATGATCTTTCGCACACTAGGGAGCGCCGACTGCCCGAGAAACACGCCATTTTCGGGTGGGCGCCTCTTGTTAATGCTAGTAAGAGCATTATCCTCCCCGTTCTTGAGCAATCTCGCGGATATAATGATCTTTCGAACACTAGGGAGCGCCGACTGCCCGAGAAACACGCCATTTTCGGGTGGGAGCCCCTGGTTAATGCTAGTAAGAGCATTATCCTCCCCACTCGAGAGCAATTTCGCGGATATAATGCTCTTTCGCACACTAGGGAGCGCCGACTGCCCGAGAAACACGCCATTTTCGGGTGGGAGCCCCTGGTTAATGCTAGTAAGAGCATTATCCTCCCCACTCGAGAGCAACTTCGCGGATATAACGCTCTTTCGCACACTAGGGAGCGTCAACACTAGGGAGCGCCGACTGCCCGAGCTCCGACTGCCAGGGAAATCACGCTACTTTCGGATCGGCCAGCAACACCTCATTACGCCCCAGTTGCCTCCCGACAGGCTCGTCCACGGAGGTCGACGCAAAGGGTTCCGCGCGCTCCCTCTCCTGCACTCTGCACTCGCTCACTCTGTGATCGCTCAGTCTGTCTCCGCCACCGCGTAAGCACCGGCGGTAGTGGCCGAATGGGTGATGCTCAGATGGATGCGGAGCGGCCGCTCCTTGCCGAGACGCGCCCAAGCCGCATCGGCGATCGTACATTCCGGCTTGCCGCAGCTACCCGGCAGGACGCAGATGTCCTGAAAGCCGACTTCGCGGCCTATGCCGCAGCCGAGCGCCTTCACGACCGCCTCCTTGGCGGCAAACCGTCCGGCGACGAATTCGGCGAGCCGTCCGGCCCGACGCAACGCCAGCTCGCGCTCCCGCGGCGTCAGCACCCGCTCCACGAACCGCTCCCCGTGGGGCTGCGCCAGCAGCCTTTTCACCCGGTCGATGTCCAGCAAATCGATTCCGACTCCTGCTATCATGCCACCTGCCCCTTTCTTACGCTCGCTAGCGGCGCTTACGTTTTCATGTCCAATGAGCTATATTATATGTTATCGCAGGGAACGGCGTCCAATCTCGCACGCCTCCCTTCAGTCCGTAATCCCAATACGCACGCCGACAAGGAGGAACGACATGGATCAAGCGACCAAGCGCGAGCTGCTGGACAAGGACCGGCAGCGGGTATGGCACCCGTTCACCCAGATGAAGGACTACGCCAGGCAAGATCACTTGCTGATCGAAAAAGCCGAGGGCATCTTCCTGTACGACGCCGACGGCAACCGCTATTACGACACCGTATCGTCGTGGTGGGTCAACGTGCACGGCCACGGTCATCCGCGCATCAAACAGGCGATCATCCGTCAACTGGAAGAAACGGACCATATTATGTTCAGCGGCTTTACGCACCGGCCGGGGATCGAGTTGGCGGACAAGTTGCTCGCCATAGCGCCGCCCGGGCTCGGTAAAACCTTTTATTCGGACAACGGCTCTACGGCGGTAGAAGTCGCGCTGAAAATGTCCTTCCAATATTGGCGCCACGTCGGCCGACCATCCAAAACGAAGTTCGCCTATTTGGCGAACAGCTATCACGGAGATACGCTCGGAGCGGTCAGCGTCGGCGGCGTCGACCTGTTCCACGCCACGTTCCGGCCTTTGCTGTTCGACGGCTACCGGCTGCCCTCGCCCCTGGTCGGCGAATGGTCTGGCGGACGCCCGACGCCCGAGGCGGCCGAAACAAGCGTGGCGAAGGCGCTCGAAGCGGTGAAGCAACTGTTCGAGACGTCGGCCGGGGAGATCGCCGGCTTGATCGTCGAACCGATGATCCAGGCTGCCGGCGGCATGCTGATGCACCCCGCCGCTTATATCGCCGGCCTGCGCGAGCTATGCAGCCGGTACGACGTTCACCTGATCGCCGACGAGGTGGCCGTCGGCTTCGGACGCACGGGCACGATGTTCGCGTGCGAGCATGCGCACGTCACGCCGGATCTGCTATGCCTGTCCAAGGGTCTGACAGCGGGCATGATGCCGCTTGCCGCGACGCTTTGCACGGACGCCATTTACGAGGCGTTTTACGACGATTACGAAACGCAGAAGACGTTTTTCCATGGCCATAGCTTTACCGGCAATCCGCTTGCTTGCGCCGTTGCGCTGGAAAGCTTGCGCATCTTCGAGGAGGAGGGTGTGCTGGACAACGTCCGGGCTGCGTCCGACGCGCTGCGCGGTCATCTTCCCGGCTTGGAAACGTTCCGCCACGTTGCTAACATGCGTCATCTCGGGCTCGTGGCGGCTTTCGATCTGTACGCGGATGCAGCGTCACAAACTCCGTACCCGCCTAGCGAACGGAGAGGCTACCAAGTGTATCTCGAAGCGCTGAAGGAAGGGCTTATCCTGCGCCCGCTCGGCGATACGATTTATTACTGGCTTCCGCATTGCACGACAGTCGCACAGCTTGAAGATATCGTCAGCCGGACAAGCAGCGTGCTGGAGCGGCTCGGCTACCGGTAACGCCCCGACCGACGACAAAAAAGCACGGCAGTCGTCAGACTGTCCGTGCTGCGGTGCGGCTGCTGTCAGACTGTCCATGCTGATGCGCGGTTATCGTCAAACTGTCCGTGCTGCGGCTCGGCGGCCGTCAAATTCCCGGTATGGGCGACCGCTTGTGCTCGGTCTTCCTGTACTGCTTCTCCAGCTTCTCGCGGACGGCCGGGTCGATGTCCTTGCCCTCCAAGTAATCGCTGTTGTCCCCGTACGTAATGCCCAGCTCGTTCTCATCCGTCTGGCCGTCCCACAGACCGGCGGTCGGCGCCTTGTCCAGAATCGGCTGCGGCACGCCAAGACGTGAGGCAAGCTGACGTACCTGGCGCTTGTTCAGCGAGCTGAGCGGCGTCAGGTCAACCGCCCCATCTCCGTATTTGGTGAAAAATCCGGTAATCGCCTCGGAGGCATGGTCGGTGCCAACCACGAGCAGATTCAGGTCGAACGCCAGCGCGTACTGCATGACCATCCGCGTGCGCGCCTTGACGTTCCCTTTGCCTCCACGGCTCAAGTGGCGCGGAGTACCGAACGATTTGAAGGCGTATTCGACCTCCAGGGCGATTTCGTCAACCGCCTGCTCGATGTTCGTCTCCACCTTGTGCTTCAACTGAAAAGCCTCGGCCACCGAGTAGCTGTCGGCGATATCCGACTGCTCGCCGTACGGCTGGAACACGCCGAGCGTAATATAGTCCTGGCCGGTTTCCTTCGCCAGCTCGTCGGTCGCCTGCTTGCACAGTCCGGTCGCCACGGCGCTGTCGATCCCTCCGCTAATCGCGATAAGCAAGCCGGATACCCCCGTATCCAGCACGTACTGCTTCAAAAAGTCGACCCGTTTGCGAATCTCCGCATCGACATCGATCTCCGGCTTGACCCCAAGCCGGGCGATAATCTCCTGCTGCAAGCTCATCGTCTCCACACCTTTCCATCATCGCGAGCATTTTGGGCACTATTATTGCGTCAGACTTCCTAACATCAAGTATAGTACACCAATATCAGATTTCAAGTCTTTGTTCTACTCCGCAAATGCCACGGCGGCTCCGGCCGCTACGATCGTCCCTTCGTCGATGCCATCGCAAATCCGCTTCATCGCCCCTACGCGATCAAAATTGAAGACGTGGAGCGGAATCCCATAGTCGCGCGCCAGCAGGAACGCCGAGGAATCCATTACCTTGAAATCTTCGCGAATAACCTCTTCGTAAGGCAGGCTCGCATACCGTCTTGCTTGCGGATTTCGCTTCGGATCGCTGTCGTACACGCCGTCCACTCCTTGCTTGGCGACGAGAATCGCTTCCGCGTTCACCTCGAGCGCCCGCTGTACCGAAGGGTAATCCGTCGTGACGTAAGGCTGGCCGTTTCCCCCGGCAAAGATGACGATGCACCCCTTCTCCAAATGATGAATCGCCCGCAGCCGGATGTAAGGCTCGGCTACCGCATTGACGGCAAGCGCGGACATAACGCGAATGTCCCGGTCCGTCTTCGCCTTGAGCACGCCGCGAAGCATCAAGCTATTGATGACGGTAGCCATCGTGCCGATATTGTCGGCCTCCGCCCGCTCGATTCCCCAAGCCTCCGCCATATTGCCGCGAAAAATATTGCCTCCCCCGATGACGAGGCATACCTCGATACCGAGTCGGGTGACCGCCAATACTTCATCCGCGATATGCGCCAGCCGGTCGTGGTCGAAGCCGACTTCCTCCTTTCCTGCCATCGCCCCTCCGCTTAGCTTTACCAAAACGCGCTTGTATCTCATCGACGCATCCCTCCTTCTGGAATATCGGACAAAAAAATAGCGCCGGAGCCCGAAGGCCCGACGCGTGTCGGAACAGAAAATGCAAAAGGCGAACGGGAATGACGGGGAGTCAAGCCCAATGAGACGAGCAGGATGGCAAATGAATGATTGGACCCTGCAGAACGGATTTTTGCCTCCTCCAGCTTCCTCATCTTCTCGCCTCCTCTGCATACTTTTCAAAAGCATACCAAGATTGGGCATGCCGATGCAACTTTTCAAATTGGCCGATCTACCGCAAGAGTTGTTTCACGATATCAATAAATAATTATTATCATATATATAAAAACATTAAAGTTTCATTTATTGAAAAGTTTTCATACAATACAGATAAACTCTCCTCCGGAAAGGTTGATGAACGCCATGAGCCTGAACGACCGCTTGCCCGCTTCGAACGGCCAAGAACCAAACCTGCTTCGCGAGCAATTTCCTTACGACCGTCCCCCGCTCATCGCCTTTGACGGCGTCGAGGTGCCGATGGACCGTCCCACCGATCTATTCATAACGGATACGACGTTCCGCGACGGCCAGCAGGCGCGTACTCCCTACACCGTCGGGCAGATTACGGCGCTGTTCGATCTGCTGCATCGTTTGTCAGGCCCCCGGGGAGTGATCCGGCAAACCGAATTTTTCCTTTACAGCGATAAAGACCGGCAGGCGGTACGGGCCTGTCAGGAACGCGGCTACGCCTTCCCGGAAATTACGGCCTGGATACGCGCGGTGGCGAAAGACTTTCAGCTCGTTAAAGAAATGGGGATTCGCGAAACAGGCATACTGACGTCCTGTTCGGATTACCATATTCATCTGAAGCTCGGCATGAACCGCGCCCAGGCGATGGAACAGTATTTGTCCGTCGTGCGCGCCGCTCTCGCCGAAGGCATTCGGCCGCGCTGCCATCTTGAGGACGTGACCCGCGCAGACGTGCACGGCTTCGTCATTCCGTTCGTGCAGCAGCTTGTCCGGCTATCCGAGGAAAGCGGGATTCCCGTCAAGGTGCGGCTGTGCGACACGATGGGCTACGGCGTCAGCTACCCGGGCGCGGCACTGCCCCGCAGCGTCCCCCGACTCGTTCATGCGCTGCGAACCGAGACCGGCATCGCTTCCGCACAACTGGAATGGCATGGGCATAACGATTTCTACAAGGTGCTGACGAACGCGTCCACCGCCTGGTTGTATGGCTGCTCCGGCGTGAACGGCACGCTGCTCGGCTTCGGCGAACGGACCGGGAATGCCCCTATCGAAGGACTGCTGTTCGAATATATCGGCCTGACCGGGGATACGAGCGTCGACACCCGCGTAGTGACGGAAATTGCCGACTATTTCGAGCGCGAGCTCGGCTATGCGATCCCGCCGATGACGCCTTTTGTGGGCAAGTCTTTCAATGTGACGGCAGCCGGCATTCACGCCGACGGCATCGTCAAGAACGAAGAGATTTACAATATTTTCGATACCGACAAGCTGCTGAAACGTCCCCTAGGCATACTCGTTACCGATAAAGCCGGCACCGCGGGGGTCGCCCACTGGATCAACCGATACTTGGGCCTGTCCGGCGAAGCTCGCATCGACAAGCGCATCCCCGGCGTCCAGGCGTTGTACGAGTGGGTGGTCGGCCAATACGAGGACGGACGCACGACCAGTCTGGCGAACGAGGAGCTGGAGGCCGCGGCCCGGCGGCTGATGCCGGAGGTGTTCTTGTCTTTGCGGGACGAGAAGTTCGAGCCATCATGACCCTTTACATGTTATCAACAAAAAATTAAAAATATCCACATGTTTTTCTTGGTTATCTACATGTTATCCACAGGCTGTGTATGAAATAAACTTGAAGCCTTTTTCGTCTCCTACTGCTTGGGCAATTTCCACAAACCGCCTGTCGTAGTAATATCGTGGAGCCAAACACAGTACACAGTCAGAACAATAAAATAAGGCACGCCCCGAAACCCGGAAGCGCGCCTTGTACAAAACCCTTTATCGTTATGGATTCACTATCACGGTGAACATCTGATTCGTAGAAGCCGACTGACTGTCCGTCACCCGCAGCGTGAACGTGTATGACCCTGCCAGAGACGGTGTTCCCGAGAACACTCCCTTGGAGGAAATCGCCATCCCGGCCGGCAAGGCGCCGCTGATCAAGCTATAGGTCCGGGTGCCGACTCCTCCCGAGCTCTCGATCGTCAACGACTTATACGCTTTGCCTACCTGCCCGTTCGGTAAGCTCGTCGTGTCGAATTTGACTGGATCCGGCGGATCGATCACGACGGTGAACATTTGATTCGCGGAAGCCGGCTGACTGTCCGTCACCCGCAACGTGAACGTGTATGACCCTGCCAGAGACGGTGTTCCCGAGAACACCCCCTTGGAGGAAATTGCCATCCCAACCGGCAAGGCGCCGCTGATCAAGGAGTAGGTGCGGGTGCCGACTCCGCCCGAGCTCTCGATCGTCAACGGCTTATACGCTGCGCCCACCTGACCGCTCGGCAAGCTCGTCGTGTCGAATTTGAGCGGAGCCGGCGGATCGATCACGACGGTAAACACCTGGATTGCAGAAGCCGGCTGACTGTCCGTCACCCGCATTGTGAATGTGTATGCCCCCGCCAGAGACGGTGTTCCCGAGAACACTCCCTTGGAGGTAACCGCCATCCCAACCGGCAAGCCTCCGCTGATCAAGGAGTATGTTCGGGTGCCGACCCCGCCCGAGCTCTCGATCGTCAATGGTTTATACGCTATACCCACCTTCCCGCTCGGCAAGCTCGTCGTGTCAATTTTGAGCGGAGCCGGCGGATCGATCACGACAGTAAACACCTGGATCGCAGACGCCGACTGACTGTCCGTCACCTTCAACGTGAATGTGTATGCCCCCGCCAGAGACGGTGTTCCCGAGAACACTCCCTTGGAGGTAACCGCCATCCCAACCGGCAAGCCGCCGCTCATTAAGGAGTAGGTTCGGGTGCCGATCCCGCCCGAGCTCTCCATCGTCAATGGCTTATACGCTATGCCTGCCTGCCCGCTCGGCAAGCTCGTCGTGTCGAATTTGACCGGAGTCGGCGGATCGATTACGACGATAAACACCTGGATCGCAGACGCCGACTGACTGTCCGTCACCTTCAACGTGAACGTGTATGCCCCTGCCAGAGACGGTGTTCCCGAGAACACTCCCTTGGAGGTAACCGCCATCCCAGCCGGCAAAGCGCCGCTCATCAAGGAGTAATTTCGGGTGCCGACCCCGCCCGAGCTCTCGATCGTCAGCGGCGAATACGCGGCCCCGACTTTGCCGTTCGGAAGGCTGGACGTAACGAATTTCAACGGAGCGACCCCGCTCGTCTTCACGATTTCTGCTGCGGGCTTGGTTTGAATATTCCCGAGGTTGTCCTCGGCTACCACATAAAGCGAATACTCCGTTCCGGCAGTCAGGCCGTTGACCGGAATCGACGTCTCCGTATTCGCGGCGAACGCGCTGACCGCGGTCGAGATCGCCGGGCTTCCGCTTCCGGTTTGACCCGCTTTCACTTGGAGCGAACTCGGCAAGGG
The DNA here is from genome assembly GCF_039536325.1 of Paenibacillus hodogayensis. Taxonomy (NCBI): domain Bacteria; kingdom Bacillati; phylum Bacillota; class Bacilli; order Caryophanales; family Paenibacillaceae; genus Paenibacillus; species Paenibacillus hodogayensis. Next base: position 129,758 of record NZ_BAAAYO010000012.1, read on the forward strand.
ATCGCTCGGAAGAGCCGCAAGGGCGTACAGTCGCCCTTGTTTGTTTGCCTTGACCACAATAAACGCGCTCGTCTCCGAGCCAGTCAGCCATTTCGGATACCCTACGTCGAAGAGAGGAGGGGTAGTATCGGGCTGCACTACGGCACCTCCGCTATTGCCTCCCCCCACTGGAGGGACAACAACGCTGCCTCCTTCTTCCCCGTCCATTCGCCCCGGCTTCCGCTCGAAAGTCGTTCCTCGTGCGCCGGCATTCAGCGTGGCCGTTTCAATCGCGCCTTGTCCCGACATCGTGACAACCGCGTCCAGCACAAGATGCCCGATCGAAGCCTCTGGGGTTACGCGGCCGATGGAACCGCCGGAATCCGGACCGAACGTTACGTTTTGAATCGTGCCTTGCTCCAGTTGAAGCTTTGCCCCGGAAGCATTCACGACAACAGTGTCGAAAGCTCCTCTGAGCTCAGCTATGGAGCCACTGGCCATATCGGCCGCCAAAATTACCTCGCGAAACCCGTCCCCCGTCAACTGCTTCTCTTCCAAAACTGCACTGGAACATAAAGTGGTTTGTCCCACCTGCGTACGGCCCGATAAAACGATTCGAATGGGAGCGCTTGACGTACATACATTCAAGTCGCCTAGCGTGGAATCGACGCCTCTCACTAGGCTTGCCCCGCCGGTAATCGACGTTTTCCCGCGCACGAATACGTTTTGGAGCGTTATTTCCCCGCTCGCGCCTTCCCCTTTTATGTCCAGGTCCCCCAAGATCAACAGATTGTTAAGCGTGACGCCGGACGACTGGACAGTCGCATTCCCTATGAACGTAGGGATCCCTGCTGCGGATCCGAACTCCCCGGATTGAGTATACGCCTTCGGTCGTTCGGTCAATATGTAGCGGATGGTGTTGTTCAAGACCACAACCGCTTCCGCCCGCGTAATTTTATTCCCCGGCCGAAATGCCCCGTCCGGGTAGCCCGATAAGATGCCGACGGCTGCCAGCTCGCCGATCGCGTCTTGGCTCCAACCAGCGAAATCCGCCGTATCCAGAAACCGCGACACGTCGCTTTTCGTAGCCTCCACCTGCAGCAACGTATAGACCATGAAGGCCACCTCTTCCCGGCTCACGGCTTGATCGGGCCGGATCGTACCGTCCTCGTAACCGCTCACATAGCCGGCGCGGTTGGCGATGGCAATTGCTTCATAGGCCCAATCATTCTGTTTAATGTCGCGGAATGAAATGTCGCCTGGCGTCGATAGACCTAGCGCCCGGTTCACCAGCGAAATAAACTCCGCCCTCGAAATGTTCGAATCGGGTCTAAACGTCCCGTCCGGATACCCGTGAATCCACTCCTTCGCCCACCACTCCTGCAGCGTATCCGAAGCCCACGACGCGTATAGATCCCCAGGAGCACCTTCTTTGCTTTCCGCGAGTAAGACATGGAACGAAGAGAACAGCACAAATACCGATAATGCCATTGCAATAGCTTTTCGAAACACAGGGAACGTCATCCGAGAGCCTCCCTAAATTTTTACATCTAATCACATTTGTACTCACATCATATAAGGAAATGCATCAGACGCCTATGGGCTGTTGGTCCGGCAACGATTCATGGCTGCGGGAAACGACCGTCATGTCTACTTTATCGCTGTTTCCAGTGTCGATCAACATCGTTCTCCCTAACCGCGAACAACAATGCACTTAAACCAAATCGGTGCACGTCCTCTTTTCTCCTTTGACGTCTTCATTCTCCCGACCAAAGGCCCCTACCACACCTGCGATCACGGCGCTAATAAGCTATGCCGTAGTCGAAGAAAGGGTATTTGTAAACGGCGACACAAAAGACGAAGACAAGGTCTAATTCCGCATAGCAAAAAGACAGCCACCAACGAAGGCTGTCTTTTCATAAATCACGCCAGCATACGGCACGCCTGAAGGAACCAAACGAAGTTTCGAGACCGTTCCACGTTTCAATCGTTCAATACGGGGTTACGGTGTCCCGCTCTTCACCTCCACCCGGAGCGAAAGCGGAATAGCCGCAATGGCCGCACTCGCCGCATCCCGAAGCTCCGCATTCGACAGCTCGAAGCCCCCGAAACCCTCGGTTGTCTTCGCCTCGAACGCGAGTCCGACGAAGGCCTCTCCCTCATCCAGCCGTACCCCGGAGGCGTCCGACCATTGAAGAGTCAGCGTTCCCGGCTCGGTTCCCGGAATCACCTGAAGAAGCGTCGAACCGTGCGAGGCGGTCGCCCCTACAAAGTCGAAGCGCGCGGGGTCGAAGCGTATTGCAGCCTGGCCCCCATAGACGGCGCCGGATACACTTTCCTGTAGAGTATCCGCCACTCCGCTTGCTCGCAAGCTCAGGTCCAGCTGCGCGCCCGCCTGCACCGAAGACGGCCCCGTGAGCGCCAGCTCGGGCCGATGGAGCGGCTTTGCGTCAATATCCCCGGACTGACCGGCAGAGACGAACCCGAAGTAACCGCTCTGGTAGATCGGAGCCTGACGGTCGATCCAGTCGAACACTGGCTGCCCATTCACATAAAGCAGCAGCCGGACCCCGTCCTCCACGTTTACGGCCCCCACATAGACCGGCGTCGCCGTTCCGTCGAATCGGGTATTCGGGTACGTGTTGAAGAGGGTTTGCTTCCCTCCCACCCACTTCTGCAGTTCCCAAACCCCTTCCTTGAAAATCACGATATACGTCGTATCCTGATTGAGCGGACCGGCAGGCTTCTGGGAACGAAGCAGGATGCCCGGCCATTCGGAGGCTACTTGGAGAAAACTGTATTTCAGGTCCAGTACAAACAGACCGCTGCCGTACGGGGCAGCCGTATAGCGCGTATAGTCTTTGGAGAAGCGGGACCAGCCTCCGCTTACGGAGCCGTAGCTCTCCGACCAGCCCTGAGGATGGCCCAGTATGGCATCCAACCGCAGCTTCGGCAGATCGTCTACCGGGGTCGCTACTACACGGGCGTCATAAAGATTCGCTGCCGTATCGAGCTGCTGCATCACCGCCGCCAGTGCCGTCTTGTCCGGGTCCGCATCATTAAACGACGCCTGGGCTAGCGTCACCGCTTGCTGCAGCTCGCTCCTGTCGCCGGCGGCATATTGTCCCGGCAGTGTGCCAGCCTTCGTCTGCTGCACCAGCAATTGGGCGGCTTGAATCGCTCCCAGCAGCGCTCTGCGGGCCTGCAGCGATTCCTCCTTGGCTTTCAGCTGCTCCAGCGCCGCGTTCAACTGCGCAGGCGTAGCAGCCGGGTCATCGGCCGTCTGCCGGGCTTCGTCGATGCCCGCCGCAAAGTCGGCCAGCACGGCGGAGGAGAACTCTCCGGCAGTCGAAGCGCGCGCATGCAGCATTCGAGCATCGAGAATAAGCGCCCGAAGAGCGTCGCCCGCCGACTGATCGTCCAATGGCAGGATCACGCCGATGTCGTCATAGCTGACGATCTGTTCCACCGCCTGCGGCTTGTTGTTCCAGGTCAAGGTCGACTCCGTCCAGCTATCGTCGGCCAGGCCATAGACGGTACTCTTGGCTCCCGCCGCGGCGACGCCGTTCGCCAGCAGCTTCAGCTTCGCTTCCGTAATCGTGCTTCCGGCCAGTTGATCCAGCGGGAACTTCAAATAAAATTCCTCTTGATAGCCGCTGTTCCAGTTGGCCGCATTAAAGGACGTCGGGTTCGCATGGGTCGTCTCCGCTTCGGTCGTGCCGGTACGCAGCCGCACCCCGGCGCTGTCCGTTGCCGCCAGTTCGACCAGCGTCGCCGTGCCGGCCAGCTTCACCACCAGCTTCGGCTGATTGACTCCGCTGCGCTTCAGGGCGAAGGTCGTACGGCTCAAAGCCCCCTTCATGTTCAAAGTGGCCACCCGATCGTCGGCTGCCTGCGCCTGGATAAAAGATGTCACATCGTATTCCAGCCACGCATTGGCCGTTCCCTCCATGGTCCGGGTGTCCAGCTCGACGATCTCGCTGCCGCCGCTGCCCGCCCCGGCCTGACCCAAGTAGACGGTTGCGGAGGTATCCGAAATGCCCGTCGTAAAATCAAGCGTATGCTGCTTCCAGCCTGTGCCGTACACCTGCCGATTAACGGTAGGCCCGCCGTAATCCCGAACGCCGAAGGAAGCAAGCGCTTGGTCGGCACTTGTCTTGGTCCACAGCGAAAACGTATAGCGCGTATTCGGCTGCAGCCCCGTCACCGTCTGCGTCAGCTCGGAGCCTGCGCTCTTGAGCTGAACGCCTCCGCTCTGAATGCGCATGGCCGCCATCTCGGACGACCAGGCTCCTCCGGGCGAATAAATCGCCTTTACCTTGCCGCCGGTTACCGTCCACGACTGGAGATCGCCGGACTCGAACCCGTTGTTGCGTACCAGATTCACATAAGGAGGCGCCTGTTGGACAACCGCGCCGATCACCGGGGGCTGGGCAAAATCATGCCCCGTCTTGAACAGAGGCTGGCCGTATTCGTAAGCGCCCAGATCGGGAGCCGTGCCGGCGTAGCCGTCCGTAATGCCCGGAATGACACGCCCCGCATTAATCGCGGGAGAGGAGGCTTGCAGTCGGAAATCGTGCTGGGCGGCATGTTCAAACAACGGATCGAGGCCGGCAAGCAGATTATGGCTCTGCGCATATCCTCGCGACTCGCCGAAGTCGATGTCGCCGCCGGCGAATATGTTGTTGAAGACACGGTCTCCGAACATGTCGCCGCGGTAGACGATCGCCCAAGTTGCCATCCCTTTCGTGTTCGTTCCCGCCGTATTGTTGAAGACCAAGTTGTAATTGCTCGGCGAGTTGAGCCGGATCGGGTCCGAGTTCGGAATATTCCACAGCACATTATGATGAATGATATAATTGGTGCTCTGGTTATCGGTGTAAATACCCATCCCCAAATGCGTGTACATATCGTGCAGCGTGTTGTAGCGAATCTCGGACTGCCTCGCGTCGTCTCCCGCCGTATAGATCAGACCGCTGTCCTTGGTTACGAGGCCGCCATAGGACAAGTCGTTGCGCTCCACGATCATCTGCTCCAGATTATCGAGCTTCATCACGTCGCGCCCGGACCGGGTAAGCGTGTTGTAAGCGATATAATGTCCTTTCCCTTCCGCTGAGATCAGTCCGTTCCAAGTACCCGCGTAATTGCCGTCGTGCAAGTAGTTGTTCACGATGCGGTGGTTCTGCCCCTTGACGTCCAGCAGGCTGCCGGAGCTGTAGGCGAGCTCGCTGTTTACGATCTCGTTCGCTTCGCCGCGCAGCGTGATGCCGTTGTTGTCCGCGGCGGGGTTGCTTTGCGGATTGCGAGTGTTATGGGACACGTACGAAGCCTTCATCCCGTCGATGCGGACATGATGCGTCGTATCGCTCGTCTTGATGCCGGCCGCAAACAAATCCACGCCCTCGATCACCATATAAGACTTTCCGGAAACGTCGAAGCCGAACAGACGCTTCTTGGCTTCCACCAGCAGCGAGCTGACGGCAGAACCACCGGGAGGCTGCAGCACCAATTGCTGAGCCGCGCCATCGTACCACCATTCGCGATCGACATCGAGGGCGCCTTTGACCCCCGATAAATAATACGTATTGCCAATTTGCGCATCGTAATTGGAATTGCTCGCTCTCACGGAGGCAAAGGTCATGACCCCCGTAGCCGGGTTGAACCCGGTAATCGTACTATCCTGACCGACCCAAGCCGCTCCGCCGGCGAACCAGGCCGTCCCGCCGACCCAGTCGACCCCCGTCGGGATGCGGCTGTCGGTCAACGTCGTGTTGCTGCCCGCCGTCATCTCGGCGAGCGTCGGCTCCAACAGCGAGCCGGTGTTGTTCGGCCACCGGGCTTCGCCCGCCATCGTGCCGTTGATAAACACCTGGTTGCCCGAGCCCAGGCTCCATGGCATCGAAGCCTTGTACAGTCGGCCCGGCGCCTCGCTGTCTTCCGTCCAGCCGCTGAGAAGCTCGGCGCCGCTGATCGTCACCGTCTCGCCCGGGTAGCTTCTGAAGGTCAGCGGAGCTCCCTCGATACCCGACTGGACGGGAACGACCGTTTCCCGGTAAACGCCTCCCCGAATGATGCATACGTCGCCGGCTGTCATGACGTTCGCGGCCTTCTGGATCGTGCGCCACGGATTCGCCAGACTTCCGTCGCCCGCGCTGTCGCTGCCGTCGACCGACACGTAATAGGTCGACGTTGAAGCGCTTACATTTTTTGGATGGATGAGCACTGCCGGCAGCAACCACAATAACGCCAGCAGGAAAGCCAAGCCTCGCCTCGTTCTTAAGCTCTTGACCATGACTTCATCCCTTTCATTGGGTATCTATAGTATAAGCAGCCAAAGCCCCGGTCGGGCGGAATACCGGACCGAGAGCGTTTGGCTTGCCTACCGCGAGGGAATGCGCCGTTATTATTGCTTTTTTCTCCACTCGTCCAGCTGACGCTGGACTTCAACCAGCACCTTGTCGAAACCGGCCGCCTTCATTTTATCGCTGCGCAACTTCAGCGTCTTCTCGGTGTCGTCGAGGCCATTGTCCAGAATCGGCTGGAATTCCTTCTCAATCGCCGTCAATCTCGCCATCTCGTTCTCGACATTGGTCCTATCGAAGCTGAATGAAATCAGCGGATCGATCTTGGCCGTCTCATTGATCTTTTTCGTCTGCTCCCATACGTCGTCAGGCTGGCCCGGCAGCAGGTACGTGTTGAATACGTTGCCGAGGAGCCATCCCGGAACCTCGTAAGCGCCGGGCTTCTTCTCGACCCGGTTCGCCGAGAGCTTCGTATAATCCTGGCCATCGATACCGAACGACAGCAGATTGATCAATTCCTTATCCGTATTGATCAAATGAATCAGCTTCATCGCCAGCTCCGGCTTCTTGGACGTGGAGCTGATCGCCGTCAGCGTGGACAAGGCGGCGCTGCGGCCGATAATCGGAGCGGCTGTCGGAATTTGCACGACATCGAAGCCGTAGGCCGCCTTCAGCTCCGCGTCTCCCCCCGGCTTCTGCCGGCCGTAACGGCTGAATACTTTGCCCGCCTTGATCAGGCTGGTTTCATCCTTCAGCGTGCCGACGTCTTGCGGGAAATAACCTTTCTGGTACCAGTCGCGGAAAGTCCGGTATTCTTCGACATAGCTCTGCGTCTTGTCATACACTTTCCAGTTATTCGTATCGATAGAGAACAAATTTTCCACATTGGGCACATAGTCTTTAAAGCCGAAGGCGACGGACCCCATCCGCGCCGGAATCAGGTTCGACTCCTTTTCCTTGACCTTGGCGTATACGCCGCTAAGCTCATCCAACGTTTTTATTTTCGCTACGTTCAGGTCGTACTTATCGACGATATCCTTCTTGAACCAGACGCCGTCTTGGCTGACCATGATCTGATTGTTGGGAATGCCGTACGTTTTGTCTTTGACCTTCACGGCGTTCCAAACTTCCTTGCGCAGAATCGACTGGAGATCGGGATACTTGGCCAACAAGTCGTCAAGCGGAATATAGGCGCCGCGGTCGACGTTGTTCAAGTAATTGTTAGCCCAGGCCGACGTGAAGGCCAGATCATACTCTTCGCCGGACGACATGATCAGCTGCATTTTATTCTCATAGTCGCCGGGATTGATATAGCGCAGGTCAAGCGTCGCATTAATCTTGCTTTGGATCAGTGCATTCGCCTTTTCCAGCACCGCCTTGGCATTGGCCGGCTCGCTGTAGCGAATATACCAGATCAGCTTCTGCGGAGGCTGCTTGGCCGCCTCCGAACCGTTTCCCTCCGCGGACGGTGCCGCCGGCTGCCCGCCACACGCCGACAGCATCGCACTTGCGAGCAAAACGCCGGCCAACCCTGCGCCCGTTTTCTTCTTCATCTTCTGCATAGAGACCCTCCCTGTTCTGGATAAAATGAAGCTCCTATAGTCAAGCCGGACGAACCGGCGTGAACTCGCCGACTGGCCCCGCTCAGCCCTTCACGGAGCCGACGGTCAGCCCTTTGGCAAAATATTTTTGAAAGAAAGGAAACACGAACAGCATCGGACCGATCGCCAATATACACATGGCCATCCGCATATTTTCCGAAGGGAGCTTTGCCGCCGCGGTCAAATCGACCATTACGTTGTTCTGCATGTTGCGGGCGATTTCATTGATATTTTGCAGCATCACCTGAAGCAGGTATTGAAGCGGATACAAATCTTTCTGCGAAATAAACAGCAGGGCCGGGTACCAGGAATTCCAGTACGTGAGCAGTTGCATCAGCCCGATCGTAGCCAGCACCGGCTTGGATAACGGCAAAATAATGCGGGTATAGATGCGCAGCTCGCTGGCTCCGTCGATGGAGGCGGATTCGGCCAGCGCCTCCGGAAGCTGCTGGAAGAACGTGCGCATAAGAAATACAAACCACACATTGCCGAGGCTCGGGATAATCAGAGCCGCGTACGTATCCTTCAGATGCAAGTAATGCGTCATCAAAATGTAGAAGGGCACGAGCCCTCCGCTGAATAGCATCGTGAAGAACAAATAAAACGTAATGATGCGGCGGTAAGCGAAATCGCGGCGAGATAGCGGATACGCGCAAGCCGAGATCATAATCAAGGAAACAAGCGTGCCTACCGCGGATATGATGATCGTCACCTTATACGCATGAAGCAGCGTCATCGGCGTAGAAAAGATGTAACTGTACGCTTCCAGATTCAGCTTGGCCGGCAGCAGCTTGTAGCCGTTTTGAGCGATATCCGCTTCCGCGGACAAAGAGATGGAGACGATCGCTACAATCGGGATCAGGAACCCGATGCTAAGCGCGATCATCAAGACGTGCGAGATGCCTGCAAATAGTCGTTCGCCGGGCGTAGACCGCATGATGGGCCCCTCCTTTCTAGAACAGAGCGTTATCGGAATTTCGTTTTCTGACAATGGCATTGGTCGCCAAGACCAGCACAAAGCCTACGCAGGACTTGATCAAGCCGGTCGCCGCCGACATGCCGATATCCCCGTTCACCGTTAATGCCCGGAAAATATACGTATCGATGACATCCGTCGTCGCATAGACGGTTGTCGAATTCATTGGAAGCTGGTAGAACAATCCGAAGTCGGCTTCCAGGATTTGACCGATAGCCAAAATCGTCAGAATGGTCATGACCGGATACAGCGCCGGCAGGGAAACATGGACAATCATCTGCAGCTTGTTCGCCCCGTCTATTTTGGCCGCCTCATAATAAGTCGGGTCGACGCCCATCAGCGCGGCGTAATAGATGATCGCGCCCATGCCGATCTCCTTCCACAGCTGGGCGATCGGGAATATATAGATCCACGGCTCCGCCAGGTTGTAGTAATCGAGCGGTGCCCGACCCATCCACTCCAGCAGCTGATTCAGCATTCCCGACCGGGGATTCAGGAAGGCGTACGCCATATAAGCGACGACAACCCAAGAGAGAAAATGAGGGAAGAACATAACCGACTGATACACCTTCAGCAGCTTGCGGCTTGTAATTTCGTACAACAGCAGCGCAACGAAGAGAGCGCCCGCCAGATTGAGCACGATGAAAGCGGAATTATAGCCCAGCGTATTGCGGACGATACGCCATAAGTCGGGAGACTCCAGCAGAAACCGGAAGTTGCTCAGTCCGATCCAGTCGCTTCCCCAAATGCCCTTGTTGAATTGAAATTTCTTGAACGCGACGACGGCCCCAAACATCGGAACATATTTGAAGACCAAAATATACAGGACCATGGGCAGCGTCAGCAGCAGAAGAAACCGGTTCTTCTTAAACGGCTTCCACCACCGAAGTAAGCCTGCGCCCCTATTCGAAGAAGCCAACGTCTGTTGCCTCATCGCAGGCCGGACCTTGCTCATAGGCGATACACCTTCCTTACGTGGGGTTGGATACGATTTGTCTTGACCCCATCGTAGCGGATCGCCCCGTCCTCGGATAAGAGGCAAAATCGGTGAATAGGTATAAAAACAGAGTATGAAGGCGCATTTTTGGTGTAAAAAAGCCCCCTGAACCCGTTTCGTTCAGAGGGCGGCGATCGCGAATTACGACCGGTCGATCTGGTCGACGCTCAGCTTCAAGCGGTATTCCGTCGGAGTCGCCCCGACCTGCTTCTTAAAAATGCGGAAGAAGTATTTCTTGTTCTCCCATCCCACTCGGTCAATGACCTGATCAATCGTCAGGCTCGTCCGGCCGAGCAGTTGCTTGGCCTTCTCTACCCGAACTTCGGTAATAGAGTCGCTCAAGGAACGGGAAGTGCGCTCGCGGCACAGCTTATTCAAATACGCCGGAGTCAGCTTGAACAGATCGGCGATCTGCTGCGGCGACAAAGCCGCATCCGCATAATGCTCCTCAATATAGCGCAGCGCCTGCGCCACGATGAGGTTCGTGCGGTCCTGCTGGCTGCCTTGGATGCGCTGGACGATCGTACGGAACAAATCCAGAAACTCCGCGTCGATCTCCTCGAACGTCTCCATCGCCTTCAACCTCTTGTCGAACTCGGAGAAGCTTAAGCCGAACGAAATCGTCCGGTTGCCCTCCATCACATGAAGCTGATTGAAGATGGCGGCGGACAAATACGAGAGGGTGAACATAATATTATTGTAATCGCTGGCCTGGAGCAGTTCCGTCAGACGGCGGTACGTGTCCTCCATCTTGTCTTGCTTGGCCTCCTTGATGGCCTCCAGCAGCTGTTCGAGCAGTTGATGATTAATATTGAAAAATGTCGGCTGCGCCGCTCCGACCTCCGAGCGAAACAGCATACAGCCATGCCCCGCCTTGATCCGCTCTTGAGACAGCTCCAGCGCATCCCGATACGCCTGCGGGACCTCACGCAGGAGCGCCATCGGCTCGCTGACGAAGACGGAGAAGCTGACGCCGCAATATCGCTCGAAGCTCCGCCGGGCCTGCTCCAAGCTTTCCGCCAGCCGCGCTTCCCATCCCGGGCCATGCTGGCTGTCCGGCTCAACGTTCAGGATCACGACCGTCTGATCCGCGCCCATATCGACCGCCTCGCATTCGCCGCCGGGACGGATGATCTCGCTTAACATATTCGTCAGCGCGTACCGCAGCAGCGCGCGATCGGATTCATTGTAGGTTTCACAAAATGCCGAATAGCGGTCGATACGGAGCACCGCCACAACGGCTGGACGGCGAGGACTGAGGCGAATGCCCGATTCGTCGAGCCACTCCTGCTCGCGGCGTCCGAGCGGCAGCCCGGTACGGACGTAGTCCTCAAGAGTTTTCTGCTTGAGCACCTGCCGCTTGCTGTTCTTGAACTGCTCCAGATCGCGAAGCTTGTGATGAGCCAGAGAGAACGCCTCCGAGATCATCTCGAACTCGTTGGCATGCGGCGCGGAAGTTTGGCCAGCGGGTGCATAGGGACTGAACTTGTTGCGCAGCCGCCTCACCGGCGCGTACAAATTTCTCGTCAACGCAATAGCCGCAACCAAGCCGACGGTGAGCATCAAGATGCCGATGATCAGGGATAGTCCGCGCACTCGCTCGGCTAACCCGGCGACCGCTTCGTAAGGCGTCGCCCCGACCAGCATCCAATCGAGCAGTTCGCTGCGCACGTAGGTGACGACCGAGGTTTTTCCTTCCTGCCTGTCGGTAAAGTAGCCCGACCTCTCCCCCGACTCCATCATCCGCTTGACATCTTCGCGTCCGGCCACGTTTTGCAGAAACAATGCCTTATTGGTATGGGCCAGCACTTCGCCTTCACGGCCCAGAAACCACAAACTCTTCATATCCATCATGCCGGAGCCGCTTTCGGACTTGGCCGCCACGTTATGAAGGAAGCTGTCCACTTTGGCATTGAGGATCAGCGCACTCTTCAACGTTTGGCCATCCCGAAAAAAATCCGGCACAATATACGTGAAAACCTGAGTATCCTTACCCGCTTCCGCCTCTATTCCCGGCAATCTCCGCGGAATAGGCGTTAAGCGCGGGATAGGCGCGTCCCCCTTCAGGACCGCATCAAGCTCGGCATCGAACTCGCCGCCCTTGCGAATGACAGAGTTGGCTCCGACCACATAATACGTATCGCTCCGTCCGTTGTACACGTAGATCGATTCGAGGTACGGATTCGCCTCCAACAGCAGATCCACCGCGCGCATACTGCCCAACGTCTCGTAGACGGACAAATCTTCTCCGAACATCAAATTTTTCACATCGGTATTGTTCGTCAGCGAAACCGAATAACTCCGCAAATAGGCATGAATCTGCTCCGCGTTATGAATGAACTGAACCATCAGGTTCTCGTTCAATTGATTGATCGTCTTAATGTTGTAGTTGCGAAAGCTGGCGTACAGCAGAAGCGACAGAAGCAGGACAACCAGGGTCGTAAATAATGTGAGCTTCACGATCATATTGACGTAGTAGTTTTGAAGCCTGTGCCTCATAGCCTCCGGTCTCCCGTCCCATTTTGTGATTATTATATCGGTCTGCACCAGGCATGTGTAGAGGCTTCGGCTCAAATTGCACCAATTCTTCATTCTTGTACCTGCACCAAGATAGAATCATCGGGGATATGGGAAAACGAGTTGTAAAAGTAAAACCGTCCATATGGTACAATAATAATCATTAAAAGGTCGAAGGGAACTTTGACAACATGAGAAAACCAGTTTCCTCCCTATTCAACTCGCTCCGATTTAAACTGATCGCAGGCCTCATGTTCGTTATGCTGCCGATTGTCCTATTCTTAATCTATACTAACTTCTATTCGATCCAGGTCGTGCGCAACCAGGTGGCGCAATCTAACAGCAACATGATCAGCCTTTATATGGGGTTGATCGACAAGTCGTTAAGCGACATCGATAATTACTTGCTGAAATATGCTTCGGAAGAAACGGGTTTGTACATTCTTGATCGCTCCCCCTGGATCGATATCGATTTGTATAAAATGGAACGCATTTGGCAATTTAAACAGTTAGTGAATAACGCAACGTATTATGAGGGACTGGACTATTTCTTCGTTTATTCGCCCCTAAACCAAGATCTGGTGTATGCGCCAAAGCAGACGGGTTCGGCCAACTTCGACAATCAATCTATTCAAGATGCCATCGTCTCGCTTATTGATGACGGACATTTTGAAACGAGAAGATGGTCCGTATTCCGCCTTTCTGACAGGGATTATTTGTTATATACCATCAAGGTTGGCGGTTTATATATAGGGGCTGGCGTAAATGCGCGTGATGTGACGGGGCCGCTCGATCTCCTGGATCTCGGCGCGGATGGTAGGGCGCTTCTGGTCGATGGCAACCATGAGCCGCTAAAGAACGAATCCTTTTTCAGAGAACGTGGAATCGATTTGTCCTATACGCCTAATTCGTACCGATTAAGCGGTATGGATGATCGGTATCTGGTGATCGGTGATCATTCAGACAAAGGGGATTTCGGGCTGGTCGCGGTTGTCCCCGATCAAGGCATTCTCCAGAAGCTGCCTTATTTGCAGAGGATTATTTTATTCATCGCGCTAGGGAGCGTCTTCATTTTATTACTGACTTTTTATTTCATGCGAAGAGTCGTGCTCCGTCCGATTAACCGGATCGTACTGGCTATGCGCAGGATCCAAGAGGGTCAGTTAGAGACAAGAATCGCGAAGAAGCCGACTTCCAATGAATTTGAGCTGATGAACGAGACGTTCAATAGCATGGTGACAGACATACAGAAGCTGAAAATCGATGTCTACGAAGAGCAATTGATCAATCAGAAAGCGGAGCTGAAGCATATGCAGCTGCAAATCAACCCGCACTTCTTTTTGAACAGTCTGAATATCGTTTATTATTTGGCCCAGGAGAAGAAATATGGCTTGATCCAAGAGCTCTCCCTCTCTTTAATCCGATATTTCCGCTTCATGTTCCGCAGCCACACCGATCATGTTCGAGTTCAAGACGAACTGGGCCATACGAACAATTATTTGAACATTCAGAAGATCCGCTTTCCGAGAAGCTTAACGTACACCATTTCAATCCCGGACGACCTGCTCGATTGCTGCATCCCGCCGCTGATTATTCAGAGCTTTGCGGAAAACACGATCAAGCATGCGGTCAACACGGACGAACCTACCCATATCGAAATTTCAATCCAACAGGTTAGCCGGGACGATGGGGATCAGCTTCATATCCGCATTCGCGATACGGGTCCAGGTTATGAGATCGAAGTACTAGAGAAGTTGAGACAAGAGATTAATTTGACGACAAAGGAAGGCGAGCATATCGGGATCTGGAATGCCCGACAAAGACTGCGGCTGTTGTATGGAGATCAAGCAACCATCGCATTTTCAAACGATAACGGCGCTATCGTCAATATTTTTATGCCGATCATGAAAGGATAGGAACAGGAACATGTACCGGTTATTGATTGTAGACGACGAAGAATATATCGCAAACGGCATCAGGGCAAGCGTGAACTGGTCGAATCTCGGTATCTTTTACGTATCCATAGCGAACAATGCTCGACAAGCGAAGGAGTTATGTTCCAAACATTCGTTCGACATTATGATATGCGATATCGAGATGCCTCAAGGAAACGGACTCGAGCTCTACGAGTGGGTGCGAACAGAGCAGCCTTGGACGGAGTGCGTCTTCCTGACTTGCCATGCTGACTTCCAGTACGCGAAGAAGGCGATCCAGCTAGGGAGCTTCGAGTATATGCTCAAGCCTGCACTGCCCGAAGAGCTGGAGCAAGTCGTGAAGAAGCTGATCGAGAAAATAAGCAAAGACCGAAAATCAGCCTCGATCGTCATCGAGCGATTCTGGCAGGATCTCCTGAATCAGGTCTTTCCGTCTCAACCGGAGAGCATTAGGGAAGCAATCTGGAAGAACAATATCCCGTACACGGACGGGATGAAGTTTTTGCCTGTCTTGATCGGCATCCAGCACTGGGAGCAAGAACCTGGCGAACGCGATGCGCCCGTTATGGAGTCTGAGCTGACGAATGCCTTGGAGGAGATCGTTATCCGACCGGTGGCCGCGGCTCACCTCGTTCGCGTCAAGGCCAATCAGTTGTTGGCTCTCTTTCCTACGGGACATGAGATAGATGCGGAGAGCGGTGAGGAATTCCGTCAAGAAATCATGAGACGCTTCGGCCTGTTCATCGAAGTGTGCAATCAACGCTTGAATTGCCATTTGTCATGCTATATCGGCCTGCCGGCTGAAATATTCCGTGTGCGCGACATGGCGGACGATTTGGAGTCGCTAAGAAAGAAGCAGGTGAACGCCGTCAATCGGGTCGTGCTCATTGACGAGAAGATCACGCAGGAAACGTCGTTTCCTCTGCCTCCAATGAAACTATGGTCGGAGCTGATTAAGCAGGGGGACAAGAAGAAGCTTATCGTCGAGTCGCAGCAGTTTGTGGAGTCGCTCAAGCAGATCGAAGGGTTGAACTCGAAAAGCCTGCAGCAGTTTTATTTGAGCTTCCTGCACATGGTGCTTCAGACGCTTCAGGAGAAAGGAGTTCATGCGGACGAGATGTTGGCGGATCATTTCGCGCCAGAACGTATTTCATCCGCCGTCGAAAGCGTCAAGGATCTGCAAGATTTGGTTACAGACGTACTTGAACTTGCGATGACTTCCATCGAAACGCTTGGCTCCAACGAGACGGTGGTGGACAAGATCAAGCGGCATATAACGGCAAATATCGACCAGGACATGTCCAGGCAATACATTGCCGACTACATCGGGTTCAGTCCCGACTACATGGTCAAGCTGTTTAAGAAGGAAACAGGTCTTTCGATATCGGAATATGTGCTGAAGGAACGGATTCATCTTGCGAAAGAACTGCTGGCCAAATCGGAAACGTCGATCAGCAACGTCGCTTTGGCGGCAGGCTTTGCGAATTTCTCTTATTTCTCCACTCTCTTCAAAAAGGAAGTGTTGATGACGCCTCAGGAATATCGAAAACGTTTTTCGGGCATGTAAACCTATTATGAACTTCAAGACGCCGGAAAGGCGTTTTTCTTTTTATTTGGACGGAAACTCAAAACTGCGAGAACGGATTCTTGAAAGCGGGTGAACGGGCACTCCAATAAAATAAGAAGTAGCAAGCGACAACACAACTTCTAATGGGGGGTACTTACACGAACATGAAGGTAAGCATGAAGAGAGCCGGAACGCTTCTGATTTCCGTGTTGACATCGTCGATGCTCGTCACCGCCTGTAGCTCGGGCCCGGTCAGCCAACCGAATGCGGGCGAGACTTCCAAGCCGTCGAACAGTGCAAAGCCGGATCTGAAGCCTGTCGAATTGACGATGGTGTTTCCCGTTTCTACCGAACAAAAGGACTTGAAGGCCGTACAAGACAAAATCAACAAAATAACGCAGGAAAAAATCAACGCCACCGTGAAGCTCGTACAAATTACGAAAGGCGCTTGGGCGCAGCAAACCACGCTCATGCTGTCCGGCAACGAGAAAATGGATCTCATCGTAAGCGGTCGCGGCACATACGAGCAGCAAGTGGCCAAGGGCCACTATCTCGCCATTGACGACTACTTGGACAAATACGGTCAAGGCGCAAAAAAAGCGGTGGAGGACCAGAGCCCGGTCTACTTGAATGCGACCAAAATCAACGGAAAGACATATGGTATTACGAGTATCCGGGACCTGGCGGCCGACTTCGGCGTCACGATGCGCAAAGATCTTGTGGACAAGTACAAGATCGATACGAAAGCGATCAAAGCGTTGGATGATCTGGACGCCGTATACAAGACGATCAAGGAGAACGAGCCCGATGTCGTTCCGGTCATCAAGTATGCCAACTCGGTTCTCGGCAATCCCTTCTATGGAGGCTTTATGGATCCTTTGGGAGACGCGTATGGCGTGCTGCCGGGGCACGATAACGGGTTGAAAGTGGTTAACTGGATTGAAACTCCGGAATACGCCAAAATGCTGGACACGACAAGAAGGTGGTATTTGGCCGGATACATCGCCAAAGATGCCGCAACCAATACGGAAATTTGGCAAAATCTGTTCAAGTCGGGTAAAGCCTTCTCGACGTTCCACCACATGAGTCCGTTCAGCGAAAAGCAGAATTCCTTATCTTTAGGGGTAGAGTTGGTCCAAGTACCCCTGCTGCCGGCCGTCGCGTCCAATGTCAACATCACCGCGTATATGTGGAGCATTCCGAGAAACGCGCAAGACCCGGAACGGTCCATGATGCTGCTCAATTTGATGTATACGGACAAAGAGTTGATCAACTTGCTCGATTGGGGAATCGAAGGGCAGCATTACGTAAAAAAATCGGATAACGTCATCGACTTCGCGCCGGGCGTCAACGCATCGAATAGCGGTTATTATCCTTACCAAAACTGGCTGTTCGGGAATATGTTCCACTCCTATTTGTTCAACGGGGAAGAACCGGACCGGAACAAAACGCTGGCGGAATTCAATAAAAACGCCAAAAAATCGAAAGCGCTCGGTTTCAGCTACAATCCGGAGCCTGTTAAGACGGAAATCGCGGCGCTTGTGAATGTGACGAACCAGTACACCCTTGCTTTGGAGACCGGAACGGTAGATCCCGCGAAAGTATTGCCCGAATATATCAAGCAAGTAAGGGCGGCGGGCATCGATAAGGTCATCGCCGAAAAACAAAAACAGCTCGACGCTTGGGTTGCGGCGAACAAATAATGCAAACGCCCCCCCCGTCAAAGACGGAATGTCCCGGGCGGGGGGATTATTTGTGCCTTCGCGGATAAAGAGGGGGATAACAATGCTAGAAAGGAAAATGTCGGTATGGCGGATCGAGACGAGAAAAGCCAAAAAGTATTGGATTCTCGTGCTCATGACGCTGCCGGGCCTGCTTTATTTTCTTATCAACAACTATTTGCCGATGTTCGGCATCGTTATTGCGTTCAAGAACGTCAATTTCGCAAAGGGGATATGGGGGAGCGAGTGGATTGGCTTCAAAAACTTCGAGTACTTGTTCAAGACGAAGGATGCTTACATCATTACTCGCAATACCCTGTTGTATAATCTGGCGTTTATTATCTTGAATACGGCTATCGCAATTGCGCTCGCGATCTTGTTGAATGAAATCCGCAAGCGCGTTTTATCGAGGGCGTACCAAACGATACTTCTGCTTCCGCACTTGATCTCCATGGTGATCGTCGGCTACCTTGCACTCGCTTTCCTGGACGTCGAGAAAGGCTTCATGAACAAGACCCTGCTCCCCCTGTTCGGCCTTGAGCCTGTCTCCTGGTATAGCGAAACGAAGTACTGGCCATGGATCCTG
Source organism: Paenibacillus hodogayensis (assembly GCF_039536325.1). Classification (NCBI taxonomy): domain Bacteria; kingdom Bacillati; phylum Bacillota; class Bacilli; order Caryophanales; family Paenibacillaceae; genus Paenibacillus; species Paenibacillus hodogayensis. The sequence continues at coordinate 147,938 of NZ_BAAAYO010000012.1, forward strand.
ACGATCGTACACGCATGGAAAGGCGTCGGCCATCTTTGCGTCATCTATTTGGCTGCGATTATCGGCATCGATCAAGAGTACTATGAGGCGGCCAAAATAGACGGCGCGAACCGTCTACAGCAAATCCGGATGATTACGATCCCGCTTATTGCGCCGGTTATTACGATTTTGACGCTATTGGCGATAGGACGCATTTTCTATTCCGACTTCGGCCTGTTTTTCCAAGTGCCGCTCAACACGGGGGCCTTGATGCCCGTCACGAATACGATCGATACGTATGTATACCGTGCATTGATCAATATGGGCGATATCGGAATGTCATCGGCCGCAGGCTTGTATCAAGCGCTCGTCGGATTTGTTCTAGTACTGGCTTCCAATGCGGTAGTGAGAACATTCAACAAAGACCATGCGCTGTTCTAGAAAGGAGCGCTCCATGCCATCGTCTGGAAAGCTTTATCAATGGTCGATCAACATCGTTATGCTGGTATTTTCAATTTTCTGTATCTTGCCATTCTGGCTGCTGATCTCCGCTTCTCTTACGGACGACATAGAAATCATTCGCCATGGATACGCCTTCGTCCCCAAATCCTTCAGTTTCTCGGCGTATGAATATTTGTGGACGAACTCATCGAATATACTCCGTGCTTACGGGATTACCATTCTCGTGACGGCGATTGGAACAATTGCAGGATTGTCGCTAACGGCGTTGCTGGCCTATCCGTTGTCGCGGACCGAAATGCCTTTTCGCAACATACTGGCATTCTACGTATTTTTCTCGATGTTGTTTAACGGAGGCCTCGTACCGACCTACTTGCTGTATACCAATTTCTTCAATTTAAAAAATACGATATTGGCGCTTATCATTCCAGGCTTGCTGATGAACGGATTTTTCGTCATCCTGATGCGAACGTTTTTCGCAACCTCGATTCCGAAGCCGATCATCGAATCAGCTTATATCGACGGGGCGAACGAGTGGAAAATCTTCACGAAAGTCGTATTGCCTCTGTCGACGCCGGTACTGGCTACGGTCGGGTTGCTCTACACGATTCAGTACTGGAACGATTGGTTTAACGGACTGATTTACTTGACCGACAGCCGGTACTTCAGCCTGCAAAACATGCTCAACCGGATGCTGCTCGATGCGCAGTTTTTACAGTCATCGATGGAGGTCGTCGTGACGAGCCAACTTCCACTCGCCTCCATGCGCATGGCCATAGCTGCAATCGGGATTGTTCCGCTGCTGATCGTATTCCCCTTCTTCCAAAAATATTTCGTGAAAGGCTTGACGGTAGGCGCCGTCAAAGGTTGACGGCAGTATCTTGGAGGCGGTTCCTAACATTGACAAAGAGGTGCATAGGCATGCAACGCATTATTCCTTTTGAGGGCACGCATAATTTTCGGGACATGGGCGGCTATCCAACGATAGACGGACGCAAGGTGAAATACGGTTTGTTTTATCGTTCCGACGAATTGTCCAGATTGTCGGAAAAAGACTTGGAGTCTCTGCAATCCTTGAATATTCGAACAATCTTCGATTATCGTGACGATGATGAAGCGCAAAAAAAGCCGGACCCGGTTATTCCGGACGTTATGAATATCCGAATTCCGGCAATCGAAGCGGAGCTGCGTCCCCGAATGAATATGCCGTCCGATTCGGAAAGCGCAGGGAAAGAAGGATACTTCTTCATCAATTTGATCAAGAACGGTTTTTTCAAGTCGTTTCGGGGCGACGAGACGATGACGACCTTGTACACGAAGCTTCCGATTAAAAATCCGTCGTACAAACGGTTGATGGAAACGATTCAGAATCCGGATAACCTCGGGCTCCTGCATCATTGTACGGCGGGCAAAGATCGGACGGGCATCGGAGCCGCACTGATCTTGCTGGCGCTTGGAGTTCCGGAAAACACGGTCATGGAAGATTATTTATTGACCAACGAAACGATGAAAGCATTCAACCGAAACCTTCTCGAGCGTCTTGCCGCTCATGCGGACGAAGCTGAGCTGCAAAATATCGGACATATGCTCGAGATCAAAGAGGCATACATGGACGCGGCTCTCGGATCGATTAAGCAGACGTACGGCGACTATGAGACCTATTTCTCCGAGGAATTCGGCCTGACGAAATCGAGACGAGAAGCTCTGCAAAATAGGTGTTTGGTCTAAAGGGGGAGCCGGTAGTGCCCGGCCTCGTTTCGAAGGTTGGCGTCTTTAAAATCGGCAGTCGCTCGCAATCGTCCCATAGTTGTAAACTGTAAATATTTTGTATAGAGGGGAAAATAGCAGATGATGAGATTCGTACACCTGACCGACACCCATTTAAATGCCCCAGGGAAGAATGGACAATTTCCCACTTCCAACCACTTTGAGAAGGTAGAGCAAACCATTCGTCATGTTCGCGAAACCGGAGTTGACCCCGAGTTTGTTCTTGTTACAGGAGATCTTTCTCATGGAGGGGACGTAGAGGACTACATCTTCATTCGTTCTCTTTTCGATGAAGCTTCCCGGCAACTCGGAGTACCCGTCTATGTTGTCCTCGGCAATCACGATCATCTGTCCGCATTTCGCCAAGGCTATCTTGGTGAGTCGCCCTCAGAAGATCCATTCTATTATGTTCAATACATTCAAGGCTTGCGTCTTATCGGCCTGAATTCCCAAGTATCTGGTCAGCCCGGCGGTCGGATCGACGATGTACAACTGTCCTGGTTGGAGAATCAGCTTCAGACGCCGGCGCCCAAAGGCACAATCGTCGCCCTTCATCATCCGTTGATCAGTCTGGGCGGGTATACAGCCAAAGGATTGCTCGTCGAGAACCGCGAGCAAATCGCCCGCGTTATAGCTGGGACGGATGTAAAGGGTGTTTTTGCTGGGCACGTTCATTCGAACTTATTCGGAATCAGCCAAGGTATCTTCCACATCGTAGCCGCAGGCACCGCTTTCACCGCGGAGTTGGAGGAAGGCAGGCAGCATTTTCAGTTTGTCGATATGTGCGGGTACAATATCGTTACGGTAAACGAAGAAGGGATTATGGTTCAGGCAATCGATCTTCCACGTTCGCGCACCGAATATATGCGAATTCCGAGCAAGGGAGCTTTGTCCAAATAGCAGATATTGACGGAAGTTCGGCTTGCCTGCCTAGACGTAGGTATTATCTGCTAGCTTCATACCAAAAAGCCGTCGGAATTCCGACGGCTCTCGGTGCTTTATGCCTTAACGGCAATAACGGTCGAACGCTTCTTCGAGGTCCGCGGCGATCTGCTCGGCCGAGCGGTTCTCGATCTGATGGCGCTCGATCATGTGGACGAGTTCTCCGTCCTTCATCAGCGCGATCGAAGGGGAGGACGGCGGGTACGGCGAGAAAAACTCGCGCGCCTTGGCTGTCGCTTCCTTATCCTGTCCGGCGAACACCGTGAACAGGTGATCCGGGGTAACGTCGTGCTGCAGAGCTTGGGCAACGCCCGGACGGCATTGGCCGGCGGCGCAGCCGCAGACGGAATTGACGACGATGAGCGAAGTTCCTTTCGCTTGATCGAATTGCTCGGAGACTTCTTCCGGAGTCCGCAGCTCCTGAATGCCGAGACGCGTCAGCTCGTCGCGCATCGGTTGAATCATATCGCGCATATATGCTTCGAATGACATGGCCATGGTGGCTTCACTCCTTCAAGATTCGAAAGGCTCGAATCGAAAATGTATGGGTTTCCCCTTATTATACATCTCCAACTTGCCGAAGCAAAGACCTTTGCCGAAAAAGCTCCCCCGGGCAATACCCGAAAGCTTGCTTACGGAGTGTCGGTTTCCCTGTCCAACAGCTCCCCGTCATCATCAGGCTCTCCGTCATCGTCCGGCATCTCGTCATCATCGACCTTACCCGTTGCGCTTTCGTAAGCGGCATTTTTGTCCGGGTGCATAAAGCGTTCTCCCGATGCTCCGGGAGCGATACCCTTCTCGAAATAATCGCGGTTTTCCGCCGTCTGGAAGCCGATGTCCTTGAACGGATGCACCCAGCGGTCCCCTGTCATAACCATCGGATCGGTATCCTTGCTCCATTGGCTGAGCGGCGATTCCCGGGACTCGTAGATATGATCCCCGATCGTCACCCCGAATTCGTTGACGAACGGGCGGCGAGGCCCTCTGTCTTCGGTAAACTGCGGCAGGAAGTTGATCTCGAACGGATCGAGCGGCTCGTCCTGCCCTTTGTTGTGCGGTTGATCGTCCATAGGCTGCTCCGTGACGTTACACCGAAGGCCGATTCGGTCCGGCCAGCTTCTTGTCGGCGGACACGTCGGCATTGCGGCTTTTTTTGGCGTTTTGGCTGTCCTGGCGGTTTTGCTCCAAAGACTTCTGCGGATCGGTATGCGAGTTCGACACGGAAACGTTCATCTCCTTTCCGACCTTATTATGCATCGAAGGCGGGGAAATAATGCCTATGCCGGCCAGAACGAGCATCCGCCATTGAAAGGCCGAAAGCAGCCCGTACGTTCGCTCCGGCGGAACGTCCCAGAATGAAACCAGCAGCAAGCCGCTTCCCATATAAAGGGCGGCGGTGCGGAACATAGTCCCGTCTCCGGCCGTCCCCCGTTTGAGCCAAAGCAGCAGCGTCACCAGAACGGCCACGATCAGCGCATAAGCGGAAACGGGATGGTAGCGGTACTCTGGATCATTCAGCATGACGCCCCATGGAACCGTGGTCCGCTCCCCGTATTTCCATGCTATGGCGCAATAAACCGCTGCGGCCGCCGTTGCTCCAAAGGCCGTCAAATCGGCAAACAGCCGCCAAGGAATCCCCGAACGCTTCACCTTGACGAATAAATAGAAAATAGCCGCCGCAACCGCCAGGCTCGCCTCCCTTCCCCCTCCGTTCATCATCAGCAGCGCAAGCGGACGGTCCCAGACGACAGAGGGCGCGAATAGAACATGCCCAAACTTCCAGACGATCAGTACGAGAAAAGCGGCGTTTTGCAGCAATTCCGCCGACGCCTTGGCGGGAGCCCCCTTCGTCAGGGATAACGCCCGAACCGCGAGCATGGCCGTTACCGAAGCCGCAACAACCGCCAGCAGACCGGTTTGAATCGTGAAAGGGCCCCAGGAAACAAGCTCCGGCAATCGCAATCACTCCAATTCTCATGTATAAGTAAAAGAGTTCTATACAACCTAATGAAAAACGGCTTTGGCGTAATTCGACATATTTCTGTGTCAATTTCAGCCAATCCGGGGTAATAACAACTGGAGACATTGAACAAATGGAGGGAACGCCTTTTGAGAAAGATACGCTTCGCCGGTTGGTCGCTTGTCGTAATCGGAACGTTGGCTTGGGCGGCGTTCTCGATTGCAGATCCGTCTTCCGCTCCCCCGGAGCAGTCCACCCATCTGGACCGGCTGCCTCTTGTTCAGCTTTTCGCAAGGTCGTCTTTCCCGGATTTTTTGGCCAAAGCGGCGGAAACGGGTTTGCGGTCAGATGAGGTTGATCCGGGAACTCTCTACCCGGATACAGGCAGTCATACGGCGATTGAAGCCGGGAAAGCCCGGGACGCCGAACGGCCGCTTGCTACCTTCTCGCTATTAAGCGACATCCATGTGCAAAAATCCGACATCGAATCGCAGAAGATGTTCGTGAAAGCGCTTCAAGATCATTATAGCATAAAGCCGGACGCGGATATGCTCATTTTAAACGGAGATTTGACGAACGGGCTGCAAGAAGATTTCGACACGCTCCGTACATTGCTCGATCAGAACCGGCACGCCCCCGTGCAAGCGACGATGGGCAACCATGAGTATTACCGGATGTGGCTGCACGGCGACCATTACGATTACAGGAGTCTGGGTGCGGCATGGAGCTCCATGCAGGCCGTCGACCAGTTCACGCGCTTCTTCTCGTATGACAAGCCTTACCATGAAACGTCGGTTCGCGGTATCCCCTTCCTGTTTATGAGCGGCGAAGCGTACCGGGACGTCGACGAGACGATCGGCGAGGACGCTTATTTATCGGAGGAACAATTGGACTGGCTCGACGAGCGGCTGGCGGCTCACCAGGCGGCAGGCCGTCTTCAGACCGTAGCCGACGGGGAGTCAAGTGAAACCGGTGCGGAAGCCGGGACAACGAAAACCAGCCCCCTCCTGCCTGCCCTCGTGTTTCTCCATCAGCCGCTCCCGGGTACGCTCCCGGGCAGCACGATCGAGCGAAGCGTCGTTCAGCACGAGCGGCTTCGCGCTATTTTGGACAAGTATCCGTTTGCCGTTCTGTTCTCCGGTCATACGCACTGGGACCTGGCGACGACCGAGCAGGTATGGCAGGGTGCATTCGCCGCCGTCGGCAGCGCCTCCGTGCGTCTCGTGTACGGCACGGACAACCAGCCGCTCGATCCGGTCAAAAGCGAAAGCCTGGTCGTCGTTGTCTACCCTTCGCGCATCGTCGTCCAGGGACTGGATCATGGCGACGGAAGCCGCATCGGAGAGAAGAAGATAATTTCTTTGGACAACCCGAAGAAGCAGTCGCGAGTAGCCGGAGATTCGCCTCGCTAAAGATCGGCAGAACAGTCGGCGTAATGTCAGAGTCGGCGTCCGGACTCCATTTCTTCCGGCGTCCAGATTTCCCGCCCATAGACGAACGGGCACTCCCCGAGCGGGCAGCGCAAAGGCGCGGCCCGTTTTTCTTTTTGCCCAAAACGCGATACAATGGGTGTCATTAGGAAGCCGGCTGGCGGCAAAAAGCGAAGCGAAGGAGAAAGAACCCTATGGTGGACGTAATTGTAGTGGGCGGCGGCCCTTCCGGTCTGATGGCCTGTATTGCGGCCTCGGCCGCCGGAGCGAAGGTGCTGCTCGTCGACAAAGGGGACAAGTTGGGGCGCAAGCTCGGCATCTCCGGCGGAGGAAGATGCAACGTCACGAATGCCAAGGAGCTTGACGATCTGATCCGACACATTCCCGGTAACGGCCGTTTTTTGTACAGCGCCTTGAATGCGTTCGGCAACCGGGAAATTATTGCGTTTTTCGAAGGAATGGGCATCAAGCTTAAGGAGGAAGATCGCGGGCGGATGTTTCCGGTAACGGACAAGGCGAAGACGGTCGTCGATGCGCTGGTCGGGAAGGTGCGCGAGCAGGGCGTGGCCATTCGCGTCAACAGCCCTGTCGAGCGGATCGACTATGCGGATGGCCGGACCGCCGGCATCCTGCTGCGCTCGGGCGAGCGGCTGCGTAGCCACTGCGTCGTGGTGGCGACGGGAGGCAGATCGGTGCCCCATACCGGCTCGACCGGGGACGGCTACCCGTGGGCGCAGGAAGCCGGACATACAATCACGGAGCTGTACCCGACGGAGGTGCCGATTACGTCGGCCGACGCCTTTATTCAAAGCCGGGAGCTGCAAGGGTTAAGCCTGCGCGGCATTCATCTGTCCGTATGGAACGAGAAGGACAAGCTGATCGTGGAGCACGAGGGCGATATGATCTTCACTCATTTCGGCATATCCGGACCGGCGGCGCTGCGCTGCAGCCAATTTGTCGTCAAGCAATTGAAGAAAACCGGAGACCGCACCGTGCGGCTGACGATCGATCTGCTGCCCGGCCGTTCCGCAGACGACATCTACGCGGAAACGATGCAGTTGGCCCGCGAGGAATCGAAGAAAGCGATCAAAAACGTACTGAAAAACCTCTTCCCGGAAAAGCTGATCCCGCTGCTTCTGGTCAAGGCCGGTCTTCGCGAAGACACGACCTATGACAATATTCCGAAGCAGCCCTGGCTGGAGCTTTGCCGGCTCGCCAAGGCATTCCCTGTGCGGGCAAACGGGACGCTCTCCATCGAAGAGGCGTTCGTAACCGGAGGAGGCGTTCATCTGAAAGAACTCGATCCTAAAACGATGGAATCCAAGCTGATGCCCGGCCTGTTCTTTTGCGGAGAGGTGCTGGACGTGCACGGCTACACCGGGGGCTACAATATTACCGCGGCGTTCTCCACCGGGTATACGGCCGGGAAAAGCGCGGCGGAAGCCGCGCACGCATTCGCTCCGGAGGCGGGTCCGAGCTCGGAGTAACCGCAGTTCTTGCCGTTTTATCCAACTACACTCGCACTCCGGCCGAAAAGCGGTCGTAATCGTCCCCTGACGGGTCAAACCGTTCCAGCCCATCCCGCTCGTCTTCCAATGGTGCGGACAGGCCGGCCGACTCTCCGGTATAATAGGACTCCGGCCAGTCCTCGTTGACGACGTGTGCCGGAATCGGCACCGCATCCAGCTCGTAGGCAGATGCGTACGAATCGGCGTAAGCGTCGCCCTGTTCGGTATCCAGCAATAATCCTCCGTACGCCTGGGCAATTTCCAGAGCGGACGTCAAATCGTTGTGTTCAATGAATAGCTGGATGACCGGCGTCCCCCGGATAGTCTGGACATGGGCGTGATAGCCTAGCTCGCCCAGCGTATCGAGAGCGAGGGAGGCCGTGGCCTGCTCGGAAAACTCGAAATAGATTGGTACCTGGCTCATGCGGGAAGTCCCCTTTCTTCGTGGCATCAGCCTCTAGCTTTTTCTTTCCGCCCCTTCCTTATACATCCAGAAGTTTTCGGAACCAGCCTCATGCCTTAACGGTCTCCCGCATTACCAACTGTTGAACAGCTCTCCGAGCGCATAACCGACAAACCAACCCGCCGGTACAAGCAGCAGGCCAGTCTCCCAGCCGTAGGCCGACCAGCCGAACGCCAGTCCCGCCATTACGGCGAACGGCACGAATACCAGCGGCGTCGCCCGGGCTATCGCCTTGAGACGGTCCGGATTCTCCCAGGGGAATAAACCGACGAACGGAGAACCCAGTACTTCCTTGCCGAACAGCTTGGTCCAATAAGCAAGCAGACATGAAACGCCCAGCCAGAATATCCATTTGACCGCCACCGGCACCAGCAGCAGTCCGATAACGCATGCCAGCAACAGTTGAATATACAGCTTTATCTGGGTACCGCTGCGGTAAAACGACTTCACGATCGTCTCGGCCAGTACCCGATCCGGCGTCCGCTTGCGGAACAACCGAGGGGATCCGCGGAAGAGAAGCGGCTTGGACCGTTTGCCGATCTTCGAAGGCAGGGGGACAAGCTGGCCCATCAATAAAGCGGCATATTTCATTCGCTGGTCGTATTCGTACGCCACATCCCGGTAAAAGCTCCCCTTTGTCTCAAGCCTCCATCTCGCGAGAAGCGCTGTCGATACCGCAAGCAGCACGGTCAAGCCGATTGTCCACCCCCAGGGCGCATCGGGCAAAGCCGCCGTCAGAAACAGCCAGCCGGTGATGGCGAAAGCGACCGTATTGGCGATCCACCCCAAGATCCGCGGCAGCAGCAGCGCCAGCCAGCGCCCGCAGAGCAGCCGATTCGTCCCGGTGACCGCAGCAAGAATCGCAAGCAGAATCAGGCGGTATACGTCGTACCCATGCGCCAGCATGAGAAACGGGGCGAGCACGCCGACGGTCAGGAACGACAGCACGATACGAACGAATAACGAGTAACCGAGCCCAAGCCGCTTCAATCGGCTCATCCAGGCCTCGTTGCGAAGCAGGAACAGTTGATCGGCCTCCTCCACGAACAGCCGGACCGAGCCGAATCCCGTCGTCACGTACAGCGCAGACAGCATGACGCCTACCGGCAGCATGCCTGCCCAGCCGGGCGTAGCCTTCCACCACGATACGTACTGGTAGACGGCGACGAGTAAGGCCGGAATTACAATATATAAGGCAACTGTCCAGTCGACAGCCATTTTCCATACGCGGTATTGAAACCGCCATTCCGATTTCAGCCTTCTTGCGAACAACCCGCCCGCATTGATCATCCCGTCTCTCTTCCCTTTCCGGTCAAGTCAGCGCATGAAAGCATTCGAACAGCGTCGCCTCTGGCATGCCGCACGCTTGGCGGATATGCTCCAGATCGCCCTGGGCTACCGTCCGGCCGCCGTCCAAGAGTATGAAGGAATCGCAAATTCGCTCGGCGGTGTCCAAGACGTGTGTAGACATCAGAATGGCCGCCCCCCGTTTCCTTTCGCCGTTAAGCGTATCGAGCAATTCTCTGGTTGCCTTCGGATCGAGTCCGATGAACGGCTCGTCCACAATATACACGTCCGGCTTGGTAAGGAAGCCGAGAATGAGCATTACCTTCTGCTGCATGCCTTTGGAGAAGGACGTAGTCAGCTGATCCCGGGCATGAGACAGGCGAAATTGGGCAAGCAGCTCGCCGGCCCGTTCCCGGAACGCTTGCTCGCCGAGACCGTATGCGGCGGCGGCCAGCTCCAGATGCTCCCATAGCGTAAGCTCCTCGTATAGAATCGGATGCTCCGGGATATAGGCATACGTCCCTTGCGGGCCGCTAAAGACGATCTCTCCCGACGTTCGTTTCAGCAAGCCGAGAATCGCCTTGATCGTCGTGCTTTTTCCTGCCCCGTTCGGGCCGATCAGTCCGACCAGTTGACCGGCCTCCAGCGAAAACGCCACGTTGCTCACGACGTCCCCACGCTCCTCGTAGCCGGCCTGTTCGATATTCACTTTGAGCAGTTCCATGACTGCCGCCCCTCTCCGTCACGCCTAGTATGCCATCACGCAAATCCGTACGCACTCCTCCAAAGACCGGCCAACCGTCTCTCCGGCAGGCGGCATTCACGGCTCCTCGCATTAACATTGGACCATCGTCATTATTGAATATTAGCATATTATACTTTCATAGCGACCGTCCAGTCCGCTCCATGGCTCGCCCGTCTCCAACACAAAAAACCGCCCCTGATCGCGCGTATCGTCCACTTCCCACGATCACGCCGTCCGGGCGGTTTTATCGATGTCGTCGTTCATAGTCCTCCTGGCTGTTTCAGGCTCCTTCGCCCGATCTGCGGCGCACCCGCTCGTACTCGTTCAGCTTCTTGTCGAGAAGCTGGCTCACCCTCACGACGCAAGAGTGCGTCAAATCTCCGTGACGAGCCGCAATGAGAGTCAGTTTCCGTTTAAGAATTTCGATTTCGTTTAACAGTTTCATAGCCGTTTCCCTCCCGCTCCCGATGGTTTTGCTGTTGCTCGCGGTACAACCGGTTCAGCAATTCCACCAGCTCCGCGTCGAACAGCACGTCGCTCCAGCAGTAAAGCTCCTCCAACGCCTCCCGATGGCTGAGGCCGATCGACGTATGCGCGTCGGTCATGGTTGTGTAGTTGCCGGCAATTCGCAAAATACGCGCATTCAAGGATAACGTTTTCCAGGTCAATCCGAACGGATAGCCTGTCCCGTCCAGATTTTCGTGATGGTGCAGCACCGCTTCACCGTCGACGGCGCCTTCCTCGATCAGCGACCGCAGGATGGCTGCTCCGTGCTTCGGGTGCTCCTGCAGCTTCCACAGAGCGCCTTCGTACAGTCGGCTGCGGTTATCCAACAATTCCTTCTCCACGTGCAGCTTGCCGATGTCGTGCAGCAGCGCGGTCCGGAACAGCACTTGCTTTTCCTCGTCCGTATACGAAAGCCCCTCGGCCATCAGTAACGCGTAGTGGGCTGTCATCAGGCTTTGCCGATAAGTCGGGGGATGATGCCGCTTCAACCGTTTGAGCAGAAAGGCCGCTTCCGGCTCCTGCTTGTCCCATACGGCCACACTTTGTTCCATATGCTCTACGTTCATGCCGATCCACTCCTTCAATCCGTCCGTCTTCTTCTGCCGGCTTCCTTGTTGTACCTCCATTTTCCGTTTTTTACGGCGAAAAGGGTATCCCCGGCATTTCTTATCTTTTCCTTCGGACGGATTCGCGTCAGTCCCACTCCTTTCCTATTGGCGGCTGGAGATCGTTCAAGCGAGCAGGACCACTTCCTACTGGAGCTAGTTGTAAGGGGGTTTTTCCGTAAAATACTGGTAACATAGTCGTTTTTGCCCTTACAGTACACTAAACGCCAGACACATCGGCGAAACAGGACAAAAGACCGATTAGCGCCACTCCTCGAAAGCGCAACAAAAACACCGCCTGCGATCTCCTTCCGGCAACCGTCAACGGTGTTTTAGGGGGTTAACCATTCGCAGCGCGAATTATTGATTCCAGCCGGCTTTGTAGACCAGCGCGATCGCCTGGGCCCGGTCGGTTACGCCGAGTTTGTGAAAAATATTGGTCATATGGTTTTTGACCGTATGCTCGCTAATAATCAGCTTTTCGGCGATTTCGCGGTTGCTTTTCCCCTCCAGCACTTGCCCGAGCACCTCCTGCTCCCGCGTGGAGAGCGGCGGAAGCTCCCGCAGCTTGCGAATATCCGGAAGCTCCGAGCCGAGAGCCTCGCGCGAGCTGGCCGGTTCCGCCTCCTCGCCGAGCGATATTTCCGTGTCCACGACCTCGCGCGAGTCGCAGAACACCCGGAACGACTGCCTGAGCTCGGCGGACACTGCCCACAGCTGATCCAGTGCCTGCAAATCGCGATTAAACTGCAAATAAAAATAGATCATGGCAATAATCTGACCGCCGATCCCGTATAACGGAGCGGCTGTCCGCGGCTTGTTCTCCTCCAGCAAAGCGATAATCGAGTGAAAATCCTCGATCAGCTGCATCTGCTCGGGGCTCGGAAGCAAGTCGTTGCCAAGAAACGACGGGGAATACGGGTAGATCAGACATGCTTCCCCGATATGCTTAATATCGCTGTCGGGCAGCTTCAACGCCCGGGCGAAAGGGAGCGCAAGCTCCTGCGCCTCGTGCGTCATCTGATACGCATAGGAGTCCCAGTAGCCAAGCGCCCGGTTCAACAACTGCACGGCATCGCCGCGCTCGACCCGCCCTTTGTCCCACAGCCGGTACAGCACGGTGGCGGCCGCCTGGGCGACAATCGTCATATATTCCCGGTACAAGGCGTATTGTCCGGCCTCTTTCAGCGCGATGCACCATACGCCAAGCAGCTCGTTCTGGTAGAACAACGAGCACTCCAGCACCGGAGGCAGCGAGGCGCTCTCGTACAGGTCCGCGGCGGGGGCAGCCGTTCCGCCTCCCCGTCTGGAGGACCATCTCGCCGCCACCTCCTTCACGTATCGTTCCGCCTGCTGCTGCCCGATCCCGCGCGATACGAGCTGCACCTTGCTGGCCGACTGTTTCAGGACGACGCAGGAGAACGCTCCCTCCACCAAGTTTAGGCTCATATCGATCAATATAAAAGACAACCGCTTCGCATCTTGGGCCTGATTGATCGAACCGCACGTCTCCACGAACGTGGACAGTCTGGTGAAATTCGTATCGCGGTCTTGCCGGACCGCGCTCAGCGTGATCTGCATCGTCCAGTGGGCGGCGAACGCTTGCACCCACGACTGGATGCCTTTCCCAAGCGTCCGCTCCGTCACGCTGCCTCCGAATAGCACGCCGAACAGCTCGCGCTCCCGCATGACGGGCACGCAAAATAGCGCTGTCGGGCAAAGACCGCGCTCCGCGAAGATAAACGTTCGGGGGTCCCGGTCGACCCGATCCCAGAAGGCCGCCTTGCGCGCCGTCGCCACCTGTCCGACGAACCCTTCGCCGAGCGAGAAGGACAAGCCCCGGATACCCTCCGTGCCAGGACCCGTGTAATGCCCGATGGTAAACTGCTGCCCTTCCGTCTTCTTCGCAAAACCGACAAAATCGACCTTGTCGGTCGCATCCGCCAGGGCGTCCATCCATTCTTCCGGAGATCCGACGCCGGCGGACAATTTGCGCAGCAGCTCCGCCCGCCGATAAAACCGCTGCTCCTCCTGCTTCGAGCGAAGCAAGCCTTCGGCAACCGAGGCCAGCCGGCCGATCTGGGCGACCGCCTGCTCCGTATGAGCTTCGCTGCCAAGCGGAACCGATGGCCACACCTTCAGCCACGGGAACGGCTCTTCTTCGGCGTCGGGCTGACCCTGTGAACGGGACATCGCCTGCTCGTCCACCAGACAGCCCGCCCAGATGTAATACGTCTGCCGCTTGCTCATGTTGACGGGAGCCATTAATAGACGAACGCCGGGCGCCACATCGCATACGATCCCTTGCCTCGCGGCGGCGTATCCTTGCACGATCGTTTGCAGACAGGTTTCAAGACGGCCCTTCAGCGGCCCTAATCCCCGTTCGAACGAGGCGGTCATGCCGGACGGTCGCGTTAACCATTCCCCGCGTTCGTTCGTCAACAGGACCGACAAGCCGCTCTCGCTAGCATACAAATCCTGCAGGCCCAGCACGACGTTCAGTTGAGATTCCATTGCACGTCCATATCGCCGCAGAAGCTCGGCTCGATGTACCGGTAAATGGAACGCGACCCATTCCCCGTTCTCTCCACAATAGCCAGTGAGACGAGTCTGCCCAGCACCGGATCGAGATGTTCCATTTTACGGCCGAGCCGCAAGGATATTCCCTCCACCGTCTCCATGCTGTACGGATTGTTCTGAAAGAACCGGGTGCATTCCATCTGCAGCTGCCATATATCTTCTTCTGTCACACGCTCGCCTCCCGTTCAAAAGCTCGTTCCCCTTGGCTCAAGTCAGTCTCATAAACGGAGCCTGGGTCGTCGTCTCCACGACGTAAGGCTCGGAAATGACGCCGTTCGGCGACTTGACCACTTGCAAATATTGATAGGCGCCGTCTACCCATGTGCGGATAACGCCGTTGCACGTTCGTTCCAAAAAGGCAGATACCTCCGGACCTACCTCGCTGAAATTGCACAATACAAGCATCGTCATGCCCAGCGCCTTAATGCCAGCCGAGTCTTCCGCGAAATATTTGGTCGCATAGTCCCTGCCTCGTTCCGCAATAATCGTGTTCAGATCGTAATAGACGAACCAGTCGCTGTGCTGCTCGATCAGCTCAGTGATCTTGCCCTGTACGACCTCTCGATATTGCCGGTTGTCCAGGCCGCTGACGTCCATCACGCTCGATTCGCAGTCTGTCGGGTAAGGCCGGGTATAATGCTCGATAAAGAAAATGTTGTTCTCTTGTGCCATCTGGCCTATGGACAGGCCGTGAAGCGCTAACATTTTGCCAAGATCCTGCGGAGTCAGGAAGCTGGACAAGAGCGCCAGCACCTTCTCCCCGGCCTGGAAGCGGTTAGCCAGCACGGAGGCGATCAAATATTTATAGTTCGCTTTGCTATTCGTATCCAGCAAGTAAACGCTTCCTTTAGTGATGCCGCCTTCCAGCAGCTCGTCCAGCAGCGCGATTCCGGTGGGGACTTTGCCCTGACCGTTCAGCAGCGCCAGATCCTCGACCATCGAGCGGGCCGGGATTAGCCGGATACCGTTGTCCGTCATCCGGTAAATATGCTCGCCCTCGCGTATGCGGCGCCCTCTCATTTTCAATATTTCCAGCGTGCGGACGCGGTATTTGTCCATCTGCTCCTTGAGCTGCAATTGTATAAAGCCGTCCGCTATGTAAGCTTCGAAGCCGGATTCTTCCTTCCGAGTCCCCCGTTCCTTGATGAGCAAGGAAGTCAAACCGAGCTTGCGAAATATATTTCGGAGCCGATACAGCATGCGGCGGTGCTCCTGCTCGTCGGTCGTCCCGTAACGAAACAGGCTGATGCTGTCGACGACGATTCGTTTGCAGTTCAATTCGCCGATCAGCTTCTCGATCATGCCGCCCGGATCGATCACATGCTCGAGAAAAATATCCGGAGACATGCTGATCACGCGGAGCAGCCCTTCCCTCTCCATCTTGCGAAGATCCCAGCCCAACGCCTGAGCATCCGCATACAGTTGGTCGGGAAACTCTTCGAAGGTGATGTAAAATCCGGCTTCTCCATCCTTTAACGCGCCGTAGTACAAAAACTGCATTCCCAATGTCGTCTTGCCGGTTCCCGGAGCGCCCTCGATCATAATGGCCGAGCCTTGAGGAAAACCTCCGTCCAGCAATACGTCCAATCCGCGAACGCCTGTCGGCACTGTGCCCATTTCGATCACCTGCGCGTCATCAAAGATATCGTTTCCTTCCTATTTTAGCATATAACCCGTACAAAGTCAGACCTTAAACGGTATTCTGGCATGAATTGATCTTTGCACCATAGGAAATTCCGTTCTTAATCCCGGCAATCGGATAGGAAAACAGCGCAAGCCGCCAGGCCTGCGCTGTTATGCATGATCGGATACGAGCAGCCTTCACGGTACCGTTTCCCTTTTTACAGGACGCGCCTGGCGCCTATGTATCTAGAGCCCCAATAGGAGCTGTACAGCGAATCAATCTTCGTTCCGCGCGAGGTCGTCGCCGATACGAACTGGCCCTCGCCCAAATAAATGCCGACATGCGTCGCAACCGCACCGGTGTTAAAAAACACCAGATCCCCCGGCTCCAGCCCGACAACCGGCTGACCGGACGAGTCGTACATGGAACGGGACGTTCGCGGCAGATCGACGCCGTTTTGAGCGAACACGTACC
This sequence comes from Paenibacillus hodogayensis, assembly GCF_039536325.1. Lineage (NCBI taxonomy): Bacteria > Bacillati > Bacillota > Bacilli > Caryophanales > Paenibacillaceae > Paenibacillus > Paenibacillus hodogayensis. Next base: position 164,268 of record NZ_BAAAYO010000012.1, read on the forward strand.
GGACAAAACCGGAGCAGTCGAAGCCTTCCGGAGTCGTTCCGCCCCACATATAGCGGATGCCGGTCATGCTCTTGGCCATGGCGACGATCGGTTCATTCTTGACGGTCGGCGGCTCCGCCTTGGGCATCAAGTTGTCCGCCGCAGCAGTCTTGTACCAGGCCGGCGCATGATAGCGTCCGTCCTGTCCGATAATCGCAATACGGTTGTCTTTATCCCACTGCACGATATAGCCGAGCGTCTCCGACAGGATGCGCAAAGGCACATAAGCCGTTCCTTGCCGGTTTTGCACGGCCTCCGCCTCAAGCTTGACCGGCTTGCCGTCCAGCATTAACTCGGCCGCCCCAGCCTTCACTTCCATCGTTCGTTTCTTGTCGTCCTGAACGGCAACCTTCAGTTGGCCGTTATCCGTACGCCAATCGAGCGTATAGCCCAACGCCTCGAAAACCGGACGCATCGGGACCAAGGTCTGCCCGTCGCCGTCAATGAATGGCCCCGCTTCCGGGAATTCCACCAGTTTATCGTTAATCTGAATTTTGACGCCCGAATCGGCCCCGGTGGTGGGCGAAGCGGAGGCGATCCCGCCGGACATGCCGGTAACGGTAATGCCTACGACGCACGACAAAGCAATATGTTTCCACAAACGCTTCAAACGGTTCCCTCCCGCGGCCTCCGAGGTTAGCTGACGGGTTAGGGAAGAGGTTGTTCCCTTGCCGGCATAGAAGCGCCGGCATTCACCCCGAGTGAATCGTCCCCCGTACCAAATATTCGGAATATTCGGATTCGGCCTGTTTTAAAGTTGAGTTTTAAGGGTATCATACCGTTTTCGTAAAGGTCAACCTACAATTTTTGGAATTATGCGACATTATACCGGTAAATCCCGGATATCGTCGCGGCTGATGCGCACCGTCCGGTCATTGATCCATTCCACGCCGGGTCCTTGCATCGATTGCCCCACAGCGGTCAAATACCCGATTTCGAGCGTATAAGGAGCCGCTATACCGGTAAAAGGGGGAATTTCCGCCATGCGTCGCACCGACTCCGCCGCTCCCTCCCGTACGGCATGACACGCTTCCTCGCCGTCCAGATGTTCGGCGGCTTCTATGCCCAGTCCGCGCTTGACGACCGCCGTCTCGATCTCCGGCACGAACAGCAGCGCCTCCAAAGCGGCTTTGTCATCCCCTGATAGGAAGATGACCGGCACGCCCTGCACCCCGGCGACGAGAGCCCTGGCTCCGAACTCGCCGATCAGCACCCCGTTCAACCGGTAATACGCTACCGACCGCGACGAATACGTATGATTCAGCGGGGCGTTGTACGTCCCGGCCATCGCATGTTGACCGACGAACAGCAGCGCATCGTAGCCTTCCAGCTTTTTGTAAGGATGTCCTTCCCGCAAATACGTCCCGCCGACGATATCTTCGGCGAACAGGCCGCCCGGACCGTGTCCGTCCCATACGTCGATTCGCGCATTCGGGTAGACGCTGCGAATTCCTTCGATGCATGCATTCACTTCGCGGGCCAGCAGCTTCTTTGCGGCATCGACCCGCTCGGGGTAGCCGTCTCCCGGTCTTGTCTGGGTGAAGCTGTCCACGCCGGCAGGCCCTTCCAAATCGGTCAAAATAAAAAAAGATTTCATGTTTTCGAATCCCCCATCATCAAAATAGCCTATCGCTTGGGGGTATAGTTCGCGAACCATTGGCCATTTCCTGCTAATAAAAGAGAAAAAAACTCCAACCGCTTGGCCGATAGCAGCTTGGAGTTTTGGCGTTTTCTTTTATAACGTTAAGAAGTATCGGTCTCCGCCCCGGCCAAGCGACGCGGACTTCAAGTTTCGGTCATCGTCCCGCCGTTTACGTGGAGCACTTGACCGGTGACGAAGGACGAATCGTCGGAGGCGAGATAAATGTAGGTCGGTGCAAGCTCGAACGGCTGTCCGGCACGCTTCATCGGCGTATCCGTTCCGAACGTCCTGACATATTCTGCGGAATAGCTGGATACGATTAGCGGGGTCCAGATCGGTCCCGGCGCCACCGCATTGACGCGAATTCCTTGCCCGACGAGCTGTAGAGACAGCGAGCGTGTGAACGACACGACCGCCCCCTTGGTGGAGGAGTAGTCGACAAGCAGCGGAGCGCCCGCGTAAGCCGTCACGGAAGCGGTGGAAATGATCGTGCTGCCCGGCTTCAGATGCGGCAGCGCCGCCCTCGTCAAATAAAAATTCGGCCAAATGTTCGTCCGGTACGTATCCTCCAGTTGTTCGTCGGTTATGTCCGCTATGCTGTCCTGAGGAAACTGCACGCCCTGATTCAGAATGAGCACATCCAGCTTGCCGTATGTCTCTATCGTGCATTGCACCACGTGCTGCGAAAACTCGGGCTTGCGCAAGTCGCCCTCGATCAACAGACAGCGTCCCCCGTAGTGCTCGACGAGCCGCTTCGTCTCCTCGGCATCTTCGCGTTCGTACAAGAACACGATCGCCACGTCGGCGCCTTCCTTAGCGAAGCCGATCGAGACGGCCCGCCCGATTCCGCTGTCTCCGCCGGTGATGATGGCGATTTTGCCGTCCAGCTTGCCGCTCCCCTTGTAAGCGGGGTTATCCGATATTGGAGCGGGGTTCATCAAATATTCCAGTCCCGGCTGTACGTCCTGATGCTGCGCGGGAAAGGTAATCGGCACCTGCCGGCAGCGCGTCTCGGTGCTGTAGTAGGGATACATGGGAATCATGGCGATACCTCCATTGCTCTTGATTCTTTCCTTATAGAGCAGGGTATTCGCCTACCGGCCGGAAAGTGCTTGCCGCTTGCCCTCCGGCTCCTCGTCCCGCCGATGGTTATCCGGCCGGGGGAAAACCGAGCGTGAACACGGCCCCTCCGTTGCTGCCGTTTCTCGCGGTAATCAGACCGCCGCATCGTTCCACGATCGCCCGGGCTATAGCCAGCCCGAGGCCGGAGTCGCCGTCTTTCCCTTTCACGAAGCGGTGAAACAAATAAGGCAGCAGCTCATCCGGTATGCCGTCCCCGTCGTCGGAAACGGTAATCTCGACTTTCCCGTCACGAAGCGCCGCCCGCAGATAAATGTCGCGGCGGGCATAGCGGACCGCATTGGACACAATATTCAGCAAAGCCTGCAGCAGCTTGTCGCGGTCTCCGCGTACGACCAGCCCTATCAGGGCGTCGTGCTCCATGTGCAGAGCGAGTCCTTTACGGACCAGCAGCGGGTTGATGCGCTCCGACGTTTCGTTCAATACATCCTTCAACTGCACATCGTCTATGCGGAAAATATGCTCTTCGCTGTCCAGCTTGGCAAGCAGCGTCATTTCGGTCACGATGTTTTTCATCCTGTCGCTTTCGCTCAGAATAATGTCCAGCCCTTTGCGTACGCCCTCCCCTTCAAAAACCCCGTCGCGTATTCCTTCGGCGTATCCGGCAATCGACATCAAGGGCGTCTTCAGTTCGTGAGAGGCATTTTGGAAAAAGTGCTTTTGCACTTGAATAAATTTGTTCAGCTCGCCAGCCATGTCGTAAACGGTTTGCGCAACCGAACCGATTTCGCCCCCGGTCTCGATCAGCTCGACGTCCGAGAATCGGCGTTCCGTCACCTTCCGCAGCTCCGTCCGCAAACGGTTCAACGGCTTGATCAGCCGGTTCGTGATCAGCAGACTGAGCCCGAACATTAGCGCCACGCCTGCGCCGAATACGATCAACAGCCGCCCGAGCAGCTCCTGCTCGATCGCTTTGATTTTATTCATCGGCGTATAAAGCGTCAAAGTGCCTTGGGGAATCGGGTTCCTTTGCACAAGGTAGCCGGTTGCTCCGGTTGTGGTGAACTGGATGTCCATCGGCTGCGCCAACCGAACCGCCTGCAACGAGATCGCTGTGGAACTGGCCCCGACCGCCGCCGTCGTCGAAGTGACCGTATCCGTTACGATATTGCCCGCATCGTCGGTTACGACGGCGCTCATCCCAGAGACAAGAGGAATGACCGGGACCACGGCAGTCCTTTCAAAAGCGGTTCCCGTCTTCATTTCGTCATCCTGCAGCGTTGCTTTGGTGAACGAGGCGGTCAACGCCTCTCCGACCGTGCGCATATCTTCCTTCTGGGTGCCGATAAAATGGCCGAGCAGCACATAATGAATGACGATACCCGTAATGGCCAAAACGAGCACCAGCGATATCCCGAAAGCCAGATTAATTTGATGGACCAGCTTCATACCCCAGTTCGCCTCCTTCCGTTCTCATGCGGTATCCGTGTCCCCATACTGACTCGACCGGCAAATTGTCTATTTTTTTGCGCATTCGCTTGATCAAATGATCGACGGCTCGGTCGCTGCCGAAATAATCTTTTCCCCATACTAGCGTCAACAGCTCGTCTCTTGTAAAAGCGCGGTTCGGATACTCGACGAACACTTTGAGCATATCAAACTCCTTGCTCGTCATGTCGATCTCGGTTCCTTGCCAAAACACGCGCCGTTCCTCCACCATCAATTGAAGCTGGTTCACGGTCAGCGCGGAAGCTCCCGCCGTCTCCGGCTCTTTGTCCTCGGCATGCTTGAACTTCTCCAGGCGCTGAAACTGCCGTTTGACCCTCGCCACCAGCTCGCGCGGGCTGAACGGCTTGACCATATAATCGTCGCTTCCGAGCTCGAGCCCCAATATTTTATCCACATCGGTATCCTTGGCCGAGATCATGATGATCGGCACGTCCGCCTCGGCACGAATACGCCGGCAAAACTCGTACCCGTCCATACCGGGGAGCATGATGTCCAGCACCCACAAGTCCGGCGGACTCGACTTCCATAAATCCCAGGCTTGCTCGGCGCTTCTCAGCCCGATCGTACTGTAGTTTTCCTTCTGCAAATAAGCTTCAACGAGGTTGCGTATATGTTCATCGTCGTCCACCACGGCGACGCAATAAGCGCTAGTCATTCCGGTACCTCCTGTGGGTTATCTGCTTTTTATTATAGCAAGTCGCCGGGTGAAAAAGGGCCGTGCCATCGTTTTTCCACAATTCCACCAACGGTCTGCCACAGCTGCCCGAACTTCGTACCAGAAAAAACCGGGCATACCGAAAAGGACAGCGCAACCTTATCCTACCGGCATAAGGCTTTGCTGTCCTTCTGTTATGTAAGCGATTGGCTATTTCATTTAACCCTATAATGTTGAACGAAATGATTGACGCCCGTTGCATTCCGAAAAGAATGACCTTGCCGCTTCAAACATGTTGTTTTGAACTCCTTTTTTGGAATAAGCCAAAACTCACTTGCAAGGCTCATCCTTTTTCTCCATTTCACTCCGCTTTTCCAAGAAGCTTTTTCGTTCAACTTATGTAGTTTAGGTGGACATCCGGTTCAACAAGCTGACCAAATAGCGATCCAAACTCTCCATCACCGTCTCTGCGGTAAGTCCCGTCATCCCCAAGGCGGTCCACCCGCCGTATACTTCCGGCCGCTCGTAAGCGAAATCGATCAAAGTGACGAGATCCCAGTAAGGATCGTATGCAAAGGATGCTCCGGCATGATTCTCGTAACAAGCCAAAAATTCATCGGCCGCCCCAATGCCATGCAATTGCGCCAGGTTGACGCGACAATGGCCGACATCGATGCCGACCGGGCCGACACAACCGTTGACCCAATCGACGACGCCGCTTACCTTGCCGGCATGCCATAGTACGTTGGCCGGATGATAATCGCGGTGGATGAAGCGCATCGCGGCTCGGGGGCGGGTTCCCGTCACGATATCGGCCGCTTTCCTCCATAAGTCCGGCACCTTCGACCAAGAGGTTGTATCCAGCGTCGCAGCGTTGCTGTAAGGCGCGAATGTCCACGGATGATCGCCGGCTTCTATCGTGTGAAGACGCGCCAGCGCTTCTGCCATGCCATCCAGCCATAGCGCCCGGTCCGGCGGCTCCAGAACGACTCGGCCCTCCAGCCGGGTCATCACCACGACCGGCATGCCGCACTCGCTCCCGCTTTGGTCACAAGCGATCAGCGCGGGCGTCGGCACCTCGCCGGCTTGCGACGCTCTACGCAAGCTCTGAGCTTCTTGCAAAGCGAGATCGGGCTGTTCCCGCACCCAGTCGGCATTATCGAACTCCCGCACCACGACGGCTCTCTTGTCTCCATGAGAACGCAACACCACGGCGTGGACCCGTGAAGACACTCCCCCTTGCAGCTGTTCGACGGCAAGCACGCTTGCTTCGGGGTCTACTGCATCGACCACCCATTCGAGGGTGTGATCGGATAACGTTTTGCTGATCGGAACCATCAGTCTCCGCCTTTCTGTAACCATTTAATGCCGTGAACGATCGTCTTAAATCGGCTCCAAGCCCGACGCGATCAGTCCCTCCTTCTGCACTCTCGTCCATATTTCCTCGACGGTTTCCTCAGGCGTCATGTCCGAAGAGTCCAGCCACATGCCGATTCGAGGAGTTTGCTCGCGATGCAAGCGATCCAGCCCTTCCACGGTCCAAGCTCCGTATCCTTTTTTGGAGCGGGCCGCCTCCCTTTGCGCGACGGCTTCCGGCTTGGGACAAAGCACCACGGCGTAGAAGGGGCGGCTTCGCACGAACGAGATGAACTCGTTCAGTACGGGACCGACTACCACATCCTGGACGACGACGGTGAATCCGGCTTGGACATACAAATCTGCCGTTTGCGCGGCCAGCCGGTATCTCAGACGCAATTGATCCAACTGCTCTTCTCCCGCATCCGGATTCATCTCCTGGCGGTTGTTCACGATCATTCTCCGAAACAGATCTCCGCGGACATGCACTGATTTCTCGAACCGTTCGGACAGCAGCTGGGCTACCGTCGATTTTCCGCTTGCCATAATTCCGGTAACGAGAATGATACAAGGGCCTTCCGTAAACATAAGATGCCTCCCCTCTATTTCCTTTATTATACTCACAATTCATATACGGTTTTAGGGCAAGTTCGTCTTCATTTAAAATACACACAGTCCGCCAGGTACGTCAAAATCTAAAAAAGGGTAGCCGGAGTAACGAAATTGCCGCATTCAAAAAACCAGTCAAATCAAAAGTTTGATTTGACTGGCCTTGTTAAAACAGGCGCTGCTGCGGCCAACGCCTTCAATTCACTTTGAACGCCTTCATCGCTTTGACCAATTCTTTGAAAGAAGGGCGCTTACCGTACATCAGGACGCCGACGCGGTATATTTTGGCGGCGAGCCAGCCGAGCAGGACGATCGTTCCGGCCGTGACGACGATAGACAGCCACACTTCCCACAGCGCCGGATCGCTCATGCCGATCCGCAGGAACATAATGAGCGGCGAGAAGAACGGGACGAACGACATTGCTACTACGAATGGCGCATCCGGGCTTTGCAGGCCGAACATCGCGATCATGAAGCCAGCAATGATGAGGAACGTAACCGGCATAATCGCCTGCCCGACCTCCTCGGTGCGGCTTACCATGGAACCGACGGCAGCGAACACGGTAGCATAGATAAAGTAACCGAGCACATAAAAGACGACCAGGTAGCCAAGCAGCGAGAGTTGCACATCCGCCAGATCGATATGCAAGCTGCCTATTATCTCCCGGTTATGCGGAAGAAGCAGGTTGGCCGCGCCTACGGCAACGAATAGGACGATTTGCACAAAGCCGAGCAGGCAAATCCCGATAATTTTCCCGAACATCTGCTTCAGCGGCGAGACGCTGGCGATCAGCACCTCCATGACGCGCGAGCTTTTCTCGGCGGTAATTTCCGTCGCGACCATGTTGCCATATCCGATGACCGTCATATAGAGCAGGAACAGCAGCACATAGACCAGCCCATAAGCTAGTATTCTTTGCGATTCCGTCTTCCCGGACGATCCTTCCTGGATCTGCACGGTGTCGACCGTTACCGGCGCATTTAGCATCGTCCGCTGGGCCGGGCTCAGCCCGAGTCCTTTGACGACGGCTTCCGTCTTGATTTCCTGCAGCGCGCTTCTCAGCTGCGACTCGACGGACCCGCCCAGCGAGCTTTTCCCATAATACGTCGCTTTCGGAAATCCGGTCGCGGCATCGTCGGCAAACTCCAGATAGCCTTTAATTTCCTTCGCCTGGAATTTCCCTTGCGCCAGCTTCGCATTCGCTTCCCGCGATCCCTCATCGCCCAGCATGACGATTTGCAAGCGACTCCCTTGATGAGAATCGTACCAATCCTTCAGCGCCTTCGTAATCTCGGTTTCTTTGCCCGCAATCCCGACCTTCACCGGATCGTTGGAGGAGGAGAAAGAAGCGATAATAGCAGGCAAATTAATGAGTGCCGATACGACCACGGCCAGAATGAGAGTCGTTACTATGAACGCTTTGGCTTTCACGCGATTCATAAACGTAAAGCGGATTACTGTAGACAGCTTATTCATGACCGGTTCTGCCCCCCTACCGTCTTGATGAAGATTTCGTTCAAGGTCGGCTCCATGATCTGAAACCGGTATACTTCCGATTGCTCCGATGCCGTCCTCAATACGTCTTGTGCCACTTCCGGCTTGTCGATGCGTATTTCCGTCCACGCTTCGCGGCGCTCGACGGAACGAACGCCCGGAATGCGATCCAGGCCGCGAATCTCCAGCTCGGTATCCAGCAGCACCCGCTCCCGCGGAAACGAGCGTTTGATCTCCCGCAGATTGCCTTTCAGCACCGTATTGGATTTGTGCAGAATACAGATGTTCTCGCACATTTCCTCGACATGATCCATCCGGTGGCTGGAGAACAGGATCGTTTTCCCGTCCCGTCTAAGCTCGGTTACCGTCGCTTTCAACAGCTCCACATTGACCGGGTCAAGGCCGCTGAACGCTTCGTCCAGAATTAGAATGGCCGGGTCGTGGATGACAGCGGCGATAAACTGGATTTTTTGCTGATTTCCTTTGGATAGCTCTTCTACTCTTTTGCCGTAGTAGTCCGGTACCTCGAAGCGCTCCAACCAATGACGCAGCCGTTTGTCCGCCTCCGAACGTTTCATCCCGCGCAATTCGGCCAAGTACAGCACCTGATCGCTGACCTTCACCTTCGGGTACAGGCCGCGCTCCTCGGGCAAATACCCCATCAGACGCCGCAGCTCGACGGAATAGCCCTGGCCTTGCCATAAAATATGTCCCTCATCCGGATGGATCAGCCCCAGCACCATTCTCATCGTCGTCGTCTTTCCGGCTCCGTTCGCCCCGAGCAGACCGTATATTTCCCCCTGTCCGACTTCAAAATCAATGGCGTTTACCGCCACCTGCTTCCCGTAATGCTTGGTCACGCGACTAATCTGCAACGGCTTCATGATCAATCTCCTCTCTTCGTTCCGGCTTCCACCGTTTGCTTGACCGATGCTCTCATCATATAATGCAAAATTTCGTCAAGCTCCACCGCTTGTCTCCGTACGATCGCAATCCCGGCCTCCTCCAGCGCCCGCTCCGTGACCGCGGCGTCGCGGGTCACAATCCGGGTCAGTACCCCTTCCTCCCGCTCCACCTCGCCTGGCAGCCCGCTTGCCGTCTGTTGTTCGACCCAGAACATTCTCCATTTGTCCAGCATCGTGTCCTTTTCCTGGTAATGGAGCAGACGGCCCTTATATAAGAAGGCCACATAATCCGCCAATCGGCGCACTTCCTCGACCGTATGGGTGGCGATGAGCACCGTTCTCTCTCCGGTATTGGCAAACTCGCGGATTTCATCCAGCATCGTTCGCCAAATAAAAGGGTCCATGCCTGCGGATGGTTCATCCAGTATGAGCAGCTCCGGCATTTGCGCAACCGCGAGGCTGAAAGCCAGCCGGCGTTTCATGCCTTTGGACAACGTGCGGACTTTCGTCATTGGATTCAGTTCGAATTTCCGGCTCAGATCGGTCCATTTCTCCGCACTCCATGACGGATACCAGTGGGAATGAAACTGGGCGACCTCTTCGACGCGTCCGCTGGCTTCCTCGATATAGGACAGGTCTGGAACATAGCCAATTCTCCGCTTCACCAGCACATCATCCTGGCCAAGAGCGTTGCCCAACAGCTGGATTTCTCCCCGGTCGGGCTTGATGATGTCCATCAGCATATGGAACAAGGTCGTTTTTCCCGAGCCGTTCGGCCCGACAAAAGCGACGACAACCCCCGGTTCGATATTCAGTTCGAGCGGTCCCAGTTGGAACGACTCGTACGATTTCTCCACACCGCTTGCCGAAATTACAAAATCGTTCATCATCGATCGTCCCCTTCGCTGCGATTGGCCGCTTCCCGCGGCATGATGCGATCCAGGCAATCCTGGAACAGCTTGCCGATCTCTTCGCGGGTCATATGCACCCGCTTGGCCGTTTCAATGGCGCTGCGGAACGCTTCCGCAACAGCCCCTGTTCGGTACTGCTCCCGCTCTATTTCCCCAACCGAAGCGACGAATGTTCCGGTCCCCTGCTTCGTGCGCAGCAATCCTTCGTTTTCCAAATCCTGATACACCCGGCGAATCGTAATGATGCTGCAATTCATATCCTGCGCAAACTCACGAATGGATGGCAGCGGCGCCCCCTTAGGCAATGTTCCGCTCAGGATCAGGGACCGGAGTTGTACCTCGATCTGATGATACATCGGCTCCGCCGAATCGGCGGAAAGTTGAATCGGTATTCGCACGTCTACTCCACCTCCGATAGTCACCTGACGAATGACCGATTTTTGATTTTCAGAACGGTCCATCCGAACCACAACCGGCCCCATACGATTGTAAACAAGAAAGCTGGGGCAAGTATAACTCCGCCATACCAGGAGGAAACCTTGATAGTCATCTCCACTAAGCTAAAGCCGCTAAGCCCGCTGAGGAGAGCCGCTGCCAGCAACACGAACGTCGCTATGATGCTGAACCATAAGTATGACTTACCGTTTCCGCCGAGTTCCTTGTAGGCAAACACAACCCCGAAGCATAACCCGAAGCACACCCACATGACCATGAAGCCAAGAAAAGAACCGACCGGCAGCAGCTCATTCACCCGGCTGAGAAAGGCGAACGGGATAAAGAACAAAATGCCTTGAATTAGCGTCGTGAAAGCCAGCTGTACGTACCGGGCCATCACGATCTCCTGAAGACTAATGGGCAGCTGCTTCATATAAATCAGTCTGCGGGAGAAAATATCGTTCTGATAGTACTTCGTATAGTCGCCGGTAAAAGAGAACGCGATGCAGCTCATCGCGATCAGGAACAAAACGTCCGTAGGGACCAGCAGCGCCCCTTGGGCTTCCTCCAACCCTTTCTGTACGAGAGCGTTGACCAAAAATCCAGAGAAACTGCCAAAGTACAAATAAATAGCGACGGACGCCAACGTTCCCCACCCGGACCGCTTCAACTCGTATTTCGTAATAAACCATGCATTGTTCCACATGCCCAGCACCGCCTATTCAGTGTGTTTACTGTGTATATCTATATGCACAGTATACAGTCAGAGATAATGAATTGCAATCCTAATTTGTTAAGTTCCAGATAAGAAAAATAAAAAGCCTTTCCCGACGAACATGCTCGTCAAGAAAGGCTTTCTTGCAAATCTCATTTATTCGTTAAAAAATGGCGTCCCACAGAGGCTTCGTTTCCCCGCCCGGGTAAACCCAATAAAGCAAGATGTAAACCGTCGCACCGGTAATCGCCGTCGCGAACCAGACGTTGGACGTGATGGGACCGATCTTTCTGTGCTTGGCCAGCTGGTTTTTGAAGCCCCATACGAGCGTCACGATCCCCATCACGCCGCCGACGGTCGCCAGCGTGATGTGAAACAGCAAAAAGATCAAATAGATATTCTTGATGTTGTGAGGACCGCCAAACTCGGTATTGCCGACGAAAATCGTCCTCGACATATACACCGTAAAGAACAAAGGCGCAAAAGCGGCAGCCCAGGTCATCAGCTTTTGATGCTTGGCTATATTCCGCTTCGCAATCTGCCTCCAGCCCAAGGCTACCAAAATCGCGCTGATGATAATAAACGAGGTGCTGAATGCAGGCAAAATGGTGTGCATAGTGACAAGTCCCCTCCGTTACAAGACCGGATCGGGCATCGCCGTACGCGAATCCTGATCGTCTTTTGCCCTTTCGCGAATGTACCAGTTGAAGAAAATATAAGCGAGCGCAGCGCCGTACGTAATCTCTTGCAATATTTTCATGATGACCCCGCCAAGCTGCTGGTCTTCCTGCGGATCGAGCAGCGCGAAGTATTCGGGTCCGGAGAAACTATCCAGAAGCGCCTGCGCATTGCCGGGGATACAGTAGCCCATCGCTTTGGCCCACATTTGCGGATCGTTGTAGGTGGCGAAGACCGGTGTACTGGCAAAAATAATCAAAGCGCATGCGGGCGTAATAAGCACGCCGTTGGCGAATATATACCCCATCTTCTTCAGCTCGCTGAGCCCATTTAATTCCGGGGTTGGCGATAAGATTGGCCACCACATCATGAATGCCGCTATTAACAGGACGAAGAAGAAAATCGTGTGCACCGTATAGTGCGTCATGACGTAATCGTGCACCAGCGGCAAATGATAAAACGAGAACAACATATTGAACGTAACAACGGTAATAAGCGGATTCGTCAAAGCGCGGATCGTCGCGCCTACAGGCTTCCTCGAGATCACCGGACGAACGAGCCAGCCGGGAATGCCCAGCAGTATGAGCGGCGGAGCGGCCAAATAGGCTAGCGACATGGACGTCATATGCGCGCTGAACATCAAGTGTCCCAGCAAGTTCAGCGGACCGCCTTGTGCAAAATAGTAAATCGCGATACCGAGCAGAAATAGCGTTTTTCTGCCCGCCGTCACAGGCGAGCTATTCGAAAACCGGAGTCGTCCAGGCCCCGTCAGCCACAGATAAACGGCTCCGATCGCGATCGTTAACACCATCTGCCACGGGTTCCACAGTTCCCAGAACGAAAAATATTGCAACCCCAACATGGCTTTGCAAACCTCCTTAGTTCAAGCCAAACTCTTGCGCATCGGTCTAATCCCCTAAACCCGACAAACTCAGGACCACGAATGCGCGATTGTTTCTAAACGAAAAGGGGGCGCTTTTATCCAAAGGCCCCCTCCGACATTACCACCAAATCCAATATGTGACTGCCGCGACTCCCGTCAGCGCGATAATGAAACCGAAGGCGATTCCCGTTATCGCGTACGCATGACCGCGGTCTTTCATATGCATCCAGAACGCAAGCTGGAATACCGCTTGAATAATACCGAGTACAAGGATGAACAAAATGGTAAACGTTCTGCCGATCTCCGCGTAGACGACAACAAAAGCGAGAAGCGTCAGTACGATGGAGAAGATGAACGACAAGTAGTGATTTTTCGGACCTTCATGGATGTGCCGTTTTCCGGCGTCCGATGCGGAATGATCATGGCCTGCCATCGTTTAGCCCACCTTTCCCATCAAATACACGACGGTGAAAATGAATACCCATACGACGTCGACAAAGTGCCAGTACAAGCCGAACAAATACAGCTTTGGAGCGGTTACGACGGTCAATTTCTTCTTGCTTAGCTGCAGAAGCAGCAGAACCAGCCACAGCACGCCGAATGCAACGTGAGCTCCGTGGAAACCGACCAACGTGTAGAAGGCCGAGCTGAAGGCGCTCGTCGAGAACGTATGACCTTCGTGCACATATTCAACGAATTCGTATATTTCCAATCCGAGGAAGCCAAGGCCCAGCAGCAGCGTGACAATGAACCACAGATTGATTTTGCCGATATCTTTGCGGTGCATAGCCTGAATGGCCAGTACGCTGGTCAAGCTGCTTGTCAACAACAGGAGCGTCGCGAGAGCGACTGTCGGAAGCTTGAAAAGCTCATGAGCCGCAGGCCCGTCGCCGATCTGGTTGCGCAAGCCGATGAACGTTGCGAACAGTGTACCGAACAGTACCGTCTCTCCGCCGAGGAACAACCAGAAGGCGAGAATTTTATTGCGTCCCTCAAGAGTCGCTTTCTCCGGTTCGGCCGGTAAATTTTTACCTGTCAAATCCGCAGAACTCATACTTTCGCCCCCTTATCCTGAAGCTCTTCGACTTCGATGTGGTAACCGTGATCGTCATAAATGGAACGAAGCATCATGCAGATCAGCGTGACGATAACGCCGCCGGCGCCGACGAAATAATTGTGGTACATAAATCCGTAACCGGCAATGAACAATCCCAAAGACATAACAAACGGCAAGATCGAAGGAGACGGCATGTGAATCGGGCCAAGCGGCTCGGCCGGCGTCATTTCCTTGCGGCCTTCCATCTTTTCTTTAAACAGCGGGTCAAGACCGCGAACGAGCGGAAGCTGCTTGAAGTTGTACTCCGGAGCCGGCGACGGAATCGCCCATTCCAGCGTGCGAGCATCCCACGGATCGGCAGGAGCGTTCATCGGCTTCGTATTCGTTGCGATGATATTGATCAGGAACAGGATCGTACCTACGCCCATGGCGAACGCGCCAATCGTACTGATAAAGTTAAATGTATCAAAGTTCTGGCCTTCCAGATAAGTAAATACGCGACGCGGCATCCCCATCAGACCGAGGAAATGCTGGACGAAGAACGTCAGATGGAAGCCGATGAAGAAGAACCAGAACGTCAGCTTGCCGAGCGTTTCGTTCAGCATCCGTCCGAACATCTTCGGCCACCAATAGTGCAAGCCGGAGAAAATACCGAACACGAGACCGCCTACGATAACGTAGTGAAAGTGCGCCACGACGAAGTAGCTGTCATGGAACTGGAAGTCAGCCGGAGGAGATGCAAGCATAACCCCGGTCATACCGCCCATAACGAAGGTCGGGATAAAGCCCAGTGCGAACAAGCTTGCGGTGGTAAAGCGGATCTGCCCGCCCCACAGCGTAAACAGCCAGTTGAAGATTTTGATGCCCGTCGGCACCGCGATAAGCATCGTCGCTATCGAGAACAAGGCGTTGCCGACAGGGCCGAGTCCGACGGTGAACATGTGGTGGACCCAAACCATGAAGCCAAGGAAGCCGATGATAACGGTAGCAAATACCATCGCGCTGTAACCGAACAAGCGCTTGTGCGAGAACGTACTGACGACTTCGGAGATGATGCCGAAAGCCGGCAATATCAGAATGTATACCTCAGGGTGACCGAATATCCAGAAGATATGCTGCCATAGGACGACGTTCCCGCCCGCTCCGACATCGAAGAAGTTCGCTTCGAATAATCGCTCGAACATGAGAAGCACGAGACCTACGGTAATCGCCGGGAAGGCGAACAGGATCAAGGCCGATGTAATAAAGGATGCCCAAGTAAAGAGCGGCATACGCATGAAGGACATTCCCGGTGCGCGCATGTTGATGATCGTAACCAGGAAGTTGATCCCGCCGATCAGCGTGCCTATACCGGCAATCTGCAGCCCCAGAACATAAAAGTCGACGCCCTTGCCGCTATATGTCGTTGAGGACGAGAGCGGCGTATACGCCGTCCAGCCTGCGTCAGGAGCCCCTTGAAAAAACCAGCTTGTGTTAAGCAAAACGCCGCCAAAGATGAACAGCCAGAGGCCGAGAGCGTTAACGAACGGAAACGCAACGTCGCGCGCCCCGATCTGCAAGGGCACGATCGCATTCATAAAGGCGAATATGAGCGGCATCGCCGCCAAGAAAATCATTGTCGTCCCGTGCATGGTCAACAGCTGATTGAACATGGACGCGTCGACTGCGTCGTTCATCGGTTTAATAAGCTGGACGCGAATCAGAATGGCTTCCAGACCACCGAACAGGAAGAAAACCCCGCCGGCCAGAAGATACAAAATTCCGATTTTCTTATGGTCCACGGTTGTCAGCCAATCCATCAGCCCGCTGTATTTTTTAACCGTATGTGCGTGTGCCAACGTGTAACCCTCCTAAGAACTTTTTCGCCAGCAAAGGCCGCTTGCGTAAGCATCCGCTGAGCTTTACCGGCGATTAAGCTTTCTTGTACGCGAATCTTAATGCTTTTGACCAGCCAAGTATTCAACCAACGCGTTGATTTGTTGATCATTCAAATCGAGGCTTTGCTCCATCTTGCTACCCGGGACGTTTTTCGGATTCGGCATCAAGTTGCCCGGTTTGACTTTTTGCGGATCGTTAAGCCACGTTTGCAGGTTGTTCTTCAAATCGCCAGGATCGCGGTTGAACAATATTCCGGCTACGGTCGAGCGGTCCGCGTAGTTCAAGAGGCTCGGTCCCACTTTGCCGCCTTCGACTTGTTTCGACTGCGTATTGTAGATGGCATGGCAGGCAAGGCACTTGTCTTTGAAAATTTTCTCGCCTTCTTGCGTTTGGGCGGAAGCGGCAACGACTGTCGGCGTTTTCATACCGCCTACCCAACGGTCGAACTCTTCCGGAGAGACTGCTTTCACTTTAAAGTCCATCAAAGCATGGGATTGTCCGCAAAGCTCGGCGCATTTACCGTAGTAAGTACCCGGTTTGTCGGCTTTCAAATAATGCATATTGGTCATGCCCGGATTGGTATCCTTCTTGCCGCCAAGCGCCGGTACCCAGAAGGAGTGGATGACGTCGGCCGATTCCAGGTGGAACGCAATCGTTCTGCCTGTCGGAATGACCAAATCCTGAGCAGTCGTTACTTTCTCGTTCATGTATTCGAATTCCCACCAGAATTGGTGTCCGGTTACTTTGACTTGCAGCGCATTCGGATCCTTGGAGTAATCCTTGTCCAATTCAAACGTATACTTGACGGTCGGTATCGCAATGACGATCAGCAGCAGAAACGGAATAACCGTCCAGATAATCTCCAGCTTGTGATTGCCTTCCACCTGCTTCGGAACCCCGGTTTGCCCCGGCCGTTTGCGAAAACGGACCAGAACATAGACGTAAATGATCGCAACAACCGCAAATACGGCGATCATAACGATCAAAGAGAGGTAAATGACCGATAATTGCTTTTCCGCCACCGGACCTTTCGGATCCAAAGCCGTCAAATTTTCCAAACCACAACCCGTAAGCATGAACGTTAATACCGCAAACAATGGAATTATACGCCATGCAGACTGCCACCGTCTCATTCACTCATCAACCCCAATTCTCTGTGTTTAATAGACCGATCGTCCCTCCAAGACCAATCTATTAGCGCTATCATGGATGGCCACATTTTGTCAACAAACCTAATCACCTTATTAAATATAAATTCGCCGAAACCTTTTGTCAATCGATGTGGGAAAGTTCACAAATTGTTCTAAATCAAAGGGTTTCGGGCATTTTCCGTTTGCAGCGCCGCGCCAAAAGCGCACATCAAGGTTATTTCCATTAAACAGACGGTTTATGCAAAACCGGCCGATTGCATATTTAGAGGGAGCAAAGCAAATGATACGAATGGACTTCTTCTTGACAAGGAGGCAAATCATGAGACGGAATATAACGCTCACCTGCATCGCCTTGGCCGCCCTCGTCTGGATCGCCGCCTGCTCGTACCAGAAACAATTCGAAAGCGGTCCTTCCGATTACGGCAGCCGGACCGAAACGGAGGAAAAACGCAATTACCGCAGCTACAATACGCAGCTCAAGGCGGCAGACCACAACAATACCCGTCTGGACTTCGTCCAATCGACGACCGACGCCGTTGACGAGTTGAAGGGCGTTCGCAGCTCATTCGTCATCGTGACGGACAAGAACGCTTATGTAGCTGCCGTACTGGACAATACGGCGACGGGCATGAAAGGCAAAGGCACGATATTGTTCAGCGACAGGACCATCGCCTCTCCCGGCGTCGACGATCATTCCGATGTGTCTTACGTGCTGCCGCCCGGCGATATCGTGATGGACAAATACAGCTTCGATACGATTCCGAACCCGCAGGATTTATCGAGCGAGCTTGTACGCCGCTTGACCGAGCGCGTGATGGAGCTTCATCCGAACGTAGCCCATGTATTCGTTTCGGCCAATCAGCAGTTCATCAACCGTTTCAGCGAATATGCCCATGAAGCGTGGCGCGGTTCCTCCCTTCAGCCGTATGTCTCCGATTTCAACGCGCTAGTTCAGGATCATTTTGGGGACCATGGCGTTATTGATCCGAATCCCTAATACCCGGGACGCATTCCGAATGTATTTCTTCATCTAAATAGGTTGTTTCCGCTCTGCTCTGCAGCGACCCGCATCGTCCGATGCGGGTTTCTTTCGTCTGTTCTCCCCAAAAAACGAGAAATAGTTCGTTGAACTGGATACATTTATGTAAGAATAGGCAGGAAATTGTCGTTATGAATCGAATAAGTAGTTCTATAACGCCCGCCATATAGGTCGGATTACATAAGGACGGTGTAATAATGGAAAAGTCTACAGGCATTGGCATAGTTTTAGCCTTTGTCGCTCTCTTGGTAGGTATGGTATTAAAGGGAGCTCATCTTAGCTCGCTTGCGAATCCTGCCGCGATTATGATTATCATCTTGGGCACGGTTGCGGCCATCTTCATCGCCTTCCCGATGTCTGACTTGAAAAAGGTCCCTAAGCTGTTCGCCATCCTCTTCAAGCAGCAAAAGCTCGTATCCAAGAAGGAATTGATCCAATTGTTTATCGAGTGGGTTTCCATTACCCGCCGCGAAGGGTTGCTCGCGCTAGAAAGCAAGGTCGACGATATCGACGACATGTTCCTGCGCAACGGCATGCGGATGATCATCGACGGCAACGATCAGGAATTTATCCATGACGTATTAATGGAAGAAATATCGGCTATGGAGGAACGGCACCGCTCGGGCGCGCTGATCTTTACGCAAGCGGGCACCTACGCCCCTACTCTCGGCGTTCTGGGGGCGGTTGTCGGTCTGATCGCCGCGCTCAGCAACTTGAACCAGGTCGAAGCGCTCGGACATTTGATATCGGCGGCCTTCGTGGCCACCTTGCTCGGTATTTTTACCGGCTACGTGCTCTGGCATCCGTTCGCTAACAAGCTGAAGCAAATTTCCAAAAAAGAAGTCGAGGTCAAAATGATGATGGTTGAAGGACTGCTGTCCATTCAATCCGGCATCTCGGCTATCGCGATCGAGCAGAAGCTGTCCGTATTCCTCGCCCCATCCGAACGTTACGCCAGCAATAAAGGAGAGGAAGGCAGTGAACAAAAAGCACAAGCAGCATCATGAGGAGCATATTGACGAGTCCTGGCTTATCCCCTATGCCGACCTGCTGACGCTGCTTCTCGCCTTGTTCATCATCCTGTTCGCTTCCAGCGAAATGGATTCGAAAAAATACAATTCGATCATGCGCAGCTTGAATTCCGCCTTTACCGGCGGCTCGAGCTTTTTCGATCAGCCTCAGGTCGTACCGATCATGGAAGACCCGGCCTCCGATCTGAACAAAAAGCTCGAGGAAGCCAAGCAGCTGTCCGAGAAGCAAGGAGCCGAACAAGAGCAAATCCGCAAGGAAACGGCGGAGCTCCAAGAACTGAAGCAAAAGCTCGATCGATATATTCAAGACAATCAATTGACCACGCAGCTGGAAACGAAGCTGACCAACGATATGCTCATGATTACGATTCGCGATAATGCCCTATATGCGTCCGGCAGCGCAAACGTCAAGCCGGAAGCCCAGAAGCTGGCGGTCACCATCTCCGATATGCTGACCCAATACCCCCAGTATCAGATCGAGGTATCCGGTCATACGGACAACGTGCCGATCCGCAATGCGGAGTTTGAGACGAACTGGGATTTGAGCGCCAAGCGGGCTTTGAATTTTATGAAAATCCTGCTGCAGAACGATAAAATTACCGCCAATCGTTTCCGCGCCATCGGTTATGGGGAATTCCAGCCGATCGACTCGAACGATACCGCCGACGGCCGGGCCAAAAACCGCCGGGTGGAAGTGTCCATCCTAAGAACGATCAAATCGCCTAATGTCATCGGCGCCGACGGCAAGAAGCAATGACCGAACAGCAACGGAAGAGCCCTTTTCTTGACAGGGCTCTTCTTTTTTGCGTTATTGCCGAATAAGATGATACATGACATTCGCAGCCTGTTCGTTGACGCCATGGGTCAACGACCGATTACGGAACGGGAGGTGCGATCTATGACGGATAAACGGGAAGCCGGCGCGAAGCCGCGTTTGTTTGTTTTTACCGGGCCCGACGGTTCGGGACGCAAGACGATAGCGGATATGACGGGATCGACGCTGGAGCTGAAGAAGGCGCTTTCTTACACGACACGCGAACCGCGGCCGGGGGAACGGGAAGGCCAGGACTATCATTTCATCGACCAGGAATCGTTCCTGCAAGCCAAGGCGAACGGAGAGTTTGTCGAAGCGGTGTTTACGGAAGGGCATCATTATGGAATCAAGCAATCCGATATCGAGAAACTTTGGTCAGAGCACCGGTTCGTCTACGTGATCCTGAACCCGGAAGGCGCACGGATGCTGAAGCAGGCTTATGGCGACCGCGTCATCCGTCTCTTCCTGTACGCTGACCGCGAGTCGCTCTGGAGACGGCAGGTGGATCGCGGTGACGGCGTAGAGGCCGTGGAGAGCCGCATGTCGCTGTACAGCGCCGCTATGTCTCATTTGCCGGAATGCGAGCATAGCTTCGAGAACGTGGATTTGTCCCATACGGTGTTTTCCATTACCAATGTGATCGAACGCTATTTGAACCGACAGCTTCTGAATCTGGATTAAACCTATCACAGTATTCTCCATCCCCTCCCCTCGCTCGCGCGGGGTTTTTTCTTGCTTCATTTTGTGACACAATAGAGGCAGGAGGGATGAGCAATGAGAATAGTATCGATCGAACCGACGCCGAGTCCGAATTCAATGAAAATCAATCTGGACGAAAGCTTGCCTAAAGGCGCGAAACGGACCTACACGAAAACCGATTCCACGGCCCCTACCGTCTTTCGTTCCATTCTTGATATACCGGGTGTTACCGCCGTTTTTCATACTGCCGATTTTATCGCGGTGGACCGCACGCCCAAAGGCGACTGGGAACACATTCTAACCCATATTCGCGCCATTCTGGGCTCCGATGAAGTTCACTCCATGGGGGTTCCCGATCCTGCGGCGGGTATGGATACGTACGGCGAAGCGACCGTGCTTATGCAAACGTTCCGCTCGATCCCGATGCAAATCCGCGTGCGCACCGGACTCGAGGAGGCGCGCCGGGCCATGCCGGAGCGTTTCGTTCAAGCGGCCATGAAGGCAGGCAGCGCCTCGCCGAATCTGATTAAGGAGCGAACGCTGGAGGAAATGGGGGTTCGTTACGGGGATTTGCAGGAGATTGCCGAACAAATCGTGCAGGAGCTGGACGCCTCCTATTCCGACGAACGGCTGGCCGAACTTGTGCAGGCGGCCGAAACGGCCGGAACTGGTGGAGAGGTGACTCCACCGGCTCCTAAGGAGGAGCTGCCCTCCGAGGAAGTCGATCGTTTGCTCGACGACCCCGACTGGAAAGTACGCTATGCCGCTTTGCAGCAAATGAAGCCCGTTCCCGAGAAGCTGCCCTTGTTGGCCAAAGCGATTAACGACCCGCAATCGTCGGTACGGAGGCTTGCTTCTGTTTATTTGGGCGATATTCGCGAGCCGGAGGCGCTCCCCTACTTGTTCCAAGCTTTGCGCGATGATTCCGTATCCGTACGCAGAACCGCCGGCGACACCCTATCCGACGTCGGAGATCCCGCGGCGATCGGTCCGATGACGGAAGCGCTGCGCGACAAAAACAAGCTCGTCCGCTGGCGCGCTGCCCGCTTCTTGTACGAAGCCGGAGATGACACGGTTTTGCCGGCTCTTCATGAAGCAGCCGACGACGCCGAATTCGAAGTCCGCATGCAAGTCAAAATGGCCATCGAGCGGATCGAAGGCGGCGGAGCGGCCGAAGGCTCGGTTTGGCAGCAGATGACGCGCCGCAACGAAAGCTGAATCTCTACCGGAATAACAAAGAAGGGTTGTCCGACGGACAGCCCTCCTTTGTTATCGATTTCGTTATTTTCCTCTGCTTGCCCCTTTTTTAGCTGTCGAGGCATAGCGCGGCGTATGTTTGCCGCCTTTTCCTGCGGGCTTGGAACCGTTCCGGTCAAAACTTCCGTTCCGCCCGCGGCCTTGCCCGAAGGAGGAAGGCTTGCGGCTTGCCCCCGGTTTGGCGACAGGCTTCTTGGCGACTTCGCTTGCCATGAGCGAACCCTCTGCGTTGCGACGCGGAAGCTTCGCGCCGATCTTGCTTTCCAGCTTGGCGAGACGGATCTTGTCGCGTGTCGTGGCCAAGGTGATCGCTACGCCGCTTTCTCCGGCGCGTCCCGTACGGCCGATGCGGTGAATGTACCACTCCACATCCTGCGGCACGTCATAGTTGAAGACGTGGGTTACCCCCTCGATATCCAGACCGCGCGCGGCAATGTCCGTTGCGACAAGCACCTGCAACTTGGCTTCGCGGAACCGCTTGAGCACGAATTCGCGCTTCGCCTGGGAAAGCTCGCCATGCAGCGCATCGGCTTCGATGCCTTCCTCTTTCAACGCTTCGTTGAGCTTGTTCGCTCTTCCTTTCGAGCTGCAGAACACGATAGCCAAGTAAGGACGATAATGCGCAATCAGTTGAAGCAGCGTCTTCGTTTTATCGGATTCGGGCGTCTCTACTACAGCCTGCTCAATCTCCGCGACCATTACCTGCTTGCCGGCAACCCGCAGCTGTTCCGGCTTGCGCATATACCGTTCGGACAGCTCGCGGATCGGCTGCGGCATCGTGGCGGAGAACAGCATCACCTGTCTCTTGTCCGAGGTCAGCGCGATCAGCGTCTCCACTTCCTCCAGAAAGCCCCTGCGCAGCATTTCGTCAGCTTCGTCCACAACTACCATGCGTACCCCGATTAACGAAAGCGTCCCGCGTTTAACATGATCGAGCAGTCTCCCCGGCGTACCGACGACAACGGAAGGAATTCGCTCCAGCTTGCGGTTTTGCCGGTCGATATCCGTACCGCCGTAGATCGCATGAACCTCGGCTTCTACCAAAGGAGCGAGCCGTCCGGCTTCTTTGGCGATCTGTACCGCCAGCTCCCGCGTCGGCGTGATGATCAGCGCTTGCGTGAAAGGCCGCTTCGGTTCAAGCCGCTCCAATATCGGCAGCACAAAAGCAAGCGTCTTCCCGGTGCCGGTCTGCGCTTGAGCGACCACATCCCTCCCCGCCAGAAGCAGCGGAATGGATTGCGTTTGAACCGGCGTTGGTTCGTGTATGCCATGGGAGGCCAGTTCTTTTTGAAATTCCGGCCGAACGCCCAGTTTTACAAATTCGGAGCTCATCGTTGTTGTTCACCTTTCCCGTTTCGGATGCAACCATTTTTCCCACTATATCACAATGGTACAGGTTCTACAAACCGCATGGAATACCGGCAAATAACAAATACCATTATTTTACGCATAGTCGCGGGAATGATGGGAACGATAGGTATGAACTGGATAGACCGGGAAACGTCGTACCGGAAAGAGGGAAAAAAGCCCGTATGTCACATCTGCGCGATATCCATCCGAAGCAATTGGCGGACCGTCTTGCCGATCGGCTCAATCACCCGCCGGACTTGATTAACCGAACGTTTACCCTATCGGAGAGCGTTCAACTGCACTGCCTGTTTATGCAAACACTCGTCGACATGGGGAAGATTGAGGATTACGTATTTCAGTTTCTGGATGGAGCACAGGCAGGCGGCACTGGCGACAAGCCCGAAAAGCTCGCTTCCGATTTATTGAAGAAAATACCGCTCGTCCCCTCGCAGGTAGCAACCGAGTTCGATGCCTGCATCCAAGGCTTGCTGAACGGACAGTGCATTCTGCTGCTGCCGCATACGAATGAAGTTTTGCTGTTGGACGCTTCCGCTACAATCAATCGGGCGATTTCCGAGCCCAAAACCGAGACCACGGTGCACGGGCCGCGTGAAGGGCTTACCGAAAATATTGAGCTGAATTTGTGCCTGCTGCGCAAAAGAATCAGAGACCCCGATTTCTGTGTCGAGCTGCTGGAAGTCGGAAACGTGACCAAAACGAAGCTCCATCTCCTTTACCTGCGTCACATGGCTCCTCCCGATGTCTTGGCATGCTTCCGGTCGCGGATTCGCTCGATCAAAACCGATGCGATACTGGACAGCACCTTTGTAGAGGAGTGGATTCAGGATAAAACGTTCTCCCCGTTCCCGACCATGCTGGAGACGGAGCGCCCAGATGTGGCGGCTTCGCATATTTTGGAGGGACGGGTGGTCGTGCTGGTCGATGGCAGCCCTTTTGCGCTGGTGGGCCCGATTACGTTTTTTCAATTTTTTACGGCGCCGGAAGACTATTACCAGAGAGCTGATATCGCGACCTTGCTGCGCTGGCTGAGAATGCTGTCCTTTATGCTGGCCGTGTTCGTTCCTTCCATTTACATCGCCGTCGTCTCTTATCATCAGGAACTGCTGCCGAATCCGCTGCTGATCAACATTGCGGCTCAGCGGGAAGGCGTCCCTTTCCCCGCTTTTTTAGAGGCGCTACTTATGATGGTTACCTTTGAAGTGCTGCGTGAGGCAGGCCTTCGCATGCCGCGCATTGCCGGTCAGGCTATCTCCATCGTAGGCGCGCTTGTGCTGGGAGAGGCAGCTGTTCAAGCAGGGCTAGTTACGGCCGCTATGGTCATTGTCGTGTCGACTACGGCGATTTCCAACTTCGTCTCTCCCGCTTACAGCTTTGGCATTACCCAAAGGCTTCTGCAGTTTGTCTATATGGCTCTTGCCGGCTTTATGGGGCTGTTCGGTGTTTTATGCGGAGTGTTGTTCACCCTCGTCCATTTAACCTCCATCCGGTCATTTGGCGTACCTTATATGGCCCCGTTGGCGCCAACCGTGTTACAGGATTGGAAAGATATTGTGGTTCGGGCACCCCGTTCGTTCATGAAGAAGCCTCCGCTCATGAACCGCAAGAAGATCAAGTAGAAGGTGAGACGATTGCGTGGAGAAAAGCTGTTGCTGCTCGTATGCGCCGTGTGCTGCCTGTTCGGGCTGACCGGATGCTGGGATTTGGCCGAGGTCAATCAATTGGCGATCGGCTCGCTGGCCGGGGGAGACGTGGACCCGAAGACGAATAACCAAATCGTCTACTACCATATTATTAATCCTTCGGCGATCGCCGCCCAGCGGGGAACGACCGTTAAGGCTCCGGTCTACTCGTACCGGGTGGAAGCCCCGACACTGGCCCAGTTGTCGAAAAAGTCCTCCGATGTGATCCCGCGAGAGCTGTTTCCCGACCAATTTCAATCTTATCTGGTGTCGGAACGGTTTGCGAGGCAAGGTCTCGAGCCGTTTATTAACTTTATTGAGCGGCAGTACAACCGCCGAACCGATCTTTACCTTCTCGTAACCGATACGCCAATGGAAGAGATGATGGATACCTTCACGCTGCTGGAAAAAGTGCCGGGACGCTATTTGCGTTCGTTGGTCGAGTGGCAGGCCAAATCGTCCAGCACAGTCAGCCTGAAATCCAGGATCAAGGATCTGATCGAGAATATGGAGAGCTCGCGTCTGACCGTACTTCCCCTTGTATCGCTACACCAGCCAACACAGGCGGACAATACGGCAAGATATGAGAAAATAGACGGCAGCAAGAGCAGTATCCAGGTGAACGGAGGCGCGGTATTCAACAAGGATACCATGATCGGAAAGCTCGATTTGCTCGATGTGTCCGTGTACCATCTGCTTAAAGGAGACACGAAGATCTTTTATTCGAACATCGAGCTGCCCTCCGGTCCGGTCGACCTTTCCGCGACCAAGATCAAGTCGAAAAAGCGGCTTTCGCTCGTAGAAGGCAAACCCGTCCTAGAAGTGAACCTCCGGGCCAGCCTGGTAATTCTGAACAATGAACAAAAAGTAAAATTGACAACGGCCAACGTCGCCGAGATCAAAGAAGCGTTCAACGATCAAATCAAAGCGCTGGGGGAAGCTTTCTTTCAGCATTACACGGAAAAGGGTTGGGACTTGTTCGGACTGGAGGAGAGCGTCAAGAACAAACGCGGGGAGCAGTGGGCCCAAGCCCGGGAAGACAACAAATTGTGGCGGAAGACGATCATCCGCGTCCAAGCGTCCAGTACATTAAGAGATGTCGGTGGCGCGATTGATCCGTATAAAGGAGCGCATTGACCTAGTACAAAGTCAGAGCTAATCCTGTGTATGCCAGGAGGCTCGCTCCCTTGAGGTACAAGGGATTCAGTCTATTCCAAGGATACCGATTAAGGTCTGACTTTGTACTAATCCAGAAGGAGGCTTGCGGATGATCTGGTTTATCCTTTTTTTCATCCTGGCGTTCGGCCTCGCACTCTATCAAATGCGCCGGCAGCGCAAGCCGGCCAAGGAAATCGCCGTTTTCTGCACGATCGCATCGATAGGCTTTGTGTGCTGGATCTTTGTGTTTCTGGAACGGCCTCTCAAACCCAATCATTGGATTGCCTGGGTTATAGACAGGCTCGGGCTCTAAGCAAAAACATGGAAGACGTCACCATCTTAGGCGGGGTGAGGAAATGAGAGAACAGGTTCGGATCAGCAGCTGGCAGTTTTATCTTCTAAGCTTCGTCTATACGATGGGGACGACGTTCTTTCTCCGTCCCGGAGCCCTTATCGCCATTGCCAAGCAGGATGCCTGGATAGTATGGACGTGGACTGGAGCAGCCGGAATCGGAATGGTCTACTTATGGGTAAAACTGGCAGAGCAGTACCCCCAAATGACATGGATTGAAATATGTACGGCGGCTGCAGGCAAATGGCTCGGCGGCGCGATCGCCCTGCTGTATATCGGCTTCTTCATCCAATTATCCAGTTGGGTTGTCCGGAATTTGGGCGATTTTATGACCACTACTTTAATGCCGCGGACCCCGATTTCCGTCTTTCACATCATGCTGCTGCTTGTAGTCTGCTATGCCGCGATCAAGGGACCCGAGACGATCGCCAGAACGAACGAGATTCTGACACCCGTCATTATGTTGACGTTCCTGGTCATATGTTTTCTAATGATTCCTGAATGGGATACAGAACGGCTGCAGCCCGCCTTCCGCCTAAACGTGTGGAAGACGGTAAGGGAGACGCGCAACATTATCGCCTTCCCCTTCATTGAGGTTATCACATTGATGATGCTGTTCCCGTATGTGCGGAAGGGTGGAAAAAAAGCGTTATTCTGGGGAGTGCTTATCGGCGCGCTCTTCCTATGCGCCCTAACGTTGTTTATGGTAGGCGTTCTGGGGGTCACGCGCGCGTCGCACGGAACGTCCCCCTTGTTTCTGATCGTCCAGGAAATCCGGATTGGCTCGTTCATCGAGCATCTCGAGGCTTCGGTCACGGTTGTTTTGCTGGTGGCGATCTTCATCAAGCTGTCTACGACGTTTTACGCCGCCGTATTCGGACTTTGTCAGCTGCTCGGCCTGAAAGATAGAACGTGGGTCGCCGTGCCGCTTATCTTGATCGTCTCCAGTTTGGCTCTTGGCAGCGAAAACATTGTGGAAAATATTTCGTGGGACACCCGGTATGTGTTCGAATACGAGCTTTTGTACGGCCTTTTGTTTCCGCTCCTATTCCTGGTGCTTGCCCGGTTTCGCAAGCGGCGTGTACGAAGCTGAATTCTGGATCTGCCCCGCCTCCGGAGGGCAACGTTTGCAAGCGGCAGCAAGCCGCCCTCCGGGGCGAGAACTTAGGTGAGGCGCACCTTGTGCATTGGCATCTACCTTGCGAACACGATTGTTGCGAGAATCTGCGGTATAAGGTTGCCTGAATGTCCGTGCGACCGGAAGGGCGATCTAATTGAGCTCCAGCGCCAGATCTGAAGCTTTATCAAAAACAAAAAAAAGCCTTATGAATCAAGGCTTTTCGATCTCATGATGGAGCGGGTGATGGGAATCGAACCCACGCTATTAGCTTGGAAGGCTAAAGTTCTACCATTGAACTACACCCGCATATCAGGGAAATACAAAATGGTCGGGACGACACGATTTGAACATGCGACCCCCTGGTCCCAAACCAGGTGCTCTACCAAGCTGAGCTACGTCCCGTTTCTGAAAGTCACATATGCTATTTTACCATAAGCGACTTTCATGTCAACCTTTTTTCCCAGAATTATCATCATCGGTATGCTACAGCATCGATTGCAGACGGACGACTGCCTGTACGCGGTCGACTACATCCAGCTTGCTGTATACGGTGCTGATATAATTGCGAACGGTCCCTTCGGCAATGCGCAGCTACGCCGCGACTTCCCGGTTGCTTGCTCCTTTCACGAGCAGAAGGGATATGCTTTTCCCGCTCGCCAAAATAAGACGACGTGACAATCGAAAGCTCAAGTCGTGCCGTTGAGTGCCTTCTCCGCCGAGGTCGGGAGCCCCGGCCGATACAAAGGAATCCGGATGAGTAGCAAACAGCCTTCACCCTCTCGAGGAAAGCTTGAAGCATAATCGCATACCGGCTTGCCAGCATTGTTCATCCAGCAATTCCGTCGCAAGGCGCAAATAGGCCAGCGCTGTCTCGTAGGCAAGCGCCTGCTTGGCCTGCAGCGCCCTTCTTACGTTCAGTTCTGCAAGCTCCACCTGCCTAGAAATGTGTCTAGCCGATTCCGCCGTTCGATTCAAATGATGCAAAATGAGAAAAATATCTTCCTCCTCTCCCCGTTTCCACTTATCCGCCAGTTCCCAGCCTATCCCAGCATGAATCCGGAGGCGATCGGCCTGAGGGAGCCGGGTGTACAGTGACGTCTGGATTTGATCGTGCCGGAAGACGTACTCGCCGGCCCATGCCCCTTTAGGCTACAAAAGCCGTTCGCGAACGGCATCCCCTGCCAGTTCCCTAACCGTTTCAGACGGAAGGCCCGTTATGCGCGCTAAGCGCTGGCGTAACGAGACGGAGGCATCTTCTCCAAACATTTATGAACGATTTCCGCTACCATCGAATCGAGCCATTGCACTCATGGACGAGCTCCGGCCAAGAAGCCAAATGGTGATAAGCCCATTCCAGAGCATTGTTTCCGTGAAACGGCAGGCTTCCGGTAAACCATTCATATAGCAGCACGCCGATCGAATACACATCAGCCCGATAGTCCGGCGCCTGTCCCATACAAGACTAAGTTAAGAGCCGGGATACGGCTCCGCAATAGAAGGCAGCCGGCCAGAAGCGATCGACTGCCTTTATTAAATCGAGGGAGAAATGTTTTTTGATGTCGTCCCTACCCCAGCAGAGCTATTCGCCGTCTTAAGGGCTCTTAATCAGACGCATGATCGTGTCGACAGCCGACAGCGATACTTGCGGATACCCTTTTACCGGCAGCAAAATAATGCCGTGCAGCAGCGAAATGAACAACAACGCCTTTTCCTCCGGGTCGCCCTGGATCACCGATCCGTCGCGCTGCCCTTCCTCCATAATTTGAATCAGCGGCCGATAATTGTCGACCGACTGTCTGATCATCGCCTGCTTTTCTTCGTACGGGAACATTTCCACCGTTTTGGCCTGCAGGACGAGTAAAAAATATTTGACGATATCGCTGCTCTGCACGTACGTTTCGGCCAGCCAGCGCAGCTTGTCGATGGCCAGACCAGGCTGTGCCCGCGCTTCGCTCAGCCGCTCGACAAAATTACTGCCCGCCGTGCCCAGCAGGTGCGCATAAATTTCCTCTTTCGAAGCGAAATAGTTATAGAGATTGGCGTGGCTCAAACCGACAGCAGCTGCAATTTCACTCATTTTGGAAGCGACGAGCCCGCGGCGGGAAAATACCTCCAGCGCAGCATCGAGAATTTGCTGCCGACGCGCTTCGCGCTGCAGGCGGTCCTTGCTTGCATTTCGGGCCAACCGAAATCCCTCCTTACATTAAACCATCTGTCGATGCATATGTAGCACGTGCGGCCGCAACTGGCGGAAGCTCGTACGATCTTATGACGGGGCGGCTTCAGCGACACGGTGATTATATCACGTTTGGGGAGGAGGAAAAAACACTCGGTTTAAAAACCGACTATTCCGAGTTGACAAAAGGTATTTAGGGTGATACGCTTAGACCATTCTAAACTGACTGACACATCAGTAAGTTAGTAAAACTGAGGTGCTTCATGAATCTACTGGACTACCGGAGGTTCAGCTTGCAGGACATTCTGCAGGTTGTGCCTCCATTTTTTTACGAGATCAGAAAGTATAAGCTCCGGAGCAATTCTCCCTGATCTCGCATGAAAAGTTTCCGCTAACACCGGGCCAACTACCCGAGGCGATTCAATAGAAGCTTTTCTCATTAGGAGGAGGAATATCCATGTCAGACACGATCGCTCAAGAGGAACGGCCGCTAAAGCTGCCATATCGCAACCAGTTCAAGGGAGCCCGCGTGCTGAACAGGCTGCCGGCGGGGGTGCAGGAACGGCCGTATACGCTGTTCGTCGTCAAGCCGCTCGGACCGCTGATCGGCGCAGAGATCACCGGCATCGACCTGAGCGAGCCGATAGGGCCGGAGATTAAGGCCGAGCTGAACCGGGCCTTGCTCGAATGGAAGGTGATTTTTTTTCGCAACCAGCGCATAACGACCGAGCAGCAGCTTGCTTTCGGCAAGCTGTGGGGCGAGCTGGAGACGCATCCCTTCTCACCGCGCGGCGCTCATGACGAAATCGTCCGGTTGGCCAAGGACGAGAAGGAGGCCGGCAAGGAGAACAGCTGGCACGCCGATGTGACCTGGCGGCCGAATCCGGCACTCGGTACGGTGCTGCGGTTGATCGAGGTGCCCGCGCACGGCGGCGATACGCTGTTCGCTGATATGGGAGCGGCTTACGATAACTTGGCCGATGACGTCAAAGCGCAAATCGACGGGCTGAAGGCGTACCACGATTTCACCCATGTGTTCGGCAGCCGTCTGTCGCCCGAACGGTTGGCCGCTTACCAGCAGCAGTTTCCGCCGGCCGCTCATCCGGTCGTGCGTACGCATCCGGAAACCGGCCGCAAGCTGCTGTTCGTCAATTCGTCCTTTACGACGCGCATTGTCGGCTGGGAGCCGGAGGCGAGCGAACGGCTTCTGC
The DNA here is from genome assembly GCF_039536325.1 of Paenibacillus hodogayensis. NCBI lineage: Bacteria > Bacillati > Bacillota > Bacilli > Caryophanales > Paenibacillaceae > Paenibacillus > Paenibacillus hodogayensis. Next base: position 195,173 of record NZ_BAAAYO010000012.1, read on the forward strand.
AGCACCTGTTTCAACAGGCGGCCGTACCGGAGTATCAGGTTCGGTTCCGCTGGGAAGCCGACTCGATCGCATTCTGGGACAACCGCGCAACCCAGCATTACGCCGTGTCCGATTATTACCCGCACCGCCGAGTGGCGGAGCGCGTGGCGATCGTAGGCGACCGGCCATACTGAAGCGCAGTACGCAAGGCGTTTGCCGGACGACCGGCAAACGATCGATTTTTCATAAAAAGCGAGGGAAATTCGATGAGCGGTAAGAAAGACGTTGTTTATATCGTTTTCGACGATGTCGGCTTTTCCGATTTTGGCTGCTACGGATCGGAAATCCGCACGCCCAACATCGACCGGCTAGCCGCGGGCGGGCTGCGGTACAACAATTTTACGGTCACGCCTCTTTGCTCGCCTACGCGCGCCTGCTTGCTGACGGGGCGCAACCATCATACGGTCGGCATGGGCGCGCTGGCCAATGTCGACCTCGGTCCCGAAGCGCCTAGCTACCGGGGGCGCATCGAGCCGTCGGCGGCCACGGTGGCGGAGGTGCTGCGGGACGAGGGGTACGGCACGTATGCGGTCGGCAAGTGGCACCTTACGCCCGCCTATGAAATTTCGCCGGCCGGACCGTACGACAATTGGCCGATCGGCAAAGGCTTCAGCCGTTACTACGGCTTCTTGCGGGGCCAAACGAGCCAGTATTTCCCTCAACTGACGTACGACAATCATATGATCGATCCGCCGCAGAAGCCTCGCTACCATCTGTCCGAGGATTTGGTCGACCGTGCGATCGGGTTCGTTTCGGATCATGTGTCGGTCCGGCCCGACAACCCGTTCTTCCTGTATCTTGCCTTCGGGGCGCAGCACCGTCCGCACCACGTCCACCAGGAGTACATCGACGCGTACAAGGGCATCTACGAAAAAGGCTGGGATGCGATTCGCGCGGAGCGTTTCCAGCGGCAGAAGCAGCTAGGCATCATTCCGGCCGACGCGGAGCTCGGCACACCAAATCCGGACGTGCGCCAGTGGAACGAATTGTCAGACGACGAGAAGAAGGTGTTCGTGCGCTTCCAGGAAGCCTATTCCGGATTCCTGACGCATACGGACGAGCAGATCGGACGGCTGCTTGCTTTTCTGCAGGAAACCGGTCGGCTCGACAACACGCTGATCGTGCTGCTGGCCGACAACGGAGCCAGTCAGGAAGGCGGAGACAATGGCTCCTTCAACAATTCGGCTTATTTTAACGGTATTCCGGAGCGGCTCGAAGATCATCTGCGGCATATCGACGAAATCGGCGGACCGTATTCCTCCAACAACTACCCGAAAGGCTGGGCGCAGGCGGGCAACACGCCGTTCCGCTTCTACAAGCAGAACAGCCACTTCGGCGGCACGCGCGTTCCGTTCATCGTGTATGACGAGCATGGCATCGCCGACAAAGGCGGCGTTCGCGAACAGTTTCATCATGCCATCGATGTGACGCCGACGGTGTACGATTTGCTTGGAATCCGGCCGCCTGACGTACATAAGGGAACGGCGCAGCTGCCGCTGCACGGGGTGAGCATGGCGTATTCCTTCGTCGAAAGCGGCAGGCTGTCGCCATCCACACGAACAACGCAATATTTTCATATGAAAGGACACCGCGCAATCGTACACGAGGGCTGGAAGGCCGTCACCCGCCATACGGAGGGGGAGCCTTTCGAGGACGATAGATGGGAGCTCTACCACGTAGCCGAAGACATCGCGGAAAATTGCGACCTCGCGGAGGAACAACCGGAGAAGCTGCAGGAGCTGCGGGAAATTTGGTGGCGGGAAGCGGGTGCCTACAAGGTGACGCCGCTGCTTGACAAGGGCGTGTCGCTGTTCGGCGCAGTAAGCGCCAATTCGCCCGCAAACCGCAGGCGAATGACCTACTATCCCGGGCTGACACGGCTGGAGTCGTTCGCCGCGCCATCGCTGATCGATCGTTCCTACACGATCGACATTCCGATCGAACGGCAGTCGGCGGCGGAGGAAGGCGTGCTTGTTGCCTACGGCGATCACAGCAGCGGGCTGACGATTTATGTGCTGAGCAACCGGCTTCATTACGAATACAACTACCTCGGCACGATTTACCCGATCGTCTCCGAGCGCGAGCTGCCTGTCGGCAAGCTTGCCGTCCGCTTCGCGTTCGAAAAAAGCGGGCGTCTGCAGGGCAACGGCACATTGTATGCGGACGGAGTCGCCGTCGGCAGCGTGTTTCATCCGGCGACGATGCCGGTCATTCTGTCGATGGAGGGACTCGACGTCGGAGTCGACAAGTTGTCGCCGGTAAGCGCTGCGTACCGGGACAGAAACGGGTTTCCTTTTACAGGCTCAATCGAAAAGGTCGTCTTCGAGCTGGCGGATGACCAGAATCGCTAAACGGATTTCTTACGATGCGGGTTGCGGGTAACAGGCATGAGAAATGAATACCTTACTTCCAAGGAACGGGAGATGGCAATTGAAAAATGAAAACAAGATGGTTTCAAGGATGGATCTTGCTTGCAGCAGTAATGCTGCTGCTTGTCGCATGCGGCGCCAAATCGAATGGAAGCGGCGGGGCGAGCCAGCAACCGCCGGCGAGCCAATCACTAGCCGGCTCTCAGGCCCAATCCCCGGCGCCAAGCCAGCCGGCGGCGCCGTCAGGCAAGAAGGTGACGGTCAACGTGGCCGTTCAGGGAGGCTTATCGCCGATGCATCTGCTAAAGGACAAAGGCTGGCTGGAGGAGGAATTTGCCAAGCTGAACGCCGAGGTGAGCTGGAGCGAATTCGCCAGCGGACCGCCGATGTTCGAAGCGATGCAATCGAGCCGGGTGGACATTTCCTATGCGGCTGACGGCGCGGTGCTGGTGGCGCAGGCGGCCAACGCCGATTTCAAGGAAATTTCGCTCATCAGCGTCGGCGACAGGCAGAACGGCCTGATCGTGCCGAAGGACAGCCCAATCAAATCGGTGGCCGATCTGAAGGGCAAACAAATCGCCGTGGCCAAAGGCACAACGCCGCATGTGTTTCTGATCAAGGTGCTGCAAAAGCACGGTCTGAAAGAAGACGACGTGAGGGTGGTCAATTTGGCGACAGCCGATGCGCAGCCCGCTTTTGAAACGAAAAGGGTGGACGCCTGGGCAACGATCGACATATCCATTATTCCGCAGACGAACAAAAACGGGGCGACGCTGATCGCAAGCGGTGAAACCGAGCACATATCCGCGCCGGCCTTTTTGGTAGCAAGAGGCGCTTTCGGCAAGGATCACCCCGAGCTTGTCGCCGCTTTTCTGAAGGCTTTCCAGCGGGCGACCGATCTGCAGAACAACAGCAAGGACGAAGCCGCCGACATTTACTCGCGGGTTCGGAAGCTCGACAAGCCGTCGGTCCTGCAAATTCTCGACTTTAAGGACGCGATCAACGCACCGATTACGGACCAATATGTCAAGCTGCAGCAAGAATCGGCGGATATTTTGCTCAGCAACGGCTCGATCAAAACGAAAATCGACCCTTCCAAAGTCGTCGACAATTCTTATCTGGAGAAGTCCAAAAAGTAACCGTTCGCCCGGTTTGCGCTCCGGGCAGCCTGTTCGCCGCACAAGCGCCGGACAGATTGCTCGGGCGAACGGGAAACGAAAGGGAGAGGAACCCGATGCCGTCCGCCGCTTTGGAAATACGCGGGTTGAACAAATCGTTTCACAACGCCGACAGCACGACGCATGTACTGGATCGTATCGAGTTGACCGTACGTCAGAATGAAATATTGTCAATCATCGGACCGAGTGGCTGCGGCAAAAGCACGCTGCTCAAAATCGTCGCCGGCCTCGATGTCGATTATACGGGCAGCGTTCAGCTCGAGGGCAAACAGGTCGATCGTCCTTCCCGGGAGAAAGGCTTCATTTTTCAGGAGCACCGGCTGTTCCCCTGGCTGACCGTCGAACGCAACATCGCTGCGGATTTGCCGCTGAAGAAGCCGGAAGTGCAGCGCAAGGTAGATGAACTGATCCGCCTGGTCAAGCTGCAGGGGTTTGAGAAGAGCTACCCGAAGCAGCTGTCCGGAGGCATGTCGCAGCGGGTGGCGATTGCCCGCGCGTTAATGCGCAGCCCGCAGGTCCTGCTGCTCGACGAGCCGTTCGGCGCGCTCGACGCCTTCACGCGCGGCCATATGCAGGAGGCGCTGCTCGATATTTGGCGCGAGAATCAGACCACGATGCTATTCGTGACGCATGACATCGACGAAGCCGTCTTTCTGTCGAGCCGCATTGTCGTGCTCGACGCCCGACCCGGTCGCATCAAGGAAGTCATCCCGGTCGATTTGCCTTATCCGCGCAAACGCACAAGCGTTTCGTTCCAGGAGCTGCGCACCCTGGTGCTGCGTACGCTGGAGCGAACGGAGCCGGATGAGCAAAGCTGGGACATTTAAGCCCGAAATGCAAAGGAGAGTCCTTATGCCCTTACCAGCCCAGTCGCAGGCGCCTGCCCTGCTGCCGGATGCGACAGATACGACGAATACGACGAATACGACGAATACGACAAATACGACGGATGCGCCGGCGATGCCGGAGGAACGCATCGTTTCACCCGACGTCGCCAAACGGCGGTCTCGCGGCAATGTGTCGCGGCGCGTGCTGTTGGGCAGCACGGTGCCCCTGCTCACGCTGCTCGTTTGGCAGTTCGTCAGCGCGTGGGGCATCGTGTCCCAGCAGCTGTTTCCGTCCCCCGTCTCGATCGCCATCGAAATGTACCGCATGATCGCTTCTGGCGATCTGTTCGAGCATTTGCAAGTGAGCGTCGCGCGTGCGGCGCTCGGTTTTGCGCTCGGCGGCAGTCTCGGCCTTACGATCGGCCTGATTGTCGGCCTCTTTCGCAAAGCCGAGCAGGTGCTCGACCCGACCGTGCAAATGCTGCGGACCGTTCCCTTGCTGGCGATTACGCCTCTTTTCATTTTGTGGTTCGGCTTCGGCGAACTGTCGAAAGTGCTGCTGATCGCCATGGGAGCATTTTTCCCTTTATATGTAAACACCTTTCTCGGCGTGCGCAATGTCGATGCCAAGCTGTTCGATGTCGCGCGTGTTCTGGAATTCAGCCGCTTCAAGCAAGTGACGCAGCTGGTGCTGCCCGCCGCCCTGCCGAATGTGCTGCTCGGCCTGCGGCTGTCTCTGAGCATCGCCTGGCTTTGCCTTGTGGTAGCGGAGCTGATGGGGGCCGATGCGGGGATCGGCTATCTGATTATGGATGCGCGCAGCTTCATGCGGACGGGAGAGGTGTTTGTCGGCATCCTGGTATTTGCCGTGGTCGGCAAGCTGACCGATTCCGTTGTCCGATTGTTGGAAGGAAAGCTGCTGAAATGGCAGGATAGCTATCGCGGTTAGAAGGGCCGCGTTTGCCGGATTGGCATGAAAAAAAGAGCGGTGCCGTTCCCTGTCGGAACGGCACCGTTTTTTCTACATCAGAAAGTTTTCGTTCGCTAAAGCGCTAAAGCGTAGCAGACTTTCTGTTCGGCATGAAAAGTTACACTAACGCCGGGCCAACTTCGTGTGAAGTTGTCATTCTATCACAGTTTATAAAACGACACAATGTATATGTACAGGCACTTTGGAAAGGAACAAGCTGATGCCGATAGTACCAATGTCAGCTTGTAGGTTTAAGCCCTATATTCTGTTAGGTCAAACGTTCAAAACAAGATCCGATTCTCCGTTATCTGATTTTGGCAACGGCATCTTTCATGATTTCATAATGAATCGCACCCCGGAATTTCTCACGGATAACCCCCTTGGAGTCCAGCAAGTACGTCGTCGGATAGGCAGCAATCCGATACGTTTGCGTAACGCTTCCTTCCATATCTAGCACAATCGGGAAAGTCAGCCGTTGTTCGTCTACGAAAGCCTGGACAGAATCGATCGTTTTCTCGGAAGGTGTCAGATTAACACCAATAATCACGATGTCCTTTGAATGATAATCCTCATAAAATTTTTGCATATGCGGCATTTCGATGCGGCACGGCGGACACCATGTCGCCCAAAAGTTAATCAAGACGGTTTTGCCTTGAAAATCAGAAAGACGAACTTCCCGTCCTTGCAAATCGTGCAATACAAAGTCCGGAGCAAGCTGGCCTTTTTCAGTCCCTTTCTCCAGGCTCGTTTCCCCTGTATTCCCAGCTTCCTCCGTTTTCGCAGATGACTTGCTAACATAATCGTAGCCGCCGTAAGCAACTAACCCGAGCAATATCATGATCGCGATCCAGCTTTTTTTCATTCCGCTCATCTCCCTGTATTAAAAATTGATTTCCCAAATCGTAAACCGGGCAAGGTAAGCGCTGAGCTTTTGCAATTGTCCCGAAAACAGCAGCAAGCCCATCGCAATGAGCAGCCAGCCATTGATCTTAGATAGCAGCGGCATCCATCTGCTCATTCTTTTTATGATGGTCATTGAGTATGTCAGCAGCAAAGAAATCAACAGGAACGGAACCCCTAACCCAAGCGAATAGACGGCCAGCAAGCCGATTCCGCTCCATAACGTCTCTGTAGAGCCGGCCAGCAGAAGAATAGACGAGAGCGCCAGTCCCACACAGGGGCTCCATCCGGCCCCAAACGCCAGCCCGGTAAAAAACGATCGGATTGCTCCGCGGCTGCTATCCGTTTTGGTCCCCCAAGTTTTACCTGACATCAGGATGCGAAGGTTTAATAATCCAACCATTTGCAGACCAAATACAACTATCAGCAGACCGCTAATTCTCTGTACCAGCTCGCGTTCTTGCGCAAAGAACCGACCAACAAAGCTTGCGGAGGCGCCCATAGCGATAAAAATCAGGCTGAAGCCGACAATAAAAAATAGAGATTGGTACAGTAAACTCCCCCGATGCACCACAAGCTTGCCGTTTTCGAAGGACGAGCCGGTTAAATAGGACACGTATGCGGGAATGAGCGGGAATACGCAAGGCGATAAAAAGGAAAGCATTCCTGCCGCAAAAGCGATGACAAGCGTAATATTATCCATGAGTACCTTCCTTCTTCCTCCTCTCGGCATACGCGGACCACCCTGTTAAACAGACGGCAGCCAGCATAAACACTAGTTGTTGTGTACTGAACGACAGCCACCGCAACGGACGGTCTGATACTAAAAATGGCAGCAGCGCATTGCCAACTGAGAACCAAACGGCATAACCCACATACTTTCCACTATCTGTCCGGCTTTGCGACGCAACTAATAGAATGAAACAACCTGCGGCCAAGGCGGCGCTTGCCGCATGAAACAAGACGGCTTCCCCGCTTATAGCAAGCAATAAGCTATGATAGACGAACCAGCATCCGAATAGGAGCCATACTCCGAGATCCAACCACATTTGGATCGATAAGGAGCGTCTCCAAGACCGATACCCGATATAGGCTGCGGACACCAGACTGGCGGTCCACATCCCGCGAGTCCCACCGTCAAAATAAAGCAAAGCCATCGGCTGCTGAATAAATTCAACCGGATGAGCCAACATATAGCTTCCTTTCCAGACGATCAACCAAAGCCAGAACGCATTCGCTGCACAGGATAGGATCAAGTCTCTTTCCGCTGCTTCGCGAAGCCGGTATTTCATGATCAACCAGCCAACTGCTCCAAATAGCACATACAGAAGCAATGGCCCGTTCAAGACCACGGTTCCGATTTGAATCGTGTGCAAGATCCATAACCCCTTTCTGTACTCCAGCTTACCTGCCTTCTTTAAAGAAACGATAAAGCGATTCCCTGAAAAATCTTCCGTTTCTGCCGAAGCCGAATGCAAGTTCTCTATAAGCACAAAAATTCGCATGACAAAAAAGACTAACAAACAGAGTACGCTGTTTGTTAGCCTTTCTCGATGCGGGGAATCGTGATCCAAAACGAGTGCTTGTTATTCCGTGATGTCAGCCCAACCTTTCCGCCAAGCTTGTTGACGATTTCCTTCACAATGGCGAGGCCAAGCCCGCTTCCGGATGTACTCCCTCCGCGATGTCTTGCCGGGTCCGTCCGATAAAAACGCTCGAACACCAATTCCTGAAGCGGCTCCGGCAGCGGCTCCCCCATGTTGCTGACCGTGATTCGATAGTCACAAGGTTCAATAACGCCAGATATCCAGATCACTTGGCCGGTGTTATGGCTGATTGCATTCTGGATCAGATTGGTCAAAACTTGCTTTAACGCATCCTCGTCCGTCCTTACTATTTCTTGAGCGACCGAAATATCCAGTTCCAGCTCCTTGCTCTGGAATTCGAGTTGAAACGATTTTACGCAGCGCACAATCACTTCATCGATTGAAATCGGGCTCGCGGCTATGCTTCCAGCCTGACGGTCTTCCCACACGGAAAGCTGATGCAATTGCTCGACGAGCCGCGTAATATGCCGGGTCTCTTCAAGCAGGGACATGTACAAGTCTCTGTCTCCAGAAATCACTCCATTGCTCAAAGCCTCCAGATAACCATGCAAATTGCTAAGCGGAGTGCGTAAATCGTGGGAAACGCTGCTTAGCATTCGTTTGCGGTTTTCTTCCGTTTGCTTCAACGTTAAAGTCATCGCATTAAAATGCCGGGCCAGTTCGCCGATTTCATCTGTAGATGAAACTTCCACGGGCTTCGGGTATGACCCGCCTGTAAGCTGACGAGTAGATTGCGTTAATCTTTTGAGTGGGGACAATATTTTTTTAATAAATACAAAATGGATGATGGCAGCGACGACAATCGCAAGCAAGCTGGCACGAATCAAATAAAAATGCATCGTCCGGTCAAAAAAGTAATTCTTTTCATCGCCGACAAGCTGGTATTGAGCAACTAGCAAACAGGCAAAATCTTTCACCGAAACGCCAACCAGCCATATGACAATAAGCATGACCAGCACATTAACCCCGATTAATTTCCACGCTACATGCTGTTTCCACATAGTAAGCCGTTTAATAGGCAGCAAAGCGATACCCCATTCCACGAACAGTCTCAAAGAAACGCGGTATTTCGTCAGACGTCTCGATTTTTTCCCTGAGTTTGCCCATATGCACATCTACGGTTCGGTCGATCACGCTCTTTTCCTCGTTCGGATATAGCTCTCCCAAAATCTGCTCTCGCGACAAAATTTGATTCGGATTTCTCATCAGAAAATACAGCAATTTGAATTCATGCTGAGTCAGCGAAATGTTCGTTCCTTTATACTTGACCTCTCCGCGCGACGGTTTGATGGTGAGGCCGTTGAAGCTGATCTTGCTGCACCGGTTAGCCGTCCGCCGCAGGACCGTATTTACGCGCGTCACCACCTCTTCAGGGCTGAAAGGCTTGATAATATAGTCGTCAGCGCCCATCCGGAGTCCTTCAATCCGCTCTTGTTCCGTTACTTTGGCGGTCAGCATGATCAGCGGTACATCGCTTTTGAGCTCCGTTCGAATCCATTTGCACAATTCTTGTCCGCTCCGCTTGGGCAGCATCAAGTCTGTAATGACAAAACAAGGATCGAATGTTTGGAAAGCTTCCATGCCGGCTTCCCCATCTTCCGCCTCTATGATTTGGTAGCCGTCTTTTTCCAAATACAATCGAAGAAGCTTTCTTATTTTCGCATCGTCTTCAACGATTAAAATGTGTGTGTCGAGCATACATCCCTCTCCCCCCCACTATCGTTTAAAGTTTAACCTTTCATTTTAAAGAAACGTTAAAGTTCAACGGTCATGTGCCTTCGCCATAACACACCTTAAGGAAAATACCATTATGGCATAAGTCCTGTGTAAAATGAAATGGTGATATATACAAGAAAAAGCAGCCGACATTCAATCGGCTGCTTCTCCATGTGTGGCGGATGAACCTTTCCATACCATCAGTCTATCTCTTCCCACCAGTTGGAGGATGGGAATTCCTTCGTACCTATTGTTACGATTTCCCCTATTTTGGGTGTTGCCAGTGCCAGATCCCGTTGATCGGCTGCTTGTTTCACTCGCTCAATAGGATCTGTCCAGCTGTGTAACGCTAATGTGAAAGCCCCCCAATGAATGGGGATCATCCGTTGACCTTGTACGTCGAGGTTTGCCTGCACGGCTTCTTCGGGAGTCATATGAATATTGGCCCATCTATCATCATATTGGCCCGATTCGATGAGCGCGAGGTCAAACGGTCCATATTGATCGCCGATAGCTTTAAAATGAGGTCCATACCCGCTGTCCCCGCTAAAATAGATCTTCGAGTTTTCACTAAGAATAACCCAAGAGCTCCACAACGTACTTCCGCTATTGCCGCCCCGGCCGGAGAAATGTCTTGCCGGCGTACTAACTACCGTTAGTCCCTGAAACGAATGCTCATCCCACCAGTCTTGCTCCTGAATACGATCCGGATCTACGCCCCATTTCGTCAGATGTCCCGCAACGCCTAACGGGACTATAAATTGCTTTACTTTTCCTTTCAGCTTTCGAATGGTGCCATAGTCCAGATGATCATAATGATCATGCGATATAATCACAGCATCAATTTCAGGCAAATCCTTGATCTCGGCCGGCAGCTTCTTGCTGTAGCGCTTGGGACCAAAGTAAGAGACCGGAGAAGCATACTGCCCGAATACGGGGTCTATCAATAAATGAACCCCATTTACTTTCAGTAATAGTGTCGAATGCCCAAACCATACCACTTGGTCCTCTGTCTTTTCCTTGAATGCTTTCGCATCAAAGGGCTCGATCGGGAGACTGCCCTTGGGCCTGCCGCGCGGATTCCCTTTTATCGTTTGTATGAGAGCCTCGCTTGTGTCCTTTAGACTGTAGTCCATAGGTGTCGGAATAGCATTGCGGAATTTCCCGTCGCTAAATTGCGGCGATTCCTTTATTCTTTTCTGACTTTCCGCCGAGCTTTTTCCGCCAAGAGGAGGATAATAGTTTAGTACCAATAAAATCAAGATCACGATTACGGCCAATAAAATGATATATTTCATTCGGTTTTCTTCACGTCTCCTCACAGCAGATTATTCTCTTCATTATCGAAGCCATTCCTCCATTTTAAACGTTAAAGTCCACTTTAAGTCAAGCTCTTTTTTGATCGGAACGACGACTACGGACATGAAACAAAATCGCCAGGCAGCAGGGGCTGCTCCAGAAACTCCCCCTTAGCGGAGAGACCCTACTGCAAGCACAATAAGAACCGTGGCAAAATGCGCACGGCCCTCAGAACCAGTATTGATTTAGTGTATCGAGACATTTTATAATCATAATAACTATTCACAAAGCAGCAATAGTTTCAACAATAAAAAAGCATTTTTTAAATGAAAATCAGTTGATTTTATCAATAATGCCTTAATTTTTAAAGGAGGTTTTATCTATGGATCAGATTGACCTGAATATCCTGTACCATCTTCAACACCAAGCGCGAATTTCCATGACGGAGCTTGGCAAGTGCGTCGGCCTGTCACAACCGGCTGTTACGGAAAGAGTAAAACGAATGGAAGAAAAGGGCGTAATCGAACAATATCGTACGATTGTTTCTCCCGAAAAAATCGGAAAACATGCCGCAGCCTACATGCTGTTTCATACAAGAGACTGTGACGGGTTTATTGATTTTTGCCGCTCCTCCCCTGAAGTGATCGAATGTCACCGCATAAGCGGAGAATACAATTATATGTTGAAGGTCATTACGGATTCCATAAAGTCGCTAGAAATGTTCGGAAACCAATGCAACAAATATGGAACTTATACGATTCTAATCGTGATGTCTTCGCCTATTGATCATAAATTTTTCATTTCCGGGGATGGAAGTTCTCTAGCCGATTCGCATTAGAATGCAACTGCTTCAGCGTTCCGCGGTTCGAAATCCATGCTCTCGGGCACGCCCTGTGACGAGTAGAGCAAGCAGCAGAAGCAGGAGCACTACCCATGGGAAGTTCCGGATCCCAAGTGTTTCGAGAAGGATGCCGCCGAGTATACCGCCAACACCGATGGCCATGTTCCAAACTGTTACCAGCATCGACTGGGCTACATCCGCATTTTCGCCAGCCGTTTCGGCGACCGCTGTTTGAAGGATGGTCCCGGCCCCTCCAAACGTCAGCCCCCACAACGCAATGCTGAAATAGACGATTACAGGTTGATCGCTGCCGATACCCAGCAGTACAGAGCCTACGGCGAAACCGGTTAAGCTTAATAAGGTGAGCACTCGTAACCAACGGTCGATCAACAGGCCAATTGCCCAAATGCCAACGACGGAAGCTACGCCGAAGAGAAGCAGTATCAAGTCCACTCGCCCGGAGAGCCCTGCCCTCGCAAGGAACGGCGCAATATAGGTATAGAGAACGTTATGCGCCAGTACCCATAACAACACGACCCAGAGAACGGATCGTACACCAGGCATAATGAAAACCTTTCGAAGGGAAAGTCGCTTTTCGGCAGCTTGCCCCGGAAAATTCGGGACCCCCTTGAATACCCAAACGATGAGCAGCAGCGACAGCAAAGAGACGATCCCAAAAACAAGTCTCCACCCTATGAACCCCCCGATAAAGGTTCCGACAGGGACACCAAGCAGAAGCCCGAGCGGAGAACCGATCATCGCGACCGCCAACGCCCGCCCTTTCAAAGATTCGTGCACCATGCGACGCGCATAGCCTGCGGTTATCCCCCATACAACGCCTCCGGCTACGCCCGCGAAGAAACGGGCAACCAATGTCAGACTATAATTGGAAGATATGCTTGTAATCGTGTTGAATACAAAAAAAACAAGCAGGCACATCAACAGCAATGGCCGTCTTTGCCACCCGCGTGTAGCCGTGATTAACGGGATTGCGGCCAAGGTCGAGCCAAGGGCGTATAAGGTGGTAAGTTGGCCGGAGAAAGCTTCCGAAATTCCGAGCCCCTCGCTGATCTGAGGCAATAATCCCGCTGGAAGCGTTTCGGTTAAGATACAAATAAACCCGGCCATCGCCAAAGCGAGTAATCTCCCCCATGGAAGACGATCGGAGGAAGCATGGCTCGCGGCACTCTTCGGGGCTGAAGCTGCGTTTCGGTTCATCATGTTAGCACCTCTACTCCATCATTTCTAGATCTATGCCCAGCGAGCGCTCGCTTCATGATGTATAGTTTACAGGATAAAATCAAGATTTTGCATACATAGTTAACGGTATTTTTATCGTTTTGACTTAAATACCAATTTGTTTTTTGACATATTCCTATAATTTAAAAAACCTCAAGAATGCAGCGTTAAACGTCAAAAACCAAGGAGCTAAGCAACATCAAGTCGCTTAGCTCCTTGGTTTCTTTTACCAAAGACTGACTCTGTCTTCCGGAGCAATGTACATCGCATCGCCCTCTTTGACACCAAATGTGGAGTAGAATTCATCCGTATTGGCAATACCTGCATTTACTCTAATTTTATTTGGCGCATGATGGTCGATTAACAAAAGCAACTGTTCCATTTCAGGGCGAGTTTTCTGTCTCCAAATCATTGCCCACGATTTATAGAACTCCTCCAGATTGGTATCCGGCAATTGCTTTGTCGCTTCTAACGCAACGGTCAGTCCGCCAATGTCTGCAATATTTTCGGTTACGGTCATTTGACCGTTGAGTTTTTGGCCCAAATATTCCACTTTATTATAATGAGCAATAAAAGCCTGGGCTTTTTCCTCGTATTTCTTAAAATCTGCTTCTGTCCACCAATTGACCATATTGCCAACCTCATCGTACTTCGCGCCGTTCGGATCAAACGCATGAGAGATTTCGTGGGCAATAATGGCACCTATGCCGCCATAATTCTGACTTGCGCTTTGATTTTTATCGTAAAACGGCGCCTGTAGCGATGCAGCAGGGAATGTGATCGTGTTGTTCAGCGGTTGATAGGTCATATTTGCCGTATTGGCAGTCATTCTCCACTCGTCTCGATCAACTTTCATATCCACTTGTGCAAATTTATTTTTAGTAAGGATCTCCTGCAAACGTTTATTATTTTCATATAACGACTTATTTTCATCCACTTTCAGCTTCGAATATATCGTATCCAGCTTGTCCGGATAACCTACGTGTACTTTCATCGCATCCAGCTTTTTGATGGCTTCTTTTTTGGTGGTCTCGGACATCCAGTCATTGTTGCGGAGTTTGGCTTTGTAGATGTCGATCATGTTATACACCATGTCCGTAACATCCTTCCTTGCTTCCGTTCCAAAGTATTTCTCTGCATAATAGTTCCCGGCGACGTGGCCGAAAGCATTATTTACGATATTGTATACCGTGTCTTCCGTAGGTATCGTTTTTTCTTGACCATACATCGCTCTTTTCAATTGCGTCGATTTGTCTACAAATTCATCGGACAGCATCGATGCGGATTTTAATACAAAGTTGGCATAGGTCCAACTTTTTATGATGCCCCAATTTTCTTCGTTTACAATCTTATCGAAATTTTCAAAGTATTTCACGGTAATTACGGACATACTTTGGGGCGTTTTGCCGGCAACATCTACGATTAACTTTTCGAGATCCATATTTTTGCTGTATGCTTTTAGTTCAGCGATTGTCCTTGGATTGAATAGTATTGCAATATCTGACGTTTCTGCAGAGCTTGGATAATACTTCGCAAGCTCCTTCTCGAATTCTAAAGCTTCACTAGCAATTCGATTTGCTTCATCCTTGGTTTCCCCGGCCATTGCCAAAAGATCCGCTATTACATTTTTATGCATATCCAAAACCGTTTGGCTTTGAGGATTTTCGGGCGAATAATAGCTCACATCCGGCAACGCAGGAGCAGGAGAAGAAAGATATAGCGCATTTTTCGTTGCATCCTTCATATCGGATAAAAAGTCAAACGACACGGGTAAAGCAAACCCTCTGTAATAAAGATCTTTTTGGTTTTTGGCAAACTCCGCCAAACTGTTAATCGATTTCAATTTTTCTACATCGGACCTGATTGCCTCTGCTCCATCTTTGCCCAGCTTTTCTCGATCGGCAGCAAGCTTATAAAATGTAACCATGTTGCCGATTTCGTCATCGATTTTGCCGCGACCTTCGCTTGCCATGGCAGCAAAATCCTTTGACAACAGCTTTCTTACCTCAGCATCATTGTCCATCAGACCGCCGACTATTAGCTTATCTTCGGGCAATTCCGTTGATTCAAACCACTTCGCATTAACGGCTTCGTAAAAATCGTCTTGTAGTCTCGCCTGCCTGGGGGCAAGGGTAACCTGGCGCAGCGATTGGTTCCATCCGACCTGATAGCCTACCGTCTCAGCGACAAAGCGGAGCGGCACATAGGTGACATTCCGGATGAGCTTTGGCGCTACTTCCAGTGTGACTGCTTTGCCGTTTGCCGTGGCATTCGTGCTGCCAACTTGAAGGGACAAGGAGAAGCCTTCTTTGGCGCCGCTGACGGTTTGGGTCGCTCCATCCCAATTCAATTGGACATCCAGCTTCTCCAGAACCTGACGCATCGGAACGAGTGTCACCCCGTTTTCCAAGATCGGTTCGGACTCGCTGAACTGGATTTTCTTTCCATTCAGCCATATGGATAAGGCATGCTCTGCTGCGTGAACGGAAGAAGAAAATATAGAAGTAAGCAAGAATGCGGAAAGAACGAAAGCGCTCATTTTTTTCATCTGTCTATCAGCTCCTTTTCATGAAACGATCCAGCGGCTGCTTAAAGAATGACGGCCGTTCCGCTGACAGCGACCATCAGCATGCCTTGACGGACAACTTCGTAATTGATTGCTACACCGATAACGGCATTGGCTCCCATCTGCGATGCTTCCTGTGTCATTTCTTGAAAGGCAGCCTCTCTTGCTTCCCTTAGCTTGGTTTCATAGGCTTTCGAGCGCCCGCCTACAAGATCGGTAATCGAAGCAAGCAGGTCTCTCCCGACATTAGCACCCATGATGACTTCACCGGTTGCAACGCCGATATACTGCCTGACCGGGGAACCTTCAACGATTGCTGTTGTTGTAATAACCAAAGTATTGCCCTCCTAAACACAAATGGATTGGAATTGACTGATGATCTTGCTACGAGTTTGTCCAAAGCCGGCTTGTCCTCGGCCAGCTTGCTTTCTATTCTACGTGCCCTATTGAAACGGAGCCTAAACGAATCGTTGAACGTAAGATTACCTTTGCTCCCGTCGTTTGGGTTTCTCTTCATGTCGTCGGCCAATTCCAGAAATTGTTGCCCCTTTGCCCCCGCTCCGTGCTGATGGACACGGATAATGGAGGCATCGGACTAAGGAAATGACCAATCGGCTGCTTAGATCATGACGGCCGTTCCGCTGACAGCGACCATCATCATGCCTTGACGTACAACCTCGTAATTGACATCTACGCCGATAACCGCATTGGCTCCCATCTGAGATGCTTGCTGCGTCATTTCTTTAAAAGCTGCGTCTCTTGCTTCCCTTAGCTTGGTTTCGTAAGCCTTGGAACGCCCGCCTACAAGATCGGTAAAGGAAGCAAGCAGATCTCTTCCGACATTAGCCGCCATGATGACTTCACCGGTTGCAACACCGATATACTGCCTGACCGGGGAACCTTCAACAATTGCTGTTGTTGTAATAATCAACTGTTTTCCTCCTAATACAACTATATTGGAATTGATGGATGACCTCCCGAACGAGTTTGTTCTAATCTGCTTGGCCTCGGCCGGCTTACTTCCTATCCTACCAGCCTCATTGAAACGGAGCCTAAACAAATCGATGAACATCAGCTTAATTTTGCTCCCGCCGTTTAGGTTCTGTTAATGTGGGTATGCTACTATCGAAATGGGTGAAACTTATGACAAATCTATCCGATATTAAAATCGCAATCGTCGACGACGAGCCTTCGATTGTCACAATGCTGCAAATGGTGCTTCGCAGGGAAGGGTTCCATCAGCTGTACGCGGCTTCCACCTGTGCAGAAGCACTTGACTTAGCGACGCGCATATCCCCCGATATCGTCCTGCTCGACATTACGCTCCCCGACGGCAGCGGACTGGAGCTCTGCTCCAAGCTCCGCGAATACGGGAATCCGCATATATTGTTTTTGACTGCCAAAGCTTCCGATCTCGATGTCCTGCGCGGCTTCGCCATGGGCGGGGACGATTATATCACGAAGCCCTTCAATCCCCTCGAGGTGGCCGCAAGAATTCAGGCGCGCATTCGCCGTCTGGAGCCGGAAGCCCCTGCAACCAGTCCGGTGAAGCGGCCCGATTCAGGCGTTTACCGATTTGGCCGCTTCACCGTCAACGAGGCGGAGGGCGAGCTGATTGTGGAGGGGCAGCCCGTTCCTTGCCCCGCGCAAGTTTTCCAACTGCTGCTGCATTTCTGTAAGTTTCCGGGGATTGTATTTTCCAAAACACAACTCTACGACAAGGTTTGGGGAATTAACGGACAGGGCGACGACTCGACCGTGATGGTGCATATCCGTCGCATCCGCGAGCGGATCGAGATCGATCCCGGCAATCCGAAGCTACTGCTGACCGTACGGGGGCTCGGCTACAAGCTGGTGAAGGAGCCGCAGGAGCAATGAAGATCCAACAGCGCATGGCATTCCACTTCACTTATCAATTGATCTTCTACGCCCTGGTGATTGTGGCCATTACTCTAATCGCCTGCGTCATATTTTTTCAAAACATGACGAACAATGAGATACGCCGGAACTTTCCGGTTGGCGTCCTGCAACAGATCGCTCAAGAAGCTCTTTACAAAGACGGGGCGATAAAGATCTCCCCCGAGTGGGACAAGCTTATCGAGGAGAAAGGGATGTGGCTGCAGGTTGTCCGGGCAGAAGGAGAGGTGATCTACGCCGTCAATACAACTCCGCCTCATGCGCTGCCAACCTCCTACTCCATCGCTCAACTGCTCGATATTCAAGAGACACGAACGCTCGGGACGTATGCCGTACACACTCAGCTGAATTTTTCTTTCCAGGAGCCGCTTCTGTATATGCTGGGTTACCCAAATGCTAACCTTGACCAGCTCGTAGCCTGGTTCGACGCTTATGAACAGTATGGAATTGTGCGTAGCGAAGCGGTTCCCCTCTTGGAGCAGAGGCTACGCGAAACCGGCAGCTATCTGCAGGTGATCGATTCCGCGAGCCGTATCATTCAAGGCATCGGCGATGGAGCATTCGTGCAGAATGCGTTTCGACCGTTGGATATCCTGGCAATCCAGCAATCGCCTGCCAACTATGACACGAATATTGTCACCCATCGGGACAAGCTGAGTGGAATGACCTGGATCCTCTATTCGTCCCATCCAGCGGGAGCTCCTCTGAAGCATCCTGTGATGGAATCGGCAACGCGTGGACTCATCTGGTTTTCGGTTCTCATCCTGCTCTTAGCGCTGCCGATCTCCATCTGGCACGGCTACCGCTACGGCCAGCCGCTGATTCTGTTCGCAGGCTGGTTCGAACGTATGGGCCGGGGACAATATGACCAAGTACTTACCGCCAAGGACATGCGCAAGGTATTCCGCCGCAACGGCACGATGCGAATCCGCTATAGGCTCTATAAGGAAGTCATTCAATCCTTCTATCAGATGGCCCATCAATTGGCTCAAACCGAGAAGGAACGCGAGAGGTTGGAGAAGTCGCAAGCGGAGTGGATGTCAGGGATTTCTCACGATCTTCGTACACCCCTGTCCACGATTCAAGGCTACGGTTATATGCTGGAGAGCTTGCCTGCGCAATGGAGCCAAGAGGAGATGCGGATCATGGGATCGACGATCCGGGAAAAAGGGGATTACATGCTGGAGCTGATCTCGGACTTTTCTCTGATTCATCAGCTCAAGCAGGGCGATTCGATCATGGAGCTTCGGGAGATGGACTTGGTTGAGCTGATCCGCTGCACCGTACTGAAGTACGTCAACGATGCTACGATGTCCGAGTATCAGTTTCTCTACGTCGGGGCGGAGGGCCCCTTGCTGATCAAGGCGGATGAAACCTGGCTGCAGCGGCTAATGGACAATCTGCTGTCCAACGCCGTGAAGCATAACCCGCCTGGCGTGATCGTCACCGTCTCTGTCGGCAGGACGAGCGACAAGGCATGCATCCGAGTCGTCGATAATGGCAAAGGGATGGACGAGGAAACGCTGCATTATTTGTTCAACCGCTACTACCGGGGTACGAATACGGAAGAATCAACGAATGGCTCCGGGCTCGGGATGAGCATCGCCAAAACCATCGTGGAAGCGCACGGCGGCGAAATCCATGTCCAATCCAAAGTGTGGAAAGGTACGAAAATCGAGATCTTGCTGCCCTGCTGAGCAAAATCAAATTCTTAATTCTTATCTTAAAGCTTGCGCAAACCCCAATCTCCAAGTCGGAAATACCGGTTCCCAGCCGTACTCCTGCCGTGCTTTGGCATTCGATGCACCACGTTCCCAGTCATTGCTGCCCAACTGAAATTCGGGCATCGGAGCTTTCAAAGCATCGGCGTAAACGGGCAGCCATTTCGTACCCGGGGCAGGCTCATCGTCTACAATGTTCAACGTACCGGCCGGCCAATCCAATGCCAGTAAGGCTGCATTCGCCGCATCCTCGACATGCAGGAAAGAGACGACCCCATTCGTTGCCGTGAGCTGGTGATTCCGTATTTTTTCCGCCATAGCGCCCTTGCTGTCATACCAGGTATCCGGTCCGTACAGCGTACCGTACCGGAGAATGACGTGATTCGGGATTTCGGCAGCAGCCCCTTCCAATGCGACAATGCCATCAATTGTCGTTTTCCGTGGTAAAGGCGCCAGGGTATCCAAAAATTCGGAATAATTAGAAGGTTTCTTCGGCTAATGCCGGGAATGCGGTTTTAAATCTAAATAAAAAAAAGCCCATTAGATTGAATCTCTAATGAACCACTTCGTTTGCGAATTGATGCCGGTGAGAGGACTCGAACCTCCACGGTTTCCCTCACGATTTTGAGTCGCGCGCGTCTGCCATTCCGCCACACCGGCAAATAAAAAAAGCGGACGACGAGATTCGAACTCGCGACCCTCGCCTTGGCAAGGCGATGCTCTACCACTGAGCCACGTCCGCATATTCCTTAAAGTCAAGCTTTTTAACCACTCAGGTTTTTTATTATACACGATGTTGCAGCTAGGCTCAAGTACCTTTTCACAAATTTTTAATGCTATTAAAGAAATGCCGCGTATTCAAAGATGGTTCGGGGCTTAACATAAACGGTCTACTTGTTTAACGTTGTTTATAATTCGCTCCGCTTACATCGCTTCGAAACGATGAAAACCGTCAGGGGTAACTTCAAACTTCAATTCACCCTGACGGTCTTGATCATGGACGTTATTAAGATAACGTGATGAATGCCCTCTATTTCGAGATGGTGTTTGGGTTACATGGCGAGGATGCCCCCGTCAACCACAAAGTCTGCGCCTGTCGAGTAGCTGGAATCGTCCGATGCCAAATAGACGACCAGCTTGGACACTTCGTCCGTCGAAGCGAGACGCTTCATCGGAATGCCTTTTACGAGTTCCGCCACTCGATCCTCATCCGGTTCGTCGACCATCGGAGTTTGGATAATACCCGGCATGATCGTGTTTACGCGAATGTTGTCCTGTACGAATTCGAGGGCGGCAACTTTGGTCATACCGCGAACCGCATATTTGGTTCCACCATACGCAACGTTTCCCGGAATGCCTTTGTCGCCTGCAGCAGAAGAGACGTTGATAATCGAGCCGATGCCGGCCCGGCGCATGGATGGAAGCACCGCCTTCATACCCAAGAATACGCCGACCTGATTGACGTCTACAACCTTTTGAAACTCTTCGTACGTCGTATCCGCAATATCTTTCAACAAGGCAATCCCTGCATTGTTTACGAGAACGTTGACTGGTCCGAAAGAGGCTTCCGTCTCTGCGACGACACGTTCCCAATCCGCGGGACTCGCCACGTCTTGTTGGATGAATAACGCATTCGGTCCGAGCTCCTTAGCTAACGCCTCGCCCAACTCAACACGAATATCAGTAAAGGCAACCTTGGCCCCTTCTTGAATTAAAGCACGAACGTGGGATGCCCCCTGCCCGCGAGATCCTCCCGTTACAATAGCTACTTTTCCCGTTAACTTCGACATATGATGTTGACCTCCTTGTAAGCAAGCGTTTGCAATTTTAAGACATCTTTACTATATCAATGTGCAAATGGAGGGACAACCAACAAAACCGGCAGTTTGTTGCTTAAACAATAGAATAGAAAAACTGTATCTTTTTACTCATAGAAAAAGACAACAGTTGTTGTGTAAAGGACGAATCTATATAATAAAAGGTGGAGGTGACTTTTATGCCACGCGTTCTCAATACGAATGATCCCCGCGTCGTTCGCACGCGTCAACTTATTTTGCAAGCCTTTGTCTCGCTACTAAACAAGAACGATTTTAACGATATTACGATTAGCGATATAACGAAGCAAGCGACTGTAAACCGGGCTACCTTTTACGCTCATTTCGCGGACAAGTACGCCTTGCTGGAAGCGCTGCTTGCCGATACGTTTATGGAATACATTCATAATCATGTTCATTCGGACGCCGATTTCTCCAAGCGGACGCTCAAGAGCATCATCTTTGCCTTATGCGACTATCATACCGAATCCAGCAACCGAATCGCCAAACACTACGGATCGGCGGCCTCTGTTGTCGAGGAGAACATCAAGACGCAGTTGGAGCAGCATATGTCTCGCATGCTCGGTCAGAAATACCCGGTTCAAGATCCAACGGTCAACCTGGTCATTACGATGACCTGTTGGGCGTTTTATGGAATAACGTATCGCTGGAACAGTCAAGGCAGGAAGGAACCCCCGGAAGATCTAGCCGAACGCGCCGTTTCCATCGTATTGACCGATGGAGCCAGTATGCTGCATCAAGCGATTTTAGTGGAACGCTGAACTTCGCTTCCTTTCAGAAAAATTTTTCCCTTCAAACTAAAAGTCGAATACGTTCGTGCAGCAGATCAGGGTTGCCAATCCGTGCAACACCTGTAAAACTAGATAAAAAGCGCCCTTGAGTTGGGCGCTTTTATTATAAGATGTATTCGTGTAATGGATGCCGTTCGAGATCGGGTGAGCTTATGCTCCAAAATGAAAGCTCCACAACGAAAAAAGGCTCCAGCCGCATGGACTGAAACCTTTGATCATCTGATGCGGTCGAGAGGACTCGAACCTCC
Source organism: Paenibacillus hodogayensis (assembly GCF_039536325.1). Taxonomy (NCBI): domain Bacteria; kingdom Bacillati; phylum Bacillota; class Bacilli; order Caryophanales; family Paenibacillaceae; genus Paenibacillus; species Paenibacillus hodogayensis. Next base: position 217,236 of record NZ_BAAAYO010000012.1, read on the forward strand.
ACGGCTGTTACACCACTAGAACCTGAATCTAGCGCGTCTGCCAATTCCGCCACGACCGCACATTAAGAAGAAGCTTGTAATGCTACTTGCATCTTGCAGAAGCAAGGATGCGGTTGAGAGGACTCGAACCTCCACGGGCTTTCGCCCACTACCCCCTCAAGATAGCGTGTCTGCCATTCCACCACAACCGCAAATGGCACAGGGGAATAATCCTATTGCTCCCTGAAAACTGAATGCGAAACGAAACGAGAAGTGCGAGTAGAAGGCTGGTTGGGTAACCAGCGTTAGTGGATAAGCCCTCGACCGATTAGTATTCGTCAGCTGCACACGTTGCCGCGCTTCCACC
>NZ_BAAAYO010000013.1:0-423351 GCF_039536325.1 Paenibacillus hodogayensis
GTATTAGGCACGCCGCCAGCGTTCGTCCTGAGCCAGGATCAAACTCTCCAATAAGGTCGATCACTCCCTCGCGGAAGTCACCGTTTATTCTAGAGCAGATTGCTCATTTCGTACTGACTTTTGCAAGCTCTTTCGAGCTCGCCTTGCACGCTCATTGTTCAGTTTTCAAGGAGCAATAACTTGTCGCTTTTTGTCGTATATCGTTTTTAGCGACCTCTTTAATATAGCACACTCGCCTATCTTCTTGCAAGCTTTTTTTTAAAATTCTTTTTTCGCTTGCTTTTTGCGATACGGTGTTGTCCAACAGGCGGAATATCACTATACCACGATTGGGCGGCCCTGTTCAAGTCTTTTTTTCGAGCTTGTCCGCATTATTTATAAAGGGCCGCACCTTCGGCCTACAGCAGCACGATTTTCAATCCGATCAGCATAAGAATGCCGGGCGCCCCCAAAATTATCGTAGTCGCCACTGTCGGAATATTGAGTGGAATCCGAAAATCATATTGTGTGCCGACCAGATTAACGAAATAAAGCAAAAACGCCGCTACGACAATGTGAAGCATCGCATATCCCAACCATTGCCACGACCCTTTGCGGCGAACAAGCGTAATGATCAGCAGCAGGGAAGATACGATCAGCAGCCCCAGCCATACAAAATGCATCTTATCCCTCCGCCGTTCTGCCCATGCCGGCATGGAGCGCGTGCACGTTCAGCTTTTTTGCGCTTCTCAGCAGCATTTCATACCGTTTCTCCGCCGCTTCCAAAGCAAAGATAGCGTAATCGATCTGATCCTGGTCCGCCGCATAGTCCAGCCTGTAAAGCGCATGCTGCCAATCGGTTTGCGCAACCCGGATCTCCTGCAACAGCTCCTGCTTGTCCTTCCAATACGGATCTGCCGCTTGCGGCTTGATCCCGAACAACCGCCATAACATGTCCCTCACGCTCCTGTCCCGGTTCCTTGTCAAACTCCCGCTCACTGAACCATATGGGACGGAAGCGCGATTTAGAACAACGGAACGGTTAAGGACAAGAAAAAAGCCGCACGGCCTTTTGCACCGTACAGCTTGATATCAAGAAAGTTCTCTTCGGCCTTCTAGCGCTTTCGAAAGCGTAACCTCGTCGGCGTATTCCAGATCGCCCCCTACGGGCAGCCCATGGGCAATACGCGTGACCTTCAAACCAAAAGGCTTGACCAGACGGGACAAGTACATCGCCGTCGATTCGCCCTCGATATTGGGATTGGTAGCCAATATCAGCTCCTGCACCTTCTCGTCGCTCAACCTCTTCAGCAGTTCGGCAATGCGGATCTCATCGGGACCGATCCCCTCCATCGGCGATATCGCCCCGTGAAGCACGTGGTAGTACCCGTGAAAGTCTTTCATCCGTTCCAGCGCGACCAGATCTTTAGGCTCCTGCACCACGCATATGACGGAACCGTCGCGCGTTTTGTCCTGACAAATCCGGCAAGGGTCGACGTCCGTAATATTGCAGCAGACCGAGCAGTAGTGCAGATTGCGCTTTACGCTGACAAGCGATTTGGCAAAATCGAGCACGTCATCTTCCTTCATGCGCAGCACGTGGAAGGCGAGCCGGCCTGCCGTTTTCGGCCCTACTCCCGGCAAGCGGGAGAAGGCGTCGATCAGCTTAGCTATAGGTTCCGGGTAAAACAAGGGAATGGCTCCTTTTTCATCGACTAGAACATGCCAGGCAGTTTCATCCCGCCGGTCAGACGCCCCATATCCTGTTCGGCCATTTGCTCGGCCTTGGTCAAAGCGTCGTTCACCGCGGTCAGCACAAGATCCTGCAGCATATCGACGTCTTCCGGATCAACCGCCTCCGGCTTGATGACGATATTCGTAATTTTGCGTTGTCCGGTGGCGGTTACCGTAACGGCCCCGCCGCCTGCGCTGCCTTCCACCGTTTTGCCGGAAAGCTCTTCCTGCGCCTTCATCATTTGCTCCTGCATTTTTTTCACTTGTTTCATCATTTGCTGCATGTTGTTCATTTCTCATCATCCTTTCGGTTTATTCTTTGACGACAACCAGATCTTCGCCGAACAATTTGATCGCTTCGTCGACGAAATCGTCGCGCGTATCCGCAGGGACGGGTTCTTCCATCCGCATCGTCTCGGGCTGCTCGGCAGAGCCCGCCTGCGTTTCTTTCCAGTCCTTGATCATAGCGGTGACGAGCTTGTAAGGTTGACCAAGCAGCTCGCGCAGCACCTGCTCGATCAATTCCTTATGGGCGGGCTTCTCCGTCGTTTCCCGGTGCATGGCGCTCTTGAATGCCAACAGCAAAGTATCTTCGGTTACCGCCACCGGCTCGCCGTCGACGAGCCAGGCATGGACGGTAATTTTGCGTTCCTTCACCTGCTGCAGCACCTGCCCCCACTTGCCGAGCGCCTGCTTGAGCGCCGGCGAATCGGCATGCGGCACATACGGGTCGAGCTTGACGCCAAGCTTCGTGGCGACCGCGGAGGATGGAGAGCGCTGCCCTCCCGCTCCGGACGGCCGCTCGCGCGATTCCTTGCCCGCCGGCTGGGCGGGAACGCCGCTCTTCAGCAATTGCTCCAGCTTTTGCTCCAGCTGGGCAATTTTACGGCTCAAGGAAGCCACGTCGGCATTACCCGCATTCTCTTCCTTGGCCGGCGCAGCGGCGGCGGACGACGAGCCGGCCGCTCCGGACGAACTGCACAGCTTCAGGACCGCCACTTCGAAAATCGTCTGCGGCTGAGCCGAATATTTCATCTCCGCCTGGTAATGATTCAATACGTCTATGCAATGGAACAGACGATCGGTCGTAAAGGAGTCGATCATGCCGCGGAACGTCTCGGCGTCCGTTATCCGGTCGGTCCATTCCTCGGCATTCGGCACAAGCTTGAGCATCAAGGCGTCGCGGAAATAATAAAGCAGGTTTTCGATGCTTTTCTCCGCGCTTTTTCCTTCCTGCATCAGATGCTCGATACAGGCTAGCGCCGCTCCGGCATCGCGGCCGACGATCGCTTCGGCCAGGCGTCCGAACTGCTCCAGACCGATCCCGCCGGTAATCCCCAGCACTTCTTGAAGGGTTACATGGTTGCCGGTATAAGCGATGACCTGATCCAACAGGCTCAGGGCGTCGCGCATACCCCCGTCCGACAGTCGGGCGACGTATTGCAAAGCTTCTTTCTCCGCCGTCACGCCCTCTTCGCCGCATATATACGATATCCGGGAAACTTGCTCTTCCAGCGGTACGCGGCGGAAGTCGAAGCGCTGGCAGCGGGAAATAATCGTCGCCGGCAGCCGGTGCGGCTCGGTCGTCGCCAATATAAACATGACGTGAGCGGGTGGCTCCTCCAACGTCTTCAACAGCGCGTTAAACGCTTCCGTCGTGAGCATGTGCACTTCGTCGATAATATATACCTTTTGACGCACTTCCGTAGGCGCGTATTTGACCTTTTCGCGGATGTCGCGAATCTCCTCCACCCCGCGGTTGGAGGCAGCATCGATTTCGACCACGTCCATAACCGCGCCTTCGGTTATGCGCCGGCAAGCCGAGCACGTGTTGCACGGCTCCTCCGCCGGCCCGTTCTCGCAGTTGACGGCTTTGGCCAATATTTTGGCCGCCGTCGTCTTGCCCGTTCCCCGCGGGCCGTTGAACAAGTAGGCGTGAGACAACCGCCCTTCGCGCAGCGAGTTTTGCAGCGTCTGCGTGATATGCTGTTGTCCGACGATATCCCGGAAAGCCTGCGGCCTCCAGGTGCGGTATAAAGCGATATGCGCCATTCCGACTCTCCCACCGTAATTAGCGTTATGGTCTCCCTATTATACACTATACGGCTTGCATTTGACCAACGCCCGCTTACTCCGGCGAGAAGGGCACACTGACCGTAAACGTCGTTCCATAGCCTTTGGAGGAAACCCGGATATGCCCCCCGATATCGTGAATAATGCGCTGGCATACCGAGAGTCCGAGCCCGGTACCGCTTTCCTTGGTCGTAAAAAACGGATCGAAAATTTTATCGATCAAAAACGCCGGGATGCCGGGTCCGGCGTCCTGAATCTCGACATGCACTTTCCGCTCGCGGTATTCGACCTTTTCTGTTATCGTCAATGTCCCTCCTTGCACCATAGCTTCGATTCCATTCTTGCAAAGGTTGATGAAAACCTGCTTTAGCAGCTCCTTATCGGCAACGATTTTGGGCATTTGATAAACCGATTCGTATTGGATCGTTACGTTATGCAGCACAGCCTGGTTGTTAATGATCGGCAAAATGTCGCGCAGCACCGAGGAAACGTCTATTTTGTCATACGTGACATGCTTGGGCTTGCTGAGCAGCAAAAACTCTCCCACCAGCTCGTTGATCCGATCGATCTCGGCCAGCATCAGATCCGTATACCCTTGCTCGCGCTCCATACCGTTCTGGTCAAACGTCCGGTTGAGCACTTGCAAAAAGCCTTTGATCGAAGTCAACGGATTGCGGATTTCATGAGCGGTTCCGGCCGCAATCTGGCCGATCATCGCCAAACGATCGCTGCGCTGCACCTGCTGCTCCAAGGAGCGCAAATTCGTCACATCCTTGAAGATGACGTATGCGCCGACCACTTGACCGTCTTTATCGCGGATCAGGTTGGAGTCCATCAGCAACTCGTACCGCTCCCGGTTGTTCGTCCACGATACCGCATGATTGCGCACGAGAACGCCGTCCAGCAGCGTCCGCTGCACGAGCTGGTGCTCTTTCGGCACGGAGCGAAAAATGTCGTCCATCGAACGGTTGATTGAGCGTCTCCGGTCGATCCCCAGAATAGCGCAGGCCAGCTCGCTAATATCCACCAGCCGGAATTCGTTATCGACGAGAAGCAGCCCGAGATTGACATCTTTCACGAACGAGCCGGAAAACTGTTGAAGCAGACTTAATTCTCCGCCGCAGGTCCGCTCCTGAATACCGAGCACGTACAACCGGCCCCCCTGGCTCTCCGCCCGGTACAACCGGCATGGCGTCAGAACCTCCTGTTCGGCGCCCAGCCGCAAATCCACTACCGTGGCCCCGTCCATATCCTCGCTGTCCTCGCATTGGCGGAGCAGAAACTTCCAATCCATCCCCTTGGGCAGCAAGGACGATATGGACGATTTCCCTATATCGCAGTTTCCGTTCATCCACTTGGTTGCCTGCCTGTTGTAATCGACAAGAAGCCCGCTTTCATCGAAAATGGCGGCGCAGGCCGCGCCCCACGAACGGATAAAGCTTTGTGGAGACGGCATTGAGATCCGGAACTTGTCCATGCAATACCACCTTTTGTATTTTTATATCCGAACCCAAACGGCCTCGGTCCCCCTAGTTATACAATTCTACTCGCAACTGTTTTTTCCTTCCAAATGCCAAAACACCGGATAAACGTCTGTAACGTTTATCCGGTGCATCAAAGCATCTTCGTATGCGATTGGTAAACCGTGCACCTGTCGTTGATCATGCGATCCAAGCGGAACCTCTACCGGTTAGCTCGAGTCAGGCACTCCTCCGGCACATGAACAATCTTGCTTACGGCTGCTTCCTTCCGGACCTGACCGGGTTCACAAGCGCCCATTGCGGAGGACCCGACCGTCAACACTTCGTGTAAAAGTCAGACCTCACATCGACAAGACCGAAAACAGGAATTCAACCCCGCTATAGCGGATTGCGGGTTCAGGGCACCGCTACCTCCCCGTCTAGCACGGTAATACATAGTATAGCCGATTGGCGGACAAACTTCAACCTCAGGAACATGCGGTTATCCGTCTTTCAGCGTAACCTTGAAATCATACCGCGGAACCGCCTGCTGCAACGCTTGCAGCGCCTCGGTCTGAATACGCGCTTTTTCTTCCGGAGCCAGCTCTTTGGGAACCGTCAGTCTCACGGTCGCATTCGCGCCGTGGGTCGTAATGCGCACTTTGCGTACGCCGGAAATCGGCACAACCGCATCCCGCATCATCGCGTTATCGACTTCATACGTATGATAAGTTGGGGTCATCGGCATGCTGGGATTCGTGTTGGTAATGCCCAAATATCCGTCATTGTTGTAGGTTTTCACCTGCTGCGTGCCGCCGCCTTTCGCCCCGCAGGCCGAAATCAGCAGCATAATAAAGACCACAGGAATGAGAAGCCGCCCTAACCGTTTCATTAAAAAAACCTCCCTTGGCCTTAGGATGGCCAAGAGAGGTCGTTGTATGCATGTACGCTAAACGTACATTGGAATTAAATACCGTATTTTTTCTTGAATTTATCAACACGTCCGCCGGCATCGATAAACTTTTGTTTACCCGTGAAGTGCGGATGGCACGCCGAGCAAATTTCCACACGGAGATTTTGCTTAACGGAGCCAGTCTCGAACGTATTACCGCAAGCGCAAGTCGCTGTCGTTACAAAATATTTCGGTTGAATTTCTGTTTTCATGAACCTTTCACCTCTTTCCGCCCTGAGTCTCATTGGTGACCCAGAGTTATATGGACACATGACCGCATTATAGCACGCATGCTTGTCTGAACGCAACTGCATGTTTTGGCAGCAAACTAGCGGGCAGTCTTCTGCGGCGGAATATGCGTATAAGAGCCGATGATGACGTCCGGCAGCTCCGCTTCGAATATCTCGATCATCCGCTTCATCCCATATACATCGCCCTTCGGCTGCGGAATAAGCTTCAGATACCCTTCGGGATCGATATTCAGGTTGCGCAGCTGAATCAGACGCAGTCCGGTCCGTTTGGCGAAACCAAGCATCGCTTCGATTTCTTCCTCGCGGTCCGTCACGCCAGGAAATACCAAATAGTTGATCGACGTGTACACGCCTTTGTTCGAGGCGTACGTCAACGACTTCTCCACATTGGCTACCGAATATCCGCGCGGCTTGTAGTAAGCGTTGTAATGGTCGTCCAAAGCGCTAATCGTGCTCACCCTCATCAAGTCGAGACCGGCGTCTACGATAGCCCGGATATGGTCGGTTAGACCGGCGTTCGTATTGATGTTGATGTATCCGAGATCGGTCTGCTCCCGCACGCGCCGAATCGCGTCCAAAATCAGCTTGGCTTGCGTGGAGGGCTCTCCCTCGCAGCCTTGTCCGAAGCTGATAATGCTTTCCGGAGTGCGCAGATGCTCCAGCATAATCTGGACGATCTCGTCCACCGTAGGCTTGAAGTTCATACGCGTCTGCGGAGCGGGGAAGCCGCTGTCGTCCGGCTGTTCGGATATGCACCCGTAGCAGCCCGCGTTGCACGAGAACGATACGGGTACCGCCCCTTCCAGCCGCGAAAGGAATGTGTTGGAAGCGGTCAGGCATTCGTATTCGAGCGCGCATTTGGACAAGTGCTGGTACAGCCGATTGTCGGGATACGTCTGAAGCAGGCGTTCCACGCCGATGCCCAGCTCCCGCGTGTCGCAATTGCGCGGGTTCCACGGTTCGGGATCGTCGCTTTGCCTGGCCGCTACGTAGAACTTCCCGTCTTTCCACACAACCGCCGTATAGCCGAACAAGGGCAGCATCTGCGACTTGTCCCTCTTCACATAGCCGGGCAGCAGCAGGCGCGTAAACCCTTGCGGGAGCAGCGCGCCAACCGCCGTGTACGGCCCGTCGAGGGGCTGCATCGCTTCCGCAGCTTCGTTCCAGCCGATCGCCCGCGTATTCGGCAAGCTGACCATCGTCGCGCCTTCCGGCAGCGGGATCAGCTCGTCCTCCCATATTTCCGTAATCATGTCGCCGCTGCGGCCGAGAGCCGACCATTCCGGATGGTCGAATACGTTGCCGGCTTCATCCGCATATACCAGATGCATGAGCTTTCCCTTCTTTTCCAAATCAGTTTATCAGGAAGCGGAGTTTTTCACGCGCTTGCCGTCCGGCTTCGCTTCCAACGTATCGAGAAACTCGCGGTTCGTTTTCGTATCGCCGAGCTTCTTCAGGAAGGCATCGACGAAGTCGTGCGAGTCGTTCATATTTTTGCGGATTGCCCAAATCTTGTCGAGCTCTTCTTTGGTCAACAGCATTTCTTCGCGGCGCGTACCCGAGCGGCGAATGTCGATCGCCGGGAAAATACGGCGTTCCGCCAGCTTGCGGTCCAGATGCAGCTCCAGATTGCCCGTTCCTTTAAATTCTTCGTAGATGACGTCATCCATCCGCGAACCGGTCTCCACGAGAGCCGTCGCCAAAATGGTCAAGCTTCCGCCCTCTTCGATGTTGCGCGCCGCGCCGAAAAACCGCTTCGGACGATGGAACGCGCTCGGATCGATACCGCCGGACAACGTTCGTCCCGAAGGCGGAATGACCAAGTTGTACGCGCGCGCCAGACGGGTGATGCTGTCCAGCAGAATAACGACGTCCTTCTTGGACTCGACCATACGCTGAGCCCTCTCCAGCACCAGTTCCGCTACCTTGATATGGTTCTCCGGCAGTTCGTCAAACGTGGAAGCGACCACTTCGGCTTTGACCGAGCGCTGCATATCCGTCACTTCTTCCGGACGTTCATCGATCAGCAGCACGAACAGCTCCACTTCCGGGTAGTTCAACGAAATACTGTTGGCGATTTCTTTGAGCAGCAATGTTTTGCCTGCCTTCGGAGGGGCCACGATAAGTCCGCGCTGACCCATCCCGACGGGACTGAGCAAATCCATAATGCGGGTAGAAATTTGCGCGGGCGTCGTCTCGAGTACGAACTTGGTTTGAGGATAAAGTGGGGTCAAGGCCGGGAAGTGAAGCCGTTCCGCAGCCGTTTCCGGCTTCTCGCCATTTACCGCTTCGACTTGCAGCAAGCCGAAATACCGTTCGTTTTCCTTAGGCGGCCTGCATTTGCCGGACACCATATCGCCGGAGCGCAAATCAAATTTGCGGATCTGCGATTGGGAAATATAAATATCCTCGGCGCTCGGCAAGTAGTTGATCGGCCGCAGGAAGCCGTATCCCTCCGACAGCACGTCGAGCACGCCTTCCATGAACATCAAACCGCCCTTTTCGGCCTGGGCTCGTAAAATAGCAAAAATCAATTCTTTTTTCTTCATTTGGCCGTAGGACGGGATTTGATGCTCTTTGGCCAACTTGTACAAGTCGGTCAATTTCAACTGCTCCAGCTGAGCCAGATGCATATCCATAAATTCATCCACCACACTATTCAATTAATTCGGAAGGCATTCCAATCTATCATTTCCGATTTTCTTTCAATCTATTCTTCCGGCGGAAGCCACTTCCGAGCTTTCCTCTTCCCATACCTCGGCACCCAAATTGCGCAAATTGATCACGAGATTCTCGTAGCCCCGGTGTATGTACTCCGTTCCTCCAATTTCGGTGACGCCGGAAGGCACGGTCAGTGCAGCCGTAAACAGCGCCGCTCCGGCCCGCAGATCGGTCGCTCTCACCTTGGCGGCGGACAACGTACCGCCTTCGATAATCGCCGAGCGTCCCTCGACCTTGATTTTCGCGCCCATGCGAATCAGTTCGGGAACGTGCTTGAAACGGTTATTGTACACATAATCGGTTAGAATGCTGACGCCTTTCGCTTGGGTGAGGAGACTGGTCATCGGGGACTGAAGATCGGTGGCAAATCCGGGGTAAACGAGCGCCTTGACATCCACGCTCTCGTATTCCGGCTGACCTACGACGCGTATCGACTCGTCCATCTCGTAAATATGAACGCCCATCTCTTGCAGTTTGGCGGTCAAAGCTTCCATATGCTTCGGGATGACATTATCGATCACGACATCCCCGCGGGTAGCCGCCGCGGCGATCATATACGAGCCGGCCTGAATTCGGTCGGGAATGATCGAATGACGGCAGCCGTGCAGCGAGTCGACGCCTTCGATACGGATCGTCTCGGTGCCGGCGCCTTTGATTTTGGCGCCCATAGCGTTAAGCAGAGTAGCTACATCTATAATTTCTGGCTCTTTGGCCGCATTTTCGATCAGAGTGATTCCTTTGGCGCGAGAAGCGGCCAACATAATGTTGATCGTCGCCCCTACGCTGACGACATCCAGATAAATTTTCGCCCCGCGCAATTGCTTCGCCCGGATACGCAGGCTTCCATACTCATTGCTGACTTCCGCGCCGAGTGCCTCGAAGCCCTTCATATGCTGATCGATCGGCCTCGGCTCGAAATTGCAGCCTCCCGGCAATCCGATCGTCGCTTCCCCGAACCTTCCGAGAAGCGCTCCCATCAAATAATACGATGCACGAAGCTTCTTGATATTCCCGTTCGGCATCGGGACCGATTTCAACGACGCAGGGTCGATGATCATCTGGTCGCCGTTCCGTTGTACGCTTGCCCCCAGCTCCGTTAGCAGCTCGGTATAAATACCGACGTCGCTAATGAGAGGAAGATTGTCCAGCACGACCGTCGTTTCCGCCAATATTGCCGCAGGGATTAAGGCGACCGCGCTGTTCTTCGCTCCGCTAATCGTAACCGTTCCCCGGAGCGGCCGGCCTCCTGCGACCATAAGTTTTCCCGTCATTCCTGCAAATTCCCCCTGACCCGCGCACGAAAACTACAGAGGGGAAACCCGCCAAGACCTCTCCCGTCGGCGAGTTTCCCGCATCCGCATCGATTTACGCTTGGTTGCTGCTGCCAAACAAACGAATTTTCGCTTTGACGACTTCTACCATCGCTTTGCGCGCAGGCGTCAAATATTTGCGGGGGTCGTATACGACAGCGTCCTTGGCCAGCACTTCGCGGATCGCTTCAGTACATGCGACCTGGTTCTCGGTATTGACGTTGATCTTGCCCACGCCTGCGGCGACAGACAGACGAATCGCCTCGTCGGGAACGCCGGAACCGCCATGGAGCACGATCGGCACCGGAACAGCCTTGGCTACTTGTTCGATAATATCGTAGTGAATCTTGGGCTCGCCCTTGTACATGCCGTGCGCCGTACCTACCGCGATAGCCAGGCAGTCGACTCCGGTCTCTTCATAGAAACGGATCGCTTCCTCCGGCTTCGCCAGGTTGGCATGCTCCTCGTCAACGCTGATGTCGTCCTCGACGCCGCCGATCGTGCCGAGCTCGCCTTCGACGGATACGCCCATAGCGCGGGCCGCCTTCACGACTTCCTTCGTCAGACGGATGTTCTCTTCCAACGTGTAATGCGAACCGTCGAACATGACGGAGCTGAAGCCGCCGCGGATACATTTCATCGCAACTTCGAAGCTGCTGCCATGGTCCAAGTGCAGAGCGATCGGCAGGCCGGATTTCTTGGCTGCCGCTTCGGCAATCGCTACGGTATATTCCATCCCCATATATTTCAGGGCGCCTTCGCTTACGCCAAAAATAAACGGCGAATTTTCTTCGATGGCCGCGTCCGTAATCGCTTGGGCAAACTCCAGGTTGTTCATGTTGAATTGTCCGACCGCAAATTTATTCTCTTTCGCTTTAGGCAAAAATTCATTCATTGAAACAAGTGGCATTGGTCGTTCCTCCTAAACGTTCTTCGTTGAATTAAGATCCGAGAGCAATACTGGTTCATTATAGCACACTCGTCCGCGAAATGGTAACTCCCTGCAAGCCGCAAGGGCTCCCGGGTTTTGAGAGACAAAGAAAAAAGGACCCTTCATCAGGATCCTATCGCAAGCCTGGGCGAATCCGAGCGCAGCTGATTGTTAACCGCCTGCCTCAGGTCGTCGATATCGAACGGTTTCGTAAAGTGCGTCAATGCCCCCAAATCGGTCGCTTCTTTAATCATGTCCAGCTCTCCGTAAGCGGTCATCATGATCACCTTGATACTTGTGTCGATTTGTTTGATGTGCTTCAAAATGTCCAGACCGTCCATACCCGGTATTTTCATGTCAAGCAATACGAGATCGGGCGATTCCTTGCGGACGATTTCAAGCGCCAGTTTGCCGTTGGACGCCTGAAACGTATTATACCCTTCGTTGCTGAACACTTCCACGAGCAATACGCGGATACCATTTTGATCGTCGACAATCAACACTTTCTTCTTATCCAATCATCAAACCTCCTCACAACTTTGCATGAACACTAGCCGACATCTGCATGGAGAATCTGTTACCTTAACGCTATAAATTCGATGCCGATCGTCGTATTCCTGCTGGGTTGTGAAGAAAGTTGTAAGTTTTTACAAATAAGTTAATGATTTAGCCCGGCTTCGCGCCGTTATTGAAGCGCCGGAACTTCCTTGGAACGCTCGGCCATATCGACGGCCGCCCGCACGAATTGACGGAACAGCGGCTGAGGGCGATTCGGACGCGACGTGAACTCCGGATGGAATTGAACCGCCAGAAACCACGGATGACCCGGCAGCTCGATCACTTCGACCAATCTTCCGTCGGGAGACGTCCCGGAAATTTTCAAGCCCGCCGACTCCAAAGCTTCGCGGTATTGGTTGTTGAATTCGTACCGGTGACGATGGCGCTCGTACACCAGTTCGTCCTCATAACAGCTCATCGCCAGCGAGTCTTCGGCGATCTTGCACGGATACAGACCGAGACGCATCGTTCCGCCCAGATCCTCGATGTCCTTTTGCTCCGGCAGCAGGTCGATAACCGGGTAAGGCGTGGTCGGATGAATCTCCGAGCTGTTCGCTCCTTCCAGACCGGCAACGGAACGCGCAAATTCCACGACGGCCACTTGCATGCCGAGACAGATGCCGAAGAATGGTACGTCGTTCTCACGCGCATAGCGAATGGCGGAGATCTTTCCTTCGATGCCGCGATCCCCGAAGCCGCCCGGCACGAGTATGCCCTGCACACCCTGCAGCAGCTCTTCCGCATTGTGATCGTATATTTCCTCGGCGTTGACCCAGCGTATATCCACTTCGGTATTGCAGTCGATGCCCGCGTGGCCAAGCGCCTCGACAATGCTCAAATAAGCGTCATGGAGAGCGACGTATTTGCCAACGATGGCGATTTCAGTCTTCTTCTGCAACGACTTCACTTTATGGACAAGCTGCTCCCACTCCGTCATATTCGGCGGATTGCGGAACGCATCGAGCTTCAGATGCTTGACGACGATATCGTCAAGACCTTGCTCCCGCAGCATCATCGGCACTTCGTACAGCGTGCTCGCGTCTTGGCATTCGATCACCGCTTCCGCGTCGATGTCGCAGAACAGCGCAAGCTTGCGCTTCATGTCTTCGGCAAGCGGATGCTCCGTGCGGCATACGATCACCTGCGGCTGGATGCCGATGCTGCGCAGTTCCTTGACGCTGTGCTGGGTCGGCTTCGTCTTGACCTCTCCGGCTGCCTTCAAATACGGAATAAGCGTCACATGAATGTACATGACATTGTCGCGTCCGATGTCGCTCTTGATTTGCCGGATCGCTTCCAAGAACGGCAAGCTCTCGATATCCCCGACGGTGCCGCCGATTTCGGTAATGACGACGTCGGATTGGGTTTCCCGGCCGGCCCGGAATACCCGGTCCTTGATTTCGTTCGTAATATGCGGAATCACTTGAACGGTACCGCCCAAATACTCCCCGCGGCGCTCCTTGGTAATGACGGACGAGTAGATTTTGCCGGTTGTTACGTTGCTCGCTTTGGACAAATTGATGTCGATAAAACGTTCGTAGTGTCCGAGGTCCAAATCGGTCTCCGCACCGTCGTCGGTGACGAACACTTCCCCATGCTGGTAAGGACTCATCGTACCCGGATCGACATTGATGTACGGGTCGAATTTCTGAATCGTCACTTTGAGTCCCCGGTTTTTGAGCAGCCTCCCCAGTGAAGCCGCGGTAATCCCTTTACCGAGCGAAGAAACGACGCCGCCTGTTACGAAAATATACTTGGTCACGTTTGTAAAACCTCCGTTCAAGTCTGTAAAGCCAGTCACCCGCGTATGCGGGCAAAAAAAATAAAAGTGACTCCCGCCGAGACGGGGCACTTTAGTCGGATTCGCTAAACGAATTGTAAATCTGTAGCCCAAAACATAGTTTACCCGGTAGCCGGGAGCCTGTCAAGGGAGCCTTGGCAACTGTTCGCGGACCGCCCGGCAGGCAGTCGCTCGGCCAGACGCCGGCAGGCGCCGCCATCCCGGTTTCGGTACGGCGTGCCCGAGCAAGCCGACCGCGAACGGTGCGGAAAAAGCGGCTATCGCATGCACCCTTGGTCCCGCAGCGCCGCATGGCCTGACCGGTTGCGCCGGCCGTCGGACGAATTTCTAGGAGGAAAGACTTCGGTCTAAAGCCCGGTCAGTTCTTGTCTTCTTCCTCTTCGTCCTCGCTGTCTTCCCCTTCTTCGCCGTCCTCGAACTCGTCCTCTTCTTCTTCGGCTTCCTCGTCGATCTCGGCAATCTCGCCTTCGACTTCCTCGATCTCGGCGTCGTCGATCGCTTCCTCGTCCTGATAGAAGTCTTCCTCTTCGCCGCTGAATTCCTCTTCGCCCTCGTAGGCTTCGTACTCTTCTTCGGTTTCTTCTTCCTCCGTATAGTAATCGTCATCGTCGTCATCGTCGTTGATGATGCGCGGATGCTTGGAGGAGCCTACCGCCGCATCGTCGGATTTCTCTACAGGGTACCAGCGTTTCAGGCCCCACAGGTTCGTGCCGACGCATGCGAATCTTCCGTCTATATTAATTTCCGTATATAGCTGTGCGATAACCTGCATCACTTCTTCGTCCGACAAGCCTTTGATTTTGGCTATTTCCTGCATCAAATCCCGATAGTAAAACGGGTTTTTGGCCGCTTTCAATACTTCGAACGCAAGATCGACCATCGGCATTTCTTTAGCCTTCTCGGCATCAATTTTAAGCGTATAGGAGCTGCTCATGGCCAAACACTTCCTTTCCCGACATGGTCTAATGGCAACAACCGATCCTGGCTCCCCGGCGCCCGCATTCGGCGCGGAAGAGACGTTCCCTCTTCTAAAATGCCCATTATCTTCATTAAGTAAAACCTATTTTATTCAAAAATGCAACTATGCCCGCTCCCGAAATTGCGCAGCGCGTTTCCATACAAAAAGGAAGCCGTTTTCCGGCTTCCTTAAGGACTGTATCCGCTTGGCCGATGAACGTCCGTTCACCACCTTGCGTACGAGAAGAGCGCCCGCGGGTGCCCTCCATTCATACTATGAGGGCCGCCGATCAATGACACAACCGCAAGCCTAACTTTTGCGAAAAAAGGCGCTCATCTCATGCGGGCGGATCGTACAGGTTCATATCATATCAAGTACCGACATGAGGAAGCAGGGGAGGGAATTCACTTGAGCGAATCGGCGCTGCTGCGCATGCTGCGCGAAGCAATCGGAACGTCTCCGACCAACGCCAGGCGCCATATCATTCATTTCCGGAACAAATCGGCGTACGGACGGTTTGTGGCCGCCCTCGGGAAAGCGGGAGAGCTGTTTCCCGTCAAAGGGGCCATTCAGCCGATCTCCATCATCCACGCGATTTCGTGTACGCTGAAATCCGGGTTCCCGGCGTTGCGCCATCCAAGCATCCGCTTTATTGAAGAAGATATCTCCATCCGCGTTCATTTCGCCCAGGCCCGTCCGATGCAGCAGGCGGCGGCTTTGCGTCATACCGGCCCTTCCATCCCCTGGGGCGTCCGGCAGATCAAGTCGCCCGAGGCGTGGCGGGAAACCCGGGGCAACCGCATCCGGATCGGCGTCATCGACACCGGCGTGGACTATTTGCATCCCGATCTGCGGGGGCGAGTGTCCCGGGGCATTAATTTGCTGAACCGCAGCCTTCTCCCGACCGACGACAACGGACACGGCACGCATATCGCCGGCACGATCGCTGCATCCAACCACGATTCGGGCCTTGTCGGGGTGGCGCCCAGCGCGATCATTCATCCCGTCAAATCGTTCGACCATAACGGCACGGCTTTCGTCTCGGATATCGTGCTCGGCATCGACTGGTGCGTCCGCAACCGGATGCATGTAATCAACATGAGCTTCGGCATGAAAAACCGCAGCAAATCGCTTCACGACGCCGTACGCAACGCCAACAAGGCCGGTATAGCCGTCGTAGCCTCCTCCGGCAACGAAGGCAAGCAGTCGGCCATCGATTACCCGGCGAGATTTTCCCAGGCGATCTCCGTCGGCGCTACCGCCGCGAACAAAAAAATAGCCCCGTTCAGCAACAGGGGCAAGTCGATCGATCTGTATGCGCCAGGAGAGAAAATCAAATCGACCTGGCTGCAGCACAAATATATGGAGTTGAGCGGCACGTCCATGGCAACCTCGCACGTATCGGGCGTGATCGCCCTCATGCTGTCCGTCCGTCCGGGACTGTCGCCGTCGGAGATCAAGGCGCTGCTGCAGAAGACGTCCAATCCCATCTCCGGCCTCAAATCGCGTTCCCATGCGAAAGCCGGCGAGATCGACGCCGTTCGCGTTTTGAAGCATTTATCCCCGCCGTAGAACCGGGAAGCCTCCCCGCCCCGCTTCGGACGGGGCAGAGGCAGCCCTTCGGGCGCGGCGCCTACATGCTTTGCGGAGCCGATACGCCGATCAGCGCCAGCGTATTGCGCAGGACGACGCGCACGGCGCCGAGCAGCGCGAGGCGGGCCTGAGTCAGCCTCAGGTCTTCGGTAATGACCCGCTCGGCCCGGTAATAGCTGTGAAGCTGCGAAGCCAGTTCGTACACGTAGCGGACCAGCCGATGCGGGGCGTACTGCGCGGCCGCTTCGGCCACTTCCGCCGGAAGCTCGCCTATTTTGCGCAAAAGATCGTATTCCGCTTCGGTAGTCAATGCGAACAGGTCGGCCTGACCGTGCGGAGCCGCCGGCGTCCCCTGCTCCTCCGCCTGGCGGAAAATGCTGCAAATCCGCGCATGGGCGTATTGCACATAGAACACCGGGTTATCGTTGGACTTCGAGATCGCCAGGTCCATATCAAAATCGAGATGGGAATCGTTGCTGCGCATCGTGAAGAAATAACGGATCGCATCCACGCCGACCTCGTCCATCAAATCTTCCATCGTGACCGCTTTGCCGGTCCGCTTGGACATCTTCACCTTCTCGCCGTTCTGGAACAGACTGACCATCTGCGCGATCAGTACGGTCAGCTTGGACGGATCGAGACCGAGCGCGGTCATGGCCGCTTTCACACGCGGAATGTAACCGTGGTGGTCGGCCCCCCAGATGTTGATCATCTCGTCGAAGCCGCGCTCGTACTTGGTGCGGTGATAGGCGATATCCGGCGTCAGATACGTGTAGCTGCCGTCGTTCTTGACGAGCACCCGGTCCTTGTCGTCGCCGTAAGGCGTCGTACGCAGCCAGGTAGCCCCGTCCTGTTCGAAAATATGTCCATTCGCGCGCAGCTGCTCGAGGGCAGGCGCGATTTTACCGGTTTCGTACAAGGATGTCTCGCTGTACCAAACGTCGAACGAAACCCGGAAACGCGCCAAATCCCGCTTGATTTTATCAAGCTCCTTCTCCAGCCCGTACGCTTTGAAATACGCCTGGCGCTCCGCTTCCGCCAGCGCGCCGAGTCTCTCGCCCTCCTGCGCCAGCAGCTCCTTGGCGAAACCCTTGATGTCTTCCCCGTAATAACCGTCCTCCGGCATCTCCGCCGCCTGACCGAGCTCCTGCAAGTACCGGACCTCGATCGACTTGGCCAAATTGTCCACCTGGTTGCCAGCGTCATTGATGTAGTATTCCCGGCTGACCTCATACCCGGCAAAATCGAGCACGTGGCACAGCGCGTCGCCGATTGCCGCCCCCCGGGCATGACCGAGATGCAGGCTGCCTGTCGGATTGGCGCTGACGAACTCCACTTGAACCTTCTTCCCCCGGCCCAACTGCACCCGTCCATACCGCTCGTCCGCCTCCAGCGCTTCATGCACGACACCGTACAAATAGCTGCGGTCCATAAAAAAGTTGATAAAGCCCGGACCGGCAATCTCCGTCTTGGCAATAAACGCTTTCTTCTTGTCCAGCCGCTCGACCAGCCGCTCCGCGATTTGCCGCGGATTCTGCTTGGCAAGTCGGCTCAGCTGCATGGCCACGTTTGTGGCCAGGTCGCCATGTACTTTCTCTCTGGGCACTTCAAGCACGACCGGAGGGATCTGCTCCCGCTCGGCAATGCCGGCCTCGACGATCGCCTCCGCAATCGCTTCCTTCACTAGCGCTTCCGCGCGTTCAATGACACTCATTCCGTGAGCTCCTCCTCGATCGTAAGCGCAAGCCGCATCCGGCCGGCCGGCGCGCCCCCGGCTACCATATCGTAGCTCCAAGAGAGCATGCCCAAACCGTCGGTCAGCTTGCGGTCGATGCCATGCGTCATTACTTCCAGCTCCATACGTCCCTGCGGCAGCTCGTAGCTGCCCACAGTTCGCGTTCCGGAACGGAACGTGAGATCGGACCGCACATCCCCGTGACGGATCACCTTGATGTGCGACTCGTCCCATTTTACCGTAGCCGTCGTCCGGCCCATATCCGTATCGGGTTCGTCGTAGCGCAAGTAAAACATGCCGTTCACCGCATACAGCTCTCCGCGGGCCAGCCAGCTTTGCTTCTGCCCCGACTGTCTGCTCTCGATACGAACGCGCACGCGGCGCTTGCGGCTTACCGGCGTCTCCGGCTTCGTCATCGGCGTTCCCCCGCTCTCCCGCATCGCCTCCGACCTTCGTCGAAGTGCGGGGCGTCCTAAAGGTTGAAAAAAAGATGAAGGGCGCCCTTCATCTTTCGAATCGGTCGGAAATGTTAAGACTTGAGCAAATCCTCGACGAACTTGGGCAGCACAAACGCCGCTTTATGCAGACGAGGCGTATAGTATTTCGTCTCGATCTCGGGAATGGCGCTCTCGTCGACCTGCACGGGATCGTGCGTCTTGCTGCCCAGCGTGAACGTCCACAGACCGCTCGGGTAGGTCGGAATATTCGCCCCGTATACGCGAACGATCGGGAATATTTCGCGCACGTCGCGGTTTACCGTACGGATCAAGTCCGCCTTGAACCAAGGATTGTCCGTCTGCGCCACGAAGATGCCGTCTTCCTTCAACGCCTCGTAGATGCCTTGATAAAAGCCGCGGCTGAACAATTCTACCGCCGGACCGACCGGCTCGGTCGAATCGACCATGATGACATCGTACGTGTTTTTATGATCATGAATGTGCATGTATCCGTCATTGACGATCACCTCTACCCGGGCATCGTCCAGCCAGCCGGCGATTTCGGGCAAATATTTTTTCGAATATTCGATGACTTTGCCGTCGATGTCGACCAGTACGGCCTTCTCGACCTGGGGATGCTTCAGCACCTCGCGGATGACGCCGCCGTCTCCGCCGCCCACGACCAGCACGTGCCGCGGATTCGGGTGGCTGAACAAGGCAGGATGAGCCACCATCTCGTGGTACACGAATTCGTCGCGCACCGTCGTCATGACCATGCCGTCCAGCACGAGCATGCGGCCCCATTCGGCCGTATCGATAATCGCCAAGTCCTGAAAGTCCGTTTGCTCCCTCACGAGGGTTTCTTTAATCTTCGCCGTAATGCCGAAATCCTCGGTCTGCTTCTCGGTGTACCACAATTCCATGGGGTCATCCCTTCCTTCCGCTGTATCGCTCGTTTCATTGTAACATAAGGCACAGCTTGTATTATAGTAAAACGATGCGAAAATGCAACCGCCCCTTTCATGGCGCCTTCGAACGAAGCTTTGCCATGAAAAGCCGGCGTTTTTTTCTTGTTCCTTCTTGAATAGCTCGCCCCATCTGTTCCCATACTGGTAAAATAGCAATTTTCCAAACATCGCCAACTAGGGGGGAGCCGTCATGGAGCACACCGGGAACGGACGCAGCAGCCGGACGAGGCAAGGACGCGGGAAAAGGCGCTTGCGCAAGTTTGTCGCCTTTCTATTCAGCTGCGGCCTGCTCGGCGTAGCCTGTCTGGTCGCCGGCGCGCTCTATCTGCGGACGCAGGCGCTCCCCGTCGGTACGTTCACTCAGCCCTCGCAGCTGTACGATATGCGTGGAGAGCTGATCGCATCGTTCCAGGGCGGCGAAAACCGCGAGTTCGTTCCTTTAAAGAACATGCCGAAGTATTTGGTGGATGCGACGCTGGCCATTGAAGACAAACGGTTTTACGATCACGTCGGCCTCGATCTGCGCGGCATCGCCCGCGCGGCCTTGGTTAACGTGCAGCATATGGGCCGGGTGCAGGGCGCCAGTACGCTCACGCAGCAGCTTGCCCGCAATTTGTATCTGACCCAGGACCGTACCTGGTCGCGCAAAATGAAAGAAGCGATGTACGCGGTGCAGTTGGAGATGCAGCTCAGCAAAGACCAGATTATGGAGATGTACCTGAACGACGCGACCTATTACGGCAATTCCGCCTACGGAGTGCAGTCCGCGGCCAAGCTGTTTTTCGGCAAAGACGTGGCGGACCTGACGCTCGCGGAATGCGCAATGATCGCCGGAGTGCCTAAAGGCCCCCGTTACTACTCTCCTTACTTTAATATGGATAACGCCGTCGAGCGGCAGCAGCTCATTTTGACGGAGATGGCCAACCAGGGCTACATTACCGTCCAGCAAGCCGAAGCAGCCAAGGCCGAGAAGTTGAACATCCGGCCAGCGGAGAAAAAAAGCGCTATCGTGCTGGCCCCTTATTTCCGCGATTATGTCCGGTCCGTGGCCATCAACCGGCTCGGCATCGACGAGCGGGAATTCGACGAAGGCGGCATTCGCGTCTACACGACGCTTGACCTGACGATGCAGAGGGCCGCAGAGGATTCCGTGTCGCGGCAGTTGACCGGCGGCGATACGGGCGAGCTGCAAGCCGCCCTCGTGGCCGTGGACCCGCGCAACGGTTACGTGAAAGCGATGGTCGGCGGCAGGGACTACGGCGAGAACCAGTTCAACCGGGCCGTCTCGAACAGCCGCCAACCGGGCTCGGCCTTCAAAGCGTTCGTCTATTTGACCGCCCTGCAGCAGCCCGGCTTCACGGCCGTCAGCCGGTTCAAGAGCGAACCGACGGCGTTTACGTACGACAATGGCCGCAAGACGTACACTCCGAGCAATTTTGGCGGCAAATACCCGAACGCCTTGATCGATCTTCGCGAGGCGATCGCCAAGTCGGACAACATATTCGCCGTTCAGACGATCATGCAGGTCGGGGCGGATAAAGTCATCGAGACGGCGCGCAAGCTCGGCATTACAAGCCGCCTGGAGCCGCTGCCGTCGCTCGCGCTGGGGACGTATCCGGTCAGTCCGCTGGAAATGGCCGGCGCGTTCGGAGCGATTGCGAACCAAGGCACGCGGATCGAGACGACCGTCATTACGCGGATCGAAAGCTCGACCGGCAAGCTGCTCTATGAGGCCAAGCCCGTCAAGGAGAAAGTCGTGGAGCCCGAATACGCGTATACGCTGACCAATCTGATGAAAAGCGTGTTCGAGCCCGGCGGTACGGCCAGCCGCGTCGCGAGTACCATCAAGCGGCCCGTGGCGGGCAAGACCGGTACGACGGATACCGACGCCTGGCTGGTCGGCTTTACGCCGGAGCTGGCGACGGCCGTCTGGGTCGGCTACGACCGCGACAAGATGATCAGTTCCCTCGATTCGTACAAGGCCGCTCCGATTTTCGCCGATTTCACCGAACAGGCGCTCGAGGCCATACCGCCGAAGCTGTTCCCGATGCCGGACAACGTCACGAGCGTCTACATCGATCCCGCCACCGGCAAGCTGGCGACGGACCGGTGTCCGAACGCGCGCTCGGAGGTGTTCGTGAAAGGAACGGAGCCGACGGAATATTGCTCCGAGCACGGCAGCGCCCCGCCGGCCGATGGGAAGGCCGAGCCGAAGAAGAGCGGCTCCTGGTGGGACGATCTGAAGCGCTGGTGGAACGATTAAAAAATACGCAAAAAGGCAGACGATTATCGTCTGCCTTTTTGCTGTCCTAGTATATTGTGCAAATATACTCCAATTAGTTTAACCGAGAAGCTTCATTCCCACAACGGCTGACACACAATCGACACAAATGAAAGCAAGCCCCCCGAAAGCCCGCTTATCGCGGTCCCCGGCAACTATAGCCGATCTCAGGCCAAGCCTTGTTTCAAAGTGTCTCCCGACCGCTCCCACCACTCGGCGTTATGCCCGATCAACGAGCTGCGAAGCGCGTTCTTCTCCGCTTCGTCAAGACCGTCCAAAATGATGCGGCCCTTCAAGGCATAGTCCATCTTGTTGACATGGTCGGCGAGAATTTTCCAGCCCCGTCTCGCTTCCGGGTCCACGAGCATCTCGCAGGCGGCAACACCCGAATAAAACGGACCTTCCTCCGTACGCCCGACGTTCACCCACACGATCCAGCATTTGCGGCCGTTCGGCACGTCGTCCTTGTTCGTGGAAAATTTGATTCCGCGCTCGATTTTGCTCTTCGCATGAATCGCGCCCAGATCGATGTATGCCTGATCCCCGTCGATGATGACGCTGGACAAATTGGACAAGTCAAGCGCACCCGCGCCGAAGCCTTTGTGCTCCTTCGTGCTTACCACGTTCAACGACAGCTTCTTCGGTTTTTCCTGATTCTCCATCTAATCACCTTCCATCTATCCATCTGGTGAATATTCGTTTTTTCGCTCCTATTTATTTTAGCTAATATTCCGGCAAAAGCAAACATATACATGCTGTAGATGCTTGTCAACGGGGTGAGAAACGTTTATGATCAACCGACTTTTCAAACGCAGCACGATATGGCTTCTCCTGCTCGCTCTCGGCGCCGCGACATTCACGTTCGTCCGGTTTGCGGAACGCCCCGGGTCCTACGCATCTTCGTCCTTCCTGCACGAGCCCGTTCCACAAGCACTCGAGCCGCCGGCGCCAGCAGGAAACGAAGCGCCCAAGCCGCTGAGCAAACACATCGTCGCGTACCATATTTCCGTGCAGCTGGACCCTCAGCAGAAAACGTTAACCGGCGCCGAGTCGTTAACGTGGAAAAACCCGGGCTCCCAGCCCGTCAGCGAGCTTTACCTTCATCTGTATCCGAACGCTTTTCAGTCCAAGAAGTCTACCTTCATGCGCGAATCCGGCGGCAAGCTGCGCCAGGACGAGATGAAGGGAAACAGCTTCGGCAGCATGGCCATCGAATCGGCCGTCACCGAGGACGGCATCGAGCTAACGTCCCAGATGCAGTACGTACAGCCGGACGACGGCAACAAGCAGGATCAGACGCTCATGCGAATTCGGCTGCCGAAGCCGGTCGCTCCGGGCGGAGAGACGACGTTGAAGCTTCATTTTTCGGTCAAGCTTCCAGAAGTGTTCGCCCGTATGGGATACAGTGGCGACTTCGTCATGGCCGGCCAATGGTTTCCCAAGGTTGCCGTATACGAGCCCAAGGGAACGCGGGGCCGGGCCGAAGAAGGCTGGAATCTTCACCAATATCATGGCAATTCGGAGTTTTATGCGGATTTCGGGATGTATAACGTGCGCATCCAGGTGCCGACCGGCTACACGGTCGCGGCGACCGGATTTCCGACCAAGCCTGCCGCGGATGACGGGACCAAGAAGACGTATCAGTTTTATGCCGACGACGTGCATGACTTTGCCTGGGCCGCGTCTCCGCACTTCGTGTACGTGGAGGAACCGTTCTCCGCTCCCAACGTGCCCGGCGTGAAAATCAAGCTGTATCTCGATCCGGCCCACCAGTCGTTGAAAGACCGGTATTTGTATGCGGCCAAGCGTTCTCTGGCCAAGTATAGCGAATGGTTCGGCACTTATCCTTATTCGACGCTGTCGATCGTCGTCCCCCCTCCGGGCGGCAACGGCGCCGGCGGCATGGAGTATCCTACGCTCGTTACTGGCTGGGACGCTGCCGGCGATACGAACGGCTACGAGCTGGAGCGCGTCATCGTGCATGAGATCGGCCATCAATATTGGTACGGTATGGTCGCCAGCAACGAATTCGAAGAGGCGTGGCTCGACGAAGGCTTCACTTCATACGCGGAAGACCTAATTATGGCGAGCGAATTTGGAGTCAAGCCGAACTATCCGTTGGAAGCCAGCTACATGACCCATCCGGAACCGCTTAAGCTGCCGTCCTGGCAGTACCGCGGTCACGGCGGGTACGCCGACAACGTCTATACGCGGGCGAAGCTTGTGCTCGTCGGCATCGAAAAGCAGATCGGGCAAAAACAGATGCTCCAGGCAATGAGGACGTATTTCGAGAAATGGAAATTCCGGCATCCGGCCACGGCCGACTTTCAAGCGGTGCTGGAGGGCGTTACGAAAAAGGATTGGAGCGAATATTTCAACCAATTCGTGTATGGCGGCGGCATGACCGACTATGCGGTGGAAAGCGTCCAGATTCGCAAGGTGCAGCAGGGCGACAAGACCGTGTACGAAAATTCCGTTCTCATCCATAAATACGGCGGTCATTACATGGAGGTGCCGGTTCGTTTCCGCTTCGAGGACGGCTCGGTGGTGGACAAAAGCTGGGACGGCCGGGACCCGCAGGTATTGTTCACGATTACGAGCGAATCGCCTTTGGCGTGGGCGGCCGTCGATCCCCAAATGACGATGGTGCTCGAGACGAGAAGAATCAACAATTTTATGCAGGTGAATATCGACAACAAGTGGAAAGTGCGCTGGAATATCGGGATCGCCAAATTGATCGAGACCTTGCTGAACGGGGTCGCGTGGTGAGGTGAACAACGCTAAATGATCCGCTATCTGAAAGAAGGCTTCCGCACAACCGCTTCGCAGACGTTTTTGCTGCTCGTTTTGTGGCTGTACCATTTCGTCTGGGGCTTCCTGCTGCTGTCCGTCATCAAGTCGATTGTCGTGCCGCTGATGCACCGGTTTCCCGGCACCCACCTGACGCCGGACGCCTCTCAGCTGTTTTTGGCCGAAAGCCAGTTCCGGCTTATGAAAACCGATATTAGCCACCATACGATCGCGCTGTTGATCGCCTTCGCAGCCGCGCGCATGCTGCTGACTCCCTTGCTTAATGCCGGCGTCTACTACTCGCTGCATCACGCCCGGCTCAATTCCGGCTACCGGTTCCTGCAAGGAATCCGGCATCTGGGTAAACCGTTCTTCGTCTACTATGCCGTTCAACTGCTGCTTACATTCGCCCCATTGTACTGGCTGTATCCGATTGCGAAGAACGCCTTCGCGCATGAAAGCGATTATACGTCGCTCGGGCTTGCGCTGCTGCCATGGGCCGCCGCATACATCGCGTACGGCTTCCTGATCCGCCTCTGCTTCATTTATATTCAACTCGGCAAAACGCAGGGAGAACGGTTAAGCCAGTCGCTCGGACTGTTCCTGCGCAAGCTGCCGGTGGTTGCCGCCGTTGCGCTCGTCTTGCTGGCGATGTCCGGAACAGCGACCGCCGCCGCACTGTCCACCTCCTTGGTCTGGGCCGGCCTATCGGCACTTGTCCTGCAGCAGCTGTTCCACATCGTCACCCTGCTGTTCAAGCTGTGGACGATTGCCGCCCAATATCACGTATATGCCGCGGATACGGCTTCCGACCGATAACCTAGTGCAATCGCATAAGAAAAATCGGCGGCAAAGCGAGGCTACGGTGACCCTTTGCTCCTCCAATCGCACTTGAAACCGGATTCCCAGTTTGGGTCATAGCAGGCGGAATCCGGTTTCAAAGGCGACCGCTTCGCTTTTGCGGACCCAAAGGCCCCCCTCCGCCTTCTCTGCGTAGCCGCACTGTGTCTCATGCGATTGCCCTGGCGGATAACCGTATACCGATTGACGACAGACGAAAGGCCTTGCTGCGGCAAGGCCTTTTCGCTGCGCAAAAAATAAATCGGGATTTTTGAAAAAAATATAGGAGAAAAGCAGGAATTCCGATAGAAATGACGAATTATATTTACCCGGAAACAAAAAAATCGAAACATGCCGAATTCCTGGCTTTTTGCCGGGAAACGGGGGAACCACTCCGGGTGAATTGATCTCGCATTCAAGTGATCATAGGGCACCTTCAACCGAACCCTCAGCTAACCTCGTAGGCACCGGAAGGAGTCCGCGTCTTTTGAAAAAGGCAGCCATTGTCATCACCACCATGGTCGTTCTGTTGTTCGCGCAGATTGGTACCGCTTTCGCAGACACCAATCTCGACAAAACCGTCAACGCCCTGATCGGCACGAAGTACAAGACGGCTGGAACGACTACGAGCGGTTTCGACTGCTCGGGCTTCACGATGTACATATTCAACCAGATCGGCATCGAGCTGCCGCATCAATCCAAATCGCAAGCTCAGGAAGGCTCTTGGGTCGACAAGAACGACCTCAGACCGGGAGACCTCGTGTTCTTCAACACCGACGGCAAAGGGATTTCCCACGTCGGCATCTATCTCGGCAACGACGAGTTCATCCACTCGGCTACCGGCGATGGCGTTATCAAGAACAAGCTCAGCGAGAAATATTACAAGACGCGTTACGTTTCCGCTCGCCGCGTCATTGGGGACGATTTGTACACCCAATTGACGGAGGAAGCCAAGTAATCCGGCCTTGTTCCGCCGGACAAGACAAGCCCTGCCAATCGCGGTTACCCGCATGGCAGGGCTTGTCTTCTTCTATAGCCGTAAAGCTAGGCTCAGGCGCGACGCCGGGCCAGCAATTCCCGTACCTGCCGTCCATCCTCCAGCCGGAGCGCCTCGCGCGCCAGCTCTGCCGCCTCCGCATGCCGCAGCCCGCGCACTACGGCGCGTACGGACGGAAGAGCCGGGGCGTTCATGCTCAGCTCGTCTACGCCCAGACCGACAAGAAGCGGCACGGCTGACGAATCCCCGGCCATTTCGCCGCAGACGCCGACACGCTTGCCTTGCCCCCGCGCGGATTCGACTACGTGTCGGATCAGGCGGAGCACGGCCGGATGGTACGAATCGTAGAGGGCCGAGATATGCTCGTTCATCCGATCCACCGCCAGTGTGTACTGGGTCAGGTCGTTGGTGCCGATGCTGAAAAAATCGACTTCCGCCGCCAGCACGTCGGCCATCAACGCTGCCGAAGGAATCTCGATCATGATGCCGGTCTCCCATCGCTCCGGCACGGCGAAGCCTTCCCTGCGCAAGCTGTCTGCCGCTTGCGCTACCGCTTCCTTGGCACGGCGGAGCTCGGTTACCGTGGAGATCATCGGAAACAGAATGCGCAGCAAACCGCCCGCCGCCGAAGCTCGCAGCATCGCCCGCAGCTGTGTGGCGAACAGGCCGGGGCGGTCCAGACAGAGCCGGATGGCGCGCCAGCCGAGGAACGGATTCGGATCCGCAGGCAGGTTCAAATACGGCAGCTCCTTGTCGCCACCGACGTCCAGCGTCCGCAACACGACCGGCCGGTCTCCCATGGCCCGAAAGACGGCCTCGTATTGGCGCGTCTGCTCCTCCTCGTCCGGCTCGCGGTCGCGATTCATATACATGAATTCCGTACGGAACAGACCGATCTCCTCGGCTCCGTTGGCAAGCGCATTGGCCGTCTCTGCGGCGCTGCCGATATTGGCCCCTAGCGCGATCGTCCGCCCGTCCTGCGTGACGGCCTCGGCTCCGGCCAGCGACCGGTCGGCCTCAAGCCGCGCCTTCCACTCCGCTTGCTTGGCTACGTAAGCCCGGTAGACGTCCTCCGGCGGATTCACCCACACTTCGCCAGTAGAGCCGTCGGCGACGATCTTGTCGCCGGTCGCGATCGATTGGAGAGCCGAGCGAGCGCCGACGACGGCAGGCAGGCCCAGGCTTCGCGCCATAATGGCCGCATGGGAGGTCGCCCCTCCCCCGTCCGTCACGAAGCCGCATACGAGCGGAGGCAGTTGAGCCGTATCCGACGGCGTCAGCTCGTAAGCGATTAATACGGTCGGCTCCTCCAGACGGGAAAGCCGCGAATCGTCCGCCCCGCTCAGCTGCCCGAGCAGCGCTTGCCCGATATCGCGAAAATCGGCGGCGCGCTCGCGCATATAAGCATCGTCCATCGCCTCGAATTCCTCGGCGAGCAGCCGGACGGCCGCTTCAACCGCCGCCTCCGCGCTGAAATGCGATTCGGTTACGCTGCGGCGAATCTCCTCTTCCAGCTCGGGATCAGACAGGATGGCCAGATGTGCAGCGAAAATATCCGCTTCCCGCTCTCCGAGCTTCAGCCCCGTCTCCGCACGAAGCCGCTGAAGCCGCTCCTTCGTTTTCTCGAACGCCTCGTCGATACGCTGCAGCTCCCGCCCCGTCTCTTCCGGCAAGACGGTCTGCTTCGCAGCCGTTTCCTTGCGCCTTAGCAGCAATGCCCGCCCGATAGCAATGCCGGGCGCTCCGGACAATCCTTGGATCATCGCACGTCGCCTCCTTATCCATTCCCGTATGCCGGGACTCCGCCCGATTGCGTGTCCAACGGCCCGGCTGCGTGCCTATGCGGGCATGCTTGCGGCCCCGTCTTTGCGCAGGGGCATACGGGTTCCAAGTCGTAATCATCCTGTCGGTCAGGCGTCGACATGCTCCAAAAAACCGGCCAGGCTGTCCAACGCCTCGGCTTCGTCCGGGCCGTCTACCGTAATGGTGACCAGGTCCCCTTGCTTGGCGCCCAGCCGCATCAGGCCGATCACGCGCTTGCCGTCCACCTGCTTGTCTTTGCACTTTACGGTGACGGACGCTTCGAACTTGGCGGCCGTCTCCGCGAAGAACGTCGCCGGACGGGCATGGAGCCCTCCTTCATTAAGCAGCTTGAACTCTTTGCTGATCATATTCGCTCTCCCCCTTTAACCGAGCCATTTGCCGAGCCGGTCCAGCAATTGTCTGAAATCGTCAAGGCGGGTCAAGCCGGTAGCCGGGTCGACAATCGACGTATAGATGTGGGGGACTATGCGCTCCGCGCCGTTATCGGCGCACACTTGTACGATCGGGGCAATCGTCTCCGTATCGATTCCTCCCGTAGGCTCGAACATCGTAATGCCGCGGGCAACCGCAGCCTTCACCATGGCGGCTACCTCGTCCAGCCGCTTCGTGCCTTCGATCGGAAACAACTTGACCGAATGGACGCCGATATCGGCCAACAGTGCCGCTGCCGCATCGCAGGACAGCACGCCGGCATAGTCGCGGCTCGCCGGTCCTGTCGTTACGATCACTTTACCCGGTTCGCCCGCCGGTTGAATCAGAGCGTTCACAATCGTATCGGAAGCGCCGGCTTGCTTCAGCGCCCCGAGCGTGTAGCCCGCTGCCGGAAACACCTGGTTGACATGGACGGGCTTCGTCCGCACCGCTACCTGGACGACTTTGTCCCACTGGGTCGGATCGCCGGCGCCCAGGCCGACGGATACTTGGACGCCGGCGGCATGCAGCGCTTCGATATGTTCCACGGCCGCTTCGACCGTCGCAAACGGTTTGACCGTCACGCCGATCATGACCTTTCCCGGAGCGGCGTCTGTAATCGTTCTTGCATTGTCCACATCTTTGGCCAGCACATTTAATCCAACTGTCGGTTTGCGGCTCATGTACGATTCCCCTTTACGATAATATCGCGCAGCCGGTCGGCGATAAGCTGCTCTTGACCGGGCAGCAGCGGACGCGGATCAATAAAAACAATGCCGATATTCGAATAATGATTGCGCGTATAAATGGCCGGGTTGCCGGCTTCGAGCAGACGGATCAGCTGCTTCGCGTCCACTCCGGCGGCTGCCAGATCGATCTCCAGCTTGGCCCGGAAGATGCTGCGCCCCGATTCATCTTGGACAATACCGCCCTTGATGCCCGGAATGCCGTCCAGCTGCCGCAAAAACAGCTCCATCCGCCGCTTCTGTTCTTCGCCGCCGTCCTCCCGTGAACCGTAACGCGTCAAAGCGGTAAGCAGGCCGACGATATTTTCCTTGCCCACCTTCATCGCCCTGCCGATTCCTTTGTACTGCGCGCGGCAGGCTTCGATTAGATCGCGCCGGCCGCATATGAAGCCCGACGTCGGTCCTTCCAACGCTTTTCCCCCGCTGTAGCAAACGAGATCGGCCCCCAGCGCGATATATTTATGCAGATCTTCTTCCGCCGCCGCATCGACGATGAGCGGGATTCCTTTCGCCGAAGCGATTTCACGCAAGGTTTCCAGCGATTGGACGCCCTTCTGCACCGCATGGTGCGACTGAATGTATAGGAGCGCCGCGGTACGCTCGGTGACGGCATCCGTGAAATGCGCTTTCTCCGTATGGTTGGCATGGCCGACCTCCACGGGCGTCCCGCCGCCCAGCGCGATCATCTGCGTCACGGAGGCGCCAAAGTGCACGGCATGGCCTTTCTGGAGCACGATCTCGTCAGGGCCGCCGACGGGGCGGGGGAGCCGTTCGATCCGCGATAAATTCGTGCCGGCGATGACCGCCGCCGTAGCGATGGCGATGCCGGCCGCAGCTCCGGTGGTCGGACAGCCGTCCTCGGCACCGGTTGCTTTGGCGATCTCCCTTCCGGCCGCCACGAGCAGTTCGTCGATAACCACGTAGTCCCGCGCCGCTTCGGACATCGCCTGCGCTACCTCTTCGTGAACGGCGCTTGCGCCGAGAGCGGTCATTTTACCGCTAGCATTGATGACCTGTCTTAACCCGAATTTGCCAAATGCGCTCATCGTTACACCCGCTTTCCTTTTCAGTACAGACAATTCCAATAGGATAGGCTGCCTTGCTTGAAGCCGGACTTGCCGGAGCCGTCGAAGTGTTGGCAGCGTGCCAACCCGGCCGTGAGCCATGAGCCGTCAGCCGATCGGGAAGATCATCCCCAAAATCATCGCGCCGACCAATGCCCCGGCTGCCACCGGCTTATCCCAAACATAGAACAAAATCGCTCCCGCCAAGGCGCCAAGGCCGACCGGAATCGAGGCCATCAGCGCCGAAGCGACGACCAGTGGACCGAGAAACCGCGCCGCCGAATTGCCCGCGCCGATAATAATGTCGGAGCCATAGGTCGAGGCTGCCGGGGCGGCATCCGGACGCTGCGCCCGGGCTCGCAGCCACAGGACGATCCAACCGAGGACGAAGCCGAGCAGCGCTCCGGTCAGCAGCGCGAGCGGGAACGAGGTCAGCGGGGCGGTAATGCCCGCGCCGAGCAGCAGTGCCGGAATGCCGACGCCGATCCCGGTCTGCATCCCCCCGCCGATATCCAGCACTCCGGTCATCGATCCTTCGAAGACGCGAGCCAGCATGAAGCTGATGCCGTAAGCCGCCGCCGCTCCATAACCGCCGCCGTGCATGGCCGCCGTCAACATGGCCGCCAGCGATATTTCGTTGAAGACGCCCGTGTGGGCGGTGTAGTACAAGTGCGTACCGGCGAATACGCCTGCGGCCATAATCGCCGCAAACAACGGAAACGTCCGGTTGGAATACCAGAACCCGGATTTGCCGTCCATCAGCGCGTCCCTCCCCCGGTTCCGAATGCGTCATGCAGCCGTTCCAGCCAAGCCGGGATTGCCGCATGCATGTCGTTCAGCAATTGCAGATCGGCTCCCCGGGCAAACCCGACCGCGACCAAGAGCGCGATGATAACGGCGACCCAAGCTGCCGTCGCGCGGTTCCAGCCGATATCCTCGACCCGCTTGCCGATGAAAATACCCATCATGATGCCCGGAACCGCATTGCCGAACACCCATTGCGATACGCCGCCGAGAGCGGTTCCCCATATTCCCGTCTTCCTGCCCGCATCCATCGCCGCCAGCCAGAAAATTGCCGGCATGACCGGATTGACGAACCAGCCGGCCGCCGGCACGAGCACGGCGGCTGCCGTGGTCTTCGCGGCTTCGGGCAGAAGCCAGAACGCTCCGTTCAGCACGGCGACCAGCACCATGCCGAGCAGCGCGCCGAGCCAAGCCATCCGGCGCGGATGGTGCAGCGATTCGGCGGGATCGCCGCGAAGCTTGAACAGAATGGCGGCAGCCCAGTTCGGAATGACGCGGCCGGCGACATCCTGCGTCAAGGCGCCGCTGCCAAGCACGCTCAGCAGCGACGAGAACAAATAGGTCGCTCCGTATTTGGCATGCGTCCGCGGATTCCCTTCGCTTGCGCCCAACTCGCCCATCACGCGAAAGGCGCCCATTCCCTGCACGTCCGGAATATGGAACATGCGGGCCACCCCCGCGCCGACGCCGAAACCGGCCAAAGCGCCGACCGCCATCGATTTCAACAAAAATGCGACGAATTCCATCAGCGAGGATTCAACCCCTTTTGGCTTGAATGAACTGTTCGGTGAGGCGTCGGCCCAACTCCTCCGTATCCATAAAACCGTAACCGAGCACCTTCTTGCCCGCGCGAATCGCCGTCAGCCCCTGCTCGACCGAGCGCAATCCGTATTCCGCGGGGTATTTGTATTTGGTCTGCGCGGTAATCGCGCCTGCCCCTCCGCTGCCGCAGAACGATATGCCGAAATCGGCGTTCTCCTTGTTCATCACGTCGCCGAGCTTCATATCCGCGCCCACGCCGGGGATGACGATCGCGATGCCTCCGGCCGCTTCCACCCCTTTGGCCACCTGCTGTCCTTTGCCGAGACGGTCGCCGATGACGACTTTTACCTGCTGTTGCTGTTCCATAATGATGCTCCCTCCGTTACGTAATCCAGTATGAGTGCAACCTCTATTCTTCCATAGCCGCTTCGAAATGTACGGCCAGCAGCAGCGCTTCCGTCGCGTTCCAAACGTACTGCCGTTCTGCCGCGAACGGCTCCAGCACGCTCCTGCTTAGCTCGAGCGCCGACGGGGATACCTGCTCCAGCGTTTCGGCCCCGACCTCGGGGAGCGCTTCGCCGCTTTCCCCCCGCCGCTGCGCGGCCAGCATATGCGCGCCTACGGCGAGCAGCTGCTCGGGAGTAAAGCGGATACCGGCGGCGCCGGTATGACGCAGGACGGCCAGCAGCAGCTCGCTCACGCCTTCCTTCTCGCTATCCTCGCCCTGAAGCTGCGCCAATACGGGTGGAATCGCCTGTTGATCTATAAGCATGGGTACACCTCCCCTCCTTTTACAGTCCATACCGGTTCCAGTATCGATTCGCCGCTCATTCGCTCCCCTTCGGCGTCGATGAAGGATACCGGTTTGTCCGCCAGCCGCACGATCGTCACATCGCCGATCGTCCCTGTGCGCAGCGTGCCTAAACGGCCGGCTCTGCCGAGCACGGAAGCCGGCAGGCTCGTCACCGCCCCGACGACGCTGTCGAGCGGCACGCCGAGCGCCAGCAGCTTGGACATCGTAACCGCCAAGCTGTATACCGGGCCGTCGGCATAATTTTGCCGATAGATGTCCGTACTGATCGTGTAGCCTCCCAGCCCTTCGGCCAGCGCCGCTTTCATCGTGCGGAAGCTGAAGCTGGCGCTTCCGTGGCCGAGATCGAAGCGGACTCCCCGCGCCAGCGCCGCCACCCCTTCGGAGATCAGGCGGCCGCCGTCGTCGAACATGCCTCCCGCCTTGCCGTGAAACGCGTGGGTGACCACGTCGCCCGCCTCCAGCAGGTCGAGCACGTCCCCGAGACGCGGAGGGGCGTTGCCGATATGCACCATAACCGGCACGCCGGCCGCACGGGACGCTTCCTTGGCGATCTCCAAGGGCCGCAGTCCGTTGTGCCGGATAACCGAGCCGCTCATCCGCGCCTTGATGCCGATAATGCCGGGCTCGGCCAGCGCAAGCTCCACCGTCCGCTCGACGGAAAGCCGCGATAGATCGGCAAGCTCCCCGCGGTCCTCGCACAGCCCTTGCTCGGCTATGTTCAGCCAGGCGAGCACCTCGGTGCGGCTCGCGGCTGCAACCTCATCGGCAAACTCGCGATAGTAAGCCGATCCGGCGCTGCCGGCGTCCGCCACCGTCGTGACGCCCTGCTCCACGCCTACCCGGTCCGCTTCAATGCCGAGCACCGCCCGCTGCGGGTACACGTGCGCGTGCAGATCGATCCAGCCCGGCGTGACGATGCAGCCTGCCGCATCCAATTCCCGGGCGGCCGGAGCGCCGTCCGCTGTCTGCCCTTCTCCAGGCCGGTACAACCCTTCCACGATACCGCCGCTTATTCTCAAATCGTAACGGCCATTCAGCCCCAGCGAAGGATCGATAATCGTTCCATTGCGAATAATGATTGCGCTGCTCATGTTAAGCCCCTCTCCCCGGAAGGTTGAAAGTATCGTACGATAGCCCGCCATTCCCCTTCGGCTGCCGGCAGGCCGTGCTGCCCGAATATACCAGCCAGCGTCTCGACCCATTGACTCTCCTCGGGCGTCCCGGTTCCCGGTTCCGGAGACGGCCGTTCGTAAGGATGACCGAAGGCGATCCGCTGCACCATCAGCATAATATGGAGCGACAAGCCTGCTGCCGCCGCATCCGTCAAATGGTCCCGGAACCGGCCGACGATCGCCTGCGTCAGCTCGAAGCCGCGAATCGCCAGCTCCCGGCCGACTCGCTCCGCCTCCGGCCATACCTCCGGATCGAGTCGGTCCAGCAGCCCCTCAAGCGGTGCGGGACCATGATCGCCATCCGTTCCGCGCTGCGCTGCGCTGCTGCGCTCTTGCCGCTCCGGCCCGCCCCCTCCAGGCCGGTCCGATCTCCGCTCGATGCGCGCCAGGCAGGCCGCGATCGCCTCGAAATCTTCGGCCGTCGGGATCGGATTTACCCGTACGACGGGGACCGGAAGCGCCATCGGCAGCACGCTGATCGCCAAGTCGGCCTCCGTGCGCGCAACGGCTTGCTCCGCCTCCGACACCGAGCAGCATTCGGCCACCTCGATATGGCCGACGCGGTTTTGAATAAGCGTTCGCAGAAAACGCGCCGTCCCTTTGCCCGTTCCGCACACCACGACGGCGCGGAAGCGCCGCTGCTCGCGGTCCCGCTCGATGGCGGCCTGCACGTACAAGACGATGTACGCGGCGGCGCTGTCGTCGGTACGCATCGTCTGCGCCCATGGAGGGGACAGGCAAGCCTGCTTCACCGCTTCGAACAGCCCGGGGTACGTGCGGGCGATTTCCGCGGTCAGCGGATTGACGTCATGCACGCCGAACCGTCTGCGGTCGGCCTTGCGCGCCAGGTGCGAGAGCAGCCCCTCGTACAACTCGGCGTCGCGGCCAAGCGGCAAGCCCGTGTACTCCTCCAGCCGTCCGATCAGGGCGCGCACCCGGGAAGCCAGCTCCGCCCGCCTCCGCCTGCGCTCTTCCGGCTCCCGCCCGCAGCTGTCGCGGCCCGGTTCGCCCGACAGGAGCGGCATGAGCACGAAGACGCTTTCCGCTTCGGAGTCGTATTCATCCCCTTGCCCCGCAGCCGAACGCACACCCAACGCTTCCATCGTCTCCGCCAGCAACTTCCGACAAGCATGCAGCGCTTCCTCCGCCTCCAACGGCTGTCGAATCAGGCTGACGTCCGCCCCATTGGGTAAAGCCTCGCCGCGGCGAAGCCGCCGCACGGCAACCGCAAAACGAAACAGCAGACCGATCGCCGCCTCGTCGGAAGCCGCCTGCCCCAGCTGTTCTTTCCATATCCGCAGCATGGCTCCCGCAGCCGCCTGCAAACGCTCCATATCGCCGCCGTCGAGCAGGTAGGGCGCCAGCTTGCGGGCGATATCGCCCGGCCAGACGCTTTCCCACCATAAGCCCCGCACGATGCGCAGCATATCGCTGCCGCCGAGCGCCGATTCGGCAAGCGCTTGCAGCAGACGGCGCTTGTCCGGCTCTGCCCCGCTTAAACGTACGCCCTTGCCGGACTCTCTCTCCAGTCGGATGCCCCAGCTGCGCCAGCTGTCCGCGGCTTTTTGCAGATCGGACAGCACGGTGTTTCGGCTAGCCTGGACACGATCCGCCAGTTGGTCCAGCGTCGTAAAGCCGGGCCGCTCCAGCAGCTCGAGCGCAAGACGGTTTTGCCGTTCCTGGACGTTCTCGAACGAAGCCGACTCCTCGGAGGCCATCTCCTCGCGCAGCCTGCCTCTGGCTTCCGCGTCCGCCTCCAGCCAAACGCCGCGATTCGTTCGCGAGAGCAGCTGCGCATCCATGCCGGCGAGCCGTTCGCGGATCTGCTCCAAGTCGTATTTGATCGTCCGCTCGCTTACCGTAAACCGTTCCGCCAATTGCTTGATCTTCAACGGCTGGTCCGACTCGGTCAAAGCGAGCAGCACCTCTCTGGCACGGGCATGGAGCCGCATCGGCCATCCCTCCGATCCAAACGTGATGATATCCAAATTATATACGTCCTAGGCAACGTCGGAACAGAACAAATCGTTTCCCTTTCATTCGTGCAACGGTTGCAGGATCATTCGTGCAAACCCGCCGAATTCCGTTCGTGCAAGCCTTCTGCGCCCCTGGCCGGCGTTTCCCGGCAAACCGGAGCGAGCGCGCTTCCGCTTAGCGGCAGGAAAACAGCATATCCGCTGCGAATTGCTAACGATACCGATCCGATTTCTACACACCGAGGGAGCTTCCGACCATGATCGTGTTCGTTCACCGCAAAGATTTGCGGATTGCCGATATGCCGGCCTTTACTTATATTTCCCGAAAAGGGAGCAAATCTTTGCATTTGTTTGTGCTCGATCCCGTCATTTTGTCCGAAAGGCGGACCGAAGCGGCCAGCGGCCGCCATTTTATGGCTATGCTGGCCCGTCTGCAAGAGCTGTATCGCCGCGAGGGAGCCAAGCTGAATGTTGTATATGGAGCGCCGGAAGAAATTATTCCGCAAGCCGCACTGCTGCACGAAGCGTGCGAGGTAGTGGTCCATCGCGACGATACGCCTTACGCCCGCCAGCGGGACGGAAAGCTCGAAAAGACGCTCTGGCGGCTTGGCATTCCGCTAACGGTATTGTCCGATCAGCCTTTGGCCGAGCCCGACGAGTTTCATCGGTATGCCGGACGGCAAACGCCCTATAAAGTGTTCACCCCGTATTATCGCAAATGGAGCGAGTTCGTTCGCGATACGTTCCAACCGCCGTCGGCCGTTTCTCTGCGGCAGCTGACGACGGCGTCTTTGCACGAGTCGCTCGCGGATGCGTACCGCTCTCCCTTCCGGATCGAGCCGCTGCCGAACGAAGAAAGCATGACGGAGCCCGAACGCGCGTTGGGTGCGTTCGTCGGGAGCAAGCTGTCGGACTATGCCGACCGGCGAGATTGGTATGCAACGGATGCTACGAGCGGTCTGAGCGCATATATCAATACGGGCGCGATTTCCATCCGCACCGTTTATGAGAGCATGTTGGAGGGGGAAACGTACGAGGCTTGGCGGAGACAGCTGGCCTGGCGGGATTTCTACTTGTACCAATCGGCGCTCGATCCGTTGTTTTTCCGCTACGAGCGGCATTTCGACCTGTCGATTCTGAGCGATCGCCATGTCGACGCCTGGAGCCGTGCGGAAACCGGCATTCCGATCATTGACGCCGCCATGACGCAGCTGAACGAAACCGGACGGATGCCGAACCGGCTGAGGATGGTGACGGCGATGTTTCTCACGAAAAACTTGCTGGCTCCATTTCCTTTCGGTGAATCGTTGTTTCGTCATCGCTTGGCGGACGCGGATAACGTTCTGAACCGGGGAGGCTGGCTGTGGTCGGCCTCGCTCGGCTTCGACGCGGCGCCCTACTTCCGGATCATGAACCCGGAGTCGCAATCCCGGCAATGGGACCCGGCGGGCGAATATATCCGGCGCTGGCTGCCGCAGCTCCGCGCCTTCTCCGACCGCGACATCCATCGTCCGCTGCCCCATGCGATCGTCGACCTGAAGGCGTCGCGAGCCCGTGCTATCGATGTCTACAAACAAATCTTGTCTTCGGCAGGCGCTATGCAGCGAGAGGTTGACGAAAAGGAACCGGAGCCCGGATCCGCGCTGTGATTCGTCCCTATTCCGGCAATCCCGAGGCGGACCGGGCAAAGCGGACAAACTGTTTTGCACAAGGGGTCAAGGCATCGCCCTCGCGCGTATAGAGCCCGATGGGATTGCCGACTCGCACCCCCGCGATCCGCACGCGCCCGACCTCGCCGCGCGCGATATTCTCCCGCACCTCGAGAGCAGAGACGAGCGCCGCTCCGTAACCGGCGGCGACGGCGCGAACGGTTTCGGCCGTACCGCTGCATTGCAGGCCGATGCGCGGCAGCGGCTGGCCGTGCAGCCGGCATAGCGCCAGCAGCAGCTCCCGGCCCGAGCTGCCTTCCTCGCGAACGACGAACGGCTCGACCAGCAGGGCGGCCAGTGTCGTTTCGCTTCCGGCCAGCGGATGGGCCCCAGGCACGACAAACCACAGCTCATCCTCCATGAGCGGCTCGTGAGCAAGCCCCGGCGGAAGCTCGCGTCCTCCCCCGACTACAGCCAGATCTGCCTCATGATGCAGCAGCCGGCGGAACGCTTCCCTGGAATTGACCGTCGCCAGTCCGATATCCACATCCGGATAAATGCCCGCAAAGGAAGCGATCCACGAGGGCAGCAGCATGTTGGCCGGCAAATAGGTGGCGGCAATGCGCAGCCGACCAAGCTGTCCGTCCCGAATGCGGGCAGCCTCCCGCTCGATCTCCCGTTCCAGCGCAAAAAAACGGCCACCCATCCCCGCCAGCCGTTCCCCTGCTTCCGTCAAGGCCAGTCCCCTCCCTTTCGGACGAAACAGCTCCAGACCAAGCTCCTTCTCCAGGTTTCGCAATTGCGCCGTTACAGCGGGCTGACTGATATGCAAATGCTGCGAAGCCTTCATCACGCCACCGTTTATCACCACTTCATGAAACAAGCGAAACGCATGTACATTCATTGCCGCTCTCCCTATACCAAAAGTTTTATTTATGTTTACCTTCAAAACATATATTAGTTTTATGATTTCGTTCCCTTTATTCTATAGATACGACTTCGTCGGTTCAACTACCAAGGAGAGATGGGACATGAGGTTTATCTGTATGGAATGCGGATGCGAAGCCTCAGGCAGCGGGCAAGCTTTGTACCGCTGCGAATGCGGAGGTTTGCTGGATACGGTTCTGGACGATCGCGGGCTGGACGCCGACCGGTTGAAGCGGCTGTTCGACGTCCGTCTTTCCGAGCGCAACACCCCTTTATCCGGTGGCGTCTGGCGCTACAAAGAGCTGATCCATCCCGAGCTGCCCATGGACAGCATCGTAACCAAAAACGAGGGCAATACCGGGCTTTACGAACATGCGGACCTGCGCGAATATGCAGGGACCAGGCGTTTATGGCTGAAGGCGCAAAGCGAAAATCCGAGCGGCTCATTCAAGGATAACGGCATGACCGTCGCCGTGTCGCATGGGCTCTGGCTGGGGTATTCTCGTTTCGCCTGCACCTCGACAGGCAACACGTCGTCGTCCATGGCGATGTACGCCGCTCTGGCCGGGGCGGAGGCGGTCGTCTATCTTCCGGATCAGGGCGTATCGTTGAGTAAGGTTCTTCAGACCGAAGCTTACGGGGCGCAGCTCGTCCGGATCGAAGGCGGTTACGATGCCGGCATCCGTTACTTGGAGGAGCACGCCGAGGCGATGCGCCTGTACGTATGCAATTCGCTCAACCCGCTGCGGATCGAAGGGCAGAAAAGCATAGCCTTCGAGCTGGCGCATCAGTTGGATTGGCGGATGCCGGACTGGATCGTGCTGCCCGGAGGCGCCCTCAGCAATGCGGCGGCGATGGGTAAAGGACTGGATGAGTTGAAGCGCATCGGCTTGATCGCATCGGTTCCGCGCATCGCCATCGTGCAAGCGGAAGGCGCGGCTCCGTTTCACCGGATGCTCCTCAACCGGGAGAGCTCCCTCCGGCCGGTCGACCAACCGGCCACCATCGCTTCGGCGCTGCATATCGGCAACCCGCCCAACTGGCCAAAAGCGCTGCGTTACGCGATCGAGCGGGCACGAGGCGTGACCGTCTCCGTCAGCGACCGGGACATCCTTGAGGCCAAAGCGCGGATCGACCGGAGCGGCATCGGCTGCGAGCCCGCTTCGGCGGCGGCTCTGGCAGGTTTGCGCCGACTCGTCGCCGACGGAACGATCCATCCCGAGGAAACCGCGGCCTGCCTGTTAACCGGTCATTTACTGAAGGACCCCGAGGCGATTGCGTTGTCCCTTTCCTTATGGAAAGATTCCAAACAAACTGTTCAGCCCGCTCCTCGGCCGCTCGAGCCAGATTAACCGTTGCATGCAAAAAAACCTCCAAAACCGCTTGCCAAGCAACGGTTTTGGAGGTTCTATCTTAGTTATCCACAATTATATCCACAGGTTGTCAACAAGTTCACAACCGCTTCCGCCGTTGTGCCTTATTAGGCTTTCAGCACATCGTGGTCGACGTACCGTTCGCCGTTCAGCTCGCTGATGACGTTGATGGCGACCTTGGCCCCGTCCCCGGCGGTAATAATCGTATGTACACTGACGCCGGCACACGTACCCGCCGCCCAGACGCCCGCTACGTTCGTTCTGCCCTGCGCATCCGTTTTGAATATCGTCTTTACCCGAGGCTCCGTGCCCGGAGTCGTTTCCAGTCCGGCCGCTTCAGCCAGATCGACCAGGAAGCCGGTGGCGAGGATGACATGCTGCGTCTCGTAGGAAGCGCCTTCGGTTTGCACTTGAACGCTTGCTTCTCCGCGGGAGATGCCGCTCGCCTTGCCGGAAACGAACTCCGCTCCGAACTTGGCCGCCTGCTTCTTGCCCGTCTCGAGCAGATCGGGACCGCTGATCTCCGCCACTCCGTAATGATTTTCCAGCCAAGCCCGTTTCGTCACGCTTTGGTCGCTGTCCACAACCAGCACTTTTTTACCGGCTTTGGCCGCAAAAAGGGCCGCACTGGCCCCCGCCGGGCCGGCTCCAACGATCACAACATCGTACATACGCATTGCCTCCTCGAAAGCTGGATTATGTTTCTATACATTAGTATACAAAAAGTGTAAGTCAAAAGGAAATAAGCGCTTTCTGCGTACTAACTGCGAAGCGAGGAACGCAAAAAATCCCCATTTGCCCGATGCGGCAAGGGGAGCTTTTTCGCTGCGACCGGTTCAGTTGGCGCGGACAAAGGTCACGCGCTCGCCCGGCTTAACGTGGGACACTCTGCGGAATACCTTCAGCCAGGCTATCGCTTGCGAATCGCAGTCGCTGATCGTATTGCTCCACCACTGGCGCTCGGTTTTGGCCACAGCGGGAAGCGGAAATCCTAAAATTTGCTCGATCTGTTCAAAAGCCAATGTCACTTGGGGACGGCGCTGCTCGTTCAAATATTGCGCCAGCCTCGTGTATTTGCTCATCGTTATTCACCCATCTCCCAGTATAGCGTTTCAGGCTGAACAAATACTGAACATTAGCTGGCGGTTCGTGAATCCCTCTGAAATGTGCTACAATTTTGTAAAATACCGTATTGCGGAGGAGCCTATGTCCGGTAAAGACGACCTGGTCCGATTCGGCGTTTCCATGCCTTCGGAGCTGATTCAACAATTCGATCAATACATTGGCGAGCAAGGCTACACGAACCGTTCCGAAGCGATCCGCGATCTCGTTCGCAAGACGCTGCTCCAGCCTGGGCGGCTGAATCCGGAACAATTGGTCGCCGGCACGATCGTTATGGTATACGACCACGATGTGAGCGAGCTCCCCTTGCTGCTCATGGAGCTTCAGCACCAGTACCACCATCATATCATTTCCACCATGCACGTCCACCTCAATCACGATCAATGCCTGGAAATCATCGCCGTCCGGGGACGGCTGGATCAGCTGCGGGAGCTGCAGTCGCAGATCCAAGTGCACCGCGGCGTGCTGTATTGCGAGTTGTCGGTGACGTATGTGGACGAGCAGAACGAAGCGGACGGACACGCCCACCATGGACACCACGGACTCGGAGCCGGCCGCCACGCTCATTCCGGCCCATCCGCCGGAGAGCGCGCGGAGAGCTAGTACAAAGTCAGAGCTAATCCTGTGTATTCCGGAGGCTCGATCCCTTGAGGTACAAGGGATTCGGTCCATTCCAAGGATACCGTTTAAGGTCTGACTTTGTACCAGCATGTAGAGACTTCTTATGCTAAATGCCAGACATCGGACCGGTATCAAGATGCCGGGAACGATGTCTCTTTGGCGTATGCGCTTCTTTTTTCCAAAAAAGGACTTACTCTTTCCGCCACCCTGTGCTACAATATGTCCGAATCGTGTTACTACATATTCCAAGACGGGGTGGAGAAATTGAACAAGTCTTTTGCATATCGGACCGTCATGCTGCTGCTGGCAGTATGCTTCGTGCTGGCCGGCTGCTCGGCCAAACAGAAAAGCGGCGGCGGGGCATCGGACGAGCTCGTCCTGGCCGTAGGCGCGGAGCCCGAGGACGGCTTCGATCCGACTACGGGCTGGGGGCGCTACGGTTCGCCGCTGTTCCAGAGCACCCTGCTGAAGCGCGACGCCCAGATGAAGATTCAGAACGATCTGGCCGCGAACGGCTACGAAGTAAGCGCCGACGGTACGGTATGGACCATCCAACTGCGCCGCGACGCCAAATTTACCGACGGCAAGCCGGTCACGGCCGCGGACGTGAAATTTACGTTCGAGACAGCCGCGGGCAAAGGCTCGGTCATCGACCTGACCAATATGAAAAGCGTGGAGGCGACCGACGAGTATACGGTGCGTTTTACGCTGAAAGAGCCTCAATCGACCTTCAGCGCACTGCTCGTCTCGACCGGCATCGTGCCCAAGCATGCTTACGGCAGCGATTACAAAGAGAAGCCCCTCGGCTCCGGGCCGTACAAGCTGGTCCAGTGGAACAAAGGACAGCAGATCATCGTCGAAGCCAATCCGGACTATTACGGGAAGAAGCCGGCGTTCCGCAAGCTGACCTTGCTGTTCCTCAGCGAGGATGCCGCCTATGCCGCCGCCAAGGCCAAAAAAGTCGATGTCGCCTACATTCCCGCCGCCTTCAGCAAGCAGAAGGTAGACGGCATGCATCTCGAATCGGTGCAAACCGTGGACAATCGCGGCATTCAGTTTCCTTACGTCAAGGCCGGAACGAAAACCAAGGAAGGCTATCCGATCGGTAATGACGTGACCGCGGACCCGGCCATCCGCAAGGCGATCAATCTCGCGCTGGACCGGAAGGCGCTCGTGCAGGGCGTGCTCGAAGGCTACGGCACCCCCGCCTATACGGTGAACGACGGGCTGCCTTGGTACAACCCGGCCGCCGCATTCACCGATGCCGATGTAAGCGGAGCGAAGCAAATGCTCGCCGATGCCGGATGGAAGGCCGACAGCAAGGATGGTATTTTGCAAAAGGGAGCGTTGAAAGCCCAATTTACGCTCGTATACCCGTCCGGCGACGTGACCCGTCAATCGCTGGCGCTCGCCGCGGCCGACATGATCAAGCCGCTCGGCATTCAGATCGACGTGCAAGGCAAAAGCTGGGACGATATCGGCAAAATGATGCATGCCAACGCCGTTCTTATGGGCTGGGGCAGTCAAGACCCGCTGGAAATGTACAACCTGTACAGCAGCAAGTACCGCGGGGTCGAATATTACAACGCCGGCTTCTACAGCAACCCTGCGGTTGACGAATGGATGGACAAGGCGCTCAAGGCGGTACGTGAGAACGAAGCGATGGAATTCTGGAAAAAAGCGCAATGGGACGGCAAAAACGGCGTCGGCGGCATGGCCGATGCGCCTTACGCCTGGCTGGTCAACATCAATCACCTATATCTGGTGAAGGACGGCCTGGATATCGGCAAACAGCGCATTCACCCTCACGGCCACGGCTGGCCGGTCACGGACAATATCGAAGAATGGTCATGGACGAAGTGACCGCCCGATCGACTTCGTTCACTGGAAAAATCGCCATAAGAACGGATAGGCACCCTACCGAAGACGGGCGGCAAAAGGAGTTTTAGCCATGGTTCAACGCGTATTCGCGTACGCAGGCATGAAGCTGTTTCGGCTCGTCACGCTGCTGGCCGCGATCAGCATCATCTCGTTCGCGCTGGTCAACGCTTCTCCGATCGATCCGATTCAGGCCTATATCGGCGCTGAC
Source organism: Paenibacillus hodogayensis (assembly GCF_039536325.1). Taxonomy (NCBI): domain Bacteria; kingdom Bacillati; phylum Bacillota; class Bacilli; order Caryophanales; family Paenibacillaceae; genus Paenibacillus; species Paenibacillus hodogayensis. Next base: position 43,724 of record NZ_BAAAYO010000013.1, read on the forward strand.
ATGATGCGGGTCGGGCCGGAGCAGCGGCAGCTCATCACCGAATATTGGGGACTGGACCGGCCTCCGCTGGAACGGTTCCTCCAATGGGGCTCGGCGCTTCTGCAGGGCAATCTGGGCACGTCGATGATCTACCGTATGCCGGTGGCCGACGTCATCCGCGAGCGGTTCGCCAGCTCGTTCGCCCTCATGGGCTTGTCTTGGGTACTCTCCGGCCTGCTCGGCTTCACGGCCGGCATCGTTGCGGCGATGAACAAGGGCCGGTGGACCGATCGCTTCATTAAATGGTATTGCTACACGCTCGCCTCGACACCGACGTTCTGGATGGGCCTGCTGCTCCTGATGGTATTCGCCGTCTGGCTCGGCTGGCTGCCCGTCGGCCTCGGCACGCCGGCCGGCGTGCTGGACGGACAAGTGACGTGGGGCGAAAGACTCCAGCATATGCTGCTGCCGGCACTGACGCTGAGCATTGTCGGCATCGCCCCGATCGCCCTGCATACGCGGCAGAAGCTGATCGACGTGCTGGCGAGCGACTTCGTGCTGTTCGCCAGAGCGCGCGGGGAGCGCGGCTTCGTACTGTTCCGCCGTCATGGCTTGCGCAACATAGCCCTTCCCGCCATCACGCTGCACTTCGCTTCCTTCAGCGAGCTGTTCGGCGGAGCGGTGCTGGCGGAGCAAGTATTCTCTTACCCGGGGCTTGGCCAGGCGACGGTGGAAGCCGGGCTTCGCGGCGACGTGCCGCTCTTGCTCGGCATCGTCCTGTTCAGCGCCATCTTCGTTTTCAGCGGCAACTTGATCGCCGATATCGTCTATCGTCTCGTCGATCCTAGGCTGAAAGAAAGGCGGCGGCTGTCATGAGACAACAGGAGAAAAATGCCGGCATTCGGCTGAGCGGCGGACGCGCGTTGCAATTGAACGGCCGACAGCGCGCCGCGGCGACGGCCGGCCTGGCGGTACTGCTCGTCGCGGCCGTCTGGCTTGGCGGCGCGCTGCTCGGCAACGATTCGCTGTCCACCCGGCTGGAGTGGCGCAATCTGGCGCCGTCGTGGTCCCATCTCTTCGGCACCGACTGGCTCGGACGGGATATGTTCACCCGTACGGTCAAAGGATTGGCTCTAAGCGTCAGCGTCGGACTAGCGGCCTCCGCGGCCAGCGTCGTCATCGCGGCCCTGCTCGGGCTGGCGGCGGCCATGGGCCGCACGGCGGACCGGATCGTCAGCTGGTTGATCGACTTATTCCTGAGCGTCCCCCATCTCGTGACGCTCATCCTGATCGCCTTCGTCTTCGGCGGGGGCATGAAAGGGGTCATCATCGGCGTGTCCCTGACCCACTGGCCCAGCCTCGCCCGCGTCATCCGGGCCGAGGTGCTCCAGCTGAAAACGGCCGAGTACGTGCAAATTTCCCGGAGAATGGGCAAGTCCCGCTGGTGGACGGCTTCGCGGCATATGCTTCCGCATCTGCTCCCGCACCTGCTCGTCGGGCTGCTGCTGCTGTTCCCTCATGCGATTTTGCACGAAGCGTCCATTACGTTCATCGGGCTCGGCTTGTCGCCGCATCAGCCGGCGATCGGCATCATTTTATCGGAATCGATGCGCTACCTGTCGACCGGCCTGTGGTGGCTGGCCTTCTTCCCAGGCCTATGCCTGCTGCTCGTCGTGCGCGCCTTCGATGTGGCCGGGGAGCAGCTTCGCCTGCTGCTGGACCCTCGGCAGACGCATGAATAGCCGACACGGCAAAAGGAGGACAACCGCAATGCCTTTATTGGAAGTGGACGATCTGTCCGTCGCATTCGCCTCCTATACGGGACGCTTCAAGCTAACGAAGCTGCAGGTGCTTCAGGGCATGACGCTGGACGTGAACAGCGGGGAGATCGTAGCGGTCATCGGCTCAAGCGGCTCCGGCAAAAGCTTGCTGGCGCACGCCATCCTCGGCATCCTGCCCGGCAACGCCAGCACGGGCGGCAAGATCCGCTTCGACGGCGAGGAGCTGACGACCCGGCGGCAGCAAGCGCTGCGCGGAAAGGACATTGCGCTCGTGCCGCAATCGGTCGGTTATCTGGACCCGTTGATGCGGGTCGGGGCGCAGGTGCGCAGCTCGGTTCGGGCCGGCGATCCGCTCGGGGAGCAGCGTGCGGCATTCGCCCGCTACCGTTTGGCCCAGGACGTAGAGCGGCGCTACCCGCATCAGCTGTCCGGAGGAATGGCCCGCCGGGTGCTCGTCTCGATGGCCACGATCAGCGGCGCCAGACTACTGATCGCCGATGAGCCTACTCCCGGGCTCGACCCCGCCATCGTGCAGGAGACGGTCCGGCAGCTGCGGGAGCTAGCCGATAACGGGGCCGGCATTCTGCTTATCTCTCATGATCTGGAATCCGTATTGCAGGTTGCCGATCGCGTCGCCGTCTTCTATGCCGGGACGACGGTCGAGGTGGCCCCGGCCGCAGACTTCTCACAGGATGGCGCCCGGCTGCGTCATCCATACAGCCGCGCGTTATGGCGGGCGCTGCCGCAGAACGGCTTTGAGCCGCTCCACGGCGGACAGCCTCAACCCGGCGAGCTGCCCGCAGGCTGCCTGTTCGCTCCGCGCTGCTCTCTCGCCACGGCGGCCTGCGGCGCGGAACGTCCGGTCATGCGCGAGCTGCGCAACGGAAAAGCGAGGTGCATCCATGCCACTTGAAGGGCGCAAGCTGGCGTTTCGGTACGGCGGTGGTCCGTGGATCGTGCGCGGCTTCGACATCTCTCTGTCTCCCGGACAAATCGTTGGCCTATCCGGCCCGAGCGGCTGCGGCAAAACGACCGTCGGACGCATGCTGGCCGGATACGTCTCGCCTACGGAGGGAGAGGTGCTATTGGACGGACAGGCTTTGCCGGACGGAGGCTACTCGCCGGTCCAGCTCGTCTTCCAGCATCCGGAAAAGGCGGTTAACCCCCGCCTCCGCGTCAAATACAGCCTGAACGAGGGCTGGACGCCGGATGCCTCGCTCCGCGCGATGCTCGGCATCGCCGATTCGTGGCTGGACCGGTATCCGAACGAATTGTCCGGCGGGGAACTGCAGCGCATCTGCGTCGCACGGGCGCTCGGCCCGCACACCCGTTATCTGATCGCCGACGAGATGACAACGATGCTGGACGCCATTACGCAAGCCCAGCTCTGGCACACCATTCTGGACGTCGCGCGGCAGCGCAATCTGGGCGTGCTTGTCGTCAGTCACGAGCGGAGTCTGCTCGAGCGGCTTTGCGATTCGTTCATCCAACTGGACTCCCGGTCATGAGAAAAAGCTTTCCCAGCCGCTGTGCGCATCGGCTTGGAAAGCTTTTTTGTCGTATCGGGTACAAGACGGTCTCTTCCAGCTCTTCGTTCGTTAAGACTGCGGGGACGGCTTCTCGAACGTATGCGCCTTTTTCCACGTCTTCCCGCCGTCCGCCGTCGTATACATGACCGCCGGCTCCGCGTTGTCCGTGCAGATCCACCAGCCGTTATGGGCATCGGAGATCGCAAGCAGCTGCTCGCCGTAGCCGGTGAAGGCCGTTTCGCCGTTCACCCATGTCTTGCCGCCGTCCGTCGTCCAACCGATTGTATTCGGCTTGTCGCATGCCATGCACTGGCCGCCCATGAAGGCTACCTGCGGATTGACTACGTACAGAGGACCGGGCTTGTTGCCGCCGTTTTTCGGCCCGTCCGAATGATCGATCGGGAATCCGGGAGCCGGACCGGCTCCTGCCGTCGAATTGGCCAGCACCGTCTGCCACGTTTTGCCCCCATCGGTCGTATGGAATAAGGAGTAGGACGTCTGCGTCATGCCCGATTCCCCGATCAGCTCGACCCAGGCGTCCTCCGCGCCGGCCGAACGGATCGATCCGCCGGTCACTTGAGATACCGTCTTTCGGGACATGACGTCCTGCCACGTCTTTCCTCCGTCGGTCGTTCGTTTCACGACGATCATGTCTTTCTCCAGCGCGACGGCCCAGCCGTTGGCGGCGTCATGAAAGTACGGATCGACCGCCAATTCTTCCGGAACGGGCAAGGTCGTCCACGTTTTTCCCCCGTCCGTCGTTTTGGCGTTGGCGCTGTACGCCTCCTCTTTCGCTACGAAGTGGAGGAAACCGGCGTTCGGCACGGTGCCCGCGGCTGTCCAGGATGAACCACCGTCCTTGGAGACGAGCAGGCTGCGCTCGACCTTTTTGGCGTCTGCCGCAGCACCTTCCGCTCCGACAACCGCCCAAACGTCCTGCCCGTTCAAGGCGAACAATTGATGAACGATGCCCTTCACGCTATAAGGTTTCGTCCATGTAGCACCTCCGTCGTCCGTGCGGGCGATCCAGCCGTCGCCGCCAACCCAGCCGGACTTGGCGTCCGCCAATCGCATCGCCGTAATGCGGTCCATCTTGACTGCGGCCGGGGGCTTCTGTGCCGATCCTCCCGCTGCTTCTCCCGGTGCCGGAGAACCCGTAACCGGAGATGTCGTGCCCGGCGTTCCGGCGCCGCCGTCCGCCGGCTTATCAGGGCTCTGCGAGCCGCCGTTCGTTCCGGTCCCCGAAGCTGGCGGGGATGCCGGCTGTGCCGACTCGCCTGCTTTCGGACTGCAAGCCCCGAGCACAACGGCCAACGCACAGGTTAATAGAAACATTCGGAATAGTCTAGTAAAGGTCATGATGGTTACTCCTCCGCTCTTTAGCTCAAATAGGCTTTCTCTTTATATACCCAATAGACGTGCGCTCCACACAAAGTGTTGCTGGATTTGCGTCCATCTTTCACGGCGATTCCATGAAATTCCTCTACGGCCGGGAAGGAAATCGGAGCCCCGAGGCGAATGTGTTTGCTTAAATCCAATCGAAAGAGGACCGATAGAAGTGATATACCGATGGAAGCAGCGTTAAAGGAGCTGCGTCGCTTTACAGCATTCGTGGAGGAAGCCGGCCGGCGAGCCGCGGATAGCTGGTACAACCCGATCTTGCCCGGCAAATGGTCGATCCATGAAATCGTCGGCCATATTTGGCTATGGGATACGTACGCTCTGGAGCAGATGATTCCCGAAATGACGCAAGGAGCCGTGCTGCAAATGGCCAACCGGCAATCGATTAACCGCAATGCCGAACTGTTCTCCCTCCGTATTCAAAAAGCCGAGATGATCGATCATTTTGCCGCCACGAGGAACGAGCTTGCCGAAGCCTGTTCTTTCGTTCACGAGAGCGGCATTAGCTTTTTTATTGGAGCCCGGCGCCTTCAGATGGAGTCTTACATCCGCGAATACGTAGTGGAGCACGACCGGCATCATGAAGCCCAGATCGAAGCTTTCCTGCTCCGCCATAAACCTTAACGGATAAGCCAACCTCCTTTGACAATGATTATTGTTATCATTTAGAATGAAGAGGAAATGTCTCACTGGCTTTGAGATTCGTTTGGATACAGGAGGGCGCATATGCTTATTCAAACAAGAACGATCGTGGTTGCGAAAGGACATGCCGAGCAGGTCGTGGAACGGTTCAGCCGGGAGAGCCCTGTCCACGGGATGGAAGGCTTGATCGACTTTACCGTCATGGTCAACCGGGGCAAAAAGGAAGAGACGGACGAGGTGATGATCTTGATCCGCTGGGAGTCCGAACAGGCGTGGAAAAACTGGGAGAAGAGCGATGCCCATATCCAAGGCCATCGGAACAGCCGCGGACAGCCGAAGCCGGACTATCTGATCAGCACGACCGTCAACATGTTCGATGTCAAAACCGTCATAGACGGGCCCCGTCAGTAACGCGAATCGCTGCTGCACGGAAGCGCCGCCCACCAGGGAAACCGGAGGCGGCGTTTTTTTTATGTCCATTGACGGATGAAAATATTGCCATTATAATGATAATGATAAAGATTATCATTATCATTATAGAAAAGAGAGGGTTCGTTTTCATGCGTTCATTCCACAAATTTGTGCCTGGCTTTATGATGGCTCTGGCCGTTCTGCTGCTCCTCAGCGCTTGCAGCGGCGGCAATAGCGCCGCCCCGACAGCTGCAAAACCCGATTCGTCATCCGGGACTTCATCCCCCGCAGCCCCCGAGGCGAAGAAACGGACCGTCGCCCATACGATGGGCCAAACGGAAGTGCCCGCTGCGCCTGCCCGCGTCGTCGCTTTGACGCCGCATCTGACCGATCATCTGATCACCTTGGGCATCAAGCCGGTGGGCGCCGTCGTACGCGAAGCCGGCGACTTCGAGCCTTACATCACTCCCCAACTAAGCGGCACCGAATCCGTCGGGCAATCGGCCGCTCCGAGTCTGGAGAAAATCTTGCAGTTGAAGCCCGATCTGATTCTCGGGGAAGAAAAGAACCATTCCAAACCCTACGACGCCCTGAGCAAAATGGCTCCGACTCTGATCTTCTCCACCAAGGATATGGAAGGAGATTGGCGCAAGGTGTTTCTCGACGTCGGCGAAGCCGTAGGGAAAACCGATCTGGCCAAGCAGAAGCTTCAGGAGTTTGACAACAAGACCAAGGTGCTGAAGGATAAGCTTGCCGCCAAAATGGGCGACCAAACCGTCGTTTTCTTCAAAGTAACGGATAAGGATACCCGGATTCTCGGCAACAAGAGTCCGCTCGGCAAAATCGCCTACGAGCAGCTCGGCCTCAAATATCCGGCCGGCTTGGCCGACGAGGACAACGAAATCAAAATCGCGCTGGAGAAACTGCCGGAAATTAACCCGGACCATATTTTCCTGCTCGATATCAACGTTCCCGACTACGTGGATAAAATGAACGCGACCATTCAGACTCCACTCTGGAAAAGCTTGAAAGCTGTTCAAAACAAACATATGTATATGAAGCCGATCCGCGGCACGAAAACCGGCTTCGGCTTGACGCTATACAATCTGTTCGTGGACGAAGTCAATAAGGAACTGCTGGGCGGATGAGCGGCGCCGCGCATCCCTCAAAACCGAGCGGCGGTCCCGCCGCCATTTCCGAGAAAAGAAGGCTCCGTCCTTCTTTTCTTCTTTTGCTGTCCGGCACGGCAATTGCGGCGGGTCTCGCGCTATCCGTCACTACGGGCGCGGCCGATATCCGACTGGACACTGCGCTGAACGCCCTGCTGCACTACGACGAAAACCAGGTGCAGCACTATACCGTGATGTCGGTCCGTCTGCCGCGCGCTCTTACTGCCGTTCTCGTCGGCGCCTGCTTCGGCATATCGGGCGCGATGATGCAGGGCATGACCCGCAACCCGCTGGCCAGCCCGAGTCTGATGGGCGTATCCGCCGGAGCGGGCTTCGCGCTCGTCATCGCCATGGCGCTGTTCCCCGGGCTTTCGTATCAACGGATGATCTTCGTCTCCCTGCTCGGGGCCGCGTTCGGCACGCTGATCGTCTATGCCGCCGGCACGATCTCTTCCTCCCTTGCCTCGGGAGCCAACGCGCACGTTCGGCTGGCGCTTGCCGGCGCCGCCGTCAGCGCCATGCTGCATGCCCTGTCCGAGGGCATCCAAATTTACTACGGCATCGCGCAGGAGGTCATGTACTGGTATGCGGCCGGAATCGCCGGGGTGAAATGGGAGGACGTGCGCGCCATACTGCCGTGGACGGTCGCCGGGGTCCTCTCCGCCCTGATGCTGTCCCGCAGCATCACGCTGCTTAGCCTCGGCGACGAAGTGGCGGCCGGACTGGGCCAGCGGCTGAAACGAGTAAAGCTGCTCGGCTCGCTCACCGTCTTTATGCTGACGGGCGCTGCTGTCGCCGTGGCCGGGCCGATTGGCTTCATCGGACTCGTGATCCCGCACCTGACGCGGTTTCTGATCGGCGTCGATTACCGTTACGTCATCCCCTGCTCCGGCATGCTTGGCGGGGCGCTGCTCGTGACGGCCGACACGATCGCCAGACTCGTCAATCCTCCGCAGGAGACGCCGGTCGGCATCCTTACGGCGTTGATCGGGGTTCCGTTCTTCCTGTACTTGGCCCGCAAAGAAAGGAACGGCGGCACATGAAAAGCGCAGCGACCATCAGCCGCCGCCGGCGGGCAAGCTCCTTCGGCAAGCTTGCCTATTTTACGCTGCTGCTCGTTCTCTTGATCGCGGCCGTTCTGATCAGTCTGAATACGGGACTGCTGCGCATCGGGCCCGCCGAAACGGTCCGTACGCTGTTCGGCATGGGGACGGGCGACAGTTCGATCGTGCTGCTGCATATCCGGCTGCCCCGCATCGCCATCGCCATCCTCGTCGGAGCCGCTTTCGCCGCTTCCGGAGCGATCATGCAGGGCGTATCGCAAAACGGTCTCGCCGACCCCGGCATTCTCGGCATCAATGCGGGCGCGGGCCTCGCCGTCGTGGCCTACATCGCCTTCGGATACGGCAAAATCCAATACGCACCGGTCTACATGCTTCCCCTGATGGCGTTTACGGGGGCGGCCGCGGCCGCGACGCTCGTCTTCGCCTTGTCCTACCGCAAGGGGAGAATCGCCCCGCTGCGGCTCGCGCTGGTCGGCATTGCCGTCGGCTCCGGCATCAGCGCACTGATGCTGTTTTTGACCTACCGCATGAACGCCTACAATTACGATTTCGTCAAAATATGGATGACGGGCAGCATCTGGGGCACGAACTGGACGTACGTGCTCGTCGCCTTCGTCTGGATTGCCGCCCTGCTCCCCTTCGCGATCTACAAAGCGAACCGGCTCAATCTGCTGGATCTTGGAGACGAGCTGGCCGTCGGTCTGGGAGTGAGCGTCCAGCGGGAGCGCGTGCTGTTCATGGCGATTGCCGCCGGACTGGCCGGTACGGCCGTAGCCGTAGCCGGGAGCATCGGCTTCGTCGGACTGATCGCTCCCCATCTGGCTCGCAGGACGATCGGCCTTCAGTACCGGCTGCTGCTGCCGGCCTCCGCCCTGCTCGGCGCCGCGCTCGTCGTGACCGCCGATACGATCGGCCGGGTGCTCGTACAACCGTTGGAGATTCCCGTCGGCGTCGTGGTGGCGGCCGTCGGCGCCCCGTACTTTCTTTATTTGTTGACGCGAAAATAAGAACAGGACTGCGTACTGCCGTTGGAGCGGCCGGCGCAGTCCTGTTCATTTTACGATGCGAAAAGCGGCTCGGAAACGCTGCGAAAATTTGCCCGAAGGCGTTTCGGACCACTGACACAGACTGTCAGGGAAGGGGGCTATACTGAAAACAGGAAAGACATCAAACCAAGGGTCAAGGAGAGGAATGAAACTCATGCGTACAGCAACAAACAAAACCGGCGTCGTCCTGGCAGGCCTTCTGCTTGCCATCCTGATGGCTTCTATGGACAACACCATCGTCGCCACCGCTATGGGCACGATCGTCGGAGAGCTCGGCGGGCTCGATAAATTCGTCTGGGTTACATCGGCCTATATGGTCGCGGAAATGGCCGGCATGCCGATATTCGGCAAGCTGTCCGATATGTACGGACGCAAACGGTTTTTTATTTTTGGCATCGTGGTATTTATTCTGGGCTCCATGCTATGCGGAACGGCGACCTCGATCGTCCAGCTCAGCATTTACCGGGCAGTTCAAGGAATCGGCGGCGGCGCGCTCGTCCCGATCGCCTTCGCGATCATGTTCGACGTCGTCGCTCCGGAAAATCGCGGGAAGCTGGGCGGGCTGTTCGGCGCCGTATTCGGCATGTCGAGCATTTTCGGACCGCTGCTGGGCGCTTATCTGACCGACTACCTGCATTGGGAATGGATCTTTTACATCAATCTGCCGCTCGGTCTTCTGTCCTTTGTCCTGATCTTCGGGTACTACAAGGAATCGCCGGTTCACGCCAGACAACGCATCGATTGGGGCGGAGCCGCGACGCTCATCGGAGCGACCGTCTGTCTCATGTTCGCGTTAGAGCTCGGCGGCAAACAGTATGCATGGGGCTCCCTGCCGATCATCGGCTTATTCGCGGGCTTCGCCATGCTGGCCGTTCTGTTCGTGCTCGCCGAAACGCGGGCCGAAGAGCCGATCATCTCGTTCCGCATGTTCCGCAGCCGGCTGTATGCCGCCAGCAATGCGATCGGCATGCTGAGCGGAGCGGCATTCGTCACCGCATCCGTCTACATTCCGATCTTCATGCAGGGAGTGCTCGGCGGTAGCGCAGTGAATTCCGGACTGGTGCTGCTGCCGATGATGCTCGCCTCGGTCATCACCGCTACCGTCGGAGGCTTTCTTATTGCCAAAATCCCGTACCGTACTGTAATGATTCCGACGCTGCTGCTGCTTGTGGTCGGGCTGGCCATGCTGACGACGCTGTCTGCAGCCTCATCGAGACTGGAAGTAACGATCTATATGATTATGGTCGGGCTGGGCATCGGCGCTTCGTTCTCCGTTCTCAGCAACGCCGTCATTCACGGCTTCCCGGCCAGCCAACGGGGCGCCGCCAGCTCCACGTTCAACTTCCTTCGTTCGCTCGGCATGGCGCTCGGCATTACGATCTGCGGCATCATCCAAAGCCATTCCATGACGAGCCGGCTCACGGACGCTTTTGCCGGAAACGGCGGGCCCTCCGAAGGAGGAATTGCCTTTAGCGATCCCCATGCGCTGTTGGACCCGGCCACACGAGGGCAAATCCCCAGCTCCTTGCTGGAGACCATTACGGGCGGACTGTCCGGTTCCATCGCTTTCACCTTTCTGTGCAGCCTGCTGCCTGCCGTTCTGGCCGTCGTTGCCGCGATTATGATGAGCAAGGAAAAGCTCGCTCCCGTCGCGGCCCCCTCCGCACCCGACGGGGAATCGGAGCCCTATGCGGCGTCGCACGGATGAAGCACGAGCAGACCCCGTCACCCGATTCAAACAAAAGCCTCCATCCCCACTCCTTAAGTGGGTTTGGAGGCTTTTACTTATCGGCTGTTCCGCATAGCGGCCAGCAGCTTCAGCTCGCCCTGCCGGCCTTCGACGAAGCTGCGGTACTGCTCCGAATCGGCAGGTACGAGCGCGACTTTGCCGGCTTCGTTGAAATGCAGTCCCCAACCGAACTTCTTGGGCAGCATCGACGCCCTCATGCATGCATGCGACTTCTGAAAAAACTCGTCACGAATCTGCGTCCCTTTCGCTTCCAGTTCCTCCGGCGATATCCCTTTATGACGGACATGAACCTCGAACATCAGCTCCTCCTGGGAATATCCGTACGGATGTGCGGAAACCAGCTCGTATTCGATGCCCGCTTTCGTCTTCCCGTCCTTCTTGTCCGGCGGTACCGTACCTTCCTCCGCCGGACAATCCGGCGCTAACGTAATAAAGGTATTGTAGTAGTTCCACTCCATTCAAGGTCCCTCCCATTCATAATTGGAAATCTCCAACAAGTTGAGGTCCGGATCGCGGACGTAAATCGACAAGATCGGCCCGGCCGCTCCGGTCCGGACGACAGGCCCTTCCTCGATCGCAACGCCGCAGCGCTCCAGATGCTCCGCCACCTCGCGGAGAGGAATATCGGTCACCAGGCACAGATCGGCGGATCCGGGCACCGGCCGGTGCGCTTTCGGCTCGAATTCGCCGCCGTGCGGGTGCAGGTTGATTTTTTGCCGGCCGAACTGGAGCGCCTTCCTTCCGTTGCCGAATGTCGCGACTTCCATACCCAGTACCCGGTTATAAAATCGGCACGTTTCGTCCACATCGGCGACAGTTAGCACCATATGGTCAATTCCGGTTATTCTCAATCTTTCATCCGCTCCTTACTCGCAGCAGATTCCGTTCCCTAAGCTCGTCCCGAATCTGGCTTGTGTGCTTTCTTAGTGGCGCTATTGTTATTTTAACATAACAGGCAGGCCATGCAGGCTACTACGGCATCGATTGCGGCTGCTTGTTCGGGGTTAACTAAACCGACAACCGTTTGCTTACGTCCAACTAGTATAGTATAAATTGGGAGTGATTTCCATGAAAGCAACGCGACTTGCAGCCGCTGCTACGCTATGCGTTCTGGCCCTGGGATGCCAGTCTTCTCTCGCACCGGCAGGGAGTGCCGCGACATCGCTGCCTGAATATTCGGAGGGAACCTCCATCGCCCGAGCGGTCTCCCTCCTTCCCGCGGATGCCGGTCCGGATACGAAAGACGTACCGCTGCCGCTATCCTGGGAGACCTACCCGACTACAGGGGATGTCCGCGTGCTGAAAGAAGGGTTTGAACAGGCGGAACGCATCGTAAAGGAAGTCGTTCTATATGCCGCCGGCCAAGCCAAGGAAATAAAAGTCGTCATCTACGCGCATAAGACGGACCCGGACTATCTCCATGCGGCTCTGATCCGTGACGGCATCACCTACGACATTGGAACGGTAGCCGGCTATCGCTATGACCAAGACGACAATTTGATCGTCAGGAACATCATGCTGTTCCGCAAGCAGGTCATCCAAATACAGGGCATGGTCGGCGCGGCTGCCTCGATGACGCGTTACATCGATGTGGAGGACGGGATTCCGAAGCCGCTGCTGCTTGTGGAGGACGGGCATGCCGTACAAATTGACGTCGATCACGACGGTCTGCCCGAAGTGACGGCCAGTTCGGGAACGATCCCTTACACCACCATTTACCGTTGGAAGGACGGTCATATCGAACGGTCCAGGCTTAATGACGCCTTGCAGGCCGAAGCAGTCCGTATAACCGACGAGGGAGCGATAGAGGCGTCATTCGGCACCGATTTGTCTCAAGTGCGCCTGTACTGGTTGAAGGAGAACCATCTATCCCAATTTGCTTCATATTCAAGCGAAGAATACTATTCCGATCGGTTCGTCACGATTCCGTACACTCCCGAAGAGGCATTGCAGATTCGCAACCAGGCGGACGCCTTGCGCATCTTCGAGCCGCTCGTGCCGCGCAAAGGCATCGCGACCGACTACGGGGTGGACGTGCGGGAAGAGCCGAACGGAGTTCTAAAGATGACTTTCCCCCACTTCTCCATTTATCAGTCCAAAACGGACTTGAAGCCGCCGGAAGTCGATCCCGCTTCCGGAACCAAACATTTCTTTCCGGGCTTCTCCGCACAATGGATCGGACCGGATGAAGGCGGGGGCGGGTGGTATTTACAGCGGGGATCGACGTTTATTTCCATCAGCACGGCTAAGCCGTACAATGCGGACCAGTTGCTGTTCGTTGCCGCTTCGCTTGTACCGCTGGAGGAGCTTAAGCTGCCCGACGGCACGGCAACAAACACGGCGCTGCCGGTTACGCGGGATTACTTGTTCGCTCTGCAGGCGGCCAACGAATTTGCAACGGCCTGGACTCATCGCGATCCGGAAAATGGCCTGAGATGGGTGAGCGATGCGTGGAAGGCCGTAAAAGAACCGCTGGAAGCGGACGCTTATTTCCGCGGCACTTCCAACCCGCATCATATGGCCTTCGAATTGAGCGGAAAGCGAAAACCCGATGAGCGCACCTTTCTGTTCGACATCCATCTCTACGAATATTACACGGGGCAGCCCGACTACGTTCACGGTTTTCCGTTCGACCGTCGCGGTTGGACGCTGGAGGTGATCAAGGAGGGCACCAATGAGTGGGGCGAAGGCATCTGGCGGGTGAATCCATAGCCCAAGTTGTGTGTATTCGGAAAGGCCCGACCTCTTGCCGAGCAAGGGATTGGGCCTTCCATGGATAACGTTTGAGGTTTGACTTTGTACCAGGCTGTTGCTGCATGTCCCGCATATGCGGGGCCGGATCGTTCTCAATAGCTAATCAGCGCCGCCATCAGCAGTCCCGTGGCCACGCTGAGCCGGGAGGAGAAGATGCCTACGCTCACGTTGCCGTTCGGGATTTCCGATACGACGCGGAACGGGGTTACAAGCTCGAACAGATAGAAGACAGCCACTTGAAAAATAATGCCCAAAATGCCCCACATCGCCAAATCGAGCAACGATACGGAATGAAACACCGCCGATGCCAGCACGATTGCCAGCCCGATGATTTTGCCGCCCAAGTCGTGGGCCGCCGCCTTCGCCGCATTGACCTTCCGCGGGTCGGACGTGTCCGCCCCTTCGCGGATCAGCTTATATTCGTTATACGGCGTCGTAATCATGAAGGCCAACAAACCGAACGCCAGAATCGGCAGCGTCACGCCCAAATACGACAAAAAACTTAATAGATTGGATACTTGCTCATTCATCTTACCCTCTCCCCGCTAACGCCTTTTCGTTGCGCCAACCCGTCCCGCCGGCCCTAATCCGACCGGAACGTAGCAAGCCATATTGCCGGTAATGCGTCCGCCGGCGCGGGCCACGATTGCCGAGGCGCGACCGCCGATCCAGAACGAGCCCCACAGCAGCCTTGCTTCGAGCTCTCCCCCGGCATGGGAGATCGTGACCGCCGGAAGCTCCGCCCGTCGCTGGTACACCATCGGCTGCTCCCAGTACAGCTCTTCCGTATCGCTTTCCAGACAGGTCCCGTCCGCTTCATACAGCGTCACGCCCCCGCCCTCCCGGCCGAGAATCGGCTTCGTGACATAGCCTTCCTTTCCGGCAAACCGGTTCTCCAAATAGGTGGGCAGCATGTACGTCCGGATCGTCTCCCGTTCCTCATCGGTATAAAACTCCCCCGCCTCGTACAGCTCCCAGATCAGCGCCTGCAGCGCCTTGGTCTGGGCAATTAGCGCCGACGGCGGGTTCAGCACGGCCAGCTTGCGCTGAGCCATCAACCGCAGCGCATGGGCCCCGGTCGGGTAACCGTCGGCATCGCGATCCTCCGCCAGTTTCTCCAGCGCGTGCAGCCGGTACAGCAGATCGATCGGCTCATGCTCGCCGTCCCGGAGCACGCACAGCCGTTCCCCATATACGCGCAAATCGGCAAGCGGCGCGAACGTCGCCGCGGGCAGCCCCGACTGACTCAGCAAATACCGGGTCGTCCCGGCGTCCTCCTCGTGCCAGTCCAGCGAGCTGAATACGGTGGAATCGGTGCGGAAGCCGCTGCGACGATACATCTCCGCCGCCTCCCGGAACGCCTCCCCGATATGGGCGGCCATTCCCGCGTTCGGGTCATCCGACCCGTATTCGGCGCAAATGCGCCCGTTTACGTGGAAGGCCTCCACGATGCCTGTAGGCGTATCGGCGTTGAAT
Organism: Paenibacillus hodogayensis; assembly: GCF_039536325.1. NCBI lineage: Bacteria > Bacillati > Bacillota > Bacilli > Caryophanales > Paenibacillaceae > Paenibacillus > Paenibacillus hodogayensis. The sequence continues at coordinate 58,726 of NZ_BAAAYO010000013.1, forward strand.
TCGAGCATCTTCAGCCCGCTCCCGGTCCAGGCAAAATCGAACCGACCGATCACCGTGGGCAGCCGGTCGGAAACCGCAATACGCACGGCCTGCCACGTCTCGGGCGGCAGCCCGAGCTCGGCAAGCAGCTCCTCGCCGCCTTGGCGGACTACATCCGTCGTACGCACGATCAAAGCCCCGAGACGTTCGGTCGCTTCGGCGATTTCGCGCCGCTGTTCCAGGGTGATCGTCCACAAAGCGGCAAGCGCGTATTCCTCCCCGTACATGCGGTCCCATGTAAAGATCCCCTCTTCGCGCAGCGGCGCGTACAGCCGCTCTCTCCACGCTGCCTCCTTCACGATCCGAGCAGCCCCTTTCATGCAATCTTTCTTCGCGATAAGCCGGCCCGTTTCAAGAGAATACTCCGGGAAAAGAGGCCACCGTCTGTGCGCTGCGTCAACTGCTGCTCGATCCGGAGGAACTGCCGATACCGCCTTTGGAACCGGTCGATATGCCGGAGGAAGACTTGTACGAGCTTTCATGGGACGAATCGCTCACTCCGCTTCTTGTGTATACCCTACTGCCGTTTACATAATGATAGCTGCCGCCGCCGACCGAGCTGCCGTCGTCATCGCAATAGCCGTCGTTGTTGCGGTCCCAGCAATCCCGGGCCGAAACCGTTCGGCTGCTGCCGCATCCGGGCGCGGCGATCAGAGCCGCCGCCACGAACAAGCTGACCAGCTTGCGGGCTTTGCCGTTCTCCCCATCCACATCCGTTTCCTCCTATCCGCTCCTGCTGCCTGACCTTATACGGACGGTACAGCATAATAAACGTACACTTTGCGATCCTCATCCACTTCCGCGGACGTCTTCTCCCATTCCTGTCCGTTCCAATGCACATAATTGCTCTGCAAATGCAGCAGCGCGTCGTCATCGTCCTGAAATTGATACACGTGAATAACCGGGTAATGAGCCGTCCCCGCTTTATATTCCCTAAGCTCGATCCGGATTCCTCCCCGGTATCCGGACAGCTCCACGCCTCCTCCCGAAGCCTGCTCGTCCTCGGCGGTTTTGACATAAATGACGTAAGCCTTCGGCTCGATCGCGCACGAGGTTTTCTCATACACGACCCGGTCCTTCACCAGATAGTCGCAGGCGAAACGGAGCGAGATTTCGTCCTTATCGATAAAATCGTAATAATATAACAAAGGAAATCCGTTTTTCTCGTCTAACAGCCTGTACTCGAGTCTGGCCATCGAAGCAAGCCCTCCTGTTCGTTTCGTCAAAACTACCGATATATACGCGAGAAATCGAAAAATGGTTCCCATTTTCCGTAAACTTTTCGGTACAATGGGAATACAGGAGAAGGGGGCGTGTATGCGTTATGCCATTATCACAAACCGGATGGCGGTTTGTCCCGATGACGGAGGAGCACGGGAAGAGCATTTGCAAGTGGCGTTATCCGGAGCCCTACGACATCTTTAACTGGACCCCTTGGGAACAACTGAAGGAGCGCACGGAGGAGTTCGGCGATCCCGCGATCCGCAGGGAGCAGTTCGAAGCGGTGTTGGACGGGAGCGGCGAGCTGTGCGGATTCGCGCAGTTTTTCCCGCTGGCCGGCTGGACGCGCCTCGGTCTCGGCTTGAAGCCCGAGCTCTGCGGGCGGCGGCTCGGACCGTCGTTTACGAAAGCGATCGCGGAGAGGGCTCGTCAGCGCAAACCGCTCGACGGAATCGATCTCGAGGTGCTTACCTTCAACGTGCGAGCGATCCGCGCTTACGAGCAAGCGGGCTTCGCGATCCACGATACATACGTCCGCAACACCCCTACCGGACCGGCCGAGTTCCACTGCATGCAGCTCGAGCGAAGCTAACGTTAAGGAAGGACAGCGGAATCCGCCTACAACTATTCGATGCCGACCGGTTGCCCCGGCTAATTGTCAGCCATGGGGAGGATTACTTATTCGCGCCTTTGTGTACTATGGTATAATAAGGGTTACGCCATAACGGAGTTGATGCCACCTATGCTCAAGAAGCAAATCTCTCGTGAAGAGCTCGATCGGCTTGGCGAAGAAATCCGTCGCCATTTCGAGCTGCATGTCGTCGAACAAGGACTCGAATACCAGCAAAAAGGATACGTGTACAATACCGAAGTCGTACCGGGGCGGGCCATCGTGTCCAAGGTCCAGGGCGGGGAGACGTACAGCGTAAAGCTGGATCTCGATTTTTTCGGATTGAGCGAATGCAGTTGCCCTTATGAAGGATGCTGCAAGCATATGGCGGCCGTATTTTTTTATGCTTTCTCGGTGTATGGCAGGCCGGACGCCTTCGTGAAGGACTGGAAGCAGCGGCAGGAGGCCCCGCGCCCCGCAGCCCGCAGCGGCTCGAGGCTGCACCGGCAAACCGCCTTGCTCCCTTCCGCCCAGCCCGCCTCTCCCGGCTTGAAGGAATCCGCAACGCCGGAGGAATGGCTGGCTCATATGGAGCACGAATTCGCTTCGTTCGCCGAACGCCATCCTTTATGGAAATACGATGTCGATGAATATTACGGGGCCGCCCTGCAAACGGCCATCCGTCCTTCCACGTGGTGGGTGCCGGGGGCCAAGCAGCTGCTGACGCTTCTCGGTCTCGTCTACGCGATGCGCAAGCTCGAGCACGATTACGGCTCGGGCGGGCCGGGAGTCGCTCCGCGGCTGCTGCAATACAAAGAAACGGCCGAGTCGCTGGAGCGCCGCCTGACAGAGACGGCCGGGAATACCGATGCGGACGAGGCCGTGCGCCGCTGGCCGGAGCAGCTGCTCGGCATCTCCTCTCTCGTCGTCGCCTCCATTGCCGGACGGCCGGCCGTACCGCTGGTGCGGTGGCTCGACGTCTACCGGCTGCTATGGACGCGGCTGCTCGCCACGGACGAGTGGAAAGCCGCCGAAGAAAGTGCGATCGGGCGCAGGCTGGCGGCAGCGCGCAGCGAATCCGAGGAGGACGACTGGCGCAAGGCGCGGGCCCATTTCCACGTCATGGCCGGACGGGACAAGGAAGCGTGGGCGGAGCTCGCGCAAGCGGGCGCATTCCATCCCGGTGAAGCGTTATACTACACCAGGCTGTTCAGCGGCACCGGTCAATGGGAACGGCTGTGGCTATGGCTGCAGTGGCTGCTCCCGCAATGCCGCAAAACCGACCGCGATCTGTTCCAGACCTTATGCTCGCACGCCGCCGACGCCGCCAAGGAGCTTGGCCGCGAGGAGGAGTGGGCCCGCGCGCTCGTCTCCATGCTTCCGGCCAGCTACTACGTCTATACCGAATTTCTGGTGAAATCGCAGCGGTTCCGGGATTGGGCCAATTACCACCTGGCCGAGCGAGTCGCCGTGTTCGAGTTGTACCCGGCCGACCTGCGGGCGGCGGAGAGCTACGATCCGACGGTTGTTTTCCCTCTTTATCACCAAAGCATCGACCGGTGCATCATGCAAAAAAACCGCTCGTCCTACAAGGAAGCGATCCGGCTGATGAAGAAGCTGGGCGCGCTGTACGGTCAAGCCGGGCAGACGGAACGCTACGAGCTGTTTCTGCACAGGCTGTCGCTGCAGTATGCGCGGCTGCGCGCCTTCCGGGAGGAACTGACGAAAGGAAAGTTGCTTCGATGAAAACGAAGGCGCCCATTACGATACATTGCAGGTGGCTGGACTCCGGATCGTTCTGGCTCCGGGGCGAGCAAGTGGGCGGCGGCGCGCTGGATGCGACGGCGATCAAGCAGCTGCTGTTCGCCTGGCACGAACCGTCCTTCTATGGAACGTTCATCGAGACGCTGGAGTGGGACCGGCAGGAAGGCGTCCTGCTTCCCGCGGCCGAAGCGGTCGACTACTTGGCTTCGCCGCCTTGGAACGGTTATGCCCCGCTCGTTTGGAGCGAGGAGGCGCAATCGCTCCAAGCGGTGGCGCGGATTGCCGCCGCTGCGCTGCGCAGCGGGGCGGTCGTGCCGGATTTTGCCAAGTGGAAAGCCGGGGGCTGGGGCTGGAAAATCAAGCCGGCGGAGGGCGCGGAAGCAGCGGAAGCGGCGGTTTCGCTCCCTCCCTTCTGGGACGACTGGATGCAGCAGGTGATGGAGGAACGGCACCCGGATATGGAAATCGTACGGCGCGGCGAAGAGCGGCGCCGGCGTTACGCCAGAACCGGAGACGCGTTCTTCCGCGATCCCGACGAGCAGGATGAAGCGTCGGCGGAGAACACGGAGCCGGCAGAGGCTCACGACGGCGTATTCCGGTCCACACTGGAGGAGCTCTGGACGGACGAGGACGACTGGCTCGTCTCGATCGGCTGGTCGCCGGATGAAGCTCCGTTCCGACCGGCGCTGCGCCTGACCGAGCCCGAAGAGGGCGAATCGTGGTCGCTGTCCGTCGTGCTGCAAGCCAGAAACGATCCGGCCCGGATCGTGGAATGCGACGCTTTGGGCGAGCCCGGCCCGGACTGTCCCGCCGAATGGCTGCCCTTCGCCTCGCGCATTCGTCAGGCGGCCGCGAAGTGGACAGCGATAGTGCCGTGGCTCCGCGGCGCAGAAAAGGACGGTGCCGAAGACGGCTGGCCGATCCGCACCGCTATCGATTACGCCGAAGCCTGGGACTTCCTTACGGACAAAAGCATCGTGCTGGCCGAGTTCGGCCAAACGGTACTGCTGCCCGCCTGGTGGGAGCGCCTGCGCCGCACGAAACCGCGTCTGAAGGCAAAGATTCGGCCGGGCTTCGGCTCCTCCGGCGAATCGCTGTTCGGACTCGGCGGCATCGTCCAGTTCGACTGGCGGATGGCTATCGGCGACGATGAGCTGGCCGAAGCCGAATTCCGCAGTCTTGTCGAGAACAACCGGCAGTTGGTGCGCATCCGCGGCCGGTGGGTACTGCTCGATCCGGAAACGCTTCAGCAGGTACAGCAGTGGATCAAGCAGGTTCGCCGCAAAAAGGGCTTGTCGTTCCGCGATGTGCTGGAGATGCATCTGCTCGGTCCGCAAGACGAAACGGACGGAGCGGACGGCGGCGGCGCAGCCGAGGATTTGCGCGACCATGCGGAAGCGCTGCGGGTCGAGGTCGAGCTGAACGAGCATCTGCGCAGCTTCCTGCGGCAGCTGAAGCGGGCACAGACCGTACCGATGCTGGAGCCTCCCGCCGGATTTCGCGGTTCCCTGCGCCATTACCAGGTGCTGGGCGCGTCCTGGCTGCTGTTTTTGCGCCGGTTCGGGCTGGGCGGCTGTCTGGCCGACGATATGGGCCTTGGCAAAACGATTCAGTGGATCACTTACTTGCTCGGCGTGAAGGAACAAGGGACGGCAGGATCGCCTTCCCTGCTCGTCTGCCCGACCTCGGTGCTGGGCAACTGGCAGAAGGAGCTGGAACGGTTCGCTCCCGATCTGAAGGTGCGGCTGCACTACGGTCCGCAGCGCTTGAAAGGCGTCGGCTTTGCCGACGAGATGCGCGGCTGCGACCTGGTGCTCACCTCCTACGCGCTGGCGCACCTGGACGAGGCGGAATTGCTGCAAGTGCGTTGGAGCTCGATCTGTCTGGACGAGGCCCAAAATATTAAGAATGCTTATACGAAGCAGTCCACGTCGATCCGCAAGCTGGAGGCCGATCACCGGATTGCCATGACCGGTACGCCGATCGAGAACCGGCTTGCCGAGCTCTGGTCGATTTTCGACTTTATCAATCCCGGCTATTTGGGCAATTTGCGTTCCTTCAACGAGCGCTTTGCCAACCGGATCGAGAAGACGCAGGATAAAGAGCTGGTCGGCCAGGTGCAGCGGCTGGCCCAGCCGTTCCTGCTCCGCCGCGTTAAAAGCGATCCCGCGATCGAGCTCGACCTGCCGGAGAAGATGGAGGCCAAAGCGTACGTATCGTTGACCGTGGAACAGGCGTCGCTGTACGAGAATGTCATCGCCGATCTGTTCGACCGGCTGGACCGGCTCCCTCCTATGGAACGGCGCGGCCTCATCCTCGCCACCCTGACGAAGCTGAAGCAGATTTGCGACCATCCGGCCATCTACGGCAAAGAAAGTCCGACCGCTGCCCATAAGGGCAACCGGTCGCAGAAGCTCGATCGGCTGCTGGCCATGGTCCGGGAGCTTCGCGAGGAGGGCGACCGCTGCCTCGTCTTCACCCAATTCGTGGATATGGGCCACCTGCTTCAACGCGCGCTGTCCAAGGAGTTGGACGAAGAGGTGCTGTTCCTGCACGGCGGCTCTTCCAAAGCGCAGCGCGACCGGATGATCGCCCGCTTCCAGGAGGATCGCGACTGCGGCATCTTCCTGCTGTCGCTTAAAGCCGGAGGCATCGGGCTTAATCTGACCGCAGCCAACCACGTGTTCCACGTCGACCGCTGGTGGAATCCGGCGGTCGAGAACCAGGCGACGGACCGTGCCTTCCGCATCGGACAGACGAAGCGGGTGCAGGTGCATAAGTTTGTCACGCTCGGCACGCTGGAGGAGAAGATTGACGAAATGATCGAGCGCAAGCAGCTGCTGAGCCGGCAAATTATCGGTGGCGGCGAGCAATGGATCACCGAGCTGTCCACCGATCAGCTGAAGGAGCTGTTCTCCCTCCGCCGGGAATGGGTCGAGGTATGATAAGGCAATCAGCGAATGCGTCAACGCGAAAGAGCTGCGATTTGTCGCAGCGAAACGAAAAGATCGAGGCCGGGATACGCTCTATCCCGTCTCGATCTTTTTTCATGGCGGATATGACCGGCGCAAGGTCGGCCCTCCGCAGAGCGACAGCTTTGGCGACCGCACCGGCCGCTTCTCCCGGGGCGCCTCGGCGCCCTCTTCTCCCTGACTTCCAATACCCTACTTACTTTTCTCGGCCTGCAGCATTTTGTTGATTTCCTCGTCGCCTTTGCTGAGTGCCGTATTGATGTCGATCGTCCCCGCGAGATAGTCGTTGAAATACGTTTTGGCGATCGCCTCGGACTTCGACCGGTACGGCGACGAGTTCGGATACGGAACCGGCTTGCTCTTAAAAATGCTTTGGATGTTCTTGCCCTTCAAAATATCCAGGTTTTTGCCGAACTCCCTTTGAATTTCCGGTTTTAGCAGCGGCGAGATGCGCCCCTGCCTCGAGCTCTCGAGCTGCACCTCGTCGGAGGTTGCGGCGGCTATGACCTGAAGCGCCTGCTCCTTGTATTTGCTCGTCTTCGTAATCGTCATAATGTTGACGCTCGCATTGCCGTATAGGTTCGGACGCTCCGGATAGCTGGGGTACTGCGCAACGTCCCAGTTGAAACCTTCCTTCGTCGGGCCCTCCAGTTGCGAGAACATGTTCGTGTACATGATCATCGCCAGCCTTTTTTCCTTCAGGAAGTTGTCGATAGCAGCGCCCTGCGGCTCGTTGCCGGGGATCGTAAACATGGCTTTGACGAGCTCGAATACTTGCTTCCACTTGTCGTTGTTCAGAGTCGCCTTGCCGGTCTTGTAATCGTCCGCCTCGATGCCGAGCGGCTGGTATATCCACGAAATGCCGCTTCCCGGATCGACGCCGCGGTATTGCGTGCCTCCTTCGTACCGCGTCACTTTTTTGGCCAGCTCGAGAATCTGATTCCAGTTCATCCCGTCCTGCGGATACGGCACCCCGAATTTGTCGAAAATGTCCTTATTATAATAGAAAGCGTGAAAGTTGCGGCTGTATGGAATGCCGTACAGCTCTCCATTCGCCGAACCGACCTTCGTATCGGTAATCATCTGAGGCTCGAAACGGCTCAAGTCAAACTTATGCGTCTTGAGCAATTCCGTCATATCGTACAGGATGCCCTTGTCTTGGTACGACGTCAGTCGCCCGCTGTACGTGAACACGATATCCGGCACCGTTCCGGTGGCGATCAATTCGTCCAGAGTCGTGCCTTTGCCCGGCTGAATGATGTTCAGCGTAAGGTTCGGATGACTCTTCTTCAACTTGTCCTTGATCAGCGCCTCCAGCGCGCTGTCGATAATAACCGCATCGATAGCCGCCGTGAGCGTTACGGGCGCGTCACTTACTTTCACTGCGGCGTCTCCTTCCTTCGCTCCTGGAGCTTCATTGCCGGTGGACTCCCCCGATTTGCCGCATCCGGCTACGGCGAGCGTTAAGCCAAGCAGCAGCGCCATACCGCTAACGTATCTTCTTCCCTTGTTCATGCCAATCCCCCCCGATTGTCCTATGCTTGCTTTCCCTACTCGCAACGGATTTCCATTACCCTGGCGTGATCCAAGCCGTTGGTCGAGATCACCTCCAGACGGAAACAATCGATCTCCTGCACATCTATATCGAATTGCAGCAGCCCCCGGTAGTTGTCCTTCACCTCGGCGAGAGGCTGGAGGCTTCCACCCTTCCCAGCCAGCAGAACGAAGTCTTTGAGCGTTTCCGGCTGCGCTCCCCAAGCCATCGTCCGATGGTGGTCATCGGCATGCGTCAAAGCCAAGTGCCGGTGCAGCCCGGTATCGAGCCTGAGCGTAATGCGCGAGACGGCGACCGGCTGCTCCCAGCGCAGCTCCAGCCACGGCCGCAGATCGCCGGGCTCGGACATCCAGCGATGGGTCCCGGCTGCGGTCAAGTCCGGACGAACTCCCCGCGATCCATGGACGGACCGCGTATAGCCGTCGACGACGAGCGCTGCGAGCCCGTTCTCCCGTTCGGACGAGGCGGCAATAGTCGCTTCGGACGCCAGATTGCGGTCTTCCAGCAGCCTGCCCGGCAAGAAGGCGCCCTGCCTCAGGAGCTGCTGCTGAACCGCGCGGACGAGTTCGCCGTCTCGCCAGCCGTCGTCCGGCTTCCCTTCGCGGATCGCCAGTGCGGCGTAAGTGCCCAGCCCTTCCCCCATCAAGGCGCAGGTCGCCATCACCCTCGTGCTGGAAAAAGCCACATGCGTAGCCGATATGTTCCGTCCGGCGAACAGCAGATTGCATACGTTCGCGCTGACGAGCGAGCGGAGCGGGATGCTGTACATATGCGGCGTGTACGGGTGGATATTCGGTTTTTCCTTCGTCGCCTCGATGCCGGCCGGGTGGTGAATGTCCATCGACCATCCCCCGTATGCGATCACATCCGGAAAATCGACAGCCTGCTCGATGTCGCCCTGCTGCAGCATGTGCTGCCCGATAAACCGACGCGACTCGCGTTTTCCGGGCACGAAGCCGAACCAATCCAACGCCCAGTTCTCCGACTCCGGATGATGACCGCTATTCTTGATATGGTCCCATACCCCGAGCATAATCGCGAGCAGTTCGTCGCGGATTTCTTCGTTGTCCTTGATCGTATCCCGCATCCCTCCGTATTCGACCCACCAGTAACCGTACTCCCAGGTCGGATGCTGGCGGAAGCGCAGGTCCTCCTCCGAGAAGCGGCGTATCCATGCCGGAGGCACGAAGGGCATCGGTCTGCCCATATCCTTCGAAGTGAACAGCAAGGAGGAACCGAGCCGGTAAGCATCCCGATTGTCCGAAGCCACCGATTCCCCGTATTCGGCGGCTGCTTCCCGGCCTGTGGTGAAGGCCGCTCCCGCCTCGTACCCGAGCCGCCCGTCGCCGGTACAGTCCGCGAACAGCTCCGCTTCGATCTCGTAAAACTGCTCCGTGCTTTCCCGATTGACGTACACGGATGCGATCCGTGCCCCGTCCATGCGGACGCCCACGACGCAGGCGTTCAGCATCAGCGTCAGATTGGGTTCGGCCCGACATTTCTCGTACAAAATCAGATCGAGCATATGGGCGCAGCGCTGGGGGTTGCGCACCGCGCATTCCAGCAAAATTTCCTCGACGATGCCGCTCTCCCTGGACTCGGTTTCCAATGCTTTGCCGCGTACCGATGAGCCGCTGATGTGCATGCGTATTTCCGAAGAAGCATTGCCTCCGAGCACCGGCCGGTCCTGACATAACATAACGTGGAGGCCGTTGCGGGCGGCCGCGATGGCCGCGGCTACGCCGGACATGCCCCCGCCGGCTACGAACAAGCCGGTTTGCAAACGAATGCGGGCGCCGTGCAGACTTGAATTCATAGGGGATCTCTCCATTTCTCTAGACGAATCGGTTTTGTGCCCTCTATATAAATTGATGGGCGGGTTCAAGAAAAAACACTTTTCATTCTCCGTACGATCCGTTATTTTAAGAACAGAAACCTACGAGGCGGTGATGGCAAGGTGCCGATCTATAGCCCCCGCGAGTTGAACCCCACGGTTCACGTAATGACCTCCTGGTATGCGAAAGCGCAATTTGAGCTGGCCAAGGACCGCAGTCCGATCTGGATGCTGTTTGTCGTCAAGGAAGGCAGCTTCCGGTTCGGAATCGGCGAACGCGAGGGGATCGCCGAGAAAGGCGATCTCGTGCTATGTCCGCCTGATACGGAACTGCGAAGGGAGATGCTCCGGCCGGCTACTTTTCTCGTGCTGTACTATTCCTGGTTCGACGCTCTTGGAGCTATCGTAGCCGAGGAGGAGATAGTCGTCGACCGGATCGGCAAAAACACCATTCGGGACACGCGACGGTTCGAATCGACCTACGACTATCTCGAGCCTCTGAAGCGGCGCTCCGACCCTCCTGCGGCAGCCCGCAGCAGCTTTCTGCTGCGCGACCTGTGGGAGCAGATCGAATGGGAATGGGCGGAAGGACGGCAGACGGAACAGCCGCTCCTGCCCGATGATCCGCTTATGCAGCAGGCCGCGCTCGCCCTCGAAGAAAGCGCTTACGATATGGTCAGCATGAACCAGCTGGCGTCCTCTCTCGGACTCAGCACCGTGCAATTCAGCCGCCGCTTCCGCAAGCGGTTCGGCGTCAATCCGAGCGAATACGTCAGCGGGCTGCGTCTGGACAAAGCCCGGGCGCTGCTGCAGGACAATCGCCTTACGCTGGAGGAGATCGCCTTGCAGTGCGGCTACAGCAACGGCTTCTACTTCAGCAGAGTATTCTCGCAAAAAATGCGCATAAGCCCATCGGAATATCGTCGGGCGTACCGCATGTGAGGCTGTGCCTTCCCTCTTCGGTCGGCCGAATCGCGAACCGCAGCGCGCCCGGCAGTTGTCGGGACCGCCGTCTCCGGCATCTTTCGTTTTACCCGCAGGCAAGGCCGTCCAGCATAGCCGACAACCGAGATGCCGCACCGTTATGCAGGTCCCTTCCATCCTCGCCTTCGTGTTCATCGTACCATGCCCCCTGCCGGCACAACATACAGAAATCGATCAACCTGCATATACTTTTGTTCATTCCATCCAAACAACCAAAAAAACGCTTGCCGCGCTGCAACAATTTCCCAGCCCCCCTCGTTTAGAGCGTAACAAGCAAATTTGAAACGAATGACAGGAGGATTCGATGTGAAAAAAGTGCTATTCACCGCGGCGGCACTGCTGACGCTGGCGACGCTCAGTCCATCGCAAGGAACGCCTCTGCCGGCAAGAGCCGAGGCAGCCGACACCTACGCGGAAGGCCTGTCGGGCGGGGACATACGGATTACGCTGTTCGGACAACCTTTTCCAACCGAAAGTCCTCCCTTTCTCTCCGACGGCGCCGCTCTTGTTCCGCTGCGCAATATCGCCGAAGCGCTCGGCACGGAAGTAAGCTGGGACGAGACTACCCGTTCCGTCTCGCTCAGCAAGGGAGCTTCGACGATAAAGCTCTTTCTCGATTCCCGCGAGGCCGTGAAGAACGGGCAGCCGCTGCAATTGGCTGCCGCTCCCCGGCTGATCGGCGGGACGACGATGGTGCCGCTCCGTTTTATTGGCGAAGCGTTCGATACGCTCGTCACCTGGGACGCCGATACGCGAACCGCGGCTATCGATCATCTGCAAAGCTTGCCGACCGTCGGCAGCTTCGACAAGATGAAAGCGATGCTCGAACAGTCCGGCAAGCTGAACGGACAGCTCGGCTTCGATGCGAGCGCTGCCGTCGCCCGGGAAGGGGTTGCTCCCGTTCCGAGCGCGGAAAAAAGCGCCGCCTCGAGTAAGGGGGCCACCGAAAGCCCGCGCGCACCGGTCTCTTCCACGATGAAACAAAAAACCGAAGCTTCCGTTACGGATCATTCCACGACGAACGCGCAGGTCGAAGGCGTGGACGAATCGGACGTCATCAAGACCGATGGCACTTATTTGTACCAGGTGAACCAGGGACGGATCTTCATCACCCAAGCGGTTCCGGCCGACCGGATGGAGATTAAGAGCGTCATACACTTCGACGACTCCCCGTTCCGCCCGCAGGAGCTGTACGTGGACGATCGGTATTTGATCGTCATCGGGGCCACCAGCCGTAATACGAAAGAGTTTGACGCCATCCCGGCATCCAGTGCCAAGCGGATGATCGCCCCGATTCCCGCCGCACCTTCGACCGTAAAGGCGATCATCTACGATATTGCCGACAAAACGGCGCCAAAGCAGCTGCGCGAAGTGGAATTGGACGGCGACTACGTTTCATCGAGGAAAATCGGCCCGGCGCTCTATCTGGTAACGAATAAATATAACGGTTACCCCTATTCGACCAAAGTAGGCAGCGGTGCCGGCACGACCGAGGAAGCGAAAGCTTACGCTCCCGTCTATGCCGATTCGGCGGTGCCCGGCGGGTCGATCGCGATCGATTATCCCGAGATCCGCTATTTCCCGCAATCGCCGGAATCGAATTATATGCTGGTGGGCGGCATCAATCTGGATCGGCCCGACCAGCCAGCCCATGTCACCGCTTACCTCGGCTCCGGCCAAAATGTGTACGCCTCCGGCGACAATCTGTACGTCGCGGTCGGCAAGATGAAGCAGCTCGACAAGCCTTCCGTGAATACGGGCGCACCGGCGACGCCTGGTGCAGATGCGCTGATGAAGAGCAAGATCGCCCCTCCGAGCTACGAGACGAATACGGCTGTTTACAAGTTCCGGCTGGAGCAAGGCAAGACGACCTTCGTGACGCAGGGCGAAGTACCGGGAACCGTGCTGAATCAGTATTCGATGGATGAGCATAACGGCATTTTCCGCATCGCGACGACGAATGGCGAGATGTGGCGGACCGACGAGAACACCTCGAAGAACAACGTATACACGCTCGACGAGGCGCTCAAGCCGCTCGGTAAGCTGGAGGGTATCGCTCCGGGCGAGCGCATTTATTCGGTGCGCTTCATGGGCAACCGGGCTTACATGGTCACCTTCAAGAACACCGATCCGCTGTTCGCCATCGATCTCGCCAACCCTGCGGCGCCGACCGTGCTGGGAGCGTTGAAAATACCCGGCTACAGCGATTACCTGCATCCGTATGACGACACGCACCTGATCGGGTTCGGCAAGGACACGGTCGAAATGCCGCTCAAGGGCGATCCGAACGACCCGAATCGCACTGTGGCCTATTACCAGGGCATGAAGCTGTCGTTGTTCGATGTTACCGACGTCAGCTCGCCGGTGGAACTGTTCAAAGAGACGATTGGCGACCGCGGTACCGAATCCGAGCTGCTGCACAACCCGAAAGCGCTGTTGTTCTCCAAAGAACGCGGTCTGCTGGCTTTTCCGGTCACGGTGATGGAGGTGCCGAATAAAGCGGCCAACAATCAGGACGCGATCACGGCATACGGGCAGTTCAAGTTTCAGGGCGCCTACGTCTACGATCTGGACCTGACGAACGGCTTCCGGCTGAAGACGCCGATTACCCATATGACCGCCGACGATCGGCTGAAGTCCGGCAACGTCCCGTACAACAGCGTCCGCAACGTGGAGCGGATCGTCTATATCGGCGACACGCTGTACACGCTGTCCAAAGGGCTGGTCAAGGCAAACGATATCGCAACCTTGCAGGAAAAAGGCAGTCTGACGATTCCCAATCGGTAGGCGCGATCGAAACGCCAAATAACCGCAGTTCGCGATTCGCGATACTGCGGTTATTTGGCGTTTCGATATTTTTTCGTCAACTTTCAACTAGCCTAAGATGATTATTTCCCACGCTTAGCACGATATTGGAGCCTGTTGTTGCATAGCTGCAGGACAGCCGCGATTGACCACTAGTACAAAGTCAGAGCTAATCCTGTGTATTCGGAAAAGCTCGATCCCTTGATGTACAAGGGATTCGCTCCATTCCAAGGATACCGTTTAAGGTCTGACTTTGTACTAGATCATTGACTTCAACGAAAAATATTCAACATGATCATTGAATCGATTACTAACAGAATAAGTGATAGCACAAACAAATAAACCGATTTTTGAATCGTGTTTTTTTGTTGAAACACACTGGCAATGTGTTTTGTATTCAATAGAATAAATATTCCAACAAAACATAATATCTCAATAAATTTAAACATGTAACTATACCCAATATTTATTAATAATTCATCATTTATTGCCTTTCCAACATATATAACGTCTCTAAGAAGCGACAAACTAATGTACGAATAGAAAAAAATTGCCCAAGACCACCCCCATTTTTTCTTAAAGTAAAGACCGATTCCAGAAACTACCGCCATACTTCCAGTCAAGAGGATCTCATAAAGTAAGGCTATCTGACTCTTGCTTGGATTACTCCAGATTGAGTTATCCATAAAAAAATAAATCATGTATACAACACATATACCCAGCTGTAGCAAAGATACCGTTTTCACAACTTTATAAGGTGTTTTCATCACTACCTCCGTTTAATAATATTTGCAAGACATCTTCAAGCGCCTCTCCTCATTCAAGAATTTTGTTAATTCTATATCAGCCATTTTATAAAGTTTGGATAGAAATCATACGATAAATTCAACATTTTCAACTGTATTAAATTAGCTGGAGATAATCAAAAGAAACCGTCTTTTGGTCAAATGGCAGAACGACCAACCATTTACGAAAAGAACGGTTTCTTTGTATTACACCATGGATCAGTTATTGGGCTGTTTCCAAAAAGCGAGCTGAAACTTACTTCTGGGACAGCCTTTTTTCTTTGCTCAAATAAGCTTATGTCGGTACCATTTGTCTCCCCGGAACCGTAACAGAAATATGATGCCGCGTACGCCCCATTCGCAGCACATGGCCAGCCAGACGCCTAAAATGCCCATGCCGAGCGTAATGCCCAGAATATAGCCGAATATGACTCGAAACAGCCACATGCTCAGCATCGAGGAAATCGAGGTGAACCGGGAGTCTCCGGCTGCCCGCAGCGCGGAAGGCAAAATAAAGCTTAGCGGCCATAGCGGAATTTGAGCGATCGCGTTAAGTAGAATCACCCAGAAAATATCGTCTACGATTTCGGCCGGAGGATTGAATATCCCCACTAGCGGCACGAAAAAGGGCATCAACAGTAAAGTGGTCAATGTCAAGAAAACGGAACCGAGCCACAAAAACGATTTTATGAATTTCTTGGCATCTTCCAAATTGCCCCCGCCTATACATTGCCCGACTACCGTTACGATGGTCAAAGACAGCGCGGAAGCGGGAATTTGCAGCACGCTCGCAAGCGAAGAAGCGATTGCATTGGTCGCGATGGCATAAGTACCCAATCCGACGATAAAGATTTGGGTGAGCAGCTTTCCCCCGTTGAAAAACATCTGCTCTGCGGCAAACGGCAATCCGATGAACATGATTTTGCGCAGCATCGTCATTGAAACCTGAAACAGATCCCGGATTCGCAAGTGCATGGACTCATCTACCTTGAACAAATAGTACAGCGCGCAAGCCGCCCCGGCAAAACGGGCGATATTCAAAGCAACCGTCATCCCCATTACCCCCATATGCAGGAAAGTAATAAAGAGAACGTTCAGTACCACATACGACAGGTTCATAATTAAAGATAAGAACATCGAGGCCCGGGACTTCCCCATTCCTCGGAGCGCACCGCAAACTGCCTGAACGACCGCGAGCCCAATAAACGAAATGCTGCTGCCGATCAAATAAACGCTGGCTTTCTCCATGACATCGAATGAAGCCGATCCGAACAAAACACGGAGGATCGGGTTATGCAAGCCGACAACCAATAAAGCGATCGCGATCGACAGCAGCGTAACGGAAGCGATGCTCCCTGCGGCTGCGCGGGCGACCATCTGGTTGTTCCCTCTCCCTTTGTACTGCGCCACGACTACCGTTCCCCCGGTCGCAACGGCCGCGAACACATTGATCAGAAAAATGCTCAAAGAGTCGACCATATTGACCGCGCTTACCGCCGCCACTCCCGATGAACTGATCATCGCCGTATTGATCAAACTCAAGCCGAAAATGAAGGCCTGATCGATCAGGATGGGAATAAACAAGGCAAGCATCTGGCGGTAATCCATCGACTCTCCGGAAAAAGAACGGTTCAAAAAAGCTTTCATCTTGGTTGTTCGTAGCCGAAGCTGCATAGAAAGATCACATTCATTTCTTTTTATTTTAGCCAGGCCTATTCAACCCGCCTTATTAGTTTGGACAATACTATTTGAATCCGATTCTGTCAATCACCAATGCGATTAGGAAAAAGCCTCCCCTCCGCCCAAAAGCGAAGAAAGAGGCCCGTTTTACCAGCATTCAAAGTATCATTCCAATCGACAGTTTGTCGTCCGGTTACGCCTGCCCCGCGCCGAAGCCCTGCTTGCGCGGATTCCACCATACTTCCTCAAGCACACGCATCGTGTTGCCGCCGATAACTTTGGCGATGTCTGTATCGGAATAGCCGTGCTTCACCAGCCAGCGCACGATGTTAGGGAAGCATTGCCCCGGGTTTTCCAACCCTTGCACATACTCTACCTTCTCGTAAGGCTGACTGCCCTTGGAGGCGGAAAGCGAGAGAGCCTCGGCGAACGCTTTATGCAAGCCGACATGATCGCCGAACAGCGTATCCGGACCGAACGAGACGTGATCGATGCCGACCAGATTGACGCAGTATTCGAAATGCTCCATGAACGATTCGATATTGTGACGCGGATGATTCGCGGTAATGGTCGTATGCGGGGCTGCCTCGATGGCGATGACGCCGCCTTTTTCCGCACACGCCCGAATGACGTCGTCCGGCTTCAACCGGTTCGTATTCCAGAGCGCCCGGGCTCCGGCGTGCGTAATGAAGATCGGCTTATCGCTCGTTTCGATCGTATCCAGAGACGTCTGATCCCCGGAGTGGGAGACGTCGATAGCCATGCCCAGCTTGTTCATGCGGCGAACGGCTTGTCTGCCGAATTCGGTCAACCCGCCGTCCCGCTTCTCCTTCAGACCCATGCCGAGCGAGTTGCCTTCGCTATAAGCGATTCCCATGCAGCGTACGCCGAATCCGTACAAAATATCAAGACGGTCCAGCTCGTTCTCGATCATGCTGGCCCCTTCGATCGACGGCACGAAGGCGATCTGGCCGTTCGCCTTGGCGCGGCGTATATCGTCGGTCGTCAACCCGAGAATGACCATATCCTGGTGGGCAATATCGCTCAGCCTCATGCCCAAGTCGTATATGATATCGTCCCATTTCCAGCCGCCGCGGGAGGTAATCATGGCCGTACCGTTCATCAGGTTGTCGAAGACGCAGTCGAGTCCGGACGACGCAAGACCTTCATAACCGGTCGAGTCCCGGCCCCAGCGACGAAATTCGAAAAATTCGCTCAGATTAACCGGCGCCTTGAACGTATGCTCGTGGAGCGAGATGACGATATTTTCCTCGATTAGCTTCTGTACGCGCGCTTCCTCGTCTTCCTTAACGGGAATAGTATAGTCGGGGAATAGAGTCGTCTCCTTTACGAGCTCGAACGATTTGAAGTCCACTCCGGCCTCCAAATATTGATACGAGCGGTAACCGCGGTAATTTTTCTTATTCATGCTGTCATCACGTCTCTTTCGTCAGGATGTAGGGTGTTCGGTATGCAAAAATGCAGTCAATGCCGCGGAGCAACTTCATGCAGAAAACCGCGAACCTCGGCGAGAAACTTCTCCCGCTCTTCCTTCTGCGGGGAATGGCCGCTGTTCTCGAATACGACCAGCCGGCTGTTCGGAATTTCGCGGGCAATCTCTTCAGATGCCTCCAGAGGAGTAATCCAGTCATGCCGCCCGCAAAGGACAAGTGTAGGCGCTTGAATCGTCTTCAGACGGTCGACGATGTTGAAAGACGGCTGGTTGCGCGAGAACGCCCAGTTATGGGTCTCGTGCCGGAAACGGATCGAATTCAGATGATCGTCCAGATCGCGCTGCGTAAATTCCACCCAGTACAGCGGCAAAATCGCCGCATACATCTCGCGGAAATCCTCGTCGCTGCGCGCTTCGCCGTTAAACAACCGGTTCAGCATCTCCTCGGTAATACCCGGCAGGCCGCTCTTCATAGCGCGGTCGTGGGCGGTATTGCGATACTTATTGGAGGCCGCCGTATCCCGCAGCACGATTCCGGCCACGCGATCCGGGTATCTCAACGCATATTCGAGCGCCAAATAGCCTCCATACGAGCCTCCGGCGATGACGATCTTATCCAGACCGAGCTCGACGCGGAGCGCTTCCGTGTCCGCGTTGAACTGCTCGTGGCTGTAAGGCTCGGCCCCCTCCGATTCGCCGTTGCCCCGCTGATCGTACGAAACGACCCGGTATCCCTCCGCCGCGAACGTCCCGAAGGTGGAAGCGTCTCCATGCCGCGAGCCCAGTCCCGGTCCTCCATGAAGCGTTACAATAGCGGGTCCCTCGCCCTGATCCTCTACATGAAGAAGGACGCCGTTGATCTTCAATGTCTTCAGCATACTACCAGCCGCCTCCTCGATTCCATGACTTCCCATTTGACTGAATAAACTTTGTTTCAATTAAGAAATGAACCATAAAACGGAAAAAGGCCTTGAAACTGCTTCCAAAAAGTTATTTTCTACTTTACTCTCCGATTATCGAAAAATCAACCTGTTTAAAAATAAAATTTGTTTGACTAAGTCAAATGGAATCGTATACAATGGGGTTCAACAACCGATCCTTTGTCGAGATGTGAATTATTCTGACATCGGAAATGCCGCTGAAGGAACCGCGTCAGCCAAGGAGGATTCATTGTGGACAACCCTATTCCTACCGCTACCGTCGACCGTAAAAACGGCGAATCCCGTTATGCGATCGAATCCGTTATGAAAACCCTTCAAGTGCTCTTCTCTTTCTGCGAGCCCCCCTACCGGTTCACGATCGCCGACCTGGAGACAACGACCGGTCTTTCCAAAAACCAAGTATTCCGCAGCTTGAAATCATTGGAAGAATTTGGCCTATTGCGCATGGAATCGGAAGGCTATTATGTGGTAACCACAATTACGTACAATTTGGCGCTGGCCGCCGAGCCCGACGCGCCCCTCGAGGAATTGGCCCAGCCGGTTATGGAAAGCTTGCAGCGGGCTACCGGAGAGACGGTCAACCTGTGCTGCTTGCTGGACGGGCAGTCTACCATTATCGCCCGGCGGCATGGCAAGCAGGGTGTCCGCCTCATGTCGCGACTTGGCCAACGAACGCCGCTCCATGCCGGCGCTTGCCCTAAGGCGATATTGGCTTTCCTTCCTATAGAGGAGCAGGAGAAGGTGCTCGGGATGCTGCCTCATTATCAGAAAATTACCGAAAACACCGTAGCCGATCCCGACCAGCTGCGCATTGAACTGGAGGAAATCCGGCGCCGCGGCTACAGCATCAGCGACGAAGATTACGAAGCGGGTGCCCGCGGGGTCGGAGCGCCAATCTTCGGCAAGAACGGCAAAGTCATCGCGGCGATTAGCGCAGGCGGTCCGACGATCCGGGTCGGTCCGGAAGCGCTCCCTGAATTCGGGCAGCTGACGGTGGAAGCGGCCGACAAAATCTCCAAGTTTCTCGGCTACTTCCCCAAGCGGGAAAAGCCGTTTCAATAAACTTCTGTAACCATGTCAAGGGGGATTGTACACATGTACAAACGCAAATCATGGATGACTGCCGCATGCACGACCATTATGGCCGGGGCCCTAGTCCTCTCCGGCTGCAGCGCCAAGCCGTCCGCCCAGCCGGAAGGCTCCGCACCGCCGACCGGCAGCACTGCACAGACTCCGGCCAACCCGGCTAATATCGACACGAACGCCACGATTAACTTGGCTACCAATGCCGAGCCCAATTTCAACCCGTGGTCCCCGACCGGTTATGCCGAATCGCAGCCGATTACGGAAATTTTGTTCGACGGGCTAACGAAATGGGGCAAGGATTACCAGCCGGTTCCGGCGCTTGCGTCCGATTGGAAAGTTGCCGATGACGGCATGAGCTGGACGTTCAACTTGCGCCAGGGCGTCAACTGGTCCGACGGCAAGCCGTTCACGGCCGACGACGTCGCCTATACATTCAATGAAATCGTGCTGAAGAAAGAGCTCGGGGCGAGCAACTCCTCCAACTTCGTCGATGTGGAGAAGGTCGTTGCCGTCAATCCGAATCAAGTACAGTTCGTACTGAAGAAGCCATGGTCTTCGCTGCCCAACTATTTGGCCTGGTACGCCAAAATATTGCCCAAGCATATTTTCGAAGGCCAGGATCCGTGGAAGCTGACTTCCTTCAATAAAGAAAAGCCGGTTGGCACCGGTCCGTACATGCTTTCCAAATATATGGCCGGACAGCATGTCGAGCTGGAACGCAATCCGAACTATTACGAAGGCGCGGCCAAAATCGCCAAAGTAATCGTCAGCATCGTTCCGGACAGCAATACGCAAATCGCCCAGCTGCTGTCGGGTACGCTCTCCATGGTTAACGTTACGGACCCGACCTTGATGGAGAAGCTGAAATCGAATCCGAATCTGACCGTCAACGAGCTGGCCGACAATAACTACTATTGGGTCGCTTTGGACTTTACGCAGGAGCGTTTCCAAGATGTCAGGGTGCGCCAAGCGCTGCTCTACGCCATTGACCGCGATGCGATCATCAAGGGCGTATTGAAAGGCTACGGCAAGGTCGCAACCGGACCGATCGCCCCGATTCAGGAGAAGTATTACAACAAAAACGTCAAAACGTACGGCTACGATCCGGAAAAGGCGAAAGCGCTGCTTAAAGAAGCGGGCTATACGCCGGGTGCCGACGGCTTCCTGCAGAAGGACGGCAAGACGTTCGAGATCAACATGCCCGCCGGTCAATACGGCGTCCTGGTCCAAGCTTCTCAGCTCGTCCAAGATTACTGGCAGAAGATCGGCATCAAGATCAACCTGCAGGTCATCGACTGGAACACCTACGTACAGAAAGTAGTCGGCAACCGTCAATACGACGCTACGCTCTGCTGGTGGCGCGCCCCGGTAGACCCGGACGTGCTGGCCTATTACCACAGCAGCTCGGCGGGCAAGGGCAACAACATCCCCAACTACAAAAATCCGGCGCTCGACAAGCTGCTTGAAGCAGGCCGCAGTGCGAAGACGACGGAAGAGCGGGTTAAAATTTACAACGACGTTCAAGCCATGACAGCGGAAGAATTGCCTTACCTGTACTTGTGGTATCCGACGCTGGCAGTCGCCACCCAGAAGAAACTGACCGTGCCCAAGACCACCTTTATCGTGGCCGAGGACCACATCACCGAATGGACCGTACAAAAATAAAGCTGAATCCTCGCCGGGAGACGAACCGCACAGCCGTCTCCCGGCAGAAAGGAAGGGAATGTCCCGATGGCCCGATTTATTGTCTCGCGCGTCAGTCAAGGATTGCTCACGCTGCTGCTGGTATCGATCCTGACCTTCTTCCTGATCAATCTCGCACCCGGCGGACCGTCGGCCATCATGAACTTTGAATCGACCGCCGAGCAGCGGGAAGCGTTAACCAAGCATCTCGGGCTCGACAAGCCGGTCGTCCAGCGTTACGTTGAATGGCTTGGCGGATTGCTGCGCGGCGATCTCGGGCTTTCGCTCGATTCCCAGCAGCCGGTCACCTCGCTGCTGGCCGAACGGCTGCCCAATACGGTCATATTGGCGGCCTCCACCTTGGCGTTCACGCTGTTGATCGGCATCCCGCTTGGCGTGCTGGCCGCTGTCAAACGAGGAGGCGTCGTCGACCGGCTGGTCACGTTCTCCTCTACGTTCGGCATGGCCATTCCCGAGTTTTGGCTCGGTATTTTGCTCATTATCGTGTTCGCCGTCACTCTGCAAATTTTCCCTGCGTCCGGCATGGTTACGGCTGGCAGCGCCTTCTCGGTGGCCGATCTGGCGCATCACATCGTGCTGCCGATGCTGACGCTTTCGATTCTGATGCTGCCGAATATCGTCCGCTTCACCCGTTCCGCTATGGTCGACGTCATCGGACTCGATTTCATCCGTACGGCGAAAGCCAAAGGACTCGGCAGCCTGAGCGTCTTCTTCCGGCATGCGCTGCGAAACGCGCTGATTCCTATCGCCGCCATCGTCGGCCTGATCATTCCGATTCTGCTCGGCGGGTCGGTTGTGGTAGAGAACGTATTCGGCTGGCCGGGTATGGGCCGATTGGCCGTACAAGCGGCGACGAACCGCGATTATACCGTTGTGATGGGCGTGACGATGCTTGTCGGGGCAATCGTCATCGTGACCAACCTGCTGACGGACTTGCTTTACTCCGTGCTCGATCCGAGGATTCGCTATGAGTAACGGCGGCATTTATACCGACAATCGGTCGTCCCTGTCCCCTTCGACCGTTCCCGGAATCGGAACGGCGATCGTCAAAACGCTTAAAAATTTGTCCATATCCGGAAAAGCCGCGCTCGCTTTTCTTCTCAT
This sequence comes from Paenibacillus hodogayensis, assembly GCF_039536325.1. Classification (NCBI taxonomy): domain Bacteria; kingdom Bacillati; phylum Bacillota; class Bacilli; order Caryophanales; family Paenibacillaceae; genus Paenibacillus; species Paenibacillus hodogayensis. The sequence goes on from NZ_BAAAYO010000013.1 coordinate 81,263, forward strand.
CCTGCACCTATTCGTGGCACTCGCTCCCTTGTTTCTCAAGCATGCGCCTACGAATACCGATCCTCTGTCGGCCACAATGCCCGCAAGCGCAGAGCATTGGCTAGGCACGGACGAGTTGGGTCGCGACGAGTTGGCCCGCATCGTAGCGGGCGGCCGGATTACGCTGACGGTCGGCTTTGCCGCCATGGCGCTTGCCGTCGTGATCGGCGGCTTGCTCGGTTCGATCGCCGGCTTCTTCGGAGGATCCGCGGAATACGTCATTATGCGCATCGTCGATATGATGCTGTCCATACCGTCTTTTTTCCTTATTCTGATCGAGATCACTTCGTTCGGAAATAGTCCTCCGGTTGTCATTATCGCCGTCGGTCTGACTTATTGGCCGCAGATGGCCCGGATCGTGCATGCTGAGGTGTTGAAATGGCGCAGCAGCAGTCTGGTGGAGGCCGAGACGACGCTTGGCGCGAGTCCGTGGCGCATATTGTTCCGGCATGTGCTGCCGCAAACGTTCTCCTCGATCATCGTACTGGCCACCTTGGGCATCGGCTGGGCGATACTGGCCGAATCCGGCTTGTCCTATTTGGGCCTTGGCATTCAGCCGCCGCTCGCCTCCTGGGGCAATATGCTGCAAAATTCGCAAACGTACATCTGGACGGCCCCCGTGCTGGCGGTTTATCCCGGCGCACTGATCCTCACTACCGTGCTCGCATACAGCCTGTTGGGCGAAGCGCTGCGGGACGTGCTCGATCCGAAGCTGAAGCGTTGACTCCGAAGACAAGAGGGGAGGGCAATACCGTGGCGGAAAGGCTTATGGAAATCCGCAGCCTGAAAACACAATTTCATACGAAGCAAGCCGTAGTCCGCGCCGTGGACGGAGTCGATCTGGATGTAGACGAAGGCCAGATCGTCTGTATTGTCGGGGAGTCGGGAAGCGGCAAAAGCATCACCTCCCTGTCCATCATGCAGCTGCTGCCCAAGCCGATGGGCCGGATCGTCGAGGGAGAAATCCGTTTTCAGGGCAAAGATCTGACGAAGCTGTCGGAAAAGGAAATGACCCGCGTCCGCGGCGACCGGATCTCGATGATCTTCCAAGAACCGATGACCGCGCTCAATCCGGTCATGAAGGTCGGCGAGCAAATTACGGAGGTGCTGCTGCGTCACCGCTCCGTCTCCCGACAAGAGGCAAAAACGAAAGCGATCGATATGCTGACGTTTGTAGGTGTTCCCCAGCCGGAACGGATTTTCGGCGAATACCCGCACCGGTTGTCCGGCGGCATGCGCCAGCGCGTCATGATCGCCATGGCGATGGTATGCGAACCGAAGCTGCTGATCGCGGACGAGCCGACCACCGCGCTTGACGTGACGATCCAGATTCAAGTATTGAAGCTGATGAAAAAAATGCGCGACGATCTGCAAACGTCGATCATTCTGATTACCCACGATCTCGGAGTCGTGGCGGAAATGGCCGATCACGTCGTCGTCATGTATGGGGGACAGGTCGTGGAAAGCGCCGACGCGGATACAGTCTTCGACAGCCCGCTGCATCCGTATACGCAGGCGCTGCTCCTGTCCATCCCCTCCCTCGAGGAACGGAAGGACGTTCTCTACTCGATACCGGGAACCGTTCCGAGCGCTGCCGCTTTCCCCGAAGGCTGCCGGTTCGCGGACCGCTGCAGCCTGGCCCAGCCTTCCTGCAGGCGCCGCATGCCGGAACTGCGGGAAATCCGTCCGGGGCATTACGTTCGCTGCGATCTTGTCGGGGGAGGTGCATCATCATGAGCGAAGTGCTGCTGGAGGTAACCGGCCTCAAAAAATATTTTCCGATCAAAGCCGGATTTTTGCGCAAAACAGTCGGCCACGTCAAAGCGGTGGACGGCGTATCGTTCACGATCAACGCCGGGGAAACGCTCGGCATCGTCGGGGAGTCCGGCTGCGGCAAGTCGACGACCGGCCGGATGATCATGCGGGTGCTGGACCCGACCGAAGGCCAGATCCGATTCGAAGGCCGCGATATTGCCCGTATCCCGGCCTCTAGCCTGCGAAAGCTGCGCCGGGATTTTCAGATGATTTTTCAGGACCCGCATTCGTCGCTGAACGGGAAAATGACGGTCCGCGAGCTGATCGCCGAGCCGTTCGTCATTCACGGCCTCGTGTCCAAAACGGATATCGACCGCGAGGTGTGCAGGCTGCTGGAAACCGTCGGCCTTCGTGAAGCCGACCGGTTCCGGCACCCGCATGAATTCTCGGGCGGCCAGCGCCAGCGCATCAGCATCGCCCGCGCGCTTGCGCTGAATCCGAAACTTATTGTGGCGGACGAAGCCGTATCGGCTCTCGACGTGTCGATCCAGTCGCAAATTTTGAACCTGATGGTCGAGCTGAAGCATCAGTACCATTTGTCCTATATGTTTATCTCGCATAACTTGGCCGTCGTGAAGCATATCAGCGACCGGGTCGGGGTTATGTACTTGGGCACGATGGTTGAGCTGGCATCGACCCAGAGCTTGTTCCGGAAGCCGCTTCACCCTTATACGGAGGCGCTGCTTTCGGCCGCCCCGCAGCCAAAGCGGAACGTGATCCAGGAGCGGATCGTTCTTGAGGGCGACGTGCCGAGCCCGGCCAAGCCGCCGAGCGGCTGCCCGTTCCATACCCGCTGTCCGAAGGCGTTCGACCGGTGCGCCATCGAGCGTCCCGCGCTCAAGGAGGTCGCCGAAGGCCATCAAGTCGCTTGCCTGCTTTATTAAACGTCAAAAAACCCGGTGCTCCTCCGCAAGGATACCGGGTTTTTTGACGTTTCTTCCGATTCGATTCGATTCGCGCTTCAGGACGCCTTGAACGGCTCTTGACCGCCGGATTGCTGCGGATCGTCTTTTCTCCGCGCCTTCTTGATGGCCATGCCGACCGCCATAACGACAACGACGATAACCACTACGATCGCCCATTTCCAAAACCCTTCTCCGATCCAAGCCTTCACAAACTTCTCGTCGACGATCATCTTGCCCGCCGTAAACGCCAGAACGGCCGCGCCGATGTACATGGTGACGGGATACTTCTCGATCAGCTTCAGCACAAGCGTGCTGCCCCACACCATAACCGGCACGCTGATAGCCAGTCCGACTACCACCAGCGCGAAGCTGCCGTGCGCGGCTCCGGCTACGGCCAAAATGTTGTCGATCCCCATAACCGCATCGGCAATGACGATCGTGCGGATCGCGGCGGCGAGCGTCGTCCCCGCCTGCACATTGTCGTGATTTTTCTCCTCGGTAAGGAGCTTCAGCGCGATCCAGACGAGGAACAATCCTCCCGCCAGCAGCAGTCCCGGAATCGCCAGCAGCCACACGACGGCGAGCGTTGCCACGGCCCGGATGACGACCGCCCCGACCGTCCCCCAGATGACCGCTTTCTTCTGCTGTTCCTTGGGCAGATTGCGCGCCGCCATACCGATGACGATCGCATTGTCCCCCGCCAGCACCAGATCGATGACGATAATCATCAGCAGCGCGGAGAGCATCTCTCCCGTGAACCAATCCATACCCGATCCCTCCTCCCATGTGTCGGGCGGGCATATAACGAAGAACGGCCCTTACCCGCGAGCGGTAAAGGCCGTTCCAAAATGAATCGCAACGGAGCAGACCTTTACCTGTTCGGCAAAGGTCTTGCTAACAACGGCTTCCCGTTGCCAACAAAGCCGAGGACGTGGTTAGTCCCGTAATGACGACTTTGCTGTAGCTAGCTACTCCCCTTTGATTCGATTGTGTTTATTGTATCCGATAATCTTCTATTTAGTCAAGCCGTTATCCGTTAGTACGAGAGATTCACCCCCCGCTTATTTCCACTGCGGTCCGTTGTAGCCCGAATCCTTCGGGGCGAAAACAAAATTATCCGTTCATAATCACCGACAAAAGTGGAGCGTTTCTCCAGCCTTGGTTTTATTGTAAGATCTTTCCTTCTCAATTCAAGCGTCATCATTGGTGGCGGGATTGGCCGGAATTGAAATGAAAGTTGTGAATTTTTCCTTCAATATTATAAATACAAAGGGAGTTTTTCTCCAATTCGTGATATAATCGAACTATAAGTTCCCGGTTGAACCGTTCCGATCATTCGCATTTCCGTTTTACCGGCGGTCGTCGGTCGCGAGTACCGATTGCCGCTGCAGCCATACATCCAGAGAACCGAGGAGTGTTCCCCGCATGAAACCGATATTTGCCCAAAGAGGACTTATTGTATCTTGTCAGGCATTGCCCGGCGAGCCGCTTTATTTTCAAGGCACGATGGCCCGCATGGCGCTTGCCGCCGAGCAGGGAGGAGCGATCGGCATACGCGCGAACGGACCGGCCGATATCCGCGACATCAAGTCTGTCGTCAAGCTGCCCGTCATCGGCCTGCTGAAACGCGACATTCCGGGATCGGCCATTTACATCACGCCGGAGCTGGTCGATGTGCAGGAGATCATCGATGCCGGTGCGGACGTAGTCGCGATGGATATGACCGACCGCGAGGATCGCGCCGAACGGGTCGCTTCGCTGATCCGGCATTGCCATGAAGCCGGAGTTGCGGTTATGGCCGATATTTCCACCTTGGAGGAAGGACTTCTGGCCGAGTCGCTCGGCGCGGATCTGATCTCCACGACGATGTCCGGCTATACGCCGTACAGCCCGCAGCAGGCCGGTCCCGACTTGGAGCTGGTCCGCCGGTTGGCGGAACGGCTGACCAAGCCGCTCGTGGCGGAAGGACGCATCTGGAGTCCGGAAGAAGCCGAAGAGGCTTTGAAGGCGGGAGCCACCTACGTCGTTGTGGGCGGAGCCATCACGCGCCCCCAGTTCATTACCCAAAAGTATGCGGAGCGGATCGGACAATGGCTGGAACAGTCCGACAAACCGCAAAGCTAAGCTGTAGCTGAGCCTCGTGGCTCACTTCCCATAAGCAAAGGCTGTCTCGGCAGGTTTTTATTCCTGAGAGACAGCCTTTGTGTTTTTCCGGAATCCGATCATGGAGCAAACCGCGCGTTTAATCGTACAACGCCGGGCTATACCGGCTAGTCTTGCCGATTATTCGGCAATCCTTTCCCGTGTTACGCCCGAAGGGCGGACCGCCACGCCAGCTTGGCCGCACCGGCCAGGCCCGCATGCTCGCCAAGCTCCGCCGGCACGATCCGTACCGGACCATAAGCCGGCATCCGCTGCTCCTGCGCCATGCGGTCGATGCGGCTGAACAGGAAATCTCCTTGCGCCGTAACGGCGCCGCCAATGACGACCGCATGCGGATTGAGCGCATGAGTCAAGCTCGTCAAGCCTACGGCGACATATTCCGCATAACGGTCGATAACGCCCAATGCGGTCTCGTCCCCGCCGCGCGCCAGCTCGAACAGCACTTTGGCCGATCCGCCGGTAAGCGACTCGCCGATGCCCGCTTCCGCAGCCTGGCGCATAAGCGCCCGCACCGAAGCGTATTGCTCCCAGCAGCCCTTCAATCCGCAGTTGCACGGCTGGCCGCCATGCCGAATGACAATATGCCCGTAGCCGCCGGCATACCCGTCCCGGCCGTAATACGGCTCTCCGGCCGCCGTAATCCAGCTTCCGCCTACGCCCGTACCGAGCGTAATGCACAGAAACCCTTCGGTCAGCGACCGGCCCGCTCCGATCCACGCTTCGCCGATCGCGAAGGCGTGCGCATCGTTCACCAGCGCGACCGGCAGTCCGGTCTCGCGAGCCATATTGTCGCGCAGCGGCACGCCGGTCCAGCCGGGGATATTCGAGGTTGCATATCCGATCCGCCCTTCTCCCGCGTGCACATAGCCGGCGGTTGCCACGCCCATGCCGCAGGCTTCCCAGCCTTCCGCCTCCGCCCGGGCTTTGTAGTCCGCAGCGATGCCGTACAGCTTGCCGAGCAGCGATGCCGGACCGGCCTGAGCGTCGGTCGGCGTATTGTCGGTGTGCAGAATGGAACCGTCCGCATCCACGATGCCCGATTTAATGTTCGTTCCTCCAATATCGATCCCGAATACGACTTGCCGCTTCATCGTTCCCGCTCCATCCCCGCTTGCTTCGCGTCCCACAGCCCGTTGGCGCGCAAGTAAGCCATATAATGTTCGTACAATGGCACCGATGTCTCGTGTCCGGCGTGCACCGGACTGCCGGGCTCGTTCATCAGGCCCAAGTATTGATAGCATAACACTTTATCCGAATAGTTCGACAGTATTTCCAGTTGGCTCTTTATCCGCTCGAACGATCCGGGATGAAGCACTTTGCCGGCAAACTGGAACAGCTCCAGATCAGACCAGAGCGGCTTGCCCGCGCGGTCGTGGGCTTCCCGCAGCCGGGCGAACGTCGCATCCGCCGCCTCCAGCGTCGTCCGTTCGACGCCCAGCTCGTCCTGATACGCGATATAATCGACGTCCAGCGACCGAAGCTGGCCGACAAACCGGTCGTCCCCCGTAATCGAACGGGTCCCGTACGGCGCGATCAGCACCTTCTCCGGACCGAGCTTGCGCAGAAAGCCTGCCATTTCGTTCGCATAGGCGATATAAGGGTCGGGGAAATAAGTAAAAATCGCCGCCTCCACCGGCAAGTACCATCCGGCGAACGAGGCGTGGTGCCCGTATCGGGCCGCAAGCTCCCGGGCAAAATCGTACTTCAGCGAAGACGCCTCGCCGCTCATCGACAAGCTGCCCATAATCGGCGTCGTATAAAAGCCGTTGCCGACATAAATCGCCAGCCCGAGCCGATCGCCGGCTGCAAGCACCGCCTCCAGCGGGTCCGGGCATACCGTATCCCAGCGATAAGACCATATCTCGGACGGATAAAACGCCTTTCCGTGCAGCGCCACGTTCAGCAGCACAAGCGTGTCGAGCCCTGCCCGGGCCATTTCGGCCAGCTTCAGGTCCCAGTCCTCCGCCGTAAACCGCTGCGTCACCGCATTCCAGCAGTCCCCTTCATACGGATTCGGATGGTAGAAATCGAACCACGAGCCCGTAATGCGCATCAAAGCCATATCGGCGTACCCCCCGATCTTGCATCCCTCTGTCCGGACTTGGCTGACAGCCGATCCAGTACAGCCAAGCAAACGCACACCGTATGTGAAGCTTCAGCCGCCAAGCGCCCCGCGAACGATGCCGCCGGCCTGCTCCAGGCGCCGCAGCGCCTCCTCGGCCGTTACGCCGCTCAGCAGCATGACGATGCTGGCTTTCATCTGCCCGCCCGTCGCGCTCATCGCGGCATCCACCGCCGCCTCGTCGGCCCCTGTCGCCATCGCGACGATTCCGTATGCCCGGTGCCTCAGCTTGCTGTTCGTCGGCTGCATGTCGACCATGAAATTGCCGAACGCCTTGCCGAGCTTTACCATCGTCGCCGTGCTGATCATATTGAGCACGAGCTTCTGAGCCGTTCCCGCCTTCAATCGGCTGGAGCCGGTCAACGCCTCCGGCCCGACCGCCACTTCGATCCTCCGGTCGGCCAACGCGCCGATCACCGAATCGCGGCTGCACGCCAAAGCGATCGTCGACGCTCCGAGCGACCTGGCATACTCAAGCGCGCCGACCACATACGGCGTTCGTCCGCTGGCGGCGATGCCGACGACGACATCGGCCGACGTCAGCCCCCGTCCGGCGAGATCGGCCGCGCCGCATCCCGAATCGTCTTCGGCCGACTCGTCGGCCCGATCCCGGTCCGTTCCCCCGGCCACGAGCGCCTGCACCAGCTCCGGCGCCGTACCGAACGTGGGCGGACACTCGTAAGCGTCAAGCACGCCTAGCCGGCCGCTCGTTCCCGCGCCGACGTAGAACAGCCGTCCGCCCGTGCGCAGACTGGCCGCAATCAGCTCGACCGCCTCCGCGACGGCCGGCAGCGCCTCCGCCACCGCAGCGGGAACGCGGAAGTCTTCCGCATTCATCAGCGTCAGCAGCTCCATCGTCGTGCATTGGTCCAGATGGCGGGTGCGCGGGTTGATCTGCTCGGTGTCCAGCCGACGAATATTCGGGTCCGCTTGCATGCGCATATCTCCTCTCGAAGCGAAATCGGCACATGCTTAACAGCCGATTCGGAATTATTTTTCTATAATAATAAACAAAAAGGAACTTGTCTCCACCATTATAGAAGACCGTTCCCCTCCCTGTAAAGGTCCAAACCACACGCAAAAAAAGCGACGCCTCTCCGCCCTTACGGCCGCAAGGGACTTCCGGCATTGCACGCCTTTGATGCAAAAAGAGATGAAATCGGGAGCATAACAGAGCTTTCGTTTTCAGAAAACGGCAATATCCGGCATCCTTATGCTCCCCTCGGACAAGCCGAATAAAGCGAACACTTGTTTTTAAAGTTTGACCCTCTGGAAACCGAACTGATACGCTAATGACACTTTTTAGGAAAAAGGACGGTGATTCCGGGTGAAGCTCGCGTTCGTTGCCATTCCCGACTGGCTGGCGTTCTTCGCGGCTCAGTTAACCCGCTCCAAACGGGCGTTCCTGCTCGTCGCCCTGCTCACGGCCGCCGCCTCCGCATGCGGCGCGGCCGCCCCGCTGCTGATCGGCAGGCTCATGGAAGCGGCGGCCGCAGGCGGACAAGCCGGCCTGACCGTTCCGGCGGTTTTGCTGCTGGCCGTTCTGCTGGCGTTCGAGCTTTGCGTCGCCTGCCGCGCTTACGTATCGAACAAGACGATGACCGATCTGTCGTACAAGCTGACCGAGGACACGCTCGGCACGGTTCTCCGAACCTCGGCCCCGTTCTTCGCCGCCACGGCGCGGGGAGAGCTGCTACAGCGCTGCACGCAGGATACGCGGGCGATCCAGAAGTTCGGGCTATCGACCTTGCCGGGCTTCCTTCAGGAGCTGCTGCTCGCAGGTCTGGCACTGGCCGTGATCGCCCGCTGGAACGCGCCTCTTGCGGTTGCGCTTGTCGCCGCTTACGTCCTTTTGTTCATTCCAGTGCATGCGTTCGGACGCAAGCGCGGTCGCACCCGTCTGGAACTGGCCGCCCACGACAGCCGGGTTCGCCAGAGCTTGTTGGAGAAGCTAGAAACGATGATCCAGATCAAGCTGTACGGCACCGAGCGACAGGAATACGAAGCGGTGGCCGCCGAGCAGAGCCGCTGGGCCGGGCTGAAATTTCAAGAGGGTGTCGCCGACAGCCTGTACCGCCTCTTCCCCCGCATTCCGGATTCGCTGGCGCCGGCGCTCGTCTTCCTGTTCGCTGGATGGCAAATGGCCACCGGCGACGCGACCGTCGGGCAGCTCGTCGCGATCGTCGCTTATATCCCGGCCGTCAACGCGCCGGTCCGCTCCTTTTTCTCGCTCTACGCCGCCTTCGCCGATATTCGGGCGCGCATACGCGGCATCGTCGACTACTCGCACCTGCCGGTCGAGCCCGGCTTGCGGCCGGGGCTGCGCACGCTGCCGGATTACCGCGGCCTGCCGGTCGAATTCCGTAAGGTGAGCGTGGCCGGCGAGCGCGGCGATCTGCTGCGCGGACTCACCTTCAAGGTGGAACCGGGCGAGCATATCGCGATCGTAGGGCCGAGCGGAGCGGGCAAAAGCACGCTGCTCCAACTGCTCCTGCGGCTGCGGGAACCGAGCGGAGGCGAGATCCGCTTTGGGGAAACGCCGCTTGCCGAGCTGAATGCGTCGCACCTACGCAGACGATGCGGCTACGTGATGCAGGAGAGCGCCCTATTCGGTGGCAGCCTGCGCAGCAACCTGACTTATTTGGCCCCGGCCGACGAAACCGAGCTAGATGAATGGCTAGGCGTCTTCGGAGCCGCGGATCTGGCGACAGCTTTGCCGGACGGCTACGAAACCGACATCGGCCCCGGAGGAGCCCGGCTGTCCGGCGGGCAGCGGCAGCTCGTCTCGCTTACACGCGCGATGGTCGCCCGGCCCGACCTGCTTCTACTGGACGAAGCCACGTCTTCCCTCGACCAAGAAGCCGAAACCGCCGTTTACGAAGCGCTGCATGCCCGCGCGGGCGGCACGACGCGATTTGCCGTCACGCATCGTCTGCGGGGAGCCGCAATCGCCGACCGCATATTCGTCCTCGATCGCGGCGAGTTGGTCGAGCAAGGGACGCATCGGGAGCTTCTGACCCGCCAAGGCTTGTACGCCGAGCTGTGGCGGCGGGAACGCGAGCAGTTTGCCGAGGATCGCAGCGGGTATTACGAATCCGAAAGGAAGGAAGGAGGAGTGGAGCATGAATCTCGGCCCGTCGCCACGCTCCGCTAGACGATCGCCCGTTCTGGCCTATATCCGCGCGCATGCCGGTCCGCGCTGGCCGAACCTGCTGCTCATTTTTCTGAAAAACATAGTAGGCAGTCTGCTGTACCTCGCTCCGCCGTTTTTGACCCAATACGTACTGGAAACCGTACTCCCGGCGCGGGACTGGAGCTGGCTCGCGGTCGTAGTCCTGTGCATGGTTGCCGCCCCGATCGCCGGGAGCCTGATGATCGTCGCCGAAGTATACGTCGGCCGTTTTATGGAACGGCTGACCGGCGAGGGCCGGGCCCGGCTGTACGACGGGCTTCAGCGGCTGCCGCTGCACGAGCTGCGGAAGCGGACGATCGGAGATCTGCACGCCCGCGTCCTGAACGACACGAACGCCATCGGCGAATTCGCGAACGGAAATCTCGGCTTCCTGCTTTTTCATATCGTGACGATTATCGGCGGGGCGTCTTATTTGCTGTACTTGCATCCGGCTCTCGGGACGGCCGTCCTGCTGCTGTGGGTCGGACAAGCGTTCATGACGACCGCTTTGGGCAGCCGGGCCAAGCAAAGATGGGCGGAAGCGTCGAGACACAGCTCCAAGGTGGCAGAGAAGGTCCGCGAGCTCGTCACGGCGGCCGTTTTCCTGAAAGCCGCAGGCCGGGAGACGCAAGCTCTCGGTACGGTGAAGGAATGCCTTGGCCGAGAGCGGGACCATGCCCGGCGCGGCGCCTTGACCGATTACCGGATTCAGCTGGTCCATGCCGTCCTGAATGCGTCGTCGCCGGTTCTCATGTATGCGGTCGGGGGATGGTTTGTCGTCAATCATGCCATGACGCTCGGCGCACTGGTCGCCTTTATTACTGTGTTTACTTGGCTGCGGCCTTTCGGCGTCTCGCTGATCCAGATGACGCTTGCCGCCATCAAAGTGCTGCCGGCCATCGACCGGGTAACGGAAATCGTCCATCCGGTCGCGTCCGGAAACGGAACCAGGATACCGGAGGGAGCGCTTGTCCTTGAGGGAGACCGTCTCTCCTTTCTATACGAGAATACGGACCGCCCGGCGCTGAACAGCGTCAGCCTCCGAATCTCACCGGGTTCCGTCGTATGCGTCGTCGGCCGCCGCGGATCGGGCAAATCGACGCTCGCCGGACTGCTGCTCGGGCTGCACCAGCCGTCTTCGGGCGTCGTCTCGCTGGGCGGCGTGCCGCTGAAGCAGCTTGATCCAGATTGGCTGCGCCGCCGCCTGCTGTGCGTCACGCAGGACGTCATGCTGCGCAGCGGCACGATCCGCGACAACCTCGTATACGGCAGCGAAGACGCCGGTACGGAGGAGATCGCGAACGCCATGCGGGTTGCCGAGCTGGACGAATGGATCGGGGGATTACCGGACGGCTTGCATACCCGCGTAGGCGAGCAGGGGCTGCAATTGTCCGGCGGCGAGCGCCAACGCATCAGCATCGCCCGCGCGCTCCTGCGCAAGCCGGCTATCCTCGTTCTGGACGAGGCGACTTCGGCGCTGGATACCCGGACCGAGCATAGGCTGCTAAGCAAGTTGATTGGCCATTTGCCCGGCTGCGCCTTGCTGTTCATCACCCATCGCCTGTCGATCGCCCGGCAAGCGGATCATATTATCGTCATGCGCGACGGAGCTGTCGCGGAGAGCGGAACGTACGAGGAACTATTGGCCGAATCGTCGCTGTTCCGCACCTACCTCGAGCACGCCGGCTCCGGCCGCAAGTGCCGGAGCCTGAACTGTTTTGCCGCCAATGCCAGAACCGGAGCCTCTGCTCGACCAGGGCTTGGAAGGAGAGACGGGGGCAGCGGGCCGCCTCTCCCGTCTTCTCACCCTTGCCGCAGCTGCTTCATATACGCTCGGCGCGTTAAGGCGAAGTACATGAACTGCAGCAGCGTGTATACGCCCATCACTGCGAGGCCCAAGTACCATACCTCGGTGTTCAGCAAGTTGCCGAGCGCCTTGTAGGCGAACGCGGCATGAACGGCGCCGACCGCAACCGGCAGGAAGAATACGATCCCCACCTGAGTCCCGGTAATTTTGCGGATTTCCCTCTCCGACATGCCGATCCGGGAAAGCGCCCGAAACTGCGCCTGATCGTCCTGAATTTCCGTAAACAGCTTAAAATACAGCATGCTGCCGGAGGCGACGAAGAACAGGACGCTGACGAGCAGACCGATAAATAGCGTCAACGAATTGAACTGCTTGTAGGCCAAATAGTCCCCGATACGCATTTTCAGTCCTTGCCTGGCTTCCTGCGGCAGCGCCTCGGCGAGCCGCTGCGAGCCCTCAAGCGAGCTTTTCCAGTTGCTCGTTTCGAGACCGTAGTACGTTTCCAGCTTCGAGGCCGGCAGTCCCCGGGTCAGCTCCGCGTAGTGGTTGTCGTTCAACACCAGCATGGAGGTGTAATCTGCGTCCACATTCGTAACCCCGCCGTTAAGCTGCCCGTCCGAGACAAGCGTCAACGGCTTGCCGTCCAAGCTCGTCTCCAGCCGGCTTCCTTTCGCGAAAAACTCGACCGCGACCTCTTTGTACGGAAACACATACAAAGCATGGCCCGCTTCGATCCGTACGGCGCTTCCGCCCAGCTGCCGTACGGCCTGGTTGTAGGCTTCCTCCGGCACGAGCAGCGCTTCCGTCTTTTTGTTGCTCATCTGTGCAAGGGTAATCGGCACTTTTACGCCCGTCAGCTGCAGTTCGTACTTAAGCTGCTGACCGTTCTCCGCCAGATGCCGCTTCATCTCTTCGAGGCTGACCTTCGCCGGCCCCTCGCCTCCGCGCTGGATAAGGCTAAACGCGTGCGGATATTGCGCGATCACCCGGCCCTCCGTATCCTCGTACATCACGTAGAAGGTGCCCGAAGCGGTCAGAATGACCGCGCTTAGTATCGCAACCATGAACAGCGTGCGCGCATTGTCTTTCAATCGGAAGACGAGCTGGGCTACGGTAACCAGGTTCGTATGGCGGTAATACAAGCCCGGCGTCATCTGGAGACGCCGCAAAATGGCCACGCTCGCCTGCGTGAACAGGAAGTAAGTGCCGACCACGACGGTAGTCAGAATCGGGAACATCAGGAACAGGATATGTGCCAAAGTCGAATGGAACGCCATGTAGTAGCCGGCGGCCAAACAGCTGACGGCAAGCACCACCAGCCCCATGGAATACGCGGGCAAGCTTTTCGGCTTCTTCGCCGCCTTCAGCAGGTCGATGATCTGACTGCGCCCGACGCCGATCAGCGTATACAGCGTTATCAGCTCGAATAGCGCGAAGAAGCCCGCCACGGTCAGCCAGATCGCCTTCGGTGCAAGAATAAACCGGATCGGACTTTCCACCTTCAGCAATTCGGCGATCGCCATGAAAAACAGCTTAGAAAACAAGGCGCCCAAGCCTACTCCGGCGGCAATAGCCAGCACCGCTATCAGCGTGTTTTCGTACAGCACGAGCCGGGCGATCTGCCCGTTCGTCGTACCGAACAACCGGAGCAGCCCGAACTCTTTTTTGCGCGTTTTGAGAAAGGCAGACATGGAGTACAGCACGAAGAAGAACGAGAAAATAATAATGATGTATTCGCATAATACCATGCCGTAGCGGACTTTATCCGCTGCCCGGATCTCGCCGCTAATCACGTCGGGGTGGAACAGGAAGGCCGCATAGATGAAGAAGATCATGACCGAGAAGGTGCTGCTCAGGAAAAAGGCGATATACCGGTTCCAATTGCCCTTCACATTACTCCTGGCGAGCGTTCGCAACGTCATCGAAGTTCCCTCCCAGCACGCTGAGCGCGTCGAGTATTTGTTGGAAGAACGCCTGCCGGTTCGTCCCCCGGCGAATTTCCGAGAACAGCTTGCCGTCCTTGATAAAGACGATGCGGCGGCAATAACTCGCGGCGAAAGGATCGTGGGTGACCATAAGAATAGTCGTTCCCTGCTCCTCGTTCAGACGGCGCAGCGATTCCATCGCGTCTTTGGCCGCCTTCGAGTCCAGGTTGCCGGTCAGTTCGTCGGCCAACACGATTGCGGGCTCATGAATGATCGCCCGGGCGATCGCGGCCCGCTGCTGCTGTCCGCCGGACACCTCGTAAGTCCGCTTGTCCAGAATGTGCGCGATCCCCAGCACTTCGGCGAGCTCCTTAACCTTGCGCTCGATGTCCGCCACTTTCACATTGTCCAGCACGAGCGGAAGGACGATATTCTCCTTGATCGACAACGTCTCGAGCAGATTGAAGTCCTGAAAAATAAATCCCAGCTTGCGGCGCCGGAACAACGCCAGCTCTTTGTTCCGCAGCAGACTCGGATCGATGCCGTTCACCTCGATGCGGCCCGATGTAGGCCGGTCGATCGTCGACAGCAGGTTGAGCAGCGTTGTTTTGCCGCTGCCGGACGGCCCCATCACGCCCACAAACTCTCCCGCCTCGACCTCCAAATCGAAATGATCCAGCGCCCGGTAAGTCACGTTGCTTTGCTTCGTACCGTATATTTTCGATAGCGCCTGCGCCTTCAAGACGTTCATTGCCACTCCTCCAATAGGTGCAAGTAATAGATTTTCTATTCGTAGTGTATCCGAACGGCCGGGGCGGCAGCTATCGATCAACCTTTCATTCCGCGGGAGCGAAGCTTACAGTTTTGTCACTTTTCCTTTGCTCGGCAAGCAAAAAAATACGGCTTTCCCCGTACGTCAAGCAAAGATTCCGTTTGCACAGCAGGCAAATATGGTATACTAGTAAACGTCCCATACAAAGCCGAACCCTCCTGCCGGCCGTTATTCGAACGTCCGCTAGCCGGGCCGCTTTGCGCCAGACCATTCAAACTTTAGGGTGATCGCATGCATCAATTTTACGTAACAGACCTTCAAAAGTCGGATACCAACGAAAAGCTGGGTCTTCACCAGTTTTTGGTCACATTCTCCGACAAGACGAAGTGCCGGATTTTTTACGAGAAAAATCCCGACTGGAAGATCAGCAGCATTACGCGGCTACTGTCCGTTCCTTGTCCCATCTGCCGCAGAGACTACTATTGCAATTGTCTGGATCGGTTCACCGATGAAATCCATCAGGAAGTCCAAGACAGCGGGCTGCTACCGGAGTAAGAGGGCCCTGCCCTCTTCCTTTTGCACCCCCTCCCGCCGTTGACTCGCTACCCGCGATCGCGTGCAGGTCCCTCCCCCTCAAATGCGCCTCACGGCACTTCCTTTTCTTCTAGCTTAACCGTCGCAATCCGGCGTGCCGCGCTAGGCTCAGCGTGACCTCGGTGCCTTCGCCGAGCGAAGACGCGATGTCCAGCCGATGCCCGAGCCGGTCGCACACCTGCTTCGCCAAGTACAGCCCCATGCCGGTCGATTCTCCGGTTTTTCTGCCATTCTCTCCGGTGAAAAAAGCGTGAAATACGCGCGGAAGCTCGTGTTCGGCTATGCCGATGCCCTCGTCCTTGACGACGATCCGGCAAAATTCGTCCGACTCCTCAACCTTGACCGTAAGCGTCTTCGCGCCATCCTTCGGCTTGGAATATTTGATCGCGTTCGTCACTAACTGATTCAGCACGAAGCGCAGCCATTTCTCGTCCGTCTCCGCCCATATGCGTTCGCCAGCGGCTTCCACCTTCGGGAACAGACGATAGCGAATGCACGCTTTTTTGTGCTCGTTAATAACGGAGCGCACCTCCCCGATCAGTTCCACCCGCTTGCTGTGCAAATCCAGCTCGAATTTCTCCAATCTCGCCGTATGCAGCATCATATCCAGCCCATGCGCCAGCCGCTCGTTCTCCTCTTGAACGCTGGCGGCCAGCCGCTTCGTTTCCCCGTTCGCCGTCTGATCGGCCTGCTGGGTCAATAAGCCAATGACCGATACCGGCGTCTTCATCTGATGCACCCACTGTCGGACGAACGTTTGATGCTGCTCCTGCTGCTGCATGTACTGCTCCAGCCGTTCGATATATTTGCCGTATTGGGCTTGCAGCAGCGTCTGCATCGCCTGCTGCTCCCGGGTGGCCGCTTCTTGGAGGCCGACCGCGTCATCCAGATTCATCCCGTTCTGAAGCAGGCGGTCCAACTGCCGGTAGAACGGGCGGCAGCGTACATAATCGATCAGCAGGCAGACCGTTAAACCTACGATGGACAGCAAACCGGCATACAGCAAAACATCGAGGCCAAGCGCCGAACGCTGCGCGCTCAATTCCAGCTGGATGACGAGCACCACGAGCAGCAGATTAAATAAATAAATGACAATGTAGCCGAGCCGGTCGGCGAGAAAACGGTTGAATGTCACGGCACGTCCCTCCAGGAAACGAGCAGCCGATAGCCTTGTCCGCGCACCGTATCGACAGCCTTGTCGATCCCGATCTCTTCCAGCTTGCGGCGTACCCGGGTCACGTTTACGTTGAGCGTATTGTCGTCGACGAACGTCACGTCGTCCCACAGCGCTTCGAGCAGCTGCTCCCTCGTGGCGATCTCCCCGGGCCGCTTCATCAGCTCTTCCGCCAGCTTCGTCTCGTTGCGGCTCAGCTCCGCTCGCCTGCCGTCCCACTCCAGCGTTCCTTTGGCGCGATCCAGCGTCAAGCCCTCCACCTCGATCCGATCGGATGCGGTCACGGAGACAGAGGCGTATTCGCCGTACGCGCGGCGCAGCGCCCCTTTCACTTTGGCCATCACGACTTCCAGGTGAAACGGCTTCGTTATATAATCGTCCCCGCCGTTCTCGATCGCCATCACTTGATCCATCTCGCCTACCCGAGCGGACAGGAACAGAATGGGCACGTTAGATATCGTGCGGATTTGCCTGCACCAATAAAACCCGTCATACTGCGGCAAATTAATGTCGATCAGCACCAGATGCGGCTCGAGCTCGGCGAACGTCTGCTTCACATTGCGGTAATCGCTCGCACGAACGGATGCATAGCCGTACTTGTCCAAATAGCTGCCGAGAATCGCGGCAATTTTATCATCATCCTCGACGATCATGATCGTATACATACGTCTTCGCTCCCCTCCGACTGTCCGATGCCTCCATTATACAAATTCGCAAGCCTTGCGCCAAAACGGGCAATAAGCCCGTTCGCTAGGAAACGGGCTCGCTGGTGCTTACGTCGGGCGGCTTCCGTCTGAACCCTCCGGCCAGAACGGATAGGCCGAAGCCCGCCAGTATGAAGACGCACGGGAATATATCGTACCGGTACCGGGTTTGCACCTCGATGACAAGATGAAGCGCCGCGTAACCAAGCAGCAGAAGCACAAGCAGCGAGGCTTCCGCCGACGCGCCCCGAACGGCGATCAACGTAGCGGCGACCAGACCGAGAAAGGCCAGGAGCACGTATTCAATCCGCTCGCTTCGGATCAGCTTCCCCCGTAGCTCTGGACGATCCTGATCGGGCATGCTCCACATCGGAGCGGAGTCGTCCCCACCCCACATCGTCTTCGCTTTGCTGACGAGCAGCGCGGCAACCTGCCTTTTGTCCGCCAATCGTTCCTTCACCAGCTCCAACTCGAGCCGGTTGCGCTCCTCTCCGATCGGCACCTGCTGCACGAGCACCGTATCGTCGTAAGACCAGCCGCCGTTGGTCGCCGGATTGAGACCGACGACGAATTTCCAGTACGGCTCCCGGCTCTCCAGCGGATACGGCGTGACGCCCGTCTGGACGAGCGCCGCGCCGGCCGCCTGCTGCACAAGCCAATAGACGGCAAGCAGACCGACGCATTTGGCAGCCAAAGCGGGCCACCTCCGTTCGCGGATACCGGGTACAAGCAGGAACAATACCGCATAGACGATAAAACCGACCAGGAAAAAGCTGCCGAGCGGCCTCATCAGATTCGCCAAGCCGAAGCACAACCCGGCCAACAGCCAATCGGTCTTCCCGGAGAAGCGACGGCGCATGACGACGAACAGGCCGAGAACATAAAAGAACACCGAAATATGCTGATTCGTCAGCACCGAGCACATCAGAATGTTCGGCACGTACAGCGCGTACAGCAGCGCCGCGCCCTTGGCTGAGGTTTCGCCGAACGCCCTGACGGCCATTCCGTATATTACAAGCAGCGTTCCGAGCTGAAACAAGATCTGGAACGATTGCAGCACAAGCAGCGACGGGCCGAACAGCTTGATGACCAGCGCCTCATACAAGGCGAAACCGATCTGATACGTCCAGCGCGTAAAGTACTCATTCGTTCCGAACGAAAAATCGCCGGCGGCCGCGCTCAGCGCAGCTTCGTGCATATCGAGAAAGTCCGACACCGGCGGCGTATCCGCATTCAGCACCCACAGAAGCCGCAACCCGGCCGCCAGCAGCACGATGACCGTTAGCGATACGGCGCGGCCCGCATAGCGGCCGAGCACAAACGCAAGCAGCACCGAGACGGCGAGCGCCACGATCCCCAGCAGAACGATCGTCCCCGCCGATTCGAAGAAATTCGCGGTATTCTGATACGCATACGCCAGCATCCAGCCGAACAACGCAAAGCCGCATACGGCCAGCAGCCGCGACAACTGCCTTTCTCCCCACCCGTAACGCCCTGTCTCCAACGTGTTCTTCCTTTCCTGGAGGGGCGCTGCCCCGCCTCCGACGTATCCTTTACCGCTATCTTAATCAATCGGGAAGCGAGGCGCAAATCCTTTTTCCCCATATTGGCCTCTGACCGACGGTTGTCTATTGGGATAAAACGAAAAACAGGCCAACCAAACACTCTGGCTGACCCAAACGGATAGGTTATGTTTTAACCTTTGATGGCCCCGATCATAACCCCTTTGACGAAATACTTTTGCAGGAACGGATACAGCAGCAGGATGGGAAGAGTTGCCACGATAATCGTCGCGTATTTGATCGTCTCCCCGATCGGCATTTTATCGCCGCCTCCGACCCCCGTCATCATGGAATCGGTACTGTTGGTGATCAAGATTTCCCGCAAAATCAGCTGAAGCGGGTACAAGTCCCTCGTCCGCAAGTAAATCAGGGCGTTAAACCACGAGTTCCAGTGACCGACCCCGTAGAACAAAATCATGACCGCCACCACGGGCATCGACAACGGAAGCACGATGCGGAACAGAATGGTGAAATCGTTGGCTCCGTCCAGCTTGGCCGATTCCTCCAGACTAACCGGTATGGCCTGGAAAGAGGTGCGCATAATGATCAGGTTGTAGGCGCTCATCGCGCTCGGAATGATCAGCGCCCAACGGCTGTCCAGCATGCCGAGGTTGTTGACGAGCAAGTAGGTCGGAATAAGGCCGCCGCTGAAAAACATCGTGAATACGATCATGAACATGATCGGGTTTTTCCACATGACCTGCTGCCGCGACAGCGCGTAGGCGCCGAGCGAGGTCATCAGAATGTTGAGCGCCGTGCCAATAACGACATAGAACAAGGTATTCGCATAACCGGTCAGGATCGAAGGGTTGGCGAATACGAGCTTATACGCCTCTAGGTTGAAGCCGTGCGGAAACCAGATCAAGCCGCGCAACTGCACCACCCAGGAAGGATCGCTCAAGGAGGCGAAGAGGACGTACAGAAACGGATAGATCGTCACGATGGACAACCCGATCATAAATACGGCATTGGCCGCGTCAAACGTGCGTTCTCCCAGACTGCGATGATTCATGAACGTTCCTCCTCCTACCAGAGCTTCGTATCGCTCGTGCGCCGGCTGATCGTGTTGGCCGCAATGAGCAAAATAAAGTTAATGATCGAGTTGAACAGACCGACCGCCGCGCTGTAGCTGAAGTTGGACTCCAGAATCCCTTTGCGGTATACGAATGTGCCGATGACGTCGGCCGTTTCGTAGGTCGTGCTGTTGTACAGCAGCAATATTTTCTCCGTACCGACCGACATCAGGTTGCCCATCTGCAGGATCAGCAAGATGATGACCGTCGGCATAATGCCGGGAAGCGTGATATGCATCGTCTGCTTCCAGCGCGAAGCCCCGTCCACCTTCGCGGCCTCGTAGAGCGAAGGATCGATGCCGGACATGGCGGACAAGTAGATGATCGAGCCCCAGCCGACGCTCTGCCAAATGTTCGAGGAGACGAATACCGTCCGGAACCAGCTGCTTTCCCCGAGAAAGGCGATCGGATCGATGCCGAAGAAACCCATCACAATATTAATCAGGCCGTCGCGGGACAGGAAATCGACCATCATACCGGCGATAACGACTACCGAGATGAAGTGCGGCATGTAGGTAACCGTCTGAACCGCACGCTTGAACAAATTGCTGCGTATCTCGTTTAGCAGAAGCGCCAGAATAATCGGCGCCGGAAAACCAAACAGCAACTCGTAGAAGCTGAGCAGCAGCGTATTGCGCAGCAGCCGCCAAAAGTAATAGCTGCCGAAAAAACTCTCGAAGTGCTGGAAGCCGACCCATGGGCTATCCCACAAGCCGAGTCCCGGCGAGAAGTCCTTGAAGGCGATCTGAAGCCCGTACATCGGCACGTAGTAAAAAACGATGTAATAGGCTACAACCGGAACGAGCATCAAGTAAACGTACTTGTTCAATTTCAAATCGCGTCTGGCGCGATACTTGAAGGCGTTCTTGTCGACCTCGGGCTTCGGGGGACCCGACTTTTCTTTCGTGACTACAGACATACGAGCCCTCCTCAGTGTCGTTATCGGTATGCGTGGCGGACGACGGACGCCTTCCCGGGCGCGGGATTCTCCCGACGCCCGGATCGCGCCCAGACGCGAGCGATCTCGTTATTTCCGGTTATTGTAACGGTCAAGCGCTGCTTGTCTCGCTTTGATCGCCTCGTCGATGCCCATGCTCTTGATCGTCTGCACGAACTTGTCGTAGTTGGCCAGCGGCTCTGAACCCATAATGAACTTGTTGACCATTTCGTCGCGATACGTTTTGACGTCGTTCATGATCGAAGCAGTCTTCGAGCTTTCGTCCGCAGTCAGCGTGATCGGAGGCATTACCTTGGAATGATCCGCGCCCATCCACGCTTTTTGCGCGTCGCGCTGCTCCGGCATTGTGAAGTATTGCTCGATGTAGCGTTTGTCCTGTACGATCGGACCGCTCCAGCTCGCGATGAAATATTTCGCCATCGCTTGCGTGATCGGCAATTTGTCCGGGTTGTTCAAAATCGTGTCCGTATATTTCGGATAGCCGTTATCGAGCTTGTAGCTTTGCCCTTCGATACCGAAGTTGAAGAGCATGTGGCCTTCTTGACCGTATTTGTAGTCGAGCCATTTTACGATTTCCTCCGGATTTTTCGCCGTCGCCGAGATGGCGGCGCCGAGACCGGTGAACGGCAGCGTATATTGACCGAGCGCCTTGTCGCCTTCCTTCAGCACCGGATAAGGAGCGCCGACGAGAGCGAAGTTCGGATTGTTCGGCTGGGCGAGCGTCGTATACCGCCCGATGCCGCTGCCTGCGTAGGCGGAAAACGAACCTACTTGGCTGCCTGTCACTTTGGCGTCCTTCAGCTTGCCGTCGGTCGTAGCATAATCTCTATCAATCAAGCCTTCCTTGTACCATTTGTTCATCGTCGTCAAAAACTCTTTGTATTGCGGCTCGATCGGGCCATATTTCACTTTCCCGTTTTCTTGGAAGAAGTCCGCGGTGATGCCCCATGCTCCGACGAAGAGATGGTTCATATCGGTTTCGTTCTCCGGATTGATCGTGTACGTATACGGAATTTCGTCCTTCTTGTTGTTGCCGTTCGGGTCGCCATCGCGGAAAGCCGTCAGCACTTTCTCCCAATCGGCGATCGTTTTGGGCACCTGAAGGTTCAACTTATCCAGCCAGTCTTTGCGCAGCGCCGGTCCGTTCACGCTCGACAGCAGCGGGTCCCCGAGCAGGAACGGCATGACATAAATGTTGCCCTCGTCCGTCGTGATCATTTTGCGGAATTCCGGATTATCCTTCAGTACTTTGGTCAAGTTCGGCGCATTCTTCTCGATCAGTTCGTTCAACCGGATAATCCGCTTCTCTTTAATGAGACTGTCGGCTCCCTTCGGAGCGGCGTTCCAGCCGTATTCAATGACGTCCGGCAGCTTGCCGGAGGCCAGCATCAGGTTGAATTGGTCTTTTTCCTGACCGGTCGGCGGATGCTGGAACTCGACCTTCGTTCCGGTTACTTTCTCCAGTTCCTTATAGGCAGCTATTTCATTGTAGCTTTTCATGGTGACCGCTGCGTTCGGGTTCAAACTGACCCAATAAGTAAGCGATTTCGGATAGGCTGCTTCCTTCACTTCCGTACCGGTCCCCGGTGACGGATTCGCCGTATTCGGCGATTCTTCCTTGCCGCCGCATGCCGCGAGCAGCGCGACCATAAGGGATGCGACCACAGCCGTAGATGTAAGCACTCTCATTTTTTTGACCATATCCTTGTTGACCCTCCCATGCCTTTCGTAATTGTGGATGTTTCCGTCCACACCCCCACTATAAAGGAACTCGCGTTGCTTGCCTACAATCCGTTGCCTCCAAGCATAAACCGCCCTTCATATCAGGCACCAACCGATTTTAAACTGGCCTAACCGTCCTTCATCTCAGCCGCTTGCCGCAACCTTTTGCGGTTCTGTTTGTCCGTCTGTACTTCCCGGATACAGTGGCCGATGTCGCCGCCTGGCTCTTGATTATCTTCCGCCGATTTGCTGTTAAATATAATCCCTGCTCGTCATCGAACGCCAAAAAGACCGTCGAATGGATCGGCGGCCTTACGGGAATCGTACTGTCTTTCTAGGAACTCGTGTCTCGGGAAAATCCTTTGCCCGTTTAAGGCGCCGCTTCTCCGTTTTGCAGCTCCCGGAATTTGCCGGGAGTGATACCCTCGATTTTTTTGAATACCCGAATAAAACCGATGTCCGTCGCATATCCGACATGCTGGGCAACCTGCAAAACTGTCAAATCCGGGTTCGCCAACAGCCGCTTCGCCTCGCGAATCCGAATGGCGAGCATATAGTCGGTCAGGTTTTCTCCGTTATGCTTCTTGAAGAAGCCCGACACGTATTGAGGC
The DNA here is from genome assembly GCF_039536325.1 of Paenibacillus hodogayensis. Classification (NCBI taxonomy): domain Bacteria; kingdom Bacillati; phylum Bacillota; class Bacilli; order Caryophanales; family Paenibacillaceae; genus Paenibacillus; species Paenibacillus hodogayensis. The sequence goes on from NZ_BAAAYO010000013.1 coordinate 104,381, forward strand.
GTCATGCCAAAATGATCGGCTATCGAAGCCAGACCCAGTCCATGGTCGGAGTAATGCTCGCTGATATATTCCCGTAACCGGATACTGAGCTGCTCCCCCTGGTCGGTACGAGCTCCGCTGACGTTGTCGCATATGGTCCGGCACAGCTCCTTGAGCTTGCGCAGCATCGATTCGGCGGACGAGCTGTTGGCAATGCTTTTCACCGTATCCGACGCTCCGAGTAGCTGCTGATCGTCGATTTTCAAGGCGTGCAGCACTTTGAGCACCGTGCCAAGCAGATCGATGAACAAGCATTTGCCCATCTCCGGCGTAATGCCCCGGGATACGATATTTTGCTTGTACAGTTCGTCCAGCAAGCTTTCCGCACTCGTATAGTCCCCGCTTTTCAACACATTGATGAGCCGGGCTTCCACTTCCATCGGATAATGGTAAAAGGTCGAGCCTTCGTCCTTGATCTGCTCGAAGTGAATGACCGCGCTGACTCCGTGAATAATCCGGTAATCGAGCGCGCCTAGCGCTTCGTTGTAGCGGAGGCCGGTATTTTCCAGCCCGAGCCCGATCGAGCTGATCCCTACGGCGATTTTCATGCGGAACCGCTCCTCGGCCAGCCGCTTCAGTTCCCCGATCAGCGCATCGCGTTCCTGTGCGGAATGCTCCGAATCGTCGGGCATAGTCAGCAGCAGCGCCAGCCGGTTGCGGTCCGTCTCCGTCACATAGCCGCGGTCCCCGATCAGTTCGCTGCCCAGGTTATACAAAATAAACCGGATCAACGCCCACTCGCGTTCGCTGCCATCCTTCACGAATTCGCTGCTCTCGTCCACTTCGATCAAAATGACGCACACATATTTGTATTGAAACTGCACGCCGAAAAACGGTAACGACTGCTCCTCGCGAAGCTCTGTCGAATCCGCCTGCCCCCGCAGCAGGCGGGACAAGAAGTAGGCGCGCACGACGGGAAGATGGCCTTCCAGCTTCTGCCGCATCTCCTTGCCTTCCGCCATCGTCTCCACTATCGACGTCTTAATAAATTCGTATTCGTTGCCAAGCTGCGGAGGAGTGTCGGCGAGTTTGCCGTTCGTGATGGCCATCATCATGTCGCGAATCGGGCTATAACTGCGGTAGGCCATCCAGTAAGCGACGCCCGCTCCGGCGACGACAGCCAGTGCAAGCAAAGCGAGCGCCCAGCCCTTCACCTCGTTCACCGTTTGCAGGACGACCGTTTCGGGTACGAGCGAGACGTATTTCCAGCCGCTTTGCCCTGTCGTATGGGACAGCAAATTAAGCTCCCCGTTGGCCTGGTAAGACTGGTAGCCGCTTCCGGAGGCAATCTCCTCCAACAAACCTTCCGGAAGAACGTAGCGCCCCGTCGTCGACAGCAGCACCTGTCCGTGGTCGTCGATAATGAACATGGAGCCGCTATTGGCCCATTCGATCTGCTTCAGCAGGTTGAAAATTTGCTGGTCCTCGATGCTCATCACCAGCGTGCCCCACACGTTTTCCTTCTCACCGAGCGGCAACGATACAGCGCATTGAATGACATTCCTCACGGTCGAGTTGTCCCGGATACCCGTCACCGGCCAGAATGTCTTGAAATGGTAACCGGTTAACAGCTGCTCGCGAGCCTGCTCCGGACTTTTGTCCACGTATGGGGACAATTGACTGAAATACAAGTCCCCTTCGGTTTTTAGCGACGGAGTCAGAATGACGTCGCCTTTGCGCAGATGGATATAAAAATCGTTAATAAAGCCCGTACCGCTCCTTATATTGCGAAGCGCTTTAACCGCTTCTTCGTATTGCACGTATTTCTCGCTCTCCGGAATCGTCCACAGCGTCTGCAGCTTGGGATGCGTGGCGATCTGCACGCTCATCTGGTCGATTTCCTGGAGGTGGTTGTCTACGATTTGACGCACCTGCTCCAGCATCGCCAGGTTAGACCGGCTCGCGTTCTGGACCAAGTTGTTTTCCATATTCGTATACAGCACCGCCGAAATCGTGACGGGAATGATCAGAATCAGGATATACGATAACAGCAGCGTCAGAAAGACGCTTTTGCGTCGGCGAAACATGCTCTGGACCCCCTCATCAACGGTGCCGGGAAGACTTGTGCTCATTGAAGCGTTTCCACACTCAAGACTAGAAGTTATGGGGAAAAGTGTATCACACTTGAGTTGCTCCATCAAATGGCATCCGGCATCCAACGGAAAGAGGCATCGTCTCGGCCGGACTTCGAACCGAAAGGATGCCCCTGTTGTGTCATATCTCCGCTAAAAGTTGCCGACTCACGTTCATTCTTTGATTTTCTCGAACGAGGCGTCGTAGAGGCGGAACATCGTCTTGTAGCCGGATTCGTCGACCTTGATGCCGACGTCGAGCCGGCCGGTAATTTTCAGCGGTCCGGACGTGTAGCGCAGCTTGACGGTATCCGGGACGTACACGATCATAATTTTATTCCAATACGTCTCGTCCCCGTTATCGAACGGGCACTCGGCTCCCGGCTGAGGAATGAGCAAAAACCAATGTTTGTCCAAAGACAGCACTTCGCCCATATATCCTTTGATTTCGACCGTCTTCTTCTGGTCGCTCAAATCCCAAAACTTCTCCGAAGGCCGGTCCTGCTTCTCGTTATCGAAAAACTCCGCCCATTGAATAGCCGGGGTAGCCGACGCCGACTTGGACGGCTCGGCCTTTTTCGGAGCGGCTGGAGCTTGGGCAGGCGGCGCGGCTTCATTCGTCTGTCCGGCTGGCGAAGCAGGCGCTTGTTCCGGCTGGGCAGGCGGCACGGATGGAGCTTGAGCTTTCTCGCCCTCCGTCGGCGCGGCGGGCGGCTCCTTGACCGTGACTGCCGGCAACGTATCTTTGCCCGTCGCCGAAGCGGCTTCGCCTCCAGCAGGCGGCGTTTGCTGCGCAGCGGGACGATCCGCTTCCGGCTGCCGCTGTTCCGGCGAACCGGCAGAAGCGGATTGCGCAGGTTTGAGCGGTTCCACGGAGGAGGCTGTTAACGCGGACTTGGCCGAATCCGCGGCGGACGCGGAAGTTCCGGTCTCGGTGACGCGAGGGGCCGCCGCCGCGAAAGTACCTGCCGTCTCTTGCCCGGCCTCCTGTCCGGCCTTCGCTCCGCAGCCGGTTAGCCCAGCCATGGCAAGCGCCAGTGCGCCGTACAGAATCAACTTTCGATCGTATTTCATAAGACATCGCTCCTTGTTGAAGGTATGCTGCAACGCAAGTCGTCAGCTACGGAACAGTTCCATCGGGCCCACCTTGTAGATCCGAAAGGCCGGTACGGCCGAAGCCGCAGCTCCAATCGCAAGCGCGCCTGCGGCGATCCACAGCTCGCTCGCGAGCAACCGATCGGAGATAATGCGTACTCCCGTTTGAGAGAACACCGCGTCGCCGATGAGCCAGCCGCTTATATGACCGAGCGCGAGGCCGACCACGACGCCCACGGCGGTTAGAAGCGCCCCTTCTCCTACCAGACAAAGCCAGATGAACGAGCCCGGCTTCCCTACAAGCCTCAGCAGACCGACATCCTTCTTCCTCTCGTTGACGGCCGCCGTCAGCGACAGCAGCAGCGACAAGGCAGCCAGCACCACGCAAACCGCCATCACGATCTGGAGCAGCTGCGAACCGGTGTCGACCACGTTCAGTACGTCGGCAATCGCTTTGCTCGTATATACAGCCTGCACGTTATTGATTTTGTCGTATTTCTGCTTGATCATTTGCGCGCCGAGAAGCGTCTTCGGCTTGATCATAACCGCTGTCACATCTCTTCTATCCTCCGGCAGCTCATGAACGGCCCAGGCGTAGTCGAGCGTCGTAAACACCGCCCGGTCGTCCGGGGTGCCCAGCTTTGGCAGGACTCCGACTACCGTATAGCGGAACGCGTGATGCGCATCCTCGTGTTCGTGCCCATCCTCTTCCTCATCGTCATGCTCCTCGGCAAGATGCCCGGCCAATCCGTGAGCGCCGCTGAACGTATCTCCGATTTTGGCGTTCAGCCGTTTCGCCGCATCGTATCCGAGCGTGACTTCGCCCAGTTGGCTATAAAGCTTGCCCTTCGCCAGTTGGCGATCTCCGTAGCGGATCTGAAAATACCCCGGGTCGACGCCGACGATCGGATACCCGTTGTGCTGGTCGCCGGTCGTCATGGCGAACGCGGCCTCCGCCTGCTCTTCTTTCTTCAAGGACGCCCACACCGAAGCTGGGATATTGCCGGTAGGTGAACCGACGCGAAAAAAAGTGCTTAGCACCAGCTGCGATTCGCTGCCTTCGGCGCCGATGACGATATCAAAGGGACCGTACCCTTTTTGCGCTCCGCGTTCCACGCCATCGCGGAAAAGGATCAGAAGCGCGAACAGCGCAATCGTGACCGCCACCGCGGCGACGGTTAACAGCGACAGCGTTTTGCGGTGCGCGATGTTGCGCGCCAGCAGCATCCATTGGCTCATAACGCGCCTCCTGCCCGGATCGCCATCGCGTCTCCGCCCGTCCGCTCGGCCATCAGCTCATTGATCTCGCTCATCTGAACGCGCGTCGGATACATGCCGGCCAGTTGATCGTCATGGGTGACCGTCAGCAGCGTGAGCTTCTCTTCCCCGCAAAGCTGCAACAGCAGCGCCATGACCTTCTCCGCCGTCACCCGGTCCAGGCTGCCCGTAGGCTCGTCGGCCAGCACGAGCGGCGGCCGGTTCACCAAAGCCCGGATCATGGCCACGCGCTGCTGCTGTCCCCGGGAAAGCTGCGACGGCAGATGGTTCATCCGTTCCGTCAGCCCGACCCGCTCGAACCAATGCTCGATACGGTCTTGCCGTTCTCTTCTTGCCAGCTTCCGGTCCATGACCAGCTCGACGTTTTGCCGCGCACTTAAGGACGGAATCAAATGAAAGTCCTGAAACATATAGCCGATATTCGCGGCGCGAAACGAGTCGCGGGCGGGTTCCCTCATCCGGTGCAGCTCGAACGACCCTACGCGCAGCTCGCCGGAATCGGCCTTCAGCACCCCGCCGATGAGATGGAGCAGGGTACTTTTGCCGCTGCCGCTTGGCCCCATCAGGGCGATCCGCTGCCCGCTCTCCACCTTCCACTGCCGGATGCGCAAAATCGGCAAGCTTTGCCCCTGAAGGGCGTACGATTTGACGATATTGTCCAGCACAATCATGTGAAGCCCCCTTTCAAAATCGCCCGAAAACAATAGCAGGGGAGCAAAGTGCCCCCCTGCCGCCGTTTACGCTGCATGTTTCTTTATTTGATGATCCGTTCGGACAAGGCATCCCACGTCATCGTTTTGCCTGTCAGCTTGTTGAAGGCATCCAACGTTAAGTACAGTACATTGTTGTCCAGGTTGCCCTTCAATCCCGTATCGGTTCCGCCTTCGGATACAATCAGGCTGTCCAGTTGTACGTTGAGCGTCTTGGCCGTTCCTTTGAATTGAACAGTGCGGCTGGCTGCGTCATACGTGACGGTTGCGTCGAGCGCTTCGGCCAACGCTTTGGCCGGGTACATGACCTGATTGTCCCGGGTAATTTTAAATTTCGGATACACATGCTTGGCTTGCAGATCGGCTGTAGCCGCCTTCAGGTCGACGCCGATGATTTGCGCGCCGGCAAGGGCGATTTGCGTGTTGTCGATTTGGCCTTTGACCAATTCCGCGATCGGACCGTACGCCCATACGCCTACGTCGACGCCGGAATGTCCGTGTCCGCTCCAGCCGATCAGCATCCGCTTCGAGACGACTGCGTTGAACGCGCCCTCTTGGGCGTAGGAAGAACCGTCGCCCTTCATAATGAACTGAGCCTCTTCGTCGCTCAAATCCTGAATGAATGTGTTTTCCGCTACGATGGCACGAACTTCTTCGACCGTTTTCGCTTGTTTCAGCTTAGGGGCGAGGAATTCCGAAGAATGCTTTTGCTTGTCCCACAGATCCATGTTCATCTCGTAAATGTTGTCGCGGGCCAGCGAAAGTCCGCCGGTCTCATGGTCGGCCGTAATGACTACAGACGTATTGCCGTCTTTCTTGGCAAAATCGATTGCCGTTTTGACCGCCGCGTCAAAGTCGAGCATTTCCTGGATCGTGGAAGGGAAATCGTTGGCATGGCTCGCATGGTCGATGCGGCCGCCTTCAATCATGATGGCAAAGCCTTGCTTGTTTTGGGACAAAATGTCCAGCGCCTTTTGCGTCATCGTTGCCAAATTCGGAGTGTCATTGGTGCGGTCCAGCACATAATCGACATGAGAGCTTCCGAACAAGCCAAGCGCCTTGCCCGAAGTCGCCGGAAGCGAAGCCAGCTCGGATGCGCTTTTCACGACCGAATATCCTTTATTCTGGAAGTCGGCTACAATGCTCTTGTCGGCGCGTTTGCCCTTCTCGTCCTTGCTTAGGAAAAACTGGCTGCCGCCCCCGAACAATACGTCCACTCCGCCTTCCAGGTATTGGGAAGCAATGGCGTTTTCGTTGTCGCGGCTGCGCACGTGGGAAGCATATACGGCCGGCGTCGCATGCGTGATACGGGCCGTCGTGACGAGACCGGTCGATTTGCCGGCTTTCTCGGCCGCTTCGATGATCGACGCGAACGGCTTGGACACATCTTCGTTGGACACGCTGATACCGGCGTTGTATGTCTTGTTGCCGGTCGCGAAAGCGGTGCCCGCCGAAGCTGAGTCGGTGACGACGCCGGATACGATCGTACCGCCGTCTTCTCCCCGGTCGGCGTACGTCGTCGCCTGTCCTACGTAATAGCTGTCGAGGGTCAGATGATCGATCCCTTTCTCGTAACGCAAATAGTTACGCCCTGCCGATACTTGAGCCGGACCCATTCCGTCGCCGATCAGAACGATCAAGTTTTGCGACGGCGTCTTCGTCGTCTGTGCCGGCGTCTCGTTGCCGAGCGCCATGGAATAGGATGCCGGAATCATCGTGACCGCCAGTGCGGATAATAGAAGCCCTTTGGAAATCTTTCTTTTCAAACAAAACCCTCCTATAATTTCGAATAGCCTTCCCAACCAGTCTAAGAGGGATTCGTAAACGGATGATTAACTCTATGTGTAGATTTCGTTAAGCCATCCCCCCGGCTTCATAGCCGAGCACTGGAACAAAAAAAACAGCCTGTGCTTTTCGCACAAGCTGCTGCTGTTAGCCGTTATTATGATACGACCGATATGACCTCGTTCTCGTTATCTTCCACCATCTTCCGGATAACTAGGCGGGAGACGCGCATATGGTCGACTTCCTCGATAATCATTTGGTAACCTTTGAATTCCACTTGCTGGTTTTTCTTCGGCGGGATTTCCACCTGGGAGTAGACCCAGCCTCCGATTGTATCGTAATCATCCGTTTCGATATCCAAGCCGAAATAGTCGTTAAACTCTTCGATATGGAGCAGACCGTCGACGGAATGAGTGTATTCGTCTCGTTGTTCTATGCTGGAGCGTTCCTCATCGAATTCGTCGTGAATTTCGCCGACAAGCTCCTCCAAAATGTCCTCCATCGTGACCAGCCCGGACGTGCCGCCGTATTCGTCAATAAGCAGAGCGACTTCCGTACGCTTCTTCTGCATCATCTTCAGAAGCGCGCTGATCGGCATCGATTCCGGAATGCTCATAATCGGCCTCACGATCGAACGGATCTGTTCGAGTCCGTCGCGCGCCTTCAGCAAATCCTTGATATGAATAAAGCCGATAATGTTATCTTTGTCGGGATCGCACACCGGGTACCGTGTCCGCATTTCCGTCGTGGCAATCTCCATGTTTTCCTCGAAGGTGCGGTCTGCATACAAACAGGCCAGCTCCGTGCGGGGAATCATTATTTCGCGCGCAACGGTTTCCGTGAACTCGAACACGTTGTCGACGAGCGTCAGTTCCGTGTTGTCGATAAAGCCGCCTTTATGGCTTTCCTTGACGAGCAATCGAATTTCTTCCTCGGTATGAACCACGTCGTGCTCGTCTTCGGGCTCGATGCCGGATTTGCGCAGCATCCAGTTGGAAGCGCCGTTCAATACCCAAATGAACGGATACATGATTTTAAAAAACACAATCATCGGGATCGCCGTCCACAGCGTAACCGCTTCGGATTTGCGGATCGCATACGTTTTCGGCACCTGTTCGCCTACGGTAATATGAAAGGAGGTTACGATCGTAAATCCGATAATAAAGGCAATAATATGAATCAGACCTTGGGGCATGCCCAGCTTCGACAAGAGAGGCTCGATAATTCGCGCGATCGTCGGTTCGCCCAGCCAACCGAGCACAAGAGACGTCAGCGTGATACCAAGCTGGCAAGCGGACAAATATGCGTTCATGTTGCCCAATATCCGGCTCGCGAATTTCGCCCTAATGTTTCCTTCCAGGGCCAAAGCATCGATACGGCTGCTTCTCGCTTTCACCATGGCAAATTCCACGGCTACAAAAAAACCGTTCAGAAGCACCAAAATAAACGCCAAGGACAAATTCAGGATTATCGGACCAGGGTCACTTTCCAAATAATTTCCTACCCGCCTTTCTTGAGGCGGACAGGTACACCTCCCTTAGGATTGAAGATAGTTGCAATTGGTTATTCTCTATTATAAAGTAACGTCAGTAAAGATCAAAGGATCGCACGGGGTCTTATTGAGTCATATCCGAACAAAATGTCAGATAATTCGCCGAAAACAGTTTATTATTTAATCTTTATTCGCATTTGCTTATAAACTTCACCATTGCTTTTTGACGGCATCCGGCAACTGCGGACGGACACGATGCGCTTTACCGCGCGCCAACAGCATCAAGGCAGGCGCAGTGCGGGTAAGACGGGCAAACATAAATTTCGCTTATAGCTTATGGAGGTATCGAGACCACGTGAACAATCCTTTGCCATGGACGGAACGATTCAAACGATTTTTTCTCAACAACCGGTTCGTGTTAAGTTTGCTCGTACTGCTGCTGATCGGCCTGAACATCCTCGTCTTTTCTTATGTCTCGTACATTTTCCTGCCCTTTATCGCGCTTGTGAAAACCGTCTTCCTGCCGATCCTGCTGACCGGCATCGTCTTTTATTTGCTCAATCCGCTTGTCGACATCCTGGAACGCCGAGGTCTCCGCAGGGTCTATTCCATCCTGATTCTGTATTTGCTCATCATCGGCTTGATTGCTCTGCTCATTACGATCGTCGTGCCTTTTATCCGACAGCAGATCGTCAGTCTGCTGGACAATTTCCCGAGATACAGTAAGCAGGTCGAGCTGCAATTCGAGCAGATCGTCGGGAGCGGGCTGTTCGACCGTCTGCAGGAGACGCTCAACTTCGATCCGGCCAATTATGTGGAAAAAGCGGCAACGCAGCTATCCCGGATCGTCAACAATGCCTGGGTCAGCATAGGCGCCGTAGTCGGGGCCGTCACCGAGGTCGTGCTGTCGATCATTACCGTACCCCTTATTTTATTCTACCTGCTCCGTGACGGACGCAAGCTGCCTTCGTTTATGCTGCGGTTTTTACCGACTTCGCTGCGCGGCCAAGCATTCAGCGTCATGTCGGAGATGAATCATCAGATCAGCTCCTACATCCGGGGGCAAATTATCGTCAGCTGCTGCATCGGCATTTTGCTGTATATCGGTTATTTGGTCATCGGCCTCGATTATTCGCTCGTGCTCGCCGTCTTCGCCGCCTGCACAAGTATCGTGCCTTACCTGGGACCGGCCATCGCCATTACGCCGGCGCTCATTATCGCCATCGTCACGTCGCCGATTATGCTGCTCAAGATGATTATCGTCTGGACGATCGTCCAATTGGTCGAGGGCAAGTTCATCTCGCCGCAAATTATGGGCAAAAATTTGCATATCCATCCAATCACGATTTTGTTCGTCATCTTGACCGCGGGCAAGCTGTTCGGCATTCTCGGCATCATCTTGGCCGTTCCCGGCTACGCCGTGCTGAAAGTCGTGGTCGTGCACCTATTCCAATGGTTCCAGAAACGCACGCATTGGTACGAGCCGACCGATCGTCTCTGAAACGTCTACAACGCGATACGTCCGGAGGAGGCGACTGCCGCCGGCATGCCTCCCTCCCGGATCATCGCGGCCGGGTACTGGTAAGCTTGCGGGTCCCGCTCGCACAGCGCGGCCCAAGCATCGACGCAGTTCGGATCGAACTGCGTTCCTTTGTGTTCCATCAGAAACGCGATAACCTCGGCATGGGTGCGCGCCTGCCGGTAGGAGCGGTTCGAGGTAAGCGCATCATAAACGTCGGCTACGGCTACGATCCGGGCCAGAAGTGGGATCTGCTCCTTCTCCAGCCGATCCGGATAACCTGTTCCATCCCAACGCTCATGATGGTGGCGGATGATGTCCAACTCGTCCTTCATAAACCCGAGGCTGCGGCATAGCTCATAGCCTTTGACCGGATGAAGCTCGATCACCGCCCGCTCCTCCTCGGTCAGCCTGCCCGGCTTGTTCAGGATGGAGTCCGGCACATTGATTTTCCCGACATCGTGTACGATCGCGCCCTGCGCCAATGCCCGCAGCTGCTCCGGCTTGGCCAGCATCGCTTCCGCCAGCCTCAAAGCGTACATCGTCACCCTGAAGTTATGGCCGGCCGTGTACGAATCTTTGGTCTCCGTGGCCAGCACGAGCGCCTTGACGCTTGGCGAAATGCTGTTGGTAATCCGTTCGATAGGGTCTTGTGTAAACAGCGACTTCATCGCCGCGGCAATCGATTTTTTCGAAGCATATTGCAGGACCAGTCCAACTAGCATGACAAGCATCGACGTGAGCAGCAAATAATGGTACAGCCACCAGCTGAGCATCCACGCTTTGCCGGAAACCATGATGATTTGCGCGGCGACCAGCAAGGCGGAGCTGTACACGATGGATACTTGCAGCGGAAATCGGGAATACCGATATGATTGATAATAGCGATACATCGCAATCAGGTTGAGCGCGATCGTAATTACCGTGACGAGCGCTTTAAGCGGATTGCGGTTCCAGGGGATCAGATTGACGACATCGGGGACGAGAATGCCCAGGATGGCAAAGCAGCCCAGGACAGCGGTCCAAACCGGGACGAGGAAGTTTTTCCAGCTCGACAAACGCACGATAACCGGATGATCGGACGACAGGGAGGACAAGGCAAGCCACAGCGCGCACAGCATCACGCTCAGTTGGGCGGAAATGCCTGTCAGAGAGGAGGGGTTCATCACAAGTCCGGGCGTTGAGAAGCCGTGCACCGTGAACAGCTCCGCCAGGGAAATGAACGCCAAGGCGAGACAGCTGACTTCGATGTTGCGCAGCCGGCTGCCCGCCACCCCGGCGAGCAGAGCGATAAAAGTAGCGAGCAGCGCAACGGAGCTGACCACATAGAAATGGCCGCGGGGATGGTTCATTTCGAGGTCGAGCTCCGACCAGGACCGCAAAAACTCGAACAGCAGCAGCGGAACCGCAACGGCAAGCAAAGGTCCAATAAATCCGTGAAATTTCATAGGACGTTTATCCCCTTATCGCAGATGGATACTAGTCCTATTTTACCACATAAACCGCCACTACTCCCGCGAAATCTTAATCAGCATGCGACCTTACAGCTGCCCGCGGACGATCGCCTCCAGCGGGCCGGCCTCCTGCTCCAGTCCGACCTCGCACGCAAGCAGCCGCTCGTATCCGCCGGGCGGCGGATCCCTTTCCGTGATTGCCCAAACCTCGGTCCAGCAGCGGTCGTCAGCCTGATCTACTAAACAACGCCCGAAACGTCTGCACAACGAATGCCTTCTTCATGGTGAGCCGGATAGGCTACAGTTTGCTCTTGGCTGCCTCGATCAAAGCGTCGAACAGCTCGTCGTCCTCCTCCAGCCGCTGCTCGGTCGCCTCGATCTCCTCCTCGCTGCCGGACTCCCGGGCAAAGTTCAAGCTGTAGCTCCATTCCAGGCCTTTCTTGCTAAGCAGCGTAATTTCATAGCCGGACCGCTGGCCATGCAGCGCAAAGCTCACTTTCCCCGCATACCCTTCTTCCGGGCTGTACGTCATCTCCGCGTCGAAAATATCCCAGTCCATCTCCGTTCCTCCTCGCTTTTTATCGCATGTCTTCCTCTTCACGAGCGGATCGAGAGGGCCGGCAAGTTCCGGCCCCGTCCTCCGCTTGCCCGTACCGGCATCAGTCGAGCTTGATCGAACGAAACGCTTTGTCCAGCCGGCTGGCGTTGCCTTCCGTATGCGAAGCGTCCTCTATTTGCAGGGTTACCGTGTAGACGATGCTTCCTTTGGCAAATACGTATACCGTTTCTTTGTAAGGCGAGCTTTTTTTGCCGTAGGCCACCTCGAACTTTTTGCCTTCCAGTCCGAACACGGTCTCGTCTGAGGAGGTGTACGCAAATTTCGCGTCGTTGTCCGCGCTCTTCTTGTACGATTGCTCCAGGTCGCGCACGACGTCGTCCAGGCTGCTGCGGTCGTCCGCCTCGATCTCGAACATCCCGCCGGTGAAATAATACGCTACGTTGGCTTCGTCGCCCTTGGTGAATTTGCCGTGGGTCGAATCCCACGTCTCCGGCACGCTGACGGCGTACTTGTATTTGCCGCTGCGCATCGTGACCGTCCGCGAAGGATCGAGCAGCTCCCGTTCGTCCTGAATGATGCCGAGGCTCGTGTTGGCGTTGTCCCTCGATACGGAGAGAGACGCCTTAAGCTTGCCGACCAGCCCGTCCAGCACCGCCCCGGCCTCCTTGTCCGTAAACGTAACGTCGATTTCGTATTTGTACTTGTCCTTGATCAAATAGATGGAATGCCGGTGCTCCCATTCGTCGCCCGTCGAGAAGGAGAAGCGGTTTTCCTTGGCCGGAACGCCCCCGGACAGCTCGAGCTCGCGCCAGCCCTCCGTCTTGCGGCTGCTCTCCACATAGCTGTCCTCGAACCGCCGCTGCTCCCTTTCAGTCCAAGCATCCAGCGTATCGCCCGAGGAGGCCGAGGTGACGCGTACCGTCGCTTGGATCGTCTCCTCCTTGTTCCAGTAGGTCGGCTCCTCGCTGTACGGATTCGCGCTCCAGTCCGAAGGCAGATCGAACGTCAGCCCATACTCGTTCGTATAAGACGTGTCGCCCGATTTGTAAACCGATATATCCTTGAGCGCGTCGTCCTTGTCATCGAACGTCAGCCTGAAGCTGTCCAGCAGATCGAGATACGTTTTCTGCTTGAAGCTGTTCTTGTAATGCTCTTCGCTCTGTACGTACAGCAGCGCATAGTAGATGCGGTCGTCCTTGGAGAAAGCCCGCGTCTCGTAGTAAGAGCCCGTGGACGTCTTGCCGACCACCTTGGCGTACGTACGGTCGCTCTGCTCCACGACTTGCTTCTGCAAAATCGTGTCGCCCGACTTGGCGGCCGCCTTGCGGAGCAGAATGGCGGGAGAGACGTCCTCGCTCTGCTTCTCCTCCACGGAAATGTTGAGCGCGAATTCTCCCTTCGCATCGGCGAATATGACCGAACCGCCGTCGTCGGATTGCCGGGCTTTGACCAACCCGGCAGGGTATTTCAGCGACCAGCCGAAATGACTGTCGCCGATGCGCGTCTTGCCGCGGTCGGAATCGATATACGATCCGTCCGTTGCTCTTACCCAGTTGGCGTTTCCGCTATCGTCCTCGCCGAGCACGACGTCCCGGGTCACGGTCTGCCCGCCCGATTTCAGCGTAACGGACACCTTCTGCTTGGGCAAATAACGCTTCATTAGCTCGTTGTACTCGACGGTGGTTCTTAGCGAGGCTTGATCGAAACGGAGCAGTGTATCCCCCTGCTTGATCCCGGCCAGCGCGGCTGGCGAGTCCGGATCGACGTAGGCTACGCGCAGCTCGTCTTCGGTGGGCAAGCCGACGACGGCTTCCCAGCTTTCCTCCAGCTCCACCCCGAGATAAGGGCGCATGACTTTGCCATATGTAAAAAAATGGTCCAGCACGTATTGCACCGTATCTACTGGTATGGCGAAGCCGAGGCTATCGATCGTGTTGTCGACGAACTTCATCGTATTGATGCCTACGACCTGCCCTTTCATATTCACTAGCGCCCCGCCGCTGTTTCCCGGATTGATGGCGGCGTCGGTTTGCAGCAGCTGGTACTTGGAGTTGACCGCCCGTTCCAAGCCGCTGACGATGCCGACCGTAACCGAATTGCGCAGCGCAAACGAGATCGGGGTGCCGATAGCGACCACCGTCTCGCCGACCTTGGCAGCCGAAGCCGGTGCGAATACCGCGGGCTTCAGCCCGGACGCCTCGATCTTGACGAGCGCCAGATCGCTCTCTTCGTCGAAATGGGTCGTCTTGCCGGGGTACGATTTGCCGTCCGACGTTACGACGACAATGTTGCTCATGTCCTTGACCACATGCGCATTCGTGACGATATATCCGTTGGCACGCACAACGACCCCTGTCCCGTGGGCCAGATTGAACCGGTTGGACGGTTTGCTCGTATCCTCCCCGGGTTTGCCGATAATGGCGACGACGGACGGCGCCACCTGCCCGACGACCTCCGGGATGTCGCTCGTGCCGGCAGCTTTTACCGCAGGCGTCCCGGCAACCGAGATAACTATCGCGGCGATCAACAGCATGAGTGCCGTCCGGAACGCGCTTGTTCTCCTATTCATGGTTTACGCTTCCTCTCTCTCTCCACTTTATGAAGCCATGTACTCTGAATCTATCATATGGCAATGAGAGGAAGCAATATGAATTGTTTTACGGTTCCGAGGGGTGCCGCACGATCCTGTTCATGCGCCAAAATTCGATAGCGCCGACAACTGCTATAGCCAGCAAGGCGGCGCCGTATACGGCCCCTCCGGCTATGCCGTAGCCTTTGTACAAGTGTCCGCTGTAGCCGCCGGCGAACAAAGCCGTCATCGCTACCGCAAGCAGAACCCAAATGGCCATCCGCAGCCGCCTCGATCCCTCCGCCCGCTTCTTGCGGGGAGGCTTCTTGAAGCTCTTCACGAACAGGCCGATCAGGACGGGGACGAAAAACAGCAGCTGGACGACAAGCGCGAGCGGGAAGCTGGCATAATTGCCGAAGCGGAATACTTCCATCACGCTCTTGAACGAAACGAGCGTCAGCAGCAGCGCAAACCAGCCGCTCATGACGTTGATCCCGCGCAAATTTCCCGTTCCGAGCATGGACGAAAGTCCGGCCAAAAAGCAAAAGTACAGCATGATCATGCGAAACAGAAATGCCGGTATCCAGAAGCCGATCAGCAGAACGTCGAGCCGGTCCAGGAAGTCGGTAATATTGATCTGCTGCGTCAGCGTGTAAACCGGGTATATCGCCCTGCATGTGAGGGCCGGTCCCAGCACAGACAAGCATAGGATCATGAGGATGGTCAGCACCACCGTGGAGACGATAATGCCGAATTTCAGCGATACGTAAAATTGCCGGGAGTTGCCCATATAGCTCATAAACGCCCCGAAAACGAAAATATCAGCGCCCCAGCCCGCGCTGAGCGCTCCTCCCTTCATCACGGTCCCCGCTCCGGTCGCCAGAATCGGCTGAATATAGCTCATGTCCATTTCATTGAGCAGAAGCAGCGGAAGAAGCAGCAGATTGATGAAAAATATCGGGTACAGGAGATTGACCGAGCGCGTAAATTCCTCCACATTGCCGGTGGCAAAATAAATAAGCACGATCATCGCGGCCAGGTAAATATATTCCGTCGGGGTTCGCTGGAGCACGGCCGTACCGACGAAGTCGCCGAATATGCGCAGATCCCGGACGAGCAGGTGCATCACATACAGCAGGACGATCACGTTGATGAAGCGGCCCAGCCATTTGCCGCAAGCGAACTCGCAGATCTCGAACATATTTTTGCCAGGATACGCCCGCGCCAGCAAGTACAGCAAATAAGCGATCAGCCAGGCGTACAGCATGGCCAAGAAGAAGTTGAGCCAGGCGTCCTGCATCGACACTTCCGCCAGCGTCTTGAACATGCTGCACATCATCCCGGCGATGTACAAAACGCTGCTCAGCATAACGAGCTGGTAACCGCTAATACGCTCCTTCGGCATGCTTATCCCCCCTTGATCCATTGTTCGACGTAAGGCGCCAGTATATCGGATACGATTCGGGCCGGCATCGGCCAGACGAGATCAAACCGATATAGGATGAACATGCAGAGGCATGCGGCGGCCATGCACCCGAATAACCAGTTTCCGGCCCGCGAAGGCGGTTGGTCCTTTTTCGTCATCCATTGAAACACCACGGTTCCCGCGATGGCAGACAGCAACAGAATCATGAATAAGGGCTCGCTCATGGCCGGCGATCCTTCGACCCGATATTTTTGGAGAACATGCCGGTACGGTTCACATTCATTTCGACCTGCACGTCCAAGTCCAGCTGCGTGAGCAGCGAAGGCCAGTCGTTCCGCCATTCGCTCTTCCACCGTGAGGGGTAGGTCCGGCTCAGAATGGCGCCGAAGCCGGCTATATCGGAGCTGTGCTCCTTAATCAATTCGCCGACGGCTGTTATATCGGAGCGAATGCGCCGTTCCAGCAGACGCTCCAGCTTCTCCGTGTTTCCTTTGTTCTCGTAATCCCCCTCGTCCTGTGCCTCCGTAATAGTCGCCTCTCCTTTCGCTGTAATGACAAAACGCAATCGTCCCTCTTCCACCCGGGGCTTAATTTCACATTGACCGCGACGAACGGTAACGCTCACCAGACCCGCCTCCGTTCGGATGGTCTCCAAATACGGCTGGATGATCCCCTTCAGCCAACGAACCCCATTCGCTTCGCCGGGCTTCGTCGTTCCGATCATTTTGCTTTGCTTTGTAAAAACGAACAAGCCGGTCCGCAGCTCGGTGCCCGGCTTGTCTTTCATTTTGGCGGGCACGACCTCCACATAGGGCAACACCGCATCCTGCCCTTCCCCGCTCAAAGCCGTGGCAACGTCCTTTACTTGAATACCGGCGTCGGCTTTAAGCATCTCGCGCAGCGCCTCGGCCGGGAAACGCTCCAACTTGGGCGCCGCGTTCAAGACGTCCTCCGCCTGGCCTTTAGCGATGACAATATAGCTGGTCAGGCGGTTTTCCGGCACGCGCGCCGTTATATCCATCAAATCGGTCAAGCCGTCCTTCGCGGCAGCCTCTCCGATGATGAACAATTTGCGATGTCCGGAAAACAGCCGACGGGAATTGCGCTCCTGCAGCTTGACGAACGCTTCCCGGATCGTGCGGCCTGTCTCGGTGTCCACCGTATAAGGACGATTGCCCCCACTGCCTCCGCTGCCTCCCGTCGCTCCCCCCATATTGCCCGGCAGCGGGATCAGCACGCTGACCCGAAAACCGTTCTCGAATTTATCCACCCCTGCACCGAGCACAATCGCAATATCGTTTACTTCGGTCCGGTCCCAGCAGCCTCCAAGCAGCATCGCTGCGAACAGCACGGCTGTCCCCAATCCGCAACGCAGCACCTTGCGGAATGCTGGGCGGGCAAGCCCCACCGCTTTGGCTGGCGACGGTAAGCGGCTGTTCTTGAGGCGACCGGCACTATCGCTTCCCTTGACCGGGATGTCCTCCCTGATCGGCGCTTGGAGGCGGTCCGCCGCCTTCGCCATCGTTTCCGCCTTGGTTTCCTTTCCCGCCTTCGCCACCATTCGTATTTTCGCCTTCGCTTCTCTTGACACTCTCACCTTCAGAACCGGTCTGGCGTTCCTTTTCGCCCTGGGTGCCGTTCCCGCCGCCAGCTTCATTACCGTTCCTGCCCGGGTTTTCTTCGCCCGCCCGGTTACCGTCTCCGCCTTCATCCCGGTTACTGGTCCCATCTTCATCCCGGTTTCCGTTTCCATCCTGATTCCTCTTGCCGCCCTGATCTTCTTTTCCTTTTTTGTTATCATTCCCGTCACCCGATATCCGTTTATTTCCATGCCCTTCCCCCGTTCGCTCGCCCAGCCGATTCGTATTGACGACATCCAGCATCATCGGACGCCGCTTCATCTGCCACCATGGCGCGCGTATCAACGTATCCTTCAGATCGGACAGCGTAATCGGACTGATCGGCGCCAAATAAGGAATGCCGAACGAACGCAGCCGGGTGAGGTGTCCGATTATGAGCATGCTGCCGAGTACAATCCCGTACAGTCCGAATACAGAGGCAACGAGCATGAGTGGGAAGCGCAGCAGCCGTACGGAGATGGCCGCATTGAACTTCGGTATCGCAAACGAAGCGATGCCGGTAATCGACACGACGATGACAAGCGGCGCGGAGACGATACCCGCTTCGACGGCAGCCTGGCCGACCACGAGAGCTCCCAATATGCTCACCGCCTGGCCGACCGCCTTCGGCAGCCGAACGCCTGCTTCGCGGAGTGCCTCGAAGGAAAGCTCCATGATAAGCGCCTCCACCACCGCCGGAAACGGTATCGCTTCCCTGGCCGCGGCTACGCTGAGCAGCAAGGTAGTTGGCAGCATCTCCTGATGAAACGTCGTCACCGCAATATAGAGCGCCGGCGTCATCAAAGCGATAAACATGAATATAATCCGAATGAGTCGCAGCAGCGACGAGATTTGAAACCTCTCATAGTAGTCCTCGTTGGCCTGCAGAAACGACCAGAACGTAACCGGCACGATCAGGACGAAAGGCGTGCCGTCGGTTACGATCGCGACCCGCCCCTCGAGCAGCGAGCCCGCCGTCGTATCCGGACGCTCCGTGTACATGATCTGCGGAAAAGGCGAATACCCGTGGTCCTGGATCATTTCCTCCAAGTAACCGGACTCCAGTATGCCGTCGATCTGGATCTGCTCGATTCGGCTTACGACCTCCTGAACGAGCTTGGGGTCGGCCAGCCCTTCTATGTAAGTAATGACGATATCCGTATTCGTTTCTTTGCCGACGACCATCGGCTTCATTTTGAGCCGTGGGGACTTGATTTTACGCCGGATCAAGGCGGTATTGGTTCTCAGCAGCTCCGTAAAGCCTTCCCGGGGCCCGCGCACCGTCGACTCGGTTTCGGGCTCTGTCACGTTCCGGTGCTCCGCTCCGCGAAGCCCCATCACGATCGCCCGGTCATTCCCGTCTACCAGCAGCACGGCATCCCCGGACAGCGCCTTCTGCAGCATATCGCCATAATTGTCGGCTTCGGCGATTTGCGATACCGGCAAAGTCCGCTCGCTCACTTCCTCCAACAGCGAACGGTCTCCTTTGCGGATCATCAGACTGGCGATGACGCGGTCGACCAGCTCCGTATTGGCGAGGCCGTCTACGTAGCAGACGAGCGCCCGGACGCCGCTATCCTCCATCCGGAAATGGCGGATGACGAAATCCGAGCACTCCGCCATAATGTCGCTCAGCATCCGCTCGTCATCGACAACGTTTCCCCGGATCGGTACTTTTTTCAAATTATCGATATACAGCTCTTCGTGCATCGGTTCCTTCGCCGAAGTGCGTTTCCCGGCCCGTCGCATGCTCGCCCTCCCCAAAAACGGTAAAGTTTGTCCGCATTTAGGTTACCAATAATGTCCTTTCGTTATCCCCTGGCTCGAAAAAAAGGACTTAAAGGGGATTTTCCAACGGAGCAATGGAAAAAGGATCGCTTTAAGCGACCCCGGTCAACGAAAAGAACGAGTTTCGAGGCTGCCACCCTCGTCACTCGCTCTTTTGGCTTCATTCATCAAAGCTATCTTGAGAAACCGCTACTCGCGATCATTCAACTTCCGCAAGTGGCGCTGTTCTTCCGCCAGCATCTCTTCCGCAAGTTCGACCGCATTGTCGTTATGGCTCGTGCCGGCCTGGTCCAAGGCCCGCTCGGCTTTGGCGAGAGCGCGTTCCGCCTGGTCGATGGTCTGCGCCGTAGGATGCGTCTCGGCCTGGGTAACGGCCAGATGGGCGTTTTCTACCGAATTTTGCGCTTGCGAGATCGGGTTCTGCGATTGAAGACTGGAATCTTTTCGGTTCGTCATGCGTCGATTCTCCCCTTGCCTGTTTGATGTGGGAACTGTCCGGATCACGTTTTACTATAACGAGCGGGAGACATTTTTATACGCCGGGCTTTCGCAGGAAGGAAAATCCAGCACGTTTGTCAAATACATGTAACAGGTTGGGAGGGGTTGCCTTGCTGCGCGTTTTTATCAGTTCGACGATACGCGATCTGCACTTCGTCCGGTCGAGCCTTGCGGCTCAGATCGAATCGGACCTGGGTCATCGCGCGGTCGCGTCCGAATCGATCGAGTTCAACTTTACGGGCTCGGGCAATATTGTGGAAAGCTGTCTGGAGGAAATCGATAAATCCGATGTGTACCTGCTGGTCATCGGGGAACGCTACGGAAGCATGGTTTCGGAATGGGGCATCAGCATAACCCATGCCGAATACCGGCACGCCCTGGCGGCCGGCAAGCCGGTTCTGGTCATCGTGATGAACCGGATCTGGATCTTGTACCAGGACGATTCGCCGACGCTCGAGCCGGAGCTGAAGCATTTTATCGATGAGGTATCGAGCAATTTTGCCCGCAACGTCAAGCCGTTCGACGGTCCGGACGACGCATTCGCCTACATTCGCGCACAATTGTCGATTTTATTGAAAAATTATATCCGCACGGGACTGAAACCGACGGAGGTTCATGATATACTAAGGACAAGCAAGGTATACGAAAGCGCCAACAGGCTGTTCGTATCGCTGCTCGAGAACAGCGAGCATGCCAGCCCGGACTATGCGCGGATTTTATCCGTCTTTATCCAGGAGCTGGAAACCGGAGAAATCCGCAATCATCTCGTCCAGATCCAGCTCAGCCAAGTAACCGGCGCGACGTTGTACAAGCTGTCGGCCGACGGGCAGCGGCTGGTCAAGCTGGGCAGCGCGGGAAATGTGGGCGGCCGGGAGTCGTTTCACGTGGACGATGCGACCAGTTATGTATCGCAAACATATTTAAGCGGGAAAACCGAGCTGTTCGAGGTGGAGAAACTCGGGTTCCGTGAATATATTAGTTGTGTTCCAATTTCCAAGCAATTCGTCGTCACGCTTCACTGCTTTTTGGAGAAGCCGGCGAGAGGCGCGTTTAACTCGCGAATCGTGCTCGACGAGATTACGACTGCCAACCGGGTGCTGTTCGGCATTCTGGCTTTATATTTGGAAAGGGTGTGAATCCGATGGCCAAACGACAATCCGAGAAGCAAAAGGCGGCAAGCGCCGAGCGCAGACCCGAAGAAGGGGCCACGCTGTTCACCAACGGTCCGTCCGTGCTGAAGGGCGACGTTGTGTTCCGGAAAGTAGCGTCGGTGCCGACGGTATTTCTTCATCCCCGGGACGCTTTCGCCAAAATGAAAGCTTGACCGCCTGAGCCGGAAAGACCGGGTCCATGGAGCACACGGTACAGTCCGCGCAAGCGTAACAAACTCGCAATCGGCAAACGTACTCCATGACAGAACTTCAAAGTATTCAATCGCAAAAATGTCCGCACTCGTCAAAAGCCGGCGTTACAAGCAAAGCCGACGTTAAAAACCGGTCATGCCAAGCCAGCCGACGCGGAATCCGCCTTCTCCATCGCCAGGGGAAGGCTTTTTTCATCCGCAGCAAGAGGGTTGGCCGCATAAAGCGCCGTTCTTTACGTCCATGCTACTGGTACATGTCAGCAAGATGATGTTTACAAGGAAGAGAAGAAGCGGAGGGAGCCTTAATGGACGAACAAACATTTATGAAAGAAGCGGTATCGCTCGCTTGCGACAATACGAAAGGAACCAAAGGGGGACCGTTCGGAGCTATCGTGGTCAAAGACGGCCGCATCGTCGGACGAGGCGTCAACGAGGTCACCTCGGCCAACGACCCGACCGCCCATGCGGAGGTCCAGGCGATCCGGGACGCCTGCCGCAACTTGGATAGCTTCCAACTCGCCGGCTGCGACGTCTACACCAGCTGCGAGCCTTGCCCGATGTGCTTGGGGGCGCTCTATTGGGCGCGGGTACGGACCGTTTATTTCGGCTTCGACCGCGACGATGCGGCAGCGGCCGGCTTCGACGATAGTCTAATCTACGAAGAAATCGGCAAGCCGCTCCAAGACCGCCTGCTGCCGATGGTGCGACTGGAGCCCGCCCCCGGCTCCGCCAGTCCGTTCGAGCTGTGGACGCAATCGGCGCACAGACGCGAATACTGACGGGCGGGAATCTACCCGCATATGTATTCACAAGGCCCTGCTTTCTGCTACAAATCGAATAAATCGAGCTGAACCGGAGGCGACGGCAGCTCCGGATAGCCCAGCCCCAGCAGCTCTGCCAGCTGCAAGGCGTTGGCGGCGGCATCCCCGCCCGAATTGTTGTTGAATACGACAAACACCTGCTTCGTCTGGCTTTCCAACTGGCGCAGCCGGTCGGCCCATTCGGCCAGCTCCTCGCGGTTGTAGCGGTACAAATAACGCACCTCGCGCCAATTCGGCTGACCGCTGCTGTGCCACCCTTCGGCGTTGCGCCCGTGAAAGCGGACGATCGTCAGCTCCGGATGCGTCGGCACGGCCACGATCGGCACCGAGCCGGGGCCGGCCTGCGGCTCGTCGCAGATGCTGTGCGCCCAGCCTTCCCGCTCCATGTAGCCGAGCGTCCGCTCTCGCATATCCCCTTCAAACCAGCTCTGGTGGCGAAACTCCAGTGCAAGCGGCACATCGCCCATCCGCTCCTTGGCGGTTCTCAGCTCCTCGACGTGCTTGCGCGTGCAATCGAACCAGGGCGGGTATTGGAACAAGACCGCCGCCAGCTTTCCCGCCTCGCGCAGCGGCCGAATCGAAGCCGCGAATGCAGCGAATGTCGCTTCCATCGACTCGCTCACCGGCTTGCCCCGCTGATGCCCCGTCAACCCTTGGTACGCCTTCACCACGAATCCGAAAGCAGCAGGCGTCTCCTGAGCCCATTTCTCATAATTGCGTTCCGGTTGAATCGCATAGAACGAGCTGTCGATTTCCACGATGGGGAACGTTTTGGCATACTGCCGCAATTTGTCCGGCGCTCCCGTCCCCGGCTTGTACAGCGCGTCGTGGTCTCCCCAGCCCGTCAACCCGATGCGGATCATCATTTCCCTCTCCCCGGTAAAGGGCGCACCCTTTTTTTGCCCCCTATTGTACCACAGATTGGAAGACCCACCCAAATCGCAGAAGACTTCCGAATGCTATAATGCAGCCCGTAATCGCTAGCCAGAGACCTCAGTACCGACCGACAATCCAAAGGGAAGGTGGTGTTGGATCATGGGATGGATGATTATGTCGTTGGCTATTCTCCTTCTGATCGCTTGGGCCGTATTGCGCAGCAAAGGCTGGAAGACGCTGCTGGTGGGCACCGGCGACAATGCGGAGGAGCTTGAGGCCAAGTACGCGTACCTGAAATCGAACAACGTCAAATGCCGGATCCGAACGGAAGCGTCCGCCGGAATGGGAATCGCCCAAGCGGACCCGAACGCGCGAGTGCGTTCGACCGTCAAGCTGGACGTTCATCAGGACGACGCGGAACGTGCAGCCGAGCTTTTGCAGCAATTCGAAAGACAATCCTTTTCGCTATAAGCTTCCGGACTTGTCGCTACCTTCGTCACTCTACTTCTTGCAACATAAAACGACAACAACTTTTGTTCCATGACGAAAAAGGTCATGCCAGGTGTTACTTGGCATGACCTTTTGACTGCTCGCAAACGTTCGGCGAGGACTACCCCTGCAGGAGCACTACTTATGCCTGCTCCGCCAGCCGTCCGAACACTTTAAGAAACGACTCCGGAGGCTGGGCTCCGGACAAAGCGAACTTGTTGCCGATAATAAAAAACGGCACGCCGGAGATGCCGGCCCGTCTTGCCATGGCCAAATCCGTTTCGATCTGCGATTCGCCTTCGCCCTTGTCCAGCCGTCGACCCAGCTCCGCCCCGTCCAGCCCGCATTCGTCGGCGATCGTCAGCAGGACCGCCGGATCTCCAATATTGCGGCCTTGCTCGAAGTAACCGCGATGCAGGGCATCGACCAGCCCGGCTTTGGCCTCTTGGGGAGCTATGGCGATCAGCCGATGGCTGAGCCGCGTATTGGGCATGTACTCCACCTTATCGAAATCAAAATGCAAGCCGGTCGCCGCCCCCGCTTCCATAACGCGACCAAGCATGCCCTCTTTGGAAAATTGCTCGCCGTACTTCGCGGTCATGGTGCTCATGAATGGCAGCCCGCGCTTCGGAACGTTCGGGTCGAGCATGAACGCCCGCCAACGGATCTCCGGCGGTTCTCCCCCGTATTGGGCAAGCGCCCGGAACAAGTGCGCCTTGCCGATCCGGCACCACGGACAGACATTGTCCTGAAACAAATCAATGATCATGCGCTGCACCTTTCCTTCCTCGTACGGCTCCATCCGGTCGAACCTTTTCTCCGGGGCCATTCCGACCGCAAGCCTGTGTGCTTGCCGTTGCCCTAAGTGTACCCGAAATTCGCCCGCAGGGAAACGTATGGTATAGTCATACGTAGTAGAACGTAGGACCATAAGCCATAGGAGGACCCGACTATGTTCCGCAACGATTACGTCATGCGCATGATCGAGCAGTTGAGCAGCGCCATGGGCGTCATACTCGGTTTAAAACGCCAGTTGAAGCCCGAAGAAGCTTTGCAGCTGCTTGAGGAAACGTACAAACGGCTGTTTGGACTCAATCCGAATCTGATCCGGGCTTTGTCCGAGCGGGATTTGACCGATTTGTTGAACCGGCAAGGGGAAGCGACCGCAGAGAAAATGCTCGTCGTCGCCCGTCTGATGAAGGAAGAAGCGGAGCTGTACTCGACGTTGGATCGCGTCGACGAAAGCCACAGGCTGAACCGGAAGGCGCTGCATATTACGCTAACGGCCGCCCAGGAAAGCTCGGATGTCCCTTGGCTCGACATAGGCGGACAAGTCGACGAGCTCCTCGACCGTCTTCGCCCGTACGGGCTGCCGGCCGAAACGCGGCGTCTGCTGTGGGCGTACTATGCCTCCGTCGGTCGCTTTGCCGATGCCGAGGACTATTTGTTCCAGCTGCTTCAGGAAACGCCGCAGACCGCGGAGGAGCAATCGCAGCTCGATCGGCTGCTGGCTGACGCGGACAGCTTTTACGAAAGGTTATTGACGCTGGACGAAGAAGTGCTAGAGGCGGGCCGGCTGCCGCTGGACGAGGTCAAGGACAGTCTGGAGGAAATTCGGGCGCTGACCGCAGCCCGGGACGCCGGCAAGAAATCGGAAACGACGGACGTTTGACTAGCCATGGCCGCCGGGCTCTATCGAGAGGCCGGGATATAGAACAGGAAAGCTATGGAACAGGACCGCCGCCTATCGGTCCCGTTCCGGGTCCTCTCCTTCGAACAAGCCCATCTCCCGAGCTTTGTAAGCCGCCTCTTTGCTGCTTCCGCCGCCCAGCTTCTTTAAAATATTGCCGACATGCACCTTGATCGTACGGATCGAAACGACCAGTTTGTCGGCAATCGCCGTCTGCGTCATGCCTTTGTCGATCATTTCCAGCACCTGCAGCTCCGAGGGCGTAATTTTGCTCTGCAGCTCCTTCTTCTTGTACGTCTGCTCGACCTGCTTGAGCCTGCGAAATTCCTCGCGCATCTGGGCCGCCGCCGCCGCGCTGATCGGCGACTCGTTGCGGTGCGCGTCGCGGATGGCCGCCGGTATGCGCTCGAAGTCCGATTTGATCAAATAATCCGCCGCTCCGGCCCGGAACGAATCGAACATCAGCTCCTTGAGCTCCATGGACGTCAGCATCAGCACCTTCGCGCCGCCGCGCAGCAGCACCTCCTGCGCCAGACCAATGCCGGCCACCTCGTCCGCCAGCATAATGTCCATTAGGACGACGTCATATTCCTGCTCCTGGATCGCTTGGGCCGCTTCCTCTTTCGTACCGGCCACGGCGATGACGCAAATGCCGGGCTCCGCCGACAAATAATCGCTCAGCCCCCGCCGCCAATCGGCGTCATCTTCGACGAGCAGCACCCGAATGTCGTTCATATGTTCCCGCTCCTTCTCTTCTGCTGCGGAAACCGCATCACGGCGGTCGTGCCCCGGCCCGGCTCGCTGTACAGGTCGAAGCTGCCCCCATGCTTCCGCATGACCTGGTAGCAGTAGGACAGACCCAGCCCGAAGTTCATCCGGCGGTCTCCTTTTGTCGTAAAAAACGGCTCCATCACTTGCTTGAGCAGCTTCTTGTTCATGCCCGGCCCCGAGTCCTTCACTTCCGCTAAGATGCCCCGCTTCGTCTCGTACAGCCGAACCGCGATGTTCCCTCCGTCCGGCATCGCTTCGATCGCGTTGGACAACACGTTATTCCACATCTCCGTTGTCTGCGCCCGGTCACAATACAGCTCAAGATGGTCCGGGATATGCAAATGAATGCGAACCTTATCCGTATCCGCGGCCAATTGGTCCCGCAGCCCCTCCAGCATCGCCGCCGGATCGTTCCATTCCGGCTTGTAGGCCAGCTCTTGCGTCTGGTCCTGCACGCGGGCGATCATCTCCTGAATGTGCCGGGTTGCCGCGAGGACGACCGCGATGTCGGCCGCCAGCTCCGGCTGGTCCGTACGCTCCGCGTAGGCGCGAATTTTCTCGCCGAACAGCTTTGTTTTGCCCACATCGTTCTTGATCGCATGGTTCAGCACCGCGGTGCCTGACGTAACGGCCCGGATGGAGACGTCCAGCTTGCGGGTCTGGATCAGCACCCGTATGCCGAGAAACCCGTAGTTGAAGATGGCGACGATAAACACAAGCACGGCGAAAGCGATAATCCACGTATTGTAGCGCCACATTTCGACGAACCCCAGGCTGGGCAGCACGTAGTTCATCACCGAGCATAACAAAACCGCCGGCACGACCGCCAGTCCGGTGAGCCGATCGTTCATACGCAAGGTCGCTTGGGTTTCCTTCTTAAAAATGATCCACAAGGAAGCGAGCCCGACCATCGGAACCGCCCACGCCGCCGTCAGCCGGAACGGTATCGGGTGGATCGGTTTGACAAACAGCAGCGTAGCCGCGATCGGAACGAGCGTCAGCAAAGCAATGGCCGCTTTGCGCCTCGGCGTAATCCGTGCCGGATTGAAGCTGATCGCGAACAGGACGAACGTGAACGGCAGTCCGTAATATTGCATGAGGGAGGATAACACGCGCAGCCCCTCCAACAGCTCGACCAGCCCTTCGCCGGCTTGCCGTTGCAGGGCAAGCGGTATCAGCATATCTCCGATGACCGCAGACAGTGCCCCCGAGCCGCCGCAGAAGGCGACTGCGCTCAGCCAGCGGATCGAGCTTTTGCGCGCATCCGATACGAGCAGCACGATGCCGACTCCCCACAACGCGATCAACACAAACAGCATCCTCTTGTCTCTCTCCCGTCATTGCCCATTCTTATCGACAACATTATACCATGGAACGGTTTCTCCTAACGGGTATTCTGGGGAGAAAGGGAGGGTTGTTTCCACAAATGAACAGCTGGACGGTTCACCCTGAGCCCCCCTGGTATGCCGAAAAAGCCCCTTCGCCGCTTTTCACGCAGCTCCGGGACTTTTTTGGACTATGTTTGTGCCTTTCTCAACGTGCGGATGGCTTATTTCGCACCCGGGTCGTACGAGCTTTTCAGCGACACGATCCGGTTAAACACCGGCTTGGCGGCCGTCGAATAGTGCGAATCGACATTGAAATAACCGTGCCGGAAAAACTGGAACTTCTCTTGAGGCTGCACATCGGCCATGTTCGGCTCGACGAATCCTTCCTGAATCGAAAGCGAACTCGGATTGAGCCGTTCCAGGAACGTATCCGAGTCGACCTTCTCGTCCAACACCAGCGGCTCGAACAACCGGAATTCCGCCGGAATGCCCTGGGTCGCATCGACCCAATGGATCGTGCCCTTCACCTTCCGTCCGGTAAACCCGCTGCCGCTTTTCGTTTCCACGTCGTATGTACAGCGGATTTCCAGAACTTCGCCGTTCTCGTCCTTGATAACTTCCTCGCATTTGATAAAATAAGCATGCTTCAGCCGGACTTCGTTGCCCGGGAACAATCGGTGGTATTTGGGCGGCGGATTTTCCGTAAAATCGTCGCGCTCGATCCAGATTTCCCGCGAAAACGGTATGAGCCGGTTGCCCATTTCCTCGTTCTCCGGATTGTTTTCGGCATCCAGCATTTCCACTTGCCCTTCCGGGTAGTTCGTGATGACGACCTTCAGCGGGTCGAGCACCGCCATCGTTCTCGGCGCCTTCAGCTTCAAATCCTCCCGGACGAAATGATCGAGGAACTGCGAATCGACCGTCGATATCGCCTTGGCGACGCCCACCTCGCGAAGGAAGTTGCGGATCGCCTCCGGCGTGTATCCTCTGCGGCGCATGCCCGCCAACGTCGGCATACGCGGATCGCTCCAGCCGTCCACAGCTTTGGAATCGACCAGCAGCTTCAAATAACGCTTGCTCATGATCGTGTTCGTCATGTTGTAGCGGGCGAATTCGTACTGGCGGGAGACGTGCTCCATCTCGCATTCGCGTATGACCCAATCGTACAGCGGACGATGGTCTTCGTATTCCAGCGAGCACAACGAGTGCGTCACGCCTTCGAGCGCGTCCCCGATCGGGTGCGAATAGTCGTACATTGGGTAAATGCACCAAGCATCTCCGGTTTTATGATGATGTGTATTGAGGATACGGTACAAGGCCGGGTCGCGCATATTGATGTTAGGCGATGCCATATCGATTTTGGCGCGAAGCACTCTGGCTCCGTTCGGAAACTCGCCGGCGCGCATCCGCGCGAACAAATCCAGGTTTTCTTCCACCGAGCGGTTGCGGTACGGGCTTTCCTTCCCCGGTTCGGTCAAGCTGCCGCGGTTGGACCGCATTTCTTCCGCCGTCTGGTCGTCCACGTAGGCGAGCCCTTTACGGATGAGCTTGACCGCCAGCTCGTAGTTTTGCTCGAAATAATCCGAAGCGAAGTGCAGCTCGCTCCACTCAAAGCCGAGCCAGCGAATATCATTCAGAATGCCTTCGACGTATTCCGTGTCTTCCTTGACCGGGTTCGTATCGTCAAACCGCAAATTCGTCCGGCCGCCAAACTCGGCCGCCAGCTCGAAATTAAGGCAAATCGCCTTGGCATGTCCGATGTGCAAATAGCCGTTCGGCTCCGGTGGAAAGCGGGTGACGACCTGATGCACGCGTCCCTCTTTCAGATCTTCCGCGATAATTGTTTTGATGAAGTTGGATGATGATGCCGTCTTCGTCTCCATCCCTCGTCCGCTCCCCTTTCTCCTGTCGTATGGATGTCAGCTTATCTCTCTATCATACACAAAATTTGGGGAAAATATAAGAATAAACGTCCATCGAAGAAATTCGGGGATGAGCGACCGCGACTTAGCGGTTGTTTTTCTTGGTAAACCACTCCTTCACTTGCCTCTATCAGGCAAGTACTGGATTGGTTTAACGTTAAGAATTCCTTTTTAACGAAGCCGTTCGACGAAGTACAGCCGCGGTTTAGCGGTTGGAATTCTTGTGAGCCCGATGTGGAAACTCCTTTCGGGTTTCCATTCGGACTCTAAAAGAACAAACGTCCATCGAGGCAAACTCGAGGATGGGCGACCGCGTTTTAGCGGTTGTTTTTCTTGGTAAACCACTCTTTCACTTGCCTCTATCAGGCAAGTACTGGATTGGTTTAACGATAAGAATTCTAAAAACCATGCAACGAAGAACAGCCCCCGCTCCACTAAGGCCTAACGAACGACATATAAAAAAATACCGAGCCTACGGCTAAAAGCACCGCAGACTCGGGTAACACCTTTTGTATCCCTATAAGATTTTTTCCCCAAACAAAGACGTGATCAGCTCCACCGCAGCAAGGGCCGTGCGGTTACGGATGTCCAAAGCCGGGTTTACTTCCACAAACTCCGCACTGGTCACCACACCCGCATCGGACAGCATCTCCATGGCCAGCAAGCTCTCCCGCAGGCTGATGCCTGCCGCTACCGGCGTGCCGACGCCCGGAGCGTCCGCTGGATCAAGGCCGTCCAGATCCACGCTGACGTGCACCCCGCTCGTCCCCCGGGTCACTCTCTCGAGCGCCAACTCCATCACCCGGACAATTCCGAGCTTGTCGACCTCATGCATCGTGTAGACAGCCATCCCTTTCTCCTTTAAAAAGCGCTGCTCTCCAGGATCCAACGAACGGGCCCCGATAATAGCGACATGCTCCGGCTGCACGCTCGGACAGCCTCCGCCGATGCCCACCAGCGCCGGATGCCCGTACCCCATTGCGGCAGCCAGCGCCATGCCGTGAATATTGCCCGAAGGCGACGTATCCGCCGTATTCACATCGCCGTGCGAATCGTACCAGATGACGCCCACGCTCGGCTTGCGGCGCAGCACGCCTGCCAGCGTGCCGATCGCAATACTGTGGTCGCCGCCCAGCACAAGCGGGAACCGTCCTTGATCGACCATGCCGGCAACCGCCTCGGCCAGCTCGGAATTGACCCGGACAATTTCATATAAATATTTCAGGTTCGACTCTGGCGCCGCCCCGTACGATTTGGCCCGACGAACGATCAGATCCCCCTCGTCCCTCACGGTATAGCCCAAATGCTCCAAACGCTGCTCCAAGCCGGCGCAGCGAATCGCGCTCGGCCCCATATCCACGCCGCGCCGGTCGGCACCCAAATCCATCGGCACCCCGATGACGGACACATGCTTGCCCAGATGAGGATTCATGAATACGCCACTCCTTCCTCAGACCAACACCTGCTCGATACGTTCCAGAGCCCAGTCCAGCTCTCTGCGCGCAATCGTCAGCGGGGGAGCGAGACGAATCGTCGTCTCGTGCGTTTCCTTGCATAGCAGGCCGAGGGTCATAAGCCGCTCGCAATACGGTCGTGCGGGCTCTGTCAGCTCTATGCCAATAAACAAGCCCCTTCCGCGAACCTCTTTGACGATGGGGCTATTCAGGGTCCGCAGGCGGCCTAATGCATAATCGCCCAACACCCGGGATCTCTCGGACAAAGCTTCCTCCCAAAAAACCTCCATGGCCGCCACCGCACAGGTGCAGGCCAGCGGATTGCCACCGAAAGTGGAACCGTGCGAGCCGGGCTCAAACACCCCCAGCACCTCCCGGTCAGCCGCCACCGCAGAGATGGGGTAGACGCCCCCGCCCAGCGCTTTGCCGAGAATGTATACGTCCGGCACAACCTGCTCATGGTCGCATGCAAACGGTTTTCCCGTTCGGCCAAAGCCCGTCTGAATTTCATCAGCCATCAGCAGAACTTGATGGCGTTTGCACAGTTCCGCCGCCTCCGTCAAAAATCCCATTGGCGGTACCCGGATACCCGCTTCGCCCTGGATCGGCTCGATGAGAAAGGCGGCTGTATTCGGGGTGATGGCTTGCTCCAACGCCTGTATATCTCCGAACGGAACGACTCGAAAGCCCGGAGTGAACGGGCCAAATCCGCGTTTGTATTCCGGCGAAGTCGAAAACGACGTAACCGTCAAGGTTCTGCCGTGGAAATTGCCCTCGCATACAATAATCTCAGCATTTCCGTCAGGAACGCCCTTCTTGTCGCAAGCCCAGCGACGGGCTGCCTTAATAGCCGTCTCAACAGCCTCGGCTCCGGTGTTCATGGGCAAGATCATCGTTTTGCCGGTTAGCTCGGCCAGCTTCTCGTAAAACAACCCGAGCGGCGCGTTATGGAACGCACGCGACGTCAGCGTAATTCGGTTGGCTTGCTCTTGGAGAGCCGCCATAATTTTCGGATGACGATGTCCGTGGTTGAGCGCCGAGTAGCTGCTCAGCATATCGAGGTACTGTTTGCCTTCCGCATCCTCCACCCATACTCCTTGGCCCCGTATAAGCACGACGGGCAGCGGGTTGTAATTGCGGGCACCGTAACATTCGATTTGCTCGATCGGATCGCGGGGCGACTGAAGGTTGTGAGGAATGGACGGTTGCTCCGTTTTCTCGGCGGCCGAAGAAGAGACAGCAGGCGGAATATAGAGCGAATCCGGAATCGGTTGCGATGTTTGTGGACGATCTGCTGCCGAATCGCATTCTGCAGATTCCGGTATAAGGGGATTCGTGGGGCCGGGTACATTTGCGGCTTTCTTCTTGTCCATCGGGCACCTCCTTATGCAAAACCATGCAGATTACGATGACCGTACATTATATGCGGCGTGAGATACTCGGTTCTGGATAGAGGGGGCGTACAGATGTCCCGATCAATTAGAAAAGTGCTGAAGGCAGGATGCGGGGGAGAGCAAAGACAGACTATCGCCACTAATAGGCCGGTAAATAAGAATTACTTCGGATCGAAGCCTTTTCGTTGGGGGGACATCCAAGCTTACGAGGTTACTTTTCTTGGTAAAGGGAATCGCAGTTCGCTTACCGCTTTTGCAAAGTTAAACTTTCTGGAACGTTCAAAAAAAGCCGGACACGTCGCCCGGCTGCTCAAGAGCATAGATAAGTTAGGTGAACCAGCGCTATCTTCTCAGCGTAAATGAGGTCATGTCAGCCAATCGAGACTCATTGGCATTCAGGCGCACCGAAGCTAGACGTTACCGGATTCGCTGAACATCTGCAACCTTGGCCGACAGGCCCGTCATCCCGCAGCCATCGCCCATTTTGCCGGTTACGCGCAGCACATCGCCTTTACGAAACGAACCCGCCTCAAAGCAAACCGGAACCGAGCCTGTTTGGTCTTCGAGCTGGACGAGGACCTTGCCGTCCGCCTTCTTTTGCGAATCGGCCAACACTTTTCCTTCCACGGTAACCGCGCTTCCCAACATATCCCCGGCTTCCAAAATGGAGAGCACCGGCAGCCATCCTTGCGACTCAGCGACAACGCTGGACTCGGAGCGTGCGTTCTCCGCTTCGGCTGCGGCCGCATAATCGACTTGTCTGTGAACAGCATCATAGGTAAGCAACAAGGCAAACGTCAACATCGGTGCCAGCCATATTCGAATCGAATCCATCATGACCGCTACCCCCCAGAAAGTTGTACCTAAGGTTAGCTTACCCACCGACTGTTAACGCGAATCGTTTATTATATTAAAAATTGATGAAGACGGGTGCCGTCTCTTCAATGCCGCTTTCAAAGCTCTGCGGGACCGACACTTTTGACAGGCGTTTCTGGGATATTTGGCTCTTAGAATCTATACCTTTATCCCCTTATCCTTGGCAATCAGTACGATCGCAAGCCAGGCCAGGTCGTCCAGCTTCATTTCCTTGTTATTGGCTTGAGTCGCCCATTTGTAGTCCGTTACGAGCGGATGGTCCAGCTCGCCGGTAACGCTTTTTTCATACAGTCCGTGAAGCGCCTTCGTCAGCGTCTCCCACTGCCAATCGTCCGAAAAATTCACCTGCTTTTCCTCCCCTCTCTTCCCCCGCTGCAGCCGGTCCTCGATATTCCCTGCGTATTCGTTCAAATCCACATGACCGTTTATACCGTCAACCCGCCCCGTTTCGCTGTATTGGAATAACGTCCACTCGCTCCATACCGGATTGCCCATCGGTTTGTCCGTTCCGTAATGCGCCACCCATAGCGGATATACCGCCAAATCCGGCTCCATGTACGTTTTCGCAAAAGAGGCTCCGGTGTAAAGCATGGGAACTTGTCCGGTAGCCGCTTGTACGTTCTCTAGCCACGCTCGGGCCCAAGCGCTAACCTGCGCCTTCGTAAAAGGACGACCGTCCAACGATCCCTGCTCCAGATCGAGCACATGCCACAATTCCGGCACCCACCTCTTCACTTGGGCCAAATAGTGCTCGGCTTCATGAACCGGATCGTTGGACAGATGGGCAAAATGGTAAAAGCCGATCGGAATGCCGGCATCCCTTGCGCCTTCCGCATTTTGGACCAACCGGGCATCGACTAAGCTTGTCCCTTCGGTCGCCTTGATTTGGGCGAAGCGGATAACGTCCCGTCGAACGGCTTGCCAGTCGATCTCTCCCTGCCATTTCGAAACGTCGATTCCGGGGGAGTTGGCTTTATTTCGAGTCTGCATCGTCTTCGCGTTCCTCCTTATCCGTCTGCCCTTTGGCGTAGTGGTAGGCTCCGCTGGCGGTCAAGCCGACAAGCGATACGGTCAACAACGTCTGCTGGATTTTATCCGGGACCAAGACGAAGATAGCCGCAATCGCCAGACAGAACAGATGATTGTGCTTGCTCGGCACGCCGTAAGCTTTCAAAATGCCGACATAAGCAGTCACCACAGCGGCCAGCATCAAAACTTCATTGGTTAAATAAGTCATGTCGATCATGGCTGCATCCCCCCGAACACTTTCACGATATCCTCGAAGCGGATGCCGAGCGAGAAGGCGAGCAGCACCATAAGCAAATACACGAAAAACTTTTCTTTGTGCTCGATAAACTCTTGATACCAGACCCGATCGTCATGGCCGAGCGGCTCCTTCGTATTCGCCATCAGCCGGCCCAGCTCGTGGTTGATCGCCTCCAGCTTGTCGTCCTGCCGTTCTGCGATTCCGGTTAACCGGACCACGTTTTCGCGTAATACGGTAATGGTCTCGGCGTAAATTTTGTGGCTTTCCCGCACTTCCTTCAGATGCTCCCATACATCGCGTTTGAACTCCATCATATCTTCCCTTAATGTGTCAATTTGCACCTGGCAGATATCGTGTTCGCCCATATTTGACCCCCCATCCCATCTGCTGGATATTTTGGAAAAGAAAAAGAGCGGTGGTGGCCGCTCTTGGGAGATAGCTAGTCTATAGCTGAGAAGCAGCTGGATTCTCTTGAAAAAGAGTTTCCCCGCTGATCGATTCGAGAACCATTATTTTGATATCGCTCGAATGCCAGATGGCGTGCCCACTCGTACCGGGCTAGCCGTAGCCTCAGTAGTACTGACTAGTTCAAAAACGCCAACTGCACCAGCGCTATTGCAAGCGCGAATAGGTGTAGGTCCGACTACCCCCGATAAGGGATCGTAGAGAGGCAGTGTCACCCTACCAGTACGTGTAGATATAGAGTACGCTCCAATCTGTTTCTTGGTTACGAATTCGAAATACGTGTAGGCGCTTTCGTTCCCCGATTTATCATGATACGTAACGGTATATCTATAACGTTTTCCAGGCGTTAGCCCGGTGATCGTTTTGCTAGTTATATCCCCTATATCCGTCCCATAATACATCGGTGCTCCAATCCAGTTACTGCCGTCCCATTCTCCAAAATATAAATCCGTCGATTGACGTCCAGAAGATGGAGCCGGGTCTGAAAAGGTACTCCATGTTAATTCTACAGTTGTCGTACTCCATACAGCCGAAGGATGCGGGTCATTTGGTCTTTGGGAATCCACAAAAAAGTAAGCCGTTTTCGTTCCGATCATCCAATTTCCGGCTTTATCTATGCAGTAGAAATCTGCCCGATACTCCCCTTGTACCGAAAGCGGAATATCTATATACCAATCTGAACCGGTTTGCCCACATTGAACGCTATTTGTAGCAGCTTGCCCTGGAACTGTGTAATTGCAATAAACCATTTGAATACCGGAGTTTGCATCGTAAGCCCCATATACCCACACGCGCTTCGTTCCTGTTGTCTGGTTAATATAGCTATAATTCTGAACACTTGAAATCGTCGGGGGAGTCCTATCAATAGCAAAAGAGTTGAACCCCTGCCAAACCTGCCAATTTCCTGCACCATCACGTACTCTAACCGCAAATTGCCAGTTTCCTTCAGCTAAAGATACAAAAGGAATGTCTACATACCAGTTGCTAGTCCATACTTCGTCTGAATTGTAATGCCAATTCTGCCAACCATCATACGATCCCACAACTTGAAAAGCTGTTTGCCCGTACATATTGTCGGAATAAGTCCATCCATACCGTAAATAACCGCTGCTTGCATTTGTCGGGCTAGCCGTACCGAAGTAATGTCCTGAAGTAAAGGGAGGGTCAATATCCACATAAAAGACTGGTTCCCAGGAATAAGGGCTATGTGCCCCGTGTTGATCCTGGGTAATAATTCTATAGCGGTATGAACCGCTGGGCAATGGGGGGGATGGGACCCAAGAAGTCGCTTGCCCTGCCTGCCTGCCAGAATCACGGATGATGCTCCCGTTCGCATCGAGAATATGACCGGCCCACCAGCCTTGATAATCACCGGGATCAGGGTCGTTAAAAATCCAGGTAACCGCCGGCGTATAATTGTATACACCGCCATGAGCCGGCCCCGTAGGCGTAGGCGCAGTAGGCGGTTGGTTTAACTGAATGCCGTAATACTTGAAAGTCGCCTCAGAATTACTATATTTTCGATAGGCGACACCTTTGTTTTTACCACGCCCAGCGCTCTTTTGATAGGTTGAGCAGATCTCGCCGTTTACCCCTGAATCGATCTGCGTGATATTGCCAACAGAGTATGAATTCCCACCGTTCCAGGTAATGTCAACCGTATAGAGACCATACGTTCCACCATCGTAACGTCTGTAGTACACGGTTATTACACTGTTATATACTTCCGCAGTAATAATAGCATCCTGGATACCGGAAATCACAGTTCTAACTTTATTCTGCATATCCCAACTAGCACCATCAGACGATCTCCATATCCCAAGCCCTGTAGTATTGGTATAAATAATGAACAAGTCGTTCCCACTAGGGTTTTTCAATATACTTGCACTGTTTACGCCCGATTCAGACATGACCGGATGTTCAATGGAGATGTTTGCTCCGATACTAGGATTCATTGTTGCTATATAAACTGAATTACCTGTAGGAACCACTCCTGTTATCCAACCGTCGGCCCGTTGAACAAATTTCAATAAGTTATTTCCGCGTCCATAGTCAACATCACTCTCAAAAGCAGCAATGCCTGATGTCGCTCCTGACCATGGATCAACAAAAGAAACATTATGTTTGAAAATAGTTTTTTCTTCATCATATTGCTCATAAACTTTGAAGATTATTAATCTCCCATTATCCGACAAAACAGAACTTGCCCCGGTGACCACATCACCGGTATTCATAATGTTGACTCCTACGTGCACGTTACCAATTGAAGATCCGTCGAACCATGTGCAACGTCCATTACCAAAGTCGTCGGACCACCAAGCGGCGATTTGGTTGCCTACAGCATGAATACCACCTTTTGTAGCACCCCAATGTGTAGTTTCATTGGCGTAGCAAAGCTGTGACCACGTGTTTCCATTGTCCTTCGACACTCTAAATATGTGGGAAACGTCATTGTAGTTTCCTTTCGTCCAATACCATTGTCCAGATTCCTGGTCGTAGTATTGTTCACCCCACCATCTTTCCTCATGAAGAGCAACAATCCAGCCGTTATCTAACACAACAACGCCGAGCAATCTATACAATGTCGGAGA
Source organism: Paenibacillus hodogayensis (assembly GCF_039536325.1). NCBI lineage: Bacteria > Bacillati > Bacillota > Bacilli > Caryophanales > Paenibacillaceae > Paenibacillus > Paenibacillus hodogayensis. The sequence goes on from NZ_BAAAYO010000013.1 coordinate 141,591, forward strand.
TGTAATGAAGTTTATCGTTGACTGTGGCATGTTACTTCACCTCTTCCACTTACAAGTCACTGCGTATCCATATACGCCCTAGTTCGGGATTGCTAGGATCACTTGTTCGAACCTCCAATATAAACGGCTTCCCACCATCTGTTCTCACTGCATCTACCTCCGCTTTCCTCGCCACATCATCTCCAGAAACAGGGGCAGCTGCCTTAAACCGCCCTCCCCCATCGCGCTTGACGAGCGTATTGCCGCTAGCCAGATTAGTCGCCGTGTCTAACACACTCTTAATCGCCGAGATCGTCATTCCTGGCAGTTCCCGCCAGCTTGATCCACCTGTGATCGATCTGATCATGTAGGCAAGCCATCCCAAGAGCGTTGATGGTGCGGCTGTGTTTCCCGTGGGGGCGCTCACATCACTGATCGTGCGATTTCCTATCTTCTCATCCGTCACACTACCATCCGAATGATCCAGCACAGGAGCAGTCCTATGTGCATCGAATTCCGCTTGTGTCGCAGAGTTCTGGTCAATCGAATCCAAATTTGCGTTATGAGCTTCACGGCTCACCGTTTCATTTCCTAACGGCTTCTTCAACCCGAGCCTAGGTGTCGTTTCAGGCATTATCCATACACCTCCAGTTGACCCCACGTCAGATGCAGTGCATCCAATTGGTCACAAGTTCGATGTTCCCCGTTCAAAATCATCCCAAACAAAATATCGGAATTCATACCCCAACTCAAAGTGAACCGAAAGCACTGCTCGTAGCGCTTCCTGACAGTCCTTCAGGTTAGCATAAAAATAGCCCCGATTGCTCGGATAATGTTAAGCCTCTACTACATTAAGGATTAGCGTTTGAGTCGTATTGATAATAGATAGCGTCAATTCTCCGGGCTCACTGGATGTCAACGTCAACTTTGCCCGGCCATCTACTGGCGTTACCGTTCGGACAGCGCCACCGTCGTAGACTTTGATCGGGCTTGTATTTTGTCCGTCATATACAAAGCTACCCGCTGCCCCAGAGAAAACTCGCCACTCTACGCCAATCTCTACAGAGTCCCCTACCGTGACTTCCAATGGACCAGGCTTCGTGAAGAACGCCTGCTTTTCTGTTCCTAGCGCCATCTGCGCGTACACCTCAATTTTGTACACGTTGCCGTTCTCGACAAAAAATACCGTATTCATTTTATGTTACCCCCTCTTATACTGCTTGACGGTATCTAAGGCCGTAGCCGGCCGTTCTGCTCGGACGTCCGGTTCCGTTTTGCACGACAATGGCCTCGATTTTAAAATTACGTTTAAAGTAAAGGATATCGTTGTTTAAATACGTTAGACTTGATCCGGTATGCGTGTCGCAGTAAATATCCGGCTGCCATACGATATTGTCATCAACGATAACACGGTATCGGATTGTAAAAGATCCACTTTCGTCGTCTTCAAGACCGCGCGCCGAAAAACTCGCGTACTCCAAACGCCCACGCATCGAAAGATTTACCAACGTCGCCCATGATGCGTTAGAAACGCCAGCATCTCCACCCGGGCCACGCAATTCAGAGTACGATAAGGATGCCGGGTTAGTAGAAAACCACGTCGCTCCCCCATCGGTGGTGACCTCAAGAACGCCATTGTTTACACGCATGCTACGTTCATCCCAAACCTTATATGAGTTTGCCCCAGTACTCCATCCACCGATCCTTAAATAATTGTCCGTATCCAAGCCGAAATGTGCCGCGAATTGGCCGGAGCGATGGAACGTCATAAAAGCCGCGTCACCAGCAGCGCCGTTAGAGCGAACCTCTAGAGCAGCCGCGCCCGAAGTGTTTGCGGCGATGCTTCCGCTAGTTGGAGGAGCATACAACGCTGCTCCGGCCGTCAGAGACAGAGAACCATGCATCGCTCCTCCACCGGCATGTATAATTTCGTTTCCTCTAACACGCACGGAAGGTCCGTCCAAGTTCAAAGTGTTAGCTCCGTTACCAAAATAAAGAACGTTATCCGGCCCCATCGAAACCACGTGGCGTGTAGTTCCATTATTCTCTTTAGCGCCTAGACCTGTAGCGTTATTTAAGTACGCACTATTACTGCGCATAACGTCACTACCTTTATACGTAAACCCAGTCTCGCTAATAACTGCGAGTTGACCGCCACCGTAACGCTGGAACAGAAACCCTGAAACTGCATTCGTCGTACCATCGTGATTTACCTCAAACAACGCAAGATTACTCTGCCAAGTTCCCATCACTAACCCTTGTCCGTTGTTCGCAAAGCCGGGGCTATTTATGCCTAGCGAGCCGTAAATATTCTGCCCGCCACCGCTGTGGATAAGTTCGTACTCGCCGGCACCGTTATTATATAGTGGAGTATACGACGAACGTAACCGTAGATAATGGGCCGTATCACCGACGTAAACAACGTTATCTGTCCCCATAGCTAATAACTTTTTGGCAACTCCGGACGTTGTTTTACCGGAGATAGCTGCATCATTAATAAGCGTACCACCTGCGGTCGAGTTAAAAAGTTCCACCCACGGCGTCCACGCCCCGTTTCCTCCGACGTTAGGCGGGTTACCGTGACGCATATAGAAACGGCTGTCATTTACTCCGGCCGCTAATTGAATAATCGTATCCCCGCCGCCGTGAATAACGAGTAATTGGCCGAAATCCACAGCGGCAGGGCGATTCGGATGTCCGGTGCCGAATCGATAAAACCCGGAGTCAACAACCGTGTTAAAGTCCGTTCCGTCGTTAATAAAACGCGTCTTAGGAACCGCATTAGTCGCCGTAACCGAAACCGCATCAACCTCCGCCTTCCGCGCCACATCATCCGCCGCACTCGGAGCCGCCGCTTTAAACCGCCCGTTAGCGTCGCGCTTGACGAGCGTGGACCCGGTCGCGAGATTGGTCGCCGCATCCAGGATCGTCTTGATAGCTGCAATCGTCATACCCGGTAAGTCGCGCCAACTGGATCCGCCTGTGATAGACTTAATCATATATCCAAGCCCACTCCATAACGTGGTCGGTAGCGCTGTATTTCCGGTCGGCGCAGCGTCATCGCTAATTGTACGGCTACCTATCTTGGTATCCGTCACACTGCCATCTGGATGATCCAGCACGGGAGCTGTCCTATGCGCATCAAACTCTGTTTGTGCTGCAACGTTCCGATCAATCAAATCCAAATTTTCGTTATGAGCCTCAAGGCTGACAGTTTCATTCCCTAACGGCTTCTTCAATCCGAGCTTGGGCGTCGTTTCCGGCATTATTCGTACACCTCCAATTGGTCCCACGTCAGATGCAGTCCATCCAATTGGTCCCACGTCCACTGCTTCCCGTTCAAATCATCCCAAACAAAATATCTGAATTCATACGCCAAATCGAGATGAGCCGGAAGCACGGCCCGGAGCGCCTCCTGACAGTCCTTCAGGTTAGGAGGAATTCCGCGCGTATCAATGAATTTGATAATAACTCGGCTTTCAGCAAAATTTTCAATAATCTCAATACTACCGCCGTCATAGGCCTCCGCTACCTCTCTCACAGCCTTCAGCGTGGCGGTGCCAAAACCGCGCAGCCGTGAAACGATTCGATCTCGCCTAGCTTGAACGGTTTTCCCTTCATCAGGCGATAGACCAAGCTCTCGCTCCCACTTGTCTAACCCCCAATCTGCCGTTCGAACGTACTGTTGGTCCAATAAGCCCGTTAGCAAGGCGTAGAGCTGATCGAATTCGCAGCCCTCACTCTGCATAACGGAATGGATGACGCGAGAAAATTCGTAATAGCGCGGCAGAAACGAAAGCATTTCTTTCCCTTTGGGACTTGTCAAAGTATGGGTGCTCAAGTCAACGTCACCGTCCCCAATACCGCTACTTCTTGTAAGCCGACGACAACGTTGCCAGTCCCTCCATTTACGAGTAGGCCCGTATAGTCCTGGACCCCTGTCGTATCCAGAATGGCTTGCCCGATCCGAACATTCCGAACGTCATTATCTTCAGTAAAAGCAAGCGAACGAATGTAGTGGGCTATATTCTGCCGAACCTCTGTTTTTACCGAAGCGGCATCATAGCCTTCGGCCACCACCAGTCCTGCCGTTACATGAATCCATACGGGAGCAGCCGATTCCACCTGAACTTTGGCCCCGATAGGCGCCTTCCCTTCGCCAGTATCCTTCGAAAAAGCAGAACGGTATTCGAACCGGTCGATCCATAAGGTTGTCGACGTATCATCAAGCAAACGGAGCACCCGTAGCTGAATATTGTCGGAGCCATTCCAGTAAAAGGGTAAGACAACTTCTGTGTAAATCTCGCTGAGTTGATTTGCCCCGAACACATATAAAGCATTTTGGCTGCCGTTCTGGCTTGTCTTAGCCCACTCCGAAGTCGTAGCGTTATACACGCTGACTTGCAGCACATTGGAGGTTTGTTGTGTATTGTCCGCTTTTAGACGCACTCGAACCGTCCATAATCCCGGCTTAGGCAAAACATTCGTCAGGGTTTGGTAGATAACACCGGATTCAGAGGCATCGTAAACCATCTTAACACTGTCCCCGTCAATCGACGCTCCCTGCCCTCCGAGGCTTTGCTCTTCGGCTTCCGCTGTAATCTTCAAAGGCGGAGCTATATAATTCTGTACTTGGTCGACCAGCGATTGCGAGGCAAGCTCGCCGTCGGTATTAATAATACTGACGCTCACCGTCCCAGGGCCGTCTCGAACCGGTACGACCGAAACACCGCCCACACCAGCCACTTCAAGCGCCCAATTGATATAATCGGCTTTGTTGCCACCGGCAGACGGACTACGTACTTTTTGCAAATAGCGAGAACGCAGCGACTCGTCGCTTTCCGTATCTGCCCCGCCCTCCGTAACCGTCAGATTGGTCACTGTAGTAACGCCCGAAACGGGGGTCATCAGCAAGCTGATCGCACGGGAGGAAACATTGCCCGAAGCGCCGGCCTCCACCGCTTCAATATATACGGTTGCTGTCCCTGCCCCGTCCAAAACGGCGGAGGCTTTGGTTAAAAATTCTACAGAAGACGCGCCCGTCACACGGTCCGCCGGCGTGGCCACCCTCGTTCCTGCCGGTACGGACGCGCCTGCCGTGCCGGTAAACTTCACCTGCCCCCGCGCCTTCACCGCGGGACGCCGGGTCAAGCCGTGTTCCTCGCAGCGCAAGTCCAAGTAGCTGCCGAACGTCGTGCTGGCAAAGCCGCGGCGCAGCACCTCCTGCGCCCAAATCGCCGCCTGGGCAAGCTCGATCGAAGCCGGAGCCAAAGCGTCCCAGAGAAAAGAACCCTCCGACTTGTCCAGATCGGAGGGCAGGCTGTCCAGCATCCGCTGCCGGATCGTTTCTTCGGTTTGGTCTTTTAAATAGGCTGGCAGTATCGCCATCAGTAGGTCACCACGCTTCCTTCAATCCTGGATTTCTGACCGCGCACATTGGACACGTCGCATTGGAAAAAGCAGCGTTCGCCCTCCCACTGGAAGGCGAAGCCGCCCACCCGGCTCGTCCGCGGGTCCAGCTTCAACGCTTCAGTCGTCATACGTACAATCTCCGACTCCGCCGCGGGACGCGTCAAGTTTCGCGGGATCAGCTCGTCAAATTCCTGCCCGTAGCTGCGGGAATAGGCCAAGTACGTGTATCTTTCCGTATGCAGCGCTTTTTTGCACCATTCGAGCCAAGCCTCCGCATCGGTGCTGGGCGCGACGGCGCCGGTCGGAGTCGTCACGAAGTCGCCTTTGTCGTAATCGAAGCGCCAGCTTCGCCCGAACTTGACCTGTCCTCCGTCCGCCATCCGCCCCGTAGTACCGGGAGGAGTTGTGCCGTCAGTCAATGGAAATAAGTTCGCCATCTATCTCACCACCTTGCATATGACGACAGCCTCGGAGCCGCCGGCTACAGGTACGGCAAGAACGCGGTCCCCGGGCTTCAGACTGTCTCGGAGCATGAGCTCCACCGGCTCGATCTCCGCCTCCTCGAACTGAAACGTTCCGCTGCCGGCCACAGCGCCTCCCAAGTTGTCCCGTAAGCCGGTCACCGTTCCGGACAACGTAAACGCCGGAAGCTTCAGCTTCATTTCCCAGTCGGCCACCAAATAGTCTGTTAATTCATGCTTGAACGAATCGAGCTTCAGCCCGCTGCCGGTTACCGTACCCAGCTCGGCGGGCACGCCGGCCAGCGCGCTGGATGCATGGCCCGCCATATGCGACTCTAGAGCCGCGGCCAGCTTTTTATACGGATCCATCGAGGAAATACCTCCTTTTGACGTAATCCGGGGAAGCGAGCTCCAACGTCATCTTGCCTGGCCGCCCCAGCTCGTGACGCACGGAAGTCGCGATCAATTCCATACCGCTGCCGACCAGCTCGACCTTATCCCCTGCGCGAATGGTGTTAATATCGATCGCTGATACGCTGAGCGTTTCCTGAATGCCCGTCAGCCTGGCTTTAGCGGCCGTAACTGCTTCGCTTACCGTCGTAATGTCGTTGTCCATGATCACCTTCTGCAAAGTGCCATAGCGGTCTGTTTCCCCGGCCTCCACCGCAAGAATTTCCGTGGCGCTCTCCGGATTGTCTTCCCGTCCCAATACTTTAACCTTCGTCACGGCGCCTTCCAGCGTCTGACGCTGGGTAATGGAGTCCAGATTGCCGCCCGAGTCCAGCGCCCATACCGTTTCGTTGCCGCCAATCGGGAACAACTCGAGCCCGTTAGGGGTCATACGCGGTCGGTACATCCATCCGCCTTTTTTGACCGACTCCTTCAGATCGGAGATCAGCATGGCGTAGATCGGCTGAGAGCGATATACTTTTTTGCTCAGCGTATAAACCGTGTCCGGTATGGAACCCAGAGAAATGTTCCAATCTGCGGCATACTTCTGCAGCCGCTGCGAGGCGGTTTGCCCCGCAGGAAAGACATATTCGTCGTCCGACTTGGCCAAATAAATGGTCCGATCGTACGCGGTAACGGTCAGCCGATCAGCCCCCCGGTAGCTGTTCTCGCAATCCCAGACTACTCCGGGATGAAGCAAATACGCCAATTCCGCCCCCCTGTGCGGGATGCCGGATACGCGAATTTCCTGTCCGGGACGTATGGCCGGCATATCGGCGGAAACCATTAGATTGATGGTCGCCCGGTAAGCAATCTCTTCCAGCGATTCTTCCAGTGAAATACTTTCCACCAGATCGCCCAGCAAATAGCGGTTGTCCAGCACGACTTCATAGGAACGATATTCCGTTTCCATCATGACGGCATCACCAGCTCCTGTCCGGGCCGGATCAGATCCGGATTCGGGCCGATCTGCCCGGCGTTCAGCTCATAGATCTCAGACCAGCGGCTGCCCGCTCCCAGATTCAGCTTTGCGATCGCCCATAGCGAATCCCCGGACTGGACGGTGTAGGTTTTGGGAACCGGCTTCAAGTCCGGTCGGGCCTCCGCCAGACTCCCGCCGTTCATTTCGTCCAGCGTGCGGACCCGGTATTCTCTCCAGGTCCGGAAGGAAATATCGAAATACACGTCGCCGGGCTCATTGGCCTTGAAAGTGCTGTTGTGGGAGGAAATGATCACGAGCACGTTGACCTCGGAAGGCGTAATCATCAAGCGCAGCGGCTGCCGGTCGGACATCCACGTATTGAGCTTATTCATTGTCAGCTGCGGGTTGGGGATATCCGGGTAGCGGCAGAAGCTGGGGTCGGACACGGCAGGAAAAAAAGTAGAGAACGAGATTTCCTTGATCTTCTCGCCATAAGGAAAGTCTACCTCGCCCAAATTCATAATCTGGAACGTCTCCAGGCTGCGATCCCGCCGAATGCTAATTTCCGTCGGATTGACCGGAAACCACAGCTCGTCTCCGGTGGAATCGGTCAGCCGGATATCGAACTGACTCATAAGATCGGAATAGACTGCGCTCATGGCGTCACCACCCGGTTATCCAAGGATGCCCTCATTTTGGTCACGATCTCCCAGCCAATGCGCCTCGCCAAGCTCTCCTCGTCGATTTCTTCTTTTGGCATGACGATCTGAACGCCTTCGACCGTAATCTGGTAGATGGTATCGCCGGAGACTGCATTTGGTGTATGCGAGCCACGTGAGGATGCGCTTACGTTTGCGTTTTGCTTGAAACGTTTGGAGCTCTTGCCTCCTTTACCTGCAGCTGCGGGATACAGGTCCAATTGAGACATGGAGGCCGCCATATCCGTCATTGCAGAAGAAGAAGCGGTCTTGCTGGCTTGCTTCGAATCATCAGCGGACTTTCCTTTGCCGAAGAGCTTGCCTCCGACAAAATTGCCGAGCTTATCGCCCAGCATACCGCCAATCATTCCTCCCGCAACCGTTCCGATTCCCGGTAAAATCGCGCTCCCAAGCGCAGCGCCTAATGCCGCTCCGCCGGCACCAAATGCTACTGCCGTAGCAGCTTGGGCTTTGTTATCGGATGTCGCGATTTCTAAGGCGCCTGAAACGAGTTGGAGAGGGGCAGCCGCTTTTCCTCCGATTTTCAGAAGCTTCCCGGCACCGCTAGCTATATTCTTCAAGGAAGCTCCACTAGGCGGCTTCAATCCTTTACCGGCCTCTACTAGAGGGGCCTCGGCAGCGACAGAACTGACAAGAGTGGCCACCGAGCCTCGCCTTGCAGATATACCCGCGCCCTTACCGCCTTTCGGGCCCTTTACTCCCGGCTTTTTGCCTTTGCGGCTTTCGCCTTCCGGCAAAATAACGTCGGATCCGGTTTGTCCGCCGCCCCTTCCTCCCCCTGCAAAAATGCCGACAATATTTTTAATGGCATCGGCAAGCGTATTGATGGCTTTCGAAAAGGACTCAATCGATTTCGCAAATTCGTCCGGGATTTTAGCGAAGGAACTAATCGATTTGGAAAAACGTTCCGGTATGTCGGCAAATGATCCAAGCGATTTTGCGAATTTTTCAGGAAGTTCGGCAAATGTGCCGATGGATTGCGAGAAACGTGCCGGAAGGTCAGCCAAATTGCCGAGCGACTGCGAAAACTTGTTTGGAAGCTCGGCGAACGTGCCAATAGAAGCCGAAAACTTGGCTGGAAGATCGGCTAACTTGCCGAGAGAATCTGAAAATCTGCCCGGGATATCCGCTAGCTTGCCAATGGAGTCCGCGAACTTAGCAGGGACCTCTGCCAGCTTCCCTAGCGATTCCGCAAATTGCCCTGGAATATCTGCAAACTTGCCTATCGACTCCGCGAACTTCGCCGGAACCTCTGCTAGCTTCCCTAGCGACTCTGCAAATTTGGCCGGAATTTCCGCAAACTTGCCAAATGATTCTGCAAACTTCGCCGGAACCTCTGCCAACTTCCCTAGAGACTCCGCAAATTTGGCCGGAATCTCCGCAAACTTGCCAAATGATTCCGCAAACTTCGCCGGAACCTCTGCCAGCTTCCCTAGCGACTCCGCAAATTTGGCCGGGATTTCCGCAAACTTGCCTATGGACTCCGCGAATTTCGCAGGAACCTCTGCCAGCTTCCCTAGCGACTCCGCAAATTTGGCTGGGATCTCAGCAAACTTGCCTATCGACTCCGCGAATTTCGCAGGAACTTCCGCGAGCTTCCCTAGCGACTCCGCAAATTTGGCCGGGATTTCCGCAAACTTGCCTATGGACTCCGCGAATTTCGCAGGAACCTCTGCCAGCTTCCCTAGCGACTCCGCAAATTTGGCTGGGATCTCCGTAAACTTGCCTATCGACTCCGCGAATTTCGCAGGAACTTCCGCGAGCTTCCCTAGCGATTCCGCAAATTTGGCTGGGATCTCCGCAAACTTGCTAAATGATTCTGCAAACTTCGCCGGAACCTCCGCCAGCTTCCCTAACGACTCCGCAAATTTGGCCGGGATCTCCGCAAACTTGCCAAATGATTCTACAAACTTTGCCGGAACCTCTGCCAGCTTCCCTAACGACTCCGCAAATTTGGCCGGGATCTCCGCAAACTTGCTTATCGACTCCGCGAACTTCGCCGGAACTTCCGCCAGCTTCCCTAGCGACTCCGCAAATTTGGCCGGGATCTCAGCAAACTTGCCTATCGACTCCGCGAACTTCGCTGGAACCTCCGCCAGCTTCCCTAGAGACTCTGCAAATTTGCTTATCGAATCCCCGAACTTTGCAGGAATCTCAGCCAGTTTTCCTAGGGAATCGGTAAACTTGCCAATGGATTCCGCAAACTTGCCGGGAAGCTCCGCCCATTTCTCCACGGACTCTCTCAGCGTGTCGATCGCTTTAGCGAATGATTTGGGAATATCAATAAATTTGAGGATCGCATCCGCGATGTTCTTAACGCCTTCAGTAAAAATTTTAAAAGCTTCAGCAAGCGTCTTTACAGCTTCGGCGAACGTTTTGAAGCCGTCCATTATGCCCTTTTTAGGCTCATTGGCAGCCTCTACTTTGACTGCTACGTTTTGAATCGCCACCGCTACCTTAACGACGCTCTTCCCTGCGTCGCTGCCGGCCTTTGGCTGTGTTGCCTGCTGTTTGTTGCCCATGCTTTCAAAAGCTTTGGCCATACGTCGGGCATACTGCTCGACCCGATAAAAAGCTACCACGGTCCGGTCGACCGACTCCCTTAATCGGTCGTGGGACCGGGTCAATCGGTCCATGCTGTCCAAAGCCGCTCTTTCGGTCATCTCCTCACCGCCTCTCCGACTTTGCCATGTGCTGCCGCAGTTGCATCGCTTCTGCCTCCAGCTCCAGCTCCGTGCTGGCCAGCAGGAACAGCTGCTCGCCGCGCGGCAGCTGCCAGAAAGCTCCGGGGCGCAGGTGGTGTCTTACCCAGATGATGTGCAGCATGCCTGCCAGCCCCCCGGAGTCGATCAGTTTTTTACTTCTTCGAGTGTCGTATTAAATCCGCTAAGATCCAGCACCTCGTCGCCAAGGACAGACAGCTCCCCGGCCAGCAAAATGCGCTTGATGACCTCTTCACCGCCGCTTGCCTCGTATTTCGCCAACAGCCGGGAGTCCCCCCAGTTCGGGGAGACGGTGGCCGCGGCGATGAGGGCGACGTTAAACTGCTCTTCGTCCAGTCTTTCCGCCTTTTGTCCGCGGCGGTCGGAACGCTCGGTGCACCGTTCGCGCAGCAGGTATACCTGTTTGCCGGTCAATCCGCGGAGCGTAACCGGAATGCCAAGGCGCGCAAGCGTCACGGTTTTTTCCGGAAGCTTGTCGGCATCGAGCAGTTTTTGCAAAATTTGATCGTCCATCATCGTCGTAATCCTCCCGTATGTGTGTTCGTTATACCGCGACTACGCGGTCGTTCAGCGTGTATTCCTCGAAGGTGAAGGACACTTCTTCTTTCACTTCTTCTCCTGCGGTCCAGTTGGCCAGCTGCAGCTTGTCCAGCATGACGTTCTTCAGCGTAATCGACTCGAAGCCGAACGCTTCCGGATCCTCCAGCTTGCTGATCAGCTCGAATTTGTCGAAGCCGCGGGTAATCATATCGCTCGTCACTTTAAATCCGCTTACGGTACCGGTCCCCTTCATTGGCCCTTTCTTGTGACGAACCCACGGATCGCCGGCCAAGTTCAGCTCCCGCTTCTGGATTTCGACGTTAGCTTCCAAGTGGTTGAAGTTGCTTTGCCATACACCGCCGATAAAAATTTTCCCATAAGTCCCCAAAAATACGCGATTAGCATCCATCGTTCGTTATCCCCCTTAGAGCACGATAAACGTGCCGAAAATTTGTTCCATCGCATCGGTCAAACGCGCTTCCCAATTCAAATACACTTGATCCGGTTCCGGTGTGGATACTGCATTCGGACCGTAATATTGCGGGTTCAGGTAAACGTCCCAACCTTCCGCCTCAATGACGCCGGACTGCGCCAGGGAAAGCATGTATTGGCGGGCAGCGCCGATCAAGGCAAGACGGCCTTCCGCCGTATTGTTCACTTTGCCGATATACCCGTTCTCGGCCGAAGCGATCAGATCGGCCTGGATGGCATCGATGACACGGATCGTGCGGATTTTTTTCCAAGCGTTGCTCTGGCCCTGGCGCAGGCTCGTCAAGGAGTTGATGCCGCGAAGCGCCTTGACCTTCTTGCCGTCATGAACAAGCAGAAACACGCCGCCTGCTGCCGCCTGCTCCTGCTCGCCGCGTGTCCAGCGCCGCGTTACGTCCTCGAAAGGAGTCCCGGCATACGTCGTCGATTCGCTCAGCTTCTGGCCGGCAATCAGACCCGCTACATAGCCGGAGAGCTGCGCCGAGCTGTAGGTGACTCCGTTCAAAATCGCTCCCGTACCGACGTTGACAACCGCTTCATGGTTAAACGCAGCGCTACGAGCGATGGAGCCGCTGACTGCCGTCGCGGATACGTCGTTGGCAGTGGAACCGCCGAGCACGGCGATAACCGTCTTGCCTTCCGAGCGGACGCGGCCGATCCAAGATACGACGCTCGTCTGAATCGCCGGATCGGTCACGCCGTCCAGCGCCAACAGGTTGAATTCCTGCGTCTCGCAAGCCGACAACGCGTTCGTGTAATCTGCGGCGGTAATGCCGGAAATGCCGGAGTGTCCTCCCGCGAACGAGAAGCCGCTGCCGTCCTTCAACTGACCGTTTCCTTCAACCAGCTTTGTGGCCGTCACCCATTTGTTGGCCGTATCGTGGTTGATCGCGTCCACGGCAGCCTGCACCGAATTGCCGGTGAACGTGAATGTTTTGAGCAGCGTTGTGCCTTCGAGCAAACGAATATCTTTCTTCGTCGCATCGATCGGGTTTGGCTGAACGGTTACCTTGAATTCGTTCCCCCGCTCTCCCGGGTACTTGGCTTCCAGCTTAAGCACGCTCGCCGGCGTAGCGTCGGCATCCTGCAGCGTGCAAACCGCCGCCGCAGCGTCGCTATCTGCAAGGCGATAGGCGAGAACCGTCTTGGCGCCGCCAAGCAGCGCCAGCTTCAAAGACGAATAAGCGGTAGCGCCAGCGCTCTCCGCACTCGTGTACGTCTCATCCGCCGCCGTCAGGCTGTTGACCTCCACAAACTGCTTGACCGGTCCCCAATGCGCTTTGACCGGCAACGCTACAATCCCTCTGGCGCCGGGTTGAACCGCAGCGATCGCCGCCGCCTGAAAATTCATATACATGCCGGGCAATACCGGCATTTCGCTCTTGCTCCATGTTCCTGCTGCCATTACAGATACACCTTCCTTTGTTGGAATTGGCGGATATACCGCTCCGTTTCTTCAATCGTATATGTCCCCTGGTCGCTGCCGTACAGCGCGCCCGCGAGGACTTCGGGCTTGATCGCGAACAAAACTTCGGCATGCTCCAGAAGTTCTTCACGGGAATAAGCGGGCAGAAGCGCTTGAGACTCCTGCTCCGGCTGACGCGGCGCGTCTTTTTTGCCAGCCATTTGAAGAATTCCTCCTTTGTTCTTGGAAATATTGGTGACGGGGCTTATGCAGAGTCGGAGCTCTTATTGTTGCTAAACTGTCCTAGCCGGTGCCACCCTCATAGTGAACCTGTGCGATTGTGGGCCCTGCCGACTGCGCCACAGGTACGATCTGCCTGAGGGCCACGTTCAACTGTCCCACGGTTAAGGCGTCAGCAGTATACGTAGCTGCAACCGGCCCGACAGCGGCATACTGATTCGCGACTGGCTCGACCTGTATCCGAACCGAACCGCCTAATGCTGCGGTCAAGGATCGTACCATGCTTATCTGCTCCGCTTCGGTTCGCCCTACAACGTGACCGACCGTCTTCTGGCTCAGGTCCGTCCCGGCGGCTCCCCGACTGCTGGCTTCCGCCTGCTCCAGTCTCCACAAAATCGCGGGAGATGCGTAATCCTGCGGCCAATGCTGCCGGTATACAGTCCAGTCGGGTCCGGCTACCAAGGCGCTCCAGTCGCACAAGGCGTTCAGGCAGTCTTCCGACAAGGTAACGGCTTCGGCTCCGACGGCACTGACCTCAAAGACCAACCGGTACTCGATGGCATCTAGAGTAGTGTCCAATCGCGCTGGTTCGGGCATGCCGTCAAAGCGGCATGTGAATGCAGCCCCCCCTCCTCCCGGAGAGAGCCTGATGCCGTTCAAAGCCTTAACAGCCCGACCGGCCAGCTCATCCAATGCGGCTGCCTCATCCTTTGCCCCGTACAAGGAAACATCGTACTGGTGACGGAGGCCGAGCCAATCCGCGCCTCGTGCTAGCCCTGCCAAGTTGACGGTCGCAAACGGCTTCGCTGTTGTGCCCGTCGGTTCATAGGCATCGTAACAGCGGCCCGATAATGCGGTCAGTTCGGCGGCCAGCCTGGCTTTGATCGCGGCCCTCATGCGTTGACCCAACTGGAACGTTTCGTCACGTTCCGGGGATACGCGAGAGGCGGTTGCCTCATCATATGGTTCACGAAATCCATTGCTCTGTTGTCAGCTTGTGGTTGGCTCCACCCTGCTCTCATTGTTGGTGTTCACCTCCTTTCAGGCTGCCGGACAACCAAAAAAGGACCGCCTGGTAGGCAGTCCGGAATGTCCTGGATTCGATTGTGTTTCGCTTCGTGTTCCTGATTTGATTATACAACAAGAACTTATGTTCCCCTAATTGTGTAGAGTTTGTCTATTTTGTCTGGAAGGTAAGGGGATAAGAGAAAACAAGGCAGATCAATTAATCAGATCTAAAACGCTGGTTATTCCATTTTGTAGTGAAGCTATGAATCTCGAATATCTCTGGCTGCACCGTTTCGTTATGAATTGGGTTAAGGACAGCCTTGGAGAACAGGCGCGAGATGGTATAGCATCATGAATTTCCGCGAGGTTTTCCTTCGTCAAGCAGTATGAACATCAAGAGTTGCATGCCATCCTGTACCCCTTTTACATAAAACCAGTGAGACAAAGTGCATGCTAACTCATCGTGAGCCCTGCTGAATTCCTGAAAATATGGATGAACCTGATCATCCAAGAGACCCTTCGCTTGACTCTCCATTTCATGTGCCATTTCCCTCAGGTGTTTGACCGTATCTAGCTTATTAGCCTGGTTTGTTAAAATGTCAAACCGTTCAGCTACTACCTCGGTAATAAAATCCCGCATGTTCTTCCCCCGTTCTGAGAACAATTTCATTGTCATTACGCCTTTGCGTACCAGTCTCGTTTTAAGTATATGGTACGTTATCGCGTATAGTCAAATGAAATTGGAGGGGTACGATTGGCGTATAAGGTAGTTGTCCAAATACCGAAGCTGTTGAAACAGCATAGCCTCTCCTTACGGGAGCTATCTCGCCTGGCCGATGTGCGGCATGCCGCACTCAGCGAATTAGCTAACGGTAAGCGAGCCAACATTAACTTTTCCCATATCGAAAAAATTGCCGACGCGCTCTCCATTCGCGACATACGGGAAATTATCGATCTGGTTGAGGTTGACGAGCAAAGATCTGGTGACGAGAAGTAGACAGTTGAAGGGTGGAGACCGGGAGACCGCGGTAAGATCTCCCCCTACAAGATTCTTTGCAAGAGTCTTATATCCCACCTGATGAATATATTTGTAGTCATTTTTATTCAAGCTAAGAAAACAGCCCTCTCATGCCTGCGCATTATTGGGCGGCTTCCAACAAAGCTTCGACTTCGGCCCGCTTGTTCTCGGGCACATCATCGATCGTCTTCAATCCCTTGCGGATCAGGTTCGCGTATACTTGCGCCATCAGTCGTCACCGCCTTCCAGCGCCGCAATGCGGGCTTCCAAGGCCATAATCAGCTCGTACGCCTCGGTAAGCGCCAGCATGGTGTCGACGCTCTCCTGCTCCAACGCAGCGGCCTGCGTTCCGGTCGTCTCGTAGACTTCCGTTAGCGCCAGCATGGTATCCACGCTTTCAGTTTGCAGCCGGGCCACCTGATCATGGATCGTCTCAGGCCGAGGCGCGTTGCGAATGTCGTCAATCTCCTGCTGCGTCAGCCCCTCGATCCAGAAAGCTTGCAGGTCCACCGGCGCGGGCGGCTGCGGCTGCTCGTCCTCCGATTCCGGATCGTGGGCGGCCAGCGCTTCGCGGTAAGCGTCCATAGCGTCGTCGTAAGCCGCAAGCGCCGCCTGCCATCCGTCCAGGTCGTAGCGTGGCTTGTATAGCCCCGAAGGAACCGGCACGGCCACGCGGTAGCCAACGAGCACCGATTCGGGCTGTTCTTCTTCCTCCGGTTCCGGCTCGGGCATCCCATAGATCGGCATGACGCCGTATGTGTCGAGCGGGACCAACTCCGGTTCCACGTAAAAGCCATCAAGGTCGATGCGGATTTCTTCCTTTTGCATATTGGCCTCCTTTACTGTTCGGCGCGGAATGAGATTCCGTCCAAAATTAATTGAGTGTTCCCCGCGGCGCTATCGATGAAAACATTCCCTGCCGTACCGATCGTTAATTTTGCGAGACTCCAATCGCTTCCGTTATAAGCCAATGTGGTAACGCCAGTAATTTGTGCTGGGCGATAACCAACTGGCAAGGTGAAGATTACCGATCCGAACGTGGTTGCTCCACCTGCGATTATGCCCCGAAGGTGGACAAACCCGAAGATGTCCTTGACATAACCAATTAACAGTCCACTGTAAGCCACCCAACTATTTACGAGCGTCGGCGCGATCCATTGCGGCTGCGGCGCCTTCGTGTTTTGCAGCACGCTGACGTCCCTGCAAAGTCCGCTGATTGCCGTCACCGCATCGTCTACCGTCTCCTTGATGTTGGGCGTCAGAGTGCCGGTTATCGATTGTGGGGCGGTGCCGAGAGCGTAGGTGTCAAGGGCTAGGTAAGTTACGGAGTAGGCGGTTGTTGAATCAATATCTCTAGTGTAAAACCTTTCTCCGTTCTCCGTAGCGTAGGAACCTTTTGAAACTATGGTTACGCTGATTGCCTGTTGATTTTTATAGGCTTTTTGGATTTTATTGACCCGTTTTGACAGCTTGCTACCCTCATACCCTGCGTCGGTCCTGTTCACCTCATACCAGTTGCTATTTGTATCCATTGCTGGTTTCGCAGCTTCCCGAACCACGATGCCCGTTCCCACCTCGATCTGGTTCGGCCCATCGTGAAGCACGAGCGATCCCTCGTAGGTCACAGGCTCGTCTACAGATTGGGCGAGCTGGTACATGAGGCGATAGGGCGTCCATCCAGAGTTGATAACATCAGTAGGTAAAGTTGCGATGCCCGTTCCGTCTTGGAGCACGCCTATTGACGATGGTAGCGTGCTTTTTGTACCAACCCCAACCCATCGTTTAACCCACCCTCTTGTTCCGGTTCCGTTATATGGCTGCAAGTTGGTATTCCAAGTCGTTTGATCGACCATTACCCACCCATTGAAATACGCCTGAATCTCGCCTGTTGTCGGCGAGTAGTTCGGACCCCATCCGGAATTTGCATTGGCTATTGCAATGTGCACGCCACCATTCAGGTACATCGTAAAAGAATCGGATGGAAGTGGGTCACTTAGGGACTTCCTTGTAACAAGAATACTGCCATCGTATTTGATGCATGTTCCATTAAAATCAGGGGAATTAATGGTTCCATCCCGGAAGTAGACTTGCTTTCCGCCGGGGACAGTAGCAAGAGCGTCGACCCCCCACGACCTTGAACCATCGAGAGGAATTTCCCGAAAACGCCGCACCGCTCGCGGCTTCCCTTCACCGTCCGTGTAAAGCTGGTCCTTTACGCTACCGTCAACGTTTGATCGCAGGTTGCAGTCCGGCATGTACATGTAGGATGGCTGCGGCGGCTCGAATGGCAGGGCTGCGGGGCCTATGTTGAGCATAGGATTCAAAAATGTGAAGGTGCCTCTTGCATCGTCATTGAGGGTCAACCTTATTTGCACACCGTATGAATCCGCAGGTACTGTAAAGGTATATTTCAAAAACCCACTGAGGGCTGTTTGTGAACCACCGATTACATTACCTACATTACCCGATGCATCTGCCCTGAAAGCCTCAATATAAGCACCTGTACCACTTCCCCCAATGTTGCTTACAAGTGTACTGAGTGTGTATGTCTGCCCAGCAACAGCTTTTATAATGCAAGAGTTAAAGTGAAATCCGCTTGTATTCTTTGACTGTTCAATTTTATAGTTCTCAATAATTGTAGAACTGCTGAAAAGCGCCCATTCAGATAACGGCGGAAGCAGGTTCTTCCCCGGATTCTGCACATATACAGCATTAACATGCTTCATGTCGTCGACGTATGGGTACTTGGCCGCGACTTGATCAGTGGTCATCGTGTCCAAGGCGTTGTATTCGGCTTGGGTGATTTCATAGAGACGAATGCCGTCAAACCCAGCTGCGGCTGCTGTCGTTGATGTCCCATAAATAAAGGCCGAAACATATAGGTTTGCTGCTGTCGGCTGAAATTTGACATATGCCATTCCGTATTTGGAGTTGTCGCCGACAGGACTGGTAAAGACAGGTGTCGCCCCTCCACCAACCCCGCTTGCCGCACTCGTTCCTACCGTAAAGACCAGATTCAAACTGGATCGGCCTTCACCTACAAGAACATATTTTTTTGATGTATCCAGTGTAATTGCTCGGTACACAAAGGCGTTCATAGAAGTCGTGTTTGCCTGTACACCTATAGCCTGCATCCCATATTTTGCCGTGCTAGGTGACGCAGCCACTGAAGTGTCCGGGGATTTCTGCCACCTGCTTATATCCTCAAAATTCCCATCCCGCCCCAACAAATTCACCAGCGTCCGCCCTTCGATCCGCATATCGCGGAGTTGCGACGTGCGGTCGGAATGGACGATGGAGACGCCAGGGGTGAGGGTGATGGGGACGGAGGGGGCTGGATCAAGCTGCTTGTGCGCGTCAGCGATGCCCCGCTCCCAGCGGTTGGCATCGGTTTCAGTGACCTTCTGGCCGTACTGCCAGTCGGTTTTGGCATCATAGGTCATGCTAGGCTACACCTCCAGCACCTTGACGGTATGCTTCAGAATCGTCTCGGTCGTAATCGGCACGTAGACGTTGTTGGCGCTAATAAGCTGGCCGTTCGCGCTCATCAGCTCGATACGGGTAATATCGGTGACGGCTCCGGCGGGAACCCGGTATTCCATCGTGAGCAGGTTGGCCGCCACCTGCTTGAGGTCGAACTGCTCGATCGTATAGGCGCCACCGTTCAGCACCACTTTGGCGATCTTGGCGTTCGTATAGGCGGTCAGCTCCGCCAAGTAGTTCGGCTCGATCATTTCACCTGCACCTCCTGCCCGCGCTCCGCAAACGGCGTCTGCCCGAGCTTCCAGCTCGTGCCGAGCGTCGTCCGGCGGGCGAGCGGTATTTTGTAGACGCTCTCGCGCAGACCGATCTGCGCGCCAAGCGCGGTCGACTGGTTGTAAACGAGATGGGCCGGCTTGACCGCCTTGATCGTATACTCCATCTCCTTGAAGAAGGAAGCATCCGGGATACTGACCGCAATCGTCAGCACGCAAGAGTGCACGTCCACCTGTACTTGAGCCTTGCCCGGTCCGAACAGAAAGTCGAGCCGGTCCTGCAGGTAACGTTCGGTGAACGGGGGCTTCGTGGAGTAGCGGTTAATGATGCGGATTTTACGAAACTCCAGCGTCTCGCTCTGCGGGTCGGCCATAATGGCGAGCTGCTTCTCCCGCCGTTTGACGGCGGCTTCGCCGGACGTCCATACGAACTGATCGTCCTGCCACTTGCCGATCGCTTCGCCGAGCGATGCCAGCTCCGCATCCTCCGCCGCGGTCAGCCCCTCAAACTCCCGCACTTCGCGATAAAGTTCCGGCAAATACTCCATTAACGGCTTACGCGACATGAATCGTCACCGTCCCCGCTACCGGAATATGTTCCACGCCCAATGTCAGGTTGGCGGCGGCTCCGTTCAGCCGCGTCCCGGTTACATCTTCCACGCCCTCCACGCCGAGCACGCGGGCTTCGATCTGGCTGAGCCTCACCGTCAGCTGAGCTTCCTCCGGCCACGCTTGCCGCAAGGAGAGCAAATAACCGGCGATGACGCCCGCGATGTCCTCCTGCACTTGCCCGAGCGTCATCCCGGCCGCCAAGACTACGGTCGTCTCCACCTGCACCGCATCGGCCTGAACGCCGGCGATCGTAACGCGATGACCGATCGGCGCTTGTCCCATGCCCATGCCGCTGCTGGCGACCGGGTCGATCCAGCTTTGCACTTCGGCGAGCAACGGCGCGCTAGGAACGGTAAAGTCGCTGGCAATAATCGTGCATTTGACCGTGCCTCCGCCCTGCCAAGCCGGAAACACTTTCACCCCGCCTACGCCAGCAATGCCGTCGAACTTGCGCTTGTAGTCCGCCACGTTTCCGCCAAACGGCTGCTCGTTGATCGCCAGCAAATACCGTTGGCGAAGCGACTCGTCCGCCTCCTCGTCCTCCCCGGGAACCAGTACCTCGGCCACCTCGGCGCGAGCGAGACCGGCGACGTAATCGACAGGCAGCAAAGCGCCATAACCTGCGTTGCCGCTGGTGCCCGGCGTCTCGCAAGCAAGCTCGTATTGGCCCGCTGCAAGCTTGCGTACGGCAGCATACGTGAGAGAAGCAATGGAAAACCGGCTGCCGAGCGGCACATCGATAGGAGCTTGATTGCTATTGAAAAACAGCCCCCGACGCTTCGCAGCCGTAGCCGGCAAACGCGAGATACCGTACTCTGCGGTGCGCCGTTCCAGAAACGTCCCGCTCGCCGTATCCGCAAAGGACAGATTGACCAAAACATCCAGCTCGGCGTAAGCCGAAGCCAGCTCCAAAGCGGCTGGAGCAAGCGCGTCGTACACGATGCTCCCTTCGCGCTTGTCCACGTCGCCGGGCACGCGGTCCAGCATGCGTTGCAATATATTCCGAAATGTCTGGTGCTCGTACATCTAGTTACCCCACCTCCTGCTGAGCGGTAAACCGGCCGAACGAGGACACGACGGTAAACGAAGCTACCAGCCGATCGCCCTCCGATTGCACGCTCAACTGCTCGACGGCGATGACTCGATCGTCCTGCAGCAGCGCCTCGCGGATCAGCCGGCCGACCTCCGGTTCCGCCAAGCTGGCGTCGCGGCCAAGCGCCAACGTGCATTCGTGTCCGTAGTTGCCGCTATAGATGAAATAGGCGAAGCGGTCGGTTTGCAGCAGCTTCCCGACCGCCTGCCGTACCGCCTCCAGTCCGTCGACCGTACCGGTCACGCGATTTCCCGACAAGGCGTACGTCCGGCTCGTCTGCCTGCGTGCCTCGACTACCGCGTCTGCAGACAGTCCACCCGCCGGTATCATGACGACACCCGGCCGAGCACGACAAACTGCTGTCCGCCCTGAACGCGCATCAGCATAAGCTTGTCTCCCGCCTGCAAACCGCGGCGGATCAACACCTCGCCCTGCTCTAGCGTCACCTTGTACTCGGTCAAATGCTCGGGCACGACCAGAAAGTCCTCATCCAGCGTAAATCGCTGGTCCACCCGGACGGTCAACGGTCCGATGCCGGTGACGACAGCGTACTGGACCGCCACCGGGTTGGTCGCTTCGACGGCGCCTACCCCGGCTTGCTTCAAAACATCCAACAAACTCATATCCGTTCATCCCCGATCCTTATATCTACCAAATCCAGCGACATCGTATGGTCAGCCCCGGAATATTTATGCGTGCACTCGTTGATCAGGAAATATTGGTTCAAACCAAGCCGCTCCACATGCAAAGGAAGGTAGCAGCCGGCTCTCGCCCGAATATCCCCGATCGCATCGATCTTCAACGATTTGCTCTCGCGGTTGTACCAGCGCAGCTGGTTTTCCAGCGACTGGACGATCTGGGCGGGGTTTTGCTTCTCGTCGGCGACCTGATACAGCTGCAGCCGGCCCCACTTGGCGATATTGGCGCTGTCCTGGTGAATGTAGACGTCGCGATGGCCTTCCTGTTTATTATCTTGAACGATCTTGATCCGGTTGTAGGAATTGTCGATCGACCGCTTCTGCTTGTAGTCGTACAAGAGGCTGGCTTCGCCAAGCGTAAAGTCCAGCGTCCGGTTGCGAATGTCCCGGAGCGCCAGCTCGCCGTAATCGTCGTAGAACACGTAATTGCGCAAAGTGGCGATCAGCGTCAGATCGAGCCCTTTGCAGATGATGTCCATCAGCTTGCGGTTGTCCTCGATCATCTGCGGAATGATGTGGCCGGTATTCTCGAGCGTCCCGATCTTCATCCCGAAATCGTCGGCGATGCGCCGGATGATATCGGCCACGGTTACATCGCGGAACACGTACGAATCATTGGCCATCAAATACCGCAGCTGGTCGTACGCCGTCAGGCTGACCTCTTCTCCTTTGCCGCTCTCGATTTCAAAAATATAGCCGTAAAAAATACCGACGCCGCCCTGTCTTACCCGAATGACGTCGCCGGAATTGTACTTGAACGCCTTACTCTGGTAAATGCCGTCCTGCACGAACGTCAAGTCCAGACTCGACGCCTTGCCGGTGCGGCTGGTTTTATAAGTAAGCTCGGAGACGATGCCGGAAATATCCCACATCGTCCCGTCGCGGTTATCGATAATGATTTCGAGCATGGCGTCCCCTCCTACGACTCCGGAAGCTCCAGCTCGAGCCCGGTCTCCAAAGGACGGGTTTGGGCATCGGTCAATTGATTGATGCGCTGGATGTCCGCCGCCCGCGAGCTGTCCAGATTGTAAAATTTCATGGCGATCTTGACCAGGTCATCGCCCGGCTGCACGATATACGTGCTCGGCCGTTTGCGTTCGTCGGGCCGTTCCGGAGGCTCTGGCACCAGCACATCCATACCGGATTCGTCCTTGACGACGACCGCCTTCCGCGGAGCGTAAAATACGTACTCCTTCAGCGATAGTGAATACTCGATATCTCCCGGCGAGCCGGCCGCCTCCTTCCACTGAAACTTCTCGATCGAAGCGGGGATGCTGATGTAGACGTTGGCGCCGTTGTAGATGAACCGGATCGGCCGAAGACTGGCCATCCAGGCCTGAATCAAGTTGATATAGGCGAGCGGCTTGCGCAGCTGATCCGGACTCACCACCGCGAAAGGGGAATGAACCGCCGGAAACAGGCTGTTGAAGCTAATTTCCTGCAGCTTTGGGTTCTGAATGACCTGGATTTCGCCGGCGCGGGTTTCGGCGGCGCTGCCGCCTTTGCCCACGATATCGTACGTCTTGCCCTGGCCGCTCTGGCTGAATTCGATCGTCTCCGGATTGACCGGAATGCGGAACGATTCGGCAAAATTGTTAAAGCTCAGCTCGATGGTATACGGTCCCGGTATGCCTGCCATTATCCATACACCCCTTGCGCCGAATTGGAGATTTCCCGCACCATCGCCATCTCGATCCCGCGGATGACCGCATCGACATCCGTCGGCTGGTGAATATCCCCGGTCGTTACCTGTACCGTTGGCGTCAGCGTCACGAAATTCTGGATGCTGCTCAAGTCCGCCAAATCCCGCATTAGCTTCAGGTCTTCGCTGGAAATGTCCACCGTATCGCCGATTTTGCCGATTTCCCCCACCTTATCGATCTGCTTCAGATTCGGAATGCCGTTGTGCGTCGCGTCCCAGCCTGCAAGGGCGTCGCCGTTGCCCGGCATGGCCGGCAGCTTCAGCTTATCCAGCGCCCCGAGCAACTTCCCGCCGGCGCTGTAGCCGGAATTGTAGGCCGTGCTGGCATCGATCAGCTCCATCCGGGGTATCGAGAGCGTCTGCTTGGTACTGGTCGGCTTCTGCTGCTCTAGAAGATCCATTGCCTTTTTAAGGCCCTCGCTCATGGCACGGGGATTGCTTGTATCCAGCAACTCAATCTTTCCAAAATCCTTGCCCGTAACTTTACCTATTATTTCCAACAGGTTATTTAGTCCATCCAAAGCCATATTGACCGCACCTACAATATTAGAGATGAAGCTGCCGGCAAATCCTTCAACCCCTTTGGCCATGTTGTACAGGCTGTCCAGGAACATCATCTTCAGATCGAAAAACAGCTTTTGCACCGCATAGACCGGATCGATAAACAGATTGACAAGGAACTCGGCGAACATGGCGAATTCGTTCCATGCCGAGGCAATGATATTGTTGATTCTTGCGCCCAGCATGAAAAAGATGCCGATTATCGTTCCGACAATTTGCTCGGTCGTGACTCCCCAAGATTGCAGCACAAACAAGAACGCGCCGAATATGGCGATCAGCAGCAGAACAGGCCAAGCCGCAGCAAGCCATGCCGCCGCCTGAGCCAATATGGGCGAGACCATTGCCCACAGTCCGGCTATCAGAAACGGTACTAGAACGGTAGCAGCAGCTATGAGGAAAGGCTGAAAAGAAGACCATCCTTGCGCCACTGCCGTAAATGCGGCATTGGCCGCCTCCCATACAAACTTCAACCCTTCAGCCACCCAACTTAGCCCCAAGGACAGCGCATTGAAAAACGGCTGGAATTTTCCCGATTCAAAAGCGTCGTTAAGCATCGTTAACAGCGGCAGCAGCGCCTGCAGAGCCGCTTGCCCCGCATTCGAGAAGGAGCTCTTCAAATGGCCGGATAGCTTGTCGAACTGCCTCCCGGCCGTCTCCTGCACCGTAGCGAACGCCTGCTTGCCCATCTGGCTCGCTTCCAGCAGTTTGTCGAACGCCTGCAGAAATCCGTCCATATTGCCGGAGCGTCCCAAGTTCTCCAGTTCGTCCCCATTCACGGAGGACGGGGGAATCGCATATTTCTCGGTAAGTCCGTCCATATCCCCGGTCATGGCTCCCCTGAGCGCTTCCGCTGCTTCCTCGATACCTCCGCCTTTAAGATCGAAGGCCGCCATTTGACGGGCCATCCGGTTCAACTCGGAGATTTGCCGCGAATTTTGCGTAACCGAGAAGAAGGACAGCGAGCCCTTCAGCGTCTGCTCCACATCCGCCCCGGCTTTGACCGCCTCGCTGCGGAACTTGTCGTACATCGCGCCACCGACGTCTTTATTGCCCGTACGGGCGACAAACTGGGCCTTCATCCCGTCATCCTTGGCCGCCCCGACAATCGTCGCATTGATCAGCTTCATCGCGTTTTGCAACGTCGCATACTGGCCGACGACGCCCCGCATCTTGTCCAGCCAGCCTCCGGACGCTTTTTCGGCCTTTCCGGCTCCATCGCCCATCTCCTTCAGCAGCTTCACCATCTGCTGCTGCTCGCCGATGCTTTGCTGCTGAAGCTGGACAAGCTGGCTTACATCGGTCAACAGCGAATCGGGCAGCTTCAACTGGTTCATGACTTGGGCGTTGCGGGCTCCAAGACCCCAGATTCGGCGCAAACCGTTGGCCAAGCCGGATAGCCAACCGGCTCCTTTCTTACCCCCCGCTCCGGATGCCGGGTCGCCGCCTGCGGCCCCGCCGCGCAAAGCCCCTGCAGCCTTCAGCGAACCGTTCAGGTGGCCGATGGCGCGCAGCAGGCGATCCACCAGCATATACAGACTCTGCAGCAGGCTTTGGAGCTGCTTCGGAATCTGCACATCCAGATGGACCGGAATGTCCTTCAACTGATTTTCCAGCCTCTGGCGTATCGATTGCACTTGTTCATTCAAACGGTTCACCTTAATTGTTGGCTCCATGGGCTTATTCAGCTCTTCCCTAAGCTTGCGCACCTGATGAAGCGCGTCCAGCAGGGAGGCGATAAATGTCCTGGGCACCCGGAGACGCGCAATCTCCGCGTTTAAGGCAAGCACCATGTCCCGCGCCTGACGGAAATGGCTGTGCAACTGCGTCGGAAGGCGGATGTCGACTCGAACAACCATCCCCTTCAGCTGAGCCTCGATTCGCTCACGCATCTTGCTCGTCTGAGCGGCCACTCTGGACGTATCCAGATTCAGCGCCATCGGTCGATTCAGCTCTTTGCGCAGTTGGCCCATCGTCTGCTCCGTTTGCCTTGCCGCGTTCCGTACCTGCTGGAGAGGCCTGTACAACTGTTCGATGAGACGCAGGCTGTCAAGGATCGTTGCCATACGTTCACCCCCTTTTGTCCGCTCGTCGCTTCTCCTGCTCGATGCGAACGGCGATCATCGCGTAGATGACCGCCTTCTCGCGTCGCGACATCGCCATCAGCTCGTGCGGTAAAATGTGAAGCTCGTGGAGGGCGTAGTAGGCATAGTTCGCCTCCCCGTCGCCCTCCTTGATCAGTTTTTTGCTTCGTCGACAAGCTCGTCGAGGCTTTTGTCAAAGCCGTTCAGCTCCTGCACCTTCTCCAGCAGCACCGCGTATTCGCCGGGCAGCAGCATATGGCGCAGCAGACTCTCGGCGCCCAAGGTCCCGTACGATTTCTGAAGCTCCGCATTGCGCAGATCCGGGAAGATGACGCTCGATACGGCCAGCTTGGCCATATATTCATCCGGATCTACTTCCGGCAGACGCACGCCGTTTTTCCCTTTGCCGTACTTGGTCGCGGCTTTGCGGCACTCCTCGCTCTCGGCCTGCGTCATGCTGCGCAGCTTCCACGCCGCCGGCTGGCCGTCCTTGTCCTTGAATCGTTCGGAAACGACGACCTCCTCGGTCGTATCCGCCACCGCGCTTTGCGCGAAAAACATACTCAAATCGCTCATGTGCGTCGCACTCCTTTTCGATGGTTAACCCAATTTCGGGTCCCTAAACGAATTTTTGATCTCCACGTCCTCGAAGGTGAAGCCGACTTCTTCGTCCAGCATATCGCTCTCCGTATCGAGCTTGGCCATGATGACCTTGTCCAGGTTGACGTTTTTCAGCGTCACTTCCTGCTTGCCGGTCTGCGAATTCGGGTCCTCGTTCACGATGGTAATGCTGAAATACGTATCCCTGCCGGTGCTCATATAATCGAGCATCAGCTCGCGGAAACGCGACGTGGCGTAATAGATCGTCATCGTGCCGCTGCCCTTCCAGCCGGTCGCCTTATGCTGCACGCCACGGCGGCCGATCGCCTTCATTTCCGCCTTTTGCTTCTCGACCGTCGCCTCGATGTTTTTCAGATAAAACATTTCCACGTTCTGCGATTGAATCGTCGCATAGGCCCGGCCCTCTTGTCCGGAAATCGTATCGCTCGCCTTGAAGTACGGCATATTACTTCACGCTCACTTTCATGTAAATTTTCTCGATCGCATCGACCGGCTGTACGCTGACCTCGGCGTATACGGTGTCCGTATCCTGACCGGCGGTGACGACGATATCCGTCTGCGGGTTGAAATTTTGAATCGCGCGGATGCCCTGCAGCGCGTTCAGATACGTGCTGCATTCGCTCTGGAACAGCCCCCGGCCGTCGTCGTTGTTGTCGACTTTGCCGATATAATACGACTCGAACGTTTGCTTGAACGCGTTGTTGATGCCGTCCAGCACCCGCATCACTCGGTTTTTGGCGAACGCTTTGCCTTTGGCCGGCGTAAATCCGGTCAACGTGTTAATATCCTGCTCGACGACAGCACGGCCGTTGTTCGGTACGAATACGAACTCGCCCGCCTTAAGCGCCGCTTCGATCTGGGAGTTGGTATAGCGGGGAGAGGCGTCGACCGCATCGTCGTATGCCTGGTAAGTCAAAGACTCGTTCATATTCGCTCCGGCCGTCGCCGCCGCGGCCCATACGGTCGCCTGCGCGGCCGTCAGTGTCGTGCCGTCCGCCAGGACGACGCCGTTCTTCACGCTGATCACGCCCTCGTAGTCGGCGGTAGGGTAATTTTCCACCACAAGCTGGATTTTGCGGCCTTCGCTGTCGCGCAGACGTTTGGCAAACGAGATGTAGACCGATTTCAGCGTCGGATCGCTGACCGGCAGCGCCATCGTCTGGAAATCGCGGAGCTCGATCGCTGCCAAATAGTCGGTATGGTCCGCATTCGTCACCGTACCGTCCGCACCGCCCGCAAGCGGCACGCCGGCCGTTGCCGTCAAAGCTCCGGTTCCGGAGAAATCGACCCAATCGTTGCCGCTCAGGCCCGCGATGGCCGATACCGTCTGCCGGTCCGCCTCCGTTCCGGCCACCAGCGTAATTACGTCGAATTGCTCCTCGTCGTCCATATTCTGCTGCACGACGATGCCGATATCGTTCCCGCGTACGCCGCCGTATTTGGCGGTGACGGTCAAACCGCCGTGGGTGCCCGTCGCTTTCGTGCCCGCGTTCAGCCGGTACAGCAGCAGCGTCTTCGCTCGCTTCAGCGCCTCCCGGACAAGAAGAAGCTGCGGAGCCGCGAGATCGTAGCCGAGCACGCTCTTCAGATTGTCGCCCGCTTCGATGACCAGCACCGTACGGGATGCGCCCCAGCCGAGAGTCAGCGGCATCGTCACGATACCCCGCTCGCTCACCGTTCCCAGGTTCGATTTGCCTTCGAAATTGATATACACGCCCGGACGCACTTTATTTTGCGCCACCCAATTGCCACCGCTCATGCCAGATCATCTCCTCTTCTTGTTTGAAAAAGCAGCCTCGCCTCTTGCTGACGGAATCGTCAAGGGACCGGCTGCCGGTAAAAATCGATCAACATGCGCTCCGCTTGCTCGAGCGTATACCGCTCGTCGTCGAGCAGCAGAGCGGACAGCACGTCCTTCTGCTGCGGACGGAAACGGGCGCAATGGAGAAACTGCCGCTTCGAATAACGAGCCGCCTCTTCCGCCTTTCCTTGCCTATCCGGGTTCATAGCTTAAGCCCTCCTTCCTGCACAAGCTGCTGCATGAACGTCTCCTCGGTTCTTGCTGCCACGACGCGAAACGTATAGTCGACCGCCACGTGCAGGACGCCTTCCTTCCATTCGTGGCGTATGCCGCCTCCCCGAAACGGGCTGCCGGGCTCCGGCGCAATCCGCTTAAGAGCCTCCGTCAGCCGATCGGCGGCCGTATCGCCGCCCACCGTCGTGTCCGGAACATAGCGAACATCAAACGTATACGTCCACCGATAACGCCGGTTCAGCTCCGGCTGCTGCGTCTGCGATTGCAGCCCGACGACCAGATACGGCTTCACCGCTGTTTCCGGGGCCGTTTCGGCGTACACTTCGCATACCGGGAAGGCGGCCTGCACCGCCAGTACGACGCCGTTTCGCAATTGTCCGGTCGTCACTTCCATGGGCATCCCCTCCCTTCGAGACCGTCCTGGACCGTATCGGCCTTCATTTCCTACTGCCCGTCCCCGCGCGCGGGTGGGCGTATAATCTCGTTACGGCTTTCGCAATACGCGCGTTCACCCCCCTTCGCCGCCATCCTGCTGTAGAACGGCCATCACCCGCACGCATACCGGCATCATGCAAAATTGCCGGCTCGCCTCCCAGCGTCCCCATACGCAGGACACACACTTCTCCGGCTGTTTGTAGCGGGACTCTGCACGCGGCTTCGGTACGAGGTCCTGGAGCTCGTCCGGCGCTTCTTCATCGGATTCGTCGGGATCGGCCGCAGTCGGAACGGCGGCCGAGCCCGCGCCCTCGTCCTCCTCGGCCCCTTCGCCCTCTACGATCCATTCCCCGCTCCATTCGCGCTCGTCCGGGGCGTCGACGCCTCCGGGCGTGCCCCGGCCTTCCTCCTCCTCCGGGAAGCGGCGCCGGTATACGCCGGCACCCGGCAACTCGATGCGTTCGCTCATCGTTGTTCCCCCTTTCGGTTCGGGCCGCAAAGCAGCCCTTTATCCATCCAACTTTATAAAACCGGATCAGCCATCTTTCTTGGGCTGTACCCTCATAGACGCCGTGCGCCCAGACCCGTCTATCGCGACCCGGATATGCAAAAAAACCGCCTATTTGCAGGGCGGCTTATCGGTGATGTTGTTACTGACTTGATTATAAAACAAGAACATATGTTCGATCAATTGCTGTCGAGCTTGTCCGTTTTGTCGGATGTGTCAACCGGGAAAATCGGCCTTTCGCTTACGAGATTCCTTTGCGGTCATCCCCGAAAATCTCTTTGGCGAGAAAACGGACCAGCTCGATTTTCAGCTCATGCAGCCTTTGTCGAGATACCCCGATATGACGGGCGATGTGATTCATCCGCTGGCCTTCCATGATGCATTCCAGCACCGTCCGCTGACGGTCGTCGGCTATCCGCTCGGCAGCGGTTTCGAGCCGCGTCACCTTGGCCTCCAACTGCCTCAGCCGGCTCCAATGCTTCTCGCGCTTTTGCGCCTCCCGGTTTACCGAATCGGTGTAACGTCCCTTCCCCTTGGGCATCGCCCCGTCCAATCCATACAAACCCGTCATGCTCCCCCCGACATGCTCCAGCAGATCGCGCAGCCGATCGATCTCCCGCACCATCCACGGATAATCTTTCAACTCTTCCTCTACCAACTCCATATCTTCCGTTTTGGCCGAAGGCCGATAGGGGTCGTGGCGGGCGGCTGCCGCGCCGGCATCCTTCGCTTCCCATTGCGGGCAAGCTTCGATTTCGCCTATCGAGCATTGATGCACCCGGCAAATGCTTTTTGCCCCCCATAAGCTCCCGGGACAACGGCTGCACACCTCGTCCCGATAATAGTCGATTTGCTCCAAGGTCGGTTTGTTCATCCGCGCCAGCCCCTTTCGATATTTGAAAAATACGCTTATCGCGTCCAAAGCTCCCATCCAGAAACCGGAACGTCTGTTCCTATTTCCTATTATGTACGCGATTCGCGTACTTTTCAAGCTTATTTTTGCAAATTTCGCCTAATATATTGAAAAAAAGTTCGCGTTGTGCGATTATTAAAGAGAGAAAAACCGCCAAGGCTTCTTAGGCGAGTCGCGGAACGGAGGTGGTCCCGGATGATCGGCGAGACAATCACACAGCTTCGCAAACAACAACGCTGGTCCCAGCTAGCGGTGGCCGATCGGCTCGGGATCGCCAAGAGCACCTATGCGGGATACGAATCGGGTTATCGCGAGCCTTCCTTGGATACGCTGCGCCAACTGGCCGATATGTTCGGCGTCAGTATGGACACGCTGGTCGGCCAGAACGGCGGCCATTCTGGCGATCCGAGCGGTACGAACAATCCGCCCGCAGCCGGCGAATGGGAGGACCCGGAACTGGGTATCTGGTTCAAGGAACTGTTGGAAGCGCCGGAGGAACGACGCGACGAGCTGCGCAAAATTTGGGAGATTATTAAGATGAGGGAAGCCGGCCGAAGGCCTGGCGACAAGCAAGGAGAGTAAGCGGAGCATGCAGAGTGATCCTATTCGTCCGTCGTCTTTAGCCGGGCGTTTCTTTTCACCTTCGATACGAACATACATTCTATAGAAGAAAGGGGATCGAATGATGTACAACTACCAGAGCACGCCGCTGGAGCAATCGATCGAACGGCTGTACCGGGCTATGAATATGCGCGAGGCGCACCAGCTCGATCCGGAGACGATCGCCTCCCATCTCGGCATCTGGCTGCATTATGCGCCTTTCGCCAGCCGGGCGATCGACCGGGCCGGTCTCCAGTCCATCGTGCTCGACAGCCGGCTGTCGCGGCAGGAGCAGTGGCAGGATTTCGGCCACGAGCTGTGTCACGTGCTCCATCATGGAGGAAACCAGTTGACCATCAGCGAGGCGTTCATCCGTTTTCAGGAGACGAAGGCGGTCAATTTTGCCTACCAGTTCTGCATTCCGACGTTCATGCTGCTGGACGCGGAGCTGCCCAAGCTCGAGTCCGAGGCGGTTGCGGCGGTCGCCTCCCAATTCGGGGTAGCGCCCGAGTTTGCCAAGGAACGGCTGAAGCGGCATACCCGGCAAATCACCTCAAACAAAATTGCGGAGAGGCTGACCGCGCATTTTCACGCCGAGGAGCTGTTCAAACGCCGCAAAGGGATCGACTATATCGTGCCGACCGGCCGCTCGCATATGCTGTTTTGCCGGGAGCGCGGCGTGATCGGCTACATGGGGGACCGCGATGAATCCGACTAAAATCATACCTGTCGTCACCGACGGCTATACGCGAAAATGGTTCGGACTGGACATGGAATCGTCCGATCTCGCCTACCGCCCCCACCTGTCGATCAGCGGCTATTCGGACGCGTTATTCGCCCTCTCGCTCGACGACGAAGGCCTGGAATCGCTCGGGGTGAAGCGGGGCGACTATTTGCTGTTCAGTACGAAAGCCGCGCTGCATACGTCCGGCCAGATTGCGCTCATCCGCCAGGAAGAAGACTACATGATCCGCGAAGCTTACTGGAACGGTGACGTTACGCTGCTGCGCGTGCCCGGCGAAGCTTTCCCGCCGATTATGGCTCCGACCGAGAATATTCGCATCACCGCAGTACTCGACACGGTCATCGCCAACGACAAGCATGCGCCACTCGTGCGTTTCCGGTAGTTCGCCGCCTGGGCAAAAAGAAACAGCAAAGAGAGCTGCAGCGGTCCGCCTCTCGCGGAAAACCGTTACAGCCCTCGTTCCCGCGTCCGGGTACGCGGCCTTTCCCTTCTTATTCCCTGCTTGCGGCTATCCATTGCCCCGCGGAGGCTCCCCGTTTTGCGAACGGCCTCCCCAAGATCGACAATGCCGCCTTCACGCTTTGCCGAGAGCCGCCAGGACAACCCGATACCGGCGCAGCATGGCTAGTCGCCAAGGCACGATCATACCGAAGGCGAGCAGGAAGAAAAGCGCACCCGTCTGCGGAATCGTCACCGCCCGTTCGACCAGGTCGTGCAGCAGCAGGCGAACGATCAGCAGCGCGATAATGATGAAGACGAACGCCTTTGACCGAACCATATACACCTGGCCTCCCCTGGCCTCGAATTTCGAGGTCAAGATAAGCGGGTACGAGAAAAACAATACGCCGGCCAGCAGCGCGGCTGCGGCCCACAGCCAGGGCACATGCGTCGGCGGGTACGCAAACATCGCAAACCCGGTTGACATACCGAGCGGCGGAATCATAATTTTTTTGAACGAGGTCGGCTTGGACGACGCCTTCAGGCGTACGGTAATAATGACCGCACCTACGACCAGGGCGACCGCAATCGAGGCCAGTTGGGGCAGCCATGAAAGATTCACCTCGAACACACCTCCGGTTTCATCACGAACATCGGTAAGGACACTCCCTTATCTTACTCCGGCTGACCTGCGCTTGACAACGCCGTCTCTTCCTCTTACGGTATTCTTAGTCCGCTGCATCATTCGGATAGATCCCCTATGTACGATAAAACGGAGGAGCTTGCGCATGGAACCCACGAATAACCCCGAGATTCCCCTGATGGGCTTAATCGCCCGCCTGATGCGGCAGCACCATTATAACTCCCACCTATCGCTCAAAGACCAGGATGTGCACCCCGGGCAGCCTCCGCTTCTGTTCGCGCTGTCGCGGAACGACGGGCTGCGTCAGAACGAGCTGGCCGAGAAGATGCTGGTAAAGCCGGCTACCGTGACCGTCATGCTGAACCGGATGGTCAAAAACGGCCTCGTCGAGCGGAGGACCGATCCGCAGGATCAGCGCGTTTCGCGCGTTTACTTGACAGACAAAGGGCGGAGTGCGGTCAAGGAAGTGCGCGCCGCGCTGCAAGCGAGCGAAGCCCAAGCGCTGGAAGGCCTTTCCGACGAAGACAAGCTGCTGCTGCGCCGCCTGCTGACGCATATGTACGATAATGTCAAACGCCACGGGCAGACGGCCGTCCGGCAAGCGCAAGAGGAGAAGCCCGACGGGACAAGCTCCGGAACGATATCGGATTGACGCGTCAATTCTGAGCATAGGCATTGACCTGAAAAAGCATTAAGGTTTACAATAATCTACGGTAACTTTCACATATTCAAGCGATCGTTCACCCGCCTTCGGAAGCTTGAGGCGCGTGCCGATTTCCATTAGAACGGAGGCCCTTCCCTAGCCCATGTGGATCAAATCGTCTGTCATATGCGGTTATTTGCTTGTCGCCTACTGGCTTTCTTCGCATTTTGGCCTGTTGAAAATGTGCTTCTACCCGTCGCTCGGAGCGTTCAGCTATTTCTTCATTAGCCGCAATCTGCAAAAGACCGAGACCGTCAAGCTGGTCGGCGCGGCCATCGCGGTCGCGGCGGCGGGTAGCGCACTGAACGCTCTCCACCCGAGCTCCGTCGCCTTTTTGCTGACCTGCATCATGGCGCTGGGCATCATTCACTTCATTCGCATCCAGGCCGCTCCGCTGCTGGCTGTGGCGCTGATCCCGTTCTTCGCTCCGCTGCCGCATCTGTGGACGCTGCCTGTCTTCGTAGGCATGTCGCTGCTCGGCCTGCTGGCCGCCTTGCAGCTCTCTCGGGGGTTAGAAGCGGTGTGGGCTGCGGCCAGGCCGGAAGCGAAAGCGAAAGCCGCCAATCTGTAGCACGGACGATCCGGTCCGGCAGACGGCGGTTTCTGTCGTCGTTTCGTTTTGCACCGTCCTCCCCCGGCCGCTGAGCTCGATTTCCTTGCAAGCCGACCGATCAGAGCTTGCCAATGACGGCGTCGTACCGCTCCTCCAACACATTCAGGTGATGGAGCGCATGGCCGGCGATAATATACGCAAGGGCGCGCGAGGTCATAGCATTCCCGCTGACCGTTCCGCTTCGGTCCCAGCCGGATTCCGGCAAGCTGCCGATCAGCGAAAGCGTCGAAGCGCGCATGACGCGAAAGTCCGCGAGTAGATCCGCCAAGGGCAGCCGATCGAATTCGCCTGCCTCCGCATACCGATTCTCGTCGAAGCCTGGCAACGGCGAAGCATCTCCCCGGGCTATGCATAGCATCCGGTAGCCCATTATACGCTCCGTATCCGTGATGTGGCCGAGGACCTGCTTGACGCTCCATTTGTCGGGCGCATACCGGTACGAGCCGTCTTCCTCAGACAACGAGCCGAATAGGGCAAGCATCCGCTCGGTCTGTCCTTGCAGCACCTCCGTCAGCTTTCCTTCGGGCACAAGCCCGGTATATCTTGCGAAATAGGACCCAAATTCCGTTTTTTCCGGCCTGCGCAAACTCATTGCTGAACACGCTCCTCCATAAGATTCCGGCCGGTACGTTTGCCGTGCCCGGCTTGTACAAGTCCACACTCCATTGCCCTACTAAGGCTTGATCCGTCAAGCCTGCGGTCTCGCGGTCACAATATGTTTGACGCGGCCGACTTGGCCGTCCTGCAGACGCACCTTGATGCCATGGGGATGATCCGGCGATTTCGTCAAAATGTCTTTGACGATGCCGCGGGTCGTTTTACCGGTCCGCTGGTCCTGCTTCAATACGATGTCCACTTCAAGCCCCGGGGCAATCCCGGCGCGCTTCCTTCCGTCTCCGTGCATCATGGGACGCCTACCGTTAATCCGACTGCCGGTCGGATCCCTTTCATTGGTTTTTAGGTTACCTCCACTATAATCATCGGCCCCGAGGAATGCAACGGGGCGGCTCTTTGAATGCAGATAAGCAAAAAACAAGCTGCCGGAAGCGGCAGCCTGTTCGTGAAGCACCTTATGTATGCCAACCCGGCTCGTCCGACAAACGGAACCGTCCGCCTGTGAAGAAGCTTTAGTAGGTGACCATCGCTTTTGTAACGGCCTCCAGGACGCGGCTCGCCTGAAAAGGCTTGACGATAAAGTCCCGCGCTCCGGACCGGATCGCTTCGACAATGCGCTGCTGCTGCCCCATGGCCGAGCACATGATCACCTTTGCCTCCGGATCGGCACGGCGTATATGCTGCAAAGCCTCCACGCCCTCCATCTCGGGCATCGTAATATCCATCGTTACCAGATCCGGCCGGAACGAACGGTATTTCTCGACCGCCTCGTTGCCGTTGGCGGCTTCGCACAGCACCTCATGGCCGCCCTTCTCCAAAATTTGTTTCAGCATGAGCCGCATGAATGCCGCATCGTCGACCACCATAATTTTTGCCATACGTCCGCCTCCGTCCCATTTTGACTTATTATATCAAATAGCTCTGTACATATTCTGAACAGGTCGGGTCCGCTATGATCGGAACGAACGGCTCCAAGCAGCAGAACAGGCCCCCCTATAGAAGGAAGGCCTGCTTAATAGAAGTTGAACGTTTACTTAAAATATTTGGACTCGATCTTGCGTCCGGTCAACGCCATCAGCCCGAAAATCCCGATAATGAACACGAGCTTCCAAGGCTGCTTGACCAGATCGGCCAAATCGTAGCCGGCCAAGGAAACCATCAGTATCATGACGCCTTTGCCGAGAATCGTAGCAATCGCGAACGTGTGAAACGGTACTTTGGATATGCCCGAGACGAGATTGACCAAGAAGGAGGGCGTGAACGGGAAACAGGAGAGCAGGAATATCGGCAGAAAACCGTGCCGCTCCAGCCAATGAATGAGCCGGGTCGAACGGGGGCTCTTCCGTTCCACGAAGTGGCGCAGCCGTCCCCCGAAGCGGCGGACGACCCAGAATACGGTCACCGCCCCGGCGCACACGCCGAACCAGGAGATCAGAAACCCTTCTCCCAGGCCGTATATATTCACATTGGCGACCAATATGGCTACAAGCGGCAGAAAAGGGAGCAGCGACTCCACCCAGGCCGCGAATAAGCCGGGGAACGGTCCCAATGCAGCGAACCGGTTCAGCACATGCTCCATATCCTCCCAATTCATCGCCGATACATCGAAGCTCCCTATCATCCGTCCCGTTCACCCCTGTATAGATACTATCACTATACTACCGGGAAACGGGCAAAAGCAAATCGGACATTGGGCGCGTTTCGACCCCATCCGAGGTCCAGCGGCGGCTTTAAGCCGCGCCGATATCGAGCGGATCTTCCTCGTCGCGATCGAACGCTTCGCGGTCGAATTCGCCTTCCGCATTGGCCACCAGCAAGGCAGTCACCGTCGTGCCGGTCGCATTGACCGCCGTCCGCCCCATGTCGATAACCGATTCTACGGCGATGACGAGCCCCATGCCTTCCAGAGGCAATCCGAGCGCCGTCAGAACGACGGTCGTGGAGATCGTCGCCGGTCCGGGAACCCCGGCCACGCCGATGGACGAGATGACCGCTACCAGCACAAGCACAATATATTCGGACAAACCAAGCTGCAAGTTGTATACCTTGGCGACGAAAACCGCCACGATCGCCGGCCATATGCCGCCGCAGCCGTTGAAATTCATCGTGGCCCCGAGCGGTGCAACGAAGCTGGCGATTCTCGGCGATACGCGCAACCGCTTCGTAATCACTTCCAGGTTAACCGGCAGCGTCGCGTAGCTGCTGCGGGTCGTAAACGCCACGGCTACCGTCGGGTAAGCTTTCTTGAAAAACTTGATCGGATTCACCTTGGCGACCAGCGCGACCAGACCGCCAAAAATAAGGACGAAGTGCAGGATCAGTGCCAAATACGAAGTGCCGATCAACTTTAGCAGCGGAGTCAGCGTCTCCAGCCCGTACCGTGCAGCCATCGATCCGATCAGCGCATATACGCCGTAAGGAGTCAGGCGGATGACGTATTTGACGACCTGATGGAGAATTTGCGTGGCCGACTGAATGAGCGCCTTGATGGGCTCGACGGCTTCCGGCTTTTTGGAACCGACGTGGATAATCGCCACCGCCACGAAGATCGCGAAGATCAACACCGGCACGACTTTGCCGCCGGCCGCGTCACTGAACGGATTGGACGGCACAAGATCGAGAATGACCTGCGAGAACGTCGGAATTTCCCTCGGCTTGTAATCCTTAGGCACAGCCGCTTCGATACCGGCGCCCGGATCGATCAACAGAGCGACGATCAATCCGATAATGGCGGCGATGCCTGTCGTAAGCAGGAACCATCCGATCGTTTTGACGCCGATTTTGCGAAGCTGGCCCAAGCTCGACAATTGGGCGATACTGTTGATAACCAACACGAAGACGAGCGGAATAACAAGCATTTTGATCAGATTGACGTAAATGGTGCCGATGGTGCTGACGCTCTTGTAATCCAGCTTCAAGGTGTTAAAGACGATGCCCGCCACCAGCCCGAGGCCGAGGCCGATCAGGACGCGCGTACCGAAGCCGATCCGCTTGCGGGCCAGCACGTGCAAGAAGCCGATGATAATGATCGACACGACAAGACTGACCCAGTTCGATTGAAGAGCCGTCCACAGGTTGTTTTGCATGATTCCCAACTTCCTTTCTTTGTTATCCCCAGTTTTCCGACAGGAAATATGTATACAACAATACTCCCGCTTTTGTCGTGTTGTCAACGGTTTTTCCGGCTTCTCGTTCCATGTAAATATTGACAATTTGTCCGGAAACCCATTCTTGTTTTACTGTTGGTATACGCATTTTGGGTTCATATTATTTCTCATTTTTTAAAATACCGCTCCGGCATGAGCTGCACACATTGGACGAGGTGAAAGGCATAGGCAGAAAATAACGGAGCGTCGATGACTGCTCGGGTCCTTTCGCGCCGATACGGATTATCTAGACAGACACGCTCTTCGAAGCGTTAATCAATTGAAACAAAAAGCAAAAATCTCGCCAAATAAAGCGAGATTTTTGCTGAAATGGGATTTACATGTATAATAATTTTCCATGTTTTCAATTCCTGAAGGAACCCGGCCTCACTAAGCCGCTCAGCGCTGCTAGCATAGCGCTAATATTCACTTAGGGCCGTACTCCTGTCTGTTCTTCTTGCGCCCGATCCGAAACCATTTTGTAAACAACCTCTCGATGGAACCGGATTCCTTCGTTAGAAGCGGACCCAATACGGCTAGGATCAGCACGTACAAGACGGCAAACGACTGGATGGCGGGCATAAGTCCTCCCGCTTTTCCGATATTCGCCATGATGATCGAAAATTCTCCCCTGGAAACGAGAGTAAGTCCTATATTCAACGAAAGCTTCCGGGGAAGGCCGGACAGACGGCCTGCGATCATGCCCGCAGCCAGGTTCCCGACGAGCGTCAGGACGACGGCCAGCAGCGTCATGCCTACCGCGCCGCCCAACGTGGAAGGCTCGATGGTCAACCCGAAGCCGAAGAAGAAGATCGCTCCGAAAAAATCGCGAAAAGGCATAACCTGCTGCTCAATTCGCTTCACGTGTTTCGATTCCCCCAGAACCAAGCCGATCATCAGCGCACCGATCGCCTCGGCGACATGAAGCGTCTCCGAAAATCCCGCTACGAGGAACAGCAGCGTCATGACCATGAGCAGAAATAATTCGGTCGAAGACACGCCCAGAGGAATATCGATATACCTTATAATTTTCCTACCGATATACAAGAACAGGAAAATAAACAAAAAAGCCGTTAACGAAACGAGCAAGATGCTCGCGAAGGAGGAGGCTCCGCTCAAGATCAAACCGGTCAGAATGGAAATGTGCACCGCAATGAACAAATCGTCAAACATGATCATGCCCATGATGATCTCGGTTTCCTTGTTGGCGCTCCTCTTCAAATCGATTAGAACCTTGGCTACGATGGCGGTCGAGGAACTTGTCATAATTCCGCAGACGACCAGCGTTTCTTTCAGCGGAAGACCCATGAACCAGCCAAGCAACAATCCGGATAGGAAATTAAGTCCCACGTAGAACGTTCCACCGATGAGAATTCCTTTTCCGGATTTGAGCAAGCGCTTGACGGAGAATTCGAGACCCAAATAGAACAAGAGAAAGATAATGCCCAAGCGGCCCATGAAATCGATAAAGCCGGAGCTTTCGATAAACCTCAAATCGATGATCCAGAAATGCGGAGCATGCGGGCCGACGGCCATTCCAATCAGAATATAGAACGGAATGACCGAGAGTTTAAGCTTTTTGGACAGGAAACCGGTGAGGGTAATCAAAGCCACAGCCAGGCCGACCTCAAAGATAAGCATATCCATATCCTAGAGGCTCCCGTTCGTCAATAACTTGCGCAGTTCCTTCAAGTGCATTCGTTCGCCGGTGACGACCAGGGTCGAGCCGGAGGCAATGACATATTCCGGGCCGGGATTAATCTGTTTGCTGTGATCTTTCTCGATGGCGGCAATGATGATCGCCCCGGCCGTTTGTCGAATGTCCAAATCGGCAATACGCTGCCCGATGCTTTTCCACTGGGGTTCCACGCAGATCCATTCAATGACGAGCTGGTCGAGCACCATCTCTTGAGTTTCAATCTGCTTGGGCTTGTAAGTGATGCCGGCCAGAATAGCCGATATTGCGCGGGCTTCCTCGTCATCCAGCGAGGCCATGGAGAGCATTTCATCCGGGGATTCGGGATTCATCTGAAACAATTCTCGCCTCTCGTCGTTGTGGACGACGATGACGATATGATTCCCTCCCTTCGTAACCAGACTGAATTTGCGGCCGATGCCGGGCAAAATCGACTCCATAAAATGATGGTCACTATGGCTCATAGTAAATATTACCTCCTACCTGCTCATTTCCTTGTCTGATAAAGGTTGCAAACGATCCTGCCATGCCTTTTTCCTCCCCATAGTAATAAAATCACCCTCGTATAAGGGCTACCCCTATTCTAACACACTTGCTAAGAGCGCCCCGTCCAATTAAACGGAAGGATAAGAACGTTCTATAACACAATGAATTTTTTTAATAACGATATATATCGTTTACAACTTATATCGATATATCGTATTATGTTGGAAAAGGAGTGATTGCGGATGAAACATGGAAACCGGGAGGGCCCGGGAAGACGCGGAGAGCACTGCCGCCCCGGAGGGGGCTGGGAGCACGGAGACTGGGGCGGTTCGGGAAGGCGCTTTTTCGGCCGCGGTTATATGAAGTTCGCTCTGTTGGAGCTGCTGGAAAAGGAGCCGATGCATGGCTACCAGATGATGAAGGCGCTTGAAGAAAAATCGGACGGCCACTATACGCCGAGCGCCGGGTCGATCTACCCGACGCTGCAAATGCTGGACGATCGCGGCTGGATCGAATCCGACGAAGCGGAGGGCAAGAAAATATACCGCCCGACCAAGGCCGGACTCGAGGGACTGGAGGAATGGCGCTTACGGGAGCGCAAGCCCCGCGGGTCGTTCCCTACGGATGGGCAGTCCGCCCCCTCCGCTCGGGAGAAACGGCTGGCCGACGGCTTCGAGCTGATCCGCCTGCTGACGAAGGCGGAAAGAAGGGCAGCCTTCGATCCTGCTTATGCGGAACGGGTGCAGCGTTTTGTGGACGACTCCCTGCGCCAGTTACGGGAGCTGCTGCGCGACCGGCACGAAGAGGGCGACCGAGACGGCCGGAAGGGCGAAGAGCGGCGGGGCGGGACGATGGAAGAACCCGGCGAACTGCGAGACGACCGGCAAGAGGAGCGTGATCCGTAATGGAGCGATGGGCGCAAGGAAGCGGATTGGCCGGCGGACGCGGCGGACCGGGCGGACGATTCGGCGCGGGGGCGGACAAACCGGAGCGGAAGCTGAAGGATCATACGGTTCGCGAGATGTACAAGAGGATGTTTCTGCATGTGAAAGGACGCTGGGTGATCATGCTGCTCGCGCTTGGCTGTCTGATCGCCAACTCGCTGCTGGAATTCGTCATTCCGCAGTTGACAAGGTATACGATCGACACGGCCATTCCGGGTCATCAATACAGCGCCTTGCCCTGGATAGCCGGAGGCGTGCTCGGAACCGCCGTATTGCTTGGCATATTCGGCTACCTGAGCAGCGTATCGCTCGCATCTGTGGGCCAGCGCGCTATTTATGACATCCGCAACGATCTGTACCGGCATTTGCAAAGCCTCGATATGGCGTTTTTCGACCGCAACCGGACCGGGGATCTGATGTCACGGGTCACGAGCGACGTCGGCATGCTTCAACAGCTTGTCTCCTCCGGCATGATGCAGATTGCCACCGATCTGTTTACCTTTACGGCGATCGCGCTGTATATGCTGTACGTCGACTGGCAGCTGACGCTTCTCCTGTTGGCTACCTTTCCGCTCATGATCTGGACGACGCGCAAGTTCAGCAAGCGTATCCGCTCGTCGTTCAAGACCGTGCAGCAGTCGGTCGCGGAAGTGAGCAACCATTTGCAAGACACGCTGTCCGGCATCCGCGTCATCAAATCGTTCGCTAGCGAGGAGTACGAATCCGAACGCTTCGCCGTCCGCAGCGAGACGAATATGAATGCCAACCTAAAAACGGTGAAGCTGCGCGCCGTTTACGAACCGATTATCGATATACTGAACTATCTCGGCATGGTGGCCGTGCTCGTATTCGGCGCCTGGCAGACGATGCGCGGAGACTTGACGGTGGGTGCGATCGTGGCCTTTCTCGCTTATCTCCGGCTGCTGCAAAACCCAATTCGCCATTTCAGCCGTATCCTCAACACGATCCAGCAGTCGGCCGCCGCTTACGAGCGAATCGTCGAGGTACTGGAGACGAAGCCGGACGTTACGGAAAAGCCGGACGCCGTCAAGCTGCCTCCGCTTCGGGGACACATCGTGTTTGAGGACGTCGGCTTCTCCTATCGCGACGACGTACCGGTGCTGCGCGATTTTAATCTGGAATTCAAACCCGGGCAGATCGTCGCTCTGGTCGGACCTTCGGGAGCCGGAAAATCGACGGTCGCCCATCTAGTCGCCCGTTTCTACGACCCTCAGCAAGGCCGGATTACGATTGACGGCTATTCCTTAAAGGATATTGCCGCCAAGTCGCTGCGCGAGCAAATGGGCGTCGTGTCCCAGGACATCGTGCTGTTCAACGGCACGGTTCGGGACAATATTATGTACGGCAAGCCGGGCGCGACTGACGAGGAGATTGCAGCCGCGGCAAAAGCGGCCAACGCTCACGAGTTCATCTCCGCCTTCCCGAAAGGCTATGATTCGGAAATCGGCGAGCGCGGCGTCAAGCTGTCCGGCGGGCAAAAGCAGCGTCTGTCTATTGCCCGGGCAATTTTGAAAAACCCGCGCCTCATCGTGTTGGACGAAGCGACAGCCGCGCTCGACACCGAATCCGAGCAGCTGATTCAGGAGGCGCTGGGACGGCTTCTCGTCGGCCGTACTTGCCTGGTCATCGCTCACCGTTTGTCCACGATCCAGACCGCCGACCTTATCGTCGTGCTCGATCAAGGCAAAATTACCGAAAGCGGGACGCATGCCGAGCTGATGGAGCTGGGCGGCAAATACCGCCGTCTGTACGATATGCAGTTTCCGCAGGAGACGAACGCAACCGAAGCGGACCAATGACCCGTGGACATACTGTCTCGCATCAGACAGCGTTTCCCCCGAATGTCGGCGGGCAGACGAGTTAGTAAAATGGATAAACAGGCCGCTCTCTATAACCGGGCGGCCTTTCACTTGGACTCTATTCTTCAATCCGTTGTTTCGAGCAGCAGCTCGCGAAAAACGACAGAAGCCCGGGTATGGAACGGAGTGTCCCGCGCGACGACGGAAAATCTGCGGCTGACGGGCAGTCCTTCCACATCCAGCACAACCATCGAGCCGAGGGCAATTTCTTTGCGTATCGCCCAGCGGGACAGCAGCGTGATACCGAGACCGGCCTCGACCGACTCCTTGATCAGCTGCGTGCTGCCGAACTCCATCAGCCGCCGGGGCTTCCGGCCGAACCGGTCGAACATCGCCTCGGTCGCTTCCCTCGTTCCCGAGCCTGACTCCCGGACGATCCACGGTTCTTCCGTCAGCTCGGCGAATCTTACCCTCTCCTTGGCGGCCAGCCGGTGATCGGCAAACGCCGCGATGTACATCTGATCGTCGGCAAACGGTTCGACGTGCAGCTTCTCGTGCCGGAACTCCCCTTCGAC
Organism: Paenibacillus hodogayensis; assembly: GCF_039536325.1. Taxonomy (NCBI): domain Bacteria; kingdom Bacillati; phylum Bacillota; class Bacilli; order Caryophanales; family Paenibacillaceae; genus Paenibacillus; species Paenibacillus hodogayensis. Next base: position 184,995 of record NZ_BAAAYO010000013.1, read on the forward strand.
GACCCCGATCTCCAAATCGCCTGCGGCCACCCCCTCGGATATTTGCCGCGTGTTGCCGATGGCAATCTCCGGGCGGATCAGCGGAAACTTCGCTTGCAGCCGGGCGATAACGCCGGGCAGCACGTATTCCCCGAACGTATAGCTGGCGCCGATCGCCAACGTTCCGCTGGCCTGGTTCATCAGGTCGTCGACCAAATCGCTCATGCGCGCATACAAGCCGACAATTTCCTTGGCATGGTGGTAAATAATCTCCCCCGCCTTGTTCAGCCTCACCCGCTTGCCGCCGCGCTCGAGCAGCCTCGTTCCATACGTCCGCTCTAGCGTTTGCACGTATTGGCTGACGGCCGGCTGGGTCATATGCAGCTCCTCTGCGGCGCGGGTAAAGCTTTGCTTGTCGGCTACCGTAATAAAGACGAGCAGCGCCTGATCCATCGGTGTTCCCCCCTTTTTTATCATAAGTAATTACTTATGCTTTTCATTGTAAACTATTATTTTATTTATCTCCAGTTTGGCAGTATGCTGAGGAGGCAACCGGAACTGAACTGGAGGGGAAACCCATGTATACACGCTCGGCACGCTCCACACGCTCGACTGACGCAGCTCAAACTGCGCATTCATCGGGTCCTATACACGAAAGCAAGGGATGGCTTGATTTTATCCTGAAACGTACCGGCCCGTTCGGCTCCCGGATAGCCGGCATCGTCTTCACACTGGCGGTGGCGCTGACCGGCTGGGCAATCGCGCAGCTTCCCGGCCTCGGCCGCATAGGCCCGCTGGCTTGCGCCATCCTGATCGCCGTCGCGTACCGGCATTTCCTGGGCTACCCGGAGCGGCTGCGGCCCGGCATCCAATTCGCCTCGAAAACGCTGCTAAGGCTCGCCATCGTCCTGTACGGATTGAAGCTGAACATCGCCGTCGTTGTCCAGGACGGCCCCGGACTGCTGATCCGAGACGCCGCTACGGTCGCGTTCGCCATTGCCGTCACTGTCTGGCTCGGCAAACGGTTCAAGGCCGATCCGGCGATTACGCTGCTGCTTGGCATCGGCACGGGCATATGCGGTGCGGCGGCGATTGCTGCCGTCTCGCCCGTCTTGGGCGCGAAGGACGAAGATACGGCGATCGGAGCCGGGACGATCGCACTGGCCGGCACCGTTTTCGCTGTCGGCTATACGCTGCTCCGTCCGTTTCTGCCGCTCGCCGACGTCGATTACGGCGCATGGTCGGGGCTCAGCCTGCACGAGATCGCCCACGTAGCGCTGGCTGCGGCACCCGCCGGGCCGGACGCGCTGGCCACCGGCTTGCTGGTCAAACTCGGACGCGTGCTTCTGCTCGTCCCGGTCTGTCTGCTGCTGCTCGCCTGGAAGAAGAGGAGCGGCACCGCTCAGCCGGACGCCCGCGTATCCTTCCCTTGGTTTCTGCTCGGCTTTATCGGCATGAGCCTGCTCGGCAGCTTTGTGCTCGGCGAGCGTATACCGGTCCCGGAACGATTCCCGGACGTTCTGGCAACCGTTACGACGCTGCTCTTGTCGATGGCGATGGTCGGACTAGGTCTGAACGTCAATCTGCAACAGCTGCGCACGAAGGCGCTGCGCCCGCTGCTGTCCATGACGCTGGCGTCCGTGCTGCTTTCGGCTTTGACCTATTTCTCCCTATGATTTTTATCCGGAATAAGAACAGGGCGCCTTCGCTAATGCGAGGGCGCCCTGTTCCTGTATCGGTATGGATATTAGTAAGCCAGCGAGAATACCCCTTTAATGTGGGACAAGTAGCGGATATTGCTCGCTTCTTTCATGAACGTAGCCGGGAAGCCTTTCAGCTTCGTTTTGTTGCCGCCGATCGTGCCGATCGCGTCCTTGCGGCCAAGGCTCGCAAGCGTACCGGAGAATACCGGCTCGAACGAATCCATCTTCGCACCGTTGAAGTAAGCGAAGATGTTGTAGCCGGCCAGTTCGCCCATTTGCCAAGCCAGCTGAGCCGTTGGCGGGAACGGACGACCTTCCGGACTCATAACGACGGCGCTGTCGCCGGCGAGGAATACGTCCGGATGCGACGTCGATTGCAGGTTTTCCGTAACGGTAGCGCGGCCGCGGTTAACTTCGATGCCGCAGTTCGCTACAACCGAGTTGCCTTGAACGCCGCCGGTCCAGACGAGCGTGCTCGTCTCGATCGAGCTGCCGTCTTTCAACGACACGGTCGTTGCTTGCATTTCCGTAATCGCTACGCCGGTCAGGAACGTAACGCCGCGGTTGGACAAGCTCGTTTGCGCGCGCTCGATCAGGTCAGGAGCAAAGCCCATCAGGATCGAAGGAGCGGCTTCGACGCAGTACAGCGATACTTCGCTGTTGTCCACGCCGTATTTGCGACAAAGACCCGGAAGCATGTCGGCGAACTCGCCGACCAGCTCGATGCCGGTCAAGCCGCCGCCGCCAACCACGAACGTGATGTCCGCTTTGTTGCCGGTTTGGCTGTAAGCTTGTACGCGGGACTCGACGTGAGCGCGCAGCTTGTTGGCATCGTTGACCGATTTCAGGATGAAGCTGTGCTCCTGCAGTCCCGGGATGCCGAAGAACGCGGTTTCGCTGCCGAGTGCGACGACGAGCGCGTCATATTTCAAGTAAGCGCCGGTAGCGAGCTTGACCGTCTTCTGATCAGGCGTGATCTCCAGCACGGTGTCGATCATCAGGTTGATTTGCTTGCCGCGCAGCAGCTTCTCGAGCGGGAGCGCTACGGCTTGTTCCGCCAGGTTGCCTGCCGCCAGACGGTGCAGCTCGGTAATGATTTGGTGGGTCGGAAAACGGTTCACGACCGTGATGGTCGCTTCCTCGGCAGTCATATGACTGCGAGCGCTCAATGCGGCCAGCAAGCCGCCGTAGCCGCCACCCAGTATTACGATTTGCTTAGACATACGGATCCTCCGTTCTGATTTCGGCGTTGCGTGTAGCGATTAGCCTTGTTTCTTGCGCTCTCCGAGCACTTCCAGGAACGCTTGCGCGTAACGGAGCGATTGCTGCACTTGCGGGTCTTTCAACATTTTGAGCAGCCCGAACAATCCGATCGTCGCGGACTCGGCTTGCGAACGGTCATTGGCCTCGATCGCTGCGGATGCAATTCCTTTGGCCTTCTCCGTGATCGGCTTGACGATCTCGTCCATGCCGCCCTTCAGATCTTCGATCAGTACGCGGTCGGTCGTTACGCTTTGAACGAAATCGTAAGCTTGCGTCATAAGCGTAACCATTTCTGCCAGCTTCGGCATGTTTTCGACAAGAACCGTCAGCGATTGCTGCACCTCGGGTTTCATCAATTGGTCGAGTACATCTTCCCGTGCAGCCGGAGCCAGAACCGCTTCTTGCGTAGTTGTTTCTGACATTAGTAAACGTCCTCCTTTGCGTGAAATAGAAGCCCGCCGAGTATCCCGATACCTGTTCAAGCAAGCAAGACGTACGTCTTCTTCCCACCATCTTTACAAATGCACAAAAGCGAGAAACAAGCTTGCGAATAACCGATAGTTGTTCCATTTTTCACAAGCACGACCTGATTGCGCACAGCGCATCAGGTCGCATGAATCGGTTATTCGGGAATAGATGTACGCGTCTTCCGTTATCCAAGAGCAGGGACAGGTTCGATACGAACCCTATATGCTCTCTATTATACCCCCCAACTGAAAAATAGGGAAAAATCAATTTTTGACATTTGTGAACATTTGGTGACATTAGCGGCCTGTCTTCGGGCATATTGTCCCGCTATGGCAATATTCCGTCCTTTTTCGCCAACTTTAGCCAAGAACGGAACCGATTCAACAAATTTCTTTCCGGCTTCGGCGTCTCACGGACGTCTTGGCGGGATGACGGCGCGCGAATGGTTCGATCTGGCCGACATGCATTTCCGTCACCATCTCCGGCAGCAGCTGGAACTGGAAGCAGCAGTAGGCGTACGTCCGCCGGACGGACCGTAACCCCAAGCGGCCTCCTTTTCCATAACAGCGGCTTCACTGGCTTCAACCCAGGGTTGTCCGGTCCATGACGGTCACCGGCTTCCATTCCTCCGGCAGCAGCGCCTCATAGTCGGGCCAGGCGAACCGGTCATCGGCCAGCACCAGAATGCCGTGGTCCTGCTCGGTACGAATGAGGCGGCCGCCGGCTTGCAGCACCTTGTTCATGCCGGGAAATTTATAAGCGTAGTCAAACCCGTTCTTGCCCGCTTCGTCGTAGTAGCGCCGGATAACGTCCCGCTCGCCTCCGAATTGAGGCAAGCCCACCCCGACGACGACAACGCCGGTCAACCGGTTGCCGGTCAGGTCGATCCCTTCCGCGAAAACGCCGCCCATAACCGCGAAGGCGAGCAGCGGTCGCTCGGCATCTTCCCGAAACGCGGCAAGAAACGAATCGCGCTCGTCTTCCGTCATGCCGCTTTGCTGCACCCGCACATCCCCACCGTTCCAGGGCGTCTCCGCAAACTGCTCGTACACGGCATTCATATATTCGTACGAAGGAAAAAACACGAGCATATTGCCGGGGCGTTCCGCAATGACTCTCCGCAGCATGGCCGCAATCGGCGTCTTCGACCGTTCGCGGTCGCGGTAACGGGTAGAGACGGGAAGCAGCAGCACATCGAGCTGCTCCTTGCGAAACGGCGACGGAATCGCCATCGCATAGTCCTCTCCATCTCCCCCAAGCGTATCGCGGTAATAGGACAAAGGAGTGAGCGTAGCCGAGAAAAACAGCTGCGACCGGTACCCTTTGCCCGCCTGCCTGAGCATCTCCGACGGATCGACGCATAGCAGCTTGACCCGCACGTCGCTGCGCTCCAGTTCCGCGTAGACCGCGTAACGTTCATTAAAATAACCGGCAACGCGGATATACGCCTGTGCGGCATAATAAGCATCAGTCAGCACCAGGCGGTAAGACGTCTCCCCCGCCCTCGTAAGCTCCGCTTCGGCTTGAACGACGAACGCCTCCAGCAGCGGCGGCAGCGACTCCGGAGCCCGCTCCAGGATAATTGCGTCCCCGCCGGTCATGCCCGTCGCTTTGCGAAGCGCGATAAACGCGTCATTGATCGCTTTTACTGCCGCATACAGGGCGGGGTTCGCCTCTCGGGTTTGCCGCTTCAACTCGAGGAATGGGGCTTTGGCCAGTACGGCCGAGTACATCTCCCTCGCCCGGTCGACCAGATTATGCGCTTCGTCCGCCAGTATGGCCGTTTGACGCTTCTGTTCCTCCAGCAGCCGTTTTAACGAAATGCGCGGATCGTACACGTAGTTGTAGTCGCAGATGACCGCATCGGCCGCGTAAGCGGCATCGAGCGAAAACTCGAACGGGCAGACGCGATGCTTGCGAGCATACGCCTCCACCACCTCGCGGGTCACGGCCGTCTCCGCCGACCACAGATCGGCCAGGGCGCCATTGATTCGGTCGTAGTAGCCGTCCGCGAATGGGCACGCCTCTTTATCGCAGCGAACTTCTTCCTGAAAACATACTTTTTCCTTGGCCGTCAGCGTAACCGAACGCAGGCAAAGTCCTTGGCCGCGCATCAGGCCAAGCGTCTCTTCCGCAGCCGTCCGCGTCGTCGTCTTGGCCGTAATATAGAAAAAACGTCTCAGCACGCCTTCTCCGATCGCCTTGACGGCGGGAAACAGCGTCGATATCGTCTTACCCGTCCCGGTTGGCGCCCGCGCGAACAACCTCTTCTTGTCTACCATCGATTTGTATGCGGCACCGGCAAGCTTGCGCTGTCCTTGCCTATAGCCGGAGAACGGAAACGCAAGCGCCTTAATGCTTTGCTCCCTCCGCCCCGCATGCGCCAGCTGCTGCCGGGCATACGGGTCGTACGCCTCCAGCACCTCCAGCACGAATCGCTCGAGCTCTTGGAAGGAATACGTCCGCTCAAACCGCTTGATTTCCTCCGTCGTACGCTGCACGTACGTGAGACGGACTCGGATCGAATTCAGCGATTCCGCCTTCGCATACAAGTAAGCGTAGCATTTGGCCTGCGCCCAGTGCACCGGGTACGTCTGCTCTCCGATCGGCTCCAGACTTCCCCCCGTAGACTTGATCTCTTCAAGGATAACTGCAGCGGCGGGAGGCGCGTCTCCGGCCACGAGCTCCCGAACGGCTTCGCGGGCCTCCGGCTCTCTGCCAGCTTCGCTTTCCTCCGTCTGCGTTCCGAATAGCAGGCCGTCGCAGCGGCCGTCGATCCGGTATAGGATTTCCCCCAGCGCAAGCTCGCCCTGCACGTATACTTCCATACGATCGGCTTCGCCATAGTTCCGCTGTATGGCGCGGTGGGCTTTCGCTCCCTCCGTCAGCGCCTCGCCGGTACGGAAGCCGCTCTCGATATGGCCGCTCCGGTACACGTGCTCCACCAACGGCCTTACCGCTATTTCCACGATTTCGGGCATAAGCCTCACCCGCCCCCAGATAAGTTGATTTCAGCATCCGGACAAAACATTTGTTCCCCTCTCCACTATACCACACCTCGGTCTCCCGTCTTTACAATTGGGGAAAGGAGCTATAGAATAGATCGCAAATCCTTATGCCGGGGGCCTTAATCATGCTTGGTCCATTCCAAAAAAGATTGAAACGGTTTCGGCCGAATCCTCCTCAGGTGCTGGCATTCGGCTTTATGATCATGATCGCCGTCGGGTCCGTCCTGCTTTCCTTGCCAGTTTCGTCCGCGAACGGTGTCGGATTGCCCTATATCGATGCGCTTTTCATGGCGACTTCGGCAACGTGCGTGACGGGCTTGTCCTTTTTCAATATCGGGGGCCATTTCTCCACCTTCGGCCAACTGGTGCTCCTGCTTCTCGTGCAGATCGGCGGTCTCGGCTTCATGACGGTGGCCACGCTGGCCGCGCTCGTATTCCGCAGACGCATCTCGTTCCGGGAGCGGCTGATTCTTCAGGAAGCGATGAACCAGTCGAACACGGAGGGGATCGTCCGGCTAATCCGCAAAGTACTGCTATACGCGCTTATTATCGAGGCGATCGGGGCGTTGGTTTTGGCGGTTCGCTGGATGTTCGAGATGCCCTGGGGGCAGGCGCTCTATTTCGGATTGTTTCACAGCATATCGATATTCAACAACGCCGGCTTCGACTTGTTCGGGATGTTCCCGGAGCGTGCGAGCAGCCTCATGCATTATGTCGACGACCCGATCGTCAACGCGGTCACGATGGGGCTCATCGTTCTGGGCGGAATCGGCTTCATCGTCATCTCCGATCTGCTCCAATATCGGCAGCACAAAAAGCTGACGCTGCACAGCAAAGTCGTGCTGACCGTATCAGGCGGGCTGATCGTGATCGGAACACTGGTCATTTTCCTGTTCGAGCTGACGAATCCGCAGACGCTTCAGCCGTTGTCGCCGATCGGCAAGGTGTTCAGCTCAATGTTCCAGTCCGTCACCGCCCGTTCCGCCGGTTTGAGCACGCTGGACACCGCCGACCTGCGGCAGGCGACGCAATTTTTTATCCTGCTGCTGATGTTCATCGGAGCGGCGCCAGGCTCCTCGGGCGGCGGGATCAAGGTCACGACGTTCGCCATCCTGATCGGAGCGATGGTCGCCATGGTGCGCGGCAAGGAAGACATCGTCCTGTTCCGCCATCGGATTGCCAAGGACCGCATATACAAGGCGATTACGTTTACGCTGCTGTCCTTCTTCCTGATCGTGCTGGCCGCCATGATCTTATCCACGACGGAGGAGTTTCCGTTCCTCGGCATTTTGTTCGAAGTGACCTCCGCCTACGGCACGGCCGGCATGTCGATGGGCTTGACGGCCCAACTGACAACATTCGGCAAAATCGTCATCATTCTGATGATGTTCATCGGACGGCTCGGCCCGGTTACGCTGGCGTTTACCTTGACGCCCAAAACCGAGAAGGAGCTATTCCGGTATCCGGAGGGCAAAATCACGATCGGGTAGCGAAGGGTTATCCGTTCTTGTACAAGGAAAAGAGGGCGTACGATACGACCGCGGAAAGAAGCGTCGTATACGTACGCCCTTATTGCGATCAGCCATTCGTAATGACCCAAGATTCGACAATTTTCATTTACAAACCAATGGTCGGTTTATATAATAGAGTGGAAAGGAGTTGAGCGGATCATGAAGCAAGAGGAACGACGTCAGCAAACGCTGCAACTGCTTCTGAGTACGGTCAAGGAGCTGATTCACGAAAAGGGCTGCGATGAGGTCAAGATGAGCGATATTATGGAACGCTCCGGCTTGTCCAAAGGCGCTATCTTTCATTACGTGAAGACGAAGGACGAGCTGTTCGCGCTTATTTTGCAGGAGAGGCTGGACGATATCGACGCCCGGTTCAACGAGCGGGTCGATCAAGAGGAAGAGAGGGAGTTCCAAGGACCTTTGAAGGAAATTACAAGAAAGCTCTCCGCCCTCGACGATTCGGAAGAAACGACCAATCAGATCATTTTGTATTTGTTGGGCAAAAGCTCCCAGCCGGTCGTCGCGGCCGCGCTGCGCGACTTTCACGAAAGCTCGTTTCAACTGGCCCGTCAATGGATCGTTACCGGGCAAAACCACGGCGTCATTCCGGCGGCGATCGATGCGGACCGGACAGCCGAGCTGTTCATTCTCGTTTCGCACGGCCTGCGTATGCGAACGGCGATCCAGGCCGGCACCCCGTCGTTCACGTCCGACGATTTTGCCGCTTTCTTGGCGCATACGCTGAATCCTCCCGCTTCGTCGTGAGGAAGGCTAGGCCAGTGCCTGTATACGAACGCAAAATCCGCCCAAAACCGCTTCAATTCGTGTAAAAAGAGGGAGGAAGCAGTCGAAATGGCTCCATTCTTCGTGCTATTATCCGTATTTTTCTTGCTGCGCCTGTCCGGCTTAGCCGGCTGGGACTACATGAACGACTCGCACGCCGCTCTGCAGGGAGCGGTAGCGGCCATGCTGCTGCTGACCGCGTCCGCCCATTGGGGCAAGCGACGGCCCGACCTGATTCGCATGGTGCCGCCGGCTCTGCCGAAGCCGGAGCTGATCGTCACCATTACGGGCGTGCTGGAACTCGCCGGAGCGGTCGGAATCTTGATCAGGCCTTTGTCATTCGCTGCATCGCTATGTCTCGCGCTGCTGCTTCTCGCGATGTTCCCGGCCAACATACGAGCAGCCCGGGAGAAGCTGACCATCTTGGGCCGGCCGACTCCGGGGCTGCTCGTGCGCTCCGTGTTGCAGGTTGTATTTATTGCCGCTGTCCTTTTGGCGGGATGACCGGCCAGCCGCGCGCGATCGGGAGCGATCGCGCGCTAGAGCCAGGTCCCGAATTGAACTGACGGCCTGACCCGGCTCGGAGCCGAGACTGACCCAATCCGGAGTAAGCCAGTGTATCCAAAAATGCGCATTCCTTTGCTGACTCTAAGAGAATAGCACGGTCTGGCAGCCGCCCTTCGCCTCTACCGTCTTTCCGCCCACATCAAGCCATACCGAGCCGTAGGACGGGTTATAGACAATGTCCATCGAGGCGGAGAAGCGCAGCAGACGGTAAGCCTTCAAGTAATCCACGATATCTATATTGGTCGCGTACCAGATGTCGTCCCGTCCGCCAATCGACTGGCAGAACCGTTCGATCAAATCCCAGTTTTCTTTCTGATCGAATTCGTAGCTGTGCCCCCATACGTACATCATATAGACATATTGCCTCTTGTCCGCTTTTTTAAACACTTCGGCCAACTCCAGCAGATTGCCGTTATGGTGACAAGTCGGGTTCCACTCCAAGAAATCGTCCGGCATGCGGAAATCGCCGTGACTGTTAACGGTTCTGGCGTACTCGATGCCGAGATACGGCAGCATCTCTTTGATTTGCTGATTGAAGGAACCGTTCGGGTAAGAAAATCCCCGAACCGGGTAGCCGACCGCGCGCTCGAGCGCTTTCCGGTCCCCAGCCACCTCCTCCACGATCTGCTCCTTCGAGCAGCGCGCGATCGTGGGGTGGTTCATCGTGTGCGCAGCAACCTCGTGGCCCTTGTACAGCTCGGCGAATTCCTCCAGCGGAAGCCGGCCGGGGCGCCCGGCGAGACCCGAATTCAGGTGAAACGTTCCTTTAACCCCGTACTCGTTAAATAGGTTGACCAGCCGCTTGTCGGCTGTCACCCCGTCATCATAGCTCATCGTGAGCACTTTATGTTTCCCTTCGGGAAACACCATCAGTACATTCGGCACGTTTTCCAATCCCCCGTCTCATGGTCACTGACCTACCGCTTCCATTCCGGGCCTCTCCTGTTCACTCCCTTGCATAGGGAGCTTTCTCCTGATAGCCGCATCCGGGCCCATTCCTTGCCGTTATATCTTCGTTTCTCCGTCATAGGTGGAAATAACCTTGTACAAATCCGGCCGGCGGTCGCGGAAAATACCCCATTCGATCCGCTGTGTCTCCAGCTGATCGAGATCGAATTCGGCGACAAGCACCTCCTGCTCCGTACGGCCCGCTTCGGCGACTTTGTTGCCCTGAGGCCCGGCGATAAACGACGAACCGTAGAAATGGATCGTCGAGTCCTCGTCCCCTTCTTCCCCGATCCGGTTGGAGGCGATGACCGGCATCAGATTATGCGCGGCATGACCGAGCATGCACATTTGCCAGTGATCTTTAGAATCGATCGCGCTATCCTGCGGCTCCGAGCCGATCGCCGTCGGGTAGAACAGCAGCTCCGCGCCCATCAGCGCCATACAGCGCGCGGCTTCCGGGTACCACTGGTCCCAGCAGACGCCTACGCCGATTTTGGCATAGCGCGTATTCCACACCTTGAAGCCGGTATCTCCGGGATTGAAGTAAAACTTCTCCTCGTAGCCGGGGCCGTCGGGAATGTGGCTTTTGCGGTACTTGCCCAACACTTCGCCGTCGGCATCGATAACCGCCAGCGAATTGTAGCGGGCATAATTTTTTTTCTCATAGAAGCTGATCGGCAAGACGACCTTCAGTTCCTTGGCTACGCCGCGAAAATGATGAACCGCCTTGTTATGCTCCAATTCCGTCGCATACACGTAATAATCCGCTTTTTCCTTCTGGCAAAAATACGGCGTCTCGAACAGTTCCTGCAGCAGGATGATCTGCGCCCCCTGAGCTGCGGCTTGTCTCACCAGCGCGTCCGCCTTGGCGATATTTTCCTCGATATTGCCGGAGCAGCTCATCTGCGTCGCGGCTACCTTGACGGTTCTCATGTCTCCCATTCTCCTCTCCTGCTTGTACAAAGTCTCACCCTATAACGGCGCGGAAAGCTCTTCTATAAGTTCGGATGATCGGCTGCCAGCCAACGGTCCTTTTATCGGCGCGCCGGCATTTGTTGGGTCGTGCAGTGAACGTTGCCGCCCTCGCGGATAATGGCCATGCCGTCCACCGTGCGGATGCGCCGTTCGGGAAAGGCCGCTTTAAGCGCTTCGGCCGCCAGCTTGTCGGTACGCTCCGCCGCTCCGCCGAACACCGGCAGAATAATGCCGCCGTTGACAAAATAAAAGTTCAGGTAGCTCAGCGTCAGCCGGCTCTCTTCATAGGTCGCCAGCGGAGGCTGCTCGATCGCAATGATCTCCAGCTTCCTTCCGCGGGCGTCCGTCGTTTGCTCAAGCAGCTGCAAATTGCGCTGCGTAATCGCATAGTTTTCGTCCTCGGGGTCGTTGCACACTTGCAGAATCACTTTGCCCGGGGCGGCGAAGCAGGCGATATTGTCCACGTGCCCGTCCGTCTCGTCCCCGCTCAGTCCGCGCTCCAGCCAAACGATGCGGCTTACGTTCAAAAACCGCTTCAGCTCTACCTCGATCTGTTCGCGGGTCATATCCGGATTGCGGTTCTCGTTCAGCAGACATTCCTCGGTCGTCAGCAGCGTGCCTTCCCCGTCTACGTGAATCGAACCGCCCTCCATGACCAAGGGGGCGTCGAAGCGGCGTACGCCAAACTGCTCCAGCAGGTGCGGCGCTACGGCGTCATCGAGGTCCCAAGGAGCGTATTTGCCGCCCCAAGCGTTGAACTTCCAGTTCACGCCGGCCACTTCGCCATCTGCGCCGACGACGAAGGTGGGGCCGTTGTCGCGGAACCAGGCATCGTTATGAGCGATCGCCAGCACCTCGACATTCGCTTCAACGAAACGGCTCTTCACCTGCCCGGCATCGTCCGGATTGGCAATGACGGTTACCGGCTCGAATTCGGCAATCGCTTTGACAATCTGCTCATAGCCTGCGCATACTAGCTCATACTGCTCCGGATAAACCATCGAGGACCGGATCGGCCACGAAATGAACGTCCGCTCGTGCTCCGCCCATTCGGCAGGCATCGTATACTGCAATTGTTGTGGATACATGAAACGGGTATCTCCCTTTGTAGGTTTTTTCTTTTAGACCATCATATACGAAAAACGCCGATACCTCAACGCGCGGCAAAAAGCCGCCAGGCCGCCCTCCGCCCTCGGGCTTCAGACGGTTTCCTGCGGCTCGCGCCCGACCTGGACGAACAGCATCCGGTCGGCGGCCAAGTACGTGCGGGCAAAATCGAGCACCGCTTCGTCCGTGACGCCGCGAATGCGTTCGGCGAAGTAACGCGGGTCGGTCTGAAGGCCGTACAGCTCTTTGGCTGCCAAGTTGGCATGCACGGCCTCCGGTTTGTCCTGGGCGATCAGATGCCGTCCGGTTATGGCGTTTCGGGCCCGGGCGAGCTCCTCGGCCGACACGCGCTCCCGGCCCAGCCGTTCGAGCTCGGCGACAATGATCGACTTGGCTTCCTCCAGCCGGGACGGGTCGGTCGCTACGTAACCGGTAATGAAGCCTTCCGTCACCATCGGATTGAGTGAAGCCCAAACTTCGTAGGCCAGCCCTTTCTCGCCGCGCACGTTTCTCCACAGCCGCGAAGCTTGCCCGCCTCCCAGCAGATGCATCGCGACTATACCGGCATATTTCGCCTCGTCGTACGAATCCGGTCCGTACAGCCCCCAGTACAGCTGCGCCTGCCGGATATCCCGCGTCTCGCGGACGACCCGGCCTCCCAGCTCCTCCTGCCGGAGCTTGGCGAGGGGAGCCGCGGGCCCGCCGCCGGACGGGATGCCAAGCGTCTCCAACAGCGCGACCAGCTCGTCGTGCCGCACATGTCCGGTAGCCACGAGAACGATGTTGCCCGCCCCGTAATACTCGCGATGAAAGCGCAGCAGGTCGTCGCGAGTAATGCCCGACACGCTTTCTTCCGTACCGAGGTTGCTGGCCCGCTCCGGATGCTTCGCACGCAGCAGCCGGGTCAGCGTGCGCCCTCCATGCTCGCGCGGATTGTCACGGGCGCGATGTATTTCCTCCAGCACGACCTTCTTCTCCAGCTCCAGCTCCTGATCCGGAATGATCGAGTGAAACACCATATCGGTCAGCAGCTTCAGGCCATCCTGCCACCTATCGTAAGGGGTATAGGCGTAATAGCGGGTTCTGTCCGTATTCGTGCCGGCTCCCAGATGCCCGCCGTACTCTTCAATCGCGAAGGAAATCTGCTCCTTCGTCCGGGTACCGGTTCCCTTGAACAACATATGCTCCAGCAGATGGGCGATACCGTACGGATAGTGCTCCTCGTGATGGCCCCCGGCTCTGACCCAATAGCATAGCAGCGTCGAGGACGCTTGCTCCTGATGCTCGCTGACGACGGTAAGCCCGTTGTCCAGTACCGTTTTGTTCATCCCGTTTCCTCCCGCAAAGCCGTCTTGTCGTGCCTCTTCTTACAGAAGATTCGCTCCGCGCGGGAAACATTCCTGTTTTCACTGGCAAACGCATGTACATAATGAAAAAAAGCGGAAACTTTCATTCCCTCTTCCGGAATGAAAGTTTTCGCCCCTTCTGTGTCCCGCGATTAACGGGACAGGCTTCCAACCCAAGCTACAAAATTGTTGACGACCGAATCGAGGAAGCTTGCCGTTGGCTCATGCGTCAAATTGCCCGAGGCATCGATCTTCTCGTGAACGGAGCCGACGTATACTTCATTGCCCGGCAGCAGCGGGGAGGAGATGCCGAGCGAGAACAAGATTTCGCGCAAATGGAGCTGTGCCTTGACGGTACCAAGAGCGCCCATAGAAGCGCCGACGATCCAGGAAGGCTTTCCGTTCATGACGCGATCCACGCGAGACAGCCAGTCGATCGCATTGCCGAGCACGCCCGGAATCGTTCCGTTGTATTCCGGAGTCACCCACAGAACCGCATCGGCGTCAGCCACTTTGGCTTTAAATTGTTTCACTTCTTCCGAAGGCTCGTTCTCAATATCTTGATCGTATATGGGAAGGCCGCGCAGGCTCAAAATTTCCAGATCGAAACGGTCCTTGTAACGGTCTTGAATATATTGGGCAAGCTTGAGATTATAAGAATCTTTGCGGATACTGCCGACGATGGCTACCACTTTCACGATGATTCCCTCCACATTTTCGTTTTTGTATAGTTGCATTACTTTCTTAGCTAACTATATTTTAGTTAGTTGATTCCGAAAAGTCAACCCTGCTGATTATATTTTTCCCGTTTAGCAGGGTTTCCTCCTTCTGCTATAGAAACAGATTTAAGATTCCCATAACGAACGGAGGAACGCTCATGATACCCGAAGGCAATTTGCGCAGCAATATCGACCGGTTTTTGGGCTTTGAACAGTTATACGACCGGTTTCGCCCCGAAGCTCCTCCCCAAGTTGTCGATCTGCTGACCCGTTACTTGTCCGGCAAGCCCGCTCTCGTGGTGGATCTCGGATGCGGTACGGGTTTATCTACGTTCGCCTGGAAGGACGACGCGGAGCGGATTATCGGCGTAGAGCCCAATCCGGATATGATCGGCAAAGCAAAGGCCAAGCAAGCGGCTATGGACAATACCGGCCACATGTCGTTTATTCAGGGGTATTCCAATGAGATCGCCATACCGGACGGTTCCGCCCAAATCGTAACCTGCTCCCAATCGTTCCATTGGATGGAGCCGGTCAGTACGCTTAGAGAAGTATCGCGGATACTTGCCGACGGGGGGATCTTCGCCGCTTACGACTGCGATTGGCCGCCTACCGTCCATTGGTCGATTGAGGACGCGTACAACCGGCTGCTCGCCAAATCCGACGCCCTGCTGAGCCGTTTGGCAAGCCCCGACGAGCAGGCGATCAAGCGGGACAAGGAGCAGCATCTACAGCAGCTAAGACATAGCGGCCTGTTTCGGTATACAAAGGAAATCGTGTTCCACAACGTCGAGCAGGGCGACGCCGAGCGATTCGTCGGTCTGGCCGTCAGCCAGGGCGGGCTGCAAACCGTATTGAAGCTCGGGTCCGCCGAGTTGGATGAAGACATTGCCGCTTTCCGACGCAGCGCCGAGAACTATTTTGCCGGACGGACACTGGAGTTCATATTCAGCTACCGGATGCGGCTGGGGATCAAATAAGTCGAAAAACGCAACAGACCGGACTGCGGAGCCATCGGCCCTCGCACGTCCGGTCTGTTTTGTACGGGAATCAATCGGTTTTAACGGTCATTCCGCTTCGGAGACGACGGTAAACCGTTCGTTCGCATGCTGCGGCTTCTCGATCTCATCCACAAGAGCGATCGCGTAATCCGCGTAGCTTACATAGCTGTTGCCCTGGGCGTTCACAAGCAGCCGATTGCCGCCTTTCCGATATGTACCCGTTCGTTTGCCGTCCGGGTCGAAAAAAGCGGAAGGACTAAGGAACGTCCAGTTGATTCCTTCGGACCGTTGTAAATCCTCCAGATTTTTAGTCTGATTGGAAGCCACTGCATAATAGGCTTTCGGAAATTCCGTGGTATCAAGCAAACGGATCGTTTCCGCCTCATCCACGAACAAGCTTCCCGCTCCGCCTACCACGATCAGACGGGTATTCGGCGCGCCTTGCAGCGCTGCGATCAGCGATCGGCCGGCTTCTCCATGAAGATGCTCCTGACCCGGCGCCGTGCCGAACGCGTTGACAATCACATCGTAAGGGCGCAAATCTTCGCTCTGAAGCTGAAAAATGTCTTTCTCGACAGCCGGAATTCCCAACTCGCCGAGCTTGCCCGCATCGCGTACAAGCGCCGTAACGGTATGGCCTCTGTCGGCCGCTTCCTTGGCGATCCGTTTACCCGCTTTTCCGCTAGCTCCTATGATGGCAATATTCAATGCTCTAGCTCCCTCCGAAGGCAATTTGGGTTGCCTTGAATGTTAATTTGTAATGTAACAATTATAGTTACAACTTGATGCAAAAGTCAATCCTGTTGTCCGTTTTCTTTTTTGGGCTGGGATTTTTACCCTCTATATGGTTGGCAACATAAAGAAACACTATGTAATATAGAGAATTACTTTATAATCCAAAGAAATACTTAACATTACTAAGAACAACTAAGAATTACTCAGTAATTCCAAATTTCACTCAAGATTCTCTTTTTCTCTTTCCTCCATCCATCAATAAACTTGTAATTCACAAAATCTCCACCTAGCTGGTCAGATTATTGCCCACAAATAGTTTTACCTAATATTACTTTAGACACCAAAGTATTATTAGGTAAAACTTTATAATACTAAGAAATACAAAGAAGTACCGAATCATCCCTTCCCTGCAGAAGGTATTCCGGTACTTCCCGTGTCCCTTGCTATTGCGATTGCGCTTTCGGCAATCACCGATTTTTGTCAAAAAGGCTACACGGCTTTTTCGACTGCCGATTCAGGACCTCCCTGATTCAGCTGTCATCCTACAGCCATGATTCAATATCCTCTTCGTCGATTTCATCGACCGCTGCCGGTTCGTCCTGCCGAATTTCGGCCCCGGCCTGCTGTGCGGCAGATTGATCGTCGGCAACCGCTTGCCCTACGGTCTTCGTTGCCGCCGCTTCTTGCAGAACGGATTGTTGGGCGTTTGCCGCATGGCCGATGGAGTTGCTCGCAGCAAGTTCCTGCGCTGCAGTCGCCAACGTCGTCGAAGATAGCAGGGGCTCCGAAGCCGCTGCGGCTTCGCCGAGGCCGAGTACCGAAGCAGGGATAGCAAGTGGCCTGTCGGACGGAATATAATGCTGCAAATTACGCAGCCCGTTAGCCCGCAGCTCGTTCTCGATCAAATACCGGATCGAGTCCATCAGGTTGGACTGACTATTGATCCAATCCATAATGACGGCTGACTCGTTTTTTTTCGTTTTCAAGCTAATGTTTTCGCCTGGCAGCTTCTGTTTTTTCATGACTGTCCCACCTCGCCGAGTTGTATTAGGGCTTACCCGGCTTTATTCGACTTCCCTTTTAACGTTTCATATATTTTGCCGTGGACGAAGGCGTTCAGCCCTTCCGCATTTAACGTAATGGCATGCTGAGGCGGAATATAGAGCAGCCGGATTTCGCGCTCATCGCATAGCTCCTTGAGCATCGGGTACAGAATGGACCGCATGAGAATACTGCCGCCCCCGTATACGCAGATAACATCGATCTCGTTGCGCGCCTTCGTCAGCTGTTTGCGGATATTTTGGATAATTTGCTTCGCCTGTCCTTCCAATGGACGACTTAGCGTGTTAATCGCCCGCGCGTAATATTTGTGCTTTGGATTTTTGATTACGTCGCTGTAAAATTGCCGCGGACTGTCGGGCAAATGAACAAGCCGATTAAACTCGCCCAAAGCTTCCTCGATCGCATAGCCCGCCCCGTGATGGCTGCCGTGAACGAATTGGCGAAGAAATTTGTTGCCCTCCGTAATCGGATATTCGGTCGAGCCGTCGCCGATATCCGTATGTAAAATGCGCTTGTCCTTGAAGAAGCTGCCGCTGAACGTTTTGCCTAGCCCGTACGTCTCCACGAACTCCTGAAAAATATCGCCCTCCCGCCAATTGCCGGCGGTATCCTTTTGCAGAGCGAATATAACCGGCGTCGCTTCCGGGATGACCTTCGTATATTCGAACACGATCTTCACGGCGACACGCTGCTTGTTCAGATGGACCGTAACGTGATGCGAGCCTTCGGTGAACCTCCGCTCGAAGCGGGCGGCCGTCTCGTCGGAATGCTGGGTAACCGGGAGCGCGGTCGCCATATCGACATGAACCTCGATCTGCTCGGGGATCGACTGGCTGTCCTCGTATCCTTTCTGTACCGCCACTGCCGCTATTTGCGCAAGCGTATTGATGATCGGCAAATCCATATCGCATTTCAAATCGGTGCCGATTTGCAGCGTGTCCAGCAGCTCTCCGCTTTCCAGCGCGAACTTGCCGATGTAGTACATACCAGGCCGGACAGCCGGCGAATCGATCGTAACGATCAGCTGCTCGGACAAGTTTTTAATAAAGCTTTCCGGCGGCAATTCTTCGCTCCAAGGCAGCTTGTCCACTCCGCAATAAACGTTCGGCTGCTTGATCAGCCTCCCGTCGACGAATAAATCGTGCTCGCTGTTCCCGTTATCGTTTCCTACAAAAAAATGATAGTGCATGAGCGCAATGCCTCCTTATTGGTCCGGAATCCTTTCAACACGAATCCGCCTTAGCATAACCCGTTGCCGCAAAAAGCGCCGCAATCGCCCTCAGTCGATAGCGCTTTCCGGTGCAACCATGCAGTCCTACATAATAACACTTCGTAATACCGCAAGGATTTGAGTCTAGTTTATCATACAATTGCATCATTTAGAGTAAGAAGACTCCTATGTCGTCTTGGAAGAAAATGACTTTCCGTACCCTTCTATTGTAACAGGATCGAGGCGGGTTGAATACACAACGAACAGATCGAGCCGCACATTTTCATTATTGCAATCCCGTCCCCTTGGTATTCTCCTTGGTCACCTCGATTAGCCGATACACTGCGTCCTCCACCTCCTTGTTTTGTCGGACTTGGCGGGACAGCAGCCAGGCGATTCGAATCTGGACGATTGCCAGAACAAGCAGCAGCAGGACAATAATAAGAAGATACATTTCCAAGCCTACGATTCCTCCTCCATTTGCGGATGCGTTTTCTTGATGCGGTACTTATACGTATACACTTCTTCATAACCGAGCTTGTCGTACAGCGCGACGGCCGCTTCGTTCCGATCGACCACCTGCAGGAAGGAAGCGCGCGCCCCGACCCTTTTTCCCCAAGCCAAAATATTCAAAATCAGCTGCTGCGCCATGCCCCTCCGTCTATACCGCACATCGGTGACAATGTCGTACAGCCCTACATAGCCATTATGGACAACGCCCAGTCCGCAAGCAACCGTACTTCCGTGCTCCATCAGCCGAAAGAAACCTTGTCTTAGCGCAGAGTTCTTCAGCATGTCTCGCGTCAGCTCCCGGTCTCTGAGCGAAAGTCCGTTCAGACGGGCCAGGCCATCCAGCCATTCGTCATCCAGCCGCTCCTGCCATACAGCCTCGCGGTCCGGCTCCGGCACCCGCTCCAAATCCAGCACGCGGACGCTCGATGGATCGGCGACGGCGTAGCCTTTCCGGTGCAATCGCTCGTCCAGGTCGTCCGGCTCCGTATAGGGCGTTATTTTAAACACCGTATCCAGCACGCAGCCGGAGTAAAACGCTTCGCACAGCGAAATCAGCTCTTCCGCGCTTTTCCCCTCCGGCTTGTAGAGCGGACTTACCGAATTGGCCCGTTTGGTGTAACCCCCAGCGTATCGGAGTACCCAGCCGTGCAGTAGAAGCGTCTGCTGCGCCGGCCACGTATTGAGCGTTATCTCCTCCAAATGCTTGTACATGTCTACCATCCCCTCTTGTTCGAATGGTATTAATATACATAAAATTGAATTAAAATTCAAAATTCTATATTGATAAATCTACCATCTCATGTTAATTTATATCAGGTAAAATAAGGAGAGGTTGGGATATGCAAGATGCCTGCTATTCGAAAAACGATCGTAAGCGCCGTCCTCGTGTGCGCCTTATCGTGCATCACGACCGTCGCGCAAGCGCATCCGGGAAGAACCGACGCCAATGGGGGACATACGTGCCGTTCCAATTGCGAGAAGTGGGGGCTTAAGTACGGGGAGTATCATTATCATAACGGAGGCAGCTCCAATAGCTCGAGCGGTACCGGCAGTTCCGGCGGTTCCAGCGGCAGTTCGCCGACATCGTCGACCAGCCGGAGCGCGCCCGCTCAAGCTCCGATTCCCGCCGTGGAGGATCCGGCGCTTGCGGGCACGTTTGAAGTCCAGCGGCCGGACGTCACCGTGTATGTGAATAAGGAACGCCTGAACAATTCGACGGCCAAATATCCGGTCTTTACTTACAAAGACATCCTGTATTTTCCGATGACCTGGAGCTACACGCAAGCGCTGGGCATTGACACGGGTTGGAATGCGACCACCGGCTTCTCAATCGGCAAAAGCGACAAGCAAGCGGAGAAGCTGACGCCGGATACCGGCGCCTCCGGTGCCAAGCTGCGCGCCAAATACCCGGACTTCAACATTACGATCAACGGAAGCTGGCTGGACAATGCCAACGAGCCTTACCCGGTACTCGTCATGAATGACATCACCTATTTTCCGATGACCTGGAAATTTGCCGTGGACGAGCTGGGACTCTCTCTGGAATCGAAGGACGGAGCTTTCTATATCTCCAAATAACAGTTTCCGCTCGGTCTCCAGCGTCTCATGCCAGAAAGTATCCGCGCAATCCGACGAGCGACACGAGCTTTCGCATATCGTTCATCATGCTGGCCAAGGAGTCGGCCGTTTCGCTGACCGCCCGCCGTTCGTCCAATTGCTCCAGGTCGCTGTAGACGAGCTCCAGCACCGGAGTAGAAGAGCGGACGAGCCGCTTCATGGCAGCGTAGCCGTCCAGGAAATCGCGCATCGATTCGTTTTGTGCCCGCGTCCAAGCCGTTCCCGTCGGCTTGAAGCCGAACTCCACCCGGGTGACAAAGGTATCCGTCCGCGTATGATCGTACCGCAGTCGCATGCGGCAGCCATCGGATTTATGCCACGGGGGCAAGTCATAGTATAGATGCAGGAAGCTAAAGCGTTGCGGCTTGTAGCCCGTTATTTTGAATGTTCGGTCTTCCATCAGAATGGCCGCTTCCCGCACAATCTGCCTCAACCATTCATCCGGAGTCGGACGGAGACGGCTCATCGGGCACCCCTTTATCAAAGTAGCGGTTCGGCTTCGGCGCCGCTGCGTTCTCGGAACTCCGAGGGCGTCTGGCCGACCTGCTTCAGGAATACTTTCGTAAAATACCGCCGTTCGGCATATCCGACCTCTTTGCCGATCTGGGTGATGCTCTTGTCCCCGGCGAGCAGCAGCGACTTGGCCCGCTCCACCCGCCGGCGGGTTACGTGCTCGACGAACGTCTCCCCGTTTTGCTGCTTGAACAGCAGGCTGAAATAGCTGCAGCTGATGCCGAGATGATCGGCCAGTTGCTCGACGCCGAGATCATCCGATAGATGGCGGTCAATATAATCTTTGGCCGACATCATCAGCACCTCGCCCGTTTTCTTGACCGTGCGGGCGCTCAGACACTCGTCGATCAGACTGTCGAGCGTATCGAACAGCCCCTTGACGCTGACGCTTTTCTCCAGCTTCGCCCATACCGCCTCTTCCCGCTCCCCGGTCAGCATGCCGACATCGCGCATCTCTCGCATCAGATGGAGTACGAGGAAGTGCATCATCTGCTCCCCGCGCAGCACGGACTGGCCCAAGACGGCGCGAATGCCGGCATGCAGGTCGCCGATGGCCTGCTCGATCGATTCCCGGTCGCCCTGCTTCATGCCGGTCGCCAGCTGATCGATTACGCCCCATAACGGCGTATTCGCCTCGTCGGCCGGACGGCAGTCGTCAGCCAGCAGCACCTGACGTTCGCCTGGCGACAGCTGGAGCGCGCGCTGCACGCTTATACGAGCCGCAGCCAAGCTCTCAAGAGGAACGGGGCACGGATAAATGCCTACGCTAATCGTTAGCTTCGCATACTGCTCCACCGCATGGAGCAGCGCTGCGCACCAGCGGCGCACCTCGTCGGAGGCCGCCTGCGGGCCGCTCGCCTCCCGTTGGATGAGCACGCACCATTCCCCTTCCCGCGTCTGCATGACCGCGTAGACGAGCCGGTACGGCTGAAGAGCGTCCTGCAGCACATTGCGGATCGCAAAGTTGCGCAGCTTGCGCTCGCCCTCTTCCCAGCGGCGCGCCAACTGGGAATACCCGTCAAGATCGGCCACCAGCAGCGTATAGACGGATTGGTCCAGCTGCCCATGCTCGTCGTCGGGCAAAGAGCCGACTGTCGTATAGTCCATCAGAACGTCGTACAGCATCTTCTCGTGCGCCAGAGTGGACATTTCCTTCCACTTCCGCTGCTCCTGCAGCTTGGTGTTCCGCCTTTCGCGAATTTGCTGGGCCAGACGGCCAACGACCGACTCCAACTCCTCGTAGTCGATCGGCTTCAAAATGTAATCCTTGGCGCCATATTTGACCGCCGAACGGGCGTAATCGAACTCCTGGAAGCCGGTCAGCATGATGACCTCGCCTTCGTACTGGCGTTCCTGCAGCCGTTTCAGCAGCTCGATGCCGTCCATGACCGGCATGCGGATATCCGAGAGGATCAGATCCGGATCATGCTCCTCGATCAGCTCCAGCGCCTTGACCCCGTTCAGAGCAAGACCGACCACCTCTATGCCGAGCGCCTCCCACGGAATGACCGTTTGCAGGTTGCGCATGATGTTAATTTCATCATCGACGAGCAAAGCTTTCAAGTCCATCCGCATCACCTGGCCTCATATTTCGGAATGACCACCTGAATTACCGTTCCTTCTCCCTGCGTCGAACAGATGAACATGCCATAGCGGGTTCCATACTGAATGCGTATCCGGTCCGCTACGTTCAGCAGACCGAGGCCGATCCGCTCAGGCAGGGCACTCTCCGCAGATAGCGCTTCCGGGGAAGCCGGCTGATTCCAAATCCCCTCGGCGGCAGCTTCCGCATAGTCGTCCCGATAAGGCGCGTCCCGTCCGGCATCCGTTCCTTTGTAACGGAATTTGGCCAATGTGCGGTGCGGAATGCCGATGCCGTTGTCCTCAACGTAGAAAGCGATGGCGTCGTCCCGCTCCACAGCACGGATACGCAGCACGCCTCTCCGCTCCAAGCCGCCGAAGCCGTGCTGGATGCTGTTCTCGACGAGCGGCTGCAGCGTCAGCTTCAAGATCGAATACATCCGGACTGTCTCCGGCACATCGATTTCGTAATCGAACAAGTCCTCGAACCGATATTTTTGTATGTGCAAATAATTGCGCAAGTGCTCGATCTCCAGCTCGATCGGGATTTCCTCCCGCTGATTGAAGCTGATCCGCAGCATCGTTCCGAGCCGGTGCACGAGCTGGCTGACTTTACGACCCTCGTTCTGGACGGCCAGCGCATTGATCGATTCCAGCGTGTTGAATATAAAATGCGGTTTGATTTGCGCCTGCAGCAGCATCAGCTCGGCCTTGTTCTTCCGCTCCTGCTCCCGCTTCACTTCGTCGAGCAGCGTACGGATGCGCTCCACCAGCGAATTGAAGCCTCGCGCCAGCACCGCCGTCTCATCCCGGCCTCCCGCTTGGACGCGGATGCCCAAGTCCCCGATCTCCACCCGCTTCATCGAATGCACGACCCGCAAAATAAATCGGATAATCCGGTTGACGAACAGCAGGTTGAACAGCAGGGCGCAGATCAGACAGAGCACGGTAATGGCCGCCACCCATTTCAGCACCAGCACCGTCGTGCCGGACAGCACGTCCCATGGCGTCACCGAGACGAGCGTCCAGTCCATCGAGCCGAGGTCGCGCAGCTCCAGATGGTGTACCGAGACGACGCTTTCCACTCCGCCGAACCTCATCTTGGAGCTGGCGTATTCCGAGCCGGGCTCGATCGGTCTTTCCAACTGCTGCGCCATCGGCTTGCCGTCCAACTCCTTCTTGTTGTCCACCATGACGACCCCGTCCCGGCCGACGATCATGAACCGGATATCTTTGCGGGCCCCCGTTCCGAAGAAGTTGAATATTTTGTCCAGCTCCTGGAATTGCAGCTGTTGAATGAGAATGCCTTTGTTGTCCAGCGAATATTTGTCGTTGACGATGCGAATCTGCGTGAACAGCGGACCGCCCCCGGTCAGTTCCGGGTATTCGTACGGACCGAGCCATTTGGACAGCCCGTTCAACCTGCGTATTTCCGGATAGAGCGGGTGAGCCGTCAGCTGCGCGTAAGGGATAATCCGATAGCCGATCTTGCCGTCGGCGTATCCCGCTCCGCGGAAGTTGTACAAAGCGGCCGAGTAAACCGGCGGATAAGCGAGAAACGTTCTTTGCAGCTGCCGCGTATACTCCGTTACCTCGTACAGATCAAGCTCGTACTTATCCGTCAGCGAGTTCTGGATATCCTGCTGAAGCAGATTGACGTCCGAGAAGTAGTTCGCTTCCTTCAGCATATAAGTAATATTTCGTCCGACCGCCTTCAGCGTAAACTCCGACTGCTCGTTGAAGTTTTTCTCGATAATATGCTGGGAGACCGAGAACGTAATGACGCCAAGCACGAATAACGGGACGACGATAAAAGCTACGAAAGCCGCAAACACCTTGAAGCGAAGATTCATCGCGCCCCCCTGACCGCCGGCTCCTTGCTGGCGGCCTCCTGTGCCCGCTGTACCGCTTCGAGCAGCCGCTCCGGCGTCGTCTTGCCGCCGATCAGCTCCTGCATGCCGGTTTCCAGCGTCTCTCGCACCTTGGCCTGCACGATCGAATCGAACGCCGGGAACTGCTTCGCGCCCGCCGCCTGCAAGACTTCGCCGACAATCGCCGGGACGCCGGACAAGTCGCTCAGCTTCATCGCCGGCAGGACGCCGACCTCGGTCAGCTGCCGCTTCTGCATCGTTTCGCTGAACATCGCTTTGATGAAAGCTTTAACCGCCCTCAGCTCGTATTCGTCTACATTGGCCGAAAAGCCGTAGCCGTTCGAATAGCTGCCGTTGATCAGCGAATCCCCCTTGCCGCCCACGTTCGGAAAATTGAAAAAGCCGATATCCTCGGCGGCTAGCGACTTTTGCTTATCCAGCAGCGCCGAATTGGCCCAGCTGCCGTCGAACATCATGGCGGCCTCTCCGGCCTTGAACTTGTTTTGCTGCTCCGCGTATTTCAGCGCCAAGCTGCCTTCCTGAAAATAACCGCGTTTGACGAGCGTCTCGAACAGACGGAAGCCTTCGGCTACGTCCGGATCGGTCCATTTCCGCTTACCGGCTACGAATCCGGGAACCGAATCGGCCCCGGCAGTCCGCACCCACAGCGTATTCGCCGTCATATTGAGCACCCAGGCGTCCGCCGAGGCGATCGCGATCGGCGTAATGCCCTGCGCCTTCGCTTTCCCGGCCACGTCCAGCAGCTCCTCCCAAGTGGCTGGCACCTGAACGCCGAGCTTGCGGAAAATCCCCTTGTTATAATAAACGCCCTCGACGAAACCGGCCATCGGCAAGCCGTACACTTTGCCGTCGACGGTAAATTCATCAAGATTGTAAAATTTCGATTGCAAGCCGAGCTCGTTCAGAATCGGGGTTACATCCAGCAGCCGGTTCGCTTTCACATATTTGTGCGTATCCGCGCCGCCGAACAAATCGAACATTTTCGGAGGGGTTCCAGTGGCCATCTCGGCCGGGAGTTTCTCAAAGCGGTTCACCTTGTCCTCGACGCCCTCCAGCTCCACCTTCAGGCCGGGAACCTCCGCCTCCATCAGACGCACCGCATCCTCCAGCATCGTCAGCCTGGATTTTGCATCGTCGCGCACCTGCACATGCCGAAGCGTAACCGTGAACGGCTTCGCTTCGCCTGCCTCGGCAGGATCTGCCGGTCCCCCATCCTTCATGGCGCAGCCGAAGGTGAGCGCGCCGAGCCCCGCCAAAACGCACCATACGCCCGCCTTGTGGATTTTCATCGCCCGCCCCCCTGTTTGTAAGCCGTTCCGGATTCGTTTTCGTTCCCCTTTATTTTACAATTATTTGCGGCAACATATCCAATCCTTCCTGATCAACACCGAACTTTCCCTATCAGCCCTTCACGCTGCCGGCGGTAACGCCTTCGATAATTTTTTTCTGCAGAATCGCATACACGATGATCACGGGCACGCAGCTGATCATAACGGAGGCGCATAGGGCCCCATAGTTCATATTGAATTTGTCCATAAAGGCGACGACCGCCACCGGCAGCGTACGCAAGTTTTGGCTGGACAGGAACAGGTTGGCCATGATGAATTCGTTCCAATGGTTCATAAAGTTGAGTATGAACACCGTGACCAGCGTTGGCATCGACAGAGGCAGCACGACGCGTCCCAGTAAGCCGTAGACGGACAATCCGTCCATAATGCCCGCTTCCTCCAGCTCCTTCGGAATCGACTTCAGGAATGCCGCAATAATGAAGACCGACAGCGGAATGCCGAACGCCGTATACGGCACGATCAGAGCCAGCGGCGTGTTGTACAGCCCCATGTTTTTGATCATGATATAGAGCGGGATCAGCAATGAAACCGGCGGAATGAGCAGAGACAGCAGCAGCACCCCGTACACGAGCTTGCTCAGCTTGGGGAATTTCATCCGCGTCACGGCGTAAGCGATTCCCGTGGACAGCAAAATGCCGACCAGGGTCGAAAGCGAGCTGATATACAGACTGTTGATAAAGTAGATGCCGATGCGCGAGTTGCTGAAGGCGTTGGCGTAGTTGTCCAGCGAGAATGATTCCGGCAAGCTCCACGGCTTGAGCACAATTTCTGAATTGCCCTTGAACGACGAATTGAACACGAACAGAAGCGGGTAAAGCACGATGAGCAAATAAGGCACGAGCACGAGATGAGGAAGCCAGTTCGCGCGGCGGTTCATGTCAGTATTCAACCTCCTCCGACCTTCTCGTGACGAGATGGAAAATAAGCGTCAATAAACAGGTGAAGACGAAAATAATAATGGAGATCGCATTGGCGTAGCCGAACTGCGACATCGAATACGCCTGCTTGTACATGTACGTGCCCATGACCTCGGAGCTGCCGAACGGCCCGCCGGACGTCATGATGTAGACGATATCCATCGCCTTCATCGCGCCAGTGATGGAGAGCAGCGTCACGACCAGCAGCACGGGACGAATGAGCGGGACGGTAATGTAGCGCACTTTCCGCCAGCCGACGGCGCCGTCGATTTCCCCGGCTTCCTGCATTTCTTTCGGTATGGCGAAGATCGCGGCCAGCACGAGCACGACATAGAAACCGGTCCACTGCCACCCGTTCGCGATCAGGATGGCCAAGTAAGCAAAATGCTCTTCCCCTAGCCAGCCGCGCGTCCACGTCTTCAATCCGACCGCGCGCAAAATCTGGTTCACCAGTCCGGCATCGGGATGGTAAATGAATTTCCATACGATGCCCACGATCGCCGTCGACAGCACGCTTGGCATAAAAACTGTCGTCTTGTAAAAGTCCAGCAAGCGGCGCACCGCACTGACGAGCAGCGCGACGAGAACGATGACGGGAATTTGCACGAATACGGAAAACAGCACAAAATAAATGTTATTTTTCAGGGCAATCAGAAATTTCTCATCCGAGAACGCCTTCACAAAATTGTCCAAACCGTTGAATGTCGCCTCATTGATGCCGTTCCAGCTTGTCACCGAATACCGTAAAGAGCTGAACATCGGCGCCACGTAAAAGGTGATGTACAGCAGCAAGGCGGGAACGACGAACAGGGCGTAGGCGTAAGGGTTGCGCAGCACTTTGTTCATGGTAGCCTCCTGTTAACGGATATGCGAAACCGGCTGGCCGGATGCCGGACGGACGCCCATGCTGCGCCCGCCCGGCATCGCGGCGGCTTCGGTCCGCGCGCACCCGCTCCTTATTTCGCTTTGTTCGCTTCCTCCTGCGCCTTCTGCACCGTCTCGGCAGCCTTCTGCGGCGTCGCCTTGCCGCCCATCAGCTCCTCCATCGACGATTCCAGCGTCTTTTTGACCGTCGCTTGAACGAGCGCATCGAATGCCGGGAACGCCCCTTTCTTGGCGGCCAACTGCGCCTTCACGACGTCCGCCACAAGCCCTTTTGTATCGCCGATGTCGGGAATCTTCATGGCCGGTATGCGGCCCGAGTTTTTCAGCTCCTTCAGTTGATTCGCTTCGGTGTAGTAGTTTTTGATAAAGGCTTTCACGGCTTTTAATTCGTTCTCGTTCAATTTGCTGGAGAAGCCGTAGCCGTTGGACCAGCCGCCATTGATCGTGTCATCCCCCGGTCCGCCCATATTCGGGAAGTTGAAGAAGCTGACGTTGTCCTTAACCGTCGATTTGTCGCCCGTAATGCCGGCGATCGCCCAGCTGCCGTCGAACAGCATCGCCGCTTGGCCGGTATAGAACTTCGCTTGGCCGTCCGCGTATTTCATGGCGATGACGTTTTTGTCGATGTAGCCGCTCGTCTTCAGCTCTTCGAATTTTTTGAACGCATCGACGACCGGAGCGTCCGTCCACTTGGAGCTGCCCTTGGCGAAGTTCTCTTGAATCTGCATACCGCCGAGCCGGACGAACATCGTGTTGACCGGCATGTTCAGCACCCAGCCGTCGCCGCTGCCTCCGCCCATCGCGATCGGCGTGATGCCCTTCGCCTTGAGCGCTTCGCACACCTTGAGAAATTCCTCCCACGTTTTCGGCACCTGCACGCCGGCGTCGGCGAACATTTTCGTATTGTAGAAGAAGCCTTCCACGAAGCCTGCGTCCGGCAAACCGTATATTTTGCCATCGACCGTAAACTCGGTCAGGTTCATGAATTTATCCTTCAGCCCAAGCTCGGCGAGAATCGGCGTCAGATCGAGCAGACGTCCGGCCTTGGAATAGTTTTTGGTATCGTCGCCGCCGAACAGGTTGAAGATCGGAGGCGGATTGCCGGCGGACATCTCCGCCTTCAGCTTCTGATCGCGATTGACCGTATCCTCGACGCCGTCCAGTTCGAATTTCAGACCCGGCACCTGCGCTTCGGTCGCTTTGGCAGCCTCTTGCAGCATGGCCAGCGTATTTTTGGCCGTCTCGCGCACGTTGATATGGCGGATCGTCATCTTGAATTCTTTCGCTTTATCGCCATCGGCCGGTTTCGTGGCCGCCGGGGTCGATCCCCCCGTCCCTCCGCTCGTCTTCGTATCGCCGCCGCCCGAGCAGCCTATCGCCGTAGTTGCCAGCGCCGCCGCCACCACGACGGACCATGCCGCTTTTCTTTTATTCATAACAAGACCTCCTCCGGAACATTTGAATTCGCTTACAAGTCTGATTATAGGAGCAATCGGCGTTTTCAAGGAGAAGGTCATTTCGCGAATCGAGGGATAAAATTATCTATGAACCGGGACGGGCGGCGTAAAAAAACCGTCCTGCATGGGCAGAACGGCTTGGATAAAAGCTGTCGACTTGACTAACGATAGAAGCGAAAGCCCGGCGGACGTCAATTTGCGTAAGGCCGCGTATTATTTGGCGTAATAGCCTCCGTCGATCGGCAGCTCGACGCCGGTAATAAAGGAAGATTCGTCGGAAGCGAGGAACAGGACGCCATTGGCGATATCCTCGGGATTGCCGAGACGAGGCAGCGGCGTCTGCGACAGGAACCATTGCTTCATCTGGTCGTTGGCGAACAGATCGGCGGTCATCGGCGTGGCGATATAGCCCGGGTGCACCGAATTGACGCGGATATGATGCTGGGCGTAATCGATCGCCGCCGCTTTCGTCAGCATGCGGACCGCCCCTTTGCTGGCCGTGTAAGGTCCGGCGCCGCTGCCGCCGGTCAAGCCGGCAATGGAAGAGATGTTGACGATCGAGCCGCCGCCGCCGGCGATCATGTGCGGTATGACGTGTTTATGCCCGAGGAACGTGCCGGTTACGTTAATCGCCATCACTTTGTTCCAATGCTCGACGGTCGTGTCCAGGAAAGGAACGGTTGTCGAGATGCCGGCATTGTTGACCAGAATATCGATCTTGCCGAATTTCGTCATCGTTTCTTCCACGACGCGGACCCAATCGTCCTCCTCGGCGACGTTCTGAATCAGCCCGACCGCTTCTCCCCCGGCGTCCAAAATTTCCTGCACGACCTCTTGCAGCTTGTCCTGCTGCAGATCGGTGATTACGACTTTGGCGCCTTCCCGGGCGAACAGAACCGCGTCCGCCTTGCCCATGCCTCCGGCCGCGCCGGTGATGATGGCTACTTTACCCGTAAGTCTTCCCATAGGAACATCCCCTTATCGGTTGATTTGGAAATTACGCAGCATTTTCCGGAACGAAGCAAGGAGCAGGTCGAGCTCCGGCTCGGTGAAGTCGTTCCACAGATCGGCGGTCAATTGCTTGTATTTCTCCGCGAGCCGCCGGTCCATCTCCCGCCCTTTCTCGGTAATGCGCAGCTGAACGCTGCGGCGGTCCGTCTTCGAAACCGTCCGTTCGATATACCCTTTGCGCGCCAGCTTATTCGCCAAATTCGTCACCGCAGGCAGCGTGACGTCTAGCGCCTCGGCCAGCTCCGTGCAGTTCCGTTGCTCGACGGAAGCCAGCGTTTGCAGAATGTAGGTTTGAGGCGCGGTCAAATCGTTATCCAATATTTTGGCGTAGGCGATGACAAATCCCGTCATCTGGTTGCCGACTAGCTCGGCCAGCGCCTCTTTTTTCTCGTCCAGACCGTATCACCTTCCTTTCCAGAAGGTACTTCAACTCGATTAATAGTTAAAAGGTATTAACTAATTACTATTGTAGACTCCCGGCGGCCGGGAGTCAACTTCTAAACAATGGGCAGTCCATGTGGTCAACAAATACACGTTTTTTTCTTCTTGCCGATAGTGCCTTTCGCCTCGGCTAGGCGAATCGAGTCGGACGCAAGCGGCACTTTGCAGGCTGTCCGGCCGACGTCGACACGCACGTTGCCGATTGCTTCGGCTACCGCAGCGGCGGCGCCGTGAAGCGACCGGACCGACGTTCCGACGACGATGACGAAGACATTCATCGTATAGCGTACGCGGTTTCTTTCTTCATGGATCGTTCGTTCCACCTGGCGCAGCAGGCGGGACAGCTCCTCCAAATCCAATCTTTCGTCCGGGGTAACGGAGATATAGTTGGCGTAGGTGCTCCAGCCGCAGCAAGCGACGAACTCGTCCGGAGAAGCCATCCATTCGCGGGCCAGTTCGACGGCGAACGGACTTTCGGCCGCTACTCCCGCTACCGTATATTCGGCCAGCATATACCAGTTGGCGGATCGAGCCCAATGCCGCAGCATCTCCTTCGTAGCCGAAGCCGGATCGACCGTCAGACCGGCCAAATACATGGCGTCGCTATTGCCGGTATCGAACAGGTCGCGGGCGAGCTGCTGGTCCTTCCGTACCGCCTTGACGAGCTTCTTCAAATCCCCGACCTTGACGCCGAACAGGGGCTCCCGGGCCCCGTGGCGCATGAATGTGTTCTTGGTCTGCTCCGTGCCTAGCTCCTGCAGCTTATCCATCACTTCTTGCAAAGCGTTCGCCATTTGACATCGGCCCCTTTCGGAATCTATACGCTTGATTCGACTTGCGGTATCGAGATCCTCGTGTACCCATCAGTCGTGCACTTGTGCCGCCTTACGCAGCATAACCGCCAGATCGGCATGGCCTCTGCGCTCGGCCCATGCCGAAGGCGTCAGGCGCGGTTCTCCCGCAGGGAGACGGGGGTCGGCGCCTTGCTCCAGCAGCCAGCGGACCATGTCCGTCTGGCCGGCCTTCGCGGCCCAGCCGAGCGGCGTCGTCCCGTGCTCCTGGTCGATCGCATCGGGATCGGCCCCGAATTCCAGCAGAAGGGCAGCGACAGCCGTCTGTCCCCGATAGGCGGCCGTATGCAAATAAGTGACGCCCTGCCAGTTGGCGTGGTTCGGGTCGGCTCCGGCCTGCAGCAGTAGACGGACCATCTCCGTCCCGGAATCGGCGGCATAGCCCATATAGTTGTTGGCATACCAGGGCGCTTGCAGATCGGCCCCGCTGCGGATCAGCAGCCGGACGATATCCGCATGGCCCGCTCCCGCCGCCAAGCAGAGCGGACCATAATCGCCCCCTCCGTTGACGAGCGTCCGGTCCGCGCGGATCATTTCCCCGGCCAGATCGATTCGGCCGAGCCAGCAGGCGGAGTCCAGACCGATAGAGCCTCCATGCGCATAAAGCAGGCGAACCAGCCGGTCGTAGCCTTTGGATATGGCGATAAATAAAGGGGTGCCCCCCGCCTCCACAGCGGCGTCCGGGAGCGCTCCCCGCTCCAGCAGCAGCTCCGCGCAACCGGCGTGGTTGCCGGCAGCCGCGTGCCATAACGCGCTCCCTTGCGGAGCGTCGGTCTCTGGCGCGTTCGGATCGGCCCCATGCTCCAGCAGCAGCCGAACGGCCGCGGTATGGCCGTACTTTGCGGCAAAGCCGAGCGGTCGGAACCCGGCCGGACTGCCCGCATTCGCCAGCTGCGGGTCAGCTTCCAGCAGCAGGGTAAGCCGCTCCGTGTCGCCTACCGCCGCCGCTGCCCCTATGTCGTAATCGGCGCCGCGCGCCGTCAAATAGCCGACCAGAAACCATTCGTTGCGTATCGCGCGCTCGGTCAAGTCTCTTCGCGCCCGGAACCAGTAGTCGCCTCCGGCAATAGCAAGCTGCAGCGGCGTCGCTCCGTCGCCCCGTCGTGCCCGGATATCCGCGCCCCGCTCCAGCAGAACGTCGATCAGCGGAAGCTGGCGGGTTAAGGTCGCCCAATGAAGCGGAGTATTGCCCCGCTCGTCGGCTGCATGGAGCAGCTCCGGGGAACGATCGAGCATCTGCACCGCCAAGTCCGTCTGACGGGCCCGAATCAGTTCCGCCAATCGGCCGCCTTCCGAAGAGGTGCCATATCGGCTTTCCAGATGCCGTTCCAGCAGGCGGACGATCGCCTCATGACCGCGATCCCGGGCAACCGTCACATAATCGTCCTGCCAGCTCAAGGGGGAACGGTACGTCGCATCGGCCCCGTGCTCGAGCAGCAAGGAGGCCACCTGCTCATGCCCTTCGCATACGGCGAAATGAAGCGGGGCGCTATACCCCCACCGGCAATTGGCCAAGCCGGGATCGCTTCGCAACAACCGTTCCGCTCGGTCGGCATCTCCTGTCATGGAGCTGACCAGCAGGCCCCACACATCGTTTCCTCTGCCCCCGCTTCCCGGTACGGGCTGCTCCGTTCGCAGCGCCTCCGGTTGTTCCTCTGCCGGCTTCTTGTTTGCGCGATGATGACCGTTCATCCTATGACCTCCATTCGGGCTTTTATGGGACAGACCGGACTTCTGTAGTTTCTTCTTGCACGAATCCGAGTCGCTGCTTTTATCGTACCAAACTTCCCCGACTCTGTGGGAGCTGCAACCCGCTTTTCCGGCAGGAGAACGGGAGCTTGCTGGGGATGGCCGGAGCGATGCAGAATGCTGCAGTCCCAGGTTGATGGCGGGCTGTTTCTGCAGCCTGATGGTGGAATATGCCGCAAAAGGAACGCCGAACAAGGAAGTAACACTCGGAATTACCAAGTATTACTTCCTCAAAGAGCACGTATTACCGGGGCTCGGTCGAGCTCGGCGCATCTGCCGATGAAGAAGGCCGGAACTGGAAGCGGTCCAAATCCACCTTCCCGTCCTCATCCACCTCTACGCCCTCATGCTGCAGCTGCATGATCTGCTCGAAGCGCGATTCCTCCTCCTGAACCGCCACCTCGCCCTTGGCGTTGATCACCCGATGCCACGGCAGCTTGTGGGCGCGGCTGGACGAATGCAGAATGCGTACGACCTGCCGCGCCGCTCTCGGGCTGCCCGCCATTCCGGCGATCTGGCCGTAAGTCATGACGCATCCTGCCGGTATGCTCCGAATGATGTCAATCACTTGTCTAGTAAACGGCTGCATCAGTCACCTCCACCCACACTGCTTGCAATACGCTCCAGCAGCCGGCTGCCGTAGACGCCTTCCAGCTCCAGCTCCAGCTCCGGCATGTGGATGTATCCGATATAGCAATCGCAGACGTTCATCCGGCATGCTCTTTTCTGCGACAAGCCGTTCAGGCCGTCGCGGTACAGATGGCCGAGCACGCCGCGGTCCTTGTAGCAGCGCTTAACCAGCCCCGGACCCTGTACATAGAACACATCGTATCCAGATCGGCACGACCGGCCTAAGCTTTCATAGTCGACGGCGTTCCGGTCGAAATGCCGGTCGATGGCCCGCAGCGCGTCCTTGTCCGCCTCCGAATAATAGTTGCGTTTATCCTTGAACGCGTTGACCCACATGTACACATCATCCGGAAGCTGCTTGCGCAAAGACGCCAGCGCGCCGAAGGCGCTTTTGACCCCAACCGAGCCTACGCTGAACGGCACTCCCCGGCTATGGAGCGCCATGCATTGGCCGAGAAACGCTTCCTCGCTGACTTGACCGGGATGGTATGTCACCCAAAAAGCCGCCTTGCGCGCGTCCAGCTGCTCTACCCAGTCCAGCCGGGCCGACAGATTGGTCTGAATCGCTACCTTGTCGACATGCTCCATGCTCGACAGCTCGATCATTGCCTCCCGGTACCATCGATGAATGAGTCCTTCGCCGTATGGGTTGAAAAAGACGGAGAGCCGGTGCCCTTCCGCATGCTGCTTGCCGGCCCAGACGACGAAATCTCGCACCTGCTGGCGGTCGACGGCGAGCGTATCGGCGCTGTCCTTCGTTTTGCTGAACGGGCAATACGGGCAATCATAATTGCAGGACGACAGACTGCCTCGGTAATAGACGGTGGCATTCATGCGAAGTCGTATCCCTCCATCAGCTCGCGCACCCCGGGCGAAATCAGCTCGTCCCCGATGGCGTCCGAATAAGCGAGCCCCTCCGCCGTCAGCTTGACCACGCCTTGCTCCAATACGGCTAAACCTCCGTCCAGCAGCCAGCGCAATTCCGGCACGTCGTCCAGCGCTGCGCTTGATGGGAAACGCTCCGCATAATCGGACAACGTCAGCCCTTCGCTATGCAAAATGGCCTTGATGACAAACCGCCGCCGCTGCTCCTCCTCGTTCAAGACATAACCGTAGTCGGCCAGATCGTGGCGCTCCGCGGCCACAAAGTCGGCGATAATCCCGGCCGTAGCCGAGCGGCTGACCGCATAGCGGGATGCATAATGAACGCCCCGCGTATAAGAGCGCGCCCCGCAGCCCAAGCCGACCATCCCTTCCTCTTGGCAGCCGTAGGGCAGTATGCGTTTGGCGTCGTCCGATGCGGCCGAAGGCTTGGAAAACCGGCGCATCGAATGCTGCTCGTAACCGGCCGCGAGCAGACGGTCCCGGGCCGCGATATAGCAGTCCATCCGGATATCTGTCCCCCCTGCTCGCACCCTCTCCGGCTTCAGAATCGTCTGCTCCCTCGTATAGAGCGGGTACAGGAAAATTTCTTCCGGCTCGTACGCCAGCGTCCTTTCCACCGAATACAGCCACGACTGCACCGTCTGACCGGGCAAGCCGTAGATCAGATCGAGATTCAGTATCGAGAACGGATCGCGCTTGAGCAGCTCCAGCGCCCGCTCCGCCTCATGCGGCTTCTGCGGACGATAGATAGCGGCCGCTTCCGCCTCGATGAAGCTTTGGATGCCCATGCTGACGCGGTCAACCTGCCGCTCGCGCAAAATGCCGAGCCGCTCCGGCGTCACCGTCTCCGGAGACGTCTCCACCGATATCGACGCCCGCGTCGGATCGAGTCCCATCGTCCGTTCGGCGATGACGAACAGCCGGTCCAGCAGCGCCGGCTCCAGCAAAGTCGGCGTCCCTCCCCCGATCGCGAAGCGGGCGAACGGCTTGCGGCCCACATGGGGAGCCCATTGCCGGGCTTGCCGGTCCAAGGCGTCGACGTATTCGAGATGGACGTCGCTCCGCTTGTCCGGCAGCGTGAATAAATTGCAAAACCCGCAGCGGGCTCCGCAAAAAGGGATATGCATGTACAAAAATAGCGTTTCCGCCGGCTCGTCCTTCCACAGCTCCTCCAGCGTCATCGGGGCGGCGAAGCGGCGATAAGCCGTTTTATGCGGGTAAGCGTACAAATAAGCGCGATAAGGATCGGCGCGCAGACGCTCGCTCCAACTGACAGCGTCCGATGGTTGACCGATCGGAGCATGACTCATCCCCGTTCACATCCTTTCTGGAAAGCTTACAAAACAAACTCGCGGTACGGCACCGTCCACACCGCTTCATGAGCGAGCCGGTGCCCTTCGTAGCCGTCTTCGCCGTAGCACGTTCCATGATCGGAAAAGGCCAGGCAAAACACCGGGCGTTCCCGCTCCCGCAAGGCTGCAAACAAGCGGCCCAGCTGCCCGTCGACGTAACGCAAAGCCGCCCGCTGCGTTTCCACCGAATCGTGCCGGGCGCCTTCTACATAGTAATGATTCGGACCGTGTATCGCCGACACGTTGAGAAACAAAAACAGACGCTCCTGCCGGTCTGTCCGATCCAGCAGCTTGAGCGCATGGTTCACCTGGTGCTCCGTTGACTGCGGATTCGTCACCCCGAAGGTCATCCGCCAATAGCTTTGTTGGAAATAGCCGGGCAGCACGCGAGCCAGCGGCACTTTTTTGGTGAAAAAGATCACGCCGCCGATGCAGATCGTCCGGTATCCTTCCGCCTGCAAGCCGGACACGATATCCGGCGTATCGAACAGCCACGTGTGGGGATGCGTCTTCAAGCCGGTGTTCCGGGAGTGAAACAGCCGTATGTGACCGGACTTGTCGGTTGTCGCCGGCGTAGGCAGAAAGCCGCCGAAAAACGCGTGATGCGCCGCATACGTGAAGCTGCCCGGCGTATGCCGCTTCTCCCAATGTCCGTCCCCGCACAAGTTCGGGCAGTTGGCTTCCTCCAGCACGGCCGCATCGTAGCGGAGCGTATCGAGCGTAATCATCAAGATGTCGTGGGTTCCGACGATGGCGTTCATATCCGGCATGCCGGCTCCCCCTTTTCCGTTATTCATTCATGCAGGCGGACCGGAAGGCTCCCGCTACGGCCAGCAATCGCCAAGCCGTTTCATTTCCCATGTATACGTATCACAGCCCTCGTGCTGCACGCGGTACAGCAGATCGCCGAACGGATTGACGTCGATCACGTAAGGACGCAGCGTGCCGCGGGCGACGATCACGTCCACGCCGGCGACCGCCGATGCCGGGAATGCGGCAACCGCTTCGACGGCGGAGCGCCTGACGGCATCCACCGTCTCCGGCGGCAAAGCTAGCGCCTCGACATCCAGCCGTTCGCTGCGCAGATGCAAATTCGTCATCGGCGTCCGACTGGCGCGGGCGACGCCGTGGCAAGCCTCTCCGGCCACGACGAGCTGGCGGATATCGAAGCCGCGATCCCCGTAGGCCGCCTTGGCCATCCATTGCTCGACGTGAGCGCCATGGCGGAGCAGCCAGTTGACGATTGTGCGGATATCCGCCCTCTCCGTATACCGGCGCGGTTTCATCGCATTATAAAAGACCGGCGGCCTGGATAGGAACCGCTCCACCCCGACCGTCGTCACCGCCACCTCGGAGCCGGTCACCGGGTTGAGCTGATACGCGACAACCCCGCACGCGCCGGAGCCGGCGGCAAGCTTCACGAATACGCGGTGCAGCCGGAGGCGAAGCATCGTCTCGCGCAGCGCCTCGTAATCCGGCAATCCGTCCGGCTCGGCGAGCAGACGCGGCACCGAAACGCCGGCAGCCTTCAGCACCCGGTGCGTCCGTCTTTTATCGAACATGCCGATAATGTCTCCCGGCGCGTTCAGCCAGCGGCCGTGCGGCCAATGCTCCTCCGCCTCCCGCTCCAGACGGGCCAGCAAGCGCCCGAAGCCGCGGAACCATTGGGACGGATGATACAACCTTCCGTTCTGTTCCGTCAGCGAAAGCGCCGTCTTCGCCATCCACGGCTCGGGGTCCGGCCGGTGGCCGAACGGCAGCAGCCGGTCGCTGTCGCGGCCGGCGTTCCGATCCGGAGCGCCAAGCGCGATTAACTCCCGCTCGACCGCAAAATGCTCGCCCGGCGCATCCAATCTCAGCAGCGGCGGCGGGTCATCGCTGTCCGCCCCCCAAGCTTCATCCGCCGCTTCCGCGAGCGTCAGACGGCCCTGCAGCAGCTCCAGATAAGGTACGATCACCGCCGGAGCAAGGCCCAGCGCGGCTCTTGCCTGCTGAATCCCCTCCGTGCGCCGGTTTCCCGGATTGCCGATCACGATCAGCCGTCTCATTCTACTCTGTCAGCGACGGGTAGCGATAGTCGTCGTCTACACTCTGCTGCTCGCTCGTGTCGACGTTCAGCCCGGTTTGCTTCCAACGCTCCACCGTTTCGTCGGACATATAGTGATAGCTGAGGTTCAGATATTGCAGCTTGCGCACTTTATCGCTTGCTAGCAGCGCCTCCGCGCCCTGATCAGACAGCGTCCCCATCGACAAATCGAGCGTATGCAGCTGGTCCAAAATCGGCGCGTTCGCCAAGGCGCTAGCAATCTCGTCTTGAATCTCGCTATCTTTCAAGCCCAAGTAGGTCAGCTCGGGAAATTTCCCCGGCTCCGTCAGCGGCAGAACGTCCTCCAAACCGCCGTCAAATCCGTAATTGTCTACGCCCAGATAAAGCTCCAGCTTTTGGAGCTTCGGAAACGAGCCGTTGCCGATGCTGTGCAGCACCTCTTTACCAAGCCCTCCGCAAATAATAACAAGCTCCTCCAGCTTGGCGTGGACGGCTGGCTCCAGCTTCAAACCGCTGCTGCCTTTGATCGTTAGTGATTGCAGCTCCGGAAATGCCTCCAGCACCGGGGCAATGTTGCTCTGCATGATCCAGGACACTTCGCATTCCTCGTAATCCATATCGCCGATAAACAGCTTGCGCAGCTTCGGAAACCGCTCCTTCGAGGCTACCAGCGTCTCCACGATAGATGTCGAGTCGTTCTCGTAGGAACCGCCCCAGTCGCCGATCGTCAAACTTGTCAGCTCCGCCGCCTCCGGCCCGTCCGCCAGCTTCTCCAGCAGCTCGGCCATTTTCACGCCTTCCTCATATTGATCGTAATCGATTGCCAGCTTTATTTCCGTCATTCCTTTGCCCTCCCCGGCCGGTATCCATATGACTGCCATTCTATCCATAACTATACCCGATCCCCGCAATTTGCCGCAAACTCCGATGTACCCAAATATGCCGGAACGCCCAAAAGCCGGCGCTCAAGCACCGGCTTCTCTCATGATAAGGCTCTCCAGCCTCAGGCAGGAGGTTTTGCTCTGTTTTATTCCGAATAAAAAGCGGTTCGCAGCGCCCGGCTCACCAAGGCAGGCACTACCGAAACGTGACCCTCGCCCTCGAATTCCTTGTACGTCGCTTTTATGCCGCTCCCGGACAAACTGTCCAGCCGCTCGACGAGCTCTCGCGCGTTATCGTTGTTGCGCGCGGCATGCGACTTCTCCAGCTCTCCAAAACCGATCAGCAAATCGATGGCTCTGGGCTCCTGCTGCAGCCGGTCTGCGAACTTGCGCTCCGCCTCTCTCAGAAACGGCTTGCACCAATGAATCGATGCACTGCCGGCTATGTAATGCCGGAACGCTTCCGGCTTCGCAAACAGCGCGTGCAAAACGAAGAGCCCGCCCAGCGAATGGCCGAAAATCGCCTGCCTGCTCCGGTCGATAGCAAACTCCCGCTCGATGTCCGGCTTCAGCTCTTCCTCGATAAAGCGCAGGAACGCGTCCGCTCCTCCTTGTGCGGGCAGCTCCGTGCCGTCCGGTCTGCGGCTGTAGGCCTCAGTCGTTACCGGCGTATAATCGTAATAGCGGCTATCGTCGAACGGAGCGTCCGTCTCGTAGCCGATGCCGACAATTACGGCCGGCGTCACCCCTGTCTTGTCCGGCCGACGCCCCTGCAGGCGCACTGCCTCCACCGCCGTACCGAAGGCGGAGTTGGCGTCTAGCAAGTATAAGACCGGGTAGCCCTCGACCGGTGCGGCTTCCGCCGGCTTGTACACCATAATCCGGTATTTGCGGTTCTCGACGCGCGAATGCACGGTCCATTGTCCGGTATACGGAAGCTGCACGCCTTCCCGCTCCGGCCGCCTCCCTTCATTTCCATGCTGTCCGTTGATGTCGACTGCCATGTTTTCATCCTCTCTCTCCCTACTCTGAATAGACTGTCGCAGGTCGGGCGACATCGGTTACTTCGCAATCAGCCTGACCGTATCGTCGATAATTTTCTCATAGGCGATCAGACCGCTGCCGAGCCAATGCTTATCGCTCACCTCGTATACCTGTCCCTGCTTTACGGCAGACAGACCATTCCAGATTGGGCTTCCCATCATCTCCTTCATTCTCTCGGTCCCCTGCCCGTAGGCGTTAATGACGAAGATGTAGTCGGCATCGATTTGCGGCAGCACTTCCAGGGAGACGGTCGCGCTGTTCTCCTTCTCGACGAGCTTCGTTTTCGCTATACCCAGATGCTGATGCACCACA
Source organism: Paenibacillus hodogayensis (assembly GCF_039536325.1). NCBI lineage: Bacteria > Bacillati > Bacillota > Bacilli > Caryophanales > Paenibacillaceae > Paenibacillus > Paenibacillus hodogayensis. The sequence continues at coordinate 225,307 of NZ_BAAAYO010000013.1, forward strand.
TAGCCGCAGAAATAATTAGCCCCCATCAAGCTGACGCCTTTGGCCGCAAAACGCAGGATCGCGACCTTCTTGCCGGCTGTCGCCCGCTCCAGCTTCTCTTTGGCTTCCTTCACCTTCTGCTCGTAGGCCTTTAGCGCCCGGTCCGCCTCAGACGATTTGCCAAGCAGCTCTCCTAATGTGACAAGCGACTTCTCGATTTCCCCGGACGCATTGTTAAATACGTAAGTCGGCGCGATCTTCGAATAATTTTCATAAAGACCGTTGGCGGCATATGTCGCCGTATGCAAAATAATCAGATCGGGGCTGTAGCTCAGCAGCACTTCCGGCGAGGGCAGCCCGCCCGACAAGTCCAGCTTCGGAACATCCTTCAGCTCGTCCTGCAAATAATCGTGCCCCAACGCTCCGTTGGACCATTGCGCTACAGGCTTCATCCCCAGCTTGAGCAAGGAATCTTCCAAATACGGGGCGAAAATACGCTTAGGCGCAGCCGGCAATTTGATTTCGTGGCCAAGCTCGTCCTTTACGGTGCGCTCCAAGGTTGGAGCATTGCCCTTCTCCGCGACAGCTCCTCCGGCGGACGCAGCGGGGCTTGGATTGCCAGGAAGCTCTTCGCGGTTCCCGTTATTGGCGCCACAGGCGGTAAGCAAGCTTCCGATGAGCACCATGCTCAGCCAGATGGCCGTATGTTTTTTTGCAGAAGACCCAGCCCTTCGGATAGGGTACAGCATAATCGTTCTCCTCCTGTGATAACAATTCTCATTGAGAACGATTATAAATCATGTCGCGCAGAAGCCGCCATGGACATTACTCGGGTATGCATTTGGACATTTCCCCGTAAACAAGAGCAGCGCCTCGTCCAGCATGCGCATGATCGATACAGGGGAATACTCGAACCAGGGGTCCGAAGGGATCGGATACACGTAACCGTCCGCAACCGCCTTCAGCCGTCTCCACGCCGCCGAATGCTGCAGAGCTAACCAATGCGCGCGAGACGAGGCTTCGGGGCAAACGACGAGCAGAATGCGGTCGGGTTCGAGCTGGGCCAACTGCGCCAGTGTGAGCGGCTGCTTATGCGACGGTCCTCTTCCGCAAGCCGGCCTAAGCCGCAAGTCCTCGTAAAGCACGTCGTCCAGACCGCGGTTCCAATACAGAAAGAGATCGGGGCCGTAAATACGCAAAACGAGAACGGAACTGTTGCCAAGCGCAGCGCTCGTCTGCTCGCGGACATCCCGGACCTTGCAGTCATAGCGGTCTATCCACCGATCCGCTGCCTCGATTCGATTCAGAAAAAGGGCTATCGAGCGAAGCTGCTCCCTCCAGCCGTTGCCTTTGGTGGACACGAAGAAGGCCGGCGCTATATGCGTCATCTTGCTTTTCTCCGCCGGGTGCAGCCGGTCCGTACCGATAATCGCGTCGGGACGAAGCTGCGTCAGCAGATCCGCGTTTTCCTCGAATGTTCCTTCCGTATACGGGGCGGTCAGCTTCAGATGGTATTTGATCAGCGTCCGGTACCCGTTGTAATAATAGAACGTCCATTTCGGATCCAGCGGCGCGGCTTCCGGCAAAACGTCCAGAGCAAGCAAATGCCCGATGACCGAAGAAGAACAAACGGCCACTCGTTTCCGGTAATTTCTGGCGAATTCCGAAGGCGATACGCCGACCTCCTTCTTGAACTTTCGGCTAAAATAAAACTCGTCGCTATACCCGACTTTAACGGCGATATCCCGCAGTCGCTCGTCCGACTCGGCCAAATATCGCTTGGCCCGGTTAATCCGCAAATCGGTCAAATAATCAAGGGCGCTTCGCCCGTACGTTTTCTTAAACAGCTCGACAAAATAACCGGGACTGAGATTCGCCATTTGCGCAAGCGAAGCTACAGAGATGGGCTCGGAATAATGCCGGTCCATATAGGTCCGAATTTCCGCCAACCTCTCCTTGGGTCTTCCGTCCGGTTCGAACGATTGCATGAGAACCCTCCTTTTCGACAATGACTCCATCACAAATGATAATCATTATCAATATAAAGGTATCATATGCCCTATCGGCGGTCAATGAAGCAGCCTCGGCTCATTGCTTCCGAACAAAATTAGTCCGTTTCTGCAGCGCTTTGTTGTCCCGATCGCTTCCGGTGGATAACCCCCCAGTCGTACATACAGTTGAAAATCGGCTCGAGCGTCTTGCCGTAATCGGTCATGACGTATTCAACTCGCGGAGGCGTTTCCGGGTAAACCTTGCGTTCGATCAACCCGTCCTGCTCCAGCTCCTTGAGCTGCTGGGTCAGCATCTTCTGGGACACCCCGGGTATTAAACGGCGAAGCTCGTTGTACCGCCTCGCTCCTTCCTCCAAGTGCCAAAGGATCAGCATTTTCCACCTTCCCCCGATGGCCTGAATCGTAGCGGACACATGAATATAGCAATCAATATCTTCCTCGTTATAGGCCGGGTCCGTTCGCAGCTCGTCCAGAAACATGCGTATTCTCTCCTTCCGCGGCATTCGATTGCTCTTATCGTATCACGGAACCGCAGTCCGATACATTTCTTACCCGAAAGTAACTATCCGAATAAATAGTGCCTTCTTGCAGAAGCTACCTAACAGCCTATACAGTAGAGAAAACGTTCTAAGGAGAGGATCTTGATGGGGAAAACATTCGCGGACAAAGTGGTGCTCGTGACGGGTGCCTCGAGAGGAATCGGACGCACGATCGCCGAGCAGTTTGCGGACAACGGGGCGAAAGTCGCCATTAATTATAACAGCAGCAGCAGCGCGGCCGATGAAGTCGTCTCCCGGATCCGGCAAAACGGCGGAGAGGCAATAGCGGTTCAAGCCGACATCAGCCGGGTCGGCGATGTGCGCAAGCTGTTCGAAGCCGTCCTCCAGGCTTACGGCCGGATCGATATTTTGGTGAACAACGCCGGCGTTATGATGACTAAGCCGATCGAAGCGTTTACCGAAGAAGATTTCGACCGACTCTTCGACAGCAACGTCAAGGGCACGTTCTTCGCTTGCCAGCAAGCCGTCCTTCACATGTCACCTGGCGGACGCATCATTAACTTTTCCACATCCGTAGCCGGCTCGATGTTTCCTCAATATAGCTTGTACGCGGGTACGAAAGGCGCGGTCGAGCAAATTACCCGGCAGTTGGCCAGAGAACTGGGTCCCAAGGGTATACTGATCAATGCCATAGCTCCCGGACCGATCAACACCGAATTGTTTACGCAAGGGAAATCCGCAGCCCAGATCGACGCGATCAAAAATATGAACGCCTTCGGCCGCTTGGGCGAGACGGAGGATATTGCCGGCACGGTGCTGTTCCTGGCCAGCGAGGGAGCGCAATGGATTACCGGGCAGACGATTCGGGTCAATGGCGGCTTCGTGTGACAGAACTTCGAGCGACTATACCATGAAAAAACAAAACCGGCGCCTAATGGGCCGGTTTTTGCGCATTCAATCAAGAGCGGGGTTATTTTGACTTAAGGCGGATGAACATGGACCTTTCACCGCTGCCGCTACAGCGAAGAGGAGCGGCGTTTGCCGCGCACGGCGCCGGCCCGATCCTTCAGCACCCGTTCGGCGGCGACGGATGGACGCCAACGGTCATCTTCGTCCTCCCACTCGGCGTATTCGTCGAGGTGGGTATCGATCGCTATGATTCGCTCGTCGCTATTCTCCATAACCCTCCCCCGCTCCTACTCGCCTTGGTTTTGTCTTACCCAGCGTGAAATCCAAGCTGTATCCTTTAGCGTATGCCAGGCAGGTCCTTTTCGCGCCGCGTGAAAGCAAAGATGAGCTTCCGTCGGTCAGTGTCGTGTCGCCTCAGGGCACTCATCCGAAGCCAAACGCCCAGGCCCATACGGTTCTAAAAGCCCATCGTCTTTACGGTTATCGTCTTCTCGCTTCCCTCGGCTTGGCCGGCTTCCGCGATGCAGCCTGGGCCGGGACGGCCTCCGCCTTTGCCGCTGCAGGCACGCTTTGCATCGGGTAGGGGTGGTCCTTCACTTTAGGAATCGTCTTCTTGATCAGCTTCTCGATATCTTTCAAATACGGCAGCTCTTCTTCCTCGCAGAACGAAATGGCAATTCCGCTCATTCCCGCTCGACCGGTACGGCCAATCCGGTGAACGTACGTTTCCGGAATGTTCGGCAGGTTGAAGTTGACGACATGCGACAATTCCTCGATATCGATGCCTCTGGCGGCAATGTCCGTCGCGACCAGCACGCGCGTCGTTCCGCTCTTGAAATTGTTCAAGGCCGCTTGACGGGCATTCTGCGACTTGTCTCCATGAATCGCTTGAGCGGCGATCTTCGCTTTCGTCAGCCCGCGCGCCACGCGATCGGCTCCATGTTTCGTCCGGGTGAACACCAACGCCGACACGATCGACGGGTCCTGCAGCAGATGGTTCAGCAGAGCCAGCTTGTTTTCCTTGTTTACCAAATAAACCGATTGCTCGATCCGATCCACAGTCGAAGACACCGGCGTAATCTCCACTTTCACCGGGTCCTTGAGCAGCGTCTGAACGAGCTTGGAGATTTCCGGCGGCATCGTCGCCGAGAAGAACAACGTTTGCCGGGACGTCGGCAGTTTGGCAATGATCTTCTTCATATCGTTGATGAAGCCCATATCGAGCATTCGGTCGGCTTCGTCGAGTACGAGAATTTGGACGTGGCGCAAATCGACGAGATTCTGATTCATCAGATCGATGAGCCGCCCCGGCGTGGCAATGACAATATCCGCGCCCTGCTCCAGCCAGCGCTCCTGCTCCTTTTGCGATACGCCGCCTACAATCGCGATATTGCGCAGATTCGTGAATTGGCCGTACGCCTTCATGTTGTCCGAGATTTGCAGAGCCAGCTCGCGGGTCGGCGTCAAAATCAACGAGCGAATGCGCCGTTTCGAGCCGTTAACCGCCTGCTGCTGGCTTAACCGCTGAATAATCGGCAGCGAAAAGGCCGCCGTCTTGCCGGTTCCCGTCTGTGCGCAGCCGAACAAATCCCGGCCTTCCAGCACCGGCGGAATAGCCTGCTCCTGAATCGGTGTCGGAGCCGTATAGTTTTCCTTGCTCAGCGCCTTTAGAATGGGGGGGATCAATTTCAAGTCCTCGAATGTCATGGGGTCTCCTTTAAAGTGAAAAGCATATATTGGGTCCAAGTGGGCTGGCAACGATTCATCGCAAACCTTCCTATAAGTCATATCATATCTGGTTGTGCAGATCAATGCCGATCGAATCATCGCCGTAATACTCCACCTAGAGGGGAGCAGGTTCCGATGGCGAATAAGTCTCTTTCCGACGGTTCTAAGGAGAGGTTAGTCGTATTTCCACTGCAGCTGACCTTTTCTCATCTTGGCGATGTACATGATTTGTCCCGTATGGTTATGGACTTCCCTCACCATTTGGATCATCAGGTTGAGCACGGTCGTTTGATTGTTTACCGCACTGTGGGTCAGCGAAGCCTTGTCCAGATAAGGCTGAGTCAGCAGCAGCGCAGGCTGACCCTTTAGGTGCTCCAAGTACTGGATCACGATATCGAACGCTTCGCCGCTCAGGTTCGTGGCCTGCTCATTGGACAAATATAGTCCCCTCTCAAATTCGCTCTGCCGGTCTCTGATATCCGGCACTCCCTTGAAAATCGTCTCGATCCGTTGATGTACGGTTCCTCTGATGTGCGCGATCAAATTCGCGATACTGTTGCTCTCCGGAGTCGGCGCCCACACGATATCTTCATCGCTCAACTGCCCGAGGGCCTGAAGCACCCATTTCTTCTCTGCTCTAAACTTGCCCAGCATGCTGTCCAGAAGCAAAAGGGACACATCCATAGCGCACGACCCTTTCTATTTCCGCTTTTTGCAAAAAGTATAGCAAACATACGTTCTTATGTATATGGGAACATAAGAAACAAAAGCGCCTCCTCCGACGCAGCGGGAAGGCGCTTTATTATCAGTCTTTCAACTTCACAATCATTTCGATCTCGACTGGCGTATGGAAGGGCAGTTCCGACGTGCCGATTGCGGAACGGGCGTGACGGCCGTTCTCGCCAAACACTGCTTCGAGCAGCTCCGACGCTCCGTTAATGACATACGGCTGATCGGCGAAACCTTCCGCACTGTTGACGAACGCCAATAGCTTGACGATGCGGTCGATACGGTCAAGATCCCCCAGATGCTCCTGCAGGACGGAAAGCAGATTGATCATCGTCTGGCGAGAAGCCTCCTGCCCCTGCTCAATGGTCAGCTCTTTGCCCAGCTTCCCCTTATACATGAGCGTGCCGTTCACCCGGCAGTCGTTGCCCGAAGTGTAGACCAAGTTGTTAACCGTTACGGCCGACACATACCGGGCAGCCGTTGGCGGCGGTTCCGGCAGTTCAATCCCCAAAGCTTTCAAACGTTCGACAATGATACCCATTACTCCAAAATCCTCCCCAGTCCTATTAGTCTTCTTTATCGCAGCTGGCGATTAAGCCCCGTGATGCCCAGACCAGGGACCGAAGGAAGCCGGATGCGGCTCCCCTCGTACACTGCCCCGCCGCAAACCGCATCATATACGGTCATCAAAGGCGCATCGAAATCGATTCGGGTGACGTTGCGCTTCGCTGCGGCAAAATGCGATGCGGCCGTTATCGCAATTCTCGACTCCACCATACTGCCCATCATACACTCGACGCCGCAAGACTCGGCGATCCGGTTGATCGTGTCCGCACGGGAGATCCCGCCCGACTTCATCAGCTTAATATTGAACAGGTCGACCGCACGGTGATTGAGCAGTTCTAAAGCATCGGCCGGACTGAACAGGCTCTCGTCCGCCATGATCGGCGTATCTACCGCATCCGTCACCTGCTTCATGCCGACGAAGTCCCGAGCCTGAACCGGCTGCTCGACCAATTCAATATCGAACCCGGCATCTTCCATCGCGCGAATGGCGCGAATCGCGGATTTCGCCTCCCATCCCTGGTTGGCGTCGATTCTCAGCTTGATATCCGGTCCGATCCGCTCCCGGATGGAACGAACGCGCTGCAGATCGGTCGATATATCGTCAAGACCGACTTTGATTTTCAGAACGGAGAAGCCGCTTTGCACATAGCCGGCCGCATCGTCCGCCATCTCCGCGGGGTCGTTGACGCTGACGGTATAATCGGTCTCGATCTCGCTGCGGTAACCGCCGAGCAGCCGGTAAAGCGGTAGCGAACAGCTTTGGGCGATCAGATCGTAAAGCGCCATATCGATCGCGGCTTTCCCGCTCGTATTGTTGACCGCAGACCGCTGGAGCAGGGCGAATAGCCGCTCTGCATCCAGCGGGTCCTGACCGATCAGCCGGGGGCGGACAAGCTGGATAAACGCTTCGATGCTTTCCAAGCTATCGCCCGTAATGGCGACGGTCGGCGGGGCTTCGCCCCAACCGACCTTGCCGTCGTCGCATACGATGCGCACGATGACCGAATGCGCCGTGTCAACCGTCCTGAGCGCGGTTTTGAACGGTTTTTTCAGAGGAACGCTCAGCCGTTCCGTTTCAATATCCGCGATATGCATGACAATCTCCTTATCGCCGTTCTGCCGCCTTCGCGGCAAGAAGCGCGAGGTTGTGAAATATGGCCCGAGCCCGCTTGATCGCCGGGTTGTCCCGGGTCGGATGAACGCGATTGGTCAGCAGAATGGCGAACACATCCTGCTCCGGGTCCATCCACAGGCTCGTTCCCGTAAAACCGGTATGGCCGTACGAGCTTGGCGAGAACAGCTCTCCCGCCGGAGAATGCTCCTCGTCCTTCCCCTGCCAGCCGAGTCCCCGCGCCAGCTTCAGCTTCGGGGTATGGTTGCGGGTCATCAGCCGGACCGTCTCCGGCTTCAGCCACTCGGTCCGGCGGCCCTGGCCGGCCTGGAGCATCGCCTGGCAGAGGAGGCTCATATCGTCCACGGTGCTGAATAAGCCGGCATGACCGGCGATACCGCCGAGCACGACGGCATTCTCATCGTGCACCTCCCCCCGCACAAGGCGGCCCCTCCACGGGCAGTATTCCGTCGCGGCGATGCGCGGCAGCAGCTGCTCCGGCGGATTGAACCGCGTTTCCTCCATACCGAGCGGCCCGAATACCGTCTCCTGCAAAATGTCGTCCAGTCGCTTACCGGCAATGGCTTCCAAGATGCAGCCCAGTATCATATAGCCTTGCGACGTATATTCCACGTCCGTTCCCGGCGCATACCGCAGCGGCAGCGCCCGGACGGCGGCCATCAACTCGTCCTTGACCGGGGCCGTCTTGTAAAGCGGCTGCTGTCCGGGGATGCCGCCGGAATGCGTCAACAGCTGGCGCAGCGTAATATTCGCTTTGTCCGTATCCGTATAATCCGGCAAAAAGTCGGCGATTGTCTCGTCCAGAGAAAGCTCTCCCCGTTCCAAATACGTCATGAACGGAAGCATCGCAATCGGCTTCGTCACGCTTGCCAAATCCCAGATACTGTCCAGTCGCGCTTCTTCTCCATCCCAGCTAAGCGTGCCGACCGCGCCGCGGGCGATAACGCCCGCCGAATCGCCGACTGCATAGACAGCGCCAGAGAAGACGCGACGGTCCCGGCATTGCCGCAAAAACGTTTCTATAGGATTCATTTACCGTCACCTGCCTAGAAATTGACGGGCTATGCGCTCATAGATCCGCACGGCCTGTTCGACTTGGGCAATCTCCACAAATTCGTCAGGCGCATGCGCCTGGTCAAGGCTGCCCGGACCGATAATAACGGTCGGGATATTGGCGATCGTCACCAGCTTGCTCATATCGCAGCCGGCGCGGAAGCCTTGGGGCGATTGCTCCTTCCCGGTAACATGCGAGACGGCTTCGAGCGCCGTATCTACAATGCGCGCCGTCGAGGGCGTTTCGGAAGGAATCGTGCCGACAACTTGCTCGATCGGGTCGAGCGACAGTTCGGGAACGTTTCGCTTCAACTCGGCCATAATCGCTTCCAGCTCGTCGTCGGCCTTCGCATGCGTTTCTCCCGGTATGAGACGACGATCGATAATCATCTCCGCCGCACCCGGTATCGTATTCTGGCGCGTTCCGCCGCTGATGATCGTTACCGCCGCGCTGGCCGCCCCGAGCAGCGGATGAGGATCGAGCGACAGCCGCTCGTTCAGCTTCTCGTATTCGAGGATGAACCGGGACGCATGCACGATCGCATTAATCCCCAGCTCCGGCCTGCCCGAGTGGGCGGCGCGACCGCGAAATCGCAGGCGCCGCATATATGTTCCTTTATGCGCAGAAGCCACTTCCAGTCCGGTCGGTTCGCCCACTACCGCTCCATCGGCCTGAATGCCCTTCTGAACGAGGTGAAGCGATCCGATGCCGCCCGCCTCCTCGCCCATGACCGCCGTCAGCACCAGCTTGCCGCTTACCCCTTCGGGGTTGGCGGCGACCTGTTCCAGCGCCGCCATCATGCTGACTAGACTCCCTTTCGCATCGCACGCCCCTACGCCGTACAGCTTGCCTTCGCTAATTCGCGGCTCGAAGGGCGGACTCGCCCATACTTGCCCGGCGGGGTTGTTCACATCCATGTGCGAATTGAATACAAGGCAAGGTCCGGGACCGAAGTCCAGCGTAATGATGACATTGTCCTTGCCCGGCTCTACGGTTTGCCGCTCCACCCGCGCTCCGAACGAGACGCCCCACTCCTCCAGCCAGTCGGCGACAACCGCCACTTCCCCGGGCGGGTTTGGCGTAGGCCTCGACATACAAGCGATAAGCGCCTCTATGACGCGGCTGTTCTGTTGCTCAGTCATCCGGTAATACCTCCGAGAGTCTCTTATTTAAAAGAAGCGGTATACATTTTCATCAGACCGACCGGATTCGGCGTCCAGTCGACATTCGTCCGCATGCCGTACAAACCGTTGATTTGATAAAGGAAAATATAAGGCGCCTCTTCCTTCAGAATCGATTGCAGCTTGGAGAAAGCGGCTTGGCGCTTCTGCGGGTCGATGGTCAGCTCCTCTTCGTCGATCAGCTTGTCCACTTCGGCATTTACCCAGTTATTGTAACGTCTGTCACTCTTCAGGTACGACTGGAAATTGCTCAAAGCATCCATCGTCCAGCCGGTATTGCCGATATAGTACATCGGAGCAACCTTTTTGGCCGTAATATTGGAGACCAGGGTTGTATTATCCATCAGGTTGATATTCACCTTCACGCCGATCTGTTCCAACTGCGCGGCAATGACCTGCACGCTGTTCGCATCCGGCGTAGCGGCATCGAGCTGGATCGAGAAGCCTTGCGGATAACCGGCATCCGCCAGCATTTGCTTCGCCTTTTGTACATTGTACTCAAACGGTTTGACGCTTGCATCGTAGCCAAAGTTTTGCTTGGGCACCATCGTCGACACGCGTTCAGCATGTCCGCCCATGACGGTCTTGATCATGGTGTCGACATCGACGGCCATGTTGAGCGCCTGGCGCACTTCTTTTTTGGCAAGCGGGCCTTGCGTCGTATTGAGCGAGATATAGAACGTACGGATTCCCGGGGACGATACGATATTGATGCCGGACTGACCCTTCAGCTGGTCGGCGACTTCGGATTTGATGCCTGCCGCGATATCGATCTCTCCTGTGCGCAGCGCCGCAGCCATGTTGGATGGGTTCGGAATGATTTTGAAAGTCAGCTTGCTTAATTTGGCGGCTCCCTGCCAGTAGTCGGCGTTCGCTTCCATCGAGATTTGGCTGTCCTTTTGCCACGAAATGAATTTAAACGGGCCGGTCCCGACCGGACTTTTCGCGAAGTTATCGTCGCCCTTCTCTTTAATATATTGCGGGGGAACCATAACGCCGCCGAACAACGTCATCTTGTTGGGCAGGATAGGGTCCGGACCGTTGGTAATAAACCGGACGGTAGTCGGGTTCACCACGACGACTTCCTTGACCGTCTTCAGCTCGACGATCGGCGACTTCGTATCCGGATTGTTCAGACGGTCGATACTGAACTTGACCGCGTCGGCGTTGAACGGCTCGCCGTTATGAAATTTGACTCCTTCGCGCAGCTTGAACTCCCATGTAGTGTCGTCCACGCTTTTCCATTCCGTCGCGAGCGCCGGAGCCAGCTTGTTGTCCTTGTCGCGGGCGACGAGCGTATCGAACATATTGATCAGAATGTTCATGTCCGGCATTTTGCCTTGCTTTTGCGGATCGAGCGTACCGGCATCGAGCTCCTGACCGACCGTCAACGTAGTTTTGGCTGTCGACGGGGTTTGCGCACCGCCTTCCTTGCCTTCGGTCGTACCGCCCGCCTTGGAGCACCCGACCAACATCATCACGACACACATCGCAACAAGCATAGCTTTCAACTTCACAAGAAAACCCTCCCCAAGAATATTGGTTTGTTACAGCACGGCTACATCCACTCTCTGTCTATCTCTTTTCAGGAAAGCAGTGCCTTCAGTTCGGCGAAGCTGGCCCGCAGTTGAAGCGGCGATTCCTCGACCGCCTTCTGGATGGCGGAAGGCTGCTTCAGTCCGCTTCCGGTTACGACGCAGACGACGCAGTCGTCCGGTCCGATAAGCCCGTCGCGAACGCCCCGCCGGACGGCGGCCAGTGCGGAAGCCGACGACGGCTCGGCGGAAATGCCTTCCTTGCCCAACCAGCGCATCGCCTCAAGAATTTCCTCGTCCGTCACGGTATCGGCGAAACCGCCTGAATCGTATACGGCATCCAACACGCGGCGACCGCCCTGGATCGGCGCGTCGGCAGCAATGCTCTGGGCGATCGTGGCGCTGGAATCGCCGTAGCGTCCCGCCTCTCGCAGCCCTTCGCGGAATGCCCGCGGGATTGGCCCCGTCGCATCAGGCTGCACGGCGACCATACGCGGCAGCGAGTCGATCCAACCAAGCTCGGCCAGCTCGCCGAACCCTTTCCACGCCCCCCAAATGCCGCCGCCCGTGCCGACCGGATGGACCATCCAATCGGGGGCCTTCCAGTCGAACGCTTCGCTGATTTCGTACGCGTAGCCCTTCATCGCCTCGTGACGGACCGGGTTGATGAAGTTGACGAACTGGTACAGCCCCAGCTCGCGCACCGCTTCCTCCAGCATCGATGTAATCTCGTTCATACTTTCGAAATACAGGGTCGCCGTGCGGGCGCCGTAGAGCCCGATCATGGCCTTCTTCAGCGGATTCGCCAAGTACTCGACGAGGATCGTGGCGTTCAGCCCGGCCCTGTTCGCGTAGGCCGCGAACGACGATCCGGCATTCCCCGAGCTGTAGGTCAGCCCCTGACTGACGCCAAGCTCCTTGGCAAAACTGACGGCCAGACTGAATCCGCGATCCTTGAAGCTGCCGGTCGGCATCAGGGCGTCATTTTTGAAGTACAGCCGGGATAAGCCCAACTGTTTGCCCGCATAGACCGAAGGGAGCAGCGGCGTCCCGCCTTCGCCCATCGAGACGATATGGGCTTCTTCGCGCAGCGGGTAAAATTCGTGCCAGCGCCACATCGAAGTCGTACGTCCTTCAAACATCCCCGGATGAAGATCGCGTTTCATCGCGGGCAAATCATACTTGGCTTCGAGCAGCCCCCCGCAAGCGGGACAAGTGTTGAGCGGGCGCGACAGCTCGTAGGCCGCCGCGCAGCCGTCGCATACATAATGCGTTACATAGCTCCAAGCCATCCTTGATCCTCCTGACGAGCGAAGTCTCGCTTTCGCGTTTGATTAATTTTGCCGCGTTTTCGGGTCAAGCGCATCGCGGATCACGTCGCCCAGCACGTTGATCGCCAGTACGATCAGCATGATCGACAGTCCCGGGAAAAACGAGATCCACCAGGCCGTGCCCATATACAGCTGGCCTTGGCTCAAAATATTGCCCCAGCTCGGGATGCTCACCGGGACGCCCAGACCGAGAAAGCTCAGCGAGGACTCGGCGATAATAACCGCCGCGATCTGGAAGGTGGCAATCGTAATAATCGGAGCGTAAATATTAGGCAAAATATGCCGGAACAACAGCCGCCAGTCGGTAACGCCGATCGTCTGAGCCGCGACGACAAAGTCGCTGTTGCGAATGCTCAGCACCTCGGAGCGAATGATTCTCGCATAAGAGACCCATCCGGTAATGCCGAGCACGAATATAAGCTTGTCCAAGCCGCTGCCCACGACCGCAACCAGCGCCAGCGCCAACAGGATCGTCGGAAATGCCAGCTTGATATCGGCAATCCGCATAACGATATGGTCCATCGTCCGGTAATAGCCGGACAACAGGCCAGCCAGCGTACCGATGACCCCCGAGACGGCGACGGCGGTGACGCCGACGAGAATGGATACCTGACTGCCGTATATGATCCGGCTCAGAATATCTCTGCCCAGATGATCGGTTCCGAACAGATAGCCCGGCTCGTAGCCTGCCATCCAGAAGGGGGGCTTGAACCTCATCAGCAAATTTTGCGCATTCGGATCGTGCGGCGCAAGCAGCGGCGCCAATATCGCCATCACAATAAACAAGCCCAATATACCGATGGAAAACCATTTCAACGCTTTTCCCGAGAAGCGGGACCGCCAATGCTTCTTCATTGTATGTTCCCCCTCCCCTACTTGTACTGGATACGCGGGTCGAGTACCGCATACAGGACATCGACGATCAAGTTAACGATGACGAACACCCCGGCCAATAAAATGATGATGGCTTGCACCAACGGAAAATCGCGGTAATTGATCGCCTGAATCAACAGCTGTCCTACGCCCGGCCAAGCGAATACCGTTTCCGTAACGACCGACCCGCCAAGCAGCGAACCGATCTCCAGTCCTACCACCGTTATGACCGGCAGCAGCGAATTGCGCACGGCGTGTTTGCCGACGACGCTGCGCGGCAGCAGCCCCTTGGCTCGTGCCGTACGAACATAATCGGAGCCCATCTGCTCGATTAACGAAGAACGGAGAAGCCGGGTGACGAGCGCGATCATGTTGAAGGCAAGCGCCACGGCCGGAAGCACCAGATGCTGCCATGTTCCGATCCCCCCGGTGGGGAAGATCGTCCAATGTACTGCAAACAGCATAATAAGCACGATGCCAAGCCAGAACACGGGGATCGATTGCCCGATCAGCACGAACACGGTTATGCCGCTTTCCGAAAGCGTACCGCGCTTCAGCGCGGAGATGATGCCCGCGGGCACGGAGATGAGCAGCGACAGCACGAGCGCGGTTCCGGCCAACTGCATCGTGGCCGGCAGACGTTCGCCGATGAGCCGCAGAGCCGGTTCCCCGTAGCGTAGCGAATCACCCAAGTTGAGCTGGGCCAGATTTGCCAAGAAAATGCCGTACTGCTCGATCAGCGGTTTATCCAGACCGAGTGCGCGCCGAAGCTGCTCGACCTGCTCCACCGTCGCTTCCGGCGGAAGCATAATGGATACCGGGTCACCCGTTAGCCTGGAGATGAAGAAGACAATGGTCGCCACGCCGTACAGGACGAATATGGCGTAGAAACAGCGACGGAGGATATACGCTAGCAACGGATGCGAGCCCCTTTCCCATAACTGGTTTTTCTTTTAAAAAACCGCGCTTCGAATAAATGACGTTATTCGTCAATTAGTCAAATTAATCCATTCTTCCCCGCAAATGACCGCCATCGGCTCGATGGTGCGCTCCGGAACCAGCTCGACGCCTTTGGAATCCCGATAAACCCGGGTTCTGCCAGCATTGTCTTCGATCCGGAACAGCGTCGCTTGCTTGAGCGTGCCATCCAGGCCGCACCAGTGCGGCAGCCGCAGCACGTCGGCCGGAGCAGCCGTCACGGCGGCGATTACCTCGGGCAACGGCATGCCGAAGCCGAGCATCTTGCTCATCGTCGTCGCCAGATTGTGTACCGGACCGTTAATATTACGAATGTGCACATCGGTGCTGATCGAGAACGGCGCATGTCCGGATTCCATCGCCTTCTTGCATATATCGAAGCTGAAGCTCGCGGCGCCATGGCCGACGTCCAGCTTCACCCCCCGGGCGAGCGCACGCTCCAGCGCGGGTTCCGGCAAGCCGCTCCGCCCCCACGGATGGCCGATCTTGCCATGGAAGCAATGCGTGACGACATCGCCTTCCTCCAGCAGATCGAGCACCTCGTCGACCGTTGGCGGCGCCTCCCCGATGTGCACCATCAACGGCAGTCCGGTTTCGCGGGCGGCGAGCTTCGCCAGACGCAGCGGCTGCGTGCCCATCGAGCCCACGATCGCGCCGCTTGCCCGTACCTTTACTCCGCAGACGAACGGCTGGTTGTCGACGATCGCTTGGACGGTCCGATCGACGGAGATCAGGCTGAGATCGGATACCTCGCGCAGATGAACGAGCCCGATCGAGCTGATATTGAGCCAGGCGCGGATTTGCGTAACCGCTCGGGGGACGACATATTTGCGGAAACCCGGCAGTGTCGCTTCCCCGGAGCTGCCTGCATCGACGACAAGATGAACCCCAGTTCGGATGCCCACATCGTCGGCCGGGACACTTATGCTCGTCATGCCGTCATAAACATGCGTATGCAAATCGATCCAGCCTGGACTCAAGTACACATTTGGCGCCGCTTCTTGCGCCTCGGCTGCCGTCTTCCGCTCCAGCCGGTATCCTTCTCCCGTTTTCACGACCTGAGCGGGATAAATGGCGTGACCTGCCGGATCGATCACTTGGACGAATAGGGAATCACTCATGCGTGGCCTCCTGGTTGTTCGTATAGATGACATGCGGCCGCATGGCCGGGCTGCAGTTCAACAAGCGCCGGACGTATCGAACGGCATACGTCCATGACATGCGGACAGCGTGTATGGAACGGGCAACCCTTCGGGGGATTGGCCGGACTCGGCACTTCGCCCTGCAAAATCATTTTCTCCCGCCGGGCGCCCCGCTTCGCGTTTGGCGAAGCCGATAGAAGCGCTTGCGTATAAGGATGAAGAGGATGCCGGTACAGACTTTCCTTTTCTCCGATCTCGACCAGTTGCCCCAGATACATGACGCCCACCCGGTCGCTGATATGCCGCACGACCGCCAAATTATGCGAGATGAACATATAGGAAAGATTGTAGTCTTTCTTCAAGTCCATCATCAGGTTCAAAATTTGCGCTTGTATCGAAACGTCCAGCGCAGATACCGCCTCGTCGGCAACGATCAGCTTCGGATTGAGCGCCAAAGCTCTGGCAATGCCGACGCGCTGCCGCTGCCCGCCGGAAAATTCATGCGGAAACCGGGTCAGGTCGGTTTCCCGCAGGCCGACGCGCGTAATAAGGCGAGCGGCCTCGGCCCGGGCTTGCGCCCCGGTCATCACTCCGTTGACCATGAGCGGTTCCGCTATAATCTGCCCGATCCGCATCTTGACGTTCAACGAAGCGTAAGGGTCCTGGAACACCATCTGAAAGTTGCGCCGGTTGCCTCGCAGCGCTTTGCCTTTCATGGCGGTCAGATCTTGATTTTCGAACATGATTTGCCCTTCGGTGGGATCCATAACACGCATAATCATGCGTCCGAGCGTCGATTTGCCGCAACCCGATTCGCCCACGATGCCGAGCGTCTCCCCCTGGCCAAGCGTAAAGGAGACATCGTCGATCGCCTTTACCTGGCCGACGGTGCGGCGCAGCAAACCGGCATGAATCGGAAAATACTTTTTAATTCCTTTGACCTCAAGCAGCTGCTTTTTCGCTTTCATGGGTGCACTCCTTTCTTCCCGATCAAATCGCAGCGCGCATAGTGCCCCGGTTCAATCTCCCGCAGCTGCGGCGGCTTTTCCCGGCAAGAGGGCTGGGCGACGGCGCAGCGGTCCGCGAACCGGCAGCCGACAGGATAGTTCGAAGCGTCCGGCACGGTACCGGGAATGGAATAAAGCGATTCCTTCACCTCGTCGAGCGAAGGAATCGATTGGAGCAGCGCTTGCGTATAAGGGTGGAGCGGCCGCTCAAAGATCGTGTCCGCATCGGCCTTCTCCACAATCTGACCGGCGTACATGACAACGACGTAATCGGCAATCTCGGCCACAACGCCCAAGTCATGCGTAATCATCAGCACCGACGTGTCGTACTGCTCGCGCATCTGCCTCATCAGCTCGAGCACCTGGGCCTGAATCGTCACATCGAGCGCCGTTGTAGGCTCGTCGGCGATCAGCAGCTTCGGTTCGCAGATCATCGCCATGCCGATCATGACCCGCTGGCGCATCCCTCCTGAAAGCCGGTGCGGGTAATCGCTTACAATTTTCTCGGCGCGCCCGACGCCCACATACTTCAGCATATCGATGGCCATGCCCCATGCTTGTTGCTTGCTCACCTTCCGATGGCGGTGCAGCACCTCGGTCATCTGATCGCCGATCGTCAAGACGGGGTTGAGCGAGGTCATCGGCTCTTGAAAAATCATCGAAATCTCATTTCCCCGAATCTCCGCGAGCTCTTCTTCTTTCAGCTTAACGAGATCGGTGCCGTTGAAAAGGATCTGTCCATCTACGATCCGGCCGCTCGGCTTCGGAATAAGGCCCATGATCGAAAGCGAAGTGATGCTTTTGCCGCAGCCCGATTCGCCGACGACGCAAACGATTTGCCGTGGTTCGATATCCAAGTCGATCCCGTCGACAGCGTGTACTTCTTTACCGCTTCGCGTAAAGTATGTTTTCAAGTTTTGAATGCTTAAAAGCGGTTTACTCATCTGTCTACCCCCTGTTCTTGAAAGCGCTTAAAGGCTGCCCGGCAAAACAAGTTTCGGCAAGCTGCTTTGCGGAACACAGCATCATTCGGGCTTGGCTCGGGACAAATTTATTTTTGTCCCCGCACCTCGTCGAGATAGCTGTATAGGGTGAATTTGGAGATGTCGAAATACTTGCAAACTTTATCTCCGGCCTTTTTAATCAAGAAAGCGCCTTTGCTGTCCAAATACTGAATCGCCCTGAACTTCTCGTCCTTCGACATATGCGCGACCGGCTTGCCAATCTCGTTCTGGCACTCCTTGATCAAAAAATCGAGCAGCTCGTTCACATCCTTGACGAACACTTCCTCCACTTCCGTGTTCGTATCGCGCATCGTGAGCGAACGGATCGTGTTTTCAGCCATGATCAGATCCGAGATGTCAAGATTAATGCAGATCGCTCCGATCGTATCGCCGCTGCTGTTCTTGATGTAGATCGAGGACGATCTTAACACTTTTCCTTCCTTCGTCTGGGTGATGTAATTATACCGGTCCCCGTCCTTGACGGTACCGCGCAGCACTTCAAGCCCGAGATTGCTGCCGCAGTCGCCGATACGTCGATCTGTGATATGTCCGTTTTTGATCGCGATAATCGTGCTGTCGTAATTCAAGGTCAAATCGTGCAGAACGACCTCGCACTTGTCCCCAAATTGAGTGGCAATTCCTTCGATCAGCGCATGCAGAAATTCCATTTCGCCTTTTACATGTTCCATCGACATCACGCACCTGAATTTTTTTTTGGTAACCAAAATAATTTTCTTTATATTTTTATTATAGGGAGCATGTCCAATTAGTCAATACTAAATTATCACCTCCCTCACATATAGCTTCCTTCGCAAAAGATAAAAGACCGGAGAGCATCCGCTTCTCCGGTCCCATCTGCGAGTACCCATACTCGCATGATCCTCTAGTTCTTTTCTTTGATCCAATTGCTGCCCAGCCATGTTTTGATAAGGATCCAATCGTTCCACCGCTCCAAGGCATCCACTTCTTGCGAATGCAATTCGGCTAGCGCAAGCGACTCCTCCGCTTTGGGAGAAGAATAGATCGGGGTTTTATCCGTCAGCTTGATCCGTTTCGCATAGGGCTCGCTATGTCCCTGGAGATAGGCGGTCGGCTGGGGGCGAATCCATTTCGGACCAAGCCATGTAGGGACACGATACCACTCTCCCAGACGGGCGTCTGCTACGAGCTTGGCTCCGTTCAGCTTCGCGCCGACCGGAGTGGATTCGTCGGGACGATTATACAGCTGCACGTCCTCCAGCAGTTGAATCTTGACCTCCACCCGCTCTATTGGATAACGCTCTTGCCAAAGGCGGTACCCTTCCGCAGCCAAATACAGCCCCATATTTTTATTCTCTTCCCACACGTCGGCAAACGTCCAGAGCGGCAGCTCGTTCTCTGCGTGGTACGGCCCGAGCTCCGCCGTAAACCCCGGACGCCCGAATTGCATAATAAACCAATCCGTGAAGCCGCCGCCGGAAGGGTTCTTCTCCGGCTTGACCTGCCCGTATCCGGTCATCGCACTGATCGCATTGGCTATCTTCTTGTCTCTGGCCAGATGCTCGGGCGGCGTATTGAAGTGCCAGTACAATACCCGACCGGACGTATGGTACGAAAAGGCAATTTCCGGATCGATTTCGTACGTAAACTGAATCATGCTGATCGCTTCCGCGGTTTGCGCCGGCTCCCAGCCTTTAAAGTTTTTGAACATCGGATACCCGGGGGAATTACGGATGTCTGACCACACGGCTGGATACTGCCGGTTTATGTCAACTCCTTGGGCATTCGCTTTCCAATGTTTAAAGCTATCGCTGTTCCCGTTCATCCCGATGAGGCTAGCCTGCCAGAAATCGGGAAACGCGCTCAGCCCTTCCTGCTGGAGCGCCACGCCGTCCGGATTGACCATAGGGACAAACCATATGGAGCAATGATCGAGAATGTCGCTCACGTTGTATTCGTCATAGTTCACCTGATTCTCGTAGGCATAGGCATAGCGGTCGATCAAATACAAAATCAGGTTCGTCCCCAGCCACTCGCGGGCGTGCTGGGACCCGTCTATGAGTACGTTCGCTTCTCCTTTTCCTAACTTAACCGCCTGAATATCCCGTCCGAAAACCGTTCTACCGATCGATTTCACTTCGATCAATTCTGGATAAGCGGAGGCCAATTGATCGATTTGTTGCATCATTAAGTTGTACGTGTACATCTGATATGGATTAATAATCGACTTATTGACGCTTGCCGGTTCCGAGCCCGCTGCCCGCACAGGCCCTGCCAGCAGGGTTGTTCCCAGAATGACCGCCAGCACTTTCAACAGCATTGCCATTGTTCCTTCTGTCCGCAAGAAGCGCCCTCCTATCTGCTTATGTATGATTCCTTTTGGTAAGAGGAATTTCCTGATTGGCTCATTTATTTTAATAGACATCCGACAAAAATACTAGATTTTCGGCATTTTTCTCGATTTTTTTCTAGTATCTACCATATGAAGTAGGCAATTTGTCATATTATGAGAATTGCTGTAGAATAGCAAAGAAAGAAAATGATCATAAACGAATACCAGGAGGGGTACAAGATGAGAAGGTTGTCCAAACGAATATCGGTTATGCTTGCCTTCGGATTGATCGCAACGCTATTCGCAGCATTGCCGGCAATGGCAGCAAACGAAAAACGGTTTGATATGAAAAACGGCGGTTATGTCACGATATCCAATTTCGTGGAAACTCAGAAAATCGAAGACGTAGGCTACGGCGAAACGATGTATGTGGTATCGGCCCCGGCCACGATCACATTTCATGGGAAGCTTTCGGACGAGACGGCTATCGCCAAATGGGTGGATGACGAAAGCCTCGATTATGTCGATATTACGGACAACAAGGCCGTTCTTACGGAGGAAGTCGAGTACGGCATTTTCCCTATCTTTCAAGGAGAAACCCGAGAATCCAACCCTCCGATTATCCTGCAGGTCATCGCGGGCAAAAAGGAGGCAAGCCAGCCGAAACCAACGACTTCTGAAGCTAAAGCTAGCCCCACACCGGTGACAGCGGCTCCCACCGCGGCCAAAGTCGTAGTGAACGGCAAGAATGTAGCCTTCGAGGCTTACACCATTGAGGGCAACAATTACTTCAAATTACGGGACTTGGCAATGTCCGTCAACGGTACCGACAAAAGCTTTGAAGTAAGCTGGGATGCGGCGAAGAACGCGATTGCGCTTACGTCCAAGAAAGCGTATACTCCGGACGGCAGCGAGCTGGGCGTTTCCGGCAAGCCGGTCAGTCAGCAAGTGACGGAGACGACGGCGAATGTGACGCTTGACGGCAAAGATGTGAAATTCACCGCCTATCTGATCGGCGGCAACAATTACTTCAAATTGCGGGATGTGGCCCAGCTGATGAACATCGGCGTGACGTGGGATGCCACCGCCGGCTCCATCGGGATCGACACCAAAGCCGCCTACGTGGAATAACGAATAAACAAGAAGAGCCTGCCCCCTATTGGGGAGTCAGGCTCTTCTCTTTGAGACCATCTGTTTGTCGCGCAAAAGTCAAAAACCAGCTCCCGAACCGGTAGACTATGTTTCCCAAACTCCTGATTAAAGCTGGGCACAATGGCACTTATCAAATTAATTACCATTATTATCTTGAGTTTCGAAGGAACATCTCATATAATTTAGTAGTTGTTTTTGTTAGTTTATGTCGAAATTTAGTAGTGAGAGAGTTATTACACGATCAGGACGGTGTTCAATGATTACTCAGAGGGATATCGCGGTGGCCATCATTTTAACCATCGTTACGTGCGGCATTTTCGGCATTTATTGGTTCATTGTCTTGACTACGGAAATCGGGAAACTGAGCGGAGATCCTTCATTTACGGGCGGCAAGCATTTTCTTTTGGTATTGGTTACGTGCGGGATTTGGAGCTACATCTGGTCTTATCAGGCAGCCAAGCAGATCGGGGAAGCCCAACGTCAACGCGGAATGCTGGTAACGGATAATTCGGTCCTCTATCTTGTGCTTACCTTCTTCGGTCTGGGCATCGTAACCTATGCATTGGCGCAGTCAGATGTTAACAAACTGGTATAAATCGAACCCGCAGAGAAACACCAAGCTGGTGTGGGGCATTTCTCTTGGAGTCGGCGGGCTCCTCTATCTGAAAGTATGGCTGCCGGCGACCCAATTGGGGATTCCATGCCTTTTTCACGAAATCACGGGGCTGTATTGTCCGGGATGCGGAATAACAAGGGCTGCTGCTTCCTTGCTGCAATTCCGCTTGGATCAGGCTTTCCAATACAATCCCTTGCTATTTCTGCTTCCTCCCTTGTATCTGATTTACGCGATCTCGACCAAGAAACAAAAGCGTCTGCCTGGAAAAGTGTTGATGGCTGTCATGTTGACGGTAACCTTCGCCTTTGGAATATGCAGAAATATTCCGGCATTCGCTTGGTTGGCGCCGATTGCCGTTCGCTAACAAATCGGACAGAAGAAAAGACCGAACTCGTTCAATGACGAATTCGGTCTTTTTGATGGTGGTGCTATTCGGGAAAACCTTGCCGGATACCGTCCTTGATTGCGTTGAAGTAATGATCCATTACGACCACATTCGTGCTAAAAAGCTGGCCGAACAGCTCCATGGATAACCGGTCATGCTCGACATCGATGCTTGTCCGATAACGCAGCTCCCCGTCGGTCGTATCCAGCTCGAAGCTGCCGACCGCCAAATCGTAGTTTTCCTCGATCAGGAATACGGCCGTATCCGCCCGCCGCTCCTCAGGCACGGCATCCGGATAAACGGAATATACGACGCAAATTTGCCTCTCCTCGTCGATGCGAACCAGGACGATCCAAGCGCCCTGCTCTCCCGTATAAGATAAGCGCAAAATCGTATCGTCCACCCGTTCGTAGCGCAGGTCCATACGATCCAGGTAACGCTCCGCGACCTGATTCAACCCGGGCGAGGCTTCATCGGATGCCACACGCACAGCGGCAGCTTCCGCCCATAGGGTGCGGTATCCTTTTTTCAGAGTACCTCCGCCATCCAGCTCCTCGGGCAATCGCACCCGCTGCTTCACTTCGGTAACGAGCCAGCTTTCGCTTTGGCCAAGAATCCCCGACTGCGCGGCGTCCTCCAGCAAAGCTTGCAAAACCTGCTCCACCTCCGTTCCCTTGCGCAAGGCAGTCTTCAGCAGGCTGTGTCTTAAAACGACCTTAAGCTCGATCGGCTGGTTTTCTTCGAAGAGGGTGTCAGTTTCGCCGCTTCTTGCTATAGAGAGCAGCCCCATCCACTCTTCCGCTATCATTTGACGGTATACGCTCCACTCCACTTCAAGAGAAAGCGTACATAAGGCGTTCTCCCCGGGTGCGGTCAGCGTCATCCGCTTGATCACGGCCATGAGACTGTCGCCCTTCAAGGTGTTGAACGCAAGGCTGTGGTCCAACTCCAAGCGGGACTGTGCCGAGCTGCCTACTGCTTCTTGATCGGCCATCTAACCGGCCTCCTTTGCCATATGATGCTTCCGGATTGGATACAGCTTGCTGATGCGGGTATTGACCGATTTACGGAGTTGTAGGAGCCGCATCTCCTCCGCGCTCAAAACCGAAAAGCTCCATTTTGGCCGTCTTGCCTTTGGCGAATTCCAATTTGCCGAGTCGTTTGGATTTCTCTACGGCCACTTTGATAATCTCGGCGTCCACTTCCTGCGATTTCACCTGACTGGCTTCGATCGAAATCTCCCAGTCGCTTGGCGTACCCGTTTCATCGTATTTCCGCTTAAACTCCGCAGACAACTTCAACGAATTGGACAAAGCAATTTTGTTCGCCTGCTCGATCGCAGAGGCTCCGGAGTCTTGCCCGGGAAGCCAGGAGCGCATGGTATCGTTTATCGTCTCGTCGCCCTGAATCTTCTCTGCGAAGCTGGCTCCGATGCTATCGAAGTAATTCCCGGTAAAGAGCGCATCGCTGCCCAAATCGAGGGCAGTACCGCCGGCTCGCGCGGCTCGATCAGGCTCCGTCGCGACGGCTTTCTTGAACAGCTGAGAGATGTTTTTGCCGCCGCCTACGGCCGCCGTGACGATTTTAGCAGCATATTTGGTAAAATCTCCGCTTTCCTCCCCGAACTGGGACGGAATGCTGGCGGAAAGGGCTAAACTCAATTCCCTCGTCTTTTTATTGATCCGGGTCATCGAGCCTTCCACGCCGAACGCTACCTGATCTTTACCGAATTTGACCTCTACCTCGGCCGCCGCTTCATAAATTTTCTGGATTTCACCCTTGCCGATGCTGTTGCCGGCGACCCGCTCGGCGGCGGTCAGCAGGTTTCCTCCGCTATCTTTGCCCAACTGTTCGATAATCTTCTTCTTGTAGCTGCTTAGCTGCTTGCGGGCAAGCTCTCCGGAAAACCCGGCTACGCCAACGTTCGCCTCCATGGCAATCTTGGTCAACAATCCCACCTTAACCTCGGCCTCGTCGTCCATATTCTGCTCTTCCACCATCATGGCCCATTTCTCGGCCTCGACCAGCTTCGTATCCCCGGATTTGCCGCCTCTCCCCCAGAAGTGGGCCGCCGCCCCGGACGAAATCCCGCTCATCTCTCTGTACAAGCCATAGGAAAGCAGATTCATCACACTGTCGGTATCTTTACCTTTCCCTTCCAGGAAAAGCCCTAAACGGAAATTGGCATCGAAGCCGAACGTTGTAAAGCCGGCCCCGAACGTAATCTGCGTATTCACCGTCAAATCGTCCGCTTCCCGCTCCGCTTCGCCTTCGAATCCGAACAGGAAGTAGCCTTGCCCCCCGCCGGAAGCGGACGCAAACGGTATTTTCAGCTCGATGCTCATCGAGCTGGAGTCGCCGGCATTCGGGGTGGAAATATCGATTAACTTGCCTACCTTGTTGAAGCCGCTGTTTAGATCGTTCGCTTCGACGGACTTGTCGATAACGGTTTTGGCCATAGTTCTCGTTTTCGTGTCGTCCTCTACGGCCGCTTTGACTTGCCCGGTTTTGGCCGCATCCGGTACCGTCGCTGCCTCCGTCGCCGTTTTCTTCGTGCCCTTGGTAAGCTTTCGGGCCTCCAATACGGCTTTTTCCTTATTTTCCTTCAGCAGCTTTTCGGCCTGCGTTTTGGCGGCCCCGATACCCGCGGCTTGTATTTTATCCGCCGCCGTTCTATCTTTTCGGGCCACTTCGTAGGCAGAGCTTTTGGCAACGGTCGTCAATTGGTCAATCGTGCTGTCTTTCGGTACCAGCTGTTCCACAATAATATCGGCCTCATCGCCCATTACATCGTCGACCAGCTTCTTCGATTCTTGGAAGGCCATCACTTTAGAAGCCATCTTCAAATATTCGGCTTTCATTGGAGCGGTCGTAGGGGCAATGGGATTGCCGCCAGCCTGTCTATCATCTACCTCGGCGTTAATCTGTTCATTCACCTTGGCCCGGGCGGCGTCCTTCAGCACCTGACGGTAATCGTTCAGTTCTTTGGATCTTCTGAATGCTCTCCGGCCCACGCCCAGTTTCGATAAAACCGCCGTTTTCAAAGGATCGAAGAGCATCGTCTTGTAGATGTTCTCCATGTCTTTAATATCTCTTGTTTGCCCCCCGGCGGTTTCTTGTCGAATCACCGTTTGATCGACCAGTGAACCATCGAGCGTCATCCGCTTATCCAACTCGTCCGTCCCGACGGTGCCTACATCGATCCGGTCAAAGCCGGAAGCGCCTCCAGGTACGGCCGCAGGAGCAAATTTCGCGGTAATGACGACTTTAGCATCCCGGATCGTTTCGGTTATGACGGTTTTAGCCAAGACATTCAGCTTTTTCTGCGCCTCGGCAGCCGCTTTCGTCTTCTGCTTCTCGAATGCGGCATCGTTTAAGCTGGGCGCAACCGTATCGTAAGCTTTATTCGCTTCAGCCGCCAGCCCGTTCTTTCTAGCGTCGGTCAATTGATCTTGAGCCACTTCCGCGGCATAGCTTTTCAGCTTGGCCACCATAATGCCTTCAGCGCTCTCTTGCGCATACTTCAACGCATCTTTCCTCTGGTCGGCGGTGCCCGCGGTCATGCTAGCGGCAATTTCGGATAGGACCTTGGCTTTTACGTTTTTACGAATCGAGTCCGCTTTGGAATCGGAGGTTAAATAAGTATCGAGATTTTTCGTCACTTTATCTTGAATATCGGTAAAAGAAGCGTCTACAAAAGACGCCACTTTGGCGTCGCGCTCGGTGTCCATCTCCGCTTTACGCTGCTGCTGCTCCGGCGATAGAGTGGCCGGGGCCGTGCCGGAGCCCCCTGCTCGCTGCACGACCGAAAGTTCGGTGCCCATCCGTTGGACCATACCCTGGACGGCCTTGTTGCCCAAGGTTCTCTGCAGTTGCATCATTCGCGCCGGGGACCATTGCTGGGCGTCCAGCTTGCCTAAAGTTTCCATTTCGCTTACAGCCGGTTGATTATGGACTGTTGTCTGCTTATTTGTTGTTCGATGTGCGGATGCATGCTCGCTCACAACATAGCCCCCATTGCGGATAATTTGAAGCCGCGCACTCTATCTGTTTCTGATAGTTCTATTGTATCATCTTTGTAGGCTTGCCATATACAAGATCAATAGTCAAACAAGGAATATACACAATGATGTCGAATTTTTGGGGTATGATGCGAACCCTTACCAAATCCCCCCTTCACTATATGGTCCTAACCCTATGCTTTCTTGGCGCGCTCTTCTGCTTGCGATTGGCGTGGTCCGAATTCTTTTACACATCCGAGCCCCCGCGTATCGTCGGAGGCGTACTCGACATGCGCGGCGTGGACTTGGATAACTCCGCCTCCTTCTTTCTGAACGGCGAGTGGCAGTTTTACCCGACGCAATTCGTCTCCAGCTCGGATATACGATCGGAGGAGGCCTCATCCCTCCCTATTCAGGTTCCGGGGGACTGGGGGAGCAAGCTGAATCCCGGCTCCGGTTCCTCGTACGGGTATGGCACATACCGGCTGCGCGTTCTGATCGATCCGCTGAAGCAACCCGCCGCCTTTTGGTTTCAAAATATTCAAGCCTCGTCGGAAGTAGAGATCAACGGGACGAACTCTGCGGTTTTTGGTAAACTTGCCACGAACGGTAAGGACTATACGCCCAAAAATATCTCGTACACCGCTTCTTATACGATAGAAGTGACAACCGAAATCGAATTGCTTATTCGCGTGGCCAACTTTGACGAGCCTTTTAACGGCGGGATCATGCGCTCTATCCGCTTCGGCTCTCAAGCCGCGATTGATCATGTACGCTGGTATTCCATCGGTTTTCAACTCGTTACTTTTATCATCTTGCTGCTCCACGGCTTGTATGCCTGTATTCTGTACCTGTTCAATCCCCATGAGCGAGCTTTGCTGTTTACCGGACTGTTGACGCTGACAGTCGGAGTAGCGGTTCTTAGCGGTCACGATAACGTGCTTTTGCTCTGGCTGCCGATCAATTACACATGGGCGATCAAGATTCGACTAATCTTCCTGCTGTGGCAAAACCTTTTTATTCTTCTCGTTTTCAGAAGATTCGCTCAGTCCCCGCCGCAAAACGTTTGGCTGCACGTCTACACCGCGGCGCTCGTCGTTATTACGGGCCTTCTGGCGGCGGCACCCGCTTCATGGGCAAATGCAATCATAGACTTAAAAATATTTATAACCCTCTACCTAATCGCATTTGCCTGGTTTATTTATACCGTAGGTATGATGATCTTCAAGATGCGGTCCGATAGAGATGTCGCTTTTTTGCTGCTGACCGCAGCGGGCATCATGTCCAATCTGTCATGGAGCATAGTAGAATCGTCTAAAGACGTGACCACCGTATACTATCCCGTCGATATTGTTCTGGCCATTATCGGATTCTCCAGCTTTTGGTTCAAGAAATATTTTCGCAAGTCAAGGGAAAATATCAAGCTGAACAAACAGCTCCAAAAAGCGGATAAGCTGAAAGACCAATTTCTCGCCAACACGTCGCATGAGCTGAGAACCCCGCTGCACGGCATTATGAATATTGCCCAAACCGTGGTCGATAAAGAGAAAACGAAGCTGGGGGAAGGCAGCCTCAAGGATATGGAGCTGCTGATCACGATCAGCCGGCGCATGTCGCACATGCTTGGCGACCTTCTCGATGTCGCTCGTCTGCAGGAGCATCGTCTCGTGCTCCAGCAGGAGCCTCTGCGCATTCAAGCGATCGTTCCCGGCGTTATGGCTATGCTCGCCTATATGACAGAAGGGAAAGCGGTTCGTCTGCATATGGATATTGCCGAATCGATGCCCCCGGTGATGGCCGATGAGAAAAGACTCGTGCAAATTTTATATAACCTGCTGCACAACGCGCTCAAATACACGGAAATAGGAACGGTCTCCGTTTCTGCCGAGGTTCGGGACGGGCTTGCCGTTATCCATGTGTCCGATACCGGTGTCGGCATGAATGAGGAAACACAAGCCCGAGTGTTTCTCCCTTATGAGCAAGGCTCTTACGGAATAAGCGATGGTCGAGGAATCGGACTCGGATTGAGCATATGCAAGCAGCTGGTCGAATTGCACGGCGGTACTTTGGCGGTCCGCTCCGAACTAGGCAAAGGCTCCGTCTTCAGCTTTGCTCTGCCGTTGGCAAACGCCCTGGAATTCCCCTTGGCACCGTACCGTCCCATAACGAACGGTGTGGAGGAGGAGTCGGCCGGCCTCCGGTACCCGGGAACCGCAATCCATCAGTTGGCAAGCTCGGCGCGTATCCCGCCGTTGTTGCAGCAAGGGAACGCGAATATTCTCGCCGTAGATGACGATCCGGTCAACCTGAACGTACTGGTCGGCATTCTTTCGACGGAGCCTTATAATGTGACTACGGCTCTTTCGGCCCGCGAGGCATTGGAGCTGCTCGGTACCGGGCAATGGGATCTGCTAATCGCCGATGTGATGATGCCCTACATGTCTGGCTACGAGTTGACGCAGAAGGTACGGGAGCACTACTCCGTATCGGAGCTGCCCGTTCTGCTGCTGACCGCGCGCAGTCAGCCTGCCGACATTTACACCGGATTCTCGTCAGGCGCCAACGACTACGTAACCAAGCCCGTAGACGCTCTGGAACTGAAGTACCGGATCCGGGCTTTGATTACGCTGAAGCAGTCGATCAATGAACGTTTACGCATGGAAGCCGCATACCTGCAAGCCCAGATCCATCCTCATTTTCTATTCAACACGCTGAACTCCATTCTGGCGCTCAGTCACGTAGACCCGGAGAAGATGCAGAAAATGGGCCAAGCCTTTGCATCCTTTCTGCGAATCAGCTTTGATTTTCTCAATACGGGCGAGTTGGTCGAGCTGTCACACGAGCTAAAGCTTGTCGAAGCCTATTTGTATATCGAGAAAGAGCGCTTTGCGGAGCGTTTATCCATCGTTTGGGAAGTCGAAGCCGACACGAGCTTGCTTCTTCCGCCGCTTTCGATACAGCCGTTGGTTGAAAATGCCGTCAAGCACGGCCTTCTTCGTCATAACAAAGGCGGTACGGTCCACATTCGGATTACGCATCACGACAGCTTCACGCTTATCGAAGTGAAAGACAACGGCATAGGTATCGAACAGGAAAAAATCATTCAGCTGTTGAATCCGACTCTGAAGGGAAAAGGCGGAATCGGGCTTGCCAATACGAATCGGCGATTGACCCGCTTGTACGGCCTCGGCTTGTCCATTGTCAGCAAGCCTCATGAGGGAACTGCCGTATCGTTCGTCATTCCGGACAAGCCGGGCCCCCGGAATCTTTGAGTCAAACCTCCCTCATTAGGGGGAGGTAAACAAAGGAATATACGCTATTTATGTCGAATTCCCTCGATATGATGCGAATGATAACAAAAATGACTCCCGCTGCCAGACGTGTAGCCATCGTTCTATTGTTCCTTAGCGTTCTCTTCGGCCTGCGCTGGGGATGGTCTCAACTGTTTTATGCGGCAGAGGCGCCCATCCCCGTTAATGGCATACTGGATATGCGCGGTGTGGATTTGGAGAAAACGCCATTGTTCGAATTGAACGGCGAATGGGAGTTTTATCCCGATCAATTTCTCTCCCGTCCGGATATACCCTTGGCGCGGAACGAAGCCCGGCTTATTCAGGTTCCGGGAGATTGGAGAAACGTGCTGGGCAGCGATTCCGGTCCCTCTTACGGGTTTGGAACGTATCGGCTGCGCATTCTGACCGATCCGCTGAAACAACCTGTCTCCTTCTGGGTTCAAGGCATTCAAGCTTCATCCAAAGTCGAAATCAACGGGGAAGAGGCAGGCGGAAGCGGCAACCCGGCAGAGAAAGCCGCTGCATACATACCGGGGAATTACTCCTACACCGCTTCCTACTCGAATAGGGGAGCGACGGAGATCGAGCTGCTGATACACGCGGCCAATTTCGACAAACCTAATAAAGGCGGCATTCTGAACCCTATCCGTTTTGGCTCTCAAGTCGAAATCGACAAGGTTCGCGGGTACTCCATGGGTTTTCAACTCGTCACGTTTGTTATCTTGCTGCTTCACGGTTTATATGCTTGTATCCTTTACTTATTGAATCGTCAAGAACGGGCTCTGCTGCTTACCGGTCTGTTAATACTGACCGTCGGCCTCTTGATCGTGAGCGGCTATGATAACCTGCTTTTGACATGGCTGCCTATTCCTTATATCGGGGTCGTCAAGATCAGACTGATCTCCTTTCTATGGCAAAACTATTTTATTCTTGTTGTTTTCCGAAAATTTTCGGAGGTTTCTCCGCGAAACGGCTGGCTGCGAGCCTACACGGCAGTCCTTGTTTCGCTGACAGGCATCCTCTTGTTCGCTCCCGCTTCCATCGTAAATACGATGATCGATTTACAAGTCGTCATCGTCTTTGGCTTAATTCCGTTCATTTGGTTTATTTACATCGTAGGGACAATGATCTTCGAGAAGCAAGCCGACAACGACGTCGTTTTCTTGTTGTTGACCGCTGCCGGCATCCTTTCCAACTTGGCAGGAAGATTTCTAGAGCCCGCAAATGGCATATCGACGGTCTACTATCCGATCGATATATTTGTAACCATCGTCGGGTTCTCTACCTATTGGTTCAAGAAATACTTCCGCAATGCCCAGGAAAACACCAAGCTGAACGAACAGCTGCAAAAAGCGGACAAGCTGAAGGATCAATTTCTCGCCAACACGTCGCACGAGCTGAGAACGCCGCTGCACGGCATTATGAACATCGCCCAAACCGTCGTGACCAAAGAAAAAGCGAAGCTGGAGGAAAGCAGCCTGAAGGATATGGAGCTGCTGATCACGATCAGCCGGCGCATGTCTCATATGCTCGGCGATCTTCTCGATGTGGTGCGGCTTCAGGAGCATCGCATCGTACTCCAGCAGGAGCCGCTCTCCATACAAGCGATCGTTCCCGGCGTTATGGCCATGCTGAACTATATGGCAGAGGGGAAGCCGGTCCGGCTGCATGCCGATATCGCGGGCTCGCTGCCGCCGGTTATGGCCGACGAGAAAAGGCTTGTACAAATTTTATATAACCTGCTGAACAACGCCCTAAAATACACGGAAAAAGGAACGATCTCCGTAACTGCCGAAATACGGGACGGACAAGCGATCGTCCACGTCTCCGACACCGGAGTCGGTATGGACAAAGAAACACGGGAGCGAGCATTCCTTCCTTATGAACAAGGGGCGCATGGAATAAGCGATGGAAGAGGAATCGGACTCGGTTTAAGCATATGCAAGCAGCTGGTCGAATTGCACGGGGGTACTATAACTGTCCGCTCCGAGCCGGGTAAAGGTTCCGTTTTCAGCTTCGGACTGCCGTTGGCCGACTCATCCGTTTTCCCCTCGACGCAGCAACCGTCCGCTCTGCACGAGACCGCGAGCGGGGTCGAGGACGAGACCGACGGGTCGATGTTTCCGAATGCCGCCATTCAAGAATGGGCCTCCTCCGTCCTCACTCCTCCGCTATTCAATACGGGGAGAGTGAATATTCTGGCAGTCGACGACGACCCCGTCAACTTGAATGTGCTCGCAGGTATGTTGTCGAAAGAGCTGTATGCCGTTACGACAACGCGCTCCGCACAAGAGGCTTTGGAATTGCTAGACACCCGGCCCTGGGATTTGCTCATTACCGATGTGATGATGCCCAATATGTCCGGCTATGAGTTAACGAACCGAGTAAGGGAAAAGTACGCCTTTACGGAACTTCCGGTCCTGCTGCTGACCGCGCGTACTCAGCCAGCCGACATCTACACCGGGTTTCTGTCGGGAGCCAACGATTATGTGACCAAGCCCGTAGACGCTCTCGAGCTGCAGTACCGGATCCGGGCATTGACCACGCTCAAACAATCGATGAACGAACGTTTGCGCATGGAGGCCGCCTATTTGCAGGCGCAAATTCACCCTCACTTCCTGTTCAACACGCTTAATTCCATTGTGGCGCTTGGCGATTTGGATACGGACAAGATGCGCAAGCTGGTCCAATCCTTTGCTTCCTTTTTACGAATCAGCTTCAATTTTCTCAATACGGGAGAACTGGTCGAGCTTTCCCATGAGCTGGAGCTTGTCAAAGCATATTTATATATCGAGAAGGAGCGGTTCGGAGACCGGCTGACGATCAAGTGGGAGGTCGAGCCCGACATTAACCTGCTCCTCCCGCCGCTTTCCATACAACCGCTAATTGAGAACGCCATCCAACACGGCATCCTCCGTCAGAAGAAAGGCGGTACAGTTCAATTGCGGATCGCCCGCCAGGACGGCTTTACGCTGGTTGAAGTCATAGATAGCGGCAAAGGCATGGATCAAGACACGGTTGCTCAACTGTTGAGTCCGACCATGATGGGCAAAGGCGGGATCGGTATATCCAATACAAACCGGCGGTTGATTCAATTGTACGGTCAAGGCTTGTCCATTCAGAGTCGGCCCAATGAAGGAACCATCGTATCGTTTGGCATTGCGGAAGACCGTCATAAGCAGGATCGGTCCGCCCCCTCCCGTTTCCAATGAGCCGGCAGCATCAGTCATCATACGGAAAACGGAAAGAGCAAGCTCCTTCCCGGATGGTCGGGAAGGAGCGGTTACTTGAAGGGTCTGTTGCCGCTGCTATTGATTTTCTCTCTCTATTTTCTTGATCAGCTCCATACTGGAGAGGTCGAACGGAACGTTAATACGTTTCAGCAGGTACGGGTTGGCATTGAAATCTGAGACACCGTCATCTACCGTAAGGCTGTACTTGAAGCCCAACTCTCGAAGTATCGTTTCGGACATATGGTTGTGTACCCCGTAAGGATACGTATAGACCACGACCTCATTTCCGATTCGCTTCTCAATCAGTTCCTTTATGCGGAGCGTATCCCTCTTAAAACGCTCTATATAAGCCTCTTGGGTTTCTCTAGTATAAGGAGCCACACCATGTTCGCCATCCGATTGATTGTGCAAATTGAAGGAATGGCTCTGAATATCCACTAAACCCGACTCATACATCTCCTTTCCTTGCTCCCACGTAAAATGACGTGTTATAGGAGTAATGCCGTCATTATGGTATTCCCTGCCTACCGACCAACCGATGATCGAGATCGTTGCCTTCATGTTCATTTGTTTCAAAATGGGATAAGCGAACTCATAAGTGCTGTAGTACCCGTCGTCAATCGTGATCAATACCGACTTGCCTGGCAGCTTGACCTTGCCTTGGCGCGCCAGATCGATGTCCTTGAAGAAAATGGGGGTAAACCCGTTATCCTTCAGCGTCCTCAGATCGTTGTAAAATTTCTCGGGCGAAACGGTGGCATAATCCCATTGAGCCGGGTCCGTGGTAAACTCATGATACATCAGGATGGGAATTTTCAGTCGTTCCGCAGTGCTTTTCGTTTTCCCGTCCGACTCGAAGCTCGCGATAGCCAATCCAGCAAGCAACAGAAGCAAGATCGCCGCCGCTTTTTTTCCTGCTGAGAACCATGTTTTCATAATGTCTACCTTCATCATTCCTTGTCGCCAATTAGTTTGTGAAAAAATGCACAACAATGATGATGACACTCCCCAAGCGGAGGCATCGTTTGAACGAACAGGACGGTCGCTTTGCGCCTTCGCCATTTGCAAAGCAGCACTTCTTTCTTATTCGTTTCTACAAGTTGTTTTTTATTATACAAGATGTAGAAACGAAAGGCAATACATCCCCATTTCTCCAAAATGCCGCATAAGAAAAGCTTCGGATCGAAGCCTCTTCGATGAAGTACATCCGAGCTTTAGAGGTTGTTTAAAAAAAGAAATAACCGGACGAGTAGCCTCCCGGTTATTTCTCCGACATCACTAATAGGTCCCTCTTGTCCAACACTTCGCAATAACAGAACGCGCGCGGATCAATCCAATTCGGCACGGGAAAATAAATCCCGGATGACCGCATCGTCTTCGCAAGCCTCCTTAAACCCGATCGCAAAACGCTGCAAAGCCTCTCGATCGCCGGAATAAGCGCAGAACATGCTGCCTTCCGGATCAAAACGTACGATGTCGACCAGATGGGGCAGCTGCTCCTGAAGATACACAGACGCCAACGATCCCCAGTCGTAACCGTTGCCTTCGAATCCTTCGTCGGCCCTTGTTTGAAATACGTCAGCTTTGTAAGTACCTACATTCAATATGACGGATGTGCTGCCACTATCATGCTCTACCCATACGAACGGTTTTATCTGTTCTGCTATATGCATAACTGTTTCCTCCTCGTGATGGTCGTTATTCACCAGCCCGCGAATAAAGGTCTCGAAATTTTCTGCCAAAAACGTAATGGCATAATCGCTTTCCTGGTCGACGTGAACGACTTCCGGCTCCCCTTCTCGGCCGCATGCCCGGGACATCGTGACCCCCGGAAGGGCAATCGCAAATCACAACGCCAATGTCCGGGTAGCCCCATTCTTCTATCATAAATTTGCCGCCCAAATCCCCGCACAACGAATACCTCTTGTCACGGTCAATCCCCATGATGCCGGTAATCGCAATATGGTCGCTTGCCCAAGAGGTGGCTTCATCCGTAGGGAAACAGGAATGGATAGGTATTCCGCCGTTATGTACTTTTATCATTGCCATGTAGGAAGCAGGCAATTTGTAGCCTAACTCCTCCTCTACGGAAGCGATAAGTTCGTCCGTAGGAGGCGCGCCAGTATATTCCTTTAAGGCATAATCGCTATCGTCCCAAAAGCTGGAGAAGTCAAAACCTTCGAATGGGGTTTGCCTTTCCGTCTGACCGGCTTTGGGTTTCTTTGTTCTGCGCTTTCTCTGTCCTGCATCACGACGGCTCCAGTTTAAAAACATGGAAGCGCTTCGGTCTTTGGGGTCCAGCTTACTCGCGATTTCAAATGCGGCTTCCGCGTTCTCGTACTTCGACAGGTAGTAGTAGGCATAGCCGGTCCGAAAATGCCATAAAGGGTCATGCTCGCCCTGCTCCTTCATAGCCAAAAGCTGCTGCAAAGCCTCCTCGTAACGTCCCAGGTTATTCAGGGCTCTTGCCAAATGACAATTCACATCATAATCTCGATCCTGCTCGGGCATTTGCAAAATCCGGTCCACTATTTTTTGATATTTGTTCTTATCATGCCATAATGCGAGCTGTTCCAATAGGTCTTTGTCCATCGCTCTACCTCTATTCGTTAGGTCTGTTCTATCCCGTTACACGCTGGCCTACTGTCCAAGCTTCATCGTCTCCAATGATTCGAGCTTTCGCTTATAGGCCGCGACGATCGGAGAATCCGAAGCCTCTCCGTGCTTACCGATAAAGCTTCGAAGCGCCTCGCGATACTCCTTCAGAAACTCCGAATTGGCAGGGCTTACAGCCAGTTGGGCCTCGGCTTTGAGAACCGGCTGAAGATCCTCGTCGATCCGTAATCTTTGCCCGTAGAGGGACTCATCGCTCATGATGACGATATTGCGCTCAAAGCCCGGAATGTATTTGGTGACAAAGGTCTCCCCCTCGGGCGGTATGAGAATGGCGTTGCGGAGCGGGTACGTAGTGGCGGACATGGTCGTAAATTGTGTCTTGATATCGCGTCCGTCCGCGGTTTGGAGGACTGCATCGTACTTCCAAACATACTGGTCATTGAGCGTGGAGGACGTTTGCTTCCCTTGAACAATGATTCCGGTGCCTGGTATGCCGAAAGCGTTGAGGAAGAGGGCATTAGCATAATGCGCTATAAAGATATTGAACATACCGGCAAGGAAACCGACCAGCAGCATGGAGGATCCCCAAGAAACGCTCTTGCGCCACATGGTCACGAGGGCGCCAATCGCGCAGAAAAACAGGATTATCAACGGAAATGACCACATCGGGTGATAAGTTAGGAAATACAACAGAGCGGAGAGCGTAACCATAACGTTCGCTTCCTTTCGTTCCTTTCGTTTTTAAAACGCCCTTATCTGTCTCCATTAACCTTGCGGCAAATCCATAGCATGCGTAACGCGATTCCTGCCTGTTTCTTTAGAAACATACAGCGCCCTGTCGGCTTTCTCCAGAAGGGTCGCAGCGGAATCCTCCGGAGTGAACGTCGCAGCGCCTACGCTCGCCGTTACGGTGCCGGTTTGCCAAGCCGTATCGGCAATGATTGTCCGCAGATGCTCGGCTATGCGCCTTGACTCCGGCCCGTCCGTGTTAGGCAGGATGATGACGAATTCTTCCCCGCCATATCTGGCCGCTATATCGTCCTGACGGGAATGAGCCTTCAGAATACTCGCCAGCTTCTCTAACACATCATCGCCCGTCTGATGCCCGAAGGTATCGTTTATTCTTTTGAAGTGATCGATATCTACGATCAGTAAAGAAAAAGGCTGCCGCGTCCTGCTGTACCCGTCGATTAGCTCGGTCAGCTTTTCTTGAAAAAACCTCCGGTTTTTTAATCCCGTCAGCTTATCCGTAGTGGACAGTTCGACGAGCAGGGCATTCATCTCGATCAGCTCGGCCTGCTTCTTCTCGATTTCCTTATGAATGTGCTCCAGCTTGGCAAACGCCTGCTCTTTTTCCCGATAGGCTTCTTCCGTTTGCTTCTTGGCGGATCGCAGCTCCTGCTCGTAATCGATGCGTTTGCCCATCTGCATCAGAATACAATCGATGACCTCCACGCCTTCGTGATCGAACCTTCTCCCATTCAGCAAGTAAGGAATCGACTGTCCGCTGCTATTTTTTAGACCGATAAACAACTCTTCCACTTGCCCATTCAGATTAATAAAAGGATAGAAATACGAATGGAAAATAAGTTTATTGGCCGTAGACATCATGGCTTCAACATGTTGATTTACGAGATCCGACCGCGCATACCCCATTTTATCGAGGAACGTTTGGTTCACATCCATAATTAACCCTTCGTGCGTAATAGAAACGTACCCGCATGGCGCTTCATTTAATCGTGGATCCATGACCTAACTTTCCTCTCCATCCGAGCGGTTTTGTTGCGTTGTATGAAGATATTGTTCAATGAGGCGAACTGTCTCCTGCGGATGACTGATATGCGGGTAATGGCCTTTGGCCTCCATTAACCGAAACGTGCTGTTCTTCAGATGACGGTGCAAGTAGCGGCCGACCTCTAACGGCACAATACTGTCATCCGAGCATTGCAGGATAAGGATGGGCACTTCGGCCGCCGCCAAATCCGACCTATGATCGGAGAAAAAGGTGACCTCCGCAAATTGCCTGGCAATGACGGGGTCCGCCGAAATAAAGCTTTGCTCCAGCTCTTTGGATAGCCTCGGCACCTCCGGTTGATTCATCGCCAGAGGAGCCATAAAGCTGGCCCATCCCGCGAAATTCATTTCCATCATATCCAGCAGTTCCGCAATATCGCTTTTCTCGAAGCCGCCGAAATACACGTCAGGCTCGTTCAAATAACATGGGGAAGGCCCAATCATGATCAGCCTTTCAAAATAATCCGGCCGCTTGATGGATGCCAGCATCCCGATCATCGAACTAATGGAATGACCGATGAAAATAATATCGCGCAGGCCGTAGAATTCGATAATATCCAATACATCCTGCACGTAGCCTTGCAGCGTGTTATATTTGTCCGATGCATATGCGGTTAAGTCCGAATTGCCCGAACCGACATAGTCGAAAAGAACAATTCGATACGTTTGCTCAAACGAGGGCGTAACGTATTTCCACATACTCTGATCGCACCCGAATCCATGGGCAAACATAATAGTGCGTTCTCCCGATCCGATGATTTTCACATGATTCCGTACAGCAACATCAAGCATTCCCGATAACTCCTTTATGAATCGCATTCTCTTTATTTTGCAGGGGCAATCTGTAAATATCAAGTTACTTTATGCGGAAATATATACGCC
The DNA here is from genome assembly GCF_039536325.1 of Paenibacillus hodogayensis. Lineage (NCBI taxonomy): Bacteria > Bacillati > Bacillota > Bacilli > Caryophanales > Paenibacillaceae > Paenibacillus > Paenibacillus hodogayensis. The sequence goes on from NZ_BAAAYO010000013.1 coordinate 263,251, forward strand.
AAATACTTTGTTTGCCCAAAAAAAGACCGCTCCTGTCCCAACCCCTCTAAGAAGGGGAGTGACAGATAGCGGTTCAATTTTTTTCTCCTATCATGTACCGCAATAGGTTTGGTAAGGTCGGGTTGATGGCTCGGGCAGTGCGGCGTATTCGTCCTGTTCGGAGGAATGCGCGTAAGGACTCGATAAAGCATCAAGAAGCCGTTCCATCACACGGTAGTCCCCTTGCTTCTCCGCGGCCTCCAACGCCTCCTCGACCCGATGGTTGCGCGGGATGAGCGCGGGATTGCTGCTCCGCATCAGCTGATGCGAAGAAGCCTCAGACTCCTGCTGCCTTCCCAGTCTGGCCTTCCATTGCTCAAGCCACAACGCGAATTCCGGGGTACCCGCCAGGACGGTATCTTCTGTCCTATCAAATGTTAATGCACGGAAAGTATTGGTATAGTCCGCACGATGCTTCTGCATCATCTGGAGGAGTTCTTCGATAAGGACTTCATCCTGCGCTTCTTCGTTAAAAATTCCCAGTTTCGCTCGCATTCCCACAAGCCAGCTTTGGCGAAACAACGGGGCAAAATCGGCAATGGCAGCCTCAGCCCGTGTAACAGCCTGCTCCTCGTTCACATGCAGCAGCGGCAACAAAGCTTCGGCAAATCTCGCGAGATTCCAGGCGGCAATACGCGGCTGATTGCCATACGCATAGCGTCCTTGACGATCAATGGAGCTGAACACCGTTGCGGGATCATAAACATCCATGAAGGCGCAAGGACCGTAATCGATGGTCTCTCCGCTTAAGGCCATATTGTCCGTGTTCATGACCCCGTGAATGAAGCCAACGAGCTGCCATTTGGCAATCAGCTCCGCCTGACGCTTGATCACTTCCTGAAGCAGGCGAATATAGCGGTTGTCATCTGCTTCAACTTCGGGAAAATGTCTTTGCAAGGTGTAATCAGCCAAGCTCCTAACATCTTGGTCAGTGCCCCAATTGGCAGCGTATTGAAAGGTGCCGACACGCAGATGACTGGCGGCCACCCGAGTAAGAATGGCGCCGGGCTCCTCGGTATAACGAATGACTTCCTCGCCGGTTGCCGTCACAGCCAGGCTCCGGGTGGTTGCGATGCCGAGTGCATGCATAGCTTCGCTGATGATGTATTCGCGCAGCATCGGCCCAAGTGCCGCTCGACCATCGCCTTGACGGGAATACGGTGTTCTGCCTGAACCTTTAAGCTGAATATCCACCCGATCGCCTTGGGGAGTGATCTGTTCGCCAAGCAGCAAAGCACGGCCATCCCCTAGCATGGTAAAATGCCCAAATTGATGCCCTGCGTAAGCTTGAGCAAGAGGCATGGCGCCTTCGGGGGCCCGGTTGCCGGCCAGCACCTCTACCCCCTCTTTGCTTCTCAGCTCCTCGACGTCCAACCCCAGTGATGCTGCCAATGCATGATTCAAGATGATCAAGTTCGGTGAACCTACAGAGGTTGGGTTAAGATAGGTAAAAAATGATTTCGGCAGACGCGCATAACTATTGTCGAAGTTCCATCCTGCTTCTATGCTTGCTTGATGCTCTGTCATCGTATCACCTTTTTTGTGTGGTTTTCTGTAAAAAATCATACCATACTATGCCTTTTTTGAGTTAACGCTCTCCATATCGTCTCATGGTAGTGTCTTCTTATGCCAATTTGTTATACCTTCATCCGGACTCACGGAACAGCATTTTGGACCCTCGGCGAAAAAGAAAAGGCACCCGTGCGGGTGCCATATAAGCCATTTTTATTTTTCATACCGTCTACTTGACGGGATGCAGTTCACCGTTTAGACGAAGCGTCCGCGCTGTTGAAGTATGAATGTCGCGGATAAGCTCTGGCTTTTTCAAAAGGGACACGCCATAAGCTGGAATCATTTCTTTTATTTTCGGTTCCCATGCTTTTAAATGCTGCGGGAAACATTTTTCTATTACTTCAAGCATGACGGAAACAGCAGTAGACGCACCTGGAGAAGCGCCTAGCAGTGCGGCTATCGATCCGTCAGCGGCACTAACCACTTCCGTACCGAATTGAAGCGTTCCTTTACCGCCAGCAACCGTATCTTTAATAACTTGCACACGCTGGCCCGCCACCAATAAATCCCAATCCTCATTCTTGGCGTTCGGTATAAACTCCCGCAACTCTTCCATACGCTTTTCTTTCGATAACATCACTTGCTGGATGAGGTATTTGGTCAATGAAAGGTTTTTCGCTCCAGCCGCCAGCATCGTTAACACATTATTCGGTTTTACAGAGCCTATCAAATCAAACATGGAACCGGTTTTTAAGAACTTTGGCGAGAAGCCGGCAAACGGCCCAAAGAGCAGCGATTTTTTATTATCGATAAATCGGGTGTCCAGATGCGGAACCGACATTGGAGGCGCACCAACCTTAGCTTTGCCATATACTTTGGCATGATGCTGCGCTACAACTTTCGGATTGTTGCACACCATAAATAGCCCGCTTATCGGGAATCCTCCAATATGCTTCCCTTCAGAGATACCGGATTTTTGCAGCAAAGGAAAACTTCCTCCCCCGCCCCCGATAAAGACGAATTTGGCAGTATGGCGTTCGACTGAACCGCTATCCACATTCCGCACTTTCAGTTCCCACAAGCCATCGCTGGTGCGTTTCATATCATCAACATTATGTTTGTATTTGATATCGACGCTTTTACCCTTTAAATGATCAAACAACATACGCGTTAAAGCGCCAAAGTTGACATCCGTGCCGGATTTTATTCTTGTTGCCGCTATAGGTTCATTCAGTGTCCGCTCTTTCATAATAAGCGGAATCCATTCCATCAATTTGTCCGGATCATCGGAGAATTCCATCCCTTGAAACAGGGGATTGTTAGACATCGCTTCGAAACGTTTTTTCAAATACGCTACATTTTGTTCCCCTTGAACCAAGCTCATATGAGGCAGCGGCATAATAAAGTCCTGCGGATTACGAATCCGATTGCTGTTAACAAGATAGGACCAAAACTGCATGGAATCTTGAAACTGTTCATTCACTTTTATAGCTTTGCTAATATCTATAGTTCCGTCCGGTTTTTCGGCTGTGTAGTTAAGCTCGCACAATGCAGCGTGCCCCGTTCCGGCATTATTCCATTCGTTGGAGCTTTCCTCTCCCGCGCCTGCCAGCTTCTCGAACACTGTAATTTTCCAGTCCGGCACTAATTCTTTCAACAGTGACCCTAAAGTCGCACTCATGATTCCGGCACCAATTAAGATAACGTCTGTTTTGATTTGGCTGTTGCTCATTTTTACCGTCCTTACACGCTAATAGTTGAAGAAAAGATGAGGCACTTCTGCTTAGACTCCATAGCAAGCCAGGCTGCGACCTGGTCACACACCTTTTCTGGATTCCATATATCCTCGTCATAGCGTATCATTGTATTTATAGATTGCGTTATTTACTATTATATGATAGTTATATGCTATTTAAAAGCAGGTAAATTTCAGTGGAACACTAGGAATACACAAACATGAATTTGACGTACTTTTATTCGGAAATTAACTGTAGGGAATTACGAAAATGAAACAAATCATAGAGGATGTTATTGGCAATGTCCGCATCAGTTCCTTTTAACAAAAAGATAACACTAATACCTATTGTACCAGTCAAAACTGTAAACCAAAAGAACATTTTGTCGCTGAAGCTCCAAAGTAACCGCATATTTTCTTATTTTCGCGAAATGGCCTTGATCATCGCTTTCATATGATGTTGGTGAGTCGCAAATTGTTTAAGTCTATGTCCATTGGCTCCAGACGGGTGAGGAAATCCCCATAAGCATTGTTCAGCATTCAGCTTCTCTTCCTGCACGAGAAGCCGAAGAATGCCCTCCACCGTTTTTCCCAGCGGAATAATGAGTTCTTGTTTCAAACACTCAAGCTCTTCATGCACAGACAATAGGGCCGCCTGCTTGAGAAATGGGTTCGATAGTAAAGGTGGATGGGTTCCGTTATAGTTTTCCCTCCCAACAAAAACCGGAAATCGCAGCAAAGAAGTAGTGTGCAGCAGTTCCCGATGCTCCTGAAACAATTCGCTGCTGGACGATATATTCAAATGCCGATGCAGCTCAAGTGCATCCAGCATGTTTGTCAAATGGATTCTCATTGTACCTGCGAATCCGGCGTCTTCTTTCGCTTTTCTGCAAACGTCCTCATCGGAAAGCCCCTCTTCCAGGCCCGCCTTTGCTTCTTGCATAGCGATTCTCATTTGTGTCCAGCCAGGAGTCAGTCCAATCATGACCACCTTAGCCGATGCGTTGATGTACTCGTTATGCGGCGCGTAGTACATTTCGAGTTCCCCATCCCGCTTCATTAAAAAATCATCGACCAGCAGGTCTTCTTTTGCTAGCGTAGTATCCTTGGGGAGTGAAAGCAGCGCCTGTTTATACCTTGTTAAATGGTTAGAAATAAGCATAAGATACTCCCCCTGCTACGTTCAATGGAATTGCTCTTATTACACTTAAAAAGACCACGTAAATGTACCATCTGGCTTTATCCATTCAAAACGTGCATTGCAAGGGATCGAGTCTTCCCGAATACAGAGGATTAGCTCTGACTTTGTACTAGGAGACTAGAAACAATATTGACTTTTGAATTTGAAAATCTCCTCAACCGCTTGATGATACCCACCTGATGTTCGAAAGGAATCCCTGATCGTTGCAACGGCATTCTTGAACGAGGAGAGTCCCAATACATGATCTGCAGCTTCACGTAGTTGAGTTGCCGTCAAGCTTTGCATTTGTAAGGTAAGGCCTGCCCCACTATTGGCGACTTGTTCCGCAATGATCGGCTGATCCGCGCTTTGCGGGATTACAAGTAACGGAACCCCGTAATAAAGACCTTCATGGGTGCTGTTCATTCCACCATGTGTAATGAATAATTTCGTGTATGGCAATACATCCGTTTGCGGAACATAATGTTTTACGATAAAGTTTTTGGGTATTTCCCCCAAATCGTTGATTTGCACTTTATTTCCGATGGACATAACCATCGTATGATCCGTATTGCCAAATGCCTCGAAACAAAGCTTATAGAAATCAATAGCTTGATTGAAGACGGTGCCCATCGAAATGTAAATGGGGTTTTTTCCCTTGATTGCAGGAAAGTCGAACTGTTCTTGAGTGAATCGCGGAGAGATGGAAGGACCAACAAATGTATACGTTGGGTCGAATGTTTCTCCATAAGGCTGAAACGCCCTTGTCGTATAAACGATTGTAAGCGGTGCAGGATTACAAAACACTTCGTAAGGAGAATGGATTTCCACACCGTATTGCTCCTTTATATTTATCGTCAGATTTTGAAATGTATCGTGTATCGGTTTCACTATGTCTGCAGGAGCTTTTATGTAAAACTGTTCCATCCTATGATCGAATGATTCTTTTGTCTGCGCGAAAGAAGTACAGGAGCTGATTGCAGGAAGCTTAAGCATTTGAGCAAGCAAACGCCCGCAACCAAACATGGAATCATGAATGATATAATCGAAATACTCCCCTTTGATCTGTTCAAGAACGCTTGGTATAACTATATCTGCCGTAAGCAAAAGACCGTTGATTCTTTCCAGTAAATAATCTCTTCCACCTGAGATAAAGGCTTTTATAAATCTTTGATCGTCAAATGTCCGTACGGCAGCTCCCGCCTTCTCGATACGCTCCCGAAAAGCCTCTATAGAGAAGTACACGACCTCTTCTCCACGAGAAACAAGCTCTTGCACAACTCCAATCGTTGGATTGATATGCCCTTCTGATCCACCATTGATAAATAAAACACGCGCCACGGTTATCACTCCTCAGGCATATTGTTTTCTACCATTTCTCGCATCAAATCATGGATACTCTATAGGATGGCCCGAAAGTTGACAAAATACAACAAACACCCTCTCCATATACGAGAAGGTGATCACTGATGCTGTTCGTATAGCTGTTGAATCATCGACGAAGGCTGCAAGCCAAGCTCTTGAAGCAGCAATTGCTTATAGTGCTCGTACTGGTTATGTAGCGACTGTCGATCTCCTAAGGCTCCGTATATATTCAACAGAAGAAGATTTGACTCTTCTTCAAACTCGTTACGGGATACCAGTCTTCTCGCAATTTGCGCCGCTTCCCTGAATTGCTTCCGAGCCAGCAGCCAGTTTGCGAGAAGCTTGGCAAAGGTATCGTACATAATGTCCACTCGCTCATGTTCCACCGTTGCCCACATAAACGAATGATTCTCGAACAGTTCGCCTGCAAACTGTTTCTCCAGATCGATTGCCGCCGCTACATTCGCTGCGTTGATTTCCGATAACTCCTTTACGTCCTGCTCCCATTGAATAAAATCGACATCGGCTTGATCCAAGTCTAAACGATACTGTTCTTGCGCTGAAATGACCATATCCTTGAACCCATGCGGCGACAACGCTTTCCTCAGTTGATAAACTGCCGTATAGAGATACGTTTCCGCATTCTTGAGGGGCCTGTCCGGGAAAATATCCTCCAAAATTCGGGTTTTGGTTACGCTTCGCCCCCGGTTAACGAGCAAATAGGCAAACAACTCCATACTTTTTTTGGAAATCCATTTCACAGCACCCGCATGCTTACTACTGGCCTCGAAGCAACCCAGGCCCCGAACCGTCAGTCGATTCATCGTGAGGTCGCCAGCGTCATCAGAAGAAGCGCTGCGTCTGTTAGTTGCTTGAGTAATCGTCTGGGCCAGACGCTTTCTGGAAATCGGCTTTACCATATAGTCCAATGGATAAACATCGTAAGCATGGAGCGCAAATTCTGTATGTGAGGTAGTAAACACGATGTCAAGTTCGGCACGAAGCGAACGCAAGCGGCGGGCCAGCTCTAATCCGTCATCCTCGGCGATCTTGATGTCCAGAAATGCTAGATGCACATCCTGATTCCGCACGAAGTCCAGCGCCTCTTCCGCATTCTGAAAGCTCCCGACAAGCTCCACGTCTTCCATCGTCGATAGCATCCGCTTCATAGCGAACAACATGGCAGGCTCATCGTCAACTATGAGAACTTTCATCATGCCGCTCCCCTCTCATGGTGAAGTAAAATACGCTTCCTTGCCCACCTTTGCTTTCCACCCATATAGTCCCGCCGCTTCGTTGTACGAACTGTCGGCTGACGAGAAGTCCCAGTCCCGCGCCCTTTTCTCCCATTGTGCCTGCCGATGAATGGAGCTGCTTCTCGTTAAATAGCTGACGAACCTGCTCCTCGTCCATGCCAACCCCACTATCGCGGACAGAAACGATCACCATCTCCCCCGATAACTGGGCATGGACATGGACGGAACCGCCCAATCCGGTAAATTTAATCGCGTTGGATAACAAATTGCGAATAATTAATCCAAGCGCTTCCCGGTCAGCATACACACGAGTGCCTAAGGCAATGTCTTGATGCACCATAATCTGTTTGGCTTCGCTTTTAATATGCAGCGCATGACAACATTCTTCCACTACCTCAGACAACTCCAGTAACTGTGGACGAAGAGCCATGTCTTCCCGCTGGCTGCGAAACCATTCCAACAAATTCGTAGCCATTCCGAGCGTGTTCCGAATCTGGCCGCCCAGCATCTCCACGATCTCCCGGTGATCCGGACCGAAACGGTCTCGATCCTCTTCCAGCAATTCAACGAGTTGAAATTGCAACGCCAGCGGACTACGAATATCGTGCGACACGATCGTAAACAGTTGATCCTTCAACTGGTTGAGTTGAGCGATCTGCTCCAGATGACGCTGCTTCTCCGTAATATCAAAGATAAGAGAAATACTCCCCTGTCCCTGCCTACGTAGTGTATGAAGCGGATATACGTTCACACTGTAAACTTTTCTTTCTCCATCCAGCCAAGCGTCAATCTCTACATTTCCTTGTTGCATAGTCTGGCACAACGTATACCAATGGGGCCAAAGCGCCAGCAGTTCCGAGATATTCCGCCCGGAAATAGTTGCATAACCCATCCCTGAAAACCAATGAGAAGCCTGTTTATTGCTATCTATAATCTTTCCTGAAGCATTCGCAATCAGAATACTTTCCTGAAGCGTATCCAGTACAATATTTCTTGCAAAAGGAACGAGAGAGAAAAACTTGTATCGCATTATAATAAGTAGAACCAACATGCCTAAGAAACCACAGTAGACCGACACTGGAAGCAACCATGACGACCACTCCGGATTGACTAATTTCACAATCTCTATAATAACCGAAAATGAGATCAAAAACAGAACCCACATCCCTGGCTTGCGCAAATCTTTACGGATATTCCTTATATATTGAATTAGAAAATAAAAACAAACCGCCACGATACTGTAGCAAATCAAAGAGTACGTCATAGAATACCAGGTTTTCATCGTGAATAGATGACCATCATAGAGTTCAACCTTACGATAGATCACATGAAGATCCGAATCGAACCACATCAGCATCGACCAGAGCGCGAATACCAAGATGAGCATAATCTTGCCTCGTGTCCGAAATAGCTTGCCGTGAGCGACCAATTCAAGTACGAACAAGACGAAGAACGGGACCATTAAATTTAACGCGGTTTGATGGATATTGCGAAAAAAAAGTTTATCCATCAAGGTATCGCTGCTTTTCTCCAGAATAACACCGCTTGCATAACTAATTCGGCACACGATTACACCGATCAGATAGTTTATACCGCGTTCTTTTCTAAACTCATACACAAAGATAAAGATGATGCACATTATGATCACTGAAGCAATCATAAAGATAAATTCCATTGTTGTAGCCATAGAAGTAGGTCCTCCACCATCATCGGTACCGTTGATGATTCCATTCCTCACATGCGAAGTCATACCCTCTTTCTATATATCGACCGTAGAGTCTGTTTCTGTAGGGTTTATGATAAAACCGTCAGCCGCGCGCGCCGCCCCCGTTACCGTTGACCTTTCTGCCGTTCCACCAAATATAACATATAATCGGTCGGAACCCCGGTATACCCTTGCTGCCTCAGCATCGCGGTCACATTGCCCCGGTGATACGTCCCGTGGTTGACCACATGCCGCAGGATGTCGGAGAAATGCGTATCGAGACGACCGTACTGCGGATGCTCGATCGTCATCGCCTTGTCCGGGTCGGGCGTACGCCCGAGCAAATCGCGGAACTGTTCGGCGACCCCTGTGAACAGCCGCCGCAATTCGTCCACGGTTTTGCCCTGCGCTTCCTCTGTCCAGCCCGGGATTTTCGGAAAAATGTCCTCATTCGGAACTTCCGCGAGCACGGACATAAAAAGCTGTTCGAACAAGTACATGTGCCCAAACGTTTGCGAAACGGACGGGAACACGCTCGTCACTTCCGCATGGAACGCATCTTTCGGAAGCTGCTCCAGGTGGACAAACAGCCGGTCGTTCGCCCAAACATGGTATTCGTACAATGAATGCGGATGTTGAAGCATGGATGAATTCCCCTTTCCTTGATTCGTCGTCGTTTGGCTGCGCAGCCTTGTCTCTATCGTATACCGGATTGACTGCCAATCGTTGTCAGCAAAGTTCAATCGGGATCGTCTTCGTAATGGTTTGCGATTCCTTGTGCTATTTCCTGGATCCGACGCTTCAGTCCCAGCGGCTCCCGAATGCGAATAGCTGTGCCGAACGTCATCAGGTAAATAGGAAGGTACTTGTTCATCGTCGGGACGTCGAGCAGAAACCGCGCCTCCCGATCGGTCCGTTCCGTCAAATAGTGGCGCAGATGCCAGTGTTCGCAAACCGCGTTCAGCGTGTCGGGCTCTCCCTCAATGCGGATGGCCGTCAGCGGCCCGTCCGCCTCCCGTTCCCGCTCGGACTGGTCGCGGAAATAGGCGGACGGAGAAACGCTCCGGCTTATCGAACCGCGCTTCGGTCGGCTCCAGCCGCGCGATGCGGTCCACGCGGAACGTCCGCACCGCCTGCGATCGATGGCAGAATGCGACAGCGTACTATTCGTTTCGGTCGTAAGCCAATCCATACGGATCGACTTCACGTTCGTCGGCCTGCTCCGCATTCGCTTTGCGATAGGCGATACAGACCGTTCGCCCGTCCTTCGCCGCCTGCTCCAGGTCCCGCAACAACGGGACGAAGGACGGCGGACGCGCCGAAGAAATCACATCCAAGCCGCTCGTCTGACGGGACAGATCATGGCGCTGCTCTTCGTGCAGCCCATTCTCCACCTTCTTCAATGCGCTTTCCAGCTCCTCCGTATACGGATAGCCAGCGCCTTGCGCAAATTTAAACGCGTCCACGAACGCCTTTAGCTCTAAGGAGTTGAAGAACAAGGGCGTCTCCTTGAAGCTTTCCAGAATGCGAATGCCGCCGTCATGGCCCGATTCCGCGACGACTGGCACTCCGCTGGCGCATAATGCGTCGATATACCGGTACACGGTGCGGACGCTGATCTCCAAACTGTCCGCGATTTGCGCGGCGGTAAGCTTCCTTCCGGATTGCAGCATCCAAAGCATGGACAGCATGTTATCCCATTTCGCCACCGGGAGCACCTTCTTTTTCTCGCGTAAATGAAATCGATTGAGCACTGCACCCTATCTGTACATTCTTCGGAACCTCCGAACTATTTCCACTTGCAGGATGTTAGAGCTTATCAAATTCCACTCCGTATTGATTGAAGATGGCCTCGTATTTATTTTCAAATATGGTCCATCGCTGTTCGGCTCCGTACTTTTCCTGCAAAGCCTTCAAATATTGTTTGGCTGCTGCGACATCATCGGATTGAAATAACAAATGAAAGCTCTCTTCGCCCAGATGCAGGAATGGGCCCGCCGTGTAGTAATCAACAATGCATCTGGCACTGGTCATCGTCTCATAGAATCGGATAACTTCTTCTAATCCATGCAGCAGCGCTTCCCTTAACTCATCCATATTCGTATCGGGAGTGATTGAAAAACGATCTGGAGCCGCCTCCGCTATGTCCTTGATTCTCGCTCTGAAGTGGCAATCCACCTCCTGGGGGGCCGTCAAAACATCTCTCGATTGTATCCGTGCCAACTCCGCTGAGTATATACCGCAGTTCACATAAAACATTACATTGTCCGCCGAATTGCCGGACGATTTTTGGAAATTGAATATATGGATAAGGCTCTCTGTGTGTTTACTGAAATTCAAACCCTTCTTCGCGAAGCCGCGCTTGGAAAGAAACGGCTTTACATCCTGCTTGATCATATCGTTAAAACGTTGCTGCATCGTAATCCCTCCAGTAAGTATCGTTTTGAATGGTTATCACAGAAACATAAGGCCACCATCAAGAGGTAACGGGTATCAGTTTTATGGAAGAAAGGGTATCCGGATTAAAGTCCGCAGGTGCATCAACGTTATATCCCAACCAATAGTCTCCGTAACGCTCCATCACCAATACGTCCCCGAAACGGTAAAAGGAATGAGTGGGCCCCTCTTCTTTCGGGCTCGTATAGAACCCATCGAGCCACACTTCTTCCACCGGCTTATGAAACAATACTTGTATGTTATCCAGTTCTCCTTTTACCGTGTAAAGGTGTTTGCAGCCAAACACGACCTCCTGTAAACAAAAGCTTTTCAAGAAATGATATAAAGAGTCATTTACGATGATATGTCCTTCCGCATGGTCATCCCAAAGCAGGCATTCGTCGCAGTAGACAGGAGACTGGTTATTGCCCGTCTCCACTTGGCACGTCCAATTTGCTTGGTTTTCCTCCAGAAACGTGATTTTGCTCTGATCCCTTTTCAGTCGCTCCACCCTATATAGGCAATCCTGATGTTGAAATATTTCTGGAGAGTTCTCTAGGTGGTCATCGGAACCATCCTTCCAGCGTCCTGCAAACGCATATAGCTCACGCAACGCCGTTGGAAGATCGGCCGGGATCTCGCCCTCGGGCACTCCGTAGGCGCTATCGTACTTTCCGTACCAGTTGATTAGAAACGCCTTTAAGTCATCCAATTGATCGGTGTCTTTCAGAAGCATCGTCATGTTCCTCCCTTCATCTCCGAACCCTTCTCGCCATATGTACTTGCCTTCAACAATTATTCTATCACTTTGCATTTTTTGAATCAGACCTTGGGAGCATTTTTTTCGGGCACGGAGCTTCCGATCCTATTTGCGATTCAAAATGTCCCGTCCAGACAAGCATCTCTACAAAATAAAAATAAGCCGCACTCATCATGAGAGCACGGCCTATTACTCTTGGTACGCCTTACCTATTTCTTCAACTCCAACACCCTCAATAGAACGGTTATCGCTTCGGCCCTAGTCGCCAGGGAGACTGGTGCGAAACGATTGCCCGCCTGACCTTGCACAATCCCCAGCCTGACCACAGTAGCTATTTCAGCCTTTGCCCATTCGGGTATGCTAGCATGATCGTCAAAGACCGCTAGGTCATAGGTTGGATGACCCTCAATACCATAAACGGTGTTTAATGTTCTAGCAAGCATAACCGTCATCTCGGTACGAGTGATCTCCCGATCCGGCTGGAAGCTTCCATCTTCATAACCGCTCACTACACCCATTTTAACAAGCTGCCCAATGGCTTGTTTGGCCCACGAACCAATACGCTCCTTAAAGAGAAGCTCCCCGCTCTCCTCCTGCCGAAGGATCATGGCCCGGAAAAGCATTACTGCATATTCGGCCCGGGTAATCGATCTATCGGGTTGAAACGTTCCATCAGGATAACCGTTTGCCAGCCTTTTGGCCACCGCTTGATCAATACTCGCTGCCGCCCAATGACCCCTTATATCGGAGAACCGAATTTGGGTATTCTCGGGCTGCGTCGCCTGCTCCTCCCGAGGAGTTAACACTGCAAATCTTGTAAAGTGATCGGTCTGAGCTGTAACTTGGTTACCCCTCACCTCTCCGCCAATACGAATCCATAATTTCTGAGCTTCATCATAATAATAGATGGCCGGTGTTTGACCTTTTGGAACTTGGTTAGGATCAAAGATAATCGTAATGGATACTGGCTTTTTGAAATGTTCTCTAACATTCTTAGTGACTTCGAATACAGAACTAATTAAGACTACGTTTTTCATGTTCAATTTGGCGAGGTCGAGCCATTTTTCTATCGTGAGCTGCATGTCTTGATCTGTTGCTCCAGCAGGAATGGTGACGACGATCTCGTCGTCCAACTTCGCAATACCGGAGGAGCCAGCCGGCAAAATCAATTTACCGTTCGCCGAAGTTGGTGTAACCGCCGGAGAACTACTACCGCCACCGCCGCCACTGCCAGGGCTGGTTGGTACTAACGGAGCAAGATTTACCGCAACGAGATAGGTCTGCTGTGTCCCGTTTTGTGCGGTTACAGTATACCGAACGGGACCATTGGAAAAGTCCACCGTCGTCCCGGAGGCCGGGCTTACCGTTGCATACGTGGATACCGTCACTGTCGGCGCCAAGCTCGACAGGTTGGTTCCATGCGTCACTTCAATCGTGACTGTATTCGTTGCCGATTGAATCGTTGCCGCACTTGTCTGCGCTGCTAGCACAAAGCTCACAATGTCTTTCGCTCCGCTTAAGGGCGCTGGCGCTTCGCTTACCGTCACCGTCCACACCTGGGTATCGCCATTTGGGGCGGTTACGGTATAACTAACGGGACCATTGGAAAAGTCCACCGTCGCCCCGGAAGCCGGGCTTACCGTTGCATACGTCGACACCGTCACTGTCGGCGCCAAGCTCGACAGGTTGGTTCCTTGAGCTACTGCAATCATGACCGTATGCGTTGCTGCTTGAATCGTTGCCGCTCCTGTCTGCGATGCCAACGCAAAACTCACAATATCTTTTGCTCCGCTTAAAGGGGCCGATGCTTCTATTACCGTGACCGTCCAAACCTGCGTAGCGCCATTTTGGGCGGTTACGGTGTAGCTGACCGCTCCACCACTGAAGTTCACCGTTGCCCCGGAAGCCGGGCTTAGCGTCGCATGGGCAGATACCGTCACCGTCGGCGCCAAAGTCGACAGGTTCGTTCCATGCGCTACTTCAATTTCCACCGAATGTGTTGCCGCTTGAATCGTTGCCGACCCGGTCTGTGCTGCAAGCGTAAAGCTCACTATATCGTTCGCTCCGCTTAGTGGTGCTGGCGCTTCGCTTACCGTGACCGTCCATACCTGTGCAGTGCCATTTTGGGCGGTTACTGTGTAACTGACGGGAGCACTGGAGAAGTCCAACGTTGCTCCTGAACCCGGGTTTACCGTAGCGTAAGTTGATACCGTCACTGTTGGCACCAACGTCGACAGATTGGTTCCATGCGCTACTTCAATTTCCACCGTATGCGTTGCGGTTTGGATCGTTGCCGCCCCTGTCTGCGCTGCAAGCGTAAAGCTCACTATATCGTTCGCTCCGCTTAAAGGGGCCGATGCTTCTATTACCGTTACCATCCATACCTGCGTAGCGCCATTTTGGGCGATTACGGTATAACTTACTGGACCATTGGAAAAGTCCACCGTCGCCCCGGAAGTCGGGCTTACCGTTGCATACGTAGATACCGTCACTGTCGGCGCCAAGGCCGCCAGGTTCGTTCCATGAGCTACTTCAATCGTGACCGTATGCGTTGCTACTTGAATCGTTGCCGACCCGGTCTGTGCCGCCAGTGTAAAACCAACAAGATCGTTCGCTCCGCTTAACGGCGCTGGCGCTTCGCTTACCGTTACCGTCCATACCTGAGTAGCGCCATTTTGGGCGGTTACGGTATAACTTACCGGACCATTGGAAAAGTTCACCGTTGCCCCGGAAGCCGGGCTTACCGTTGCATGGGGAGATACTGCCACCGTCGGTGCCAAGCTCGACAGATTGGTTCCATCCGCTACCTCAATCGCCACCGAATGCGTAGCTGCTTGAATCGTTGCCGCTCCTGTCTGCTCTGCCAGCGTAAAACCAACAATATCGTTCGCTCCGCTTAACGGCGCTGGCGATTCGCTTACCGTTACCGTATAGTTTTTGGTCGTCGTCCCGTCTTCGGCCGTCACCTTGTAAACAACCGGAGCGTTAAAATTATTCGCCGTTACCCCGCTCGTTTGCAAGATTGACCCCACTTGAACACTGGATGCTTGAGCGCTTGTGAAGGTGGCAACCAACGCACTTCTATTCGTTCCATAGGGAACAGTCAAGGAAATCGCAGTTCCGCTGATCGTACCGCTCACAGCCGGGGATAATCCCTCGAAGCTAAAGGCTGTCATGTCCGCGTTGTTACTTTTGTTGCGTGTAACCGTAATTTTGTATGTCTTCGTCGTTGTGCCATCCTGAGCTGTCACAACGACATTAATAATATTGGAACCCGTATTCAAAGCAAGAGGCGCGCTGCTCTGACCGCTGACAACCGGTGTCGGAGTGCCGCTGTTGACGCTCACGGTGACAGTCGCATTCGAATTCGTAACGGTCGGTGTAACCGTGACGCTGGAATAACTGTTCGCTGCAGTAGACGTATAGGACATCGTATTGGCATTAAAGGTTGGACTTAACGCGCCCGAAGACAAGGTTAAACCAGCCAATGTCGCGACTGTGCTTGCTGCACGTGTCACAGAGATGGTATAGCTTTTCGTCGTCCCGTCTTGCGCCGTTACCGTCACGACAATGCTATTGCTGCCCACATTAAGAGGGAGCGCCGGGCTGTTGGTGCCGCTTGTTACAATACTATCGGTTCCTTCGTTTACCTTCACCTTCACCGTCGCCGTGGAATCCGCTACAGTCGGCCTAACGGTAATCGAGGAGGTCGTATTCGCAACAGTGGGAATCGTATAAGTTACAGTTCCGGCTGCAAATGTTGGACTCAGCGCGCCGCCGCTTGTTGTCAAAGCACTTAAATTGGCGTTCGAGCTTCCTGCCGCACGCGTGACAATCACTGTGTAAGTTTTCGTTTGCGTTCCGTCCTCTGATGTGACCTCGATCATAACCGTATTCGCCGTACCTGCCGTAAGCGAAATGCTTCCGCTCGCTTGGCCGCTCGCCACGCCCACTCCGTTCACTTTCACTGTAGAGCCTAGGTTACTGACAACCGGAGTCACGGTGAGAGCCGTAACACTGTATGCAACACTCGCCGTATAGTCGGTTACGGTTTCCGTAAAACTCGGACTCAGTGTGCCGGAGGACAGGGTAAGCGAGCTTAGCCCTGCAGCCGACGGATCGGAACGAACCACATTCAATGCATATGCCCTGCTGCCGAAACCGGTCGAGCTCGCGACCGTAATCGTTACAGGGTTCGTCCCGGCAACAAGGTTCGTTCCTCCTGTTACAGTCAAGGTGTCCGCTGGGTTTAACCTCGTTCCTGTTACAGTGACGCTATGAGCATTACTTGCAACGACAGCCGTATACGCCGACGTCATATTGTCCACACTTGGGGACACGGGAACGCTTGCCCCCGAATCCGGTGTTACCGTCAGACTGGTCAGCCACAAAGGCGCAGTTCCGCGAAGATATGGAGTCGTCGTCCCGCTGACGATATTCCATACGGTGCTAAAATCCCATGTATTGTAGCTCGCGCTAAGCTTCATCGTATCTGTCGTATATCCCGTTATTCCAGTAGCTGTTCCTGAACCGACTCCGCTATTCATCCCTGAGGTCGTCTTATTCCAATAGCTGTTCGTAAAGGTTCCGCTCGTTTTCGTACCTACCAATCCGCCGACTGCACTGCCTCCCGTCACCTTGCCGGTGGCGTAATTGTTTTTATAGGTTCCGGATTGGGTTTTGCCGATCAGACCGCCTGCCGATGCTTGTACGGAGGTCACTTGTCCCGTCGCGTAAGAGTTGGAGACCTTTCCCGAGTTTCTATCGCTGCCTACAAGCCCCCCCACCGTACTGGAGCCTTGAACGTTGCCCTCCGCATAGCTTGTGTCTACCGTGCCGCCCTCATTGAGTCCGATTAAACCGCCGATTGCACTGCCGCTGCCGGCCACGGCGGCGATGGAGCCGCTCATGGACACCGAGCCGTATGTCACATAACCGATCAAACCACCCACGCTATCTCGGCCCGACACCGTACCGGAAGCAGAAACATTAGTTACCGTACCCGAGCTGTGCCATCCTACCAACATGCCTACTTTATCCCGACCGGTGACCGCCGCTTGGACAAGTTTTAGATTGGACACGCTGCCCAAATAAATATATTGAAACAAACCGATGATATCTTCATTCGGACGCCGTATGGTAAGCCCCGTTATGCTATGCCCATTCCCGTCCAGAACACCTTCAAAATAGATCGGTTTCCAGCCTTCCCCTCCGTCTGCTGACGCGTAGGAGGACAAGTCGATGTCGGCCGTAAGCCGAAACACTTTCTGGTAATCGTTCCGAACCTCATTGAGTTGATCCGCTGTAGCAATAAGATAAGGGGATGCTGCTGTTCCCTCTCCCCCAGCGAATCGGTTGCGAATCACCGTAAGGGAATAAATCTTCTGGGTTCCATCCGATGCCGTTACGGTAACCGTGCAGAGGTTGCTCCCCAGAACGAGATTGCTGCATCCGGTGACGGCATAGGATGCATCGGGATGGCGGGTGACAGCCGTTATCGTGGCAGTCGTAGCCGTATTCGGGACAGGTACGGAGTAAGTCTCTGTGCTGCCGTTGAACCCTGGTATAGAAACCCCGTTCACTTGCAAATCCGATAGTTGGGCATCGGAAGACAAGGCGTTCGAAGCCAGCTTATGTACGTGCAACGTATAGACTTGATCCCGGCCATTGCCGTCGCTGACCGTCAAGGTTACGGTATTGTTGCCGGCAGCAAGCGTCGTTCCTCCGAGAATAGCTACCGTTGCTCTGCCATTCGCCGCCGGAGCCGTAATCGTCACGGAATCGGCAACATTGGTCACGCTGATATTATATTGCTTCGTAGCCGAATGGAACGTTGGCGTCAAGGTACCGCTTATACCCGCGTTAGGGGACACGGCCAAATGCGTCAACCATAAAGGCGCGTTATCCTGCAAATACGGATAGCTAGTTCCCGAAGCGCCGGCCCATGTTCCATTAAAGTTCCAGCCTGCGAAGTTGGCCGAGTTCTGCATGCCCGAAGTCGTTAATGAGGTAACACCCGAAGGATCGGAGCTCCAGCCGTAGCTGTACGGACGGCCAGATGCCGTTTCATCCCAGAACGAATTCGTAACCGTGGAACCGTAGCTGTATCCTCCAAAACCGCCCAGGCTGTTGTCGGCATCAACATGACCGGTCGAATAGCTGTTCGCGATCGCAATGCCATTAAAATAGCCGACCAAACCGCCGACCGTTTGCGTTCCTTTCACGGAGCCGAGCGCATAACTGTCCTGAATGCTGCCGGAATTTCCCGTTCCCAGCAATCCCCCGGCCGTTTCTTGATCGCTAACCACGTTGCCGGAAGCGTAGCTCCGCTTGATCGTGCCGGAAATCGAGAAACCAACAAGCCCTCCTACGCTGGAACCGGCTGCGTGAACATCTCCTTCGGCATAATTGTCCGCGAGCTCTCCATTACCGCCGTAATAGTGACCGATCAAGCCGCCGACATTATACGCGTTTCCTTCGACGGTTGCAGAAGAACCGGTATAACTGGCGTTCGAGTCCTCCAGCTTGCCAACCAGCCCTCCTACCTCCTGGTTGCCTTGGACACGACCGGACGTGTACACTTGCGAAAGCGTGGCGAATACGACGCTTCCCGCTAAAATCCCGGTCGTAGAGCCTCCTTTGACATCGGCTTGAATGATCTTCACATTCACGATTTTGCCCGAATAAATGGAGCTAAACAAGCCCACATTTCCGTCATTGCCGCGATCGATATACAAACCTGTAATGCGATGGCCGTCACCGTCCAACGATCCGGAGAAATTTCCCTCTACCGGCTTCCAGCCCTTCCCTCCATCGGATGCGGCATACGCGGACAAATCAATATCCGAAACTAGCTTATAGCTGGCATTTACATTCGTTCGGATCGCATTCAACTGATCCGCGTTTGCAATCAGGTAAGGGGACGCGACCGACCCGTCTCCTCCATTAAAGACAGAGTTAGCAGCGAAGGAAGAATTGGGATACGAGGCCCCCATCATAATTCCTATAAGCAATAAAATGAAGCTTCGATAAACCTTACTCCTCAACCTTATTTTCATTCTACCCCTCCATTTCTTGTATTTGAGCTTGGATCATCATCATTAGCAATGAACCCTATTTCTTAAGCGAACTCATTGTAAACGTCCAAGGTTAAACTGGGGTAAATATAGAAAAAAATACTTCAATAAAAACACAAGCCTCCATCCCCACTTCTTAGGCGGGTTTGGAGGCTTGTGTGCATTCGGTGACACATCTTCGAAAGCTCAGGTCTGTTCATCCAGGCCGCACGCCGTGGATCCCCGTCCCTGTTCAATAACAAAAAGCAATAAGCCCAGTCCCGAGAGAATGAGTTTATTGCTTTTTGTGCTTAACATACGGTTTTCCCTTATTCTTTGTCAAAATAATCATCCGGCACATTTAATTCCTTCAAACAACCTATAAATGCTTCCCTGAAATTAGGATTGTTTTTATATTCCGGCCAGACCGCCTTATAATAAGGCAATAACTTTTCATGAGGGACAATGCCCCAATACAAAATCGTGTTTTTCATAACCTCCTTGTCGCCGCCCATAAACACAAGTTCTACAATTTTCCACCTTTCTGTTTTGTCCTTACAATTACGTGTGGCATAGATTGCGGCAGCCTGCATATTCGAGTCGTTGTGGCACAAAAAGGGCGCGAAGTTTTCGAGGGTAACCGCGCCGGAAGATTCCAAAACATATCCCACATGACGTAACGTTTCCGGGTCGTGAACCCTATCCAGACTTTGCAGGATCACTTTTATAAATTGCTTTAAATCTGAAGATTTCCCGTACCAGTTCAGGATGTTTAAAGCTTGTAAAAAATCTTCGTTTCTTTCAGCATGCAACAACTCGAGAAGAAAGTCTCTTCCCGCGTCAAGAGAGGTTTTGCAAATGAGCTGAATGGCTGTTGCGCGATCCTTTTGACTTTGCCCGGCAACACTTTTTAAAAAATCAATGGTTGGCTGCGATATTTTCTTAAACTTGAACATTCCACCAAGCGCTTTGGATTGGATTTCTTCGTTTGGGGCGTTTTGATAAACCTGTATCAACGCATTCTCATCGCCCGGCATTCTGCTGCCAAACCACGCGATATCATAATCCAGAATGATTTCTTCCAGCCAGCGCTCATACCAGTCCAGAACGTGTTCTTCATAGACAAAGAAAAAGGGGTGATCCGGATGAAAATCTGACGTGTAAACGACTTTTCCCCTGTATTCCCCTTCCAGTACGAGGTACATATCGTATTCGCAGCCTTGTGTCCCGATACACAACATGCCGCCCAGTACCCGATCACGGACAGCGTCGTATTCCAGATCGGGGATGTCCTCATCCTTGATCAGAGGCTCGATCAGACGGTTCCATTCCTCTTTTGTCATTCCGGGGTGCAGAACGCATTTTGCAGTGAGTGCGTATGTACCGGTATAGGAGGTTGCCTTTTCAAGCGAATACATCCCGTAAAACGGTCCCGCACCTCCATTACCGACTTTCGTTAAAAACTGCGTATACAGCTTCGGCAGTGTGACCTGATTTTTTGCTTGCCAGTCTTCAAGCTCTTTTGCCGCAAGCTTTTCACGAACCTTGTATTGGTGCGAGGATGCTCCAAACACCGAAAAAGCCGTATCTTTGCGCATGGCCTGTTCGAGTTTGTTTTGTATTCGATCAAGCTGCGTTTCTTTCTTCCAAAACAACATCTTGCATCCCCCCTGTTGTTTAGAGCCGGGTTTCCTTCGTTTGCTGATCCAGCAATTTCAGCAGATGCGGAAATCGGTATGCTCCGTACATGCTCCGGATGTGCTTGGCAGCGACTGCTAGCTCCATGCCGACAGAGGTTATGTACAAAGGCTTGGAGCTGTTGCCCCGGTAAACCTTTTGGACAAAGGCTTCGTTGTCGTGAAAGGCGCTTTTGGCAACACCGATCACTGGAATTTCCCCTGCAAAATCGGTGTAAACATAATGTCCGAGCCCGGGCTTTTTCTCATCGTTTAAGTACACATAGCCATCCACAACAATGGTATGGATTTGGTTAATATCTGTACCTTTCAGCAATTCCCGTATGCAAGGAAGCTCACGTTTATAGAAAAATCCCGGTTCGTACTCTGGAGGATTTTCCGTATAAGACGTGATGATTTCGAGTGGTTTGGAATCTTCCCAGCTTTGAAAAATAACCCCCACTGATTTTGCCTTGTTTTCCTCGTAATACACATCGACAGCGACGATCATGGATAGTGATTCCTTCCTTCAAAGCTCAGTTTAAGCCATATATGATAGCCTTCCGCAAGTGCAGCACAGACTTTGGAAATATCTCGGTTCCGTTTTTTCATGCTATCAGTATACCTTAATTTTCACGCTCCGACGTATAGTTCGCTAGGCCTTCTTCCGCTCGGCCGGCGGCCAAGACCACTCGTGCAAAAGCCGAAAACGAAAAAGACGGGCTCTGCGCAGCCGCGCAAACCCGCCATACCTGCTTACTTCAATAAAACGGTTACTAAGGTCTCCCCACCGTCACATTCATCGTTCCCCGCTTGTTGATCGTTTGATGAATGATTGCTAGTAATCGCACCGCAAGATCAGCCTTGAAATTCAGCCGGTAGCCGCCGCGTACCCGATCTACAAATCCCAGTTCGATGCATTCCGTAAGGACATCATCGAAATTCATGGTATTTGGCAAGAGAGATTGTAGCGTCTTTTCATCTACTGCGTAGTCCGGTTTCAAATCATTCATGTCTCGTAAGAGGGCTAATAGGACAGGACGGATTTCGTCGGGCAGAAGGGTGAGCGGGAAATCGGCTTCTTTTCCTAACGTTTCAACTGCTTCATTCAGAAACGTCGTCGTCGCGATACAGACCAGCCGATCCTTTGCCCATAGACCGATTCCAAATGGACCCAAGCGAATGTGCACAAGCGAGGGATGCCCGTGCGGGCTAACCGGAGGCGTAGGCATCGATGCTCCTGCTACCGTGATGATATCTCCGAGGAAGCCGATTTTTTCTTCTACTGTCATGCTAACGAACGTTTCTCGGATCTGGGGTAGCAACGATACGAGTCCACCCTCCCGCCCCAACAAATAGTCTGTCGTACAATCATAAGTTTCCGCTAGCATTACAATAAGCGAAAGATCCGGTAAAGAGTCGCCATTCTCCCACTTGGATACAGCTTTTGCAGACACAGATAACCGTTTCCCCAGCTCTTCTTGGGTCATGCCATGGGATCGCCGTAGTTGAGCAAGCTTTACACCGGTATTGCTTAATTTATCCATTGAAAGGAAAACCTCCTTGCCTGTTTGCCTTTATCATAAGGTGCTCCCGTCCCTTTTGGTATGGAGGTGTACGTGAGTCATCAACCCACGGTTGAAAAAGCTTTACCTTCAGTTGAATCAACCTATCTGCGCGCGTCCACTTGATATTCTGAAACATCTCCCGCTATTAACAATGATACCTTCTGTCTCCCAGTTGCTTAAAGTACTTTCCCAATTCTCTTAAGTCAAATCTTATCTGAAGCGGTGTATTTTCTTTCCACGCGCCTATATGAATATGCGGACACCTGGAATAACCGTTATTACCTACTCTGGCGACGATATCTCCTGCCTTTACAGAATCGCCCTTCCCTACATGTACATCCTTTACATGTCCATAAAATACCTTCACACCGTCATGTCTTAAAAACGTTATACTACTTGCTCTAGATGGATGAATCTCCCCTACTTTGTTAGTCATTGGATTAATGTAGATCGCTTCAACCACGCCACCAAATGGAGCAAGAACTTCGGCATCCCAGCCATACCATTCTTCATTATTCCTTCCGTCATTTTTGTACTTCCTCATGCACCCGTCAACAAACTTCTCAATCATACAGTCGCAACCTAAAGCGTCTCCCATGTATTCATATTGCCCCTCCGGGTGTTCCATTACAGAG
Source organism: Paenibacillus hodogayensis (assembly GCF_039536325.1). Taxonomy (NCBI): domain Bacteria; kingdom Bacillati; phylum Bacillota; class Bacilli; order Caryophanales; family Paenibacillaceae; genus Paenibacillus; species Paenibacillus hodogayensis. Next base: position 286,173 of record NZ_BAAAYO010000013.1, read on the forward strand.
TAAGCGTGCCGATGGATCGGATGAATAGTAATCACTTCGATTTCAGAATTCACTTTTAGCACTCCCTTTACCAAAATATTAATGATCGTCCATTATGGATTAATTCCCCATATTTATCCAGTCACCTGCCACTTAGCATGGATCTTTAATGATTACAACGCGAAAAATGGTAAACGAGCTGCCGAGACACTTCGAAAAGTCGGTCTTTTTATGGCTTTACCTTGTAGAGTTGAACGGCACGCTATCATAATCCCCAAACCCCATCTCGTCAAGAGAAAATGTGCGAATGAGCGATTTAGCGGGAGGCCCCCCTTTATGTTTTCGAAATAGGAATGAATTTCCGAATATCAAGAGCCATATCGCTTTTTCCAATTCATCCGGATTCACGTAAAATTGGCTTTAGTCCGATGGGGAGGTACGGGATGCGCACCAAAAACCAATCGCAATGAATGCAAGGTCATTACGAAAGACAGAACAGGAGGAGTTGCATGAACAGTGTGGACAAAATCAGATTTATGCTCCTTTACGGTGAGACGCCGGAGACAACATGTTACGGGTACATGGAGCTGAATCCGGATGGCAATATGATCGCGCTCTATAACAGGTATGGCGAGGAAATCGACATGTATGGTGGACACGAATTTGTCAGGATACGGACGCTTGGCAAATTCGATGACGAGGATCGGGATCATTTTTATTCCTTGTTAGAAAGCGATGGTGTAGGATAACCTGCACGTCAGGCTGACAATTCGGGAGGTATCCGATGAATAAACGGATTCAAGAGGCAAGTGGAGTGAAGAGAGGACCGATGTTAACCGCACTACTCATAGGCGCATTTGTCGCGTTTCTTAACGAAAATTTGCTTGTCAATGCGCTTCCCGGATTGATGCGGGAGTTCAACGTTACTGCAACGACCATACAATGGTTATCGACGGGCTATATGCTCGTTATCGGCGTACTGGTGCCGGTGACCGCATTCCTGCAACAATGGCTCACGACTCGTCAGATGTTTCTGTCTGCGATGGCTTTATTTTTAGCCGGTACCTGCTTGTGCGCAAGCTCCCCGGGCTTCGGAATCTTGCTGACGGGCAGGGTTGTTCAGGCTTGCGGGACAGGATTATTGATCCCGTTGATGATGAATACGATTCTCGCCCTTTATCCTCCAGAACGCCGGGGTGCCGCCATGGGTCTCATGGGGCTGGTCATTATGGTCGCCCCTGTCGTCGGCCCGGCTTTGTCGGGATTGATCATCGATACCTTTCACTGGCGATGGCTGTTCTACCTGGTGATTCCTGTCGCGCTGTTTTCGATTATTTATGCAATCTTGTACTTGAAGAATGTAACCGAGTTGACCAAGCCCAAGGTTGATCTTTTATCCATCGTGATGTCAACGGTCGGTTTCGGTTGCGTCACCTACGGCTTCAGCCGGAGCAGTGTCTGGGCTGAGCCCGAGGGTTACGGGGCGATTGCCATAGGGAGCCTCTTCTTGCTCTTGCTTGTATGGCGGCAGCTCACGATCAAAGAGCCGTTGATCAATCTTTCCGTATTCCGGTATCCCACTTTTTCTCTGGTTGCGGTGTTGGTTGTAGTCCTCATGATGGTCCTATTTGCGACAACGACGCTGCTACCGATCTACTTGCAGGATGTGATGCAGTTGACAGCATTCGCGACAGGTTTACTCCTGATGCCCGGTTGTATTTTGAACGGGATCATGATGCCCTTGTCGGGGAAATTACTCGATATATTCGGGCCGCGATTCGTCATTGTGCCGGGACTGGTCTTGATCGCCATATCGTTGTGGCTGTTCGCCGGCATCGACAGTGATACAACGCGAGGTTCTGTTCTATTCCCTCATGTCCTCTTATTTATAGGCATATCGTTTGTCGTCATGCCGGCTCAGACGACAGGATTGAATCAACTTCCGCGTCACTTGGTCCCCCATGGAACAACCATATACAATACGCTCCAACAAATTGCGGGAGGAATTGGAATCGCTTTGTTCGTCGGCGTCATGTCGTCTAGAGCGAATGGTGATCTTCAACACTCGCTCGATCCAACTGCGTTGTATGAGAAAACACAAAGCACGGTTGTCGGCCTGCAAACCGTTTTTTGGATCGAATTTATTCTCGCCATACTTGTTTTGATACTGGGCTGGTTTATAAAAAAATCACCTGCGCCTAATGAAATAGGTTCATTACCAGCACAGAATGAATTATAGCCTATAGCGGGGCAAGCACTCGAATGGGCGGTTGTTCTGCAAGGACTGTGCTCACCGTTCAAACAAAATTCATGATATTGGGCATGAGAGACTGTAACGCTTCTTCATCTACCGCATAATCCAGTGCAAATCATCCATGTCTCGCAAGACGGCTAGTATGATGCTAGACTAAAAAAGCAGATACCAGATGTCAGAAAATCGATTTTGAAAAGAAAAGAGGCAGTTGACCATTGGATATTGTGAAGCATAATCGCGAAGCTTGGAATGCACAAGTGGACAAAGGAAACAGTTGGACGCAGCCCGTTTCGCCGGAAGAAGTCGCACGGGCAAGGCAAGGGATGTACCAAATCGTACTGACGCCAACCAAGCCGATTCCTACGGATTGGCTTGGCGAGGTCGCCGGCAAAGAGGTGCTGTGCCTCGCTTCCGGCGGGGGGCAGCAGGGCCCGATATTAGCCGCACTCGGAGCGGATGTGACCGTATTTGATAACAGCCCCCGGCAATTGGAACAGGATCTTCTCGTTGCCGAGCGGGACAAGCTGACCCTGATACTGGAGCAAGGAGATATGCGGGATTTGTCGCGCTTTAAGGACGAGTCGTTCGACCTGATCGTCCATCCGGTATCCAATTGCTTCATTCCCGAGATCGGCAGCGTCTGGACCGAATGCTACCGCATCTTGCGTCAGGGAGGGGCTTTGCTCGCCGGCGTATGTAATCCGCTCCTGTTCCTGTTCGACGTCCAGGAATGGGACAATGGGAAGCTTGAGGTGAAGTACAGCATTCCTTATTCCGATCCGGAACAGCTCCCGCAAGAACAATTAGCGGCCAAGCTGGCCGCCGGCGAGCCGATGGAGTTCGGCCATTCGCTGGAAAGCCAAATCGGCGGACAAATCGCAGCCGGATTCGTAATCGCCGGATTCTACGAAGACAAAGCCGGCGGCGATCTTCTCGATCCCTACATCAGCACCTATATGGCGACCCGGGCAGTCAAACTCCGCTGAACTTCTATGAAGCTGGGAGTAACAGAAAACGGAGAGCGAGAAATCGACTCTCCGTTAATCTGAAACCCAAATTCATTTCTCCCACGATCGCTGCCATGGCGATGCCCCTTACAGTGTTTTGCCCAGTGCATCAAGCATTTCATTCGTCCCATGCTCGCGCACTTCCGGCGTATCATACCCGTCCAAAAAGGCCCCTTGCTCGGTGAAAATCAGCTTCGTACCGCCATCGGTCGGGATGAGCTCGACTGTCGTGAGCGAAACGGAGATGCGTGTGTCGTCCGAATCCAAAGTATAGCTATAGACGATGCGCTGCTCCGGAACAATCTCTTGATAGCAGACGTCAAAAGTAAAGACTGGTCCGTCCGGCGGACCTCCTCTGCTGTACTCGCGTCCTCCGACACGGAATTCGAAAATATCGGGCTTGGTAAACCATTTGGATTTGGCGGCCGGGTCGGCCCAAGCTTGGTAGACCCTCGCAGGCGATGCGGCATAGGTTCGTTCGACAACAAAGGTTGCGTGTTTGGCGAATCGTTCAGTCACGGTTTGTCCTCCTTTAAGTGCATTCCTTCATGTTCATCGGCAAGAAAATCACCCAGTACATCCAGACGGTACTCCCAGCTCGTCCGCCGTTCGATGACCAGCTTCTCATGGCTTTCCTTCATCGCTTGCAAAAGTCGTGTGAAATCTTCAACGGCTATTAGCGCCTTCCCTTGCATCAACTTCGATACATATTGCAGCTGCTCGAGGAGCTGTTGCTGCATCTTGATCTGCTCCCGGGTCCGGGCCATTTGCAAATTGACGATCTCCAACGGGCTGAACTGCTCGCCAGCCATGGCGGACTTGATCTCTTCCAGGGACATGCCAAGCTCTTTAAGCGACAAAATCTGCTGCAGACGCGACAGATCGGACTCATTGTACAGCCTGTGACCGGACTCCGTCTGGCCGGAAGGCGAGAACAAGCCGATTTGATCGTAAAATCGCAAAGTTCGCACGGTGAGTCCCGTCATTCGAGAAAGGTCCCCAACCTTCCAATATCGTTTCATGGTAACTCCCTCGTTAGCGCTAACTATTACCGGTAGCTTCACTATAAATGATGACGTTACGTAAGGTGCAACCACTATTTTTCACACTATCGACCGTGCTCATACTTCCTTCTCTCCTGCACGCTGCCGTACATATACACTTTATTTGAAGTACGGTTCACACCCATTTGAGATAAGCCATTGTTCCATAACAGCACATGCCGGCCAACTCCGGCAAGGACAGCTGACCGCGCTCCGGCGGCAAGCGCAAAACAAGATGATTCCGAGTCTCCGACCACGGTTCGTAATACACCTCTCCCTCTTGGCTGCTCCCGTATATTTGGCGATAAAACATACATCAGTGCCCTCCTCCTTTCTACGAGTTGAAATTTCCGCCGCCGCAGTCATCGATTAGCCGTTGCAAAGAATCGGCAAATGTTGAAGCGCATGTGTCGGTTCATTCTTACCTCTCTCGATCATCGTATCACATAAAAGATCGATCCAAATAGGTAAATGGATCCAGAGTAAGCGTCAAACAGCCCTCACCATGCGATGATGAGGGCTATCGGAAACGCGGCAGGACCTCTTAACGGTTCTTGGTCAGGGCATCCGCCAAAATATCGACTTGTTTCATCGCAAAGATAGGATCGTTAAACAGAAATTCATCGAAATCAATCCGGTATACACGGTTGTTTTTGACAGCATCGAGATTTTTCCATAGCCCGCTAGCCATAAGCTTGTCAACCGAGCCTTGAGCGCTGGGAGCGGCGGCCACAACGAGATGGTCGCCAACGTATTCCGGAATGGCTTCTTCGGTTATGGACAGATAAGAGGATTCGTCGTCAATGCCACGAATGACATCTTTGAGCACTTTCTCTTGCGGCTTTAATCCCCAATAGGAGTACAAAATGTTGCCCCCCATATTGCGATCCCGATAAATCATCCGAGATTTCTCGCTCCGTACATTCAGAATGGTGAAAGTCTCGTTAGGGCCGAACTTTTGCTGCACGCGCTCTTTCGTTTGAGTAATCTTCGCCTGATATTGGGAAATCCATTGTTCAGCCTTTTCTTGCTTGCCCAGCAAATCCCCAATCAGCCGGATATCTTTCACCGGATCCTGATGGGCCTCAAGGACGACTGTCGGCGCGATTTTATTGAAGCGCTCATACCCTCCGCTCGGCTCGAGATAGGCTTCGATTAATATAATCAAATCCGGCTCCAGTTCGGCAATCAACTCGAGATTGAGGGGAGCGCCCAGATCCACGACACCGTTCGTATCCATGGCTTTTTGGGAGTATTGCAGAATGTAGGTTGCAGCACCGAGCGGACGAACGTCCAATGCCAGCATATGTCCGAGGTGGTAGGCGGTGACAACCCGTTTGGGGTTCGCCGGAATTGATGTTTCGCCGAATTTATGCTTGTACAGCCTTGTCCCGGAAGACGACTCTGCCCCTTTGCTTTCAGCCGCGGAATCGGCGGAGCCGGCTGTGGAGGACGCATTGCTCCCCTTACTTTCCGAGCTTCCATTGCGGATGCCTGTTTGGCAGGCGCTAATAAGCAGTGTCAGGCATAACATGACCAAGGCCGTCATTGATGATTTTGAAGGGTTGTTTGATAGCAATGATAACTCTCCTTTTCGATGATAATCATTTTCATTTACATTATGATTATAGGAGAGTGGCATGGGCGGAACAATGGAGGATACTGACGCATTTGATGGATTACAGTGCAGAGCGCTATGTTCAGATTCGCGCTTGCGAGATTGAAGGGGCGAGACCCCGAACTGTTTTTTGAACAACCGGCTAAAGTAATACACATCCGAATAACCGACGGACAGAGCAATTTCCCGCAGATTCAACTGCGTGGTCAGCAAGTATTGCCGGGCTTGCTCCATCCGTATTCCGATTATGTAATCGTTCGGGCTTTTGCCGATCTCCGCTTTAAACAGTCTGTACATATAGCTGCTGCTGCAGCCGAGCAGATCGGCCAATTGATCCATGGATACGACTTCGGTGTAATGCTCATGGATGTAACGCAGTGCGAACGCCATAAGATCCGCGGGGCTGCCCCGATCTTTGGAGTTTTTCAATTGACTGAACAATACATAGATCAATTCAAACAGCATCGATTTCATTCGAATTTGAGCCAATATGCCGGTCTGCTGCCATTCCTCGTACATTCGGCGAACTTGACCGTGCACGGGCCCCGGCTCCGGAAGGATAACATGATAGAACAGGCGAAAGGGTTGTGCGGGCACGACCGTTCCGTTAGCGAAATCGCTTGCCGCGGAACCGGGCAGGACGGCTTTATAGTAAACGAGATAGTATGAAAATTCATGCTTGGCCGGCATGATGTCCACATTCATCCCCTTGCCTGCGTGAAGTAGATGATGCTGCTTGAGATAGCATTTGTGTTCATCGATTCGAACGTAAGCGCTGCCGCTAACGACAAGTAGAAACATATTCGCTGGAAGCTGATAAGAGAGCAGATCTTGCCCCTCCCACAACACTTTATGACGAATATCCAATATACTGGCAGCGGCCTGATTCCACAGCAGCATCTGCTCGTCCCAATTCAATGCTCACACCTCACGATTGCCCATTGCAGAATTGGGGTAATTATAATCGATAATCATTCTCAGTTCAAGGCTCAAACCGGAAATCTGTCCCGCTTTACATGATATCTTTACAAAAAAAACAAACGATCTTGCCTTAATTTTAACAAAGCACTTGTAAAATTATCCTTGTATTCAAATCAGATAGGACGGAAGGGGTACATAGAAAGTATGTTTAAAAAGTCGCTCATTACCGCTTCAACAGTATTAGTCCTTTCTACGGGGGCAACTACCGTAACCGCTGCCAATCTCACCGGCACGACGAACGATCAAATTAAGTACTCGAACAACGGACAAACGGTTGCTCCATCGGCCCCGGCGGTCAACATTGACGGCAGCCTTTACCTTCCGGTTCGTGCACTCAGTGAATCGCTGAATAAATATGCGGATTGGGACGAGTTCCGCAGCAGCGTCGCTCTTACGGACAAGCCTACCTTAACGGGAAAATATTCGCTGAATGCGCCTGACTTGGCGGATGGTGTAAAAATGGGAGTCGGTTCCTCCCTGACACACATCCCCGGCGACCCGGACAACGTGTTTTATTCAACGGCCGACCGCGGTCCGAACGGCCAAATCGATGTCAACGGGAGTTCGCGCCGTACCTTCCCTCTCCAAGACTATGCTCCCAGCATCTATAAAATTAAAATTGCCGATGGCGAAATTACGATCCTCGAGCAAATCCCGTTGAAGGTGGCCGGCGTGGATCCCGTGTCCGGTAAATCGACGATTACCGGATTGCCGAATATCAAAGGGCGTGACGAAGTGCCCTACGATGCGAAGGCAGAGAAAGAACTCTCTTACGATCCGTACGGCTTGGATATCGAAGGGATTGCCTATAACCCGAAAGACGATACGTTCTGGATATCCGATGAATACGGCCCATCCATCGTGCACGTAAAACGCGACGGAACGATCATAGAGCGTATTGTACCGAAGGGCTGGGCGGCTCAAATAGAGACTCCGCTCGTTCCGGCACGGGAAATACTCCCCGCCGTGTACAATAAACTCCGCCAAAACCGTGGTGCGGAGTCTGTAGGCATCACACCGGACGGCAAATATATGTACATGGCTATGCAGAATGCACTGCGCAACCCTGACAAACAGATGGATAACTCCCGTCAAGTACGTATCATAAAGTTCGATCTGGCGACACTGAATCCGGTAGCGGAGTATGTGTATGTTCTGGAGGATGCTGCTCCCTACAAAGACTTGGCACAAGGCGACATCGTCCTGTCCGACATGGTGGCCATTAACGAGAACACGCTCCTTATCGACGAACGCGACAAATTCGCAGGAGATAAGGCTCAATTGAAACGAATCTATAAGGTAGACCTGTCCACGGCAACAAACATCCTGGGCAAGTATGACGATGCATCTAAGGCCGGCAAAACGCTTGAACAAATGAAGATTGCAGATTTGAAAGCCAATGGGATTGTACCCGTTTCGAAAAGTACGATACTGGATTCTGTCGAATTCAAATTCCCTTATGAGAAAATCGAAGGCATATCGCTTGTGAACGGCAACACTTTAGCTATTATCAACGATAACGACTTCGGTATCGACAGTACCTCTCCTAAAAATGGTACGGAGCTGTGGACATTCAAACTGCCTTACTCCATAAAATAATAAGAATCGAGTAGACAGGCGCGATTATCCCTGACCTCTCATAACAGCCCTTGGTCGTTCCAATAACGATCAAGGGCTGTTATTAATGTTACGGGGCACATCGAGTACCCGTGCTTTCGGCGATTTTACGCTCTGATTTCGATGTACATGTTGTACTTCGCTGACCACGCAATAAGCGAAACATTTGACATCAAAAGCATAATAAAGTATCTTGGTTATAAAGTATCTTGATTATCAAGATATTTATGCGAATTCAAGGAGGACTATCGTTTGCCAAGCGATCGACTTGAACAACCCACGGAGCAGCAGGAAAAACTTACGATGAGCATGCGCGGATTGGGAACTAGAACGGTACTTTACCAACAAAGTGTAGCTGCTTCCTTAGGAATTTATAATAATGACTTTTTATCTATCGACATTTTGCATGAAAAGGGCCCCGTCACCGCCGGAGAGCTGTCGAGACTAACCGGACTCACAACAGGCAGCGTTACTTCCTTAATCGACCGACTAGAAAAAAACGGCTTCGTGCGCAGGCAGCAGGATCCCCATGACCGTCGAAAAGTAATTATCGTCCCCTTATATGAAGATAAAGAAGACGTCAGTGCTACGTACCTCCAGCTTCACGCAGCGATGGTCAAACTGGCCTCCTCTTATTCGGATGAAGAGCTTGAGCTCATTTCACAATTTCTAAACAAAGCAAGCAGCGTGCTAGAGGAGCAAATTCATCATTTGCATTCAAACACTAAACGATAAGGAATGAGTCAAATGGCCGTGTTAGCTATCTATGCTACGAAAACAGGAGCAACCGAGCAATGCATAAAAACTCTTGCGGAAGAAATTTCGAATTGTACGATTTGCGATATTCAAGCGGAGAAGCCTGCCATCGAAGACTTTGATAGCATTATTTTGGGTGCTGGAGTTCGAGACGGAAAAATATATAAGCCGATTCGCGATTTTATCAAAAAAAATCATCAAGCATTGTTGGGAAAGAAAATGGGGTACTTTATCTGCAACGAGAAGCCAAAGGAAACAGAAGAAATAATAACGAGGAATATCCCAGTCGATCTAAGAGAAGCCGCTATCTGCTTGGAATCGTTTGGCGGCTATAAAGCTTATGCTGCACCAAAAGAAGGAACCGATCAACTGAAGGGCATTTTCGTGGATAAAATAAAAGAATTTGCCGAAAAATTCAAGTAGTAGAATCGTAATAATCACAGAACATTATTACCACGCTTTTACCGTTTTCCCGTCAAAATCATCGGCGAAACCAGATTGATATTCAGCAGTTGAATAATTGAAGCTGGATCTGTCTCTTCTATAAGTCGATTAAAAACAATACCAGCATTATTAATTAGATAGATTGATTCCATATTTGATGAATCAATCCTCCCAAAGATGTTTCTCATGAGCTCATCAATTTCGTGTACGTTGTTCAAATCAAATTCGAAATAATCCATTTTGTACTGCTCAGAATGGGCAAAGGCAATCAGAGAATCATTCTTTTTCCTTGAAACGCATAGCAGATGATGATGATTTGATAACAGTTTTCTACAGAGGGCTTCACCTATCCCACGTGAAGCTCCCGTCAAAATAATGTACTTCATTCCCGATCCCCCTTAGCATAAATATCTACGATTCGCTCCCCTTGCTTTTTGATCTTTTCCGCCACAAAAGCGGGCTCAAGCACGCGAACATCCGGTCCATATCCCAGTATCATGCCGTACATCCAGTGATTGTCCGGATAGCTGACTCTGACTAGCAGCGAGCCGTCGTGATCCACCACGATTTTGTCCAACCCAAAGGCTTCCTCCACCCTCACTCTTACCCGGGAGTCAAAACGCAGCAGCAAATGAACGAGAGGGCCGGTCTCTTGATTCCCCCAGCGTGCATCAAGCTCTTCCATACGAACGCCTCGATTCTTGAACGGCTCCAGATGAACCCGTAAGCCGCTTACTCGTGAAAGGCGGAACGTTCGGTAGTCTTCTCGAAGCCTGCAGTACGCATACAAGTACCAGGCGTACCCCTTCCAAGCAAGGCCAATCGGCTCAACCTCCCGCTGTTCTCCGTTTCCTTCGGTATTTGTATATAGAAAAGAGACGACGGACCGGTTTTTGGACGCTTGTCTAATCGACGCTAGAATAGACTTGTCCTTTAATCCGCCTCCATGCCACAGGTTTGTATCAAACATAAGCGTTTCGCCAGTCTCTTCCATCTGTTTCTGTTCGGATCTGGACACTAATGCCTTGATCTTGGTCAGCAGTGCGTTCAACTCCTGATCAGCTAACGAGGACTGTACCCCCTTTAATGCAATCAGAATCGACTGTAGATCGTCAAACGTGACGATCTGCCGATCAATACGGAACTGCTCCAGAATTTCATAGCCACCATCATTGCCCGTGTAGGAAACGATGGGAATGCCCGCTATATTAATAGTCTCCAAGTCGCGATAGATCGTGCGAAGCGACACCTCGAACTTATCCGCAAGCGTCTGAGCATTCACCCTTCGCTGGCTTAGAAGCATCATCGTAATACCAAGTAATCTCTGTATTTTCAAAAAATCCCCTCCTCCCTCATTCTACTCACCAATCAGAGTATAGTCGAATATTTGTGAATCCCTTACTTTCCTTGACAGACAGTTGTCAGGGACAGCGCCGTACAATGAGAGTATAAGTCAAGTCAACCCAATACCGAGGAGGACATGAGCCATGAACACGAAAAACGTCAGCAGCACAATCCCGAATGAAATCCGTCCCTATCGAATTGAAATTGCCCAAAACGAGCTGGACGACTTGAACAATCGTTTGGCGCTAACACGGTGGCCTGACGAAATTCCGGGCTCGGGATGGAACTATGGTGCATCCCTGAGTTTTGTGAAAGAGATGGTTGAATATTGGAAAACTTCGTTCGACTGGCGCAAGCAGGAGGCGCGCCTGAATGAATATCCGCAATTCACCACGACGATTGACGAGGCCAACATCCACTTTCTGCACATTACATCCACAGAGCCTAATGCTCTCCCGCTCATGCTTATTCATGGGTGGCCGGGATCGCCAGTCGAGTTCCTGGATCTGATCGGACCGCTGACAGATCCAACTTCTTATGGCGGTGATGCTGCTGACGCGTTTCATCTCATCATCCCATCGATCCCGGGTTTCGGGCTGTCCGGTCCTACGGCAGAGGCCGGATGGACTTCTTCCCGAGCGGCACGAGCATTTGCGGAACTGATGAAACGGTTGGGCTATGAGCGTTATGCCGTGCAAGGAGGCGATATGGGCGCCATGATTGCCCCGGAGCTCGGCCGCCTAGCGGCATCTCATGTCGTCGGTATACATGTTAACGCGGCAACGATGGGCTTTGTTCCATTCGGCCAAGTTGAGGAGGAAGTGCTCGCGACACTAACCGAAGCGGAGAAAGTTCGGTTAGCTCGATTGGGACATTTTATGCAGGAAAGATTCGGCTTTAATAGGATTCAATCGACTAGGCCGCAGACGCTTGCGTATGGGCTTCATGACTCCCCCGTCGGTTTGCTCGCCTGGACCTGCGAATTGTTCTATGGCTTCGGAGACGCTGTAGGGTCTGTCGATCGCGACCGTTTCCTGACCAATCTCATGTTGTACTGGACATCCGGAACAGCAAACTCTTCTGCTCGAATGTATTACGAAGGAGCACATGATCCATTGGCTTGGGCGCCAAAGGAGCTTTCTACAACTCCTGTCGGGGTGGCCATATTCCAACTGTCCGATGTAGCGATTCGCCGTTACGCCGAGCAGGCTAATAACATTATACATTGGAACGAATTCGACAGAGGTACGCATTTCGCGGCAATCGATGCGCCCGATTTAATGATCAACGATATCCGAACGTTCTTCCGGAGTGTGAAGTGAGGTTGTTTTTATATTTCTTGCGGGTAAAATATACAGTACGGTAAAATGAGCTCGCTGACCTCGGATCCCCTCTACCAGAGACATTACGCGGCGTGCTGATGATGTTATCCAATTCCTACCTAGACTCTGGGAGACTTCCGAGGCTATCATGTCCTCCAACCCTGACATCACGGGCAAGTAAATACAGCTATTCTGGACAAGAAAATTTGCACGGTTTAAAAACAAAGGAAATTCAGCCGGGAGCGTGATGGAATGCTAAGAGGATTCAAGCCCGTTCAGTCGAGTAATAGGATAATTGCCAATGCGATATGATCGGAAGAGTGCAACAGAGTTGGCTATACGGGTGTGTGTTGCCGCTGGTGCGAGCCAAGCGATGGCCATCTCTCTGGCTGAAGCAACTGTCGCTGCGGAATGCTCGGGTCGGAGCTCGGTTGGATTTGCTCATCTTCCCGACTACCTGGAAAGTTTGTTAAATGGTCGCATTAATGGCCTAGAAGAGCCTGCGATCTTCTTTCCAGCCCCTGCACTCATTCAAGTCGATGCCAAGGGAGGTATCGCCCAGCTTGGTTTTGATCGTGCATTCGAAGAATTGCTAACGCGGGCAAGCACCTATGGGGTGACCGTATTTTCGTTGCAAAACAGCTATACGGCTGGAGAGCTGGGCTATTATGTAAGGCGGCTTGCCCGTAAAGGATTGGTAGCGCTAGCGGCGACCAATGGATCTCCCTTAATGGCCGCGGGACAAAGCAGCGAGGCTGTCTATGGCACTAACCCGCTAGCCTTCGCCGCGCCTGTCGACAACAAGGCGCCTTTGGTTATCGACCAGGCATCTAGCGCCACGGCGTTTGTCAATATTCGGCAGGCGGCAGAGCGAGGGGAGAGAATTCCCGAAGGCTGGGCCATCGATGCGAAGGGACAAACCACAATGGATTCGCGTGAAGCGATCAAGGGGGCTTTGCTTGCTTTCGGGGGTGCTCGTGGTGCTAATATTGCACTCATGGTTGAAGTACTCGCCGCGGGTACGACAGGCGCGAACTGGTCGCTTGATGCTCCATCCTTTGCGGATGGGAGTCACTCGCCTGGTGTAGGCCTGTTCATTGTGGCCCTCAATCCCGAACTGCTCGCTCCTGATTTTTCCGCCCGAATGGCGTTACAGATCGAACGATTGTCCTCCAAAGGTATTCATATCCCCGGGGGCAGCTGTACGGAAGATGAAATGGAAATCGTCCTTCCGTCTTCACTTGTTGCGACCCTTGAGCAATATGGTTAACCTTAACGAAGCATTATTCTGAACAAGCCCCCTCTGCCAAATCGGCTGAAGGGGCTGTGCTTTTTACGAAAACCAACTTGTAACCAAACTAACACCTGAAATCAAATTCAGAACACATAATACTCCGCCCCATTTTGATCCCCAATCCCGCCTATTCAAAAAACCAATGATAATACCCGAAACGGATAAAAGGAATATCACGCTTGGGGTGATATATCGGCTGCTCACATCCGCCAACCCGAACAAGTAGTCAAATACAGAACTCCCATTTACCCGAATAAGCGATACCATACTAATCAGGGCGAACAGCAGAGCTAAACTACCGATCCCTAACGTCCTCTTCTCTTTGTTCATATCTATTATTCCTCTCTTCCCCTATTCCAATAAATAGTCGTAGTGAATACTCCCGCTGCATAATCGGCCGAAATCGAATGCCCCATTTGCATCAACAATGCTTTACATATGGATAGTCCGAGCCCTGTACTCCCGTTCTCCCGGCTAGAACTTGCTGTAAATGATCGCTCAAACACCCTGGCAAGTTCGTTTGACTTCAGCGGCTTACTTCCATTTGAAAAAGATAAAACCAATGATTCGTTTTCTATTCTACTTGTTACATCCAATCGTTCATGCCCGTAACGTCTTACATTTTGCAGAATGTTGTTGATCACCCGGATAACCGCGCTTTCGTCAGCGATAACGGTTGAACCAACAGGCAACAGCTCGGTATTGATGGCGATACCTGCTGTTTCAAAATCTTCATAAAACTGGGCTAACAATTCAAGGCATATCTTGTTAACATCCAGCGGCAGCATCAAAAACTGGTATTCCCCTTCATCCAATCGGGATAAGTCGTAAAAATCCAAAATCAATCTCTGTAGAGAACGCGCCCGTTCCTGTACAATCAATAAATACGATTGTCGTTCTTGTTCGGTTAAATCCGGATTGTTCAGCAGACGAATATAACCCAATATCGCTGTCAACGGCGTTCGCATGTCGTGGGATATATTAGAAATCGCTTGATGGAGAGCAATCTCTTTCACCCGGTATTGCTGGGCGGCCCAATCTTTTTCCTCAACAAACCGGTTAATCTCCATGATCAATTTGTAATTGCCTTTTGAAGGGAAAAATGTCGTCAAGTGCTCGGTACGTTGTTCGTCGTTCAACCGCCGCAACTTTGCAGTCAGTTGTCTATTCTGTACTTGCTGCAATAGAAGCAGAGTGAACAAGATCAAACTAACACCAATCGATGCTACTAACCATCCGACCACAGGACTCACCCTCGACTGTTATAATTCCTTTTTGTTAAAAAGCAGACAACCTACCCATACGATCGCGATAATACCCAGAACAGTCAAAAACACACTTACAAAATCGCCTGTATTGTATTTGTTCAAAATATCCTGCATGTGGGGAACCGTCTTTGCGATCGAATTGAGACCTTGCTGCACCACGCCACATATCAATAACATCAAGACCGTTTTTTGAATAAAAAGAGCAAATAGCTGAAACACGCCCACGAAAAATAACACTTGCAAAATCATGAGAAACTGCTGTAAGGAAAATAAACCCCCGAAAAATTGGATTGCTTGTTCCGGCGATGCCGCAAATCCTGCAGCTACGCTTATCACGATGGAAAGAACAAGCCAAAATGTGACGATCAAAATAACTCCCGATAGGAACTTCGAGGTGTAATACTGGCTTCTGGAAACGCCGGTGTTCATATCATTTTTTATTACTTTCAAATACAACTCTTCTTTGAGCGTATAGTCGTTAACTACCACCGAGATGAGCAGAAATAGTAAAAAGTTGATAGCCGGATAAAAGGAAAGAACTTTCTCGGCAGAATATTGGCTTGAAAACCCCAGAACGGCTAACACGGAAACAGCAATCAAAATAGCGGTAAGATTGAGGAAGCCTTTACGAAGAAGGATACGATGCATGTCCGCTTTGATATGATTAAACATGTTCCGTTCCCCCCAGCATATCCAAAAAATATTCCTCCAAGTCTTTTCCCTCTAACGTGAGCGAATATACATCAATTCCATTCGTAACCAACTCCCGATTCACTTGCTCGGGATGATCCATCAGTTCGTAACATTCAATACTATTTCCGGGCAGCACCTTATACTTCGTTATGCCACAAATCTTTTCCAGGACGGCGCAAGCGCGCGACGGGTCGCTGACTTTCAGCCGCAGTACATTTTGACATTCCTGCTGAAGCGTACTGGAGCTGACTTCTCGGATCAGCTTTCCCTTATCAATAAAACCGTAATGCGTAGCGATGCTGCTAAGCTCTTTGAGCAAATGGCTTGAAATCAGAATGGTGACTCCCTTTTCCTGATTAAGCCTCACTAAAATTTCCCTGATTTGGACAATCCCAACCGGATCAAGTCCATTGACGGGCTCATCCAATATTAACATTTCAGGATCGCCGAGCATGGCTAACGCCAGCCCTAACCTTTGCTTCATGCCGAGGGAAAAATGACTGAACTTTTTGTCCTTCGTATGCTCCAATCCGACAAGCTTCAAAAGCCGATCGATCTGCCCGTTATTCGGCAAACCTTTTTTAATGCAATAAATGTCCAAGTTCTTCCTTGCGCTGAAATTTGGGAAAAACGCCGGCGTCTCTAGCATATAGCCAATGCGGGTGCGATTTTCTTGAATTTCTTTCTTGCTTTCTCCTCCAAATAACGATAATTTCCCGGCAGTCGGTAAACTTTGCCCGCATATCAGGCGCATCAAAGTCGTTTTTCCTGCACCGTTTTTTCCGACAAGCCCATAAATTTGGCCGCGCTCGACCCTCAGGCTGCAATCTTGAAGCGCAGCCGTATTCCGGTATACTTTCGCTAAACCCATCGTTTGTAAAATAGCTTCACTCATTTGGCCCCTCCTTTACTGGGTAAATCAATTGTAATCCAGTACTTTTGAGTTCCCTTTAAAGGAGTCTGAAGATTTTCTGAAGTTACTCGGACAGGCGAAATCCAATACCGCGTATCGTTTTAATATAAAGAGTATCCGGATCGATCTTTGCAATCTTATTGCGAATATGACTGATATGTACGTCTACGGTATTCTCGTTGCCAAGAAAGGATTGCTCCCAACAGCTTTCAAAAATATTGGAACGGGTAAAAACCTTTTTAGGATTTCGCATGAGCATTTCCATGATCCTGAATTCTAGCGCGGTGAATGCCAAGGCCTCATCCTTCACTGTAATTTCTGCGGTATCCGTATGGAGCGTGCAGTTTTTCCAAGATAAAATCTGAGCGGGCTGCTGGTCCGCGGAATAGATTCGGCTTCTGCGAAGCTGTGCTTCTACTCGCGCTACAATTTCTTCAAACTCAAAAGGTTTGGGGATAAAATCATCGGCGCCAAGCCGCAATGCGTTTACCCGCGCGTCTGTTCCGAGTTTGGCGGAGATCACGATAATGGGGATGGTTTGCTCTTTTCGCATGTCGGCAATCAGACTTTCGCCATCTAGCCCCGGAAGCATTAAGTCTAAAAGAATACAGTCAAATTGCTCGTGCTTAAGCAAAAGCTTCCCTTCCGTGCCCGAATAGGCGCAGGTAACGGCATAGTTATTTTGTTTCAATATGTTTACCAGTAAACCGCTAATGGCGGTATCGTCCTCAATAATCAGTATTTTCCCAATGTACATGGTTATCTCCTTTAAAGTCTTAAGGTTTCCTTCATTGCCGATTATTATCTTGAGTGATATTTTACCATCACATCATTTATAAAAGGTACTCCTGTTATATAAACAAGCATAAACTTATGTAGAAATAAAAAAGCCCTGATCGTTCATAGACCCGGGCTTCAGATGTATAACTTAATATAATGCTAAAAAAAACTACCGGTTCCCCCTCATCAGGAACCGGCAGGTTTTCATTTTGACGCATCGACCGCTTGCTCGTCCGATATTTCGTTCATGTTCCTTGCCGTTCGGCTTCCGCCCGGAACTCCCAGTTCCGGACACGACGGCGCTCCTCCCAAAAACGGCGATAAATGCCGCTTTGGCCGATGAGCTCCTTGTGCGTGCCAGTCTGCGCCACTTGTCCCTGATCGATCACGACGATCCGGTCCGCACGGCGAACGGTATTCAGGCGATGTGCGATGATGACGACAGTTCTATCCCTGGCCAGTTCCTCGAACGCCTCCTGAATATACCGTTCATTATCCGGGTCCACACTGGCGGTCGCTTCATCGAGCAGCACGATCGGCGCGTCTTTGAGCATGGCGCGGGCAATCGAAATGCGCTGTCTTTGTCCGCCAGACAGCAAACCGCCGCCCTCGCCGACAACCGAATCGTATCCGAGAGGCATCTTCATGATAAAGTCATGGCAGCGCGCTTTCCGGGCGGCTTCCATAACCTCCTCGAGCGTCGCGTCCGGTTTGCCGTACCGGATATTATTCGCCACCGTATCGTCGAACAGGTAGACGTCCTGGAATACGAAGGAGAGCAGCTTCATCAGTTCATCGCTATCCATGCTGCGCACGTCCGTACCGCCAATCGTAATCGCTCCCTCCCTCACATCCCAAAACCGGGCGATCAGTTGAAGGATCGTCGTCTTTCCGCCGCCCGACGGACCGACCAGCGCCGTCGTTCCTTTGGCCGGTATCGACATGTTCAAGTTTCGAAGCACATCGTTTTCCTTATATCCGAAAGAAACATTGCGAAAGGCGATTTCATAGGTTGCCGGCCTTGCGGCACCGGACGCCTCCGGCAGATCGTCGGCCTGAATAATATCGTTCATATGGCGGACGTTCGTCATATACATGCGCCGGTACAACGCATAATCCATTAACGGTAGCGGCTGATAAAAACAGATCGCCAGCACCAGGAACGACATAAAAACCGCAGGCGCAACCGCTCCGACTCCAGTCAAATAACCGCCGACAAGGAGCACTAGCGTAAATCCGAGTTCGAATGAAATGCTGTAGACCGACGTATAGGGCGTCAGTTTTCGGTTAATGGCAATGCTGGCGTCCCTGTACCGGCGAATGGCTTCCTCATAGCTGCGCATTCGGCTGCCCATTATGCCGAAGGAGCGAATGACAGTGATGCCCCGGATGTATTCCAGAATGCGGCTGTTGGCATCCTCCCGGGCCAGCGATAGCCGGTGCAGCACCTCCTGCAGCTTCCGTTCCGCGAGCCAGGCAGTCAGCACGCTTAACGGCACCCCGACCAGCGAGGCGAGCGCCAGCCGCCAGTCGATCCCGATCATCACCGCCAGCAAAATCGGAGGAATGACGCCCGCCTTCATCATGATGATCACAACAGACGGAATATAGACGTACGTACCGGCGTCGGCTTTGATGCGCGACTCAATCAAAGAAGCATCCCTCTCGACAAAAAAACCGAAGGGAAGGCGACGAAGACGGTTCCCCAAATATAGCCGCATATGCGTCAGAAAATGACCGAATAACGGAAACGACCACCGGTTGGTCAAATAGTAGAAAACAGCCTGTCCGGCAAACACCAGCCCCATCCAAGCGGTTCTCTGCCATGCCGTATCGTTATCTCCGATAAGCAGCGCATGGATGACGCCGACGATCGCAAGCGACCCGAGGGCGACAAACACATTTTCCAAAATAGAGAACGCATAAATCCACTTCATGCTACGGCTCTTCTCGCCTGCCAGTAGCATCGTTTGCTTAGGAGCGGACATGTTCAGCAAATGACGGTGCGGATCAACTGACCCGGACGAACTGCCGCCCGTCTGTTCATCGTTCCCGCTTGTCTCTGTCCGCTCCGCGTCGCCACCGGAAGCATCCATCATCCCAGCTGCCCGTTCCGCATCCGCAGCCTCCAGATCATCGAGATCGTCCGTCCCTGCCTGATACGCTTCCCAAGCTCTCCGGTACAGCTCGCTTTCCTGCAATAGGGCGTCATGCTTCCCGGTATGGACGATTTTCCCTTCATCCATCACGACGATTTGATCGGCATGAACGATCGTTCCGAGACGATGCGCGATGGCCACAATCGTTTTGGGCTTGCCTTCCCCCGGCTGAAGCAGCGCAGACAGCGCATCGCGAATGCCGGCTTCATTCTCGGGATCGACAAGCGCCGTCGCCTCGTCGAGCACGATGATCGGCGCATCCTTCAGCACGGCCCGTACGAGACTGATCCGCTGGCGCTGCCCTCCGCTGAGCGTCATTCCGCCTTCGCCGACAACGGTCTCGTACCCGTCGGGCAGTTCCCGAATAAACGCATCGCATGCCGCTTTTCGGGCGGCTGCCCTTACTTCCTCATCGGTCGCGTCCGGCTTGCCCAACCGAATGTTGTCCATTACCGTTCCGCGAAACAAATACGCATCCTGAAACACGAAGGAAACAAGCGCCATCAGCTTATCCTCCGGTATATCGCGAACATCTGCATCGCCAATCGATATCGAGCCGCCGGACACGTCCCAAAACCTCGGCAGCAAGCGCGCCACCGTAGTTTTGCCGGCTCCCGAGGCCCCGACAAGCGCGGTCATCGTCCCCGTCGGGATATCCAGCGAGATATCCTCCAGTACATTGTGCCGATTGTAGGCGAACGTGACATGACGGTAATGAATCGTCGTATCTTCCGGCAGCAGCGGCCGTTCAGCGGAAGGAATCACCGCTTCCTCAAGCAGCCGGCTCACATTGTTCAGCGAGGCGGACAAGCGATGAGACGTGATGCCGCTGGAACGCAGCATCTTGAACAGGGCCGCCCCCACGCTCATCGACATGAGAACAAAAAAGATCAATACCGGAACAGTCGTCTCATCCCGTGCGATCAGCCACAGTCCAACCGGAACAACGATCAGCAAGGCGGTACGCGACAGCAGGACAGCCGCCGTTTTCGCCGGCATGGTCCGGCGCTCGATCGAGGAGACCGCCTCGGAATAAACACGAACGGCTTTGGCATAGGCTTCGAACGCATGATCAGTTCGCGAGAACGCGCGAATGACCTTCATCCCGTACACATACGTCAGAATAGCGCCGCTGATCGCCGGTCCCGCTTGGCCGTATCCCGCCTGAATCGGCTTCACAATCTTTAAAACGATCCTATAGCCGACCACCATCAGGGCGATAAAGCCGAGCACCGCCAGCCCCATGCGCCAGTCCAGCGCGAACATCAATAGAAAGGACAGGATCGGCAGCGCCGTACTTGTGCTGATATCCGGCAGCAAATGCGCGATCCCTTCCTCCAATTGCTCCACATCTTCGTTCAGCGTGTGTTTGATCTTGCCGCTGTCCGTCCGATCGAAGTAGCCGAGCGGTATCCGGGTCAGCTTGTCTGCCAGCGCCATTCGAATGTTGTACACGACATCATAAGCGATCTGATGCGTCCAGTCGATCGATACTGCGGTCAATACCCCTTTAAGAACAATCGCCAACAGCGCAATCGCGGCGAAAAGCAGCAGCTGCTTTTGGTCAACGAACAGGCTGGCGTCGAGTAATCCTGCACAAATACGGTAAACGATCCAGTACGGAACAAGTCCCAGCAGCGTAGCCAACACCGCAGCCCCGACAGCGCCGCAAAGCGCAGCCTTGCGTTTTCCCAAAAAAGGCTTCAGTCGGCTGATTGGCGATGGCGGCTTCGTCCGTTTTTCACGCTGCGCTCCTTCGGTGGATGCGGATGATGTCGTAGAAATCACCCTTTCGATTCTATTTTCCCATTGCCTTGATGAGCGTTTCCAGTCCGTATTGCTGACCGATCGGGCCCAGGCCCATAGCGAGTTCTCCATTGATCGCATACACCTGGTTTTGTTTCACGGCTTTGAGCGATTTCCATACCTCGCTCTTCTCCCATTCGTCTGTCAATGCCGGCAAAGATTTGTTCGTGTAATTGAAATAGCCAAGCACGAGATGATCCGGATTGATCACGCTCAAGCCTTCCAGCGTAAGTTGTCCATTGGCCGGCATATTTTCCGACATTTTCGGAAACGTCAAGCCAAGTCCGTCATAATAGGCAGGCAGCGTACTCGGCTGCATGACGTAAACCGCTTTTTCGCGAACCTGTACGAACAGTACCGATTCGCCTTGTTTAGCAGCAAGCTTTTGCTTGCCTGCTTTCTGGGTCTCCGTAAACTTGGCAATCACTTCTTCCGCACGCTTCTCCTGCCCCAGCACGTTGCCGATCATCCCCACGACCCTCAGCCATTCCGTCCGCATATTGATCGCTTCCTCGTCGATCCAGACGGTCTGGGCGACTTTCTCCAGCTGCTCCTTAATCGACTGATTCGTTTTACTGCCCGCTATGATCAGATCCGGACCGTAGCTCAGCAGCGCCTCCAGATTGACCTGGGTTCCTTCGCCCACAATCTTAAATTCCTTGAATTTGCCGACATACGGCTTCAACTGCTCCGATTCCAATACCGAATTGGCGGCAGAAAAAGGGAGTGTTACCCCTACCGACGGCTGATCGAAGGGCAGAACCATTTCAACCAACTGCCACGAAGCGAGCGCCACCTTCTGTGGTTGTTTCTGGATCGTGATTTTGCCTCCGGCGCTTTCCACCTGGCGAGGAAATACGCTTTCTTTTTGTGCGGCTTGCTTTTGATCCGCGGGTTCCCCTGTCGCTTGCTCCCCCTTCTGAGCGCCAGCCGTGCTGCCAGTCTCCGGCGCTTGCGGACTTGACGAGCACGCTGTCGCCAGCACGATCATAAAGATCAGTACAATCCATCCTATTGCTTTCCGCCTCATGGTTTCTCTCCTGTCCCCTTGCAGTCGAAATAATGATAATGATTATCGTTATTGATTCTAGCTTAAGAGGGACACAAAAGGAAATGGCAATTATGCTGCTATTTTGATGTGAAATATTCCGAAGCATCCGCTCGGCTGTTGCGGCTGCGGTTCAAGCCGGTTATAGCGGTTTATCCGAGGTTTTCAGCTCGCTCGGCGACACTCCCCTATATTTCTTGAATATTTTGCTGAATTGGTACGGATCGTTGTAGCCGACGCTTTTCCCGATTTCCCGGATCGAGGCGTTTGTCGTCAGCAGCATCTTCTCCGCCAGATGGATACGATGCCGAATGACGTAGTGAATCGGACTGACTCCGGCCGCCTTGAAAAACAGCTCGGCAAAATATTTCGGACTCATGCCGTAGCGGCTGGCCAAGCTGAACAAGGAGTGCGTTTCCTGGATATGGAGATGAATATAAGCGATCGTTTCCTCGATAATGTCCCGATGTTCGCTAACTTGCAGTTTTTTGGCGGCCAGTCTCATCTCGTTCAGAAACTGATAAAACAGCGTCTTCATCTGCAGCTCGGATTGAACGTCCCCCCGGCCCGCCGTCTCGTTCATGTGATCCAGCAGCGCATACAAATGCGGGCATTCCCCGATTTCGATCTGGTAATGCCTGTACGGCTCCTTACCTTTCCAGCCCGCGGGCAGATGCCCGGTATACAGCACGCGGTAGCATTCGAATGTCTCTTCTCCGATGTTCCAGGCATGGACCGACATATCGGCGGAGCTGTGAACGACGGTGCCCGGCTTCAAGTCATACGTATGCTGGTCGAGTACAAGCTTGCCTTCCCCCCGCTTCGTGATCGTGAACGAGGGGGTATCGCTTCGATAAGCCGTGGACAGCTCATGCGGCCCTCTAACAAAATTGGCGATCAGACCGACTTGGAAGCTATATTCGGCCCACTGCTTCGAAAGCACATTCCAATCAATGTCCGTCATGCCAAGTGCCGCCTTTCCTCATAACCTTGTTTACTTCATTATAAGTAATAATAGTTCTCACTTGAATGGAAATGTGTTACGTGCGCAGAAAAAGCAGCCCCTAAAACAAAATGTTTTAGAGGCAGATTTTTTCACTCAATAAGCCTACAACTTGTAAAAATCGTTTCGTCTTAACTTAAGTCAATGAACCGCTCCCCGTATGTTTAACGCTGCCTGCGGTACTCTG
Source organism: Paenibacillus hodogayensis (assembly GCF_039536325.1). Classification (NCBI taxonomy): domain Bacteria; kingdom Bacillati; phylum Bacillota; class Bacilli; order Caryophanales; family Paenibacillaceae; genus Paenibacillus; species Paenibacillus hodogayensis. Next base: position 309,689 of record NZ_BAAAYO010000013.1, read on the forward strand.
TCGGAGTCGCCCCGGTATGCCGTTTGAAGGCGCGATTAAAAGGGGCGACCGTCAAATAGCCGACGAGCGCAGCGATATCTTGAATTTTCAAATCCGTATTTTGCAGCATTTCCATCGCCTTTTCCATTCGCAGCACATGCGTATATTCGCTCAGGTTAACCCCGGTTTTTTCTTTGAAATAAGTCGATAAATAAGAGCTTGTAATGTTTAGCTTTTGCGCCAGCAGATCGAGCGACAAGTCGCCGCCCAAATGGGACTGAATGTAATCTTTGACGAACGTGACCATATAATCCGACTCTGCTTCGGTTTTTTTGGAGCGAATCGATTGGGCATGGGCCGACAACAATTGTTGGAAGAATTGTTTGTACTGCTCGAGCGTGTAACATTGGTTCAATTGTTCGTAAACCTTTTTGGGATTTTCGTACCCGGCGACCGACAAATTTTGGGCATAGATGACCTTGACGGCCTTCTCCACGATTTGCCGGCCGAGCGCCCGCACCTGCTGTGCAGGCGCATTCGCTTTTTCCAGCTGCTCCATGAGCCGGTTCACGAGCGGAATGCAGATCGTATCGTTGCCCACATTCAGGTTCGTGGCCAGCTCCTGCTCTTGAGCAAGGGTAGGAATCAGAGGAAGCGGTGTCGGCGTCATTTCGGTAAACACTTGAATATGCTCGCCAAGCGTTCGTTGATTCACGAGCTCGGCAACATGGTCGTACGTCTCGGCGAACTGCGAAGCATCCTTGCGCATCGGACTAACACCGATTGTAAAATAAAAATACAACGTCTCCGGAAGAAGCCGGGCCGTCAGCGGTTCGATCACTTCATCCGCCAACAGCGGTCGCTCCGGCTGCTCGAAAAGAACGGTCAGGATACGGTCCTGTTCAATCTGGAAGGTAAGCGAATCCGGATAGTTTGCCGAGAAATGAAGCTGGATCATCTCCTTGATCAGCGCATAGGCGCGATGGGGTTCGATCGCGATATCCGCCTGCGATTGTTCATTAAGAACAAGGTGCAGCAAAATGAGCCGATATGGCTTGTCGGAATCGATCGCCATTCGAATGTTGGCAACATCGGCGGAAATCATTTTCAGCCGGCTGATGTACGCGTAGTGCTGCAGCAGCGAATTTTTGGCGTCCAAATCGCGATGAATATGGCGGTGCGATTGGAACAAGTCTTGCACTTTATGGAACAGCACGTTAAACTCCTTGATCCGGCTCTGTCTCGGAGCCGGCCGACTGCCGAGTTCTTCAATAGCCTGTACAAGTCCTCTGAGCGGGTTCTGGAACCTTCTGGCCACCAGAAAAGAGAGCGTGAGGCTGAGCAATAGCGAAATGATCACGATCATCACGAAGATGAAGTTCAGCCGTTTGATCGGCTCCGTAATGTGGCGGATCGGAATCATGTCCACATACAAATAGCCCGATTCCTTCGCCCGCTTGTATAGGTACAGGGAATCGCCGAGTACCATAGATCCTTGGCCGGTCAATTCGCTAAACTTGGAATCGCTTTCATCTGAACGATCGCCCGCGGCAAATACAAGCCGGCCTTGCGGATCGAAAATGGAAAACCATTCGTTTTCGACAGGCTGATGAAATTCTGCATACATCGAGCTGGCGTCCAGCAAAGCGATAAATGCAAACTGATTGTCGTATTCTTTTTTGGCCAACACCGGCATCAGGTTGCCGAGGGACGTTTGGCCGAATGCCGTTTGCTCTCGAAAAGGCTCCCCGGCATAGATATGAAAGCTTTGCCGCTTATCCATTTCCTCATTCCAAAAAGCAGGCTGATAGGTCGAACTGACGTACAATTTGGAAAACATCGTACGCGGATCGCGGGTACCGTTCTTGTCAATGAGCAGATCCTTGTCCCGGAAATAATAGATGATGTTGTTGATATACAGGATCGGATTGTTTAACGCGCTTTGCAGGTCGGACTGAACTTGGCGAAACATTTCGTAGTTGACGGGACGATTGCGGCTTTCGGCGAGCGTTTGCGTGTCCGAACGAAATATATAGTTCATGAGATAAATTTTGAGTTGCTGAAAATGCTTTTCATAATGCGTTACGGTCGCATTCAAATTCAAGCTGGTGTTTCGGATCAGCTCGGTCCGTGCGTTTTGGTGGAAATACATATAGGTCAGCAAATTGAACGACATCAGCAAAGCGATTATGCCGATGAAGCTGGCGGACAATGCGAAGAAAAGCGATGTATTGTAACTGGCTTTGACTCGGTTCACTCCGACCATTCCTTTTTTTGGATTCAGTATACCATCCGTTATTCCGCGGCAACAAACACCTGATTTCAAGATTCTTGACTCCCGTTTCACTTCTTGCCCATTTTTAATGAAAACGCAATCAAAATCAATGTTCCAAAGAAAACATCGTGTTCCGCTCGCGTTCATTTTGTTACGATACATTCGGAACGAGCGTTTACCACAATTGGAGCGGAAGACATACAAGAAGAACTGGCGGAAGAAGGGGGGAGCAAATCTTAGTTCATCATGATGGAACAGGCGCATCTATAGAGTTGGAGGAATAGCGGAATGGAAATCGACAGCCGACTACACCTTGCGGCAGGCAAACAATCGTTTGGCCGAAAATGGGGACGAAGCAAATATTTGCTTCTGCTGTTTTTGCCCACGTTGGTGTACTACATCATGTTTAAGTACATCCCCATGTTCGGGGTGCTCGTCTCGTTTAAAGATTATAACTTGTTTAAAGGCGTTTGGGAAAGCGACTGGGTCGGTCTCAAGTATTACCGCATGTTTTTCGAAAGCCCCGACTTCTTCAAGCTGCTGCGCAATACGTTCGTGCTCGGTATATACCGGCTCGTTTTCGGATTCCCGGCACCGATCATCCTGGCACTGCTTCTGAACGAGGTGAGGCATATGGTGGTCAAACGATTCGTCCAGTCGGTCAGCTACTTGCCTCACTTCATATCCAATGTGGTCGTCGTCAGCATGATGGTGCTGTTTTTGTCGCCCTCAAGCGGGATCGTCAATCGTGTTATGGAGTGGACCGGCATGGAGCCTGTGAACTTTATGGCCCGTGAAGATCTGTTCCGTGGCATTTATGTGTTGTCGGACATTTGGCAGCATGTCGGATGGGAGACGATCATTTATTTGGCTGCGCTTACAGCGATCGATCCGCAGCTGTACGAAGCGGCCAAAATCGATGGCGCAGACCGGTGGAAGCAACTGATCCACGTCACACTGCCGGGCATGCTGCCGGCCATCATCATCCTCTTGATTTTGAATGTCGGGAGCGTCCTGGAGATCGGGTTCGAGAAGGTGTTCCTGATGCTCAATCCGGCGATTTACGGGACAGCGGATATTCTCAGCACCTATGTATACCGCACCGGGCTCGGCAGAGGCAACTACAGCTACGCGACGGCCATCGACCTATTCACGAGCGTAGTCAACCTGATCTTCATTATGGCCGCGAATTGGATCAGCCGTAAAACGAGCGAAACAAGTTTATGGTAGAAGGGAAGAGGCGCATTTCATGAAGGCTCAAGTGACCGGCTTCGACATCATCCTGTACATCGTCCTGTCCGGAATCGTCGTAGTCACCTTGTATCCGTTCGTTTATATGATCGCCGTATCGCTTAGCAGCGACGTTCATGTCCTGAAGGGAGATGTGTTTTTATGGCCCAAGGGACTTAATTTCAGAGTGTACAGCGTCGTGCTGCAAGACCCGCTCATCATGCGGTCGTATGCGAACACGATTATGTATACGGTGCTTGGAACGACGATATCGTTATTTGTGACGGCCGCCGGAGCGTACGCCATTTCCAAAAAAGACTTGCTGTTTTATCGCGGATTTATCATGATGATCGTCATCACGATGTTTTTCAGCGGCGGCATGATCCCGACCTTTCTCGTCGTCAAAAGCTACGGGCTCGTCGATACGATTTGGGGGATGGTTCTCCCGACCGCGATAAGCACCTGGAACTTGATCGTGATGCGAACGTTTTTTGCCGGGTTTCCGAAGGAAATCGAGGAGTCTGGCAAAATGGACGGGCTGACCGACATCGGGGTGTTTTTCCGGCTCGCTCTCCCGTTGTCCAAAGCGATCCTGGCCACGATCGGCCTGTTTTACGCCGTCGGCATCTGGAACAACTTTTTTTCCGCTATGCTGTATTTGCGCACCAGCGAGCTGTTCCCGCTGCAGGTGGTGCTGCGCAATATCGTGCTCCAGGGGGCAAGCAATTCGAGCGAAGCGACGAATATCGGCGGAGATACGCTGCTGATCGACGAGTCGCTGAAATTCGCCACCATCATCGTCTCTACATTGCCAATCTTGATGGTCTACCCGTTCCTGCAAAAATATTTCGCCAAAGGCGCGATGATCGGGTCGATCAAAGGCTGACCTATTTGTTGATAAAAGGGAGGGGCATTACAAATGAAAAAGCTCGTTATAACGACGCTTGTATGCGCGATGGGCATGGCGACCGTCGCCGCTTGTTCCGGGGGAGTCAAAGATCAGCCGTCATCGCCGTCCGATTCGACCGACAATGCATCGGCGAACAAAACATTAACGTTCCTGAACTACAGCAATCCGAGCTGGCCGTATTCGAAAGATTGGCCCATATGGAATTTTTTGAAGAAAGAAACCGGCATTAGTTTGGACATCCAAACTCCGTCGGGCGGGAAGCTCGAGGAAGCCCTCAGTCTGGCGATCGCCTCCGGCACGCTGCCGGATTTGCTATGGACGCAAAACAAATCGTTGGCCAATAAATACGGGCAGCAAGGGGCGCTCGCCAACGTGCTCGATTATGTAGATGAGATGCCAAACTTTAAAAAGTGGCTGGACCAGCATCCGGCGGTCGCGCAAAGGACCATCGCCTCCGACGGCAAAATGTACACGCTGCCGAACCAGGGGATCGGCGAAACGAACCGGATGATCTGGATGTACCGGGAAGATATTTTCAAAAAACACGGACTCAAACAGCCGGCTACGTGGGATGAGCTGTATGCAACGCTCAAGCAGCTAAAGGAGCTTTATCCGAACAGCTATCCGTTAACGTTCCGGTACGGGCTGAACTATTTACAAAATTTGGGTGCTTCCTTTAATACCGTCGCTACGCTTGGCACCGATCCGAGCGTTTACTACGATACGAGTTCAAAGCAATGGAAGTATGGCCCGACGGAAGACAACTTTAAAAAGATGATCGAGTATTTGAACCGATTTTATAAAGAAAAGCTGCTGCCTCCGGATTTCCTGACCGTCGACACGAAGATTTGGCAGGACATGATGTCTACAAATCGTGCATTCGTTACGCTGGACTACATCGGACGAATCGACTTTTTTAACTCGGCGTTGCGCAAGGAGAATCCGGAATTCAACCTGTTGTTCATGACGCCGCCGGCCGGCTGGTCGGGAGGACCGCAAAAAAATGCGTTTACCCAAACGGCGGAGGAAGGGTTCATGATTTCCTCCAAAACGAAAAACAAGAAAGAAGTAGCCAAATTTCTCGATTTCTTTTACACCGAAAAAGGCCGGACGCTCGTAAGCTGGGGCGTCGAGGGGGAAACCTACAAAGTGGAAAACGGCAAAAAGGCGTTCATCGGCGACGTGAAAGACGTTTCCGATCTCCGCAAAAAGACCGGCTTGTCCACGGACGGCACTTACATCTGGTTCGATTACGACGCGCACATTTCGCTCGCTTCTCCCGAGCTGAAACAGGCTTATGAACTGGCGCCAAAATACGATTCCGAACAACAGCCGAAACCAGCGTTCACCTCCGCGGAAATCGAGACGTTGAGCACGATCGGGGATGCGCTCGTCAAAAGCCGGGACGAAAACTTGTCCAAATTTATTATAGGCGAAAGAAGCTTGTCCGAATGGGACAAATACGCCGAGGAACAAAATAAACTGGGCATCGACAAAATAGTCGCGATTTATAAAACGGCCTTTGAACGTATGCAAAAAGCGGCAAAATAACAATCTTCATCAACATGCAAATACGAAGCACCCGGCCGGGTATCGCGTTGAGATCCGGAACGGGTGCTTGCTGTTAACGCTGGGACGATTCAAAATTTGTTGATCTCGCTTTGTTCAACACACCCTGTTTAGTGACACTGTAACGAACCTTAAACTAGGTATACGCATAGGATGAAAATAAATTATTATGAGGCTTTATGGCTCAAATCAAACCCTCGATAAGGAGTGAAATCATATGGCATTTATGCCAGTTCCGGGGTATCAAGGACTACCTACTCAACTCTCCCCTCCCCCCTCCTACGTCCCGCCAAAACCTGCTGTATCTTATATCATTGACTGCGTATATCAATATACCTATGTTTGGTTATGGAACGGGGAAAGCTTCTGGTATTACCCAATTAGCGTTGAGCAAGGTCGAGTCTCAGGTTATCGATGGAATGGTTTTATCTGGACGTATTATGGATTTGATCCGAGATTAATCAGTGCTGTTTCGTGTCCTCCAATTCCTACTCTATACTAATATATTAAGAAGATTTGCGAATTACTGGAGTGACGGGGTACAGCCGTCCGTCCTCCTTCTTTCTTACGGTTTCAGGCGCTTGCGCAGCATGCCGGGGGTGTCGAGCTTGCGGCTCTTGAACGTCTGATACAGATAGCTGACGCTGGAGAAGCCGGTGCGTTCGGCGATCTCCCCAATCGAGAGCTCGCCCTCCTTCATGAATTGGCAGGCCATCCGCACGCGGTATTGGATGAGATACTCCTGGAACGTCAGGCCGAGCGCCTGCTTCAGGATGCGGTTCATCTGCCGCTCGCTCAGGAACAGGATGCGGGAAGCGTCGGACGCACGAATAGTTTGCCGGTACTGCGTATGGATGTAGTTCAGCACGCGGTCGACCCGCTGCTCGTTCGAGGTCATGCAGCCGCGCCCGGCATCGGGACCGGGAAGCGGCCGATGCTCGGTGACGATCCGGACCAGGTGCACGAGGATGCCGATCAAGAGCGACTGGATTTTGTGCACGTAGCCGACCGGCTGCATGGAGTCTTCCGCCATGATGGATTCGAAATCCTGTACGATCGAGCGGGTGTCCTGGAAGACGAGCGGAAGAAAGGCGGAAAGGATCGACCGCAGCGGATTGGCCGAGGCCTCCTCGGGACGGTTGGCGGATTCAATTATTTCGCAATGGATGCAGTATTCCGCCATCGGATCGTCCGGATCGGAACGCTGGCTGTGCTTCACAAAAGGGCCCGTAATGAAAAATTGCCCTGCCTGCACGAGCAGCTCGGCGTCGTCGATCCGGATATAGCCGCGTCCGGACGGGATGATGTGAATCTCGTAATCGGTGTGGAAATGCTCGGGCGTATACCAGTCGGGATCCGGGAGAACATGAATCAGCCTGACGATGCGGATGGTCAGACTGCCTAGCATGAAATCCAAATTGACATCGCTCGAAATGGGGATGAACGAACTCATCTGGGACGCCTCCATCATGTCCGGATATCTAAAGAAGGTTGTCTCGATATAGTATATTCCATTCCGACGGAACTTTGTATACTTCAGGGGTAGCACGAAGCACGAAATAGGACAAGCGCCCAGAAGGAGGCAACGGACATGGATAAAGTCAAATTCATCATGATCGGCGTAGGCGGTATGGGCAGGGAGCATATTCGCAGGCTGCTGCAGGTTCCGGAAGTGGAAATCGTCGCGCTCGCGGACCCGTCCGAAGCGGCGGTGGTGGATACGAGGAAGCGGTTCCCGGAGCTTGCGGAGACGGATGCGTACACGGATTACCGGGAGGCGATCGCCCAAGCCGACGCAGACGCGGCCATTATCGTGTCCCCGCACAGCTTGCACTTTGAGCAGGGGATGGCGTGTCTCGACGGCGGGCTGCACGTGCTGATGGAGAAGCCGTTCGTCGCCGGCTCGGACAATGCGGAGCGGCTGATCGCGCATGCCGAGAAACTTGGCAAACATCTGGCCGTGGCCTACCAGCGACACTTGTCCGGCCCGTACCGGTATATCCACGACGTCGTTCGCAGCGGCGGCATCGGCAAGGTCAATTTCATTTGCGCCTACCAGGCGCAGAACTGGCTCATCCCTATGAAGGGAACCTGGCGGCAAAATCCGGCGCTCTCCTGCGGCGGCCAGTTGAATGACTCCGGCAGTCACCTGCTCGACGTCGTCCTGTGGGCGACCGGTCTGGAGCCGGAAGCGGTCACGGCGATGATCGACAACCGCGGAGCCGAGGTCGATATCGACTCGGCGGTCACCGTCCGCTTCAAAGGCGGCGCGATCGCGACGTTCAACGTCATTGGCAGCTCCAACATCGACTGGCAAGAGGATATGTCCATTCATGGCGAAGAGGGAACGATTCTTTATCGGAACCATAAAATTTTCGTGACGAAAAACGGCGAGCGTCGCGTCACCGAAGTAGACGAAAGCGAGTTCCCGCCGTCCGGCGATCCGAGCCGGGATTTCGCCGAGCTCGTGCTTGGCCGCGTAACCGAGGCGGCTGCGCCCGCAAGCTGCGGCTTGGCGATCGCCCGGCTGACGGAGGCTGCGTGGCAGAGCGCGGCAGAAGGCAGCCGGCTGGTCAGGCTGTAAGATGGCGCAAATGAATAGGAACAGCCCGACAACGGTTTTCCGTTGCGGGCTGTTTTTTATGACTGCGCGTCGACGCCGGGACGGACACTCGTCGAACTGAAATTTTACTTTTTCATGGTCATTTCATATAAAGCAGTTATTTCAGCTTCTGTCAGGGCGCCATCATAAATCGCCAATCCCCCCAGATAGCCATTGTAGTCATTCCCCATCTCTCCCGAACGGTCGACGGCTCCTACCGTAAAATCGGCACCCGCCTCACCCCCGTCAAACAATCCGTCAGGGTAATGGAAGGGATTCCATTGTTCCCGCTCATCGAGACGATCGTCCAGATAGACGCGGGCATATTCGCCGTCATACGTGAAGCTGACCATGTGCCATTCGCTATCGACCGGTGTTTGACCAATCGCACTGGTCATGCAAAATGGGTAACCCGGAGTAGGTCCTCCTTCAGCCGAAACATGTCCGCAAACTTGTTTCTTGCTTTCCCATATCCGCAAATCAAGGAAGAGGCAGTACTGTCTTTGTTTCGCTGTTTCGTTCCAAATGCCGGCGACCGCTTGACAGCCTTGACTTTGTTCCGAACGCCAGCGAATCCAGGCCACGATCGTGAACGCGGCGTGTTCTCCTGAAAAATGCAAGGCTGGACATTCCGCGCGCGGAATGCGGAACCAACGGCCTGGCGACAGATCGGCTGCATAAGGTCCGAAAACGCCTTCTGCTACGGTAGGAACAGGGAGGTTTGCTTCCTGTAAGCGATAAGCGAACTTGCCTTGCCCTTGACGTATCGTTCCGGCAGGCTCTTGAAAATCCCAAAAGCAAACTAAATTGGGGAACGTGTGTACGGCATCGGCTGCCGCCTGATAAAGAAAGTTACTCAATGAATCGTCACTCCTCTTGAAACCGAACGCTTCGATTGCCTCGTGCTGGTTCCATTATTTAGCCAATCCCGCCGCTTTTCGTTCTTCCATCGTACGCTCCGCCTTCTCTTGAGCAGTCCGCAGTGCAGTATTGACATCCGATTTTCCCGTCATCACCGCAGTGATTGCTTCTGTGAAAGGAGGACGCACGGCTGCCGCCTCCTTTGTGAACGATGTCACAGCCGGAAAATTGTTGAAGGTCAACGCGCTTGCATTTTTTCCTTTTAACGAAGGCACCTCTTGTGCCATCTTCTCTGCTATATTCGGCATTTTTAAAGCCGGTAATTGTCCTCTGCGCAGCAAAGTCAGCTGTCCCTCCTCCGATAAAATCGCTGTCATAGCCGCAAATGCTTCATTCGGTTTTTCGCTCAATGATGACAGGTAGAAGTAAATCGGTTCAATTCCGGAGCCCACCTTCGGCAAATCAGAGAACACAGGCAAAGATACCACATCCCAATTGGGAGGAAGCTGTGTCGGATCGGATACGTAACTGGCCAAACCGACCCTCATCGCTAGACGTTGCTCTTTGATAAACGCGTCAACAGTCCCTGTACCAACCAAATATTCATGACCCGGAATGTCGAAGAAGCGTTGGAACGTACGCAGTATATTGGGCCATTGCCCTTCGTTGATTGTTACTTTATTGGTTTTCGGAACGAATACTTCTTGACCGTAGGAATTGAGTTGAATCAAGGTGCCGTTTAAAAATTGATGGCTAAATCCGACGTACTGTGTTCCACCTTCAAGTCGGGTTACTTTACGAGCCAGGTCATAAGTTTCATCCCAGGTCATGCCGTTTTTAGGGTAAGCCACACCAAATTTATCAAAGATATCCCGATTGTAGTAAAGTACATGGTAATTGAGATAAGACGGCAAACCCGGCAAAACCCCATTGTTTGCCGAGGCAAGCATGTCTAACGCCTTGGGTTCCACTTGCTCCAAGTTGAAATTTTGTTTCTTAGCTAGTGGCGTGATATCTCTTAAATAGCCTGCATCCGATAACGCAGCGGCATTATTGATGTTCCCATAAAAAATATCGACTTTTTCTTTATTCGTGACCACTGCATCGAAACCGACTGATGCTGCACTGACCCATTTGAAAGAAATGTTCGGATACTTTTTCACGATACTATTCCCAAACTGTTCCATAAACAATTGTTCGGATGAAGAATTGTACATCCAGTAGATGGACAGCTCTACGGGTTCCTTGGAAATCGTGTCGGCATTCGGTGCCGTTTCTTTTTCTATAGATGCTTTTTCACTGCAAGCACCGAGAAACAATGTAGTCATCATGATTGGCAGTAGCATTCTTAGCTTCCGCCTGCTGCTTTTACTTTCGTGATTCATCATGCGATTCGCCCGCCTTTTTGAGGAAATGACATCCGTTCGTTTGGCACATCTCTATAAAGCGTTTCCAAATATTCTGGTTTGCGTCGATCTTTTCCTCCTTTATAATGAACTGGACGGATTTTGCAGCCGGTTACATCTTTCATTCTAGATGGGCTGGCCCGCGCTTGATATAGAAGAACTTTCGATTTTTATCATCATTTATCGATTCATACGAGTAGAAGAGGAGGATCACATTGCTGATTGATCACGTAAAAACCCATCTGGTGAAGGGCGAAGGTCAATTGTTGGCTCCGTGGGCATTGATTCCTTTTCATATTTTTATCTTGGTGGTCAAAGGCGGATTTCTATACCAAGTCGGGGATGAGACGGTGGAGTTGAAGGAAGGCAGCGGTATCTTTATCCCTCAAGACTCGAGACGAACAGGGACATCGCTCCGTTTCCCGGGTCCCCATCAACTGTATATTACTTATTTCCGGGATGTGGAGCATGCTGATCTTGGCGCATTGTTGGACAAAACATTTGCTCATTTCCAATTTACGAGCAAATATCATTATATTCGGAGCCGCTTTGTTACTTTGCATGAATACTGGCTCGGGAAACCGCCGGGATGGATGCAATTGACCAAAGGGATTGTGATGGAAATGATCGGATTATTGCATGGCGAGTTGGCGGATGAACAACTATCGCCCGTTCAGCGAAATTTGGTCCAGCAAGTGCGAGACTATATCGTACAACACTATCGTGAGCCGATTCGCTTGCAAGAAATAGCCAACAAGATTGATCGCTCTCCGGCCTACGTATCTTCCGCCTTCAAGCAGGCTACAGGCAAATCGATCATGGATGTTATGCATGAGGTGCGGATTTCCGCTGCACGTGATCTTATTTTAAATTCAAATATGTCGATGGAAGAAGTCGCGGAATTTTTAGGGTATTGCAACCAAACTTATTTTGCCCAACGATATAAGCGATTGATGGGCTATCCCCCGACCCATACACTGAAATTGAATCCGAAATAGGGGTTCAAATAAATCGTGATAAAAATCGTAAATTCTTCTATATCAAAAGAACGCCTGATACTTCTAAAATAAGAAATGAAATCGCCCAGCATTCTCTAATCGGAATAGAAAGGGGGTTATTCGGAACATCTCAAACAAGAAGTGTTGACGGGAATACAGGTAGCCTGCGTATTATTTTCAACACGGAATTGCAAACGCTTTCAATTTTGGAATGTGGTTTAGCTCTTCCAAAAATAGGACAAACAGGAGGGTGAATATGGATCGTAGAAAAATGCTGGCAACGATCGGTGTTGTAGGAGCTTCCGCTCTATTGGGGAAATCGCTGCAGGGGGTACAAGCCTCCTCGGTAACGGAAATGGTATACGGTACCGGACCATCGCAAGCGGACGAAATCAATTATAAGTATGCGACTGGTCTTACCGAACGAACGGTTGCCGAACGATTGCGTGACCGGGTCAGTGTGAAAGACTACGGGGCCCGCGGCGATGACAATACAAATGACACAGCGGCCATTAATGCAGCGATAGCAGCCGTTTTTGGCGCTGGGGGAGGCACGGTCTACGTACCGAAAGGAACGTATCTGATCGATGCGGTACGTCCGCCGGGGTCAGGAGCGGGCGGTGTGCAGTTGAAGAGCAACGTGTCGCTTGTTCTTGACCAGGGCGCAGTCTTTCAAGCACTGCCCAACAACCAAGGAACTTATATGATTATTTCGATCTTCGACTGTGTTCGCGCAAGCGTGATTGGCGGAACGTTGATCGGGGAGCGGTATACCCATACCGGGACGACCGGGGAATGGGGGATGGGCATCCATATACAGCGCAGCCAGCAAGTATTTGTCCAAGGGGTGAATATCCGGGATTGCTGGGGGGATGGATTTTATGTCCGAGCATCCTCGGGTACGATCGTCAATTGTGTATGCGACAATAACCGGCGGCAGGGCATGAGCATCGTATCTGCCAATAATTTGTACATCAACGGCTGCGTCTTCCAAAATACGAATGGAGCGCTGCCGGAAGCAGGGGTCGATATTGAACCCGATAACGCAGCGGACCATGTTCGCCACGTCGTCTTCGAGAACTGCCAGTTTTTGAACAATGCCGGCCGCGGCTTCGCGGCGGATATTCGGAATGGAACCGTCTGCGAACATATACAGTTGATCAACTGTGTGTCCCAAGGAAACATCAGGCACTCTGCCATCGTCTTGACCCGAGGCGGTGCAACAACGCGCCATATTGCATTCCGAGGCTGCCGTTTTGACGAAGTCCGGTTTGGCGTAACGGCAAGTCCGGAGCCGATCGACTACATCGTCATGGACCAGGTGACCTGCAAGTTGATTGAGTTCTGCAACGTCACTCATGCTGTAATTGCAAACAGCTTCGTCCTCGGAGGGGGCGTCACCTTTCAAGGCTCAAGCGATGTCGTCGTAACGCGCACGACCATTTCCGACGCTCCTGCACATGCCTTTTCGTTTATACCGGGCATCAGCAAGAGGATCACACTGGATCAGCTTACGATTCATCAAGCTGTAGGCTCAGGCATTGCTGCACAGCTGACGACGGTGCAGCATCTGCAAGTGACGGGCTGCGTCATTCGGGATTGCGGAGGTTCCGGCCTCACGGGCGGAGGACACGATGGAGCGTTTACTACCAATCTGATCATCAATCATGCTTTATACGGTATTGATGCAGATCCGAGTATACGCTCCAATCTTGTAACCGGGAATCGGGTATCGGGCAACGGTGCAGGGGCTGTTCGGGGCTTGACGGACCCGAGTCACGTCATTGCGAATAATATTGGCTTTTAGTATAAAGCGTTGACATGGGGTTAGCCAGTATAGTCTGGTTAACCCCGTTTTTGTTAAAGGGACTTGATCAAGCAATCCAGCCCAATCCGGCGATCAAGAAAAACGAATGGACCGCCATCCGCACCTCTATAAATCTTACGTTGACAACACGGACAAAAGCAGGCTTTATTATAATCAGGACACTTGGAAAAAGAGTCGAAGAGGAAGATCAGGATGGACTGGAATGAACACGCGTTACTGTGGAGTCACGCTTCGATCCGGCTATTGGATATCCGGTACATAACGCTCCAAGGGGAAGAGTCTCCCCCGGAATACCGGCTGCCGGCCAGCGCTTTTTTGTATGCGGTCAGCGGACAGGCATCCGTCCATTGGGGAACGGCTATCTATAAAGTCAAACGGCACCAACTGCTGCACGGAGGCAAGGGAACGAAGCTTGCACTCACGCCGGAAGGGGATTTGTTTGCCTATTATTTGATTTTCTACAAGGCTTCGCTTAGCCACCCCCACAGCCTTAGTCTGCAGCGCTTGTATGCGGAGAACAAGCCGTTCGATGCGTTGTACAGCTGCTCGCTCTCCCAAACCTCGCTGTTGCAAGTATATTTGACCGATATGATTTCGCATTGGCGACAGTCGCAGCCGATGGACAAACTGCGCGTGAAAGCAACGTTTCACCAGTTCATTTTTGAATTGATAAGGATGTTGGAGGAGCGGGCGAGAACGGGAAGCCAACCGGATCTGGTCCAGCTGACCATCCGCCATTTGCAGGATCATTACCAGGAGCCTATCGCAATGGACGTGCTGGCGGCCATGTTTAACTGCAGCATTACGCATTTGTCCCGTTTGTTCAAGCGGGAAACCGGAATGAGTCCGATTCACTATCTGATCCGCATCCGCATGAAGCATGCAGAGCAATGGCTGCTGGGCAGCAATACGGGCTTGAAAGATATTGCCGCCAAAATCGGGTATCCCGACGCCTTTTATTTTAGCCGCATGTTCAAGAAGCATACCGGGTATTCGCCTTTGCAATTCCGTAAGCAATTTGCTCAACCGAAAGAGGAGCCGGCAGTACCGGATTCTCCATTAAACCGTGCCGGATTTGACATGGATCAGCTTGGTCACACCCTCTATACTAATATTGATAACGATAACCATTATCAATTAGAAGAGGGAGAGAACTTATTCATGTTACTTGCAAAAACCCCATCCATGGCTGCGTCCCTCCTGCTCGGCATCTCGTTATTGCTGGGCGCTTGCCAGTCTGCAGCAAATCCGCAGACGGCGGGAGAGGCGTCAACGACGCCCTCAACCACCGCCAAGAACGCAGAAAGCGGGGCAGCCGATGCGGGAGCATTAAAAACGACGCGATTGTATAAGCATATCGACGGAGAGACGGAAATCCCGGTTCAGCCAAAGCGTGTTGTGACTGATCTGAAGGTGGGGCAGCTTATGGCGCTGGGCGTCAAACCGATCGGCAGTGCGAGTTATCCGCTTAAAACCGGCTTTTTTGATACGACCGGCATTCAGGATTTGGGAAACTTCCCGCTCAGTCTGGAAAAGCTGGCTATGCTTGAGCCGGATTTGATTATTTTGACGGAAGCGTGGCGAGAAGGGGGCGGCTATGCGGCTTTCTGCAAAATTGCGCCTACTGTCGTTATTCCGAACCATGCCAAGGATATGGACGAGGAGCTCCGGATGTTTGCCGATATCTTGGGCAAAAAAGAGCAGGCCGAGCTTTGGCTGGCGGACTTTCATGCCAAGGTGTCGCAGGCGAAGAAGAATGTGAACGCCGTGATCGGACCCGACGAAACCTTCTCGATTTTGAACGTGCGGGCGAAGCAGTTTTTTATATACAACGATGTGAACATGGGTGGAAACGTCATCTATAAGTATCTCGGACTCAAGCCGCAGGCAAAGGTACTGACCGATGTCATTCGGGGAGATGTGTGGGAAATAGCGGCCGAGGTCATCCCGGAATACATCGGCGATCATTTGTTCATCGCCACCAATAAAGGCGCCGAGGAGGCACTGCAAAAAAATCAGAAAATATGGGCGAACACGGCGGCCGTGCACAAGGGCCATGTATACGACATCGATTTCGACCTATTCCTGCTCACCGATCCGATCAGTGTGTCCTATCAGTTGGATATCATGACGAAGCTGCTCGTGGAGAAAAATCGGTAAGGAACTAGTAATGTGACTCAAGCCGCGAAAGACTGGCAATAGAATTAGCGGCAGAGGCGATATGTCCGGCCGCTAATTCGTCGTCAACCCTAACAACCGCTGGCGACGGATACAAACTCTCAAATTCAGCATGGAGTATAAGCACGATTTGATTCGGCAGGCCAACTTGAGCACGCAGAATATGATGCCAAAGTACAGTGAAAGAACCGCTTTTATCCAAATTCACGGCTTCGATGCCTTGAAGTTTGATTGGCGAAGCTCCATCGTAATACGTGATCTTGCTTGTAACAAGCGATGGAACCGATCTTTCTTTCTTGGTAGAGGGGATCTTCTTAGGGCGAATAAACAGCTCCCACAAAACGATACAAATAGCGGGAAGAAGGAAGGCTAGAACGGCCAGACCCTTGCTTGAGGTTAACAGCAACGTTCCTAAAAAAAGTCCCGCCGATAGGCTACCAAGCAGCCAGAAATATAACCCTTCCAACCGTTTCGAAGTTTTTGAAGATGTCGAATTAGCAAGCCGCGTTTCTTCTAGCTCCGGCGTAACCGTGGCTTCTTCTTTTTTCTGGTCTTCACTATTCCCTTCTCTCTTTGGTAAATGCTCGCCTCCCAACTGATACGGATTCATGGTATCGTTCCAGCGCTCAAACCATAATTCGTCTGGACGCCACCACAGATGAAGGCATTGCTCGATCTGCTCCAAGTACTGATGGGGGTCCGTATAAAAATGAAAATACTGAGCCAATTCCAGATGAATAACAGGAGATTGATGCGTTTGCACGTGTGTAAATAAAGTTTCCAACCATTCTAACATATAAGGACCAAGCGCCGGGAAACGTGCCAATGTAACAGGCAAGCTCTGGCGCAATTGCGTAACAGCCTCTCCCCATGGAATATGCCAATTTAATGCCTTCGCAAATGCTTCCCATTCGGGTAAATCCTCAAGATCCTCATGTTCCAGGTGGGGTTTAACTGCATGCCAAGCTGTCATCAGCCGCTCGCGGTAACATTGATAGTGCTCCTGAGTGACGAAACTGAACCACAAGGGTGCGAGAAAGTTGTTCGTCTCAAAGGCAACATCTTCATACTGCCCCTCTACTGCCTCCGCAGTCACGCTCAAAAACGTCCGGTTTCCCATCGTTCCCCGCACCTCCTCTTCCTTACTTTAATTGGGATACCCCTTGATCACAACGCAATTTTTCCCATTAGCTTATACCTTTACCCCGCTATTCAACCTTTATATGTACATGAAACGTTACCTTTGTCCCTGTACCTAATGTACTTTTAATAGAAAGTCCTGTTCCGAAGTGCCGTTTTAATCGCTGATCCGTATTGATCAATCCGACGCCTGAACGACTATCCGCATTTCTTTCTAAAATTCGCTGCAATTGATCCTCGTCTATTCCGGCCCCATCGTCTTCGACTGTTATCTCTGCATGCGTCTCATAGAGAGAAATCCGAATCAAAATCGTTCCTCCGCGATTGCGCTTCATGATGCCATGTTTTATCGCATTTTCAACGAGAGGCTGGATCGTAAGAAAGGGGACCTGGACGTCCTCGCAGCCATCTATTTCCCAAATCACCCGTAACCTTTCTTCAAATCGAGCCTTTTCAATATATAGATAAGCGCGCACTAGCCGCAGCTCTTCTTCGATCGGAACAAGAGCATCCATGTTTTGAAATTTAAATTTGTTCCGCAAATAAACACTGAACTCATCCAGCAAATTACGCATCGTATCCAAATTGATTTCACTTAAAGCTTTTACGGCATTCAACGCATTAAATATAAAATGAGGCTGGATTTGCGCTTGCAGCCATGCCGCTTCTAATCGCAGTTGTTCCCGAACGGATTGTTTTATCGTCGTTAGCGCCTCTATCCGCGATTTGATTTCTATCGCTTCCACCGGTTTCGTCACATAATCGTTAGCTCCCGCTAGAAAACCATTCTGAATATCTTCCGGTCGGCTTCTTGCCGTAAGAAGCAAAACCGGGAGCTCTGTAAGTGTAAACCGTTCTCGTATTTTTCGTGTCAGCTCGTACCCGGACATCAGCGGCATCATAATATCGGAGATGACCAGATCCCATTCCTTTACGTCCAGTACAGCCAACGCTTCCATGCCGCTCGTTACCATGGTTATATCATATTCGTCTGGTGGCAAAATGGCTTCGAGCACTTGAAGATTGACGGGATCATCATCAACAATTAATAGGAGCGGACGGTCACGATTCATTTCTAATAAAGTTGTTGGTTTTGCAGCCAGCGAGATATCTGCCTTTTCCGTGTTTATTGTCATATTTGGGGGGATCGGCATCGATGGTATGGATATCGGTTCAAATTCGCCCCTCGCCTCATGCTCTTCCACCACGTCGAAGCCTGCTAGCTTTAATGAAAAGGTGAATGTAGAGCCTTCCCCCAAAGCGGAAGACACCTCTAATGCACCCCCATGAAGCTCAACGAGTTGCTTGCTTATACTCAAGCCCAGCCCAAAGCCGCCTTCAATCAAGGTCTCACTTGTACTGGCTTGCTCGTACGGGCGGAATAGGCGCTTAAGCATATTCTCATCCATTCCGATCCCTGTATCGGCAATAACGATATGAGCTCGTCCGTCCTTTACAAATGCTTGAATCGAAATGCCCCCGTCATTCGTATATTTCACAGCATTATGAAGTAAATTGAAAACGATTTGAACAACCCGGTTCTCATCTGCATTGACGGGAGGAAAATCTTCAGGAATTTGATTCGTTATTTGTATAGACTTCACTTCGGCGTTTAATTGCAGGATATCAAGTACTCCGGTCACAATGGGTTGTACATAGATGACTTTTTTCTGTATGCGCGGATTGCCTTCCCGTAAACTCATCACATCAATCAAATCGTTTAATATCAATGTCATTCGTCGTCCTACCGATAACACCGTTTCAAGCTCTTTGATACTCCGATCCTGCAACAAATGTCGTTCCCGTTTTAACACGGATTGTGACATATTAAGAATGCTATGAAGCGGATTTTTAAATTCATGCGAAGTGTTGGCCAGAAACTGGTCTTTATGGTCATTCATTCGTTGCAAAGTTGTCGCAAGCTCTTTCGTGTTCGCATGCATGATGAAATAATCTTTAAACCATACTGAGGCTAAACAACCCATCGAAATAATGAGATCAAACGGATAGTAGACTAGACTAAATCCGCTTTCCCGCCAGAACAGCAACCAAATAAAATGATGAATCGCCGCAAGGATCGAAAACAACAGCAAAAGATTGCCCTTTATATCCTTCAGTACTTTGTTAAAGATCGTAATCATCGTGATGACTCCGGCAATTCCACCGAGTAAATAATAAACCGGGAAGAGCATCGTCACCTGATACGGATTTAAAAACAACGTAATACCGGCAATCCCCAAATTGATTCCTTTATACACAGGATAAATCCGGTTCCAATAACGAAGTTCGCGATGATTGATGCATTCCAACAAAGCTTGGATCCCAATCAGGAGAGTAATATTCGCCAGCCGATAATCCCAAACATGGCCGATATAAAATATTTGATGGAACAACTTCTCATCACTGCTTAATACATTACTCAGTGTCATACAGAAAGTGAGCAAAGAAAAATAAAGCAGCTTCTTCTCCTTATTTCCCAATAAAAACAAAATCAACGAATAGGCAGCATGTATAAAAAATATAATGGCTGCCAGAAGCTGCATAGAAATGGACACCTTCGTGTTCTTTGCAATCGCTTCTTCTGAACCAAATTTTATGGATCGAACAATGCCGCTACTTCGACTATCCACATAATTGGCTGCCTGAATGACCAGTTCGATTACACCATTTTCATCTGCCGTAAAGCTGGTAGAGTAAGGCAGGTTCTTCGCTATGTAGGCATCCTCTGTTTCCGCCACCCGCCCGGATTTAGCAAGCAATCGGCCATTCACATATACTTCTGAGGAAGTGCGTACGCTGGGGACCCGAATACTATAATTAAGTTCCTTTTCCGGATTTACATAAAGTCGCAAGCGATAAGAACCAAATCCGTATGGAGTCGGCTTCCCGGCATGCAAAGCTTCATTCCATCTTCCCGGAACTTGAATAAGAGTTGGCTCCATCTCGCCTAATTCTTGCTGCTGCTTGCTACCGATCAGCCTTTGCGAGGGATAAAACTCCCATTCCCCATCAAGTGAAACAACATCCCCGTCTTCTGCATTCCAATTTCGCAAATCGACTTGTCCATTTTTGATCGGCTCCAGTTTATGACCCTGAAACATGTCCATCCACCAAAGGCGGGACCCGGATAAAATAACAATGAATAATCCTAGCAATAATAGAATATGCCTCAAATTCAATTGGTATTTGGGTGACTGATCTGCCAAGAAGTATTCCTCTCCTAATCGGTTTCTTCTATGAGCGAGATTTCCTTATGTCTATTATACAGCCATCTCTGCTAAATGGTGTTAGATTAAACGGAATAAACTGGCATGGGGAGTTTCTGGTACTCACCAGTCTGATTCAAGGCCCCGCCGGAGATATTGACTGCACGGTCAAGAACTGCTATGATGGTTCCCATGAGCAGACCAAGAGAATTTGATATCGATCGTGCCCTGCATCAGTCCATGGAAGTATTCTGGACCAAGGGCTTTAAGTCTACCTCCTTTGAGGATCTGACCCGTACGACTAAGGTTAAGAAGCAAAGCTTTTATGGTGTCTTTAAAGATAAGCGAGCCTTGTTCTTGAAGACATTGACGCGTTATCGCGAACTGAGTTTAGCGTCCTTGGAAGAAAGGGTCTCCCAGGAGCTATCTCCCTTACAGAAGTTGCAGACCGTCCGCGAAGCCATGCTGCGTCCAGACGACGACACGGTTGACTGCGGATGCTTCATGGTGAATTCCATATTGGAGTTTGGAACCGAAGACGAGGAGGTAAGCCGCGAGATCGAGTTGATGTTCTCCCGCGTTGAACAACTGCTGGAAGAGATCATTCGTAGCGGTCAGGAGCAGAAGCAGATTACGACCCGTTTCAGCAGCCATGAGCTTGCCGCTTGTCTGAATAATGCTCTGCTTGGCGCAAAGATCCTGGAGAAATCAGGTGCATCCCAGGAACGGATCGCCATGATCTTGCGTACTTCTTTCGCAATGATGGAGCCGTAATTTTTTTTGAAAAGTTCTTGACTACACAGTCAATAATGAAGTGCTTATTGAAAAATAAGGATAAGAAAGATCTCATGAAGGAGGTGGTGCAAAGGCAATAATAAGTGTAATGAAACTTAAACCAAAAATAATCCGAATTCAGCATATCCATTACTCATCTTGGGAGGTACTTCTTATGAATCATACTCAAACTGTTCAAGCCTTATTCGAACCATTCACAATCGGGAATTTGAAGCTGGCCAACCGTATCGTGATGGCGCCGATGACCCGGGCGTTTTCACCGGACGGAATCCCTGGTGCGGATGTAGCCGCCTATTACCGCCGCAGAGCCGAGAACGGTGTGGGCTTGATCGTGACCGAAGGCACGGTGGTCGATCACCCGGATGCCTCCAATCAAGCCAACGTCCCGCACATCTATGGGGAAGCGGCACTACAGGGCTGGGCCAACGTTGTGGCCGAGGTCCACGCAGCCGGCGGACGCATCATCCCGCAGATTTGGCACATGGGGGCAAGAGGCCATGTCGGCGAATATACCGAATCGGAAATTGCGGACATCGTCCAAGCTTTCGCACAGGGAGCGGCAAATGCCAAGCATATTGGGTTTGACGGCATTGAGCTTCACGGTGCGCACGGCTATTTGATCGACCAATTTTTCTGGGAAAAAACAAACTCCCGTACCGACCGCTATGGCGGCGACATGCTGAAGCGCACCAACTTCGCCGTGGAGGTCATCGAAGCTTGCCGTCGTGCAGTCGGGCCGGACTTCCCTATCGTGTTGCGGTTCTCCCAATGGAAGAGTAGCGACTATACAGCAAAACTGGCTGCCAACCCGGAACAGCTTGAGCAATTTTTGGCGCCGCTGGTCGCTGCGGGGGTTGATATCTTCCACTGCTCCACTCGCCGCTTCTGGGAACCTGAATTCGAAGGCTCCGACCTGAACCTGGCCGGCTGGACCAAAAAACTGACAGGGAAACCGACGATTACGGTTGGATCTGTCGGTCTAGACAGTGATTTTACCAGCCTCTGGTCCGAAGGTAAAGGAGCTGAGCATGCCAACATTGATAAGTTAATCGAGAAATTGGAGCACAAAGAATTTGATCTGGTCTCCGTAGGCCGGGCCTTGCTGGTCGACCCAGCCTGGGCCGCTAAAATCCGAGAAGGGCGCATTGCCGAATTGATCCCCTTCACACCGGAGGCTGTTAAGACTCTATATTAAGCCAACGAAAGACAAACAGAAGGGGCGGGTTAGGGCATATTCTTGTCCTGGCTCGCCCCTTATTTACGAATCAAGCTCTCCGGGTCCTGAACGCTCTTCCCCATATAGCTCATTCATATGCTCCACATGAGCCTCTCCCCAATCATTCAAAGCCTGTAACACCGTGCTTAAACCTTTGCCGTAATCCGAAATCGAATATTCAACTTTTGGGGGGACTTGGTTATAAGCCACGCGAAGTACGATATCGTTGTACTCCAATTCTCTTAATTGTTGGGCGAGCATCTTTTTGTTTATATCCGGTATTGCCTTTTGAAGCTCGCTGAATCTCATCGTACCGTTTGAAATAAGCTGAAGCAGAATGACTGGCTTCCATTTTCCTATTAGAATATCCAGGGCTGATTCAAATTTACAGTATTCTTTCATTGGAACCTCCCACCTCCCTCGGCTCTGTTAGGTAACTTTTTATATACCAGGTTTAGAAAAAGTGCCTACTTCCTCAATTCCAATACTTGAGTTTATTATACCTTTAGAGAATGTTGAAAATAAGGAGGTTGGCGCTATTCATGAATATCGCATTATGGATCGTTCAAGGGCTTGTTGCGCTAGGTTTTATCTACTCCGGCTGGTTGAAGGCATTTCAGTATGATAAAGCCAGAGCGTCTTGGGGTTGGGTAAAAGACGTTTCCAAAACGTTCGTCGTCTTGATCGGGTTAGCAGAATTGCTTGGGGCACTTGGAATCATTCTACCTTTAGCGCTGAATATCACGCCTATATGGACGCCAATTGCGGCAATTGCACTTGCCGCAGTAGTTTGTTTCGGCGCTCTATTTCATATTGCACGTAAGGAATATCGAGAAATTGGCGTGAACATTGTCTTCTTCGCGTTAACGGTACTTGTTGCTATTAGTCGTTTTTGAGCCGGTGTTATGAGGTTTCTTCTTGTCATGCGAGAAGTAACAGGAGCTTGTCACGGCGTGACAGCTCCTGAAATTTTACGGATTTCTCCTTCATTCTCCTCAAGATGTAACAACCTTCAGACGCTTCGAACGCATCCACCAGCCCCCGAGCAAGACAGAAATGAAGTAAACAATGCCACAAGTTAAGAACAAAGGCTTCAAGTTGTTCTCCACATAGAGCAAGGAACCAATCATCGGGCCAAGCGCACTGCCTATATATCGGACCAAGTTAAAAACGCCGATCGCAGTAGCGCGTTCCTCTGGAAATTGTTCCGCCAAAATAGTAGTGGGCATCGACGCAGTCAATCCCATCGTAAAGCCAAACAAACAGACGTCCACTATCAAGAGCGGCAACGATAGATGGGCGGTTAAAGCAAACAAAACTACGCTACACGATTGAAAGAGGAATGCATACAGTAAGCCTCTTCCGCTTCCCATTCGATTGCGCATCCAACTGCCAATCGTAATACTTACAATCGTACAGACGGACATAAGGAGGAGGACAAGGCCGACTTTTCCTGATGACATTCGATAAAACGTACTTAGTATTTGGGGCACGAACACAATATAGGCCAAGTAAACAACACATTGTACAAATCCATATAATACTACGACAGCGCCAAGATGGTTGCGAAAAATAATACTGAACGATCTTAGACTGAACTTTTTCGTGGATAATGTCTGTGACTTTGTCTCGGGTAGGAACTTCATATTAGCGAGCAGAAGCAACAGTATTAAGAACGTTAAAAAGAGAAATACTCCTTGGTAACCGAACTTTTCCCCGATCACTCCACCGAGAAGTGGCCCTACAGCAGGTGCAAGTAAAATCATAAGCTGATAAACGGCCATTCCCTTTGCCAGTTCTTTCTCACGGAACAAGTCCCCGATTACAGCTGCCCCTACAACAGGAAGGACTGCCGAACCTATGCCCTGCAAGACGCGGAACACCAAAAATAAACCAATGGAATGGGAGAATGCGGCGCCTAAAGATGCTGCACAATATAAGACAAGCGCAGGTAAAAGCACCTTTCTTCTTCCTTTGCTATCTGCCAGTGGTCCGAACACGATCTGCATGACAGCCAAGGCAACCAAAAATAAAGAGACCGTCAAACTCATTAAATAGCTTGTTGTATTCAGCTCTTTTTGCATGTCGGACAACAGAGGCGTATATAAGTTTTGTCCTAAGGATCCTGTGAAGGCACTGAAGCCAACAAGATATAAGATAAGGCGTAAATTCATAAAGTCTTCTCCCTCTCCCCTAACTGATTATCAGTCAGTTATTTTATATCCCGTTCATTATATTTGACTAACTGACTGTAAGTCAATAAAATAAAATATAAGGAGGAGGAATACCCATGAAGAGAGTTAACAAAAAACCAGAAATTCGACGCAATGAAATAATAGAGACCTCATTGGAACTGTTCAGAGAACAGGGCTACGATCAAACCGCTGTAAGCGATATCGTCAAAAAACTGGGCATTGCTCAAGGTACGTTTTTTTACCATTTCAAAACCAAGAACGATATTATGATCGCCATTGTGGGGCGCTTGGTGGATGAAAAGATTAACAAGATCAAAGCTCTAGCCGAAACCGAAGGAATGAGTGCGGATGCAAAGCTCTATACCATCTTGTGGGAACAGTCCTACGATGATGAGAGCAAGATCGGTGAAGTTCTCCATCATGAATACAATGCATCGATTCACCAGAAATTCCTCGTACAGATCGTACAGGAAAGCGCGCCTTATGTAATACAAATTCTGGAACAAGGGATGTCCGAAGGCATCTTTCAAATTCAAGACCTTCAGGAAACCGCTGAATTTATACTCGTTGGGATTAACTTTATGTTCGACAGAGGGATTTTCTTATGGCAGGACCATGTATTAGAACAGAAGAGATTGTCATTCAATCGGGTGATCGGGCGTATGCTGGGAAATTCCTTAGTCTTTTCTAACCCGAGTACATTGAGAAATCGATAACAAAAGCTTTGGCTGCGTATTCCCTACCAAAATCAAATAGCCGCAATAACGTGTAAGGTTCATCTTACAGTTATTGCGGCTAAAGTTTAATCCCTTACAAAGTTGCTTCCACTTTCAACTCAATCTTCAACTTTACCACTGTTTTGTGATACGAGGTTCAGCTTAACGGGGCTGATGGCGTCGGTTAATCTGCACAATAGCCAGCAAGCTGTCCTTAACACTTTGTTTGGAAATTTGCTTTTCCTTCCAAGATTGCCTTCAGGAATTTTTTCGACTTTCTCAACTGGTTCTGAATGCCTTCAATTTCTTTGATTTTCTGCTCCACCACTTTTTTCTTTTCCTCATAGGATAAATGAAGTTGTTGATTGACCAGCAAACTTAACTCTTCTATAGAAAATTCCACGGCTAACAATGCCTTCACATCATTGAGATATTCAACGATTTCTTCAGAGTAAATACGATAATTATTCGCATCCCGTTGAAGAAATACGTCCGGAATGAGGTTTTTACGTTCATAGAATCTCAAGGTGGATATCGGCAGACCCGTTACTTTTGAAACGTCATTTATTCTCATCATGGGACCTCTCTTTATATATTGCTATGAACCTAAGTTTATAGTTCATAATACGAATAGGATAACCAATGACATACGCCATGTCAAAAAATTAAGGTTATCCAGAGGAGAGATTCTATGTTCAGCCATATCCAGAACAACGATTTCGCCAGTATCGTCAAGGGACGACGTTCCGTTCGTCATTATGACGAGAACTTTAAAATATCGAAAGATGAGATGAATGAGATGATTACGGAAGCGAGCTTGGCTCCGTCCTCTGCCAATATGCAGCCTTGGCGCGTAGTCGTGGTCGACACTCCGGAAGGAAAAGAAAAGCTAAGACCTCTTGTGCGGTTCAATACGGTACAAAACGACACTTCATCGGCCATGTTGTTGATTTTCGGCGATACCCAAAGCTATTTAAATGCTGAAGAAATCTATAATACGGCCGTGGACCAAGGAAAAATGCCGGCTGAAATACGAGACAGCCAACTCAAAACCATCCTATCGATGTACCCGGCTCTCCCCCAAGAATTGAAAGTTGAAGTTGCCAAAATCGATAGCAGCCTTTTTGCCATGCAGTTCATGCTGGTAGCTCGTGCGCATGGGTATGATACGAACCCAATGGCAGGCTTTGA
Source organism: Paenibacillus hodogayensis (assembly GCF_039536325.1). NCBI lineage: Bacteria > Bacillati > Bacillota > Bacilli > Caryophanales > Paenibacillaceae > Paenibacillus > Paenibacillus hodogayensis. The sequence goes on from NZ_BAAAYO010000013.1 coordinate 335,984, forward strand.
AGTCGATCAGGTAGCCAAAGCTTTTGACTTGGATGAAGAACGCTATACTCCGGTAATGATTATCTCCATAGGAAAAGCCAAACAAGACGGATATGAATCCGTTCGTTTAAGCTCGGACAAGATTACATTTTGGAGGTAACCTCAAAAATACACTTATAAGCTTGGTTCCGATCAAATCAAATATGGAGCCTACGGAAAGCGATAGTTTATATGCAATACAAACAGCGGCAGCTTCGGACTTTACTTTCTCGTCCATGGCTGCCGCTGTTTCTTTCCTTTCATCCGCGAAAATGTGCCCTAGAAGGAAGCCGTTCCTTTCAGCAACAGCACCGGAACCGTGCCGCGGGAATGGCGGCCGCGCGATGTAATGTCGAGCAGCGCTTCGAGCCGGTCTCCCTTGAACTCGTCGGCCAGAAATGTAAATTCCAGCTCGGTTTTGCCCATGTTGTACGTAGGAAGAAAGACGCTGCTGGTCGAATTTGCCGCAAGCTTCACACCTTCGGGCAAATACCATTTCAGCTCCAGCCATTGCGGGTGGTTCATGAAATCGCTTGTCTCCAGTTGGATCCGTACCGTTCTAGCCTCGCCCGGGCAGAAGAACGGATCTTCCCGGTAGTCGAGAATGGCGGAAAATGCGACGAAGTCGAACAATACGGCATACGGCGCGCGCGACACCACATCTCTCAACTTGGTCGGATTTTTCGGCAAGCCATAGTTGTAAACTCCCTTGCTATACCGATCATCGTTGCGGCAAAACAGCTCGTCGCCTTCCTTCATCTGAAGCGTATAGCCGCCAGGAGCCAATATATCCACGATCGGATAGCCGAGGAACGAAGGCGCCAGCCGGAGCACACGTTCGGTTAACTCGGTAACGGTGGATGGTACAGACAACGTTACGCTCAGATTGTGGATACACTTGGTGTTGATCACATCGCCGAGCGGAGCGGTCCATTCCTCCGGCAAGGCTTGCCGACCCAGAATAATGCCGAGCGTGGCGCCAAGCGTCGCCCCCGTACAGTCCGTATCCTCCCCACAATTGACGGCCGTGCAGAGGCTGCGCCCGAAATCGTCCTCTCCGTAAAGCCAGCCAATGATCGTAATGCCGATATTGCTCGGAGCGTCCCAACCCGGCTCGCCTATGGCAATATCGGTTTCCATATCAGAAATCGGCTGTCCCATCAGTCCGAATGTTCCGGGAACGCCGTTCATGACGACTTTTCGAGCTTCCTGCCAATTCGCGCCGGAACGGTAGGCGTCGATGGCAAGCTTCACGCCCCGAGCAACCCCGCAGTTGTCGGGAATATACGACAGACCGATCTGAATCAACTTCCACTTGTCCGACTCCGCGAACGCGGCGCTCTGGAGCGCCGCCCAAAACACTTCGCCGTATACACCTTCCCCGCTATGGTCGACGATTGCATCCTCATAGGCGTATCGCGCTGCCATTTCCGGTTGACCGGGGGCGAGGCACGCCCAGATCTCCGAACGGATGAAGCTGCCGCAGCTGTCTTTGAGCGGATTGCCGACATGACCCGAAAGTGGAGGAACGAGTCCCATTCTCATGTTGGCTTTGGCTGCGCCGTATTCCGCCCAATCCGGAATGATGAAGGACATCCAGTATTCGCCCAAAATGCGCGCGTCCACCGTCGGGCCGTATTTCTCGACCGCGTTCAGCCATACCAGTTGCAAATCCAGGTCGTCGTTCGGAGGGGGGTTTTGGTTGACCTCCTCCGTGTATCCGACCACGTCAAAGATTCTGCGCTTCCCTTCGAAGGGAGCTCCGAGCGTGCCGCCGATATTTTTGCCCATCCAGCAGCCCATCACCTTATCCCTATATGTATTGAGATCCAATAACACGTCGTTTCCTCCAATCATACATTTTAAACTTCACAAATAAACTATACACGGTATAATTAGGATGTTAAATCTAGTAAATAAACCAATTAGTTGTACAAAATAAACGTTTTAGGGGTAGATGGAATGGAATTTATTCACTTTGTGGCCCCCCCTTTGCCTCACTATATCAGCAGCGGGATGACGCGCTACGAAGTGGGGGATTGCCATCCGAACCGTAGAGCGATCGAGGTATTCGACTTGCTTGCGGTATGTAAAGGCGTGTTGTATATCGCGGAAGAAGAGCAGTCTTTCGAGATTCGTAAGGGGGAGTTTCTTATCCTGCGGCCCGATGCCCATCATTACGGCTTCAAACCTTGCACGGAGACGACGGAGTTTTATTGGGCTCATTTTCAGACGACGGGGGAGTGGCACGCCGGTCAGGAGGCTTGGTCTGGATCCAAGTTGGATCAACCGGAGGAGGGCCCTTTCTTCCGTTCGATCGAACGGTTTATGTTAACGCTGCCCCAATATCACAGGTTGTCGGAATCGCTTCAGGTGTTCGATTGGTTGGAGGAGGTTTCGCGGCCCGCCGGGGAAGAAGATGTTGCGCCGCAGTGGAAACAACAGTTGCTTTTTCAGCAGATGCTGTACACGCTCGGCAATGTCGATCGTCCGAAATGGGAGACGCCGCCTCGTCGTCTGGCAGACAGCGTGGCGCAATTTCTTCGCAACCGCTATGCGGATAAGATCGATCATCAAGTGTTGAAGGATGCGTTCCATTTTCACCCGGTATACATAACACGCTGCATGAGGCAGGTTTACGGCTGCACGCCATTGGACTATTTGAACCACTACCGGATCGAGCAGGCGAAACTGCTGTTGAAAAACAGCTATATGCCGATCCACCAAATCGCCGGAGAAACCGGATTCAACAGCTCCTCCTATTTCATCCGGATGTTCACTCAACTGACAGGCGGTACGCCCAAACATTACAGAGAAGGTTTCCGGGGTGGGAGCAAGTCAACATGACATTCCATCCGAAACCAGAGTGGAAACCTATCATCGATCGGCGAAATGAAAAGAGCACCTATGTGGGTGCTCTTCGCAGTTTGGATAGGAGTTCGTAACGGTGAACCGTTGATACTTTGATACTTACACTTTAAACTTCATCACGAGGTTTTCCAAGGCCTGGGAATCACCGCTAAGCAATTCGGTAAATGAAGAAACCTCCCGAATTAAAACGTTTTGCTTTACCGTCATATCGTTAACGCTTTTAACTCCTTCGAGCGATTCTTCAGCGACTGCAGCCATATCCGAAACAGATGCGGCAATTTCTTCTGACCCTGCCGCCATTTGCTCGCTAACGGCAGAAAGCTCCTGGACTTGTGCAGCCACTCTCTGGCTTGACTTCAAAATGTTTTCAAATGATTCGATCGCTTCTTCTATCTTCTGTTGACCGTTCAGCACTTCTTCCGTCACTTGCTGCATCGCGCGCTCTGTTTCAAAAGAATCTTTCTTAATATCCTGTAAGAGTACCGCTATTTGTCCTGCCGAAGCTGCGGAATGCTCGGCCAGTTTTCGAATTTCGTTAGCCACAACAGAAAAACCTCTGCCATGTTCGCCAGCTCTTGCCGCCTCAATCGATGCGTTTAGCGATAGTAAATTCGTCCGGTTCGATACTTCCGATATAGCGGAAACGATACTTTCAATGTGAGTCGATCTTTCTTTAAGGTGTTCCACGATGGCTACCGTACCACTGACGGAATTTCCGATTTGGACCATCTGTTTGTTGACTTGCTGAATGTAACCTGCTCCGTTGGCGGCGTCTTGTTCCGTCTTTAATGCCGCTTTAGAAAGATCCTCTGCGGATTCTGCAACACGCTGCACACCCTTGGACATTTCTTCGATTGCACGAAGTGCATCAAGCGTATTTTGCACAGAAGTTGTCGCCCCTTGCTCAATAACAGCTCCTCGCCTCGTAATTTCCTCTGTCGTACTTGCCGTTTCTTTCGTATTTCCGACCAGCTTGCTTGACGAACTTAATACGCTGCGAGAAGTATCTCGAACATCTCTAATAATCGATTGCAGGACCTCCAGCATGGCATTTAAGGAATTTGAAATTTCTCCGATTTCATCCTTGCCGGAGTAATTCAGTCTCCCGGTAAGATCACCGCCGCTTTTGGCAAGTTCGGCAATTTTTCCATTGACAAGCTTAAGAGGCTTCAACTTGATGAAGATCATCAGGATCATCGCCAGTAATACCGCAAATGTAGTGGTAAGCAAGAGTACAGTTACCGTAAGCATCAAGCTTGCTTGCTGGTTGGCAGCGTCCGCTTCATGTTCCGCTCTCGTATTCATCTTTTGTTGAAACTGCTGCAGCGATTCCATAATGACTTTTTTATTGGCGTCGTAATTATTGTCAAACATGAGTTGCCGGGCTCTATTGAAATCCTTGCTTTCCACAGCTTTCATTGCTGCGTCTTCCGTTTTGACAAGAGCATCCGAATCTTGTTTGGCCTTTGCTATGAGATCCAGTTCTTCTTTGGTCGCGCCCAATTCAGTCAATTTAGCCACGACATGATCTCTCGTTTTGGTCTCGTTGACTTCCTTCCAATAATTACCATAATAGACTTTATCTCCGAACTGCGCATAAGCTCTTGCTTCGTTTGTTAAATAGTCCGAGGCATTCGCTAGATCGATACCCAATTGCTTGAATACGGCTTGCTTGTTTACAGCGGAGCGTTCTAGCGCTACGCTGCTCTGAAGTTTAAGAATAGTGACTCCATTCAGAACCGATAGTAAAATAAAAACGCCACTCGTCGCTTTAAGCCAGGTTGCAATCTTCAATAGAATCCCCCAACTCCTGATGTTTTAGAAAATGGCTCTATAGTACTATATCGGTAGACTGCTTTTGACAATATATAGCTTTACAAACTATTCATTTTAGAAGAATCAAGTTGGTGTACCGCAGCACATAGCAAATCGTCTGCAAACGATCATGCTTTTGGGCCGTCAGTTCCAGCTCGACGCATTCGGGTGACATCGGCTTTTCCAGCAAGATGTGATACCCAATATACCGGGATGTCCCCCGTCATTTTTTTGATGAACTTGCGTATGGAGCAAGCCAAGCTTCTGCTTCACAAACCGTTGACGATCAAGCAAATCGCATCGTCGGTCGGATTTAATGACCCCTTGTATTTCTCCAGTGCAGTTCAAAAAAAAGGCACGGCCTTTCCCCTACTGAATACCGCGAGGATCGCAACAATTTGTTACACAATTGAAATGTTTTCTTCATCTGTCTCTAATGATGCCCGTCTATAATAAAAGACGACCCCCTTTTGAATATATAAATTTAACCCGCAGGCCCGTTGCCTTGCGGGTATTTTTTTGCATCGCCTTGGGGATTCCGAATCAACGCTCTGATTTTCAGCGCTCCGGGCAATATTCCTCCGCCAAATCGTTTAACTCGCCGCGCAGCACTCAAGAGGAAAACAACCCCAAAATAGAACCATGATAATCCGAAAAATCAATATATCCCCCTAGAAAATACCCAATTGAAATAAAAATTGCACACCAGCACAGGGCTCCCAAGCCCGAGTAGACTATATATTTCCGTGGTTTCATGGTGCTCATCCCTGCCAGATAACAAGTCAGATGGCGGAGCCCTGGAATATAGTAGCCGATGCATATCGCCCAGGGGCCGTAACGCTCGAACCAGTTCTCTGTTTTCTCTATCCTTTTGGTCGTGAGCCTGACCCATTTTCCATACTTCCACAGCAGCGGCTTGCCAAACTTCCGCCCAATGGCGTAACTGCACAGCATGCCGCTCATAGCCCCGAGGACGCTGATCACAAGGGATACAGGGAAGTAAAGTAGCCCAATTGAAGAAAGATAACCAACAATTATCATGAGAACCTCATCAGGCACAGGCAAACCAATAATGCCAAGCGTAAGGCAGAGGAAGATGGCAATATAACCGTATTGGATAACGATATCTTGTAAGAAAGCGATGATGTTCACACTCCAGTTCTAATGGCTTTGGGCAAGGAAGACTGTCTTGTGCTCCGCCGGAAAATCCACACCCCAAGTCAACCCGATTTGCATAAAGGTTAATGAGCCGGGCTTGTCCTTGTACGCTGCGAAGCATCTCGTCTCCTGAATGATTCATCGCCCTTTCACGTATCTTAATGCCCCCCTTGTCAATAAACCTAGTGCCGAATTGTCACATGACGCTTTCAAAGTGGCTGGATATCATGGATGACGAAATGCAACTTGTTGGTGTGACAACTCCTTTGCCATACTGGGCTCAGCCGATTGTTAAGCGGCAAATCTAATGGACAAGGAGACACCATTTATGAAGAAATGGACTCGCACGAATCTCGCAGTTCTGCTATTAACTGCTACGGTCACTACCGCCATTACCGCTTGTATGGGACCAGGGAACGCACCCAATACCTCGCAGGCTCCCGCGCCAGTTGCATCTGAGGAAGCTAGCCTGAAGGGGCCACGGGATGCCAGGGAACTGGAGGCCTTTGCAGATGGCATTTTTGCGGACGCAATGAAGAAGTATAATACGGTTGGTTCTAATTTTGCGGTCGTATCGAATGGGAAAGTGCTGCTAAGCAAGGGTTACGGTTTTGCCGACAGGGAAAATAAAATTCCGGTAGACAGCAGCACTGTATTCCAAATTGGTTCAGTGACGAAGCAGTTCACGGCATTGGCAGCTATGCAGCTGGTCGATAAGGGAAAGATTGATTTGCATCACGATATCCAGGAATACCTGGGAGGGATGAAGGTACCGAATACAACAGGGAAAAAACTGACGATGTACGATCTGCTTACGTATACGAGCGGCTTTGACAAACCGGATATCCTCTCGGGATCGGAACCGGAATATGTGAATCAATTTTTCCCGATGAAGGAGTCTCTCGAAGCGAATATGCCGACTGTTGTCAGGCCTCCGGGTGAAGCGTACACCTACGATAATTTTGGATTCACACTGGCGGGGTACGCGGTAGGGGAAGTATCGGGCATGTCATTCGCCCAGTATATGGAGGAACATGTTTTCAAGCCGTTAGGCATGAACTCGACGAATGTGCGGTTTACCCCCGAACTGCTCAGCAGAATGGCTGCCCATTATGGGCCAAAAGGCGAGCTGATTCCCCTAGAGGGGTTCAAACCAACCGATCGGCCTAGCGGCGGCATGGTATCAAACGCAGATGACATGGTAAAGTACCTGATGATGCATCTGAACAAAGGAACGTATGAAGGCAAAGAGATCTTAAGTTCCAAGAGCATCGAGCAAATGCACACCTACCAAGTGTTCCCTGACAAAGAGTTCCCTGTCACAACCATCGGATTCGAAGGCTACTTCAAAGAGAAGATGAATGGTCATCATGTGGTTATCAAAGGGGGAAATGTAACCGGTCATTCTTCCTTGATTGTTATTTTGCCGGAGGAAAATACAGCGTTCTACATGTCCTACAATAACGACTCCATGATGAGTCTCGACGTGTATGAGGCATTCATGAATCATTATTACCCGAGAAAAGAAGAGGCTCCACAGCCATCCTACTCGCCAATCAGTGAGCAGCAGGCTAAGGACTACACGGGATTGTACCAAAACACGCGTCTTGGATCCATAAGAACGCAGGTTTCCTATTCAGACGGAAAATTGGTTATGGAGACAGGAGATTTGGGCAAGAGTACGTTGAAAATGATCCACCCTTTACTCTTTGAGGATGAATCCGGCAATAAAGTGGCCTTTCAAAAAAATGGGACAGGCCAAATCACCTATTTCTATTACATGGCACTTCCGCACTACGTGGGTTATGCTCAAAAAGTAAATATGGATGCGCCATTCACTGATGTACCCGCGGACAGCAAGTATGCGTCTTATATTCATAATCTTCATGCTTTGAAGGTCATGGACGGAAAGTCCGCCACCCTCTTCGATCCGGATGGAACGATGACTCAGGATGAGTTCTCGGAGTTGCTACTGCACGCCCATGGCTGGGAATCCATGCCTTATACGATTGAACCAAACAAGAAGCAGATGCTGTCCGGATTGCCTGATTATCAGCCTGATTCTCCAGTCACCAGACAGATGGCGGCAGTTATGATCCAAAACTTGAGGCAAGCTGAGCCTGGAGCCAAGGTTGCATTAAGTGGCGAAACGGATGCATGGGCAGTTGAAGCTATCACAACCCTTGTATCCCAAGGCATCATGGACCCGGATACCAAGAACAATTCGGACGGCTCCATCAACTTCCGTTCCAAGCAGCTGCTGAAGCGGCAGGAAGCGAGTGCCTTATTGGATCTGGCATTTGATTACTATACATTACCAATTCGTAATGAACGAAAACCATAATTCTGAAAAGTAAATACCGGCCTTTAAAAATTTAAATGGCGGGTGTTCGATCCTACGAAGCAGAATCACTCCGTAGATCGGCATCCGCCACCATGATAAATGAATTGAGGATTATTCCAGAAGCCCGGCCTCCCTGGCTTTTTGCACCGCTTCCTCCCGGTTGCGGACCCCCAGCTTCACATAAGCCGATGACGCGTAGTTTCGAACCGTACCATCGGATAAATACAATTTGGAAGCAATGCTTTTATATCGCAGCCCTTTGGACACGAACTGTAAAATTTCAAGCTCCCGCGGCGTTAACTCATAGGCCGATGACGCTTTGATTGGCGAAGGATCATCCCCGCTATTGTCCGCTTCCAACTGGGCAAACAATTTGTGAGATACGCCCTGATCGATCAGCGTGCCCCCGCGGTAGACGGTGCGTATCGTTTCGGCCAGCTCTAAAGGCTGCATGGACTTCAACAAGTATCCATCCACCCCGCTTCGCATCGCCTCCAGAGCCTGTCTGGTATCCTCGAACGTGGTGAGAATCAGAATGCGGATGTGGGGCCACGTTTCTTTTATCGTACGGGATGCGGAGATTCCATCCACATTCGGCATTTCCAAATCCATAAGCACCAGCTGTGGCTGAAACTGCCTACACAGCTCGATCGCTTGCTCTCCATCCTCTGCCGTCCCGACAACCTGCAAATCCCGCTGCTCCTCCAACAGAGTCCGCAGGCTTTCACGGAAAAAGGGCTGGTCATCTACGACCAACAGGCGGATGACTTCATCCTTAAGCTCCGTTTGTCTGGGTAGTGTACAGGTAACGAGAGTGCCTTCTCCCGGCTCCGAATAGACAGCCACATGGCCTTGCAAATTCATCGCCCGCTCCTTCATGGCGCTCAAGCCGAAGCCTTCCCTCCCATGCTCCATCCCGCGGCCGTTATCTTGAATTTCCAGTCTCGTCTGCTGGGGCTCGAATTGTACGGAAACCTTAATCTCTGTCGAGTGTCCATGACGCACGGCATTCGTCAACGACTCTTGCAAGCAGCGATAGAGCGCTGTCTTCGCTTGCTTCGTTACAGGATATTCTTCCCCGTAGGCATGGAAACGAACCGTCACCTTGGCATGCTCCTGAAACTCCTCCGCCAGCTTCCTCAAAGACTGAAGCAGCGGGAGCGCCTCATGCGGCGATTCGATTTGATGCACGTAGCCTCTGACCTCCTCCATATTTTGGCGGGCCAGGTTCAATAGGGAATCGAGCCTTTCCGTTCCTGTATCCGTTGCCAGCTCAGGACGCAACGTTTCCAATCCCATTATGAGCGATGTGTAGGCATTACCGACGGTATCATGAAGCTCTTTGGACAGCCGATTCCGCTCTTCGGCAAGCGTGATGCGCTCGATTTGGGACAGGTACTGCTCCAGCACCGCATTTTGCTCGCGAATAATTTCTCCTTGACGATGATTGAGCGCGAGTAAATGGAAGGAGAATCCGAAGACATACGCCATCCCGATGTGAACGGCCATGACCCAGTATTCACTCTGCTCTGCAATCAGCTTGATTATGGCGGGCAGGAGCAATATGGATACAGGCCCTGACCAGAGATAGGCCCTTTTCGCGCTGTTGGCAGCAATTAAAAAGGCATACAGTAGGAATGAGAAGTAGGCTTGCGGAAAAAATGAAGCCAGATACAAGCACAACCCGCCCGAGATCACGATTTCGGTAAGCAGGTAGTATTTATAATCGAGCTGCAAGCAAAGCCATGGAACAGAAAAAGCAATAAGCTGCCACAGCACAAGGACCGCAATCGGCAGCGTGAAATATTCTTGCAGCTCTATGGTCGTAAACACGAGAGAAATGCTGCATATCAGACGGATTATGAACATGAGCCAGTCGTACCAGTACCATTGCTTGACCATATCGAACAAAACCATCAACTCCTAAAAACATTCAATATGACATTACGTAACTATTATTGAGTAAACGGCTATAAAGTAAACCACCATCAGACGATACCTACGAGGCGAAGCCGAGCATGGCGTCTACCGGTTCACATGCTTGATCATCAGGCGCGTGTAGCCGCCTATCAAGCGCGCCAAGCGATCCGCTAGCCTGTAGCTCACCATCATCCATACGACCCCTGTGGCCGATACCATCACGGCTTTGGTAACCGTATCTACCGGCGCACCCATAAAGGAAAGGTTGATAAACGGATAGAGGAACGGGACCGCAATCAATACAAGCGGCGCCGCGTAGAGCAAGGTCGCACTGATCAGACTGAAAATCCCTACCGGAAATTTCAACAGCAGCCAGCCAATTGCGATCCAGTTGCGTAGGTTCAGCAGCTCCTTTTTCGCTTGAAGCCAGTTGGACACATTGGGGTTGACGGATTTAACGCAAGGCTCGGTGGTAATGTCCGTATAGATCTTGGTCTGTACCCGTTCAAATTGCAGGAAGGCGGTCGTCGTCCGCAAAACGTGAGTCAGGAGAGGAACCCCCGCGACGGTAAACGAAAGGCTCAAGCCCAATGTAAGAGTGACCAGATAAAAGCTGAAGTAAAACAATCCAGTGACGAAAGTAAGCAGCAGGAAATAGCCGTTTTGAACAAAGCTGACGGCGGTTCTGGCCATCAAAGAGCCCACATCCTTTGCAAGTAGTAGACGTATTCTACGGCTCTTGATGTCAAATCCGCCAGTGTCATAATGTCATGTGACACAAAATGAACGGAGCTACCCGCAGCAACGAGTGAGACAGGTCCCCGGATGGGGAGGAATTCGCGAGCTTCAAGAATCAGCGTGAGCGCGCTTCTTCAAGTTGTTAGAGGAAAACGGCGGCGGCGACGATCTGATAACGGCGAAGTATACAAAACCGCCCGAATGGAATTATTTCCACTCAGGCGGGGATTTTGTTTATGCCTTGCGATTTTGCAACAGTCCAAAGGAAAAAATCCGGTCTGCCTCCTAAATACGAACAATCACTTTTTTACTCAAATTAACTTAATTCCTAATTTTTTTATTTAATTCATGATACGAAATGATGGAAAAATCAAGTTTTTTATACCGATATAGAAGTAAATATTTTATTAGTCACCCAATTGTTTAACCAGCATACTGCAAAAAACCAGCCCCCGCGAGAGCGAGGGCTGGTTTGTATGAAAACCGGTATTATCCTTTGAGCGAGCCTGCTGTCATCTGCATAAACGATTTGTTGGCAAACACGTAAACGATGAGTATGGGCAGGATCGACAGGCAGGCGCCGGCCATCATATAGTGCGTTTGCGCAGCCGCAGCAGCGCCGTAGCGTAAGTTGGACAAGCCTACCGTGAGCGGCTGCAATTTCGGCTGGCTCATCGTGAACACGAGCGGCATAATGTATTCATTCCAGGCCGCACGGAACGTAAACAGCGCCGATACCCCCAGCCCCGGCCCAAGCAAAGGCAGGATGATCCGCCAATACGTGCCCAGCATCGAGCTGCCGTCGATTTTGGCGGCCTCGTCCAGCTCCCGCGGAATTGCCCTTACGAAGCTATACAGGATGAAGTAAGTGGCTGCGTGGGCGCTGACCAGCAAAATAACGACGCCCCACAGCGAAGTTTGCAAGTGCAGCGTGACCATGATTCGGAATTGCGGGTGCAGCACCAGCGGACCGACAGAGATAAACATCGTGGCCGCTTGAATGAAGATATACATCCGTCTGCCCACGAATCGCAGCCGATCCACCCCATAGGCAGCCATCGAAGCGACGAGCAGCGTTCCCACTGTCGTGGCTAGACTAATAAACAAGCTGTTCCACGTATACCGGGAAAAATTGGCCGTCTTCCATGCCTCCACGTAGTTGGAGAAGTGCCAAGTCTTCGGCAGTATGGTAGCGCCGGCGGTCAACTCGGCGTTCGTTTTGAACGAACCGAGGATGGCCACAAGCACCGGAAATAGCGTGAGAAACGCCATGACCAGCAAAAAGATCCATAGAAAGATCGTTCCGGGTCGTAGAAAGACGGGAACGACGCCGCTCGAAGCGCTCGGCTTTCCCGCAGTTGCTTGCTGCATGATTCATTCCTCCAAGAAAAAAACGGTAGATAGACGGGATTAAACGTTTTGATTTAATTTTCTGGACAAATAAAAGTACAGGGCTGTCACGCCGCCGACGATTAACGCCGTCACGAAACCGACCGCGCTGCCGTAGCCGATTTGCTGCTCCAGCACAGTGCTGGCCGATGGCGTCGGGAACAGGAGACGATACAGGTACAGAAACATCACTTCGGTTTTGCCAATCGGCCCGCCGTCCGTCAGCACCATGATGCTTTCATAGCTTTTGAGCGAGTTGATGATCGCCAGCATGATGACCATCTGCAGCACCGGACCAAGCATCGGCACCGTGATGTACCAAAACTTTTGCCAGACATTGGCGCCATCTAAATCCGCGCTCTCATGAACCTCATGCGGAATATTCTGCAAACCGGCGATGAATAAAATCATATAGTTGCCGATCGCTCCCCATACCGCGATGAGAATGACCGTCAGCATGGCGTATTTCGGCCCCAGCCATTCAATGCCTTTGTCGGTGATTCCGAGCTTGATTAGAAACTGATTCAAAATGCCGTTGTACGAGTTGAACACGATGAAAAACACAACGGAAATCACCGCAGAGCTGATAATCGTCGGCAAGAAATAAATCGCCCGCAAAAGCTGTCGTCCTTTGATCGCACGATTGAGGATGACCGCTAGTAGGAGCGCCAGCGGCAGCGTCAGAATCAGCTTCCCGCCCGCATAGACGAATGTTTGGACGACGGAATTCCACAGCAAATGATCCGACCATAAGGTCCGGAAGTTGTCCAAGCCGATGAAACGGGGTGTGCCGTACCCTTTGTAATCATAAAACATGTACCGGAACACCCAAAAGATTGGATAAACCGTAAACACGAGCGTCAAGAGAAGACTGGGCAAGGTGAAGAAAGCGCCCGCCGCATTCGTTCTCCATTGTTTCATGGGTCCCACGAACCTTTCCCCGAAATTACGACAAAGGGTCAGAAGCCACTTCTGACCCTACGACCTGTCGAGCTAACTTACTTCACTAACATATTTTGCAAATTTTTCGGATCGAAGCTTGGATCAGGCTTCACATCCACTTCCTTGGCGGCGATCGCTTTGTCGAGCGCCTCGTTGTAGCGCTTGTTCAGATCGGCGATGATTTTGTCCAGATCGCCGCCTAGCAGCATGTACTTGAAGAACGCGTCCTGGTATTTTTCGCCTTGTACGGCTACGGTTGGCTGAATCGGCCACGCGCCGTCGTACTTTGTCGGAGTAAACCATTCGAAGCCTTTGATATCCGCTTTTTTCGCCTTGCTCAGGACCGATGGCACCATTGAGATCCCGTATCCTTTTTCATGATAATCGAGCAATATTTGCTCGCCGTACATGAAATTCAGAAACTTGGCGGCTTCTTTCTTATGCTTGGAGTTTTTGCTAATGCTAAGCCACTGACCGCCAAGGAAGCCGGATGCGCCGCGCACGGTTCCATCGAACGAAGGCACCTGCGCCGCCGCCCAGCGGATTTTGGCCGGAAACTGGTTCTGGTAGACGCCCGGCTCGGAAGAGAATGAGATGTACATGCCGATTTTGCCTTCGGCAAACTGGGCGCGGAGCGGGTCGATGTCGAGCGATTCCATGCCCGGCAGGGTACTGCCGTCGACTTGCATCTGTCGGAACGCTTCGACAATGGGCTTGAATCCGTTTACATCGAACCGACCTGTTTTAAAATCAAAGCCGAAGCCGCCATAGCCGTTCAGCTCGGCGATAGCGCGCGCCGAACGGTCGAAGGCGCTGGCCGGGCTCTTGAAGTTGAGGGCGAATCCGTAAGCTCCGTCCGCTTTGCCGACGGCCGTAAGCTTCTTCGCCGTTTCAACCATTTCCTGCAGCGTGCTCGGCGGATTTTTGATGCCGGCCTTCTCGAACAGATCAACGTTATATACAAGCCGCATCGTGTAGCCGTAGTTCGGAAAACTGTACAATTTGCCGTCAAACAGGTTCAGATCTTTCAGCGGCGTGAACTTGTTTTTAAACTCGGCGTTAAAATAATCGTCGAGTGGCTCCAGATAGCCTTTTTTGTAGAACGTCTGGATCGTGTTCTCCTTGACGCGAAAAATGTCCGGCGACTGCGAGGATGCAAAAGCGAGATCGATCGCCTGGTTATACTCTTCTGTCTTGACCACATAATTGATTTCAATCCCGGGGTTTTCGGCTTGAAACTTGGCGATTTTTTCTCGAGTGTAATCGGCGTCTGTACGATCAACCGACCAGAACTCCAGCTTCACCTTATCTTCCGAACCCTTTTTATTTGCGGACGCGTCCGGGCTTGCACCGTCGGTGCCGCCTGTGCCACCACTGCTGTTGCAAGCGGCCAGCGCCAACGACATCAGAACGGTGAGTCCCGTATACCCGATCTTTTTCTTCATGCGAAAATCCTCCCTTTCGTTCGTTACCCGCGCTGCGGTAACATCATGCGGGCCCCCTGAAGTATTTGCTACTTACTCTTCCAGTATGAAGCCTGGGACACCGACAGTACATGCGGCATGACCAACATCCAGGGTAACAAAACGGTGAAGTTTCGCTTACGGCCCGTCCTTGCCCAAGTACGCCTGCCTGAATTCCGACGGCGTCATGCCGGTCACCTTCTTGAACACTTCGCTAAAGTATCGCCGGTGCTCGTAGCTGAGCGCATCAGCGATTTCCTGCACCTGGTAGTCTTCGATCAGCATCTGCTTGGCCCGATTGATCCGCTCTTGCGTGATGAACTGTTGAACGGTCACGCCGACGATTTTCTTGAACACGTTGGAGAAGTAACCGGCGCTGAGGTTAGCCTGTTTGGCGCACTGTTCGACGGTAAGCGGCTGCTTGAGATTGTCCCGGATGTACTGCATCGACTGCCGGACGATTTGTTCCGACTCGCTCGTACGCTGCATCTCGATCCACTTGCAGCCCTTGCGGCAAATGTCGTCGAGCAACTGCCGCAGCTCTTGCATCGTCGGCTCCGCCGCCTTGTTCTCGCGAATGCGCCGCTCCAATCCCCGAACTTGCTCATAAGGCAGCTTCTCCAGCAGCACCCGCAGCATCATAAACGCCAGCTCGTAACAAACGCTGATCATATAATCGGGCTTTGGCGTCCCGGCGAACAAATCGTTTAGCAGTTGCGTAAGCAGCCCCGAGCTTCTTTCGAGGTTCCCCGCACGCAATGCGAACAGCAGCTCCTGAGCGGCTGCGGGCGCGAAACGCGGAGGCTCCTTATCAGCGCCGGCGATATGAGCGAAGCTGAACGCCCCGTTGCCTCCGGTGTAGAAATGGTAGGAAAAGGCGTGCAACGCTTGCTCGTACGAATCCGGAAGCTGGCTTATATCGTCCGCAATCAAGCCGATGCCGATCGAGATCGTGAAGCGGGTATACTGCGCGATATGAGCGCAGCAGCGGTCGGCGATGCGGCTGGCCAGCTCCGGATCGTCACAATTGAGGATACAGACGTGGCGATTGGCACTCTCCCGGAATACGACGCCTTTCGTAAATGTGCCAATCGTTTCCTTGAGAATGTTTTGCATGGCAAACCGGATCAGTTCCACTTCATGGGTCGGCAGCGCCGCGTAGTTGCCATCGAAACGATCGATTTCTACAATCATTGCCACGAGCTTCACGGGTTCCAGCGGAATTTGAAAATACCGCCAACGATTCTCGGCCTGCTCGGCGTTTGTTCGGTGATGAACGAGCGTGTTTAAATATTCCTGGCGCAGGAGCGGCATGCTTTCCTTCAGCCGTTTCTCCATTTCGTGGACTTCGATCAGGCTGCGCCGCTCCTCTTCCCACGCCTCCTTCGCTTTCAGCACCACTTTGACTATTTCCTCGCGCGAGAACGGCTTCTTCAAAAAATCGAACGCACCAAGCCGAATAGCTTGTTGCGCATAGGCAAAATCGGTAAAGCCGCTCAAAATAACGACTTTGCAGTGCGGAGCCAGCTTCATGATGTGAGCAGTCATCTCCAGACCGTCCATTCTCGGCATCCGTATGTCCGTCAATACGATATCCGGGCGTGTCTCCTCGACGAGCTGCAGGCCGTCGACACCGCTTCCGGCCGTACCTGCAATCTCGATCCCGTATGACGTCCAATCGATCCGGCTCGTAATCATCTCGACGACGCTGCTGATATCGTCGATCACGCATAGTCGAATGAGCCGTTCAGTCATCTGCGACTCCTCCTTCCGTTACCGGCAGCCGCAGCACGACTTCCGCGCCACAGCCCGGTTCGCTGTATAGATCCATCCGCGCTTGTTCGCCATAATACAATTGCAGCCGATGCGCAATGTTGCTTAGAGCATAGCCTTTATTGCTTGTGGCGGCCTGACGCATGTTGCGATAAACCTCCTCGATGTCCATGCCGCAGCCGTTGTCCTTGACCGAAAGGACGAGCTGCGCTGCCTCCGCATGGATGGCGATTTCGATGTGCCCGCCGTTTTGGATGTTTTGAAAGCCATGGATAATCGCGTTCTCGACAAGAGGCTGCAGTAAAATTTTCAGTACGGTCGACGACAGGTTCACCCCGCTGCCGATATCGAGGCGGTAATCGAATAGCGTGTCGTAGCATTTATGCTGGATCGCCAAATACATCTTCATGTGGGTAATTTCATCTTCCAGCGTAACCCAATCGCGACCGTTGCTAAGCCCGAGCTGGAACATGTGGGCCAGCGAAAGAATCATGTCGTTCACATCGTCGTTCGCCCCAAGCTCTGATTTGCAATAAATCGTGTTCAGCGTGTTATAAAGGAAGTGCGGATCCATCTGGGCGGTCAACGCTTTGATTTCCGCCTTCCGCTTTTCCGTTTCCCCGTCCGTGACGTCCTGGATCAATCGTTTGATTTCGTCCAGCATGCGATTGAAGCGTAATCCGACCTGGGCAACCTCATCCCGGTAAGGGCTGGCATAACGCACGTTCAAGTCGTTACGCTCCACCCGCCTCATCAGCTCCTGCAGTTTGTATAGCGGCTTGAGCAGCAGCCTCGTCAGCCCGTTCGACACGAACAGGGAGAGCAGCAGGCAACCGGACAGCGCGTACAGCGTCGATCGTTTGATGCCGTTGACTTGGGCGAGCAGACGCTCCTTGGACTGGACGCCAAGTAAAATCCAGTTCCCGCCCACCTCCAGACGCGCATAGTTGATGAGCGATTCGTTGCCATTCAGCGGATAAAAAAAGTAGCCGTTTTGGTCACTGTAAAGCCGTTCAAGGAAGGAAGATCGCCACTTGGCGTCGGTAGCCGCATAAAGAGGCGAGCGAACGATTTCCTGCCCTTCCTCGTTGATGAACATATAGCTCAGTCCGGGCTCGGTCGTATCCTGGTTGTCCGCAATTAAGCGTAACAAATCGTTTTCCTTGACATTGACAATGATGTAGACGTTATAATCCTGATTCGGTATTTCCCCGATCGTGCTCAGCACGAGCGATATGACCTGCTCCCGATTTGAGAAGAAAGCGTCTTCATGGCGCGGTACCCAGAACGGCCGTTTCTCGATTTTGGCCTGCTGGTACATGTCGCTTTCGTAGAACGACTGATTCGTGAGACGAATCGAAGTCATCGGATAAAAGTCGCCGATCGGGGTGGCGATCAGAATCGATTGGATGTAGCTGTCGTAGAAACTGAATTGCGAGAACACCTTCTGCAACAAGGTCAAATGCTGGTAGTACCGGCTCGTATTCGCCGATGCGACATCGTCCATCATCTCTTTGAACGAATCGCTCATTGTCAGCGACATCATCGAGACCGTAATGTTGCGCAGGCGCTGGTCGACGACCTGGGCCGTCTTGTTGATCGTATCTTCGCTGAGCCGGAAGGCGTTTTTTTGCACGACCTTGGCGGCGATGAAGTACGAGATCGTCCCATTCGCGCTGACTGCCAGTGTGATGAGCAGAACAATCGTAAACCAGACCCTGCTCCGAAACGACAATCCGTAGAACCATGATTTAATTCGCATCGCCAACGACCTATTCCACCGCTGCACTCAGCAGCGCTTTAATATAATTGTGTTCGTCGCGTACGACGTTCGTTTCGTTTTTTTCGATGAACCCGTGCGGCGCCGCAATCGCAATTCTCATCATCGTTTACCGCCCCCCATACGTAGATATGCACGCATACGCTTAAGGCACCGCTATCGACCAACGCAGCGATTCTTTCTCAACTCTAATAGTATAGCTTATATGGATATGTTGTAGTAGCAAATCGAGGTGTCAAGATATGGTCCTATCCGACACCCTGTCCGCCAAACGGTAGAAGGTTAGCGTAAAATAGTCCCCACCTGATGATCAGACGGGGACTGGAATGCGTTATTTCGTAGTTGTAAACACGCGGCACGTTATGGTTTCGAAATATTCAAAATCAGCATGTGAGGGAGTGCATCATTCGAACACGTCTCTATATTTTTCGGAAAAGAACTGGTTCATCCACTTGTTTACATCCCAAACATCCGTAACGGGCTGGTTTGTAAACGGCAGTGTATGCATATAACCCGGTGGGCCAAATTCCGGTGTAAACGTCATGATTGCATAGCCATCCGACGCACGTCGCTTGCATATTTCCAACCACCAATTGACGAACGATCTGACTTCTCTGGAGTATTCCGGCGCTCGCGGATCAGCGACTTGAGGCCCTTCCGCGTATCCAACACGCCCGTGAATGTGAATAGCACGATCAAGCGCAATCGACATATGGTCTGATTGATCCTGGAGCAGCGATTCGCATACGCAGCACCAATGGCTAAAGTCTGCTGTAATTTTCAGCTCGGGAAATTGGTGCAGTAGCTTCGAGGTTGCCCATGGCGTAAACATCGCCCTTCCCCTATGCGTTTCATGAGCAACCGGAATAGAAATTGCCTCCTCGACGGCAAGTGCTTTCTCAAAAAAGCGCAGTTGATCCTCGTAGGACATGCTATCCTTTGCGCTATGCGAAACAATCTTTACCGGATTAAATTCCGCTGCTTGTCTAGCAAGCGATTCGAATGATGAAATATGGTCATCCCGTGTGACGACCTGTGCAATAAATGCGAGATTGTATCGCTCAAGGAGTTCGCGGAAATGCTTATGTTTGTCTTGGGATGGGAGCGTGAATTCGACTCCACCGTACCCAGCCTCCGCGATTTTTTCTAATTTTTCTTCCAATGTTCCAGTCATGTCCCATAAAGATTTAAAGCTGAGCAATTGCATTTTACTAGCCTCTTTCCTTTATAGAGTGTTCCTCAAAAATCGTTTACAGGGTTTGCTAAAATTTCGTATCTTCCGGGTGATTGCGTTCATCATGTATACGTCCGAATCATGATAGATGAAGTCTCCGTTAGTATAACTGCCCGTCAATGGGTATTCTCATCTTTTCTTTCGACTTTATTGGCTTATCTTCAGATGCGATGATCCTCTGCGACTAAAAAAGAAAATATGATCCACGGCTTCTTTATAACGAATACGAGTAAAAAATAAAGAAGCTGCGATGAACGTTCGTCAATAGGCATCGGATTTTACACTTTCATCGACAACCATCTGAAGATACGCTTAGTATTCCGTATGGAAAGATGAGCGTCTGCCTCACCCGATTTGCTACAGTAGAGTTGTACCTATAATCGATTGGTGGAGGCGATGTTCATGCAAAACAAAGAAAGCTTGCTATCTCCGGAGGACGCGGCCTATTATAATCATAATGGTTATTATCTGTACAAAAAGCCGCTTTTCTCTGAAGAAAAGTTGAATCGCTTGACGAACATTTTCGAGGAGCAGCTGGCCTTGAAGGGCACGAAGCTGTCGGATGAGCTGGATACCCCGCACTTCCGTGATGAACGGCTGTTGGAATTTTTGCTCGCCGATGAGGTGCTGGATCTGGTAGAACCGATCATCGGTCCAAACATCGGGTTGTGGTCAAGCCATTTCATCAGCAAAGAACCAGTGGTGGGACGCGCAACTCCATGGCACGAAGACTCCGCCTACTGGAAAGGCCGCGTGAGCAGCTTCGATCACATCGTGACGGTCTGGCTGGCCATTGACCGCAGCAATCAGGAGAACGGCTGCATGCGCGTCATCCCCGGCACTCATAACAACGGGTTTTCCGAGTACGAGGCCGTGGACAAAAGCACGAACTTGTTCAAGTCGCAAGTGAAAAATATCGACGATTCGCAAGCCGTCTACTTTGAACTGGAGCGGGGCGAATGCTCGCTGCACGACAGCCGGATCATCCATGGCGCAAAGGCCAATACGAGCCCTCACCGCAGATGCGGCTATACGATGCGTTATTTCTCTACGGAAACGCGAGTCATTCCGGAGCGTAATGAGAATCACAAGGTATGGCTTGCCAGAGGGCGGGATATAGCTGGAAGCAAGTTTGAGAACGTATAGACTCCTGTGAGCGGAAAGGAATGAACCGATGAAGCGAGAGAATGGAACTCAGCCTAGACGACTGTTGAATGAGCAGTATATGGAGCTTAACCGGTCGTTCAACATCTTTGTACAGCGGCTGACGAAGCCGTCTCCGCTTCATTGGCACGAGTTTTATGAAATGTGCGTCATCACGGGAGGAACAGGATCGAACGTCTTGAACGGAGTGGCCCATCCTCTGGAGAGAGGCAGTCTATTTCTGCTTACCCCGGCGGATTTCCACGAAATATATCCGGACCCGGATTCCGTTCTGCACGTGTATAATGTGATCTTCTCGGAGGAAATGCTTGTCGGCGAGCTGCGCGAATTACTGCTTTACGGTAATGCAAGCAGGATGATCCGTCTGGAGGAAGATGCGCTTCTGCGGGTGGAGCAGGAATATAAGACTATCGACCGGGAAGTAAGGGAACCGAAAACCGCCCAACGGCTGATGGTAAAAGGCGCATTGGAACGCATACTGATCGAACTGCTGCGCCAGCGGGAGATCAGCTCGGCCGATCGGAACTTATTGGCGGTAGAGGCTTCGACATCGAGTCACGTCGCGATTGCGAACGCCCTTCCCTTCATTCATCATCACTTCCGAGAACCGCTGCGTCTGCAGGATGCCGCCAGAGAGGCCAATCTCGCTCCCGGATACTTTAGCACGTGCTTCCGGCAGACGACTGGGCTTACATTCCAGCATTACCTGCAAAACTTGCGGATTGAATTCGGGGCTGCACTGCTGCTTGCCTCTGATCGTCCGGTAACCGATATTTGCTACGCTTCCGGCTTCCGCACCTTGACCCACTTCGAGCGGGTGTTCAGAAGCAAATACGGCTGCTCCCCCCGACAGTACCAGCAGCAAGGGCGGTAGTTGCGAAAGTGCATGGCCCGCACGCAATTAAGCATTATAGACAAAAAACCTCCAAGATGAGGTTTTTTTGCTTTTCCATAATTTTTATCATAACCCATGGAGTAAACGTCCATTATCATTCCATTGACCGTACATTTTGTTTTCTCTCGTGTTTGCTATGAATTTGTCTAGTCTGCTCTCAAATAATTCCGGTTGTTTTTTTATGCTTTGTATCGTGTCGATCCGAACTCTTTTATACAGATCCGGAAATGCCTTGAAATTCTCATATACTTGCTTTTCCTTTCTCAGCCTTTGCTCTATAACCGGATCGATTCGAAAAGAATCGTAATCCATATCAGGAAGCACCTTTCTTCCTTCGTCTGTCATCAACGCCAACTTTTCGAGGCGGCGGACACGTTCTTTATTCAATTCCGTCCATGAGCTTTTTTTGCTTCGAGGGGACAGTCTCTGAGCCAGCTCCGTTTCAGATATTTTCTTCTTGACTCCATCGATCCATCCAAAGCACAAAGCTTCCTCGACCGCGTCCAAATAGAAGAGCGTATCCGATTTGGGCGTCATACTGACCAAGGCCCAACAAGATTTTTCAGTCTTACTATTTCCCTGTAGCCAAAACCTCAACTCTTCTCTCGATTTTACAGGAATTAAATGATCCATTTCCATATTTGAATTAGAATTTCCTTTCCATATTTATCATATATCCGTTAATTCATCCTTACTTTCTCAACATTTGATTTGGAAATTGCTATTTTTATCATGATTACTGTTGTTTGTTGGAGATTACGTTATCAAGAAACTGATCTGCGTCGCTATTAAATTTCCAATTTACTCCAAACTTATCAACTAGCATTCCAAAGCACGAAGACCAAGGAGTATTGGATAACGGCATGATGACATGGCCGCCAAGGGACAACTGATTAAAGTATTCTTCCAATTTTTCCTTATCGTCCATGACCAGACTAATCAGAATATTATTCCCTTTCACCAGCTCGCCAGTTACCGCCTTCATGGAAGGCAAAATATCCGACATCATGATTTTCCCGCCTGCGAATTCTATGGAGGACTCCATGATCATATTTAACTCATTTTCCGGCATGGGGTAGTTTGGATCTTGCGGGATATCCCCAAATTTCGCTTTTTTTACTTCAATTGCGTTTAAAGCCTTCGAATAAAATTCAATCACTTGTTCTGCAATTCCATCAAAGTTTAAATAGGCAATAGCTGACATACAGCATAACCTCCTTCTTGTTATAAATGTAGTATAATACATAATAGGTGACAACTATATGTCACCATTTCATACTGAAGTAGAAAAAAGAGGGGAACCGATGGAAAAGGTTGAGAGACTAATCTCTATCATTATGATCTTGCTGAAAAAAGATGTCGTTTCCAGCAAAGAATTCGCGCAATTATTTAACGTCTCCAAAAGAACGATTCTTCGCGATATGGAAACGTTGAGTTTATCAAACATCCCGATCTATTCGGTCAATGGAGTTCATGGCGGCTACGGCATTATGGATGAATACAAGGTTGATAAACGTCTTTTAAGCAGCTCCGACCTAGAGAATATATTGACTGCGCTCGGCGGATTGGAACAAATTCTAATTAGCGAAGAAATTGAAATAACGATCAAAAAAATAGAAGCCATGGTTAGCCCATTGGCTCCGAAAGGTTCAATTCAACTGTCTTTTTATGATTGGGAGGGTCGGTCTGAGATTCGTCAAACCTTGAAGACATGTCAGGAAGCCATATTAAAGAGAAGATTAATTTCATTCGATTATATAGATAAAAATGGCACTTCGACGAAAAGAACGGTCGAGCCCTATCAGCTTCATTTTAGCGAAACGAGTTGGTATCTGAAAGGATTCTGTTTACAACGTATGGGAAATAGAACGTTTAAACTATCCCGGATCGATCATCTTAATATGAATGAACAAACGTTTAGCCCTAGAGACGATTTGTTGGAGCAAGGGCAGGAAGCAAGTTATCAACCGGAACTAGTCGTAGTCAAGGCGCTGATTTCGCCTGGCATACAAGATCAATTCATTGAAAGGTACGGACGAAAGAGTATTGAAACCTATAGTCCCGACTATTTATTAGCAACCATTTATGTCCCTCAAAACAATACGGGATTTCAATTTTTAGCAAGTTTCGGTACAAATCTAAAAATCGTAGAACCGAGAGCCTACATGGAAGACTTTCGCAATTTTTTAAATAAAATGATGGAGAACTATTGTTGAAAGGTGAACCATATAACGTAGACGTGAGCTTGTCTACCCGACTCGCTTCCAAACCCGAGCATGACCTATTCGCCACTCTATTGACTGAAGTAAACTCTGTATCTTATAGTACACAACAAAGCCTAACGCAGAAAATTTAATATTTTGAGGTGCTTTCTTTTTATGTCAAAAAAAAGCTATTATAATGAAAAAACAGGCGTTGTTCTTCAATCCTTTACGGAAGAGGATTTTGCTCTTCTTAAAACACATTCAGAAACAACGAGAGTTCAAATATGGGCTGAAGAGCAAAAACTAACAAACCTAGATTTTCTTTTGGAATGTAGTTGTTTAGAAGAAGTGGATATCTATGGCGGGAAGATTGGTGACTATTCAGCTCTAGGAAAACTTCTAAAGCTGAAAAAATTATTTCTAAATGGAAGGTTGCGCAGATGGGTTGATAATCTTGATTTTATTGCTGAACTTCATTGTCTAAACGATTTAAGTATTTGTAATTATCCTCTGATTACTTATTTCCCTAATCTTCAAGATTGCCATAGCTTAGAACGAGTGAATATTGATGGGTGTAAGCGTCTGACTGATATTTCTAATGTCGCTTTAATTCCAAATCTAAAATCATTTGGAATTTGCGCTACTCCACCAGAGGTTGAAGATTTGGAATTTATTGCGCAAAAACAGGGCATGAAACAAATGAGCGGCGCTTTTGGCAGCAAACGTAAAGATGAGGCGTTTAAGAAAATGCTGGAAAAATATAATTTGACATACGGCTAATAAGCTGTTTTTTGCAAAGTGCATGCGAGTAACTCAATCATTTATCCGAATATACGCTGTTTATCTTGTCACGCAATGAAAGAGTATGCCTGGGCTTGTACTCTGAAAACCGCATACAGCAAGGTTTTTTTGACCTTTACTTCGCGACTGTTACCATGTAAAGTGAGCGAAAACGGTCTCCTGTTTTCGCTCACTTAAATGCTACACATGCAGGGTCAGACAGACTTGTCATATGGTGCTGCTTCTGCTTCTGCTACTGGTGAAGACTCTAAACCAACTGTAGACACATTGTTATAATCAACGATCGGGGACATTCCACATTCCTCTTGCTGATCTCATTTACTTTTCCACAACCGGAATCCACATTTCACCATACACGAAGCCGTCTCGCTTCCCCATCTCAACCGTTGCATTGGGCCCGCCTACATAGGCGTAATGATCAGTTGCTGGCAAGACTTGACCAAAGGCAATGCCAGTAAGCATACTGCTCAACTCATCAGCTGTCTTCCCCTCACCCTTAACGACGAGGTATTGTCCCTTAGGGAATTGGATTACTCTGTGTTCTTCCGGTACCGTTGAATCTGTCATGACGCCAGCATAATACATCATCTTGTGATTTACCGCTTCGTTTACAGCAAAGATATAGTCGTTCGCAGCAACGGCCTTTAACGTGTCTAGCCTGCCATCCTGCTCCATTGACCTCCAGAAGGTTTCCTTCTCCTTGTTCATACCGGCATAATCCGTATAATTGCTCTTCAGCTCCGTTCCAATACCAAGAACGATAAAGCTGTCTTTTTCCTCAAAAGTATATGTTGCCATAATCCCAGCTCCTTTATTGAATTGATTAATTTGATTTGTTTATTCACTTAATAGGTCAATCATAACCACTCTCCTACAGCGCCCTTACCTAATATTATTGCCTTAGGTAACTAAAGTCTATCAGAGTCGCTGGGCTGGAATTCATTTCACTTCCCATTAGAGTATGCGGCTTTTCGGACGCAGCGCCCAGGAGGCGATGCTAAGCGCGGCATAGAAGAGCGGAAGAATAACATGGAATCCGCCATCGCCGTAATCATGAGCGAACGCATGGGATAAGGCCGCACCCGTCATTAGAAAAAAGATACCGCTATAAGCCCATTCCTTAAGCCGAGGGAAACCTGGCATGACGATCGCAATGACGCCAAGCAATTTCCAAGCTCCGAGAATGTTCGTGACATATAAAGGAAAACCAATATTGGTCACTAAATCCACATTGCCACCATAGCGCATCAATTGCCCGATCCCGCTTAAAGTTAATGAGATTGCGAGAATGATGGTGACGGTCCAATAAACGGCCGTCCTTCCAATAGGACGAGATTCAACCTCCGCGATTTTTTCATTGCCGGTAATCATACTCATTCCCAAGCCTCCTTTGATCTCGTTTATTTCTTTATAACCGGGATCCACATTTCACCATACACAGTGCCGTCTCTATTCCCCATTACAACCGTTGCATTAGGCCCGCCGACATAGGCGAAGTTATCAGATTCCGGCAGGACTTGTCCAAAGGCAATGCCGGTAAGCGTGCTGCTCAACTCATCAGCCGTCTTTCCTTCGCCTTTAATGACGAGGTATTGTCCCTTAGGGAATTGGATCACTCTGTCTTCTTCCGGTACCAATGCTTCTGTCATGACACCGGCATAATACATCCGCTTGCGGTTTACCAGTTCGTTCACAGCAAAGATGTACTCGTTCGCCGCGATCGCCTTTAAAGTATCAAGCCTTCCATCCTGCTCCACTGTCCGCCAAAAGCTTTCCTTCTCCTTGTTCATGCCCGCATAGTCCGTGTAATCGCTCTTCAGTTCCGTTCCAATACCTAGAACGACAAAGCCGTCTTTTTCCTCAAGGGTATATGCTGCCATTATCCCAGCTCCTTTTTTGATTTGATCAAGTCATTTTGTTTTTCTACTTGATGGATTTATAATAATCATAAATCATGTCAAAATATGATACTGTTTAGAGGGCCCGATGAAAAAAGTAGAACGGATTAACATCATCATGCGGTATATCAATAACCGCGCCCATTTTACCATTTCGGAAATCATGCAAGAGTTTAACATCTCTCGTTCGACGGCAATTCGAGACATCAGGGAAATTGAAGCGATGGGAATGCCTCTAGTCGCCGAAGTCGGGAGGGACGGGGGTTATTTTGTGATGAACAACTCCGTCCTGCCCACTGTCCGCTTTACCGATAATGAGATTAAGGCCCTTTTTATCGCCTTCATGGCCACACGAAATCTGCAACTCCCTTATCTCAAGAGTCGCCATTCTTTAGCGGAGAAGCTGCTCGGCCTTATCTCTCAAAACCAGCAAGATGATCTTGTTCTGTTAAATCAAATCTTGCTCTTCGAAGGTACCAATCCCCACAATCCTGACCTGCTTGATCTGTCAGACCTGCCGCATCCGATGTTAGAACAATTCATCCAAACTCTTCTTGTAGACCGCTACTTAGTGGTTTCCGTCGAAGAAGAAAGGGAAATCAAATCTTACCCCATCTATCTCATGCGGCTATATCGTGAAAAAAGCTCTTGGCAAATTGAAGGCTTCGACCTAGAGGAGGAGAAGAGGCGGATCATCCCTGTCGACAATCTTACCGATGTCAAACCATACCCTGAGAAAAAAAGAATAAGCAAGAAGAAGATTGTAGAACAACTAAGTACGCAGGAAGAAGCCATCAACCTAGTTCTCGAACTTGGTCCCAAGGCGATTGCCCAGTTCAAAAAGTACCATCCTTTAAAAATCACAATTTCATATACGAATCCTTATCAAACTACGGCTATTTTAAAGACGTTTATCGATGTTCTTCATTCGGATGAATTGGCAGAAATAACAAATTGGCTGCTTTTCTTAGGCGGGGATATCAAGATTAGGGAAATGCCGAAAGAGATAGTGGAGGTTTTAAAGGAGAGAATGGTTGGTTTAGGAAATAAGTAAAAATGACCCATTGTGGTAAAGGTTCATATCCTGCGATTCAATGGTCTTGATCAATAGCTTTGTTCTCGGGTTTACTCCCCAAATATATCGATTGATTTTTGTAAAGTCTATTTCAGAGGATCCACCACGGGCACTCTCGAAATCAATAATGCCAGTGACCTTGTTATCATTTACCAGCTCCGGATCGAGAGCCTCTTTGCAAGGCTTTTTCCACTTTTCAAAATTACCTTTGATATGTAGTCTCCAATTATTTGGATCGAAATTCTTAAATCCATCAGTCACATGGTAACCGTAACCTGGAGTTTTAACCTCATGAAGCATCGCATGATACACGCCAATTTGAAAAGATAGTTTCTCATCAATATCTTCTGTACAAGGTATGCCTTGAATCGCCGAAAGAAGCAATGCTCCAGTAATAATTTCATCCCCATCCCAAAATTCCAACACTTTGGGAACAGGTATTACATCCTTCAATGTTTCAAGCATCTGAAATTCACGATATAGTTTATCCTTGTAAGAAATCTTGAAAAGTTTCACGAAAGAGAAGAATATAGGAACGCTCATGAACGATACGGTGTAAGGAATAATGTTCGAATGGATGAGCAACATTTCAAAATAGTTGTCGAGTTATAATGAATTTGTATTAAGCTCATCTATTACATGGAGGTTTTTTTATGACCAATAACACACAAAACGGTATTGAAATCGGAGTGTCGAATTTCCATGCTCTGCTTGAGCGTACACAGGCTCATGCCGTTGATTTTCTTAATAAACTGGACAAGCGGTCTGTCAGCGCAACTACAGACACAAATACATTACGGCGTCGATTAGGCATTCCTCTCGGTAATGACGGCATTCCCGCCGAACGCGTAATAGACGATTTGGTGGCTGCCACTGAGGGAGGACATTTAGGCTCTGCAGGGGGACGCTTTTTTGCCTGGGTGATTGGCGGCGCGCTGCCTTCAGCACTTGCAGCAGATTGGCTCACCTCCACATGGGACAATAACGCCGCCCTTTATGCTTGCGGGCCAGCCGCTTCTGTTGTGGAAGAGGTTGCCGGAAGCTGGATTAAAGAAGTGCTTGATCTGCCTAGTACAGCTTCGTTCGCTTTTACCACAGGCTGTCAGATGGCGCACTTCACCTGCCTTGCCGCAGCGCGTCACGCGCTCCTTCGAGATAGGGGTTGGAATGTAGAGAAAGACGGGTTGACCGGAGCCCCCGCAATACGTATTCTGGCATCGGAACAACGCCATGGAAGTATCGAACGAGCTCTACGTTTCCTCGGCATCGGAACTGCTGCCCTGGTTCCTCTCACAACCGACGCAGACGCGCGTGTCACAGCAGATGTGCTATTCAAAGCGCTTAGAGTTTCTGACAGCCCAACGATTGTTATTCTTGACGCAGCTGATCTTAATGTTGCCGCGATCGATCCGTTCAGTGAACTCATCCCCATCGCGCGAACAGCGGGGGCATGGGTGCATATTGACGGTGCGTTTGGACTTTGGGCGCGTGCAAGTGGGCAACACCGGAGTAAACTGACAGGAGTCGAAATGGCGCATTCATGGGCGACGGATGCGCATAAGTGGCTGAATACACCGAAGGACCTGGGAATTGCCCTCATTACGGACTCTAATGCACATCGCGCGGCAATGGTGATTAGCGCAGACTACCTGACCCATGATGCGACAACGCGCGATCAAATCGACTGGACGCCTGATTGGACTCGACGCGCACGAGGCTTTGCGGTTTATGCGGCGTTTCGCGAGCTCGGTAGACATGGCGTGGCCGATCTCATTGATCGGAGTTGTGCCCATGCCGCAGCGCTTGCAAACGGTATCGCCGCGTTGCATGGTGCCGAACTGGTTTTCGCACCTACGCTGAACCAAGGACTGGTTAGGTTCCTGTCCCCTAAGCCCAATGCATCTGAAGAAGATCACGACGCACACACCGCCTCAGTGATTGCCTCTATCAACGCGGAAGGAACGGCATTTTTTAGTGGGACCGTTTGGAAAGGACGTCGTGCAATGCGAATCAGCGTTGTTAACTGGCGCACGTCGGACTCCGATGTGCATGCGACTATTAACGCAGTCGCGCGTGTGCTCGTTAGTATGGGTTCGAAGCCAATATCTTGATTGACCTTTGGTTACACGGTTCTGGTCTCATCAAAACAATGGGAAGAACGTTGGAGCAAGTGGGTGGATTTCTGCATCGCAAAGGATCATGTACGGCAAAATCAGCCGAGCAAATGATGGGCACACCGTTTCAATATACGGGCGAACCTGTGTTCATCCCCGGCTCCATGGGGGCGCACAGCTTTATTTTGGCGGGACTCGGTAATCGGGAAAGCTTATTCAGCGCCAGCCATGGCGCAGGTCGTGCACTCTCGCGCGGCGATGCGGCTAAAGTGGACGATGCCAAGCTTCGCGAATTTCTGGCCCAATTCAGAGTCATCAATCCGATTGATCCCAAGCGGGCGGACTTGCGCGGACGGAGCGATATTTTGAAAAAGTGGGAAGAAGAATTGAAGAAAGAAGCGCCTTACGCCTACAAAGATATTACACCGGTTATACAGTCGCATGTGGATCATGGCATGGCTACGATTGTGGCCGAAGTGGCTCCGATTGCAACCGTGAAAGGGTAAGTAACCTATTGGTGTGCTACCCTCCAAACTAATCAAGCGAAATCCGTCCAATCGGGGCAGCCTATTCCAGCATGCCCCGATCATGGTTCAAAGCGAGTTTGCACGATTGACCGCATGCGACTCACCATTTCCGAATCACAATAATGAAGGATGCCAAGGCCGCAAGGGAAGGGCACCGCGACAACGGGACCCTGGATGTTCAAGCTGCAATTGAAGATGTATTCTTATTTAAGAACGCTCGTCAATCAACCGTTCTAAAAACTCCGCAAACGTCGAAGCATACGTGTCGATCAAGTCATTCATGAGATCATAACACATAATGGGAAATTCACCCTGTTCATCTTTGGAAGACGTATCAAAAAAATAAAGCTCATCACTATCCGGAACGAACAAGTCTAGTCTGTGGGGAAACCGGCTTACCCACCACTCCTCACCCTACAGCTGTTTAATTGCCAACTTTCATCCTATTTTATCACATGAAAATTACTGGCATCAGTGCCCCAATTCTTTATTATATCTTCACGTGTAGCACTGGGCTTGTTCAAATCATACTTAATGTTAAAATCGCGTTTGCAAGCCCAACAACATGGCTCTCCCCAGTTACTGTCTATAATGCTCAACTGTCGTCACTTATGATAAGGTTCAGCTTAACGAATTCGTCGTTGAATCCCTGTTACGATCTCACTTTCCGTGAGGCGCTCCAAATCGTAATGACACCTGCAACAAGATGCATGAGTTCCAGATAAATAATGAATGAGGTCGTACGGCCCTCAACGAAATACGGTGTATAAATAAGGAGGATCAATCCGATTACGGCTATGATTCGGAATACCTTAACACTTCCCAGTGCTGCGAAAATACCGATGCCAATGACCGTGCCGATGATGGACAACGTGATGACATTGGAAATTCCGAGTGGCTTGTCTGACATAACCATAATCTGCTCCGGGAACGCCCCATTGGCATCTCCGATATAGAATAGGATGACATTAATCACCGTAGCTAGAAAGGCGGCGACGAGAGCCTTCCACACGTAGCTCATAAGAGGCAATCTCTTCGATGTTCGCAATGACTTGGTCAATGCAGCTTCAACCCCTTCTGTCTTGTAATTTTCGTTCTTTAGTTAGATTGGAACAGCCCTTCTGGAAATACATTTTCAAAATGATCCCGCTTCTCATACATATCAAACCAAACGTCCGCAATACGATCCGGATCTCCCGCTGTACCTGATTGAATCAATGTGCCGATGGAAAGATGCCCTACATATATTCCCTTCTCTTTAAGTTCATTGTGCAAGTTTGTTGCATAATTACGAAGACCTGACATCACGATACCTACATTCCCGATCATAGGGATCGGCTGCATAGCGGATATCCCTGTCGTAAACAAAATGGCGCCAGCCCCCTGCTGAATCATGTCTGGAAGCCACTCGTTCACAGCAAGAATGGCAGGGAGCAAGTGCCCGTTTATCTGCTCTAACACATTCGTTGGCGTCGTATCCATGACATTTCGGAATTGATGCGGTCCCGCATACGGACTGAATTCGAGCACATCAATGGAACCAAAATCATGCTTGATAGCATCAATCGCCGCTTTAAGTGCAGGTAATTCCGAAATATCCGCTACATAATACTTAGTGTTGATTCCTAATGCCTTCAACTCGTACACCATAAGAGATAATTTCTCGGCATTTCTTGCGACTAGCGCAGCTTGAAACCCATTCGCCCCGAATTTTTTAGCGATGGATAAGCCTAGCCCTGGTCCAGCCCCAATGATTACGATCGTTTTCATCCTTATTTTTCCCCTTTCATCAAATGCAATGTTTTTTGGTAAAGCTGATGAGCATTGTCTAAATTAAACGTATTCTTAGAGAGACTTACTTCTTTTCGTTGGATATACGCGGACAATTTTTGTGCAGGCGGGGCTTCAATGTGATCAATAATCGGGAGAACCGCCTTCTCAACTGGTTTGCCGATCAATTTAAAAGCCACCCTTGCAAGCGCCTTATTAATCGGATTTTTGATTGAATCCAAATAGCCTTTTGTTTGAACAGCCCATGGGTTAAATAGCACATACTTGATCTTTCCATAATTCAAATCGGAAAAGGCAACGCCAAGAAGGTCGTTTAACCGACTACCGTGATATTTTATTTTTGCTCCGTTGTAATTTCTTTTGTTTTGGATATCCTCCAAATTAACCGTTCCGTTCATTCCTGGTGCGCAAACATTAACAATGACGGGCTTTGCTGCTTTCTCAAGCATTTCTTTGAGCCCGAAGCTCAGAACAAATCTGCTTAAATAAGATAATGCAAAATTAAATTCAAATCCTTCTTCAGTCTCGGTCAATTGTTCTCTTGTCGTATGTGAAGTTGCACAAAAAATGACACTATCTAAAGAAGCAAACCGCGTTTGGACCTCCTCAATCACTCGCTTGTTCTCCGATACTAAACTTAAGTTTGCTTGAAGAAATGTTGCTCGTTCTCCTGCACCGATCTGTTTGGCCTCATTTAAGAAGGAGCGGCCTTTCGTAGCGGAACTCCCTACAACGATTACCTGATTCCCGCTTCTTAAAAGATGCATGGCAACGCCTTTTCCAATACCGTCCGATCCACCTGTTACAAGTATGGTTTTCAAATTTACTACCTCCTCGAGAATGACAATCAGCTTGTATCTGACCAATTCCAACAAATTTGCAAATACCACTAAATTGAAGTTCATCGTTAAGGCTGAACATTTTTTACGCCTTGCATGGAACCAAGCTGCCAGAGGCATAATTAACAAAAGTGCCTCGCAGTACCTTTTAGATGCTCTATCATTGTGATATGATAACCAACGCGTGTTGCTTTAATAAACATACTCCCTATTCAAATGTGGGACAATCAACAATAAAAGTAGGATGTCGCTGTAGCAACAAAACCATGAAATTGTCGGGATGAGAGGTGAACGAATTGGGAACTAAGGCGAGGGATATTCGCATCACGCATACCAAAAAATCACTTATCGATGCGTTTATTGAATTGGCAAATGTAAAGGATTTCGAGCAGATCACGATCTTGGACTTAACCGAAAGAGCTCATGTAAATCGCACTACTTTTTATGCCCATTTTAAAGACAAATATGATTTATTGGATCATATAATTGGCGACTCGGCTTCGGGAATGATTGAAAAATATACAGCGAACAGTAGTCAGGAGTTTAATCGCGAAATAATCACTCAACTCTTTTTTGCTGTATGTGAAGTTAACCAACAACCGGATTTCCCATGTCGAAATAGCTACTTCGAAATGATTCCTCTATTAAAAGAGAGGATATTTAATGCAGTGAGGGACTATTTATCAAAACGTTTGATTGGTGTAAATGATGAGTCGGAAATTAGTTTCTATGCGCCCATTTATGCAAATATAGTAGTTGAAGCCGGCTATTTATGGACGACTGGTAAATTAGATTTAACAAAGGAAGAAACCGCTCAGCGAGTTACCGATATGGTTGTTGGGAAAAGTTAATTCGTACTTACAACCCACCGATATGCGAGCGTTCGACTTACTTAGGATACGGTTTCAGCTTAACGGGAGCATCGGCGAAAATTAAGGAAAGACCATCATGATCGCAACCGATCACAACTCCTTCGAGTCGCTCTGCCTAGACAGCTATCGGGTTAAAAAAAAGCACCCCCTCACTTGAGCATTACGCTCAAATTTAGAGTGCCTACAAGGTTTTCTCAACACAAAATTTGGCCGTCACTTATGATAAGGTTCAGCGTATCACAAGTAGGGCGAAATTAAAGGCACTCAGTGGAGTGCCTGCTTTGCATAGCTTATTATATTACTGCTTGCTACCGTCTAACATCGAAGCTCCAAAACAAAAAAGCCGTTATTCCCGTTAAACTCAGTTGTGGCTATTATGGTGGGACTTCTCTCTTACAAGCTCTGTTCGGTCACTCCCGTTACCGGATCGAAGGTCAGCATCTTGGTCCCGATCTTATCGATGAAGAATCGATCATGGCTTACCGTTATGACCGCGCCGGGAAAATGGATCAGAGCTTGCTCCATAACCTGTATGCTCGTGAGGTCCAGATGGTTGGTCGGCTCGTCCAAGATAATTACAGCTGCGCCCGAGAGAAGACACTTCGCCAGTGCCACCCGAGCTTTCTGCCCGCCAGACAGATGGCCGGTCGCTTTGCTCAGATCCGCCTCCGAGAATTGCAGCATAGCCAGGAATTTGTTCACCTTTTTACGTGGAGCGTCCAGTCCCAATCCATACGTATTCACCGCGTGGCTGACGGTATCCTTAGGGTCAAGCTCCTCCCACATCCGGTTGAAGTAGGCGTAGCTGACTCCCTTCTCCCAGACAACCTCCCCGGAATCCGGCTTCTCCTGCCCGGTAAGCGCCTTAATGAGCGTGGACTTCCCGCTTCCGTTCGGTCCCACGATGACCAAGCGATCTTCCTTCTGAATATCGAAGCTTACGTTCTCGAAGATCTGCCTGCCCTCGTAGGTCTGCCCGATCGCCTTCACTTCGCATAGCTTGTCGGGAAAGCGCAACCTCTCGTAGATATCGGTAATCAGCACGTTAACGGGATGAGGCTCTACCCGCTTCTTGTTATCCGCCAGCTTCCGCGAGAGACGGTCTTTCGAACCGGACTTCCGGCTCGCGCGATCGTCGATCGCCTCGGATTCCATGAGCAGCAGCTCTTCCTCCCACTCGAACTGGCGATCCAGCTCCTTCTTGCGCATCTTCTTCTTACGGACGTAATCGGTGTAGTTGCCTTCGTATTCCTGGAAATGATAGTTCTCGATCTCGATCGTGCGCGTGACCACCTTGTCGATGAATTGCCGGTCATGCGACACCAGAATCATGGCTCCCTTGAATCGGTACAACCACTGTTCCAGCCATGCGATCCCTTCCATATCCAAGTAATTCGTAGGCTCGTCGAGCAGAACGACATCGGGCAGCTCGATTAGCATCTTCGCGAGCGCCGCGCGGTTACGCCATCCCCCGGACAACTCATCGATGGGCTGATTGCGAGCTCTGTCATTGAACCCTAGCTTCGTAAGCACCGTATTGATCTCGACGGAAACGTTCCAGCCATCGAGATGATCCATCTGTTCGAATAACTCCGCTTGCCTTGCTAGCAGCGCATTCATCTCACGATCGTCGGTCACCACACCAAGCTTATCTCCGACTTCCTGTAACTCTTGTTCAATAAGGGCAACCTGCTTAAAGCATGCTTCTAGTTCTTGTTGAACGGACAAGCTTCCGCTGAGCTCTGAGAACTGAGAGAAATACCCGATTCTCACCTGAGGATCTATTTCCACTTTACCGGACGTCGGCTCTTCCTTGCCCATGATGAGCTTAAATACCGTCGACTTGCCGGCGCCGTTCCGTCCGATGAGGCCGATCCGTTCCCCTTGCATCACTCGAAAATAAATGTCGCGAAAGATCATGGACTCTTCATACTTCTTCGTGACGTTCTCCAGCCGTATTACGCTCATGGTTATCACCCTTCTGGCCAACGTTATAGTTCAATAGGCTACAGTAAAAAAGACACTGAGATTCTCAATCCATCAGCGTCTTTATAAGAGGATTGTCATTTAAAGCAGCTTAATTAGCGCTTCCAGCTCATCAACTAATCCTTTGGCACGTTCAAAATCAGTCTCTTTTAAAGCCAATTCGATTTTCATTTCAACTGATTTTTTATTTTGTTCCGTTTCTAAATAGTCTTTATCAAAATGACGAGCATAAATCATCTGTCTAAATTTCCGTATACTCATTTTTCGAATCGTCTTATCGTCAATAATTAGTACATAATCCATCCCATTCACAACCGAATAAAAATCATGAGAGATCATGACAATCGCGCCTTTATAGTCTTCAATGGCTTTTTCCAGCGCGATTTGTGCATAGATGTCCAAATGACTCGTCGGTTCATCAAGAAGCAATACATTTGCTTTACTGGCAGCGACTTTAGCCACTTGAAGCAAATTTTTCTCTCCGCCAGACAACGATGCGATCTTCTGATTAACGATTTCTCCTTCAAAGCCATAGTTCGCAATGTACGATCTAACCTCATCATAAGTGTCAAACCCAGCATCGATGAACTCTTCTATTATGGTATTAGAATCATTAAGCACTTCACCTTGAAGCTGTGATAAATAAGCCACTTTAGCATCCGCATTTATTTCAATTGAAGCGTGCTTATTGTTAAAGAGTTCTCGAAGTAAAGTCGTTTTGCCAGTACCGTTGGGTCCGATAATGGCCACTTTATCCGTAGATTTGATCTCAAAGCTAACATTGTCTAGCAGCAACTCATCAAAGGCAACACTATAATTACTGACCTGTATAACAGTGGTATCTTCCATTTCATTTTCCATACTGAAACGGATCGTCGGCTGCTTTATAGCTACAAACGGAGCTTTAATTTTACGTGCT
Organism: Paenibacillus hodogayensis; assembly: GCF_039536325.1. Taxonomy (NCBI): domain Bacteria; kingdom Bacillati; phylum Bacillota; class Bacilli; order Caryophanales; family Paenibacillaceae; genus Paenibacillus; species Paenibacillus hodogayensis. The sequence continues at coordinate 372,514 of NZ_BAAAYO010000013.1, forward strand.
TCCAATCTCTCTTGATAGCTAACTCTAGCTTTTAACGCTCTGCCCTTAGAAGCATCTGCATTATAAGTTGCAATAGCTCTTAGATGATTGATGATTTTCTCATTTCGCTCAAGCTCTTCTTCCTCAGCTACTGTGAGTTCTTGTAACTCAATTTTGGTCTGAAGTAAGGAGAAATGATAATCGATATACCGCCCATCAAATTCTTGGAGCTCCGTATTTTCAAGGTGAATAATTTTGTTAAAGCAATGATTCAATAAATACCGGTTGTGCGTAACCACTAGCAGGATGCCTTTGTGCGCGTTGATCAGATTTTTGAGCGCATTTAGATTTTCAAAATCCAAAAATACATCTGGTTCATCCATAACCATTACGTCTGGGCTATTCAGCATCTCCTTCATCACTTGAACGAGTTTGAATTCCCCGCCACTCAGATCGGATACCCTAGCATCCTTTAGCTTCATAAGGTTTGCTAGATTGAGTTTCTTATTAATGTTGCTTTCAAAATCTCCCCCGCCCATCGCCTCAAAAGCATCTAAAGCTTCTTGATACTTTTCTAGGATCGGATCAAGGTCAGAAGCTGTTTCCATTTCAGCACAAATAGCTTGGATCTCATCTTGTACCTTAATAAAGGGTTCTCCGATATATTCAAAAACCGTTGTTTCTTTCGTTCTGTCTAGTTGAGAGAACTGACTTACATACCCGATTTTGCAGGCTGGGTCGATCTCTAACTTGCCCTCGAACAAATATCGTTCCGGATCCATCAGTATATCGATCAGTGTACTTTTGCCACTGCCACTTGTTCCAATAAAAGCGCAATGCTGTGCCTCTTCGAGCGTAAAGGAGATGTTTGTATATAGCTCTTTTTGCGGAAAGGTGAAGGATAAGTTTTCAACTTTGATCATCGTGTTACCTTTCATGTAGCTAAATTGGTGACCACTATTGGATGTCTGGAAGCGCATAGATTATAAGTTCGCCGTTGTTAGCGTAGCACTGTTTACAACAAATCTCAAATCCATTTTCAAATAAGGATAAGGGCGGGAATGCCTTCTGATGATTACTTATGAAAAGGTGCACCATGTCATCTATAGAGCGAAATCGAAGGCACCCGATCAGGTGCCTTCTTTGCGTAGCTGTATATAAAAGTTGTCTACATTGCGCTTACATCAATCGGGACTTTGAGGCCGGGCGCTTCGTGTCGAGTGGTACCTACTTGCCTTGCTTCATGAGCTCGATCGCCTTGCGAGTCTCCTCGAAGACCTCTTCTCGCTTCTCCTCTGGTACAGGAACCGCCAGAATGTCTCCGGAGAGCTCCTCCAGCTCGCTCATTCCATCAAAACAGTTGCTTGTCTCGCATGTCATGCTCCCCATGGCAGTGCCACTACTAGGAACAATGCCGATTTCACCCACGATGTCGGCCTTGAGTAGCGCGCTCGCCGAGCCGGTGTCCAGCAGCACCTTGACCAGTTCGAGCGTCCGGCCCCGAAAGTGAATGGTGACAGGAATGAAAGGCAATCCGTATCCTCGGCGAAAATCATCGCGGCCCCCGAACGCCGACGTACCGTTCTCTGGCGATCAGCTCGGGACGAGACGTGTGAAAGAAGCAGTACTCGCGGCCCAGTTCCTCCCGGTGAAGCTCGCTGTAGCGGCGGAGCGCCGAAGTGGAGTCCGCGAATCGGCCTTCAATGAAAAAAATCAAGAAGCATTCTATAAGCGAAGCCCTTTCTTTTAAATCCAATAACGGAAGGAGCTTTCCCTTAATTCGGGAAAGCCCCAGCGCTCAATCAAACGTTATGTATTATCATTAAAAAAAGAGATACTATACTATGACCATCTGCCGCATAAACGAGTCTGGGTTCATCAAATATACAACCCTCGGGTCAATTACTCCATATTGGTTTACAGGCCTTCTTCTACCTGTGTGATCTGTTTGTATGCCTGACTCTAATTGTTCGATAATTCCACATGCTTTCCACTTTACCACTACATTCCTTGCCCTGTTTGTTGCGGTTTTATCAGGTGTAGTTTCGACTTCACTAGTCTCCCTACCGCCAGTAATCTTAAATGTAGCAGCCACATCGGGAATAGTAAAGACCTGTTTTTTCATTCTCACAACCCGATTTACAACTTCGTTTCCGTACAATTCCTCAGAACGTTCTTCCGCAAATTTACGTATGCCTATTATAACAGCATTTCGACCAATTTTGTAATCGTCATCGGTTGATTCAACAGCGGCTTCAGCAAAAATCGATTCCATTAGACGATTGAGATCTCTTGGTGATTTAAATGACAATTTAACTAACATGGTGATGACTTCAGCTTTAATTTCATCTTTAAACACAGAATCAATTGTTGCTCGCTTTAAACTATATGCGCCTATTCGAGCAATCAACATTCTTTCTAAATCATTATCAGTCCACTCGGTTGGCTTCATTTTAATTCGATCGGTACGTAACTCTTCGCCAAAATGTGACTTAACGTTCTCCCACAAGAAGAATTTAAATGCTCCACGGGCAATTTCCAACAATCGAATATTTGTTAATAAAGGATGGACTAACTTCGCAGCTTTATTACTTTGCCCACCCGTATAACCAGTCTCATCAATTTTATCAACTAAAATGTAAACTGCTTTATATCCGGCATCATCAGCAAGTTTCGTGAATGTCTCCATTACATGAATAGAACTAATTGCATCACGTCTGGCTTTTGGTATTTCTGTTGGCTTCGAAGGATCAATTCTTTCTAAATTTAAAACGCTAATTAGAGCATTATATATTTCCACGACATTTGAAATTATATTTGTTATCTTCTCACTTTTACTTTCTAACGCCTTCAATATACTATCAAGTTCTAATCTCGAAAGATCGGTCATGTATTCATCAATATACCATCGAAGCAGGCCTCTACTCTCGACAGGCAAATCTTCCCCGACAAGCCCTTGTTCTACTAGAGAAAATGCTAATTTTGCAACGCCTCTTTTGAGTATCTCATTAACGTGGTCCGTTAAAGTTATTGTGTTCAGCTGTCCCAGTCTTAATGCCGTAAAATCATCGTATGTAATAGACAGTACTTTCCCGCCAATGTCTTCTTCAAATTTTTCTGAGTTAGTGTATACTTCGATCATCGATCGAATAGCACTTTTGCCACCACCACGAGGACCAAAAATAACATAAGATTTAGGGTGATTCGCGTCACCAAGCGCCTCAGAGAAATATCTGGGCTCCACAAAATATAACTGGAGTAATTCTTCCTTCTCACCAGCCACCTTAGTAAAAGGATGTTCAGTGAAGTTATGAAGTCTTAGGAATCTATTAATAAGCATAGCTATCCCCCTTCACACATATTCCCTAATAGTAAAATATTGTTCGTTACTTTACAAGGGAAATAATAAATATGTCCATCCCAATTTCAGTGGGCATAGATTAGTGCTTATACAAGCACCTCGAAGCTTATCGGTTCCAATTATCGCCGTCACCTATAATACAGTTCCCCGATTCTTCTTGAGCCCCAGACAACTTGACCAAAATGAAAAAAATCGCATCAGCTGATGGAAACGCTGCTCACCTGGTGTAATGGGATAGAAGCCCCATACCCCCGATATCAAGCCACCATTGGCTCGAACGTTTTTGTTTTACTTGATTTATTTATAGAGATTCTTTAGTTCTACACGTATTTCATCACTTACTAGTCTTAAATCAATTAAGACAAACCAAACTGTAAATAATGCTTCCTTTAATTTAGTTGTCAGGAATCCATTATCAATATTTTTCTCAAGTCTCCTTAAATAATCATTTTTCATATCATTACTGAAATTATCTATAAACTTTTTGTGTGTCGCCTCGTTGAATTGATAGTTTAAATCATGAGCGAATTTATTTCTAATTCTATTAACATAACTAATTGCATTTTTTAATTCCAAGGGAATTGCTCCAATAGCAAGTGAAATTCTTAACGTATCTGAAAACTTTACTTGCTCTCCAAGCTCTTGAGGGTGTTTTAATTTAATGTGTAATAATTCCTTCATTTCAAACTCAATATAGAGATGAGCTCTTAGTATAACTTGAAAGTTATTTTCTCCACTTGTTTCTTCCATAAATTTATTATGCTGTTCTTCATATCTATCAACAATCTCATTGAGGTGATCAAGAAACTCCTCATTCAAATTATTAATACGATCTATTATACGATGTTTATCAATCATTTCATTTCTCCTACACGTAGGATACTTGTGTTTCTGATATCCACGAGACTTAAACTATGGTTAAGACTAAGTTGCACTTTCCTAGTACGTGAGACTATCTCCATTTACTCCATTTATCATATCTCACCGATGGGAAATAGTTACAGCATTCTAAACTTGATGCGATACAAAACAAATGTCTTAAAGGCTCATACTCACTATGTCCCACACGTCCAACACCTTCCCCAAGCTTCCCCCAATTAATCTAATTACCCGATACACCTGCTCCACCATGTCAGACGCATAAAACCTCAGACCGGACCCAGCGGCGACAGTCGTGCAGCGTGAGTCCGGTGTTATCAGAAGTTAATGCCTACAATAAATTTAGCTTACATATAAATTTTAGAACTAAATATAATCTAATCCTTTATATGGCGCTCCTATACGCTTTACTGTCTTGTCATTAAATTCAACAGATATATCCATGCTATCGTCTTGAGCGTTGACAATAACCCCTTCACCCAAACGTTCATGAAACACACGGTGTCCTATGTTTTTTTTAAAATCAAGATATTCTACAACATTTTCTTTCATTTTAATTACTGTCCCTCTATTTATTTCCTTTTCATTTCTTGTTTCAGTATTTTCAATACTGTTTCTAATGCTTTGACTCAGTCCTTCTATTGCGTTTAATAATATACTTGTATCAGGGTTTAATTCCATTTTATCCGGTATTTTTGCTGCATTTATCCCTAATAATTGGATTAAAGAGTTTGTATCAGATTTATTCTCATATGTTGCTGTTATTGCATTCGATATGTTTGCAACTGCAACTGTAACGGTATCAATTCTTAAACTACTATCATATTCAACATCTCTTAATGATGAAATATCAAATATCCTATTGGTTGATGAATCTTTAATAAGTGCAACTGGCAAGTTAAATGCTTGCCTGATTCCTAACTCGTACATTACATTAGGATTTCTCGAACTTAAATCACATACAACCATGTCTGCATTTACAATCTTCTTTATAATATCTAGAATTATCATATTTGTGTTTTTCACATCATCAGCTCTTGTCGCAATAAAACCAGCCATTTCACAAGCGGGCTTTATTATATGATGATATACTCTACTAAAATGCCCTTTCTCATAGCCATCAGTGTCTGCAATTGGCATAATTACAAAGCAGGATTTAACTTGTTCTGTAGTCAAAAGAACGACCTCCACATCGTGTTCACGAACTTTGTGAATACCATTCATTTTACAGCCTGGTATCCGAAACCGCTTACCCTATCTAATCATACCATACACATGGAAAATAGTGGACAAACCTTTAGTCATAAAGAACTAAGAGCCTCTGAAACCAATGGTCTCAGAGGCGTATTATTTCACGTTGTATTCCATCGACAAACCAATTTTTCGCCGTCACTTATGGTAGGGTTCCCCCCGCATAATCTTAAAAGCCCGATAAACCTGCTCCACGAGGACGAGGCGGATGAGCTGGTGGGGGTAGGTGATACGGCCGAACGACAGCTTGGCGTCGGCGCGTTTCAGCACATCGTCGGACAGCCCGTTCGAGCCGCCGATCAGGAAGGTGACGTGGCTTTTGCCATACGTCCCGAGCCGGTCCAACTGGCCGGCCAGCTCCTCGGACGACCACATATGTCCGCCGATAGCCATGGCGATGACATAGCTGTCGGGCTTGAGCGCAGCCGCGATCCGCTCCCCCTCCTTCTGCTTCACCTGCTGCTCCTCAGCCTCGCTCATCCGCTCCGGCGCCTTCTCTTCGGCCACCTCGGTGATGGTCAATTTGGCATACGGCGCCAGCCGCTTCGCGTATTCCGCGATGCCGTCCGTCCAATATTTTTCCTTCAGCTTCCCTACGGCCACAATCTGAATATGCACGTGCCCTTATCTCCTCTTCGATCCGAATGACAACCATTAATAGAAAAAGGAGCCCTTCGCAGGCCCCCGTTCCCTCAAATCACCAAATATTGCGGCTTATTCCCGCACCGCTCGCACGTAGCCGGAGGCTCCCATGCGGTAAAGCGGACTTCGTTCAAATCGTAAATGTCCGGCGCTTCCTCATATTCGTCGACGAAGATGTCAATGGCCAGCTCTACGTGCTCCTTGCATACGACAAGCATCGATTAGTCCTCTTTCTCGCTCAGTTGAACCGTGGCGATCGCTTTCTTCCCGCCCCGGTAATACGTAATTTTGATGCTGTCGCCAATTTTCTTATCCCCGTACAAATATTGGCGCAGCGTAATATTGTCGTACACCGGCTTCCCGTCCAGCTCCGTAATGACGTCATTGGTGGCAAGCCCGGCTTCCTTGGAAGGCCCGATCGCATCGATGACGATAAGACCATTCTTGACCGAATCCGGAAGTTTTAACACTTCCGTTCCCTTGTACGCCCGCAGCGGCTCGGTCGTAATGCCCAGATAAGGACGCTTCACCTTGCCATACTTCATCAAGCTCTCGATCGTCTCCTTGGCGGAGTTGATCGGAATGGCAAAGCCTAGCCCCTCGACGCCCTTCTCCGCCACCTTCATACTGTTGATGCCGATCAGCTTGCCCTCCAGGTTGACCAAGGCTCCGCCGCTGTTGCCTTGATTGATCGCGGCATCCGTCTGGATCACATCCATCTCCCAGTCGTAGTTCCCGTCCCCGGCAAACGAGATCGGCACCTTCTGGTGCGGCGAGCTGATAACGCCGACCGTCGTCGTTTGCGCAAACCGCAAACCGAGCGGGCTGCCGATCGCAATCGCCGTCTGCCCGGCCTTCAGCTTGCCCGAATCGCCGAATTCGGCAACCTCTTGGATGCCGCCGGACGGGATCTCGATTACCGCCAGATCGGTAATGAGGTCCTTGCCCTTCAGCTTTCCCTTGCGGTGCTCCCCATTCGCCAGAATAACCTCGATCTGCGTCGCCGACTGCACCACATGGTTATTGGTCACGATGTACGCCCTGTCGCCGTCCTTGCGGAACAACACGCCGGAGCCGATCCCCAGGCTCTTCGTGTCGGTGGTACCGTCCTCCTTGATCGCGCTAATAATGCTGACGACTGCAGGTTTCACCTGTTCCACGGCGCGGACGACCTGGTCCTCCATAAACTGGTAGCTGTTGCCGGTGGACATGACGGGAACGGCAGCCGGTTGAACCGGATCATGCCGATTCGAGCCACTCCAGATCAGGATCGAGCCCAGCATGAGCACGGCAGCGGCCCCGGCAATCGGCATGACTGCGGGAAGTGCGTTCCGGCTCCGCCTGACGGACGAAAGCTCCGAGCCGTCATGCGTCCAGCGGGTTCTTCGGGGCAGCTTCGTCGTGTAGAAATCATCATCAAACAAGCTCATGCCCGCTTCTCCTCTCGGGTGACTTCACTCTATTTCCACTCGATTTCCAACCGGAAAAAAGAGGAATGTTTTTACGTCTCGCGACCTATACTAGTAACAAAGCGCCGCTCCCTTTATTTTACTAGATTTGAACCGAAAGTTCGAGCCGATTTCACTGGAAAAGGAGAGAAAAATGAATGAATCGTATCCATTCCCCCATGCAAGAGATTAACTGGATCGGCAAGCTGGCCGACTTGAAGGAAGAGCACTATCGCAACACTCTGCTTATTACCGCGCTGATGGATCTGCTTATCGAGAAGGGCGTCATGACGCGCAGCGAGATCGAGTCGAGAATGGCCGAGCTGGACCGGATTATGATTCCCGACCCAACGTATCCCATCTCGTAGGCCGGTCGAAATACGTATCCTTCAGTTCGACCTTGCGCTCGTCGGCGGCAATCCCGCGCTCCTCTAATATATTATTCACAGTCAGTTTGGCCAAATCCATCAAGTTGTGATCCCGGCTCAAATGCGCCAAATAGACCGTTTCGGTCTGACCGGACAAAATCTCGCCCAGGGCGACGCCCGCCGCTTCGTTGGACAAGTGTCCCGTGTCGCCCAATATGCGCCGCTTGATATTCCACGGATATTTGCCCATCCGCAGCATCTCCACATCATGATTGGACTCCAGAATGATCGCGTCGGAATCTATGATCTTCTCTTTCACTTTGGAGCTGACATAGCCGAGATCAGTTGCGAGACTCAGCTTGCTCTCGCCTTCGTAGAAGCAATAGCCGACCGGCTCGGCGGCATCGTGCGAGATCGGATAAGACTCGACTTGGAGTTCTCCGAACGATACGACGCTGCCGGTCTCCATCACTTTGATCTTCTCCTCGGCCAGCTCCCCGAGATGCTTGTTCAACGCTTCCCACGTCTTCTCGTTGGCGTATACCGGCAGATCGTGCTTGCGCGCGAGCGCGCCGACTCCCTTAATATGGTCGGAATGCTCGTGGGTGATCAGAATCGCGTCCAACTCCGCCCCTTTGACCTCCCGTTCCTCCATCAGCTGTTCGATTTTTTTGGCGCTCAGCCCCGCATCCACGAGCACCCGCGTCTGACCGCTCTCCACGAGCAGCGAATTGCCCGTCGAACCGCTTGCCAATACCGTATACCGCATCGTTAAACCGTCATTCCCCTCTGTACCCTGATTCATCCTTCACGGCTTCTTGGCTCCCCGCTCGGCCGTCTCCACATCGCCGCGGAAGCCTTGTACGTAATAAATATCCCCGTTATCCAGCGCCACCCGCCACGTCGGGAATGTCGGCAAGGTCGACCACTGCTCCGTTTCGAAAAACTGCCCATGGTAGCCGAGCCGGATGTCCGTCACCACAGAGCCGTTCTGCAAATATTTCTCCGCCAGCGTCCGCAGCACCGTATAGGCGGAGATGACTTTCTTCTCTTCTTTGCCTTCCGATCCGGTATCGACCTCGACAAACGCCTGCCGATAGCCGGTTACTTCGCCGTTCGTCATGTATAGCTCCAGATTCACATCGAACAACGGGTATTCCCCGAACAGCTGGTTCATCATAAACAGGCCGTCCTTACTCGTCACCCGGTCGTACGCGTACGACTCGATCTTGGGAATAGCCCGGCTGGCCAAATCCTTCAGCGAGCCTTTGCTCAGAAACAAATTATACCGGAGCGGCTCCGGCAGCGAGATTTTGCGTCCGTACGTTTCGCCGTCTACCCATTTGACCGTGATCTCCCGCATTTTCGGCGTCTCTTTCGGCACGGATGCGCTCATCTTGATGCCCCGGCTAACCATAATCCGATCCAGCTCTTGAGCGATATCCGCCGACGTTTTCTTCGATTCGCCGATCGCGTTCCACTTGCCGCTCCATAGCTCATACCCCAGCAGCAGGTTAAGCGCCAGAAAGGACAATATGAATATCGACTTGGCTCTGCTCCAATCCATACTTGCCGATTCCCCCCGTTTATTCCCGCTGCCCGGTCTTTATTATTTCAACACATCGTACGTCCCGTCTCGCAGTTCAACCGCCCATACCGGATTTAGCTCCATCTCCCCTTCGCGCGCGATAGGCTGGTAAGCGGGCATGACTGCGACAATCTGGTTTTTCCGGCTATAGGCATTCAACATGTCGTCCAAGACTTTGCCGCCCGGCAGCGTCTTCAGCGATCGCTCCACCTTGCCGGTGTCCAGCATCATGATCGACCTGTCGTAGTTGGCAACGACACGGTTTTGCAGCACAACCCGGATCAGCCCGAACGTTTCGCTGCGGTCGCCGATGATCGGGAACGAGTCGTAATATTGCCGGAACGTATACTGCTGCCGGCCGATTAGCTGCGACTGCGTTAGCGAACGGGCCATGAACGTGCCGTTCCACCCTCCGTGCTGGTTGATGAACTGGACGGCGGAATTGAGGTTTTCCTTCACATCGTTGCGGCTGTCGACTGCTGGCACCGGGTCGGTGTAGCTCATCCACAGCTGCGCGGTTTTCACCTGCAGCCCTCTTTTTCCATCGGTATAGTAAATATCCGAATCGTCCTTATTGCGGAAATTGCGCGTATTGAGCGGGTCGACGAACAGCGTCTTCTGCAGCTGATCGATCGGCATCGTGCTTGTAGCAATTTTATATTTGGCCACCTCGAGCGGGGTGTCGGGCAAGTAGAAATCGTCCTTCATATGGTAAGTGACCAGCAGCTCGCCGAAACCGACCATTTGCTCGACGTTTTTATTGTTCAAGTCGGCGCGAGCCTCATACGTGTTATAGTCGGTGAGGAAAAAAGTACGGACCTCCTCGGCATCGCGGTTGACATAGATCCAGATGCGATTGACCCCTTCCGTATCCAGCGGAAGATCCCCGCGCAGTTGGAACACGCCCTTCAAAATGCTGAACGGCACGCCTCCCCGGGAAAAACGCACCTCCACGCCGGCCTGCTTGCTGCGGATTTCCTCCCAATCCAGACCGGTCTGCATCGGCCCCGACTTCCGGAAGTTATCGAACGTCCGTCCCTTGAGCATCTTCATAATCTCTTTGAAGTGCGCATGGTTCGGATAAAGCGCCATATGCGTCTGCTTGCCGGTATGCAGCACGATCTGCTCCGGAAAAATAAGCTCCTCGGCCGAGATTTGGGTGCCGATCGGGTCCGCCTGCACATACTCCGTCTTGTTCGTAGGCAGTTGGCGCGGAGAGCTGAACAGCAGCAGGTAGCTTTGCAGCAGACTCGCCAGTACGAGGAAAGCGAGCGCCGCCGTTTTGAATTTCTCGATCATGCCGGCTCACCTTCCATCTGCTGGACGGGCAGGGCGAACGTAACCCGCGTTCCCTGATTCAGCTCGGAATCGAGTGCGATCGTTCCGCCATGCGCCTTTACTATTTCCCGGGCAATCGATAGCCCGAGCCCCGTCCCCCCCATATTGCGCGAACGGGCTTTATCTACGCGGTAAAACCGGTCGAAAATACGCGTCAAATCTTTGCGGGGAATGCCGATTCCGTTATCCTGAACCGCAATCTCCAGCCAAGCCTTCTCCGTAAGGGTTGCGCGAAGCGCGATGGCTCCCCCTTCAGGGGTATATTTAATCGCGTTCGAAACGAGATTGTCGAGCACCTGGTCGATCTGATCGCGATCCAGCATCACGCTCTGGATGTCCGCCCCGGCATCGATCTCGATGGAGATGGCCTTCTGATGAAGCTGGAACGAGAACCGGTCCGCCACTTCCTCGAGCATATCCGGTATGTTCGTCGGCACTTTGCTGATCAAGGCGTTGCGGGAGTCGAGCCGCGACAGGTGCAGCAAATCGTTGACGAGCCGAATCATCCTCTCCGTCTCGTTGCGCATAACCCCGACGAAACGGTGCGCAAGCGCAGGGTCTTCGATCGCCCCGTCGTCCAATGCCTCCAGATAGCTCTTCATCGTCGTCAGCGGCGTCCGCAGCTCGTGGGATACGTTGGCCACGAATTCGCGCCGGGCGTCCTCCAACTGCTCCTGCTCGGTGACATCGTGCAGCATCGCGATCGTTCCGGTTATGCCTTTGTCCCGACGGTGAATCGGCGTAAAGACGACGCGCAGCGTGATGAAGTCCCCTTCTTCCTCCCCGCCGATCTGGATCGTCGCCGTCTGGTGCTCGTTCTGCACATAATGGCCGATCTTCTCCTCGGCAATGCCCAGCACCTCGGAGATGCTCCGTTCCGTAATGTCCTCGTTGCCGAGCTGCAGCATCTGCTTGGCCTGCCGGTTTACGACGATAATGACGCCCTGATCGTTCGTGGCAATTACGCCGTCGTTCATATTTGAAAGCACCGAGGCGAGCTTCTCCCGTTCTTCCTCGTTCAGGGATAGAGCTTCCTTCAGCCGGTTCGTCATATGATTGAACGCATTGCCCAGCTGGCCGATCTCATCCTGCCCCTTGACCGAGACGAGCTGATTGAAATTGCCCTCCGCCATCGCCGTCGCCTGCCGGGTAATCGCCTTGATCGGATTGGTGATCGTATGGGCCAGAATGACGCCGAGAAACACCGTCAGCGTCAAAGCGATCCCGGTGCCCGATAGGAAAATTTTATTGATCCGGTTCATCGTGCCGTACAGTGATTCCATCGAAGCGACAATGTATACCGCCCCGAGCACCTTCGCCCCGTCGCCGATCGGCTGAGCCACGACTTTACGGCGCTGGCCGTTGTTGTCGATCGTCTCGGACTCGATGTCCTTGATGCCCTGCAGGGCGGATACGACTTCGGCTTGAATATTTTTTTGCCCGATCAGGCCGGTCTTCGCTTGCGCCGACGTCGTCAGCACGATGCCGTTTGCATCGATAATCTGAATCTCCGCATCGTTGATGTTGAACAGGTTGTTGACGATGCCGTTCAGCTCGGCATAGGATTTCTTCCCTTCCGCCGAAGAAGCCGCGCTTTGGTTCTCCGCCAAATACGGCTCCGCAAAACCGGCCAGCACGTCGGCCTGCCCTTTCAGCGAGTAGGCGAAATTATCGATAAACGATCGTTCCATCGTGCGGACGAAGTAGATGCCGATCAGCTGCATCGCCATCAGAATAAGCAAGATGTAGATGGTTATGATCTTGCTCTGGATCGTTTGGAAAATCCGCAATCCTTTCAACGTCAAGCGCCTCCCGCTTTCGGGTTGCGCATCGTGTAGCCGAGTCCGCGGCGGGTCATGATGTATTCCGGCCGGCTGGGATCATCCTCGATCTTTTCCCGCAGCCGTCGGATGGTAACGTCAACCGTTCGGACATCGCCCAAATATTCGAAGCCCCATACCGCTTGCAGCAAATGTTCGCGCGTCATAACCCTGCCGCAGTTTTTCGCCATATAGTAAACGAGCTCATATTCCCGATGAGTCAGATCCAGCGTTTGGCCGTCCTTGTACACCAAATACATGTCGGTATCGATCGATAGCCGGTGCAAATGCAAGCCTGCCGATTCGGCGGCCGACTCCTGCTGTGTTTGAGCAGATTTGTTTTGCCGCCGCAAATGGGCTTTTACCCGGGCCAGCAGCTCCCGCGTCCCGAACGGCTTCGTCACGTAGTCGTCGGCGCCAAGCTCCAAACCCAGCACCTTGTCCACCTCGGAATCTTTGGCCGTCAGCATGATGATCGGCGTATCCTTCTTCGTGCGCACCTCGCGGCATACGTCCATGCCGTCCTTGACCGGAAGCATGATGTCCAGCAGAATAAGGTCCGGATCCTCGGAGAAGGCAAGCTCTACCGCTTTGCCGCCGTCGAATGCGCATACGACCTGGTAGCCTTCCTTTTCCAGATTGAATCTCAATATTTCCGCAATCGGTTGCTCGTCGTCCACGACCAGTATTTTTCCGTGCATCCGCTTCACCGCCCATTTCGATTCTTTTCTCTATATTACCATAGATAGCGTTTCAAATCGCATCTTGCCGGTTAATAGTAAAATATCCCTGTTAAATCAAAAAGAGGTCCGGAGCCGAAACGGATTCGGCCCCACACCTCGGGGTACACGCGCTTATGAGAACGGACTGCCTATCGCGACAAAAACTTCAGCGGATTTTCGGCTTCGCCGTTGCGCTGGATTTCGAAGTGGAGATGGACGCCGGTGGAATCGCCCGTGCTGCCCATGACGCCGATCTTCTCGCCTTTCTCCAACACTTTCCCCGTTGTCGTCTCAATTTTGCTCAAGTGGCCGTATACGGTCACATAACCATTTTTATGGTCGACGACGACCTTATTTCCGTAACCATCGTTCTTGTTTCCCGTATAAGTAACTACACCGTTATCGGCTACCATAATATTGCGGTTTCCGGTAACGTCGATGCCCTTGTGCATTTTACCCCAGCGCATCCCGAAATAGTCCGACAGCTTGGCGTTCAGCACCGGCCATATGAACTTGCCCGTACCTTCGCCGAGAATAACCTTCGTTCCTTTTTTGGCGTATTCCGGAATCGGCTGCTCGACGACCAGTTCATCGACCAGCTCCATATCCATCATATAGCCGTTTTCCTTCGTTACCCGGAACGTGACCTTTTTCATGCCGTTCTTGCCCGGCTTGGTCGTCTTGATTTCCCCGGCCCTCATCGTATCGTCTTTCTCGTAGATGATTTCGTGCTGGATTTCCTGGTTCTCGACGACCTTCTCGACGGTGACGACCGTTAGCGCGGGCTTCAGCATCGTTACGTCGAGCACGTCTCCGACACGGATCTTATCGTCCTGAATCCACGGATTCTTCTCATAGATGAGCTGCTTGGAAATGCCCAGCTTCTTGGCGATGCAGCCTACGCAATCGCCCTTCTCGACCGTATACTTGCTTGGCGCTACGTTGCCGGTTTCCAGCTTGCGAACCAGATCGTCCGGATTGGCCACGTCTTCGGGCTTGATCTCGGTGATATTCATATTCACCTTCTCCGCGAAGTCGACCGACTCGATCAGAGGCTCTCCGACTTTGGGCTCCGGTGCGGCGGACAGTACGGATACGCGACCCGCATCTTTTTTCTGCGGCGCATATTTCTCCTTGATCCGGCTCAGCACGGTCTCGGCCGTTTCCTTGTCCTTGACGACGCCGAGCATCTTATCGTTCACGACGAGCTGAACGCCTACTGCGTGGCTTTTCAGCAGCCCGTCCAGAGAGGATAGAGCTTCACTGTCGTCGCTTTGTATTTTGTAAGCCTTTTCAGCTTTATAGGCGACCTGATCGCTGTTCAAAACCATATGTACGTTCGGGTTTTCCTCTTCCAATTGCTTCACTTTGCCCATAATAAAGTCTTCCACGATCTTCGGATCGCTGACGGTTCCGGCCAACTGATCGCCAACGTAGACGTGGTACACTTCGTACGTATGCATTTGCACATATTCGTTGCCTCCGATGGAGATCGAAGCCAGCAATCCCAAAGCCCCTACACCTTGAAGAAGGCGGAGCCTGTACGTCCGGAGCAGAGATTCCGTACGGTGAAGAGGTTTCCGTTGCCTGATTTTTTCAGTCAAGCTTATGTAATGGGCTTTAGAAAACATACGCTTCGCGGAACCGAGCGCAGCCTTAACCCAATGTTTACCCTTGAATGAGTCCATGAGTGTCTCCTCTTACGATGGTTTTGACGAAACTTTGGCAATATTCGGCAGCATATGCCGACATCAATGTTTCTACTTTACCACAGGATGTCCAATCGTTTCAACTTTACGTGGTAAAGCAACCCGAGGAGAACCTGGAATGCAGGCCCCATAAGCAAAGATTGCATTCAGCGACAGGTGCCGCTATCCTTCGAATCTAGTATTTGTTTACGATCTCCATCAATTTCGTATACTCCTCCGGCTTCAAGTATTGCTGCACGATCTTCTCGATCTCCTGCAGATCCCCCGCCGTAAGCCCGCTCTCGAGCATTGTCGAAATACGCTGAAGCGCGTCCTCCGGCAATCGCGTAGACAGCATCGTGAAGACGTCGCTTTTGTCTTGTCCGGATAGCTTCTCCCGCTTTTCCTGAAACTGTTGGGTGCTGATGACGATCTTATCCTTCTCGCGGGCAGCCTCTCTGCCGCTCTGCGACCAGGCGGCCACCGCTTCATCCTCCTGCTGAGCCGCTGTCGGCTTGGCCGGTTCCGGTGCGGACCCAATGCTTGTCCCCGCTGTCGCCGTGCTCCTTGTATTCGAAGGATTGGAATACGTCCACAGCTTCCCGATAAAATCGGAAATGCCCATCTCGGGAAGCGGCAATACCGCTTCATAGGGCTTCAACATCTCCCGCACATACACGTTCAACACGTAATAGGTCGTTGCCGCCGATATGCTTGCCGCTACGATTCCGACCAAAATGACGTTTCCGAGCCATCGGAACAGTTTCATTGAGTACGCCTGCCTTTCGTCGCTTCCGTCCTGCTTGGGTTATTAGCCAGTATTGACGAAAATACAGTGCTTGAAACGACCCGATAAAGCTTCGAGCCCGCTGAGCATGCAAAAAACCGCTCTCCTTACCCGGAAGGGCTAAGGAAGAGCGGTTCGTATGTCGTGGAACGGCGCAACGGCTTGGAGCCGAGATTAAGCGTAAATCGGACGAACCAGGTTCGTTTGCTCGCGATTGCGGCCAACGGAGAAGATCGAGATCGGAATGCCGGTCAGTTGAGCGACGCGCTCTACGTAATGGCGGGCCGTCTCCGGCAAATCCTCGAGCGAGCGGGCACCCGTAATGTCTTCTTTCCAGCCCGGCAGCTCTTCGTATATCGCCGTGCATTCGGACAGCATCTTCAGACTGGCCGGGTAGTAGTCGATCTTTTGACCGCGGTATTCGTAGTGCGTGCAGATTTTGACGGTGTCGAGGCCCGAAAGCACGTCGATCGAATTAAGCGACAAACCGGTAATGCCGCTAACTCTTCTCGCATGGCGAACGACTACGCTGTCGAACCAGCCTACCCGGCGCGGACGGCCAGTCGTCGTACCGTATTCGTTGCCTTTCTCGCGAATCCAATCGCCCGTCTCGTTGTTCAGCTCGGTCGGGAAAGGTCCGTCCCCTACGCGCGTCGTGTACGCTTTGGCAACGCCAATAATCTGGTGAATCTTGGTCGGGCCTACGCCCGAACCGATGCAGACGCCGCCCGCCGTCGGGTTCGAGGACGTTACGAACGGATAGGTGCCTTGGTCGATATCGAGCATAACGCCTTGGGCGCCTTCGAACAGCACGCGTTTGCCTTGATCGATGACGTCGTTCAAGACGACGGACGTATCCGTCACGTAAGGACGGAGCATTTCCGCATAAGCCAAATATTCCGTCAGGATCGAATCGGCGTCGAGCCCTTTACCGCCGTATACTTGCTCGATAAGCGTGTTTTTCTCGGCAACGAGGTGACGGAGCTTGCGCTCGAACTCGTCGGCATCCATCAGGTCGGCGATGCGAATGCCGTTGCGTGCCGCTTTGTCCATATAGCACGGGCCGATCCCTTTGCGGGTCGTACCGATTTTATTCGCGCCTTTGCGGTCCTCGTCCAAGCCGTCAAGCAGCAGATGGTACGGCATGATAACATGGGCGCGGTCGCTGATCTTCAAATTATCCGTGGAGAAGCCGTTTTCGTGAATGTAGTTGATTTCCTCAATAAGTGCGGAAGGATTGATAACCATTCCGTTGCCAATAACGCAAACTTTATTCGTATAAAAAATTCCGGACGGAATCAAATGCAGCTTGTACTTTTTGTCTTGAATCAAAATGGTGTGCCCGGCGTTGTTCCCGCCCTGATATCGTGCGACCACTTCGGCGGTTTCCGCCAAAAAGTCGGTAATTTTGCCTTTTCCTTCATCGCCCCATTGGGAACCGACGACAACAACGGTTGACATACGCTTAACCTCCAAGTTAAGGTGTGACGACACACCGAGATCACCGCTTTGTCTCGCCAAGGCGGCATTTTCAGTGTAGCAGTCACTCCGTGTAAAGTCAACGAATAACGAACGATTTGAACGATAACCTATTGAATGTTCGGAAATTATACACTTTCCGATCCGATCTATCCCGTTACCGGTCAGCTCGCCCCGGCCTCTTGATGCGTCCGGTCGAGACTGACGAATTTGTTGTAGTTTTTCAAAAAAGCAAGCTCGACGGTGCCGACCGGCCCGTTCCGCTGCTTGGCGATAATAATTTCGATAATATTTTTTTTCTCCGACTCTTTGTCGTAGTAGTCGTCGCGGTACAGGAAGGCGACAATGTCGGCATCCTGCTCGATCGAGCCCGATTCCCGCAAGTCGGACATCATCGGCCGTTTGTCCTGCCGCTGCTCGACGCCGCGGCTGAGCTGCGACAGCGCGATGACCGGCACATTCAGTTCCCGGGCAATCTGCTTGAGCGTCCGGGATATTTCCGATACTTCCTGCTGCCGGTTCTCTCCGGATTTGCCGCGTCCCTGGATCAGCTGCAGGTAGTCGATCAGGATCATGCCAAGTCCCTTTTCCTGCTTCAGCCGGCGGCATTTGGCGCGTATATCCGCCACGGTAACCGACGGCGAATCGTCGATATAAATATCCGCCTCCGACAACGTCCCGATGGCCATCGTCAGCTTCTCCCAATCGTCGCCCTCCAGCTGCCCCGTACGCATCCGTGTCGCGTCCACATTGGCCTCCGCGCAGATCATCCGCTGGACGAGCTGGGCGGCGCCCATTTCGAGACTGAAGATGGCTACCGTCTCTCTAGCGCGCACCCCGACGTTCTGGGCAATATTGAGCGAGAACGCCGTCTTCCCGACAGAAGGCCGGGCCGCCACGATAATCAGGTCGGAGCGCTGGAAGCCGGACGTCATCCGGTCGAGATCGGGAAAGCCGGACGGGATGCCGCTTGAGCCGCCCTTATGGTTGTACAGAAACTCGACCTTCTCGAATACTTCCATCAAGACGTCGCGTATGGCGATGAAGCCGCTTCCCGACTGGCGATGGGAAATTTCCAGTATGCGCTTCTCGGCATCGCCAAGCAGACTGCTGACATCTTCCTCGCCGGCGTAGCCGCTGGAGACGATCTGCGTGGCGGTGCGAATCAGCCGCCGCAGCATCGATTTCTCTTCGACGATCTGCGCATAGTAGTCCACATTGGCCGCCGTCGGAACGGCATTGGCCAGCTGGCTTAAATAGCCGATACCGCCGATCCCTTCGAGCTGCTGGTTATTCTGCAGCCTGGCGGTCAGCGTAACGAGATCGATAGGTTCGTTCTGCTGGGCCAGCTCGAGCATCGCGCCGAATACGTGCTGGTGGGAGGTTCGGTAGAAATCGTCGCTGCCGATCCTCTCCATAACGGTAATCAGGGCTTCGCTGTCAAGTAGGATGGCCCCGAGAACCGCCTGCTCCGCCTCGAGATTTTGCGGCGGCATGCGGTTTTCGAGAAACTGTTCCCCGTTCATATCAAGCGCCTTCTTTCACGCGGCCCGCTCATTCCGATACTTGCACCCGCAGCTCGGCCGTCACTTCCGGGTACAGCTTGACCTTAACGATCGTCGTGCCCAACGAGCGGATCACGTCGGTCATCTCGATTTTCCGCTTGTCCAGATGAATGCCCGCCTTCTCCAGCTCCTCGGCGATTTGCTTGCTTGTGATCGAACCGAACAGCCGGCCGCCTTCTCCCGCTTTGGATTTGATCACGACGACCATTTCGCCAAGCTTCGCGGCGAGCGCCTGGGCATCGGCTTTCTCCTTCTCCTTGCGTTTGTCCTCCGCCTGCTTCTGGTGCTCCAACTGCTTCACATTGCCATCCGAAGCCGCCGCTACCAGTCCCTTCGGCAGCAGGAAGTTGCGAACGTAGCCTTCCGACAAATCCTTGATTTCCCCTTTTTTCCCTTGTCCCTTGACATCCTTCAGAAAGATCACTTTCATTCGAATAGCCCCTCCTCTTCATTCATTTGCTTCAGTACCCGCTTCAGCTTGGCAAGCGCATCCTCCAGCGTTCCGTCCAGCTGTGTGGCGGCATTCGTCAGGTGCCCTCCCCCGCCAAGCCGCTCCATGACGACTTGGACGTTGATCTGACCGAGCGACCGGGCGCTGATGCCAATCAGACCGTCCGTGCGCTCGCTGACGACAAAGGAAGCCATAATATCCGTCATATTAATAAGCGTATCGGCAACCTGGGCAATAAGCAATTGGGAATATTTGCGCCCCGGCTCCGTAGAGGCCACTGCGATATGATCGTACATCATCTCGGCATGCTTGATGACCTCGGCTTTGCGGATGTACTGCTCCAGATCTTCCTTGAGCATCCGCTGAATCAGTCCGGAATCCGCTCCGTTGCGCCTCAGGAAGGAAGCCGCCTCGAAGGTGCGCGCCCCTGTGCGCAGCGAGAAGCTCTTCGTATCGACGACGATGCCGGCGAGCAGCGAGGTCGCCTCGAGCACATCCATCGACAGCCTATCGTGAAAATATTGCAGCAGCTCGGTAACGAGCTCGCACGTTGACGAGGCGTAAGGCTCCATATAGACGAGCGTAGCTTCGTTCAAAAACTCTTCGCTGCGGCGGTGATGATCGATGACCATAATCCGGTGAGTCTGCTGCAGCAGCTTGGGCTCTGCCACCATGGACGCCTTATGCGTATCGACGACTACGGCCAAACTGCGCGGCGTCGTAATTTGCATCGCCTGCTCCGGCGTAATGAACCAGCGGTGCAGCTTCTCGTCCTCCTTGATCGCCTCCATCAGCTTCAATATCGACGGATTCATTCCTTCCAGGACGATATAGCCTTCCTTCTGGCTGACATGCACCGCCTTCAGCACGCCGACAGCGGCACCGATCGCGTCCATATCCGGGATGCGGTGTCCCATAATGACCACCTTGTCGCTATCCCGGATCAAATCGCGCAGCGCATGGGAGATGACGCGAGCCCGTACCCGGGTGCGCTTCTCAACCGCATTGGAGCGTCCTCCGTAGAACGACAGCCGCTGCCCCACCTTCACCGCCGCCTGGTCGCCTCCGCGGCCCAGCGCCATGTCCAGACTCGTCTGAGCGAGCTGTCCGAGCTCGATCAGGCTCTCGACGCCGGCTCCCAGGCCGATGCTTAGCGTAAGCGGCAGCTTATATTCGATCGTCAAGTCGCGCACATCGTCCAAAATCTCGAACCGCGTCTGCTCCAGCTGACGCAGCGCCTTGTTGTTCATGAAGATCAGAAACCGGTCCGACGCGGTCCGTCGTATGTACACGCCATGCTTCTGCGCCCAGCCGGTCAGCTCTCCGGTAACCTTGGCCAGCATGACGCTGCGGCTCTGATCGTCCATGCCTTGGGTCGCCTCGTCCAGATTGTCCAGCATGACGATCCCGAGAGCGATCTTCTCTTCTTCATACTTCATCGTTAACGCCTTGAACGCCGTCACGTCCTGAAAATAGAGGAGGCGGTGCTCCGCCTTCACATGCACTTGAAAAATATGCTTTCCGACGGCTAACTCCAGCTTGCTGTCCTTATCATCCTTGCCCTTGAGCCCGGGAAACATCTCGAACAGCGGTTCGCCGATCAGCGACTCGCGGTCCAGCATTTTGCCGACATAGCCATTATGCCATTCGATCGCCCGTTCCTCGTCGTACAGCACGATGCCGATCGGAAGCTCGTTGAACACCTCGTTGCCGGCCTTCTTGATCCGGTACGAGATCGTTCCGACGTATTGGTTCAGTCCTTTGCGGAACGAGCGCTCGGCCGCCAGCGTATAATACGCCAGCACTCCCCCGATGGCGACTCCCACGGCACCCAGCACCCATTCATAGAAAAAAAGCGCGATCGACAGCAGCAGGATAGCGATCGACGACCAGTAAATATGAAGTCCATGCCAGCGATTCAACAAAAACTTCGGCATACGTCTCGCTCCTAAACTTCTATGATTTCTTCATTCTGCCGCGAATCGGGAAGGCGACGTCGAACAAACCCAACAAGGTCAACAGTTGCATGAAGAAAGGCAGCAGCAGCATCAACGGGAAAAACACGATTACAATCGCGATCGGAATGCCTCTGGACCAGCCCCGCGTGTCCGCGATAAAGAAAAAGAAAGCGAACGCCTGCACGGCAAAGGCGAACATCAGAATCGGCATCACGTTCAGCAGCACCATAGCAATCATCGATCCGCTGCCTCCGGTGAATACGAGTCCGAGCACAAGCGCAATCAGATAATACCAGACGAACGAACGCGGCAGCATCCACTCCTTCGCCGGACGCATCGCGGCAACCGTCTCGCCGCTGCGTACAAGCGCCTTGCGGCCGAGCCAATGCGTCACTACGCTGTAGTAGAACGAAATGCCGATCAAATAAAGCGGCAGCAGTTGAATCATCATGTCGATCACTTGCTCGATCAACGTTTCCGGCAGCATCTGCTTCAGCTCCGGCGGCACGGTGTCGAGGCTGCTGCGCACGAATTGCCGCATCTCATCGGTCACATGAACGCCGAACAGCGTCAAAATCAGCAGGAACAGCAGCAATTGGGCGAGAAAAGCGATCGTTCCGCCGGTAATGACCGAGCGCGCCGTCGCTTGGCGCTTGTACAAAATGCCCATCACGATACTCGGAATAAACAAAAACAACGAGAATACCGCCGACGCGGTTCCCAATATGCCCGCCCCGAATAAAGCGGTTGCCGCATAGACCACAACCAGCGCCAGCGCGTAATGAACGATAAAGCGTTTGATATCCAATTTTACGAACAAAACTACGGTTGGGATCATGGCCAAGCTGACCGCTATCAATGCCAGCGGGCTGAATATCAGCAAGAGCAGCACTACCAGGATAAGGCTCCAAAACAAGGCTTGCTTGTTCGACAAAAACTTCACCTCTTAACGAATCAGGTTGTTCCGATACCGATGTGCCCGGCTTCCGGCAGGATAGCTCTTTCTTTACGGCTCTGTTACAAATTATAGCACAAACGCCGGGTACTGTCCCGCGCGCGGCCTCGTTCGCCAAAAACCCGGTCTGCGGGCTAGGAACGGCAGGTATCCGGCTATCCGGCAGCGAATGGTTTACAAACCGTTATTTTTCCAGGAGGGACTTATCTTGAGAAGAAAACTTGCAATGTTCGGACTCGCCTGCTGCCTGCTGCTGGTCTGGCTCGGTCCGGCAGCACTGGCGGCTGGAACGGCCCCGGCGTCCGCTGCGCCCGAGCGCTACGTTATTTTCGGCGATTCGCTCGCCATCGGCTTCGAACCCGGCTTAACGACCGCCTCGGTCCCCTACGGCTATTCCGACCGGGTATACGAGCAAGCGCTGCTGCGCGGACGCATCACGATGGCCAATTACGGCATCGGCGGCTTGACCAGCTCCGGTCTGAAAACGATGATGCAGGCGGTCGCCGAAGGACGGAAGATCAAGGGCTCGGATATCCAGCCTTCGCTGCCCGATCCGCGCGCCGATCAAGTCGTTGCCGATACGGCCAAGATCAAAGCGGACATCGCCGCGGCGACGTTCATTACGATTACGATCGGCGGCAACGATATTGGAGCCAAAATCATCAACGAGCTGAAAGACATGGACGATGCCCAACTGGATACGTTCGCCAGCCAGTGGATGAGCACCTACACCGATAATGTGACCTCCGTCCTGCAAAATCTATTCGCGATCAACCCGAAGGCCCGCATCTACATAGCCGATCAGTACTCTCCGGTGCCTGCCGTGATGAAGGCCGAATATCCGAAAGCCCAGAAGCTGAAAAACGGGTTCACCGCGACGCTGAAAAAGATCGAGCAATCGTTCCGAGACAAGAAATACGAGATTACCGCCGTTCCGGTCGCCGAAGCTTTCGTAGGCAACGAAGGCACGTATTCGCATATCGCCGTCAGAGACATTCACCCGAATCAATCCGGCTACGACAAAATAGCCGAAATATTCGCCAAGTCCATCTGGGGCGAATACCGCAACGGGCTGATTCGAACCGAGCCGATTACGGTCGTGGTTGCCGGCCGCACGGTGCAAACGCCGCATGTGCCCGCCTTGCTGCAGGGCAGCACCTTCGTCCCGCTGCGGGAATATGCCGAGGCGTTGGGCGCCACGGTCGACTGGAATGCCGCTACCCAAACCGCGACCGTACGCTACAGCGGCAACAGCGTGGCGCTGACGATCGACTCTGCCACCATTGTCGTGGGCGGCGTACCGAAGACGATCGGCGAGCTGCCAGCCCCGCACGCCCATGAGAGCGCCGGGGAAACCAAAACGTATATCCCGCTACGTCTTATGGCGGAAGGGCTGGGCTTCGACGTCCAATACGTCCCCCAGAGCAGTACCGCCTATATTAACCCGTAATGCTTATTGTAGACACGCCAAAAACCTCCTAACCCTTTTCCAAAAGAGTCGGAGGTTTTTCTTTATTTAAGAAGGAAGGCGCGATCTGTCCAAGTTTCGGATCAGCGCGCTTCCAGCAGCTCTCTCATCCGTTTCCGGGCCCGGTGCACCAACGTTTTGATCGCATTTTCGGTGACGCCGATCTGTTCGGCAATTTCCTTATAGGTCAGACCGCGGTTCATCAGCAGCAGCAGCACTTGGCGGTCGCGCGGCTTCAATTGATCGAGCGCCTGGCGAATCTCCTTGCGCAGCTCGGCCCCAACCGCCGCCCCTTCGGGCGAAGCGTCGAGCATCGGCATATCCGGAATCGAGTCGAGCGGAACGTGCACGGCTCTTCTTTTTTTACGCCACTGGTCGACGAACAGATGATAGCCCGTCTTGAACAGCCATGCCTTGGCCGTCTCGGGCTGAACCCGCTTCTCGTACATGCGTACGAACGTCTCCTGCGCCAAATCGGCCGCTTCGCTGTCATCGCCCGTCCGACGCGCCAAATAACGGTGCAAAGGCACCCGATAAAGTCTATATACATGTTGAAACGATTGTTCTTCAGCTTGTGTCATGTGGCCCAGCCTCTTTCATGTTTCTTTTTGATCCACGGGACTATTGTACCGCGCAAACCTTAAGGAGAATCAGGCCTAATTCTTAACTTTCTCTTAAAATAGACATTCCGCGGGCAAAAAAAGAAGCAGAGCGCAAGCGCCCTGCTTCTTTCATTCACGTATTCATATATCCGGTCAAGACGGCTATCGCCGATCCTACTCCGTTGTATACGGCAGCAATGCGATTTGACGGGACCGCTTGATTGCGATCGTCAGCATGCGTTGGTATTTCGCCGAAGTACCGGTGACACGGCGTGGCAAAATTTTGCCGCGCTCGCTGATGAATTTCTTCAGCGTTTCGATGTCTTTATAGTCAATGTGAGTGATTTTGTTGGCTGTGAAGTAACATACCTTGCGGCGCTTGTTGCGTCCGCCTTTTTTGGAGAACTTGCGTTCGCCGCGGTCTTCTCCGCCCTCACGTCTGTTGTTCATGCGAGATCATTCCTTTCTGCCTAGAATGGCAAATCATCATCGGAAATATCGATGGGCTTCCCATCGTCCGAGAACGGATCTTGGTCGTTCCGCGATCCCCCGTATCGGTTGCCGCCGCCGTTTCCTCCGCCGCTGCCACCAGAGCTGCCTCCGCCAGGACCGCCATTGCCTCCGCCGCCGCCGAACTCATCGCGGTTCCCTCCGCTGTTCGCCGATTCCAGAAAACGTACGTTATCGGCGATTACTTCGGTCACATATACCCGCTTGCCTTCGTTGTTGTCGTAGTTGCGAACCTGAATACGGCCCTCTACTGCCGTCAATCGGCCTTTGCGCAAATAGTTTGCGCACGTTTCCGCCAATTGCCGCCATGTAACGACCGGAATAAAGTCGGCTTCACGCTGGTTTTGCTGGTTCGAGAACGGACGGTCTACCGCAATCGTAAACTGCGTAACGGCTACGCCGGAAGGCGTATAACGCAGCTCCGGATCGCGAGTAAGCCTGCCGATCAGAATAACACGGTTCAACAATCGAAACCCCTCCCTAACGATCGGACTGCAAAACAAATAAGCGCAATAAATTAAGCTACGTCTTTGACGATCAGGTAACGAATGATTTCGTCGGAAATCTTCATCACGCGGTCAAGCTCGACGATGACTTCGGAAGTTGCGTTGAAATGAACCAACACATAAACTCCGTCACGGAACTTGTTGATCTCATACGCAAGACGGCGCTTGCCCATTACGTCATGCTTTGCAATTTCGCCACCGTTGTTGATGATGCCTTGGAATTTCTCGATCGTCGCTTGAACAGCTTCTTGCTCGATGTCAGAGCGAATGATGTACATCACTTCGTATTTGCGCATGGATATTCACCTCCTTTTGGACTTAGCGGCTTCCGGATTGACCAGAAGCAAGGAGCGGGCTTTTCAATCAAAACTCGCACCTTATCACTATATCAAAACTGGTTTCACAATACAAGTCGGTGACCGCTGCGGTTTCATCTAAATGTTGGTCGATTCGCGCCGGAATGGAATAAGCCGATTTTTCGCAACCTATAGGGCGTACCACTCATTCTGTATGAGCCGGAGGTGACGACATGGGAGAACAAACGGAATTCAAACCGGGCGCGGTCGCCCCGAACAACGGAACCTATATCGAAATCGGAGAAAACGATTTTCATATGGGTATTAACGATCCGAAGCAAATCCATATGAAGGCCGGCGAAAAATTTCCCGAGACGACCAACAAGGATCGGAAATGGACCAAAAAAGGCAACAATTGATCCAACGCCAGAGCTAACCGCTTTAGCCGAACAGACCTCCTTCTGCGGGAGGTTTGTTTGTGGCTAAATAGCAAAAAACCTCTCACGGGTGAGAGGTTCATCATGTTTGAAGTATGGCGGAAAGGGTGGGATTCGAACCCACGCACGCCTTGCGACGCCTAGCTGATTTCGAGTCAGCCCCCTTGGGCCTCTTGGGTACCTTTCCGTATCGGCCTTGTCCCCAAAAATAAGGACAAGAATGATTATAGCACACCGATTTGGCATTTAGCAAGTGTTGTTTTTAGCTAAATTTACCGGCAAACCTGTAGGTCAAATCCGTTCCGGATCAAGTGTCCGATTCTTCTTTGGGCGCCGCTGTCTTAAGCACTTTTTTCATCTTTTTCTCGAATTCGGCGCGCGGAATAAGCACGCTATGCTTGCAATGTACGCATTTGATCCGAATATCCATCCCCATACGGATAATTTCCCATTCATTCGTGCCGCATGGGTGCGGTTTCTTCATTTGCACCGTATCGCCCAGGTCGAATACTTTTCTCTCCACTCGTAACGCCCTCCCCTATCCCTCAGCGATCAGCCGATTTTTTTCAGGCCGTTCTGCTCCAGCGCCTTCATCAGCTCCAAGTTCAGCACCCTCATGATGTCCGCCTGCGTATTAGGCCGGCATTCGGCGGAAATCCGCAGTGTTACATCCGTATTGGTTACCGTCTGAACGCCCAGCACAACGGGCTCCTTCACGATCAGATCGCTGCTTTCATAGACGCGCAGCACCGTTTCCTTCGTAATCACCAGCGCCTTCTCCAAATCTGCTTCATAAGCGACCGTCACATCAACCACAGCAAGTGAATTATGACTGGAAAAATTAGTGACTTGCGTAATAAGACCATTCGGGATGATATGCACTTCCCCCGTCCAATTGCGGATCCGGGTAACACGTATGCCGATCTCTTCAACCGTTCCTTTGAACGTGCCGGTCTGGATAACATCCCCTACCGCGAATTGAT
The DNA here is from genome assembly GCF_039536325.1 of Paenibacillus hodogayensis. Lineage (NCBI taxonomy): Bacteria > Bacillati > Bacillota > Bacilli > Caryophanales > Paenibacillaceae > Paenibacillus > Paenibacillus hodogayensis. The sequence goes on from NZ_BAAAYO010000013.1 coordinate 399,595, forward strand.
CCTCGAATATAATAAAGAAACCGGTAATGACATCCTTCACCAGACTCTGCGCCCCGAAGCCGATCGCCAAGCCAAGCACGCCCGCCCCCGCCAAAATCGGCGCCAGATTAAACCCGAACTGCGACAATATTAAAATAATCATAAAAAAATTGACCGTCGACGAAATCAGGCTGCCGATCAGTTTGCCGATCGTCTTCGTTCGGCGCGGATCGAACTTGAGCGGGCTTTTCTCCCGTTCCTGAATCATATGGGAGACTGCGCGTCTCGTTATCATATTCACGATATGACCCGCTGCATAAATAATGATGACTTTCAGTACCACCGTCAGCCAGGTGGTCCAGTTGACCGGATCGACGATATAATTCCAAGTCGTCTGTTTAAAATGCTCCCATCCGCTCAAATCCTGCACCAGCTCTGCCAACGTATGATTCGTATTTCCATCCATGGCTTGTCCTCCGATAATGCGTGTATGGCACATGATTTTGATTCGCGCGTCGTGTAAGAAAGCGTTTGTCCAGCTTAAACCACCTGATTGTACTCATTGTTTATTTTTCTGAAAATTCCGCGAATTTCCACGTTCTCGTCGTGAATGATGCTCTTCACCTGTTCCAGATCGTCGGCGGGGAAATCGATCGACAGAGCGCAGCCTGCGGTAATCTCTTTCGGCGTAGGACGGATGTCGATATCCACATCTGCATATTCAAGCAGCATCTCCGTTCTCAGCGCTTGCTGGGTCGAGTCAAAGGCGATCAGCATCGTTTCCAAGCGTATTCCCCTCCGTTTCCGTCTGCGTGCAAAAGTCGTGCGATTCTATCGCTTTGCTACGTATAAATAGGCTCTCTTATTCGTATACTAGTAGAACAATAGCGAACGATACAAGAGATCGTACGAATACAAGATCCAATTTGGGAGGAACCGTCCATGAAGTTTTCGCTCGGCTTATTCCAGAAACCCGACCCAGCCTCATATCGTTTCAATTACAGCGATCCCGACGTCGTGAACGGACTGACTCAGCGCTTGTTTCAATATTTCGCGCAAGTCCCCTCCCATCAACAAATCGTATTCGTTTGCATCGGAACGGATCGGTCGACCGGCGACTCGCTCGGTCCTTTAATCGGCACTCATCTCCATAAGCACCAATACAGCGGATTGCACTTATTCGGGACTTTGGATGAACCGGTCCACGCCATGAATCTGAACGACTCCATTGCCGAGATCGAACGGTCGTACGACTCTCCTTACATTGTCGCTATAGATGCATGCCTCGGTCAAGTGTCCAGCGTAGGATGCATCACCGTAGCCGATGGGCCGGTCAAACCGGGCGCCGGCGTGCAGAAGGAGCTTCCTTCGCTTGGCGATATGCATGTTACCGGCATCGTGAACGTTGGCGGATTCATGGAATATTTCGTTTTGCAAAACACGAGATTGAGCGTCGTCATGAGAATGTCCGAGATCATCTCCCGCTCCATCTTTCGCTCCTTGATGATGGCCAGACGCATCACTTCGGTTCAACAGGCTCCAGGCATTGACTGATCGCTTGCTTTTCTTCCGGCGTTAGCTTGTATTCCGATGTTCCCCCGGTTATCGGTTTGGCATATACATACGTTTCATCCCGAGTGTGAATGCCCGTCAGAACGACGCCGTCCTGCTGCTCGCTCAGAATCGCCACCGAGAAGCTGAGATCGGCGCCACGTTCCTCGAAAGCATTAAACCGGCAAACCGCGATTTTCGATTTCATCGTTTTGAGAGTCGATTCTATACGCTGCAGACGTTCCTCCTGCCGATCCGCCGCCATCAGGGCGGCATCTGTCTTTTGCCGATACTCCATCAAAGCCTGCTCCAGCTCTTTGATATCCAGTCCGCCCAATATGCCTACATACCTTTTCTTGAGCCGTGACAGCTTAACGGAGACGATCAAGAGGACGATCAATAATAGGATGATGATAGCGGCAAGCCCTAAAGCAACGGCTGCTTCAGGCTGCATCGTTTGGCTCCACTCGTTCAAAGGGTTAGCTTCCTTTCGTTCTCGTTTCTCCGCTTATTTCATCCATCAAGCCATTTGGCGATAATGTCCGCTAATTTCACGAACCGCGGCAATAAAATTGTTGATTTCCGAATCCGTCGTATAATAACCGATACTCGCCCGCACCGCCCCGGTTTCCAGCGTACCGGCCGCACCATGCGCCAATGGCGTACAATGATACCCTGACCTCACCGCTATCTCGAAGCTTTGATCGAGAATAAAGGCAACTTCAGAGCTATCCGCATGATCCATCACGAATGCCGCAATCCCCGTCTTGGGTTCCCCAAGAGCTGGTCCTAACAACCTCACTCCATCGATCGCCAGCAAACCTTCCATCAACGTCTGGATTTGATTCCATTCTTTATTATGGATCACCTCCACGCCTTCATTCAGGACAAATTTGGCTCCCTCTCTCAGTCCGGCGATGCCGACGGTATTTTGCGTCCCCGCCTCGTACCGATCTGGCCTGACCGTAGGCTGATCGAGCGATTCCGATTGACTGCCCGTCCCCCCGTGCATCAACGGCGTTAGTTCCAGATTTGGGTGTATGTACAGCCCTCCCGTTCCTTGCGGACCCAGAAGCCCTTTGTGTCCGGGGAAAGCAAACATGTCGATCCCCATATGTTCCACATGCAGCGGTACCACACCTGCGGTTTGAGCCCCGTCTATGAGCAGCTTCGCCCCTTTGCGCTTCACGATCTCGGCGATTTGTTCGATCGGCAATATCGTCCCCAATAAATTCGAGCTGTGATTGCACACGACCAGTCTCGTATTGGCTTGAAACGCTTCCTCCACATGCCGCGGCTGAACCTGCCCTTTCTCGTCCGCCTCTACATAGGTGATTTGTACCCCATGCTCTCTTTTCAAATACTCCAACGGCCGTCTTACCGAATTATGCTCTACATTGGTGCAGATGACATGATCGCCCGGCTTTACAAACCCTTTGATGGCTATATTCAAAGCCATCGTCGTATTTAGCGCATAGGAAATATCATTCGGATTATTTATGCCCAACAGCTTCGCAAGCACGCTGCGGCCCTCAAACAAGATCCGGCTCGCCTTCACCGCCATCTGGTGGCTGCCGCGACCCGGATTAGCAGGAATTAACATACTTGCTTGCATCGCTTCCAATACGGCCGGAGGCTTCGGCCATGAGGAGGCGGCATTATCGAAATATTTTATAGCCATAGGACGACCTCCTTCCTCACTCTTTTGATATGCGAATACACCGGTGCTAAGGGGTAAAAAAAGCATACCCTGCCATTTGCCGCTTACAGGCAAAGCCGTGGTATGCTTCCGGTGCAGCTTTATAATCTCGTTTAACTTATTTTTCCCTGCAGCAGTTCGAGTAACCGTTCCAAATCATCCTTGGAATAGTAAAGAAGCTCAATTTTCCCCTTATCGTTCTGGTGTTTGATTTTCACTGTCGTCCGGTACCGATCGCGCAGTGATTCCTCCAGCTGATCGATATAAGGATCAGCCCTTTTCTCCTTCACCTTTTCCACTTGCGGCTGTTTGGCTTCTTCCAGCTGCTTGATGTAGTCCTCGAGATAGCGGACGCTCCACTCGTTCTTTACCGTCAAGTGAGCTAATTCTTTCTTTATCTTATCGTCCTTCACCCCGACGATTGCTCGGGCATGACCCATCGATAATGTTCCACGTGAAACATGTTGCTTCACTTCCTCAGGAAGCTGGAGCAACCGCAAAAAGTTGGCGATATGCGATCTGCTCTTCCCTACCTTAACGGAAAGCTCTTCTTGCGTAAATTGAAACTGTTCGACCAACGCTTGATACGCTTGAGCGATTTCGATTGCATTCAAATCCTCGCGCTGCACATTCTCAATGAGAGCAATTTCCATCACTTGTTGATCGGAAAATTTACGAACGACTGCAGGTATCTTTTCCAATCCGTTAAGCTGGGATGCGCGGAAACGCCGTTCACCCGCTATAATTTCGAAGCCCCTCAATACGGTCCGAACGATAATCGGCTGAATGACTCCGTGTTCTTTAATGGACTGCGCCAGCTCTGCAATCGAATCCTCGTTAAACGTTTTGCGGGGCTGGTAAGGGTTTGGCCGAAGCTCCTTCAGTGGAATTTCAACCACTTTATCTTCCTCGCCGACATGAAGCGATGGGATGAGCGCATCAAGTCCTTTTCCCAACCGTTTACTCATAGGAGACCACTTCCTTCGCCAATTCCAAATACACTTCCGCTCCCTTGGAACGCGGATCGTAAGTTATGATGGATTGCCCGTGACTGGGAGCCTCGCTCAAACGCACATTGCGTGGGATGATCGTCTGATACACCTTTTGCTGAAAATACTTTTTCACTTCTTCTATAACTTGAATACCCAGATTCGTTCTCGCATCAAACATCGTCAGCAGCACACCCTCGATTTGCAAATGTGTGTTCAGATGCTTTTGGACGAGTCTGACCGTATTCAACAATTGGCTCAATCCTTCTAGCGCGTAATACTCGCATTGAATCGGAATGATAACCGAGTCGGCCGCCGTCAAGGAATTGATCGTCAAAATGCCTAAGGATGGCGGACAATCGATTAAAATATAATCGAACATATGCTTCACGAGCTGCAGCGATTTCTTCAATCGCACTTCCCGGGAAATCGTCGGTACAAGCTCGATTTCAGCTCCGGCCAATTGAATCGTAGCTGGAATTATTTTCAAGTTTTCAATAGCAGAATCGACAATCGCATCTTTCGGATGCACATCGTTAATGATGACATCGTAAATACAATAAACGACATCCGCTTTATTTACGCCAATTCCGCTCGTCGTATTGCCTTGCGGATCAATATCGACAAGCAGTACTCTTTTGCCCAATGTAGCTAAGCAGGCGCCTAAATTTACCGAGGTCGTCGTTTTGCCGACTCCGCCTTTCTGATTTGCGACAGCAATAATCTTCGCCAACATCTTCACCTCTATCAAAATTACGCACACAGCATACTCCGTGTACAGCACCCTGCACAACGACCCTGTCGCAAACCGCGCACTCTCTCACTCTATTATTTTACTATTTGGAGGTCCCGCTGCTCTGACCATCATTGAAAAGACCGACACATCAATCCTGCTTGCCCTTCGTGAGGGTACCACCGATCGATCGGCTTCCCGATTACACAATTCCAGTTTAACGCATTGCAACGTAGAATGGAAAGACTGAATACCAACGCGACGTGATGTCGCTTGGCCATTTCAGCAGCTTCCACTCTACATGCAGATTAAACGAAGCATTTCCTTAACCTGCAATTGGCTTTTAACCGGCCCGCGTTCAACCAGAAGGGAAAGCTTCCCTTGGGCTCATTCTTCCAACAAGCACAATTGCAGCTGCGGATGATCACTGCCCATTCCTATAGAAGAAAGAAAAGCTCCAACGATTGGAGCTGAATGATCGAAGTTCAAGGTTAATGTTTTTTTGGTATGCGGATTATAAATTCATAATGATCGTCATGATCCTTCTCGTCGGTTTTAATCTGCAATCCGGACCCGGCTACCATCTCCACGGATTGGCGAATGGTATTCAGCGCCAGCCGCACGTCTTTGGAGAACGATACCCTCTTGGTTTTCTTAATGGCGGCAGCTTCCTTATAGTAGGCTACTCTCGCTTCGGTTTGCTTGACGTTTAATTCCTTCGTAATAATATCATTCAATACTTTGACCTGCAGCTCCTCTTGATCCAGAGCAAGGAGAGCTCGGGCATGGCGTTCTGTGATTTTTCGTTCAAGCAAAGCTTGCTTTACCGGTTCGCTCAAATTCAACAGCCGGATTTTATTGGCAATCGTCGACTGACTTTTCCCGAGCCTTTGGGCCAAGCTTTCCTGAGTCAAACCGTGTATTTCCATTAATTTCTGATAGGCGATCGCTTCTTCAAGTGCAGTAAGCCCTTCGCGCTGCAAATTTTCGATCAACGCAATAGAAGCAGCCTGAGCATCATTAAACTCGCGAACGATGGCCGGAACCGTATCCAGTCCCAGCTTCTTGACCGCTCTCCATCTTCGTTCCCCGGCAATGATCTCAAATTTATGATTGCGGACTCGGACAATAATGGGCTGGATAACCCCGTGTGTCTTGATCGTTTGACAAAGCTCATCAATACGTTCATCATCAAAAATCGTCCTGGGCTGGTAAGGGCTTGGCACGATTTCATGAACGGATATGTTTTTCACTTCGTCTTGATTCGTCCGATCCGCAAACCCGAATAGCTTGGAGAATTGTTCTTTCATATGGAAACCAATCACCCAATTCCTTTCGTTGCAAGGAAAGCCTAGCCGAATGTTTTGCATCGGCGTTCGACTCTTCGCTGCCATCCTACCATTCGAACTACACCTTATATTAATTCTCCAGAAACTATCATTTTCCTGCCTTGCCGGCAGAAACAATTTGTGATTGTTTCACGTGGAACAATGATTCGGCATGAAAAGGAACCCACTTCGACGGTCTTCATAATGGCTGCTTTAAAGGGATACCAGCCTTGCGCGGATATTTGGCAGGCGTACTGCCTACCTTATCGATCAATACCAAATGTCTTGTTGCCTGCTCAATCGGAAGCTCGAAGCGTACGACAGATCTAACCTCTCCCCGCAGCTGCTTCAAGCTAAATTTGGCTTCTTGAACCTCCTCGCCCGGCTCGGAACCTTTCATCGCGGCGAAGACACCTTTCGGTTTCACGAAAGGCAAACAAAATTCATTCAGTACGTTCAAGCGGGCAACCGCCCGAGCGGTAACCACTTCATACGAATCGCGCAGTTCTGCGTTCCGGGCCAAGTCCTCCGCCCTGCCGTGCAAGCATTGAACATCGCTTAATTCCAACGCCTGAACGATATGATTCAAAAATTGAATCCGCTTGTTCAACGAATCAACGATCGTAACCTTTAGCTGCGGAAATATGATTTTCAAGGGAATACTTGGAAAACCAGCTCCTGATCCTATATCCGCTAACGTGCGAATTTCCCCGAAAGGCAAAAAGAACGAAAGGGAAAGCGAGTCGTAAAAATGCTTGATATAAACCTGCTCCCTCTCGGTAATTCCAGTCAAGTTCATCTTCTCGTTCCAGGAGACCAGCAGCTGGAAATATGTCTCGAACTGATTCCACTGCTTGTCGGACAGCACCAGCTGCTTCTCCTTCAACAAATCGGTAAACAGCTTCTTCACATCATCCATCGTGTCAGCCTCTTGCCGCGGCAGTTTTATTGTAATGCTCCAGGAAGACGAGCAGGATCGAGATGTCCGCAGGAGTAACCCCGGATATGCGCGATGCTTGCCCGATTGATATCGGCCGGATTTCGTTCAGTCTCTGCTTGGCCTCATTGGCAATACCGTGAATGTCGGCGTAGTTCAAATCTTCAGGCAGCTTCTTCTTCTCCATCTTGGCCAGACGATCCACATGAATGAGCTGCTTCTCGATATAGCCCTCGTACTTGATCTGAATCTCCACTTGTTCCTTCATTTCCTCATCCAGCTCGAACGGGGACGGGTTCAACTGCTCAAGCTGCGCATACGTCACTTCTGGACGTCTCAGCAGCGTAATCATATCGACTGCATTATTAAGCGGCACGGTTCCGGCCTCCGTCAGCATCGCTTGCACTTGCGGCTCCGGACGAAGCTTGGTCGTCTTCAACCGATCGATCTCCAATGCGACCGTTTCTTTCTTATGGAGAAACTTCTCGTACCTTTGCTGGGAAATGAGACCGATCTCGTATCCCGTAGGCGTCAGACGCAGATCCGCATTATCGTGACGGAGCAAGAGACGGTATTCCGCTCTCGACGTTAACAGCCGGTACGGCTCGCTTGTTCCTTTCGTGACCAGATCGTCGATCAAGACACCGATATATCCTTGCGATCGATCCAATACGACCGGTTCTTTCCCTTGTACTTTAAGGGCCGCATTAATACCGGCCATGATCCCTTGCCCGGCTGCTTCTTCGTATCCGGACGTTCCGTTAATTTGACCGGCGGTAAACAAGCCTTGCACCCGCTTCGTTTCCAGCGATGGCCACAGCTGAGTCGGCACGACTGCGTCATATTCGATGGCATAGCCGGTACGCATCATCTTTACTTGCTCTAGCCCGGGAATCGAACGCAAAATGCTCAACTGCACTTCTTCCGGCATACTGGTGGACAGCCCTTGAACGTAATATTCGGACGTATGGCGGCCTTCTGGCTCCAAGAAGATTTGATGCTTCGGCTTATCGCTAAAACGGACGATTTTATCTTCGATCGACGGGCAATAGCGCGGTCCCGTACCTTCGATCGCTCCGGAGAACATCGGGGCCCGATGCAGGTTGTTATTAATAATTTCATGCGTATCGGCCGATGTGTACGTTAACCAGCATGGCAGCTGCTCGCGTGCGAACGGCTCCGTTTCATGGGAAAAATATTTCGGGTTTTCGTCCCCGGGCTGAATTTCCATTTTGGAAAAATCAATCGTTTCTTTTTGCACGCGCGGCGGTGTGCCGGTCTTGAAACGAACGAGCTCGAAGCCGAGGTTTCTCAAGCTCTCCGACAACTTCACCGAAGGCTGCTGGTTGTTCGGTCCGCTCTCGTACATCAGATCTCCCATGATGACTTTCCCGCGCAAATAGGTGCCGGTCGTCAACACGATCGCTTTGCCAAAATACTGCGCTCCCGTTTTCGTAACGACCCCGGTGCATACGCCATCCTCGACGATCAGCTCCTCCACCATCCCTTGGCGAAGCGTCAGCTTTTCCTGCTTCTCGATCGTTTCCTTCATCGTATGCTGGTACAAAAACTTGTCGGCTTGCGCCCGCAGCGCGTGAACAGCCGGTCCTTTTCCCGTATTCAGCATGCGCAGTTGGATAAACGTTTTGTCGATATTGCGGCCCATCTCTCCGCCCAGCGCATCGATTTCGCGCACGACATGCCCTTTGGCCGGCCCCCCAATCGAAGGATTGCACGGCATAAAAGCGACCATATCCAGATTGATCGTCAGCAGCAGCGTCTCGCAGCCCATCCTCGCGGAGGCCAGCGCAGCTTCGCAGCCCGCATGGCCGGCTCCGATAACGATTACGTCAAATTGACCTGCCGAGTAATTCATTTGAAACCCTCCTTTGCTTTTTTGAATAAGAACATATGTTCCAAAATTATTTACCGAGACAAAATTGAGAAAAAATTTGATCGATCAACGACTCGCCTATCGAATCCCCTACGAGCTCGCCCAGGCTCTCCCAGGCGTGGCGGATATCGATCTGAATCATATCGATCGGAATGCGCTCGTCGGCGGCTTTACGGGCCTCCTCAAGCGCCTGCTTGGCCTGCTTCAGCAAATGGATGTGCCTCACGTTGCTGACATACGTCATATCGTTGGTTTCCAGCTGTCCGCCGAAAAACAGGACGCCGATTGCCTGCCCTAGCCGGTCCAGGCCTTCTTCCTCCTTCACCGACATCTTGACGATGCGTTCCGGAGGGACGTTCGCCTCCAAATAAGACAGCTCGACAGCAGCAGGCAAATCGCTTTTATTTACGATTATAATACTCTGCTTCTCTTTCACTTGGGCGATCAGCTGCTTCTCTTCCTCGTGCAGCGGCTCGTTGCCGTTTACCACCAGCAGGATAAGATCGGCATCGGTCAAGGCGATGCGGGAGCGTTCTACGCCGATCCGTTCTACAATATCTTCGGTTTCCCGCAGCCCGGCCGTATCCAGCAGCTTTAAAGGAATGCCGTTCAGGTTGACATATTCTTCGATGACATCCCGGGTAGTCCCGGGAATATCCGTTACAATCGCTTTGTTCTCTTGAGCCAGCGCATTCAGGAGCGAGGACTTGCCTACGTTCGGACGTCCTACGATAGCGGTGACGATCCCCTCGCGCAATATTTTCCCTTGCTCCGCCGTATGCAGCAGCCTGTTCAGATCCGCGATGCCTTGTCCGCACTTGTCTTGGATAAAGGCGGTCGTCAGCTCTTCCACATCGTGCTCGGGATAATCGATATTGACTTCAATATGCGCCATCAACTCGACGAGCCGGTGACGCAGCAGCTTCACATGCTTCGACAGCGTTCCTTCTACTTGTCGCAGAGCGATTTTGTATGCCCGGTCCGATTTCGCGCGAATCAGGTCGATAACCGCTTCCGCCTGCGTCAGGTCGATTCTGCCATTTAAATAAGCCCGCTTCGTGAACTCGCCGGGCTCGGCTAACCGCACCCCTTGTTCCAGTACGAGATCCAACACTTTTTTGACCGAAATGATGCCGCCGTGACAGCTAATTTCCACTACGTCCTCGGTCGTAAAGGAGCGCGGCCCTTTCATGACCGTAACCAACGCCTCTTCGACCCGTTCCCGATCGGACGGCTGGATAATGTGGCCGTAATGTACCGTATGGGAAGATACGTCTTCCAGCTTTCCTTTAAAGGCGAACAATCGACCTACCTTTTGGATCGAATCGGCGCCGCTAACGCGAATGACGGATATTCCCCCTTCTCCTGTCGGAGTGGAAATAGCCGCTATTGTATCTGTCATGGAAGTTTGCACCACCTTTTCATTCCCATCTCATAAAAACAAAAACAATGACTCCCGCCCTCGCGGAGTCATTGCTCGATTCAATCGTTTGTTGCCGCAATGCCGCTAGCAGGCGGGCGGGCCGTCGAACTGCTTAGCGTGAGACCGGCGAATATCCGCATGGTCCGTCACGTCTCCTATCTCGGGGCAATCACTATCCGACGGTTCGGCTCTTCCCCTTTGCTGAACGTCTTCACCTCGGGGTGATTTTGCAGCTGCGAATGAATAACCTTCCGCTCCTGCGGCGACATGGGCTCCAGCACGACTTCTTTGCGCGTCCGGATGACACGCAGGGCGAGACGGTTCGACAACTCCTCGAGCGTCTGCCTGCGGCGCAAGCGGAACTGCTCTGCATCGAGCACGATTCGGACATGCGATGCGGCGTAGCGGTTTGCTACTATATTGACCAGATATTGCAAAGAGTCCAGCGTCTGTCCTCTTCTTCCGATCAGAATTCCTAATTCTTTGCCGATCAAATTGAACTGCACGCCGTCAGCGGTATTCTCACGATCGATTGTAACCTGGATGTCCATCTCTCGGAACACATCTCCCAGAAACGCGACAGCTTCTTCCAAAGCGTCCGGAATGAGCTCCAGCTCCACCTTCGCCTCTTTGGCGCCGATCAGGCCGAACAACCCTTTGGAAGGCTGCTCCAGCACCTTGCTCTTGACCCGGCTCTCCGCAACGTTCCATTGGGCTAGTCCGGATCTTATCGCATCCTCGATCGTTTTTCCCGTGACAACGATTGTTTTCATTTCGATAAGCCACCCTTTTGATTAGATCTACCGTATAGCAAATAAGATTGCACGACAGTAAACAGGTTGCTGTATACCCAATACAAAGGCAACGCCGAAGCGAAATTCATGGACATGACGAAAATCAAAACAGGGAAAATCAGCATTAGGTTCTGCATTTGCGGCGTCGTCTGGGAAGCCATAACCTTCTGCTGCAGGAACGTCGTAATCGCCGCCAGCGTAGGCAGTACATAGTACGGGTCCGGCGTGCCGAACTGCATCCACAGGAAGTTATGCTGACTGATCTCTCCATTACGCACGATAGCGTTGTAAAGCGCGATCAGAACCGGCATCTGCACGAGCAGCGGCAAACAGCCGGCAAGCGGGTTGACGCCGTTCTTCTGAAACAGCTTCATCGTTTCTTCTTGCTGCTTCTTCGGATCGTCCTTGTACTTTTCCTTGATCTTCTTCATCTCCGGCTGAATGCTCTGCATCGCCTTGGAGCTGCGGTACTGCTTGAGCGTGAGAGGAAGCACCAGGAACCGGATAATCACGGTCATGACCAGGATCGATAATCCGTACTGTCCCCAAAGCAATTCGGCGAACCAGTTCAGCAGCCACGAAAGCGGATGCACGAAATACCGGTCCCAGATGCCGTTCGCAGGATCGATGGGGTTCGTGTGTGCCGACATGCTGCCGCAGCCGGATAGCACAACCATCACGGCCGTAAACAGCAGGGCGAGTTGTATGCGACGTCGGGCCAAAATAAGCTTCCTCCTACATCTTTGTCTATACATCATCTATATGGCAAAACCAGCCGCATCCGAAAACGATCGGAACGCAGCACCAAATACGGGAACAGTCCCCTATCCAACATCAACTATAACACATGTTGGACGCCAAAGAAAACTTTTTAAAGGAAGCTAACCGAATCGTCTCTCCCTCTTTTATGAAAACGGACGCTCAAGTCTTTTCATTAAGCAGCTGAGCCCGTTTCAGTGCGTGCAGCATGCTTTTCTCCAACTGACCGTACTCCATATCGACCACCGGCTTGCGGGCAATGACGATAAAATCGTAATGGGAACGGATCTTGGCTTCGTTCAGACGTACGATTTCCTTCATCAATCTTCTGATCCGATTGCGGATAACCGCGCTGCCGAGCTTCTTGCTGACCGATACGCCCATCCGGAAACGCTCGATCCGCGGATTCGGCAAGCAATAGACGACCACCTGCATGTTGGCCGACGATTTGCCGTAACGGTACACCTTGTTGAAATCTTCCCTGCGGGTCAATCTCAATTCTTTTTGCATCCGATTCACCATCTGTTCGACTTCTTTATATAGGAAAAAGAAAAGACCACCTTGAAGTGGCCTTCCGTTACGCGCTGATTACTTTTCTTCCTTTTTGGCGGCGAGCTTTCAAAACTTTACGTCCGTTTTTCGTGCTCATTCTTTTACGAAAACCGTGCACCTTTTTGCGCTTGCTCACATTCGGTTTAAATGTCGGTCCCATCGTTCGCACCTCCTTACCTGTATTGCAGAGTTCATCGTCCGAAAACGCCTCTATCCATTAAATCATTTCTGCCTATAAAAGTCAATCTGCTTCCGGTACGCAAAATTTGCCGTCGCAACCTTCCCTTTTCGACCCGCTTCATCGCAATATGTCCACTTTCGTCAAACGTTATCCACCTGTGCACAACTTTCCACCCGCTTCAGACGGATTTTGTCGGGTTCTGCACAACGCATAAACAATATATTGTGCTGTGAACAACTTTTATGCACAAGGTCTAGATATTGTGGATAAGGTTTGAAAACACGCGCCGATTCTGCTATTATGGTATTGTTTTCGGTTGTGGACATTCTTTAGCTTTTCTCCGTTATCAACAGCTTGTGGATAAGATTGTGAACAATTTTCCCCTACGCATTTTTTCAAATTTCCCAATCCTATGACATTTGTGGATATTTTCCGACATCATCCTGCAAAGGATTCATTATAGCATGGCTCCCCGTCTTACCGGCAATGAAATGAAGGAGTGAACAAACTGTGGACGGTCATACCCACGATTTATGGCAGCAAGTGTTGTCCGTGATACAAACGAAATTAAGCAAACCAAGCTTCGACACTTGGCTCAAATCGACAAAGGCATCCGTCTTTACCGAATCGCAGCTGATTATTTGCGCACCGACCGATTTTGCCCGCGATTGGCTGGAAAGCCGTTATAAGAAAATGATATCCAAAACCGTTTTGGATTATTTGGGCCGCGATGTCGAGGTCAGCTTCGTGCTGCAGGATACCGAGCCTCTGGCTTCCAAATCAGCCCCTTTGCCTTCCGCGCAGCCGGTCAAGCCGACTCCGATCCAGGAAGACGGCAGCATTTACAACACGCTTAATCCCAAATATACGTTCGACACGTTCGTCATCGGCTCGGGCAACCGTTTCGCTCATGCCGCCTCGCTGGCCGTCGCCGAGGCGCCCGCGAAGACGTATAACCCGCTGTTCCTGTACGGGGGCGTCGGCTTGGGCAAAACTCACCTTATGCACGCCATCGGCAATTACGTACTCGAGCACAATCCGGATGCTCGGGTGTTGTACATTTCTTCGGAGAAATTTACGAACGAATTCATTAATGCCGTGCGCGACAACCGCGGCGAAGATTTCCGCAACAAATACCGCAAAATCGACGTTCTGCTCATCGACGACATTCAGTTTCTGGCCGGCAAGGAAGGGACTCAGGAGGAGTTTTTCCATACCTTCAACGCCCTGCACGAGGAGCGCAAGCAAATTATTATTTCCAGCGACCGCTTGCCCAAAGAAATTCCGACCTTGGAGGACCGGCTCCGCTCCCGCTTCGAATGGGGTCTCAATACCGACATTCAACCGCCGGATCTGGAGACGCGGATCGCCATCCTGCGCAAAAAAGCGAAAGCGGAAAACCTGGATATTCCCAACGAAGCGATGGTCTATATCGCCAACCAGATCGATACGAACATTCGCGAGCTGGAAGGCGCTTTAATCCGCGTCGTAGCCTATTCGTCGCTGATCAATCAGGATATTACGACCCATCTGGCCGCCGAGGCGCTCAAAGACATCATCCCGTCCAGCAGACCGAAAATCATTACGATTCAGGACATTCAGCAGCGGGTCGGCGAATTTTATAACTTGAAATTGGAAGACTTCAAGGCGCGCAAGCGAACAAAGGCCGTCGCTTTTCCCAGACAAGTGGCCATGTATTTGTCCCGAGAGCTCACCGATTACTCCCTTCCGAAGATCGGCGAGGCGTTCGGGGGACGGGATCATACGACCGTCATTCACGCTCACGAGAAAATCGCAACCGCCCTGCAATTGGACCAGGACTTATATAAAATCATTCAGTCGCTCACCGAGAAAATCAAAAATCCGTCCGCTTAATAGACGAAAGCCTATGCACAATCTATTCACATGTGGATAGGCTTTATTGTTCAAGGGTTTTGACCACATATCCACATATTCAGGGCCCCTACTACTTCTATCACTTTAAAAGATATATACTTATGAATAATAGAGTTGCCTCATCGGCAAACAGAAACGTCCATCCCGTCCGTTCGGTTTAGCTTATGCAACGATCGGAATCTTTTAGAACCAGGAGTTGAGATTATGAAACTGAATATTTTAAAAGACAGCTTGAACGATTCCATTCAGCATGTGTCCAGAGCCATCTCGAGCCGGACTACCATACCGATTCTCAGCGGCATCAAAATCGACGTCCAACCGGACGGTGTCACGCTTACCGCTTCCGATACGGAAATTTCCGTTCAAAGCTTCATTGCCCTCGAAAAAGAAGGGACCGAAATTATTCATGTGGAGACACCTGGAAGTGTTGTTCTCCCCGCCAAATTTTTTACGGAAATTATTAAAAAGCTGCCGTCTTCCGACGTGACCATCGAGGTCAGAGACAATTTCATTACGTGGATCCGTTCCGGATCGGCGGAAATTCAAATCGTCGGACTTGACCCCGAAGAATACCCGCTGCTGCCCCAACTGGAGGAGCAAAGCGTCGTTTCCATACCGAGCGATCTCTTGAAAACGATGATCCGGCAAACCACATTCGCCGTTTCGACAAGCGAGACCTCTCCGATTTTGACGGGCGTATTGTGGAATTTCTCTCCGGATCGGCTGAAGCTGATAGCATGCGACCGTTTGCGAATGGCGTCGCGGGAGGCACAGATCGAGGCGGGCACTGAAACCGGGCTGCAAAACATCGTCATTGCGGGCAAAAGTCTGAATGAGCTGAATAAACTGCTCCCCGATCAAAACACGCCGATTGAAATTGTCGTAGCGAACAACCAGGTTTTGTTTAAAATCGACCATATTTTGTTTTATACGCGTATTTTGGACGGCGCTTACCCGGATACGTCGAAGCTTATCCCTCAGTCGTTCCAAACACATCTGACCATCGACACAAAAAAGCTGGCCGACGCAATCGATCGCGCCTACTTGTTGTCGCGCGAAGAAAAAACGAACATCGTCAAAATGACGTTGAAAGACGAAAGAACGGTAGAAATCTCGTCCAGCTCCAGCGAACTCGGCAAAGTAACCGAGCAGATCGATACGCACGAGCTGACCGGGGATTTGCTCAGCGTTTCGTTCAACTCCAAATATATGCTGGATGCCTTGAAAGTCATCGACAGCGACTTTATCTCGCTTTGCTTCCGCGGAGCGATGCAACCGATCATTATGAAACCGGACGACCATGGCAATATGCTGCACCTGATCATGCCTTATCGCACGACCAACTGAACGGACGAACGGGGACTTTTACGATGAAAACCATTACGATCAACACGGAATATATTACGTTGGGCCAGTTTTTGAAATTGGCCGATTGCATTTCCACCGGCGGCGAAGCGAAGTTTTTCGTCAAAGAAGCGACGATCCGCGTCAATGACGTGCCGGAAAATCGCAGAGGCCGCAAGCTGTATGCCCAGGATCAAGTGGCTGTCGACGGCTACGGCACCTTTCTCGTTGCACGCCAAGGCTAGCGGCTTTCGCAGATCATTCGGCATCAAACTGCGGCTTTTTACTGCTGAAAAAGTGAATTGAGCGAAAAAACTTATCCACATGTGGATACGGACGCTATATTAGGGATGCCAATCCGACTGATGGTCCCGTTCTTAATAACGTACGCGTTTTTTGTGTGCGGAAAATACTTATCCACATGGGGATATTGTTCCGAATTTGTACGAGGAGGTCGTTTCTTGTATCTGAAAAGATTGGCGCTGCGCGACTACCGCAACTATGAATCCGTCGAGTTCTCTACCGAAGGCGCGGTCAATATTTTCGTCGGTCCGAACGCGCAGGGCAAAACGAATTTGCTTGAAGCGATATTCGTGCTCGCCCTGACGAAGTCGCACCGGACGCATCAGGACAAGGAATTGATCCGCTGGGGCGCGGAATCGACGGTGCTGCGGGGAGAACTGGACAAAAAATACGGACCGTGTACGCTCGATCTGACTTTTACGAACCAGGGCAAAAAGGCAAAAATCAACGGACTGGAGCAAAAAAAGCTAAGCGGCTTTATCGGGTCCCTTAACGTGGTCATGTTCGCTCCCGAAGATTTGAGCATTGTCAAAGGCTCGCCCGGCATACGCCGGCGTTTTCTCGATATGGAGATCGGCCAAGTTCAGCCGTCCTACCTGTACGATCTGACCCAATACCAGAAAGTGCTCGTGCAGCGAAACAATTTTTTGAAGCAGGCTTATAAAGATTCGGCCGCAAGCGGCATGATGATGGATGTCTGGAACGAACAACTTGTAACCCTTAGTATTAAAATTATGAAAAAACGTCAAAACTTTATTAATAAGCTGCAAATATGGGCGGAATCCATTCATCGAGGCATCACGAACGGCCTGGAGGCGCTTAAGATTGAGTACAAGCCATCCTTCGCCTACGAGGATTCGGTAGAAGAATCTGTTTTATTTGAGCAATATATGATAAAGTTATCACAGGCTAAAGATCAGGAATTACGCCGCAGCACGACGCTGTATGGCCCTCACCGGGACGATCTGGCTTTCTTCATCAACGGCAAGGACGTCCAGACGTTCGGTTCCCAAGGGCAGCAGCGTACGACCGCGCTGTCGCTGAAGCTGGCGGAAATCGAGTTCATCCAAGAGGAAGTGGGTGAATATCCGATTCTTCTGCTGGATGACGTACTATCCGAATTGGATACCTACCGGCAAACTCAACTTCTCGAGACGTTCCAGACTAAAGTTCAGACGTTCATCACGACGACCGGCGTGGAAAGCCTTCAGATGAACCGACTGGAGAACGCCTCCATTTTTCATGTGCGAAACGGCGAATTGGTGCTTTCTTGACTCGCCAACAATCGAAAGAGGGAGCTGACTCGTCATGTTCATCCATTTGGGCGGAGAGAAAATTATACGTACGTCCGAGCTGATCGCCATATTCGACCTGTCTATCGAGAAGTCTTCCAAAATATCAAAAAGTTTCGTCCAGCACGCCCAAAAGGAAAAAAACGTGGAAGTCATCGGCGAGGAAGAATGCAAATCGATCGTAGTCACGAAGACGAAAGTATACTATTCCCCCATCTCTTCCACGACGTTGAAGAAACGCACCAGCAACTTGTTGATGAGCGATATCGAGACTTTTTCAAATCAAAGAAGTAGGTGACCTAGCTAATGACTGTCAACCAACACGCATATGACGAAAGCCAGATCCAAGTGCTCGAAGGCCTTGAGGCGGTCCGCAAGCGTCCAGGGATGTATATTGGGTCGACCGGCGTCCGGGGGCTTCACCATTTGGTTTGGGAAGTAGTAGATAATAGCATCGATGAAGCGTTGGCGGGCTTCTGTACGACGATTCAAATATTCGTTCACAAGGACAACAGCGTTACCGTTATCGATAACGGCCGGGGTATTCCGGTAGGCGAGAATGCGAAGCTGAAGCGTTCTACGCTGGAAGTCGTGCTGACCGTGCTCCATGCCGGCGGCAAATTCGGCGGCGAAGGCTACAAGGTGTCCGGCGGTCTGCATGGCGTCGGCGTATCCGTCGTTAATGCGCTGTCCGAGCAGCTGAGAGTCGAAGTCAGACGGGACGGCCGCATTCACTTGCAGGAATACAGCCGCGGAGCGCCCCAATACGATATCAAGGTGATCGGCGAAACCGAGGAGACCGGTACGAAGATTACGTTCAAGCCGGACCATGAGATTTTTACCGATACGACCGAATTCGATTTCGATATTTTGCAATCCCGGATCCGGGAGCTCGCCTTCCTGAACAAGGGCATCGAGATCGTGCTTACGGACGAGCGGCACGACTTGTCCCATACGTTCAAATACGATGGGGGGATCGTCTCTTACGTCGAATATTTGAACCGGACCAAGCAAGCCGTTCACGAGCCGCCGATCTACATCGAGGCCGAACGCGACATGATCCAGGTCGAGATCGCCCTGCAATACAACGACAGCTACACGGAGAACATCTATTCGTTCGCCAACAACATCAATACCCATGAAGGCGGCACGCATGAGTCCGGCTTTAAGAGCGCGCTGACCCGTATTTTGAACGACTACGCCCGGAAATCGAATTCGATCAAAGACAGCGATTCGAATCTGTCCGGGGACGACGTGCGCGAAGGCTTGACTGCGATCATTTCCGTGAAAATTCCCGATCCGCAGTTCGAGGGACAGACGAAGACCAAGCTTGGCAACAGCGAAGTTCGCGGCATCGTGGAGTCGTTGTTCGCCGACAAATTGGAGGAGTTTCTGAACGAGAATCCGTCGATCGCCAAGCGTATCGTGGAAAAAGGCATTCAGGCTGCGCGCGCCCGCGAAGCGGCTCGGAAAGCCCGCGAATTGACCCGCCGCAAGAGCGCGCTTGAGGTCAGTTCCTTGCCCGGCAAGCTGGCGGACTGCTCGTCCCGCGACGCCTCGATCAGCGAAGTATACATTGTCGAAGGGGATTCCGCAGGCGGCTCGGCCAAGCAAGGCCGCGACCGGCATTTCCAGGCGATCCTGCCTTTACGCGGCAAAATATTGAACGTTGAGAAATCGCGTCTGGACAAAATTTTGTCCAATGCCGAAATACGCGCGATTATTACCGCTCTGGGCACCGGAATCGGCGACGATTTCGATATTGCCAAAGCGCGTTACCATAAAGTGATCATCATGACCGATGCCGACGTTGACGGTGCACACATCCGTACGCTGCTGCTGACGTTTTTTTACCGGTACATGCGCAAAATTATCGAAACCGGCTACGTCTATATCGCTCAGCCGCCGCTGTTCAAGATCGAGCGGAACAAGACGGTGCGCTATGCTTATAACGACAAGCAGCGGGATCTGATTTTGCAAGAGTTCGGCGAAGGCGTCAAAGCGAATATCCAACGGTACAAAGGGTTGGGCGAGATGAATCCGGACCAGCTATGGGAGACGACCATGGACCCGGACAGCCGGACGATGCTTCAGGTCAGCATCCAGGATGCGATCGAGGCGGACGCCGTCTTCGATGCGCTGATGGGCGACAACGTCGAGCCGCGCAGAGAGTTTATCCAGCAGCATGCAAAATTCGTGAAAAATTTAGATATATAAAGTTTTGGCTTCGCGTTTTGCTAGAGAACCCGCTTCCAGGAGGTATCCATGGCTGAAGAAAAAACGTCTCAGGTAAGAGATATTGACATCGGTACGGAAATGCGCACCTCGTTCATGGAGTATGCGATGAGCATTATCGTCAGCCGCGCCCTTCCGGACGTGCGCGACGGGCTCAAGCCGGTTCACCGCCGTATTTTATACGCGATGTCCGAGCTGGGCATGTCTCCGGATAAGCCTTATAAAAAATCGGCGAGAATCGTCGGCGAAGTCATCGGCAAGTATCACCCTCACGGCGATTCGGCCGTATACGAAACGATGGTTGGACTTGCGCAAGATTTCTCGACCCGCTATATGCTGGTCGATGGGCACGGCAACTTTGGTTCGATCGACGGCGATTTCGCGGCGGCCATGCGGTATACAGAAGCGCGTCTTTCCAAAATCTCGATGGAGATGCTGCGCGATCTGCAGAAGGAAACGATCGATTTCGTTCCAAACTACGACGGAGAGGAGCAGGAGCCTTCCGTCCTTCCGGCGCGCTATCCGAACCTGCTCGTAAACGGCTCCTACGGAATTGCCGTAGGGATGGCTACCAGCATACCGCCGCATAATTTGGGCGAGGTTATCGACGGCGTGCAGATGCTGATCGAGAATCCCGATATTACTCCGCTCGAATTGATGCAGACGATCAAAGGTCCCGATTTTCCGACCGGCGCCTACATCATGGGCCGCGAAGGCATCCGCCAGGCGTACACGACCGGGCGCGGCCATGCGACGATGCGGGCCAAGGTCAACATCGAGGAAATTAACAACAAGGCGCGCATAATCGTTTATGAGCTGCCATATAAAGTCAATAAGGCAAAGCTGGTCGAGAAAATTGCCGAGCTCGTCCGCGACAAGCATATCGATGGCATTACCGATCTGCGTGACGAATCGGACCGCGCCGGCATGCGCATCGTGATCGAGCTGCGCCGCGACGTCAATCCGAGCGTCGTCTTGAACAACTTGTACAAGCATACGCCGATGCAGTCCAATTACGGCATTATTATGTTGGCGCTGGTCGACGGAGAACCGCGGGTATTGAATCTGCGCGACATGCTTTACCACTATTTGAAACACCAGCAAGAGGTCATACGCCGCCGGACCGAGTTCGAGCTTCGCAAGGCCGAAGCCCGGGCTCATATCCTGGAAGGCTTGCGCATCGCTTTGGATAATCTGGACGAAGTCATCGCGCTGATCCGTTCTTCCCGCACGACCGAGGAAGCGCGCGAGGGGCTGATGAGCCGGTTTTCGCTGAGCCATGAGCAGGCGCAGGCTATTCTCGACATGCGTTTGCAGCGCCTGACCGGATTGGAACGCGAGAAGATCGAAGCGGAATATGCTGAACTGATGCAGAAAATCGCCGAATACCGGGCTATTTTGGCTGACGAGAATTTGATTTTGGCCATCATTAGCGAGGAATTGCGGGAAATCAAAGAAAAATTTGCCGACGAGCGCCGCAGTGAAATCACGATCGGCGAAGAAAGCATCGAAGATGAGGATCTGATCCCGCGCGAGGACGTTATTATTACGATTACCCATTCCGGGTACGTGAAGCGTCTGCCGGTCACGACCTACCGCAGCCAGAAGCGCGGAGGCCGCGGCGTCGTCGGAATGGATACGAAGGACAACGACTTCCTCGAGCATTTGTTCGTTTCGAATACGCACCAGTATTTGATGTTTTTCACGAACAAAGGAAAGGCTTATCGGTTAAAAGCGTATGAAATTCCCGATCTGAGCCGGACCGCACGGGGAACGCCGATCATCAATCTAATCCAAATCGAGCAGGGCGAGACGGTCAATGCGGTCATTCCGATCGAAAGTTTCGACCCCGACATTCATCTGTTCTTCGCTACGAAGAACGGTATCGTGAAGAAGACGCCGCTCGACGACTATTCCAATATCCGCAAGGCGGGTCTGATTGCCATCCATCTTCGCGAGGACGACGATCTGATCGGCGTGAAGCTGACCGACGGCAAGCAGGAAATCATTATGGGAACGAAACAGGGAATGTCGATCCGTTTTCCGGAGGATGACGTCCGCTCCATGGGGAGAACGGCTACCGGGGTCAAAGGGATTTCTATCGCCGATGACGACGCTGTAATCGATATGGACGTCGTGCAGTTGGAGGACGATGTGTTGATCGTAACCTCCAAAGGATACGGTAAACGTACGCCGATGGATGAATACCGGATTCAGTCTCGCGGCGGCAAAGGGATCAAGACGTTGAACATTACGTCGAAGAACGGCCCTGTCGTAGGCTTGAAGGTCGTTAAAAACGAAGAAGACTTGATGATCATTACAGCGTCGGGAACCATTATCCGTACCAGCATGTCGGGTATCAATACGATGGGGCGGAATACGCAAGGCGTCAAACTCATCAATACGCGCGAGGATGACGAGGTTGCGACCGTAGCCCGAGTGGAAAAGTACGAAGAAGCGGCGAACGAAGCCGAGCTGGAAGACGAGGATACGAACGAGTAAGCAGATCTGTCCGTTAATCGAAAAAGCAAGGCAGGGGAAAAATGGATGCCCATGATTTCGGTTTCCCAATTGAAGATTGGCGATAAGATCGTGGAGGACGTTGTAACCAAGTTGGGTAACGTTTTGTTTAAGCGGGGCTTTTCCGTTACCCAAAGAGAGTTTGACATATTGCGGGCTTTCCTTATTCCTGCCGTTGCCGTCGAGGGGAAAGAGACGGATCAGGAGGCCAAGGAGGGCGAGGAGTTCAAGGTAGAGGACTCCGGCCTGATGCAATTTTATGCCGAATACGACAAGATGCTCTTTTTGCTGAAAAAGGTGTTTAAAAATGCGATGTCCAGCCCGACGATCCCGATATTGGAAATCCGAACCCAACTGGAGCTGCTGATCGGCAAAATTCAGCATTATAACATTTTGACCTTCACCCCCCGTTTGTTACATGCGGAGGAATACCTTTATCACAACAGCATTATGGTATCGCTGACGTCGTATACGTTGGCCCGCTGGCACGGCTTTCAAAGCAAAGACTGGATGCCGATTGCGATCGGCGGGCTGCTGCACGATATCGGCAATGCCAAGGTCGACCCGGCTATCTTGACGAAGCCTTCCCGACTGACGGTCCTGGAGGTGGAGGAAGTGCGCCGCCATACGTTGTACGGGTACTCGATGCTCAAAAACACGCCGTCGTTGAATGACGGGTCCAAGCTGTGCGCTCTGCAGCATCATGAACGGGAGGACGGCTCCGGCTACCCGTTATCGCTTCAGGGGGAGAAGATCCACCCGTATGCCAAAGTCGTGGCCATAGCCGATATTTTTCACGCTATGACCAGTCACCGTGCTTACAAAAAAGCCCAGTCTCCGTATTTGGTACTGGAGCAGGTGCAGAAGGAATCGTTCGGCAAGCTCGATCCGGTGATGGTTTCGACGTTTATCCATAAAGTGACCCAGTTTCATAATGGGACGCTTGTCCGGTTAAGCGACGATCGCATAGGCGAGATTATTTTTACCGATAGGGTAAATCCGACCCGTCCGATGGTCAATGTCAACGGCACGATCATTAATCTGGCCTTGGACCGGAAATTATTCATTCAAGAAGTGGTTTGAAGTTTGAAAGCGGGGGCCGTGTGCCCTTGCTTTTTTTTGTGAAAAGAACGTTTGTCAGGTGATGCAAAAAAATGTCGAAAAAAAGGTTGACGCAGAATGCTGGGCGTGGTATTCTATTTCTTGCCGCTTCAAAAGGGCAACGGTTAAAAAGAAGCTTTAAAAAAAGAAATTAAAAAAAAGCTTGCAAGAAGATAGGCAAGTGTGCTATATTAAAGAGGTCGCCGCAAAAACGGTGATGAAGCAAAAGAAAGATGTTTGCTCCTTG
>NZ_BAAAYO010000014.1:0-447202 GCF_039536325.1 Paenibacillus hodogayensis
CAAGGAGCAAACATCTTTCTTTTGCTTCATCACCGTTTTTGCGGCGACCTCTTTAATATAACACATTCACTCACTTCTTAGCAAGCTTTTTTTTCGATTATTTTTTCGAAATGTTTTTCTTGCTTTCTGGAAGTGTCTGCCGTTTGGAGCGGCGAAAATTAATTTAACATATTCGGACAAGCAAAGTCAACCCTTCCGCAAAAAGTTAAACAAGTTTGAAAACACGGAACATTTGGAATTGCTCAACCTCCCGCAAAAACGGCTGTGCATTCGTGCTCCCGAAAGGTTTGACGGCTGCGCAGCAACTCTGCCGCAATCCGCATAAAAGCCCGGCCTCCGGCCGCAAATGCGCCTTCAGCCGGGCTTTCGCCGCAAGGGCAGCTCCGTGTTCATACGGTGTATTTCATTTGCAGCAGCAGAGTATCCGGACAATCGGCAGCCTCCACCACCTCGCGAATCAGCGACTTGCGCACCAGCTTGTTAAGAAGCAGCGAAAGGTCCAGCCGAAGCTCCCCCATCTGCTCGACTTCCATCAGTTCCTTCAAGCTCCACGGCTGCTCCCGGCTGCGCAGAAGATCGATTAACACGGAACAACAGCTTTCCATCTTGGACATGACGGAAAATTCGCAGGCAAGCAGCACAAGCTGAATCCGTTTCTCCAACGATTCGTGATTGGAGGTCAGTTCCTCGTAAAACTTGTAGACGCCCGGGTTGATTTTCTTGACCTGCGCCCATACTAGCGTCTCCGGATGAATGCCTTCCTCCAGAATGGCGATATGCGCCCAGTGGCAGAGGGCGTCCAAAATATTGCTGTAAGCGTCCAGCAGATGACCTTCGGCCAAATACTGCTTGCTTTGCAAAAAGCTTTTCATAAAACGATCGAATTCCACGATCATTTTTTTGCCGCGCAGCTCCTCGGGGAGCTCCAGCAGCCGGTGCTGCAGACCTTCCAAATACATATTCCGATCCATGACAATCTCCCCTTGCAAAATCCAATGGATAACATTCCGGTTTCCGCCGCTCAAAATCCACTGTTCCAATTGGCCGGGCTGCAGGCAACGTTCTTGTATACGGATATCGTCTTTTATATAATGAGTAGTAGAGTCATTGTGATTCGTTTGCAGAACCACAAGCACGACGACATCCAGACCGTCGACAACCGGGCTGAAAGGCGCGGGATTTTGCATGATGGAGACGCTGATCGTCTCTGGATTGTGGCGATATTTATCCAACATATACTTGTGGATGGCTTCCAAAGCGTCCCCCCGGCTTTCGCTTATGTCTGGCCTAGTCAACAAAAGGCATCCCATCCCCGTTCCACGTGAACGGTCGCTGCAACGATTCCGGCAACACTCGCTTGCGGACGGTATGTTTAGTTACTAATTCTACGCCGTCGTCCAGTTTCCTGCCTTTGCAAGCTATAATTGATGGACAAACGTGACGGCTAACAGAAAAGAGGAACGGAAATGATTTTTAAATCAAGCAAGGTGAACGAATTCCGCCTATGGGGACTGCTGCTCACGATGGGCGGCATGGCCGTAATGATCGTGGGGCTCGCAGGCGTCGTGTTCGATTGGGGCCCGGTCGGCAAAGTGATTGCCGGCATCTTTATGGTCATCGGCATGATCTCGATGCTGGTCAGCATGGGGATCTACTTCTGGGCCGGCATGATGTCGACAAGCGCAGTACCGCTCCAATGCCCGGAGTGCGGCAAAATGACGAAGGTGATCGGCAAAACCGACCGCTGCATGTTCTGCAAAACGATTCTCTCGTTCGACCCGCGCTACGCTTCGCCAAGCTCCTCCGATACGGGAGTAGCGGACAAGCAGCCGTAATGCTTCCATTCATCAAAAAACAAAACCTCCAACACCCGCGCAGCATGCGGGTTTGGAGGTTTTGTTGCGATATGGAGCCCAATTACGGCCGTTTTTCCATCGTCTGCTTGATGACGTCCCATATTTCCGGTTCTTCGTAGCCCCGACGCCACGAACCGACGCCGGCCAGATCGTATTTTTTCACCAGCTCGATGCGCGCTTTTACGGAGGTTTCGTCTTCCATCCAGATTTTCATGAGCTTGCCGTCTTCCGTATATTCCACGTAGTTTTGCCCCGCTTGTGCGGAATACGTCGGCTTGAGTCCCTTGTCCTTGATCAGCTTCGTGATCGTTTCCATGAATACGGCGCGCGAGGTGACCTCTTTTTTGCCGTTCTTGGTCTGCTCCGTCCAGATCCGGATGTAGTAAGGAATGCCCAGCACGAGCTTGGAGGCGGGCACCTTCTCTTCGACGAGAAACTGCTGAATGCCTTTCTCTACCCAAGGCAAGGACGACACGGACCCGGCGACGGGACTGCTTGCCCAATACTCGTCATACGCCATGAACATCATATAATCCACGACTTCGGCCAGAGCCGGACGGTCGTAAAACATGGACCAGTTCTCGCTGGTCGACTTGAGGGTAACGTCGATGGACACGACAAGACCTTGCTCGTGCATCAAAGGCACCATTTCCCTGACGAACTGGGTCAGGTTGGCTTTGTCCTTCAAATACACATTCTCAAAATCGATATTGATGCCCTGCAGCTTATACATCTGCGCAAAGGCAAGCAGCTGCTTGATCATTTTCATCCGTTTGTCGTAGGTCGCCAGCGCTTCGGTCGTTATTTTCGGGTCGAAGCCGTTGCTGAACAGCGCCCACACCTGATAATTTTGCGAATGGGCCCAGTTGACATAGGCGGCGTCGGCCAAGTTTTTCAGATTACCCTCGCTGTCTTGCAGATGAAACCAGGTCGGGCTAATGACGTTGAGTCCGGGCATCGCTCCGATCTTCGACGTATCGGGATTTTTGGTCGTGACTTGTTCCCAAGTCATGTTGATTTTGCCTCCAAGCGGCTTCCATGGGATGAACGCCTTCGTCTCCGGCTGCTCGGGGATCGATTCCACCCGGTCCAGCACGACGTCTTTTTTGCGCGCATAACCCGCGACTCCGTTTTCCCGTTGAACAAAATACCATCCGTCCTGCTCCGACCAGATCATCACCTTCTCGTCCGACGGGATATCGGCGACGATCGGCGCCTTGATGTCTGCCGCGCTTCGGAGAGCCGCGAAGCCGTCTTTGGACGAGGCGGTTGTTTTCCCCCACTGTACGTCGTCGCCCTGCAAATAAACGATCACGTTGCCGGTTTCGTCCGACTCTGTAATATTCAGGCCGTAATATTGCCGGACCGGATCGATCGGCAAGTAGACCGTTTCCTTATCCTTCACGATGGGGAATTTCAATTCCAGCGGCTTTTCGTTGACGGTTGCGGTCAACAGGTTCGTCTTCATCCGCACAACCTTGTCCTTCGTCGTAATAATGACCGAATCGCTCGCATTCTCGTATACGATCGTGGGATCGATTTTGCCCTGGATAAAATCGAGCGGCAGCTTCAGACTTTCCTTGCTGCCCAAAGCCGATTGCCCAAGCAGTTCTCCCCGGTAAAAAACCGGTTTCTGCAAGCCGCCGTAATCCGGATCGATATGCTCCTTGTTCGGATAATACGTGATGAACCAATAGTAGGAGGCCAATGCGACGACAGCCGCCGCAACGAGCAAGCCGAATAAACGCCGCGCTATGCGGGACCGTCTTCTGGGAGGACCCGACGGCGGGTTGACCGATTCCATGTATTCACTCCTTCTGCGTTCTCGCTGACGATCAGGCAAGGCTCGGCCGCACGGCGGATGCCGCGGAATGCCTTTTCACGCGACGGTACCGACGACAAAAAAGACGTGTCGGCCGGACACGTCCATTATACTACATATTCCGACGAAGCAGACCCCCGCGCGGTTCATTAATGTTTGATGGGAACAGGCATGCAGTCTGGGCAAAGCCCGTAAACTTCAAGCCGATGTCCCTTTACCTGAAAGCCGGTTTGCCGGGCCGCGCTCCATTCCACTTCGTGTAAAGGCGGATGCTCGAAGTCGACGATTTTGCCGCAGCTGTCGCAAATGGCGTGGTAATGGTCGGACATATCGGAATCGAAACGGCTCGAGTCGTCACCGTAGGTCAGTTCCCTGACAAGACCCGCTTCAATAAACACTTTCAGGTTATTATAGACGGTAGCGACGCTCATGCTGGGAAAACGGTCTTCGAGGGCACGGTATATGTCGTCGGCGGTCGGATGCATCATCGTATCCAGCAAATAAGCTAAAATCGCATGCCGTTGAGGCGTCATTCGAACGCCGGTCGTTTTCAATTTTTCCAGCGCTTGCTCGAATCGGGACGTCATCTTCCTCACCACCATGTCAGAGATGTTAGATTATCTTTATATTTTACGTTCGTGCAATCCGGTTTGTCAATCGATCCCGGGTTTGTGTCCTCCTCCGGACCGTTTGCACGCCGTCCTTACCGTTGAGAAAACAAAAAAAAACTCCCGTCAAGCCGCTTCAGGAGGAGCCATGGAGGTTTTTCAGATTGTGCGCCACGTCGTCGAACCATCTGGAAGGCGGCCAGCCGTAACGGGAATAGGCGACAATCGCCGCAGCTACGAGCACCGACAGCAGCACGCCGCCCACATTGAGCCGTATCGGCCTGTTCTCGTTGCGGTAAGCGATATGAATCCACAAGTATTCGATGCCAAGCACGATGAATATGAGGGGCCATGCCTGCTCGGCATAACCCAAATAATTCGTATTCATCGACCAGTCGACGAGCAAAGCGCCTCCGCTTGCCAGCAAAATAAGTCCCGATGTCGCTTTGCCGATCTGGATCATGTCGAGCCCCCCTCATTCGTTCATTTCGGCTTGGAAGAATTTTTTAGAAACACGACGACGCCTATGGCGATAAGCGCGAATCCTCCGATAACCGTACCCATCTGATCCATTAGATCGCCGACCCAATCCGGCTTGGCGCTCAAGGCGAAGAACAATGCCCCGGCACCTACAAGCAGCCAACCGAGATAAGGGGCGGCGCCAGGTTTGGCCGTCGCTCCGAAGATGTCCCGATTTCCCTCATAGGGTGCGGCTTCCGGACCGTACGCGTACGCATTCACTTTGTCGGTGGAGAGCAGCGCATCGAACAAGCTGTAAAAGTAAATGATCGGCAAAAACAAAGCAAGCAGCGTGATGAGCGGAATGCTGGACATGTTGATTGAAAAATGGACAATGGCAAAAATGTCCATAATGATCAACAGCATGATCATCAACCCTTTTTGCATCAGGCCGAGATAAAAATGGCCCGTTCCGGGAATAAACAGCGATAGCAGCGCTACGAGCCACTTCCGCTTTCGCGGCAGCGGAACGGCCGGGCTACGGTACATATCCCACGGAGCGGCTCCTGGATCGTTCCCCGGAAAGTCTCTCCTATAGCTTTGCTTTTCTCCGGCCTCGTCCGACGCCTGCCCGCTTGCCGCCGTCCGCCCGGAATTGTCGCGCCGAGAATCCTCCTCCACTGAAGCGTCTCTCCTTTACTCGATCGATATATTGGTTACGTCCGGCAAATGGTGAAGTTCCTCTGCTAACGCCACAAGCAAGTCCGGCTTGGCCAGACGTACCGATAGCTCGATGCGCAGACGCTCCCTCCCCTCTTCCGAGGTGCGAAGCTGCTCTACGGTAAGCTTGCGGATTTCCGCTCCCTTGGCGTTCATAATGCCCGTTATAGCCGTCAGAATGCCCGGGCTGTCAGGCATTTCGATGCGGACGGAGCGCAACCGCTTACCTCGCAGCCAGCGCTTCTCCACTTTGTTTAGAATCCACAGACTAAGCAGCACGAACAGCGTCGTGATCGTGGCGGAATAGTAGAACCCTGCGCCTGTCGCCAAGCCGATCGCCGCTACAACCCACAGCGAGGCGGCCGTCGTCAGGCCGGATATGGAATTTCCGTTGAATATGATCGTGCCCGCTCCCAGAAAGCCGATGCCGGTAATCACTTGAGCCGCCAGTCGGGCCGGATCTAGCCTGACGCTCGTCTCGCTGGCGAATTGGCCGAAGCCGTACATGGACAGCAGCATAATGAGACAAGAGCCGAGACATACGAGAATATGCGTGCGAAATCCGGCAGGATGGTTGTTCTGCTCCCGCTCGAATCCGACCAGGCCGCCAAACGCGAGCGCCAACACCAGCCGCAAGGTCATATGAAGGGAACTCAGCTCCCAGGGACTTTCCATCTCCAAGCGGCACCTCCTGCCCGACTGTCCGTAGCAAATCGTTGGCAACTCCTATTGTATCACGGAATGCCCTGAAACATGAGCGAAAAAAAGACCTTTGCCTGCGCGCAGACGAAAGGACGCCGCGGCGGGCGTCCTCGTCGGATCGGGAATGAAAATGATCAGTGCTTGATCCATTTGGCCATATCGGTTATAAGGTAATCGGGAACATTGGCCGGAGTCGCGTACTCGGCACCGGTGGAAGGTCCGTCGAATTCGACCAGCGTATGATTCAGCTTCGGATACAGCTTGTACTCCACATCGGTACGGGAGGAGAGCGACTTCTTCCAGCCGTCCAAGTTGTCCGGGAACACTTGGGCATCGTTGCCGCCTTGAACGACAAGCAGCGGCACCTTCTGGTTTTTCGAGGCTTCCCCGGCATACAGGTTGCGAATGTCCAGCCACCACGCCGGATCTCCCAACAGGAAGCCCGGAGGCGGGTTACCGACCGTATATTTCGGATCCTTAAGCAATTTTACCTGCTGCTCATACAGCGCCAACTGCTGCTCAAACATGTCCACGGGCTGACCGGACTGCTTAACCAGCTCGAATTGAAACTTTAACTGCTCGAGAATCAAATCCTCCAGCGGTCTCGAAGGGCCGGCCAACACGATTGCTCCTTTGAGCCCGTCATTTTTGGCGGCTTCGATAATGCGCGGCATGAGCATGCCACCCTGGCTGTGGCCAGCTACGTAGATACGGCTCGGATCAATGCCTTCCGTGCGTTTCATCAGCCCGATCGCGCGCACGGCGTCATCCACCGTTTCTTCGTTGGCGGTAAGCGACTTGCCGCTCAATTGCACCTTAAGCGAATGCTCGCGGGTTACTTTCTCGTAGCGCAGCGTCGCGATGCCCTGAGCGGCCAGACCGACCGCAATGTCCCGGAACGTCTTGACTCCTCCGATCGTCTCGTCGCGATCGTTCGGACCCGAGCCGTGAACGAGTACGACGACGGGGAACGGTCCTTTGCCTGCAGGCGTCGTCAACGTGCCGGGAAGCGCCAATGCGCCATCGCCGATTGTCACGTCCTTCTCCGTGTACAGCTCCGGCTTGTCGTAAGCAGGCTTGATGAAGTCATCCCCCGATGGACTCGAGGACAGGAACAGATCGTCTATTTGCCCGTACGTATCGAACCGGACCGTCATTTCCATCGCCGACGCTTCGGTCTGATACAGAAGAGCGACGTTGCGGTGTACCGGGCTTGTGCTTTGCCCTGCGCTAAACAACGGGCCGAGCTCTCCGTACATGCTTCCGACGTTCGCCCAATATTGCTGCAGCAGCTCGTCCGGCATCAGCTTGCTAAAGGAGCTGTTCATGTAGCTTCTCGCTTGGGCCAGATTTCCTTTGTTCCAGGCGTTAATGAAGCCGCTGGCCAGAAGGGGGTAATCGTCCTTGCCCGCTACGACCGCGTCCTTAGCGGCATCCCAACCGGCGCGAACGCCAAACGCTTCGTTCAGAGCGGACAGCGGGACGATCGTCTTCTCGTTCACGAGCCGGACCGGCTCTTCAAGCGGGATCGATTTCTCGTTGACCTTTAAGACGGAATCGCCAATCTTCGCTATCACTTTCACATTCCCGCGAAACACGATAGCTGAGCTTTCTGCGGCGTTCCATACGACCGCACCGCCGATCGCTTCGCTGTATTCGCGCAGCGGAACCGTGGCCGCGCTGGGCGCAACCGCTCTATTGTCGCCCGCCGGCTTGGCGATTCCCGTCACAGGTTGAGCTCCGGCAGATGGCGTCTCCTGCGCAAATGCGCTGGCAGCCGGAACGATCAAGGCCAGCGCCAGCGAAGCGGCAGCCAGCTGTCTTGTCGTTTTCAACATTTTTTTCATATTCGTACACGCCTCCTCTTCCCACTATGTTTCATTATACGGATGAAAGGGGCTCCAGTTCAACCGAAGGAGGATATCTTTTGGTATAAACAGCAAAAAACGGGAGATTGGTTTCTCCCGCTCTTTCGCAATGCCAACAAAGGCACAGCCTTATTTATTCGCGTTTCAGCCGTTCGGTAATCAACTGGTTGACCAGACCCGGATTGGCTTTGCCCTTCGACTCCCGCATCACTTGCCCAACAAGGAAGCCGACGGCCTTCTCTTTCCCCGCTTTGAAGTCTGTAACCGACTGAGGGTTCGCTTCGACGACTTTATCGACGATCGCCTGAATGGCGCCCTCGTCGCTTATTTGCACAAGTCCCTGCTCTTCCACGATTTGTCCAGGCTGTTTGCCGGAAACGAGCATTTCCTTGAATACGGTTTTGGCGATTTTACCGCTGATCGTGCCCTTCTCGATCAAGCCGATCATTTCGCCGAGCCCTTGCCCGGTAACTTTCACCGCTTCGATCTCCAGCCCGTTCGTGTTCAAATACCCGAGCAGGTCGCCCATGATCCAGTTGGAAACCGCCTTGGCATCCTTCGTATAGCCGAGGCTTTCCTCGAACAGATCGGCCAGCTTCTTGGAGGACGTAATGACGTCGGCGTCGTAGGAAGGCAGACCGAGCTGCTCCGCATATCTCGCTTTCCGCGCATCCGGCAGCTCCGGAATCGTGGCGCGGACTCTCGCCTTCCACTCATCGTCGATGTACAGACGGACCAGATCGGGGTCGGGGAAATAGCGGTAATCGTGCGCCTCTTCCTTGCCGCGCATCGAAAGCGTCTTGCCTTGAGCTTCGTCCCAGCGGCGCGTTTCCTGAACGACAATTCCGCCTCCGGAAAGGATCTCCGCCTGACGTTTTTCTTCGTACTCCAGCCCGCGCTGTACGCCGCGGAAGGAGTTCATGTTTTTCAGCTCCGCTCTCGTGCCGAATTTCTCCTGGCCGTAGGGACGGATACTGATGTTGGCGTCGCAGCGCAGCGAGCCTTCCTCCATTTTCACATCGGACACGTCGCAGTATTGAATGATCGCCTTCAGCTTCTCCAAATACGCGCGCGCTTCCTCCGGCGAACGGATGTCCGGTTCGGAGACGATCTCGAGCAGCGGCGTGCCGACGCGGTTGAAATCGACCAGCGAGGCGTACCCGCCGTCGACGTGCGTCAGCTTGCCCGCATCTTCCTCAAGATGGAGACGGGTAATGCCGATCCGCTTCGTCTTCCCGTCCACTTCGATGTCGATCCAGCCGTTCTGGCCGATCGGCTGGTCGAATTGGGAAATTTGGTACGCTTTGGGCGAATCGGGATAAAAGTAGTTTTTCCGGTCGAATTTGCTATGCGTGGCCACTTCGCAATTGATGGCCATTGCCGCCTTCATGGCGTATTCGACCGCTTTGCGGTTCAACACCGGCAGCACGCCGGGATGCCCGAGACAAACCGGGCACGTATGCGTATTGGGCGGCGCTCCGAATTCGGTGGAGCAGCCGCAAAAGATTTTCGTATTCGTGTGCAGCTCGACGTGAACCTCGAGCCCAACTACAGTTTCGAATCGTTGGTCCGTCACGGGATGTTCGCTCCTCCTTTTACAGCGCCGGGCGCAGCTTGTGGTGTTCCGTCTGTTGCTCGAACGCATGGGCGACGCGCAGTACCGTCGTTTCGTCAAGCGCCTTGCCGATAATTTGCAAGCCGACCGGCAGGCCGTCAGTCAGGCCGCACGGTACGCTGATCGCCGGTACGCCGGCCAAGTTGGCGGGAATGGTCAATATATCGTTCAAGTACATCGTCAGCGGATTGTCCAACTGCTCGCCGATCTTGAAGGCGGTTGTCGGAGCCGTCGGGCCGACAATGACGTCGTATTGCTTAAAGATGTTGTCGAAGTCCTGCTTGATCAGCGTACGGACCTTCTGCGCTTTCAAATAATAAGCGTCGTAATAGCCGGAGCTCAAAGCATACGTGCCGAGCATAATCCGGCGCTTGACCTCGGGGCCGAAGCCTTCGCTGCGCGATCGGACGTACAGGTCCAGCAGGTTGTCCGGATCCGCGGCGCGGACGCCATAGCGCACCCCGTCGAACCGGGCCAAGTTGGACGATGCTTCCGAGGACGCGAGCAAATAGTAGGTCGCTACCGCATATTCGGTATGCGGCATCGACACTTCCTCCCACTCCGCGCCAAGACCCTCCAACGTCTTCAGTGCGGCCAGAACCGCCTCCTTGACCTTCGGATCGACGCCTTGGCCGATATATTCCTTCGGCACCGCGATGCGCAGGCCGCGCACGTCGCCGCTAAGCGCCCCGATGTAGTCGGGAATGCTTACGTTGGCGGACGTCGAGTCGTGCGGATCGTGACCGGCAATTGCTTGGAGCACGTACGCGGCGTCTTCGACGTTTTTGGTCAACGGCCCGATCTGGTCGAGCGAGGATGCAAACGCCACGAGTCCGAAGCGGGAGACGAGGCCGTAAGTCGGCTTCAAGCCTACGACGCCGCAATACGACGCCGGCTGCCGGATCGAACCGCCCGTATCGGAGCCGAGCGAGAAATAGACTTCCCCCGCAGCTACGGCTGCGGCCGAACCGCCGCTGGAGCCGCCCGGCACGTATTCCGGGTTCCACGGATTCGTCGTGACGTGGTAAGCGGAATTTTCGTTGGACCCGCCCATCGCGAATTCATCCATGTTCAGCTTGCCGATCGTAACGGATTGAGCCTGCTTCAGCTTCTTGACTACGGTCGCGTCATAGATCGGGTTGTAGTTTTCCAGAAAACGGCTGGCGCAAGTCGTCGTGAGCCCTTCGGTCACGATGTTGTCTTTGATGCCCGCAGGCAGACCAAACAACAGGCCGCGGTCGCCGCCCTGGGCCAGCTGCTCGTCCAGCGTCTTGGCCGATTGCCGGGCTCCTTCTTCGTCTACGCGCAAAAACGCCCGCACCTTCGATTCGGCACGGTTAATCGCACCGAGCGACTCGTCGACCAGATCGCCGACGGTCAGCTCTTTGCCGGTCAGCCGGCTATGTAATTCCTGCAGCTTCAGGTCGAACAACGACAAAGTAAAACCTCCTTTTGGGACAAGCTTGTGGCGTTTATTCCAATACGGCGGGCACCTTGAACTGCCCTTCTTCTTCGTCGGGAGCGTTGCGCAGGACGCTTTCGATCGGCCACGACGGTCTCGTCTCGTCTTCGCGGAGCACGTTGGACAACGGCATCGGATGGCTCGTCGGCTCGACGCCCTCGGTATCCAGCTCGTTCAGTTTCTCCGCATATTTCAATATGGCGTTAAGCTGGTTCGTAAATTGCTCCATGTCGGCTTCTTTCAACTGCAGCCGGGACAGCTTGGCTACATGCTCGACATTTTCAGTCGTAATGCTCATGACCGCACCTCCATGTTGGGCGAATATAGGGCTCTGCTCATTCTTCCTATTATAAAGGACAAGGCGGGGGAAACTCAACACGGAAACGGCAGGCTGCGGACATACCAAAGAAGGCTTCCGCAGATGCCGTATCCGCGAAAGCCTTCCGTTTATTCCCCGCCCTTGGCGGCCAACGCCGTCTCCGGCGAGGTGAGCTTGTCGTAAAACTCCGCGTACTTGTCCTTGTCGTCGCCGCTGCGCAGCGCCATGGCAACGCGCGGATGCTCGTTGAGCATGCCGGTCATCATGTACGGGATAATGTAGCCCCACTCCACCTGATCGCGAAGCGGAATCATGCGGCGCTCGATCACTTCCAGCACCGGACGAAGCTCGTATTTCGGGTTTTTCAAATAGCTGACAAGCAATTCCGTATTGCAATTGCCTGCCGCACGCCCCATGCCGAATACGGAGGAATCGAGGTACTGAACGCCCCGCTCCGCAGCCACGATCGTGTTCGAGAACGCCAGCTGCATATTATTGTGGGCATGAATGCCAAGCTGCTTGTCCGGCAGATGACGCTGGAATTTGGCAACCAGATACTCGATATCGCGGTGGTGCAGGCTGCCGAAGGAATCGACGACATAGACGACGTCAACCGGGCTTTTGGCGATTTGCTGGAACGCCTCGATCAGATCGTGCTCCATGACGTTGGACAGCGCCATAATATTAATCGTCGTTTCATAGCCATAATCGTGGAACTTGCTCACCAGGTCGAGCGCCTTGTCCACGTCCTTGACGTAGCAGGCAACGCGAATCATATCGAGCATGCTTTCGCTGCGCGGCAAAATGTCGTTTTCGTCCACACGGCCGATATCGACCAGCGCGGACAGCTTCGTATTCCCTTTCTCGGGAATGACCTCGCGAAGGAACGACTCCTCCAAAAACCGCCATGGGCCCGCATCGGCACCCTTCAGCAGCTTCGGCGAATTTTTGTACCCGATCTCCATATATTCTACGCCGGCGGCATTCAGCGAATAGTACAGGTCGCGAACAAATTCGACGCTAAAGTCCCAATTGTTCACCAGCCCGCCGTCACGAATCGTACAGTCGAGTATTTTGGCGTGTGTGTCGTTCATTTCCTCTTGTTCCTCCCGAAAACCGTTTACTGCTAATCATAGCTTTTCCCATAGGAAGTGTCAATATTTGACGAAACGCGGAAGGGTCGACCAAACACAAGAAAGACGCCTCGCAGAAGGCGTCGTAGCGGATAAGGGCTTGGTCGGGCACGCGGCCGGCAAAGGCTCAAATCCAGGCTTTCAAATTGATCTGCCGGATAAAATCTTGTTGGGACTGTACTTCCTTATTGCTGTCGGCAGGCGGCGCGTCGGCCGTTTCGCCGTTCATGACCCAGCGGAACAGCTCCTCGTTCCTCGTAGCCAGCGCGTAATCGATTAGCGCCTCGCGTTCGATCCGGTCCGCTTCCTGCTGGAGCAGCGTCTCCTCCAATTCAATATCCGCTGCCGGAACGAATACGTTCTTGTTCACCTTCGGGATCCGGACGACATAATCGAAAGCGTTGTCCGCATTGCGGTCGTAAGCGATTATATATCCATAATCTCCGATTGGAATATTTTGCTCGAAACTGTCGGACATAATAATCACCTTTTGACCGAGACGCAGCATAGTCGGTTCCTCCCCATTGTGCCAAAGCGAACAAAGCTTCTCTATGAATTGGCAGTCAACCTCATGAAGACGTTTTCTAGCTTCATAGGTTTACTATACATCGTACCAAATTCGCGCGGCAATGTGAAGTGGCGCCTCGTACCGGGCACATGCAGAGGCCTTTCGGGCTGACTTAGCGGGCAAGCGGGCCGGCTCGATATTCACGCGATTCGGTATACTTAGTATAGTCGACGGTCCGAAAAGATAGACCGGAAACGAACCGGAAACGGCCCCTTTTCCCGCGAATGTCAACGGCTCCCTTCACATTTGGCGAGACACCGTCGCGATTCCTTCCCGGGACAAGGTCAGCTTCTCGAAGCCTGTCTCGGTAATGGCATACGTATTCTCGATCCCGACGACTCCGCGGCCGGGGAACGTGAATTTCGGCTCAATCGCGATGACCATTCCCGGCTGAAGCCCGTACCGGAAGCCTTTCGCCAATACCGGCAGCTCGTCGATTTCCAGACCGATGCCGTGACCGAGAAATTTCACCTGATCGGCGCCAAAGCCCATAAAGTGGTCGCCCAAGCCGGCAGCGCGGGCATGCTCCAGAGCGGCCTCGTACAGCTCCTCGCATACCGTCCCCGGCTTGAGCCGGGCTTCCGTTTCCCGCAGTATCGTTTCCGACACCTCATATGCAAGCGCCAAATCCTCGGCCAGCTCGCCGATCACCGCCGTGCGCGTCTGATCGATGACGTACCCGTCGATGCAGCAGCCGATATCGATCAGAATCGGCTCGTCCGCTCCGATCGGCCGCCGGCCCGAGCTTTGCGGACTCGCCGCGCCCAGCCCTTGTCCCCCGGCGGGACCGTCGAAGTAAGTAGGCATCGCCGCGGCCGCTCCGGCTCCGATCATGCCGGTAATAATCTCTTGGTTGTATCCGCGCACCCGCATCAGCCCCATATGGCCGTTATGGCGAATAACGGATTCGACCACGGCCATCAGCTCCACCTCGCTCAATCCCGGCTTGATGGCGGCAAAAGCCGTCTCGTAAGCGATATCGATAACGCGCGCGCTTTGGCGGATAGCCTCGATTTCGCCGGCGGATTTGATCATCCTCAGCTCGCGGATCAGCATCGAGCCGTCCACCCAGCGCGCTCCCGGCAGGGCCCCTTCCAGCCGCTGAAACTGCTGCACGGGAAGCACGTCGTATTCCGCGGCGACAATCGTCTTCTCCCCTTCCGGCTTGCCGAACAATTCCGGATACGACTGCGCCAGCCTTGTCCCGAAGCCGCGCATGGAAGACAGTTCTTCCACCGCTACATCCGCCTCTTCCTTGGCCCTCACTACGCTTCTGCGGACAAAATAAGTCGCCTCGCCCGCGGAGGGAACGACCAAATACCCTGTCTGTACCGATCCGACGAAATAATAGAGATCGACATTTTGCGTAATTAGGAACGCATCGATACCGGTTTCTTTCATTTTGCTTTGCAGCCGTCTGCGGCGTTCGGCGCGCTCACCCATCCGTTCATTCCTCCTACTGCTTTTCCTTCATTATACAATGTTTGCGGCAAAAGGAGGAACCTCCGCCGTACGGGCGAATAAGTATTCGGACAGACTTACCGGGGGAAGCCCCTTCACGAGGAGGAACCGTTTTATGTCAAACGAACTGTACCAAAGCCGCGTCTTTACCCCGCCAGGCTTGTTTACGTCGGGTATCGAAGGTCCGGCTTGCGACGGCCAAGGCAACCTATATGCCGTCAACTTCGAACGGCGGCATACGATCGGCCGGGTGACGCCGGAGGGCGAGGGCGGCGTCTGGATCGAACTGCCAAACGGAAGCGTCGGCAACGGCATCCGGTTTGGCCGGGACGGCGATATGTTCATCGCCGACTATACGAACCATAACATTTTGCGTGTCGACATGGACCGTAAGGAACTGACCGTTCATGCCCATGAGCCCGGCATGAATCAGCCCAACGATATCGCGATCGCCGACGACGACACGATATTCGCCAGCGACCCGAACTGGAAAGACTCGACCGGCAACATATGGCGCATAGCCGTTGATGGAAAAGTGACGCTGCTGGAAAGCGGAATGGGCACGACGAACGGCATCGAGGTCAGTCCGGACAACCGCTCCCTGTATGTCAACGAGACCGTGCAGCGCCGCGTGTGGGCTTATGATCTGTCGCCGAGCGGGGACGTATCCGGCAAACGGCTGCTGATCGAGTTTCCCGACTTCGGTATGGACGGCATGCGCTGCGATGCCGACGGCAATCTGTACATTACCCGGTTCGGCAAAGGAACGATCGCCAAAGTGTCGCCCACGGGCGAGCTGTTGCTGGAGATTCAGCTCCACGCCGCAAACTGTACGAACTTGACGTTCGGCGGGCCGGATGGGCGGACCTGCTATGTCACCTTGTCGGATACCGGCAACATCGAATGCTTCCGCGTTGAAACGCCGGGGCGGGATTGGGCGATGCGCCAAGACCGTTAAGCCGCGGAAACCCAGCACGACGAAGCGGCTACGAATCGACCACGAAAAAAGATGCGGCCTGCATTCGAGAGGACGCATCTTTTTCGTATCTGGATTGGCCAGACTCCAGAGCTTCCTCGTCCGTAAACAACGGATAAGCCGGGTCTTGCATCGGCCGCTTCAATAAACCAGCTCGGCGGCGCCCTTGATCTCCCACGTTATCGGCCCGAGCACGTTGTATGTGCGCGGATACACAAGCCGCACGATCATCACGACCCCCGGCTTGGTCAAGGTGACCGAATAATCGTACTCGGGACTCGTGTACGTATATGGAAACGAACGATCTTCGTTGACGATATCCAATCGCAGCACTTCCGCCCGGGTTTTCCAGAACGAGCCGACAAGCGGCTCGTTGGCCGTATCCAACCGGAGGTTGCGCTGCAGGTACAGCATGGCGGAAGCCCTCGCCGCGTCCGCATCGATGGAGACGATTCCCTCCTTCAGCTTGATCTTGTCCGTCTGCTGCGCAGCCGCATGAGCCGCCCGATTGATCGCATGCTTCCCCTGAAACAGAGCCTGCAAAGCGACTTCCTCATCGGCCTGCAAGCCGTGCAGCAGCATGACGAAGCCGATCAGCAGCAGGTAGACGAGAAGCTTGTACATGGGGGTCGCTCCTTTCCATGGCCCTCACGGTACATATTCGCTCATCTTCAGACCGGAAGCGGCCATTCGCGCGTAATCGGACGGAACGGTCATGCCGATCAGCCGGTCGATATGGAACAGATGGTCGTAGGGATACGAGATTATCAGCTCGATGCCCGCCCCGCGCAGAACGGGAGCGGCCGCGCTCGTCGCCGTGGAGCCGTTCGTGGCCGCCACGCTGTATTCCAGCTTGTCCGGCTGGAAGCCGTGCTGGCCGAGCCGCTGCCTCGAAGCCGCGATCGCCATCGCATCCACATAACCATACGAGCCGTTTGCCCCGATTTCCAGCATGTAGTCGACTTCCTTCTGCAGCATCGCTTGCCGGAATATGAGAATATGCTTGTAGGTCGGGGCGAACATGGTCCAGCACAGCACGGCCGCGAACAGAACAAACACGAGAATCTGCTTCATATCGCGCAAGCTCCGTCTACGGATTGATCGATTGGATCGTGCCGTTCAGGCTGCCTCCGGTCGATCTGACGTTGTGCTCCATGCCCGTTTCCCCGCCGACGGTTGCCGAATAGATGGCGATGACGACAATGACTAGCATGACGGTTATCAGGATATGCCGCATAACGGGTCTGCTCCTCCCGGCTCATGAGCCGGCCTTCAGTGATGTAATGTCCGTATTGGCGGAATCGCCCTTCGTCTGAATATTCGTTCTCATGCCGGTGCTGCCGTTGTTAATAATATTCGTAAACAGCAACGCTACCACAATGAGCATCATGACCGTCATCAATATGTTTCTCATGAGCTTTCTCTCCTCTTTGTTCGAGTAGGGTCAATCTGGGTGGCTTCATTCAGTGCAATGCGTCGAACAGCTTCTGCCCTTCCTGTACCCAAGGATAAATAAAAATCCGGAACGTATTCAGAATCGGAATGCCCGCGATGACGAACAGCATGTACGAGGTCGTTTCCTTGCGGCTGTCTTTGGCCAAATCGAGCTTTTCCTTGTAGTCCTGAATCCGGTCGCGCAGCAGGGCGTAGTAGCTTCCGTGCTCGTTCAGACGCAGCGAGTTGACCGTCTCGGCGAAGCTGTACGCTTCCTCGGTGCCAAGGCGCCGCTTGAAGCGCTTGATGGCCTGTTCGGCATCCTCATACCATTCGTTCAGCAGCAATTGAAGATCGTTGCGTATCGTGCGGCAAAACGGCATGCAGCGGCTCAATTTGGCATGCAGGCTCATTCGGGAGCCGTTGTAGTAAAGAAGCTGGTTGCTCAACGCATAAATATCTTTCATAATTTGCTGCTTCCGGTACTTTCCCGACGATTCGAGCAGCGTCCGATCGAAGGCGAGCAGCACGATTACGATCAATCCGGCTACTAGCACATAAATCGGCTCGACCGAGGGCAGCCGCCAGCCTTTCTGCATCCCCGCGTAGCCGGACAGCGCCAGCGCGGAGCCGAGCAGCAGACCGCTGCGCCTTAGCAGCTCGTAAACGAGCGGGTCGAGGCGCAAGCCGCTCTCCAGAAGCAGCCGCTCCCTCCCCGAGGCTTGCACGCTCCGCTCGCTTACGCCGAGGGCGCGCAGCAGAAAGCCCGGCGCGGTCGGCCGGAGGGCAAGCCGCCGCAGAGCGACAAGCGGCCATCGCTTGCGCCGGCGCGGCAGCGAGCGGAACAGGAACAGCAGCGCCGCGAACATAGCGGCAAACAGCGCCGCATGTGCCAGCAGCTGCAGCCATCCGAGCAGCCGGGAATCGATGATCATCCGTGAACCCCCTTACATTCTTCGTATCGATAAATAAATGCCCATCAGCAGCGAAGCGAATATGAGCAGCAGCGCATCCAGCAGCATGTTCCGCCCGGCCGGATCGACAATGTAATACAAATACGCGTTTTGCGGATTGATTTTAAAATTGATAAACAGGAATAAGAGCAAAAACAAAATCGAGGAAAAATTGGCGATCCGGATTTCCAGCAGCCGGTTTCGTTCGGCCTGGTCGGAGCGTTGGGCGCGGCGCATGTCCGAGATCAGCTCCTTCAAGCTTTCGCATAGGTCGTTGCCTTCCAGCAAACCTACGCGCAATATATTGACGAAATAATCGGACCACATATGCCCGAGGCTGAGCGAGAACACGCGGAGGCTGTCCTCGGTGTCGCGGCTCGTCGTCAAGTTCCGGTACAACTGCTCGAAGACGGGCTTCATGGCGGGCTGCATACGGTTTTCCTCCAGCGTCACTTTGAGCGCCGTGCGGATATTGCTTTGTCCCGATACGATATAATATTGGTAAAACAGCTCCACCGCCGGTAAAAAATCGAGCCGGGCCTTCATCTGCAGGCTGAGCAGCCTCAGCCTCAGCACCAGGTATGGGAGCAGGCCAAGCATCGCCGCGGCGGAAAGAACTCCTTTCGCGTTGCCGAAGCATACGAAGCCGCCGACAATGCCGAGCAGCAGCAGCAGCAGCGACCCGAACAAAAAGGTACCGATATGAACCCGCGTCTGGATCGACTCCAGCAGATCGGCCAAATGCCGGTACAGCTTGTTGTAGCGGGAAGCATACTGCGCTACGCGGTTGGCGAACGTGGCGCGCTTGACGAAGTTGAGCCGGTAGCGGGCTCTCGCCTGCCTGACGACCGTATGCAGCAGCCGGTGCAGGAACAAGTAGACGAGCATAAACAGCAGCAGCAAAAACGAGCTTTTTACGAAAGGGATCAGCATCGTTCGACCATCCCCAGCCCGGCCAACAGGCGGCAGCCTTCCGGATCGTATTTCTGCATCCTCTGCACCGCCCGCTCCGAGAAGCGCTCCGGATACACCCAAGTACGGCCGGCAAAATCGTAACGGACGATATCCCTCACCTTCACCTCCCCGTCGACATAGCCAAACTCTCCGATCCGGAGCAGCTTCCGTTTGCCGTCGATAAGCCCCATCTCGAAGCCGATCTGCGCGACATATTCGGTAATTCGCTTGGTCAGCCGGGCCGGATTCATGCCTCTGCCGTCCAGCATGCACATATCGGTGATCGCATCGGGAGCGTCCTCCAGTTCGTTGACGTGCACCGAGGTGATGCTGCCTTCATGGCCACGCGTGCAAGCCCGCACATAGACGTTGGCGTCGTCGTCGCGAATCTCGGCATGGCATATCCGCTTCGGCGATTGACGGAGCGCCAGCTTGAACGCCTGATTGCCGGAATGCTGAACGTCGTCCTCGCTGACCTCGTACTCGATAATATTTTTGTGCGGAAAATCGCGCTTG
Organism: Paenibacillus hodogayensis; assembly: GCF_039536325.1. Classification (NCBI taxonomy): domain Bacteria; kingdom Bacillati; phylum Bacillota; class Bacilli; order Caryophanales; family Paenibacillaceae; genus Paenibacillus; species Paenibacillus hodogayensis. The sequence continues at coordinate 19,427 of NZ_BAAAYO010000014.1, forward strand.
AGCATGAGCTCGTGCCGCGTCTCGATCGTCACGATCCGCTCGTTGTCGGGCAGCTCGGCGATCAGCGCCTTGATCAGGTTCGTCTTGCCGGAGTTGGTCGGACCGATTACGACCATATTGAAATAGCAGCGCAGAACGATCAACAGCAGCAAGCGGATCGTCTCGTCGATCGTGGCATAGTCGGGATGGCACAGCGTGTGCAGGTTGTAATACCGCATCGTATAGAAACGGATCGTCATCGTCGGCTCGGCCGTAAAGCCGAAGCCGGTCAACGTTACCCGCGATCCGTCCTTGAGCGATACTTCCGCCCAACGCTTGCGGGGGTTAATGACCTCGTTGTTGAACAGCACCAAATTTTGCTGAATGCGCTCGACTTCCTTCACGTGCTGAAATTTATGCGGGGAAGGCGTCGCTATGCCCCCTCTCACTTCGAAAATGTCTTTGCCGACGACCTGTATCTCCTCCAATCCCTCTCGGTCCCTCAGCAGCAGCTCCAGCACGTTCATCCCGATCACTTCGGCGAACACCGCTTCGGCCAAAGTGGCATATCGGCGATTCGGAGGGACGATATGGTTGAGCCTGCGCTTCGCCAACTGGTCGTTGATGATCGCTACGAACCGGACGCGCTCCTCCTCGAAGCCTAGCACGGCGCGGTTGAGCGACTCGCTGTATTGCAGGCGTTCCTCCTCGGTTTTGCCCCGGGAAGCGACCAAGTACGTGCGGATCTCCTCCACGCAGCGCTGGAAGGCGGGATGCTCCTCTTCATAGGGTACCGCCAGCGCATCGGACGTTCCCATCGATTCCTTCGTTTCGTCCCGTCGCAGCATCGAGTACGCCAGCAGCGAAAATTTGCGTTGGGTCAGCTCTCCCATACCGGTCTCCTCGCTTTACCGGATTTGGCGCCAACTCCGAACAACCGCTGCTTCCAGGAACGCACCGGCGCTCCGACAACCGTATCGATGCCGCACAACGCCGCCAGCACCGATACGATCGCATCGAGATCGCCGACAAGCGGGTGAACGCCCAGCAGCAGCTCCAGCAGCTTGCCCTGATTGACCGTCTCCGCCAAATCGTCATACCGCCCGACTTTGCCGATTAGAGCTAGGCCCATCTCCTTGCGGATATCCCGCTCGCGAATGCCGGCGGCGCTGCCGCTTTTGTCGGACCGGGTCAATACAAGATCGAAGGAGTCGGCCGTCAGCCCGATAATCGGGCACAGCCCGCGCAGCCAGCGCTCCGTATCTTCCTGGAAGTGAGTCAGCTCCGGCGTCGTCACCAGGATGCGCGAATCGGCCTGGAGCAGGGCGCATACCGTCGCGGCATTGTCCCAGTAGGCGTTTACCTCCACGATGCAAACATCGAACGCCCGGCGAGCCGTATGCAGCAAATGCTCGATATCTTCGGCCGTAAAAAATTCGGCCTGCTCCCGCAGCTGATTGCCGAACAGGACGCGCAGCCCCGGCACGCCCTTGACCGACTCGCAGTAGGAGCGCAGACGCTCTGGCCGCAGGCTGCCCGCGCGGATTTCGGCGCGAAGCTGGTCGAGGCTCGCCTCGGGCTTCTCGATGCCCATGTACCGGTGCAGCTTCGAGCTTTTCAGATTCAGGCACAAATAAGCTACCGTTCGCCCGGTACGGGCGGCCAATCCGACGGCGGCGCCGAAGGATACGAACGTCGTGCCGATGTTCGGCGTCGATCCGACGAATACGATCGTTCGTCCGCCGTTGTTGGTTACCGCTCCGCTTTCCCCGTAAAAGCCGGCGCGCAGCGCTTCATTAATGGTCTCCCGAGTCCGATGAGGAGGGATGTGACGATAGCCGTTGACGATGCATGTCTTAATCCATTTGCCGTTTTCGTTCACGTCATGCCGGTCCGATAGCAGGACGGTCAAAGCCGTTCCGGGGCATTTTTCCTTCAGCAGTTCGGCGTATTCGCAAAAAGCGGAAAGACCGAAATACCGGTCCGACAAGACGATATGGTCGAACGGGATGTCGGAAGCGAGCTCCGCCAACGATTCCGGCTGCTGAAAGGCGTGAATCTGGCCTTCGTCCCGGGCTTTGCCGGACAGCCAGGTCTGCACGAGCGCTTCGTCTTGCGTCAGAAAAGCAATATTCACGGGATCGGATCACCTCCTTTCAGTTCTGGATAAAGCCTCTTCGGCGAAAGACGAAGCCGATACCGCAATGACCAGCTTGGCTTTCTTCGTGCGGCAAGCTTGGTCGATCGCCAGCCACTGATGTTCCGTCAAATTCAAATTGATCTGATCGATCGCCCCGTTCGCCTCCCGGCGGGAAGCGTACATTTTTTCCGCATCGCCGTTCACCCGCGAATACAGGTTGGGCGACTTCGGATTGTCTACCTCCACGTTGGCCGACGATTTGACCGAAGCTACCGTAATCTCCTCGTCGAACAAACGGCCGGATTCGCTGTCGGTGCCGGACAAGTACAGCTTGACCCGGTCTCCCGCACGGATTCCGTTGGACAACGACAAAATATAGTCCTTCGGAATCTGGAAGGTCGCCTGCCCGATCGATGGCAGCAGATGATACTTGTCCACCTTCCATGCCAATATCGGCTCGTCCGTGCCGAGCGGAACGACGGATTCCAATCCGATCAATTGCGCAGGATCGGTAAACATCCCGTCGGCCAACGCGCCCGCCTGAACCGGCTTGTAAGCCAGCATGCCGGCCTCGAGCATCGTACCCGCCCTGATAAAATCTTTCGGCACGACGACGTTGATCGTCTGCTGCAGCTCGACCTGCTTCAACTGGAGTCTGTACACCCCGTAGACGAGCGCAACGGCCAAAAGCGCGGCGGACACGCTAATCAGCACGTTCCGTTTTCTGTTCACCGACACATCCCCCCGGAACGAAGAAAAGAACGCAAAACGGCCGGCTTCCCGGTCGTTCGCGTTCTTCGCAAACGTTACAATTATTATCTTTATATCAATATAATACCATTAACTATTAACGCTGTAAATCATTTTTATCACCGTATTCGGCATGTTCCCGTCTTCCCGCCCACAACCGAAAAAGCCATTACCCGCGTCCCCTCGAACGCAGCGTAATGGCGGTGCTTCCGCATATCGCTTATCTATTCCAAAAAATAACATGGGCAGCGGCACTTGTCAATGCCATTACCGGTCAAATCGAAATCCTTGCTCCTCCAAATAGGTGCGCATATAATCGCGAGCCGGTCGCTTGAACTTCTCGCCCATGTCCTGCGACCAAGTCGTCGCTCGTTTGCCTTTCGTGCGTTCCAGGTAATAGTCGCGGGTCGTTTGATCGTATTCCTCCAATGCTTCCTGCTGCCCGGCGCGGTCGTAGCTTTCGCGATGCAGCACCGCGCGAACCGGCAGACGGGGGCGGACGGACGATTCATGATCCGGATAGCCGACGCACATGCCGAAGACCGGATAAACGAGCTCGGGCACGTCCAGCAGCCGCGTGACCTCGCGCAGATCGTTGCGCAGACCGCCGACGTAGACGATGCCGAGTCCGAGCGACTCGGCGGCAATAGCGGCATTTTGCGCCGCCAACGCGGTATCGACCGTGGCTACGATGAAATTTTCCATCGTGTCCGATACCATCTCCACGCCCTCCCGTTCGCAAGCAAGCCGGTTGCGGCGGAGATCCGCGCACCAGACGAGCAGCACCGGGCATTCCGCGACCGACCGCTGATTGCCCGCCAAGACGGACAGCGCCCGCTTCGTCTCCGCTCTCGTCACGGCGATCACGCTGTACGCCTGCACGTTGCTGGAAGTCGAAGCCATCTGCGCAGAGCGGACGATCGCCTCCAACGCTTCCTCGCTAACCGGCTCTTGCTTGAATTGGCGAATGGAGCGATGCCTCTGCAGCAAATCGACGATGTCGTTCATAAATAGTCCTCCGCTTTCTCCGGAACGCCGAGTCCCCGTAGTATAAAGACGGCGGCGTCGCGATACATGTCGTCGAAGGAAGGCACCCCGTCGCTCAGGATCGGCAGGAAATAGTCCGTATTTTTATGAAACAGCAGCGCGCCCATAATAAAAAACATCGTATTATCGAGCGAGCGGAATTGAAAGATACCGGCCTTCCGGCCATCCTCGAGCAGTTCGCGCACCTTGAGCCATACCGGAAAAATATGGTCCTGGATCGTCTTGACGCGCGGGGACTGCTTGAAAATCTCCTGCTGGACGATCATGATCATCTCCGGGTCGCGCAGCCGGAACCGGGTCACCTCTTCCACCAGCTTCTTGATGCCGATAATCGGATCGTGAAAGTAAGCGGCGTATTCGGCCAGTCGGTTTCCCGGAAAAAAGGTTTTGAACAACGCGCCGAACACGTTATCCTTGCCGCCGAAATGGTAGGAGATGAGCGCCACATTAGCTCCCGCCTCATCGCATATTTGCCTGACCGACGTGCCGTCGAAGCCCTGCTTCGCGAACAGCTTTTTGGCCGCCAGCAATATTTTCATCTTGATGTCGTGTTCCGGTGCGGACATGAGCATCTCCCCGTCGTATGGCATTGTTGCGGGAGTCTCCCCGCCGCACCCGTACCGCCAAAAACCCGGCCCACGGGAGTCGCCCGCTCGGCCCGCTTCGGCCTCTGTGTACAAGTACCCCTATTATGGCCCGTCTCCGGTCAATTGGCAAGCTTGGCGCCCGCAGCCGGAGCTTTCTCTCTGCGCAGCGCCGTCACGATCAGACCGAGCGCGATCGAAGCGGCCATAATGAGCGCGAGACCGGACGCAGCGCCGCCGACGGAAGGTCCGCCGAACAGCAGGTTCATATTTCCTTCCACGGCGTAAGTCGCGGGCAAATAGCGGCTAAGCTCGTAATAGAAGCCGGACAGCAGCTCCCGCGGCACGAGGGCGCCGGAAGAGACGAGCTGGGCGGACAGCATGACGATATTGATCAGCATGCCGGCATTGCCGAGCAGCATCACGAACAGTTGAGAGAAAAACATGAATGTGACGAGACATAACGCTTCGAATGCCCAAAGCGAGAAAAAGCCGTGCGCCGACTGCCCGCCCAACAGCAGGACGAACGAGGTACCTACGAGCGATGTTATGATGGCGGCAGCCGCATTCAGCACTACGCGGGCGGCAAACTTGCGCCAGCGTCCGACGCTTCCGCCAATCAGTTGGGCGGACATCTGGACGTTCATCCCCATAATCATCGAGCCTACATAAGAAGCGAGCACCAGCATCATCGGCACCATCTGGTTGTTCATGCCGGACACCGGGTTCATGGAAACGATAGGCCCCGTAACCTTCTCCGACAGACCTTCCGCCGTCGTCTGCGCCTGCGTCGCGGGCACGTTCATCTGGGTCAGCACCGCTTGGGCTCCGGCCGCGACCGCCTGCTTATTGACGGTTGCCGTCACGTTGGCCGCCACGCCGCTCATGATGCTTTTAATAAGAGCTGGGTTCGATTCGTTGACAAGGTACCGAAGCTCTCCCTTCTGACCGGGCGTCTGCAGCTGCTTGGAAAATTCCGCGGGAATGTGCAGCACCATCTGGACGTCCCGTTCGTTCAGTCTCGCCTGCGCCTCCTCCTCCGTCGGCACCGCAACCGTCTCGAACGGCAGGTTAGCCGCCAGCTGAGCGGCCACTTGCTTGCCGAAACCGGCATCCTCGTTTACGATGGCGATACGTAGCTGGGACGTATGATCCGTGACTCCACGGTAGCCGGTCATCCAGACGACGCAGAAGATGAGCTGGAACATGACAGCCGTTGCGACCCCTATTTTCGTAGGCGTTTTTTGCCAAAAAGCTTTTAATGCGTGAAGCATGAGCATTTCTCCTTCGTCATCGTTGAATTAAACATTTATTTAAATCAAACATTTGTTTAATAGAATATCAACGATTTTCTCTGCTGTCAACACCCGAAGGAGGAAGAAGACTGTGTGGCCGAAGCTCGAGATATTGCCGGGCTGATGGCGAAGAAGATAAGGAAAAAAGGGACACTGGCCAAGCTAGCAGGCAGCCCGAGACAGCGGCCTTCAACGGTCCCAGCGTGCCGAGTCCGTCGCCTGCCGAAAAGCCGGTCACCCCCTAAGGATGGCCGGCCTTTCGCATCCCAGCTCCCAACCGCGGCATGTTGTCGCGACGGTGCGCAACCGTAAGGAAGCCGCTGCTAGCCGCGAACCCGCAAAGCCTCCAAAATCGCCTCTTTTACATATGGCGCGATAACCTGCTGGCCTTCGCTGTTTAAGTGAACGCCGTCTGCCTTATCCGTAAACGATTGATTATTGCGTTCGTCATCCCATCCCGCAGCTTCGCCCGTAATCGTGTTCACGTCCACCAAGCCCGTGCCCATCTCGCTGCTTACCCGTTTGACGATCCCGCAATAAGCGAGCAAACGGTACTGGTTAACGTCCGTCCCCGCCACGTTGACATGAGTTGCCGCAAACGGCGGAGTCATCAAAATAACAGCCGGCTTGGACGAGCCGTCTCCAGACGCCAACCGGATCCGGTCGATTATTTGCCGCAAATTGCTTTCATAACTTTCCGGCGACACCGTCGCGGCCTCAGTCCCCTTATAAATCGCATGATCGTTCGTACCTAGCATAATCGTGACAACGGCCGGATTGAACCGGAGGCACTTATTCTTCAGATCGGCCAACACATTCTTCGTGTTCCATCCCGGAACACCGCTGTTGATCATCTCCGCAAAGGCAAACTCATCCGCGTTCTCTTGAAGCACCTCAAAGTAAGTCTTTACACCCGGACGAAAAGCGGTAATCGAATCACCCAATGCCACATAGTTCACGTTCCTTCGCCTGCCTCTTCCCATTCATTCCTTGCTTTTGATCCGGTCGACCCGCAGCCCGCCTCCTACACCGGCTGCAAAAAGACGAATGTAGGAAACTCCGTCACCTTGTTCCAGTTTAAGAATCGTCCCTGCCTCCTTGCCGTCCACCCGAATCGTCGCCATTTCCATCATGCAATCCCAACGAATCACAAGATCGTACCAGTGGCTGATTTCCAGCTTCGGCGACCGCCATACGTGAACGTATTCGCTTTCATTCCTGTATTGGGTGCAAATCTGCCCGTCCGGATCAAGCTTGATGCGGAATAACCCTCCCTGACGGTTGCCCGGCTTTAGGAACGTATCCGACAAGGCGATAAACGTGCCGCCGAACCCTTCCTCCAGCTTTAACCGCACGCTGATTTCCCCTTGAGTCTGCAGCGGAAAATTCCAAGTGATTCCGACGGGCGCATCTTCTTCGCTTCGATGCAAACGCAGCGAGCCGCCGTCATCCGCTTCCGGCGTTATCTCCACGCCGGATGGCGTTACGGAGCAGTCGGCCGTGCCATCCCGCCATTGTTCCTCGGCATACGGCTGTTCCAGCCAATTCGGATCTACCCTAACGGCTTGAAATTTCACCGTATCTGTCCAGCGGCGCATATCGACGTCGAGATAACCGACGAGTACGTTTCCGTCCGCCAGCTCCGTCATCCACGGATAGCAGACGGAATGGTCCGGGTCATTGTCGGGACGAAGCCTGACCACTTCGCGGTATCCTCGACATATGCCGTCACGTCCGCGGACGACGGCAACGAGCGATTGCCTGGCATAACCGATTCCGCCAAAGATCGGTTCACCCTGACAGTGATTCCAGCACATCATAATTGTCCCGTCACGCAGACGCAGCAAGCCTGCAGGGGCATTCGCCGAACGAAATGCGGTTGGCTGCGCGCGGCACCAAGTCTCTCCTCCGTCGGATGAGAACGACTCGTACAATTTCCCTGTCGTCGTTCGGATCACCATCCATATGCGGCCGTCCTCCAATTCCACCGTGACCGGTTCGACCGCGCCCGACTCGAGCCCCATACTACCGGTCTCTACGGCAATAAAATTTGAGGCTTGCCGCCACGTATAGCCTTGATCATCGGAGATGATGACCGTGCTATTGAACGTTTTTCCATCCAACATATACGAAAACGGCATGACGACTCTGCCCGTTGACAGGACGGTAATCGCATTGAGCGATCCCGTATAGCGATGTCCGTAATCGATTCGGCAAGGCTCCGACCAGGAGCGGCCTCGATCGGATGAGTAGAGATGCAGCATTTCTACGACTCTGTCCTTGTACGGGGTATCCTCGTCAAAGTTCAACAAGTTAAATACATAAACATGTACGGTACCTTCCGCATCGATAAACAAGCCATGATCCAAATCATGCATCTTGATCGCGCCCGCCGCAGGCGGAAATTCATATGCTAGTACCGGCGCATCCCACGTAATGCCATAATTCACCGACCATCTCGCGTAAAGCCGCTGAGGGATGGACGTATCCGCCCAAGCTTTCATCGGTTTACCTTCAATGTAGAGGGAAAGCACCGCACCGTCAGGAAATGCGGCAAATGGGCCCAGCCTGCCGGAAAAATCGACTTTGCACGGTTTGGCCGGCGTCTTCGTTTTTTGCTCCTGCATTATTATTCATTCTCCTTATCCTTTGCTTGATCCGGTCAGCATGCCGAGCGCGCTTACAATGGAACCTCGTTCAATTCGAGATCGTCGACCCAGGCCGGTCCGTTCGCGGCTTGATCCATTTTGAAGTAGATCCAGACCTTTTTCGTTTGCGAGTTCACGTTGAACACAACATCGGTCTTCATCCAGTCGTTGACTTTGGCCGCTTCCTTCCAAGTATACGTCACGGTTGCGCCGCTCGCGTCAACCTGTCTGACGCCGAGCGCCACAGAGCCGGCCGTCGCGCTGTTCTTGACCCAACCAGATAAGACGTATCGATGGCCCGGCGTTACGGCGATCGCCCGCGGCGAATCCGTATTCAGGACGTTGAATGTATTGTCCGCGTCCGGGTTCAGCCTGGCGGAATACTGCCCTTCGTGCGCGACCGTTTGGTCCCACACGGCCGCACGCATGAACCAACCGTCGGGACTTTCTCCGGCAGCCGGCTTCTCGAAGCCGCTGTTGTAAACGCGATTCGTATCGACATTCACTTGAAGAGGGAGCGTAGCAAAGCTTTCGTTCCCAACCTTCGCTTCGACCGTTACGTTAAATTCGCCAGTGGTTACCGATACTGGAACGTAAACGGAGCCCTGCACCGTCTTCGTCTCCCGGGCTGCCAGCGCAACGGAGGCGTCGAGCGTTACGACGATCCCGTTCGGCGCCTCGTTCGGCAAATCGACTGTGATCGGATTGACCGTACCGTTCGTCAGCTCGACGGAGAAAGAATACGTTCCCGCCTGGCCGACGTTGATGGTGCTCGGCGTAAGTTTCGCTTCCAGACCCGTCAAGACTTCGTTCAGTTCCAGATCGTCTACCCACGCCGCTCCGTTCGCGGCTTGATCGAGCTTGAAATAAACCGCTCCTCGATTCGCAGTCGGCAGGGCCGTAAAGATGACCTCGACTTTCGTCCAATCGCCCATTTTAGCCGCTTCCACCCACGTATAGGTCACAGTACCGCCGCGCGCGTCGATTTGGCGAACGCCAAGCGCAACCGAGCCTGCCGTCGCTTCTGTCTTGACCCAGCCCGTCAGCTTGTATTTGGCTCCGGGCACAAGCGTGAATAATTTGGATGCGTCCGTATTCAATACGTTAAACGCATTTCCCGCGTCGGGAATCAGTTTGGCGGACGCTTGGCCGCTGTGTGCGACGGTCTTATCCCATGCCCCCTTCCCCACAAACCAGCCTGCCGGGGCGGAACCGCTTAAAGTCTGCTTTTCGAAGCCGCCGTTGTATACGGGGCTCGTATCCACAGACAGCGCAAGCGGCAGCACGGCGTAGCTGACACCGGCCGTTAAGGCTTCGACGGTTACGGCATAATCGCCGTTCGCAGTCCCCTCGGGGATCGTTACGGTTCCTTGAACCGTCTTCGTCTCATATGCGGCCAGCGTCGCCGCTCCCGGAAGATCGACCTCAATGCCGTCCGCTGCCGTCCGCTCAAGCTCGACTGCACGCGGTTGACCGGAGCCGTTCGTTAGCACGATAGAGAACGGATACGATCCTGCCTTCGTGATATCGAGGCTGCCCGGCGTCAGGTTGGCGGCAAGAAGCGGCGATACCGTAAATTCCCGTTCGACCGAAACTTGAACATCCGTTCCCTTATATCGGAACGTCAGCACCGCTTTCGCAACGTAGTCACCGGGCTCCATCGCTGCCGGCAAGACCGGACTTGCGCTGAGGGTCGCGCTTTGCCCCTTCTTGATGTTCCCAAACTGTTCCTCGATCGGCGGGAGCCCCGCCGAAGCCGGCAGCTCGATGCGCAGGCGGGCGTTTTTAAGCTCTTTATCGCCGACGTTCCGGACTGCGGCGTTCATAGCCAGCGTATCGCCGTGTACAAACTGCAACGCGGCAAGCTGCAAATCCAATCTCGCCATCGATTGAACGATCGGTAGCAAGTTTGCGGTCACGTCGTTCAGCAAGGCATTCAACTCTACCCTTTTGCCCTCTAGGGCGGCGTCCGATTGTTTTTCTACCCATTTTTCCAGCTTTTTGACTTCGTCTATAGCTTTTTCCGTCTTGCTCATGGCCTTGACCGCGTCAACCGATGCGGCAATCAACTCTTGTTTCGCCTTAATCAAATCTTCAATCAGCTTTTCCGTCCTCTGCTCCCACTGATTGTTGGCGATAAGGGTTGTCGCTCCTTGCAGCTCATCGATCGCCCAATCTACACCCGCCACAAAAGGCTTGATTCGGTACACCAGCGTTTGTTCCGGCCCGAGGGTGACGCTGAGCTCATGCTCCCAACTGCCCGACGACTCGGGCTGGGCACCGTACAGAAGCTCCACCTGATTGCCCGTTTTCTCGAGAGGGATCGCGGCCGTCTGTGCTTGCTGGGTCAAGTTGATTGCGACGGCGTACTGCTCTTGCCCTTTGTCATAGATCGCCCATTGAATGTCGCTGCCAATATGTTCGGCAGCCTTGTTGCCCGCGGAGACAAGACTTCCCAGCAACGCGATCTCGTCCTTGAATTTCACCAAGCCCGGCCACAATTCGGATTCCCTCAGCTTCCAGCCCGGATCGTTGATTGAATAATAGGCGAAGCCTTTGCTGCCAGCGAGGAACGCTTGGTACGCCATGTTGCGGACTTGATCGATCGTCGGCAAATAGTTCCACATCGTACCGGGAATTTTGAACGTTTGCAGGACCGTCCAAACCGGCTTCACGTCGTCCACGCTTTCAACCGCTTGACGCACGTCGTCTCCGACTGCCGAGATGGGCGTCACGCTGTTCTGGGCGTACGGATAAACGTCGGTGACAAGGATGTCCGTTGCCTGGCCGTTCTTGTGATAAGAATTCGAATCGGCTTCGACCATATAAGTCGGATGAACCGGATCGATGGATCGAATCAATTTGTAGGCGTCCAGCAGCTCCGACTGCGGAATGCCATACAAGCTCGGTTCGTCCATAATCATATAGCCGAGAACGGCCGGATGGTTTTTGAATTTCGTCACGAATTGCCGGGTCAGCTCGAAGTTTTCCTTGACCCTCATATCGTAATATAGCGTGACGAGCATTTTCAGCCCGTTCGCCTGAGCCGTATCCAGCATCGATTGCAGGGCAGCCTCGCTATTCGTGTTCGTGCCTTGGACCGTATTGACCCCGATCTGCTTCAAGTAAGGATAATCCGCCGCGGTGGCATGATATGCGATAACCGGGAAGAAGGGCTCCCCGTCAACGAGGATCGGACCGTTCAGTGGAATGGAGGCCGGACGCGCCCAACGGTATATTGTGCGTTCCTGCTTTTCGATCAGCTGCCCCGCCCCGTTCTTCAGCTCCGCCTCCAATCGGTACGGCTGCTCCAATGCCATTTCGTACGTAGAGAAGGCAACGCTCAACGATTCGGCGGCCTTGATGCCGTTCTGTACGAATATCGCCTCGCCGGAAGCCTCGTCGATGATTTGGACGTCGACGGTTTTGCCCGCCATGCTGCCGTCGGACGGTTCAAGCTTCAGCGCGGCGCTTCCGCTCGTAACGTCAGGATAGTAATACGTGTGAGACGGCTCCACGACAAGCTGCGGCTTATCTTTCGTCTTGAGGGCGGACGTGTCGTCAAAGTAAACGGTCCCCGTTCCGTACAACCGCAAGTACACGTACATGTAGACGGCTCCAGGCGGTGCCTGAATGGTATAATCCAGCTCATGCCACTGGCCATCGTTTTTGGAACCTGCTGCTTTGTAAGTATAGCCGGATACCCAGTTTTCGACCGTTTTATCGATTCCTTTGAAAAATTCAATTTTGTAGCCTGGATTTCCGCTGACCCCGACCGATTTAAACCAGGTCGTGATGCTGTACGTAGCCCCTTCTTCCACCAGAATAGGGATCGCTACCCATGGATTGTTCCCTGTGCTCGTTTGAATCGAGATGCCGTAATTCCCCGTATGCGCCGCTTCCGGAGCCGCCTTGATCGCATCGCCCCACACATTGCCGATAACGGTCCATTGAGCGGGGACGCTTCCTGTCACATCCTCGAAGCCGGGATTTGCGACAAGATTGCCGGCCGAAGCGGCTGCTGTCGGTGCGTTAACAGCGGCGATCAGTTGAAGCATTAAACAGAGGGATAACAATAAGGATAACCGGGATTTCCTGTACAAGTACATAATTCATCCTCCACGCTTCTTTTTGGAAAAGCAGGAAAACATGACGGGCAGGAGACTTTCTATGTTCGCAGCAAGTTACAAAGGAACCCCCTCCTTTCACAATCGTGTCGGGACAGTGAGTTTAGTAGGGATACACAATCATCCCTTCAACCCCGTTGACGCGATTCCTTGCATGAACTGCTTCTGGGCGATCAAGTAGACGATTACGGCCGGAACGGTCACGATAACGGCACCGGCCATCAAGAGCGACGTGCTGACCTCCGTATCGTTCTTCAAATACAGCAGACCGATAGGCAACGTATACAGTTTTTTGTTCTGTAAATAGATGAGCGGCCCGATCGTGTTATTCCACGCGCCCATGAACGTAAAGACGCCGAGCGCGGACAAGGCTGGCTTGCACAAAGGCAAGTATATTTTCCAGAAAACCCCCATGGGGCTGTACCCGTCGACGACGGCGGCTTCATATAGCTCCTTGGGGAGCGATTTAATGAATTGATGCATGAGGAAGATGCCGAACGCCCCTCCGAGAAAATTCGGAATAATCAATGGGTAGTACGAATCGAGCATATGGAACGACTTCCAGATGAAGTAGCTTGGAATGAGCGTGACTTGAAACGGAATCATCAGCGTCGCCAGCATGGCGATATACAGGGGCTTGCGCAGCTTGAAATTGTACATGGCCAGGCCAAACGCGACCAGCGAACAGGATAGCAGTGTACCGACCATGTCCACTATCACGAGAAACATGCTGTTCAGGGTATATCGGCCGAAATTGACTTTCTCCCAGACGATTTTGTAATTTTCCCAGCTGATCGGATCGGGAATGAGCCGAGGCGGCAATTGTCCGACCGCTCCTGTCGTTTTCAGCGAGGTGGACACCATCCAGATAAACGGAAACAGCATGAGCAGCGCGCCGAGATACAGTACTAGGGAGGATGCGGTTTTGCCGATTGTGCGAGAATCAAACATAGTGCACCCACCTTCTCTCGAAGTATCGCTGGAAGAGCGTAATGGTCAAAATAATGACGAACAGCGCCCAAGCGGCTGCGGAAGCCGGCCCCATCTTGAATTGCTGGAATGCATCCCGGAAAATCAGCTTGATATAGGATGACAAGTCTTCCGCTACACCCCGCTTGCCATAGCCGAGAATGACCGCGTTCTCCTGCAGCCAGACGTCAGGGGTCATGCCGCCGGCGATTTGGGTAGCGATCTTCGTCACGAAGTCTCCCCACGGAGCGTCTTGAACTTCAACTTTGATATTCGGAAATTTGGCCGCAAAACCATCGATAATTTCTTTTTTCGTCACATCATAAGCCCCGGGCAAACCAATTTTGAGCGTCACGTTTTTCGGCCCCGACGGGCTTGCCCCCGTACCTCCCGACTTATCGCCATCCTTGGATGTCGAACACTCTGATATTGTAAGCGCTATCATTCCAGCCAATACCAAAAAACTCTTTTTGTTCACGGTTATCCCCTCCATTAATGCGAGCTTCATAGGAAATCGTCTTTCGACGTATTTCAAACAAGGATTCCAAAACATGGTTTTATTTTTTCTGCCAAAACAAGACTATATTTTTTTCCGCGGTTCAGCTGCAAAACATGGATCAGGGTGAATGCGCTGCCGATTTATAGTTTCATGATATAGGATTTCTTCCTTCCTATATATGTTTTTTTGCTGGATATTACTATCCTAATGTGAGATATTAATGGGAATCGAATGGATTAATGGAAGGAGGTATCATTCTATATGAAATACCAATTTTGTGCGGTCAAACACTTCCGCTTTTCCGAGCTTATCCCTATTCAAATGGGGTATGAATGCTGTAAACCGAATAACGCTCCATCCTTTACTCCTTTTAACACTATAATTCATTATATTTATAAGGGCAGCGGTGTTTTTACCGGAAAAACCTCCACTTACACATTGATGCCCGGACAGGCATTTGTTATGTTTCCTTACCAAACCGCCTCTCATGTAGCAGATGGTATTGATCCTTGGGAGTACGGATGGATCGAGTTTGCCGGGGCCTCCGTTCCCGAAATTTATAATGCATCAAAAATCACCATGTCGTCCCCCATCATTACCGACTCGACTTCACAACCTCTCGGTAAAGCCTTAATGGGAATACTTGATGCTTCAAAGCAAGAAAATATCTCTTATCAAATGATTCTGGCTCGCCTCTGGGAGTTTTCGGATACACTCTTGCAGCTGCGCGCCAATACGGAAAGAACCGTAGCGATGTCAGAAATCTATATAAATCAAGCGATATCTTACATTCATTCCGCTCAGATACCCCCTATAGATGTAAGTAATATTGCAAAGCATATCGGAATAGATCGCAGCTACTTAACCCAAATTTTCAAAAAGCACCTAAATATCACTCCTCAACAGTATATCGTCAATTATAAAATGACCCTTGCAAAAGACATGCTGCTCAAATCATCTCTAACACTAGCAGATGTTTCCGATGCTCTTGGATATTCTGATCCTGTGAATTTTTTTAAGGCATTTAAAAAGAATCACAAATTAACACCCACAACATGGCGAAAAATAAGCTCTGGTGAAGAACGCATAGATCAGTAACGATGTTTGCCCCAAATTAGTCTCAAACCGCAGCATATCGCGGTCAGACCCCCTTGTCATTCGCTCCAGCCACCATTCATCATCGTTTATGATCGTTCCACGCTTCCGCATTTAACTTAAGAGCCGCACCGTAAAACCAGTCAGTGTTCCGGCATCGATTAAAAAATGGGGCTGTCCCAAAGGTCATTTTGCGATTTTTTGAGCCCCACTTAGAACCAATTTTCCTTGAGAAAAAGGACCTCATCCCCCACTTTACAGTGGAATTTGAGGTCCTTTCGTGTGGAAATTGGGACGTCCCCATGTCATGCGAACACTTTTGGGACAGCCCCATTGGACTATGTTCTTGTCATCCGACCATTTTATCGGGAAGTTTAATCTCTGTGATTCTCGACCTTCATTATATCCATGAATGTGACTTTGGTAGTTTGTCCATCTTTTTGGATGTGCACCTTACCGGTACGAGAATCCATATTCTCTATTCGACCACGAACAGGCAACTCCATCCCCCATACCGTCAGCAACACTTCCGCGCTTTCAGACTTCGCTTCATTTAACTGGTTGGCGAGTTCTTCCAATGCAAATTCATCGCGTGTTGGCCGTTTGACATCATATTTCTTTTTTGGCTTCGGAATTCCGGTCAATCCAAACACCCCCTTAAGAACATTCGTTCCCATTGTAACATTGACGAATTGTGGAGAGAACCCACACTTTACTCAAACCCCGTTCTGCTTGACCCGGAGAAACTAAGGTGACGGCACCGGCAATCAACGAGCGACTTCCGCGAGGACTTAGATCCAGGTTGCGGGACGATACGCCGCCTGGGATGACGATTCATCCAAATAGTTGTTCAAAATACTTTCACTTCAGTAGCCCCATCGAGTCATTCGTCCTAAATAGAGGTGTCGGTATAATGAGTACGACATCCAGACAAGGAGAAGTTCCTCATAAACCAAACCATGCCATGGTGTAAAAATTAGAGGTCGGGGGTTAAAGGATGGAGATAACAAAAAACAACTATAATCGCTTATGGAGATGGCACTTTTATGCTGCGTTGTTTATAACGCCATTGCTGATCACATTGACATTGAGCGGTATCGGCTATTTGTTTTATACCAATGTCGAAAATCATTTTTATAAAAAGAACTTTTTCGGAAACAGCGGCCAAACGGAACAGTCGACCATTGATGAGGGAATCAAGAAAGCAACAGAGGCGCACAAAAATTACTCCGTATCGAAAGTCATTGTATTAAAGGATTCTTACAATACCCGATTGACGATGACCCGTCCGGATGGAGATCAAAAATACGTATTTCTTGATCAGAACTATCAGATCGTTGGCAGCCAAAATGCCAAGTACACCTTTTCCAATGTCATGCGAAACGTGCACAGCTCCCTGTTTGTTGGCGGAACAGTAGTGAATTATCTCGTAGAGCTGGCGGCTTGTTGGGCGATATTCCTGCTCCTTTCCGGCATCTATATGACATTTAGAAGTCACGCATTAAAAAGAATGCAAAATCCGAACAAACGGCAAAAAAGCTTAAAATGGCACGCGTTAATCGGGACGATTATTGCGATACCGATGATTATTGTTATATTCACAGGGCTGCCGTGGTCAGCCTTTATGGGAAATTTCATCTATTCGGCGGCTCAAAACAAGCCTTCCATCGGTTTCCCCCTTTTGAAGCAAAATCCGCCAATCTCGGATATGAGCGAAATTCCTTGGGCCACGCGCAAAAATGAAACGCCGGAATCAACAAGCAGCCATGCTGGGCATCATGATATGGCCGGTATGGAGGGCATGAAGCATAACAGCAGCATGATTACGGTTCGGCAGCTCATGAGCGAAATCGATAACCATCGCATTTCCAAGCCTTATTCTATCATTTACCCGTCTGGGAATAACAGCGTTTTTACGGTTTCGAAATCAAGCAACACAGGGATAACGGGACTTGACGTTAGTCCTTACCAGGAAATTACGACTTATTTTGATCCATATAGCGGCAAACCGATATCGGAAGTCGTTTATGACGATTACGGCATTTTAGCCAAATGGTTTACGTGGGGAATTCCGCTGCATGAAGGCCATTTGTTCGGATGGATGAATAAAACTTTAAATTTCATTGTATGTCTCGCATTTTTGCTCGTCATATTCTGGGGGTTCAAAACCTGGCTTGCCCGCAAGAGAAAAAGCTTGTTGTCGGCGCCGCCCGTTCATTCAAACAAAATTTCGATCGGCTTTATCGCTTTCATGGCAATCTTGGGAATGGTAATGCCGTTGTTCGGCATTTCGTTACTTGTCGTCGTGATGATCGAATGCCTGATCACATGGTGTAAAAGAGGAAAAGGAAACAAAATAAGCCTTACAAATTAATTAAGTGCTTTATCCCAACAAAAGCCAATCAGATTGGACATCTGCTTGGCTTTTTTGGTCATTGGAACTAACCCCTATTAGACTCTAGCAGCATGTATTCGTCTGCTTTTTAGCGAAATTATCAAGTACGGCCGGCACTCCACGCCAAACTTTCGCCGGCTTTGTGCCAGGAAGTTGCATAAGCCGAGCCTGACACAGGTGAACTACGATCATGACAATGCTATCTGCCCAACTTGGCGTTGATTTGTTTGTCCACCGCTTCGACCGCTTCGCGAAACGCGGAATTGAGATCGGTCTCTCCGAGCACAACCTTCTGGAAGGCGTCGCTAATGGCGGATGTCGCTATGCCGTTAAACCGGGTTGGAGGGATGATGGACGCATATCGCTTCGGAATCAAAGCCTTGGCATTTTTCCCCTGCAGGTCGGGTACGTCTGCGCCGAACGCCTCGCGGATGCCGGGATCGCGCAGCACGGACGGCAAACCATTGCGCGAGCCTTTCAACTGCACATCATGGGAGGCCGTTGCCGTTGCGGCCAGAAACGCCGCTTCCCTATGTTTGGCATTCTTCGGTATCGTCCAGAATATAACCTGCGGCTGGGGCCCCGCTTCCGAAGCCGCTGCGGTCAACACCGGATAAGTTGCTGCATCCCAATTCAAATTCACGCCTGCGCTTTTTCTCGGAAAATCGCTGTTATTCCTGACCGTGATGGCGATGTTCTGATCGCGTACGAAAGCCGCAGCCGGGGCACCGCCCGTCAATATCTCGGGGTTAGGCTCATATCCGGGAACTTGATAAAATCGGATGAAATTGTTCAGAAATTTCTTCCATGGATCCGTATCGAACATCGCTCGGTTCGTCCCCGAATCGATCAAGGGAAGCGATGACTGATTCAGTGCCAGTTGGTTCGGATACCATGACTCGGCGTACCCCCGGTAAAGCGCCCCGCCTTCTATGCGAGTCAGCGATCTGGCCGCTGTATACAACTGGTCCCAAGTCAAGCCGTCAGACAAATACGGAAAGCCAAATTTATCGAAAATATCCTTATTGTACAGCAGGGACAGCGTTTGCGTGGCGAATGGAATGCCGACAAATTTGCCTGGCTCGATCCGCTGCATGAAATCGACTATTGTCGGCTCAAATTCGTTCAGATTCGTATTGTATTTCTTGATGAGATCGGATAGATCAGGGTCAATGCCCAAATCCATCAAATTGGCCAGATTGTCTACCGTACTGTAATACATATCAATGTTGACACCCGATGCAATCACCTCCGACGGCGAATTGCCTTTGGTGTTCTGGATCCAGTTGATTTTGAAATGAGGGTATTTGCGTACGATATCATTTCCGTAGAGCGCCATAAAATCCTCGTAAGACCTCGACCAGAAATAGTAGATCGTCAATTCGACAGGCTCCTTTTCGGACGCGGATCCGCCGTCAGGCGATTTGGCCGTATCCCGGCTGCAACCCGACAGCAATATGCATGCAACCATGAACCCGACCACCCAGCAGAATATTGCGCTGCTTCGTTGATTCGACATTTCCGATGACCTCCCCGTTCATTGGATGACCGCTTGCCTTATCTCCTCTACTCCGCGGACTTGGCTTTTGTGCATGAGCGAGCTTCCGTATGCTCCGCTTCTTCTCCACTCTTGTACAACACAACCATAGACAAAGGCGGGATGAAGCTATCCAGCAGCTGCATGCTTGTCTCCCCCTTTTCCCTCCACACCGCCGTACGGCCGAACGGAGTATTGCGGCTGTATGTCATCCACCCGCTCGTATCCGGCCCGACCCCCGTCAATTCCAGCTCCGACACTTCGTCGAGCGACGCGTTGACCAGACAGATCGTCCGCTCCCGTTCGCCGGCAAATTCGAACACAGCGACATGAGGCGCGTAACTTGCCATCATCACCGGGGGCATACAGTCCGGCTTGCATAGAGCGCCTAGCAGCACATCATGCAGCACAGCCCTGCGAATCGGATGAAGCAAGGCTTGCTGGTTCTCCCAGCCATAGGGCAAGATGAACACCCGTTCGTTAACGACGGTCATCCCGGGACTTAATAGGCTGTCGTCTACGCGATGCAGCCGCGACAGGACAGACACCGTCGCCGCCTCGTCGTACTCCAATCGCAGATACGCTTCCTGGCTGTAGAACGGCCTTATTCTGCCGTTCGCGATGCCGGCGTAGCTGCGGCCGTCGGCCATCCGTTCGTAGAATTGCGCCGTAAACCACTCGGCCCGGTTGATCCCGCACAACGAGCCGAGCCCCATATCGTAGAGCGTAAACGCCGCTTCACCATCAAGCAGCACCGCACACCGGGCGAACAGCTCCCGCAACTCCGACTCGCTGTAATTCCGCAGCACCTGCCCGGACAAAGCCACCGCTCCCGAACAATCAACCCGATTGTCCACGACGTAACGGTTGGCGATTCCGCAGGCGGACAAGCAGCTGGCCCAGAATGTCTCCCGGGGGGACAGATCTCCCGGAGACTTGCCCCCGGCTGCTGCAAGCGTATAGGAAGAACGCTCGTTGACGAGCACGCCGACCCCTCTCTGATCCTGCACGCGCAGATGCATGGCGGCCACACTTTCGGCAAAATCCTTTTGCTCGCGCAGCCAGCGCTCATGCCGTTCTTCCGGATAGACTCCGTTGCCTGCCATATCGAGAATGTTCAGCGTGATGCCCTTGCTGCCGAGCAGCAGTCCGGTTTCCAATTGGAATCGTTGAAACGCGTGAGATTTGGCATAAGAAGTATAGGGCACATTCTCCAGTTCGGGGTACAACGGCGTCGTGGACGGCAGGAAGGAGGCGGTCAGCCGCGACACCGCGTGAAAGCTCCACGCATAGTGCATGCCCGTCGTCTCCCGGTATGCAGGCAGGGTAGGGCGAACCGCCGCCGCATGCACGCCGTCCAGCGCCGCCAGCAGCCGGTGCCAATCGCGGCCTTCGATAGCATGTGCGGCCGGATCGCTGGTCATCAAGCCCAAGCGGGTACGGGGCGACACCCGGTGCACAGCATCGGCAATCTCGGCGGCCACGTCCACCAGCTGTTCGCGGCAAGCGTCCAGCCAAATGCGACGGTATAGGTGCGGAGTCCCTTTCGCGAGCATTCCCTGTACAAAATCGTCGCGGTCGATCCGTCCCACCCCAGCACGAGAGGCGAACTCGGACAAATGCGCATCGCAAAAGCAGCCTCCCCACAGCAGCGGGCGATGATTGTGGAAACGGAAATCGTCCTCGATCCAGAGACAGTGAGGTTCAAGCTCCGCATAAGCGGCATACATAGAGGCGATATACCGCCTCCATTCCGGACACAGAGGGCACGCGACCGCCGGGGAGCGGTTGCCGTGCGGGTCAACCATGACCTGGAACCGCTGCCCTTGCTTCAACACACCGCCGATGGCTTCATGCAGCAGCGTGTTTAGCGGATTGATCGAGGTCGTAACCCCGATGGATGCGAGCAGCGGCTTAGCCCGTTCAATCGCCTTCAGCCATGGCCGGGTTTCTTCCAGTGTCAAATGGTTGAAATGCATAGGGTGAATAAAAAACATCACATCGTCAATTCCAGCGTTGCGGCAAAACGCCATCAGGTCTTCGAACCGTTCGCTTTCCAGCTCGCCGGACCTCATGGTATATCTCAGCATGTAGACAAATTCGGACAATCGGGACAACTCCCCTCTCAGGTTGAAAATCATTCCGCAACCTGATTATATGAAGGATGCCGCGTGCGGAACAATTAGCGGAGCATCCTTCTATTTGTCCATTTGTCTCCTCTTTTCTATGGGAAGCGAGTCTAGCGTTGGGGACGAAACTGATTGGGGGAGGAACCGGTCCATCTCTTGAATTGTCTGGAGAAGTGGCTTATGGTGGCAAAGCCGAGCCTGCGTGAGATAGCCTCCACCGTCAATTCGCTATCCAGCAACAGCTGCTTGGCTTGATTCAATTTGATCTGGGTTAAATATTGCCGGGGGGACATACCGTAGACCTGGGTAAATATTTTATAACATTGACTGCGGCTCAGATTCTGTTCCTTGGCTATACCGTTCACCGCTCCTTTGACACAGCCTGTATTCTGCAGCCTGGCTTCGATGGAGTGGGCCGCCTCGATCTGGAGCACCGACCCGGCATTCAGCGGAAGCTCCGCCGCCGGTTCCGGATCTTGCGGGAGCAAGAGAGAGAGGACTTCCTGGATGATCAGCAAGATATGCCCCTGGAAAAACAAGCGATTTCGGTAGCTTAATTGAATGACAATGCGGTGGTCCGAGTCCGGTGAGGTGAGCGGAGGCCCGGACTGCAGCAGTTCTTTGGACAGCAATCCCTCCATCTCCCGGAAGTAGGCCGGCAGCCGTGTCCGCTGTATGCGATCTCGATCCAAGTACCGGTAAGGAGCCGCAGTAAGATGCGCGTACACCTCCTTATCGTCTATTTGGAAGTGGATGTTAAAAAAAGCGTAGCGGTCGGCTGAACGATTGCGTGAGTGATGTTTAATCCCCGGCTTCAGCAGCAAAAGCTCGCCCGCTCGCAACACGATCGTCTCTCCGCTGACGGTCAGTTCCCCGGTGCCCTCCCAGCAGTAACACAGCTCGAATAAATGATGATGATGCCTGGGATACGACCAGTCCGCCGACTTCACCCCGAATTGGCAGCCGACAACCTGCAGGGTATGACTCGTATTGGAAATGCTGATCTCCATCTTTCGGATTCCCCTCCTCCATAACGTATGAAATTAGGCTCATTGCAGGCTACTGTTGGCTTTGATTGCAGCAGCTTTTCAAACCATAAAAGTACAGAGCAATGATATTTTGCACACCACACTCTGTACCTGAGAAGGGACTTGTTTTTTTGTCATTTTTTTTGTTTGATAAAATTTTGCTGACACATAGGTGTCAGCCGAGACTACTTATAATTGGAATTGAGCTCAAATCACTCGACAAACACCCCATCAGGAGGTTTTACCCTATGTATCAATCCATTCAAAGCTTCATTACCGAATACCAGAATGAGAACAAATTTACGCAGAGAATACTCCGTTCCTTGACGGACGCGTCATTGAAGCAAGAGATTGCACCAGGCTTCCGTACGCTTGGAACTTTGGCGTGGCACTTAGTACCGAAAGGCGGGATTCTAACACCAACCGGCCTTACTTTCGAAGCATCGCCCGAGCACAGCGAAGCTCCTAAATCCGCAGTGTAGATTGCTGAAGCGTACAACACCGCCTCCGCTGCCCTGATGGAGGCGATACAGACTCAGTGGACAAATGAGAAGCTGCAGGAATCCGTGAATATGTTCGGACAACAATGGAAGAACGGTTTTACGTTAGCGATTTTCCTCAAACACGAAATTCACCACCGCGGACAATTGACCATCTTAATGCGCCAAGCGGGACTTCCCGTTATCGGAATTTACGGTCCTTCCAAGGAAGAGTGGACCAGCATGGGGATGGAAGCCCCGGTTTAATCATAACTGAAGGCGCGCTCTCCAGTTGACGGTAAAGAGGCGCATTTTCTTCATTTTAATATAAAAATGGGAGTTAATATAGATGACATTGGAAAGGAATCGTATTGACGGCAGATTGGTGCGAAGATGCAAAAATGGATAGACTCCATGAGGAGGCAACTCCAACCGAAACAAGCGGTTTTAGTGAAGCGCAACAGAAGCGGACGAACAAGCGGAGAATCGCTTTGATCCGCAGTTATGGCGAAGCGTCATCAGCAGTGTGAAACCTTTATTCGTAAAGGTTATAAATCTGTAGCACACGCTCTTTGATACTGTCGGCCAAATGCTTCGGCTCTAGAACCGTCACGTCTGTACCATAACTTAGCAAGGTCCCATATAACCATACATCCTCGGTATGCTCTGTTCTCACTATGAAATAGCCATCCTCCGTGATCGTAATTTCCTCGGGGGGGAAGTATTCTTCAACCTTGACTTTTGCGCGGGGGTGAAAACGGAGCACCATTCCGATCCGATTCTCAATGTCTCGTTTACCCCATCTGGCATCAAGATCCTCCATGCTCATATCTCTGCTTATGAACCTTTCATCCGATACAACAAGTTTCTTGATACGCGAAGGTTCGGTAGTCGTTACGAAGACGGCAATACGTGTATAAGTACCACGCATATCCTTTCCAAGCCAAGCCGATGGGTTCGACAGTCCGCAGCTCTCCCGCCCCTTCGGAATTCGTATACTCGAAATGACTACGAATCGATTTCTGGCTGCCTGCCGGAGTCTTGCAAGCATAGATTTGTCTACATGTCCGCCACGCCAAATTTTCGTATCGATATGAGTTTTTCGCCGGCTTCCTCAAGCCGGCTTTACTCGGATTTGGTCACAAACCTTGCCCGAATCCGGATGGCCCCTCTCGAAGCCGCATCCGACCCGTGCCGCCAGGTCCCCGTTCCCCGTCGCATCGACAAATAATCGGCCGCGAACGCCTCCCTTCCGGAATGGCTTTCCGTCACAATCGCAGTAATTCTTCCGTCGTTCGCGACGGCGTCCACCACTTTCGTATGCTGCCGGATGTGCACGCCCGCCTCGCCGCATAGATCTTCCAGCACGGCCTTCACCGTCTCCACATCGTACGTGAAATTCTGGCTGCCAAAACGGTAGCGGATACCCTCCAATCGTTCTAGCCGTGTCCGCAGCTCGGACATCAATCCCGCCTTGCTCGCAACATCGTGAATCATGCACAGGATGCCGGACGTCCAGACGCCGCCCAGACATCCTCCTCCTTCGACCAGCAGCGTGCGTACGCCGCTTCTTGCCGCCGCAAGAGCGGCGCAGACACCGGCCGGCCCCGCTCCGCATACGACGACGTCGTAAACACCGGAAGGGACTAGCTCCCTGCGCGGCTCGATAACCGTTTCTGTCAGTCAGACCAACTCCTTTTGACGGATTGCTTCAAATCAGTAAGCATCGCGAATCCGTTTCGCTCCCGGTCCGCTCCGTCTGCTTACACCCTAGAACTAAATCATGGGGAGCAGTTGCCGCGGCGATCTGCTCCCTGTCTATTTCTCTATTGTCTGCGTTCTAATTTTTCAAATAGCTCCTGCTTGATACGCTGATACAGCTTTGCACTTGCCAGTTTCAATGGAAAATCTGAAGATCTGCAGAGAATTCCGAAAGTCATATCTATACGATTGCCACATATATTCCGTACCGTTGTTCCTTCAGGCAATGGGTTCAAAACTACCTTTGGAACGAGAGCGATACCTAATCCGCTTTCGACATAGTATTTTAGAGCTGTCATACTGCCAATCTCCATCGTATCCAGAGAACTGTTTCCTAATTCCTGCATTACCATCTCAAGTTTTCTACGGTACGGACAAGTTGCTGACGTAATGAGCAGACGATGCCCTTGAAAATCAGCTGGCACAATAACTGGCTTTTCGGCAAGCGGATGATTCTCCGGTATCAATACCACGAATTCTTCCTTGAATAAGGGTTCAAAATAGAGTTCAGACCCTAGATCCGGAGCCGAACAAAGAGCAAAATCAAGCTCCCCCATGAGAAGCCGTTCGCATAACACTGGCGTATTTGCAAACTCTATGGACACATGGATTTTCGGATAATCGGATATAAATTTCTTCAAAATAACAGGTAATCGGTAACTGGCGGTTGGCTCCGTCACCCCTATCCGAATATTCCCTGCTTCACCTAACTGCAAATCCGACAAGTTCGCTTGTAATTGCTCCATATTCTTTACAATTTGCATACTTTGTTCGTGGAACATTCTTCCTGCTTCTGTTAATCTGATCTTTTTTCCACGTTCGATCAGTTGAATGCCCAGGTCGGATTCAAGCTTCTGAATTTGCATCGTGACGGTAGATTGAGCATAATTCATTTCTTCGGCAGCACGGTTGAAACTTCCGTATTTGACTATGAGTTGAAACGTCTTTAATGTTTTGAGATCCATCTTAACTCCTCTAGACATTAGTTCAATTATTTTGAAGAGAATGTTCAAGTAATTCAATTATACAAAACCAAGACCGAATCATACAATTATCACATTACAGCATGTCATAAATATTCTAACGAACAGGACATTTTGGATAAGGAGTGAATGAGCATGAATTTATTAAATAAAGTGGCTATCGTTACCGGTGGGGGGACTGGGATAGGTAGAGCTACATCTATAGCCTTAGCGGGACGTGGAGCTAACGTGGTCGTGAATTACTCGCGCTCTAAATCAGATGCCGATGAAACGGTCCAATGGATCAATAGAAATGGTGGGCATGCCCTAGCGATACAAGCAGATGTCTCACATGACGTGGAAATACGAGATATGGTCGAACAAATTGTACAACAATTCGGAACGATTGATTTGCTTGTAAATAACGCTAGCATTACATCGCATATCCCATTTGATGATCTGGACGCGGCAACAGATGATGTATGGGATCATCTTTTTGATGTGAATGTGAAAGGAATGTTTCACTGTGCCCGAGCCGTTGCGACTTACATGAAAAAGAGTAAACAAGGTGCGATTGTCAATCTCGGGAGTATAGCAGGACTTACAGGATTAGGATCCTCACTTCCATATGCCGTTTCCAAAGCAGCAGTTCACGCTCTTACGAAATCGTTAGCTCGTGCCTTAGCTCCAGATATTAGAGTCAATTGTGTCGTACCTGGAGCCGTCGCAACAAGATGGTGGGCTGGAAGAGAAGAACAGATGAAAAAGCTAGCTCCTAATCTTCTATTGCAACGCATTTCAGCACCCGAAGATATTGCTCAATTGATTTGTGCAGCTTTGGAACAAGAAGCAATGACGGGACAAATCATAACTGTAGACAGCGGTCAAACGTTGTAACCAATCTCGTTCTGATGACTGATTTGAACCATTAATTCGGTAAGTAGTTCACCCGATCAAACATACACGGCAAAAAGAAACAGCAAAAAAACGGCCGCCCAGCACATGCCGGAATCGACCGTTCCCATTTAACCCTCGCTCAGCTCGATGATCGTATGAATATGCACCCTCGGAATCGTAAAGGCAATGCCGTCCGCCGCAGCTTCGACCGGCAGCTCCGCCCCTTCCGGCTGCACGACCGCTTTGCGCAGCCCGCTGTCGCGGATCACGACGCGGATGTCGTGGACCGGAGTAATATTTTCGATCGGGTTGTAGTACGCCGTGCTTTTCTCGCCCGTATGGTTGCTCTGGAAGTTGATGACATGCAAGTACGTTTTGCCGTTCTTACGCATCAGATTCGTCTCGATATGCGTAGGAGCCTCAACCAATGCATAACCCGCATAATAGCTGCGGAGCAGATTGTCCACGATGCGCCGCACCCAGAAATGATTCGAATGCCAGTACGAGCCGAACACCGGTGCGGCGATGTACAGTGCCGTCCCTTTGCCATACCGATTAACGCTGATGCCCGGACAATCGCTGACGTTGCCGCCCGGCGGAATCGGATGACGGAACGCCCGGCTGACCGCCGGAACCGTAAGCGGCCACTGAATATGACTCAGCGTTTCGGCCGTCGTCGGTACCGTTTTGATAAACGGCGCTTCGACCAGCTGCGGAATACGGGCGATACCCTTCCACAGCCCCTCATGCTCGGTCAAATAACCGCAGCCGTACGGCGAGCGCTCCAGGTAGTTTAAGCCAAGCACCTCAGACAGCAGGAAGTTTTGACGGTTGCGGCAAAACGTCGCTTCTCCGGCCGCGAGCAGCAGTCCGCCGCCTGCGACAAACGATTCGATCCTCGCAACGGAAGCTTCCGACAGTTTGACCGATTCGGGCAGCACGACAACACGGTACCCGTCCAAATCCGGGAAGTCGTCATTGTAATACATATCGAACTGATGACGGCCCTCAAGCAGCATTTTGGCTGCGCCGAATGTCGCCGCGTCGTCTTTGTCATGATACCAGTTGTTCGTATTGTTCGCGATGAGCGCCACCTCGCGGACGCTTTCCGCCCTTGTGCAGAACGTCTCCCGCTCCTCGACAAAACCGAACGCTTCGCCGATGATGTCGTAGACGCCATCCTGCAGCGTCCCATCCGGGAGCACCTGATCGCCGATGTTGATGATGCCGCCGTTCGCCAGTATGGTCGCGAATTCGTACTTGAGCTGCTCGGCCGTTTTGCACGACATCAGCCCCCAGCCTTCGGTAAAACGCACTGTCATGATCTGTACCGGTACATCCAGCGTACGGGCATAACGGGCACGGATCGAATGGTTGTAGAACGAGCCCGTCGCCGAGGGCTGCGATTCCCATAACCCGTAGTCGCTTGTCGCGTTGATACGGCCAGGCTCGCCCATCCGCCAGGCGCCGTTGCAGTTCATCAGCACGTTCGGGCGAATCCGCTTGACCGTCGCGGCGATTTCCTCCATGCAGCGCGCCGCCGTATCGATGCCGAAGCGGAGCACCAGTTCGCGGTCCGTTTGCAGCAGCTCGGGCGTCAGCTCGCGTCCGTGCTCCTCAGCGAATTTCTTTTTGCAATACGAGCAGAAACAGTAATGGTTGTGCAAATACGGAATATCCAGAAGATAGCCGTCCATGTCGTATTTTTCGGTTATCTCCTTAATCTGCGGCAGAACCAGCTCCTCGCGATAAGGGCTGTTCAGGCAGGGCAGCTCCCATACCGTTCCTTCCGCGCCGCGCACCTTGCCGTGCTCATCGACCTGATACCAGTCGGGGTTGTCCTGAACGGCTCTCGCGTCGGTGCCGAGCGAGTAATAGGCGATCACCTTGATGTCATGCTTGCGCGCTTCCGCCAGCACTTCGCCGAAAAAATCCTCCTTCAGCCCGCTATGCTTATGCCCGACCGTGTTATCGTAAAAGGCGTTGCCGAAATGGCATTTCGTAAATACGCCGATGACGTTGACCTTCGCCCGGACGAACCGTTCGACGAACGATTTCGCGTCAAAATTGCGAATCGCCTCGCGCGGAAACTCCGGCATATGAAAATCGATGTGCACTTGGCGCATCCGATCCCAAAACCAGCTATCTTTTCTCATGAGACGCATCCTCCTTATCCGGCGCCGCCGCCGAGCTTCATTAATTTAGGTAAATACGGAGAGCAGCCTGCCCAAGAAAAGGTACAGCCTTGCACTCCCCGCTCTCTATCCGTCGCTACTTCGCCGCCCACGGCAACTGTCCTACAAACCGAGCCGCTCCAACTGCTCGGGAGGCGCGCCTAGCTCCGCCAGCTTGTCCGCCAGAGCCCGCTGCAGCTCCATCAGCTTGTCCGGACGGACTTCGGCCAAGTTGACGTATTCGTTTGGGTCCGCCTTTTTGTCGCTCAGCCATGTCGGCGTGTCCCACGACGGACAGTCGACCGCGCGGCGACCGCCTTCGTACGGACCGAGATCGTAAGGGATAAACCGCGCCGTGCTGTGCCCGTACCAGTACAGCGGCTTGTTGTCCGGCACCGGTGATTGGTGCAAAATCCACTCCCCGTCCGTTATTGTAACGCTGCGCCCGAACATGCCGCTCACCGCATATCGGCGCGTTTCGGCTCCGGGATCGCGCAGCACCGGCAGCAGATCGACGCCGTGCCGATCCGGCGGGCAAGGACGACCGACCGCGGCAAGCACCGTCGAATAAATGTCGACGAGCTGGACAAGCTGGCTACGCCGCTCGCCGTGGCCGTCCGTTGGATGCGCCACGATAAACGGGATATGCCCGCAAGCATCGTGCTGATGCGTCTGCAGCTTGCCGATTCGGCCGTGATCCCCGTTGTAAGTGCCGTGGTCGGAGGTGAAGATGATCATCGTATCGCGCCACAAATCGAGCTCGTCCAGCTTGTCGAGCAGCTTGCCAAGCCACTTGTCGGTGAGCGCAACCATTGCGGCATAACGCGCCTGCACGTGGCGCAATTCCTCCGGCGTGTAATGATTGCCCCATTTGTCGTACGGCACCATCGATCTCCACCGGTCCACGTTGTAGCCGCGCGGATCGAACTTGGTCAGCCACTCCTCCGGCGGGTCCCACGGCTCGTGCGGGTCGAAGCAGTCGATATGCATATAAAAATTGTCGTGCGTCCGGTTCGCCTCCAGCCAGTCGGCCGCCTGCGTGAACACCTGCGCGCAAAAATAATCTTCCTCCGACTTGCGGGTCAAGTGTACGTTCCGGTGATGACGCTCAACCTTATGATCCGGCTCGTCCGGACACGGGAAAACGACCGGGTCGGTTTTCCAGGCGTCCGCTTCGTGGCCCCGCACGAAATCGAACCCGGTATAGCCCATATGGTAGTTGCCCGCGCCCTGCTCCCACAAATGGAAATGGTCGGTCACCATATAGCTGACCGGGTACTGCTGCGCAAGCTGCCACGAAAGCGAGCGGTTCGGCGGTCCTGATACTTGCCGCGGCAAGTCGAGGTCGTCGTCCTCGAGCGGTCCCCAACCCCGCTCCAAAAACTCGTACCGCCCCGTGTAAATGTCGCGTCTGGCCGGCATGCAGGGCGTCGAGCCGCACCAGGCGTTGTCGAACACGGTGCCCCGGCGTGCGAGCCGGTCCATATTCGGCGTGGGCACGATCCACTCCGGCTGCTCCGGGCTCGTCACCCGGTTCAGCGGTCTGCCATGATGATAAGGTCCGCAGTGATCGACACGCAGCGTGTCGCAAACGATAACGATACAGTTCATCCGGTTCCCCTCCCGATCCTCCAGTCGCCCCGGTCCGCAGTCAGACTATTCCCCCGATCGCCGTTTGTGCAGGCGCGGGGGAATCAGGGCAAGGCTTGGCTATTTTTATTTCTTTGTTCCGTATTGGTTGTCCTTACTCCAGTTGTTTTGCTTCATCGTCTCGGCCATGTCGGTTTTGAGCGTCTTCTGCATTTCGTTCGAGAACTTGTCCAGCGTTACCGAATCTTCCATATAGAGCTGGCCGATCCGCACCAGATCTTCATTCAGCTTCTTGCTGATATGGGCGGCGTAGAAGTTGACGAGAATGCGTTCGCCTACGAACTGGAAGCCTTGCAGATTGTCAGGCAGCTTGACACCGACCAGCGTCGTCGCCGTGTACATTTTGTTGCCCATAATCGTCGCCACTTCCGGCGAGGATAAATATTTCAGGAAGTCGACCGAAGCTTCCAGCTTCTCGCCTGTCACCTTTTTCGGAATCGTGAACACCATGTCCGGGTAGCCGCCGAGCTCGTAATATTTTTCGGCAGCATTCGGATTTTCCTTCTTCGTAAGGTAAGGCAGCGCGAACGTGCCGAACTCGAACTTCCGCGCCTTCGAATCCTGAATCGTATTCAGCTCGTAGTTGCCGGCCATCACCATCGCGACATCGCCGCGGATGAACATTTCCTTCGAAGTATCGCCGTTCATGCCGTTGTAGCCTTTGGCCCAATATTGCGACCAGTCCTTAATAATCGGCATGACGCCGAACCAGTCCGGGGATTGCAGGTCGATAACGCCTTGATCGACAGCGGCCGAGATTTCGTTCAGCTCGAGCTGGCGGTTCTGGTTCCAGTCGAACGACTTGACTTTGTCGGCGGCGATCTGGTTCGTCATTAGATTCGTTACCCAGAGCAGATGGTTGTCACCCGGCTTCGAGTTGGCGAAGGCAAACGGCGTAACGCCGGCCGCTTTTAGCTTTTTCTGCACGTCTATAAATTCGGTCCATGTTTTAGGCACCTGCAGCCCGTGCTTCTTGAACAAGTCTTGATTGTAAAATACGCGGATCGCCAGCGTTTGCAGCGCTACGCCGGACAGCTTGCCCGAGATCGGATTTTTCATCTCGTTCAAAATCGTCGGCGTAAACGTGTCTTTCCACACCTTGTTCTCCGTGTACGGATTCGGCTTGTCATACTCCGGCGTCAAATCGGCGACCAGATCCTTGTTCAAATCTTCGTGCGTCCATGTGTAGCGGCTCGGCACGATTTCCGGAGCCGTACCGCCGATCAGGCCGGTCGTCAGCCAGGTGCGGAAGGCGTCTCCGTCGTTCGGCGCATAATCGAGCTTGATTTTGACATTCGGCTTTTTCTGCGCGTACCCGTTGACGATTTCCTGCCATACCGCTTTGATCTCCTCCTGCTTCGGCGTTTCCACGGCAAACGTCAAATTGATCGTTTTCTCGCTACCTTCCGCAGCCTTGTCTCCGTCCGGCTTGGACGTGCCGCACGCGGCTAATATGACCGACGAAGCTACAGCCAGCGTCAAGCCTTTGGCAAACAGGCTCCCAGTTCGATTCGACATCGGATTGCCCCCTATTATTGTATGATGGCTTTCTTCTATCCTAGCCTTTCACCGCCCCGGACGTAATGCCGGAGATGAAAGGTTTGGTAGCGACGAGAAAAAGCGCGAGCAGCGGGATCGACGAGATGATATAACCGGCCAGCTTGACGCTGACCCCTTGATCCAGATTGCCGGTAACGGTGCTCAAGGCGAGAATGACAGGCTTTACCTTCTCCCCGGTCGTCGAGACGAGCGGCCAAATGTAGTTGTTCCAGCCGGACAGAAAGTTGATGATCGAAACGGTCGAGATGACCGGCAGCGAAAGCGGCAAAACAACCTTCGAAAAAATTTGCAGCTCTCCGGCCCCTTCAGTTTCGGCCGCCTCCAGCAAGCTGCGCGGCAGCCCCTCAAAAAACGTGCGCATCAGAAAGGTCGCCATTGAGGCGCCGAACGCCATCGGAGGAAAAATTTGCCCTTGATACGTGTTCAGCATGCCCAACTTCTGCACGAGCAAAAACTGCGGGATCAGAATGAGAAAGCCGGGCACCATCATCAGCGACAAGATGAGCATGAACAGCACGTTTTTGCCCGGATACGAGAAACGCATGAACGAATACCCGGCGAACGAGGAAATGATCAGCACGCCGACCACGATGCAGGAGGAGATAAACACCGTGTTCCAGATGAAGGGCCCGATCTGCCTGAACGCCGTCACGTAGTTATCGACATGCAGCGGCAACCCGATACCCCAGAAGTTCAAAATCATCTGCTCCGAATATTTGAGCGAGCTGACGATCAGCATATAAAAGGGAAACAATGTAAGCCCAAGCAAGATGGCGAGCGCCGCGTAGTGCGGCACGGCCGATAGCTTGAATCGCATAAGCCATTCCTTCTTTCTAGTCGATCGTTTCGGTATTTTTGACGAACCGGTTGTTCGCCCATGTCAGCACGAGCAGCAGTGCGAACAGGACAAGCCCGATGGCGGAGGCGTACCCCATTTTGCTGTAGGAGAAGCCCTGAATGTACAAGTAGAGCGCCGGGGTCATCGTCGCTTGCCCGGGACCGCCGTTGGTGAGCACGAGAATGTTCTCGAAGCTTTGGATTTGCTGGATCACAGTCAGCACCGCCACGAGCTTGAGCTGGCTGCGGACGAGCGGCAGTTCCAGATGGATGAACCGCTGCCAGGCGTTCATCCCGTCAAGCCTCGCCACTTCGAATAGCTCGCTCGAGATGGCCATCAGTCCGGCCAGGTAGATCAGGAACGTAATGCCGCCTATCCACGGAAAGTTGACGAAAATGACCGACACAAGCGCCGTCTTGCTTTCGCCGAGCCAGGCGTGGGTCCACGACTCCAGCCCGATCTGCTCGAGAAGCTGGTTCAGCACGCCGTAATCGCCGGCGAAAATCCACTGCCACGTCAAATAGATGACGATGCTTGGAATGACGAGTGGAATGACGAACCACAGCTTGAACATATTTTGCAGCCGGATCTTCTTCACATGAAAAACGAGCACGGCGGCCAGCAGCGGTACGATCAGTTGGATGAGCACCCCGGTTACGGTGAAGACGCCTAAGTTTTTCAGCGATACGTAAAAGGTCTTATCCTGAAACAGCTTGATAAAATTGTCCAGTCCGACGAACGTCCGGACGTTGGCGCCGTTCCAGTCGTAAAACGACATAATCAGCGCATTGAAAAACGGAATATACTTGAATGTGGCGAGTACGGCAAACACCGGAATGAGGAAAGCGTAGCCCTTCCAATGCTTGCGTATAACTCGTGAAGCCCGCGATGCGGTTGCAGCCATGATGTGTCGACCTCCCAACGATCGTGTTGCAGCTATGAAAGCCGAATCCCGCCCGGCTCCGCGAGCTTGTAGGCCGGTTCAGGACTTCGGCGGCATGAGACGGTGTTTTTGGGAAACGCCCTCATCATCTCTATCGATACGTTTACTGTACGTGAAAACGTTTTACGTTTCGAGGTAACATTTTTTGTTTTGGAGGGGGGCCATTTTTTTGCATCTCGTTCGGACCGGGCGCGAGTAAGGGAAGGGCCGCCAACATATGCTATACTTAGGGGCAAGATAATGCGGCTTCATGCCGTCCTGGCAAAGGGGCGGCTAACGCGGATCGAAACGATAGCAACCGGAAGGGCGGGAACTTGCATGAACGTATTGATCGTGGACGACCAGAGGCTTTCCCGCGCCGGCCTCGTCAAAATGATCGAATGGGAAAAGCTCGGTCTTACTCCGGCGGGAGAATGTGCAAACGGGCGCGATGCACTGGAGCGGATCGGAGACGCGGAGGCGGACATCGTCATCACCGACGTTAGAATGCCGGTCATGAACGGGCTCGAATTGATCGAAAAGGCGAGAGAGCAGTACCCCGACATTGCCTACGTGATCGTCAGCGGCTACGACGACTTCGCCTATGTGCGCAAGTCGGTCCAGCTTACCGTGGCCGATTATTTACTCAAGCCGGTCGACCCGAAGGAACTGAACGAATTGCTGGCCAGACTCGTCAATCGCGGGGAGCAGCGGCTGAAAAGGGCGGAAGCGGAGCTTCGCAGCTCGCGCGAGCAGTTTTTCCGTTACTTGCTTGAAGGCGCTTACGGAGAGGACGGACCGGACATGCTCGCGGAGTTTGCGGAAATCCGCTTCGCCAGCCCCGGAGACCGGTTCGTGGCCGCCGTATTCGAAAGCGAACTGGACAAGCCGTCCGTATACGAAGCGCTGCGGCCGCTGGCGGAGATAATCGCCGACATATGCGTCTTTCGCACCCGCGGCGTGTATATGCTGATCGCAGCCGCCCCTTCCCTTACGGCCGATGACATCGCGGCGGAACTGGAACGGGCGGCCCCGGATAACGGCCAGGCATTCGCAAGAATCAGTATCGGACGCGCGGCGGAAGGCATCGGAAGCGTAAAGGAAACGGTGGGCGAGGCGTTCGACGCCTATACGATCCGGACGAGCCGGGGCGGAGACCGGGCGGAGATGCCGGTCACGTTCGGGGAAATGGAGGCGCAAACGGCCGATTTCGTGCCGCTTACCGCCGCTTGGGAGCAGGAGTGGGCGTTCCATCTTCGCCAGGGCAACCGGCGCGACGCGCTGTATAAGCTGGGCGAGCTGCTTGACGCCGGGCACTCCGCCCATCCCGATATCGTGAACGGCTCGTACCATTACGTGCTGCTGCGAGGCGCCCGCGAGCTGTACGAAGCCGGTCTCATCCGCGAGCCCGACTTCCTCGAAGCTTGCCGCATCGCCCGATCGCTGTCCCGGATCGTATCGCTGGAGGACAAACAGCGGACGGTGACGGATTTTTTCCGCCGGCGCTTGAAGGAAACGGACAGCGAAAACGTGATGGAAGCGCGTCTCGCCGTAGAGAAGGCGAAGGCGTATATCGACGCTCATTTTTGCCAGACGATCAACTTGTCCGAGCTCGCCCAGAGCAGCTATATGAGTCCGGGCTATTTCAGCTCGCTGTTTCGCCAGTTCACGGGAAAAAACTTTCTCGAATATGTCGCCCACCTGCGGATCGAGCACGCCAAAAAGCTGCTGGCGGCCGATCCGAGCCGCAAAATCGGCGACGTGGCGCTCCAGTGCGGCTACCAGGACCTGAAATATTTCCGCAAGCTGTTCAAGCGCCATACCGGCATTACCCCAGTCAGCTATAAGGAGGACGCGTCCGGTGGCCGGAATGATTGATCGCGCCATACGAAGCGTAAGCGGCAGCATTCGCAAAAAGCTGTTTCTGTCCTACTTCATCGTCATCGTCATCCCGCTCGTGTTGATCGGCAGCATCCTGTTCGTAACCATGTTGTCCATGACCGAGCGGCAGACGCTCGACAAACGGGCGGTGGAGATGAAACTGGTCTCCCAGCAACTTCAGGCTTACACCGATCAGCTCGAGCTGTACTCCCGGGTCATTTATACCGGCGAAGTGCAAGCGCTGCTGAACGCCGGACCCCCGTCCGACGCCATCGCCTTCACCCGCTGGAGAGGGGCGCTGTTCCAGCAGTTTGAAGAATGGTACGGTTATATGAACATTAAGGCGGCTATTCAAAATGTGACGATCGTAAGGGCCGACGGCAGGGCGATCGCCAAGGAGCCTTCGTATGCGCCCGACGCGGCGTTCGCCGTTCAGCCGTGGTACCGCGAAGCGATTGCCCGACAGGGCGAGGTCGTCATTGCCGGGCCGTTCGTCCGGCCTTTCGCGAATGCGCGCCCCGCAGACGGTCCGCACACGTTTTCGCTCATCCGCAAA
Organism: Paenibacillus hodogayensis; assembly: GCF_039536325.1. NCBI lineage: Bacteria > Bacillati > Bacillota > Bacilli > Caryophanales > Paenibacillaceae > Paenibacillus > Paenibacillus hodogayensis. Next base: position 55,329 of record NZ_BAAAYO010000014.1, read on the forward strand.
ATCAACAACCCGCTAGGCGGACCGGATCTCGGCGGCATCGTCGTGGACATCAACGTGATGGACCTAGCCCGTCTGCTCACAAGCTTGAATTTACGCAATATGACGATCCTGAACGAAGACGATATCGTCGTTTACGCCGATGAGGCTAAAACGATCGGGCAGCGCTGGCCTTACGGAGCGAGCATTCGCGGTTCCGATTCGGGGTGGATCGATACGGACGGGGGGCGAATGTTCGTCAATACGGGAGAGCTGCCCGCGACCGGCTGGCGTTTTGTCAGTCTTGACCCCATGAGCACACTGTCCGTCTACGCCGTCGCGTTCCGCAATTTGACCGTCGGTGTCGGGCTTATCTCCCTGCTCGTCGCCCTCGCCATCTCGACCTTCATCGCCGGAAGGATCACGAAGCCGCTCCGCACGCTTCGGCGCCATATGAAGCAGGTGCAGGACGGCCGCTTCGATATCCGGCTCGAGGTAACTCGCACGGACGAGGTCGGGCAGCTCGCGAACAGCTTCAACCAGATGACGGAACGGGTGCAAACGCTCGTCAACGACGTATACAAGGCGGAAATTATTCGCAAGGAAGCGCAGCTCAAAGCGCTCCACTCGCAGATCAACCCGCACTTCCTGTACAACACGCTCGATTCGATGAATGCCCTCGCCATGCTGCAGGACGTACCGCTGCTCGGGCGAATGTCGAAAATGCTGGCCGACATGTTCCGCTACAGCATCTCCCAAGGCGAGCCCGTCGTGCCGCTCGGCGAGGAGCTGAAGCAGGTGAAGCGGTACGTCGAAATCCAACAAATCCGCTACGACCACAAGTTCAGCCTGCTGCTGTCGGTGCCGGACAGGCTGCTGCAATACCCGATCCCAAAGCTGACGCTCCAGCCGGTCGTGGAGAACGCCGTTTATCACGGGCTCGAGATCATTCCCGACGAGGGCCTCCTGGCGATAACGGCCTACGAAACGGCGGAAGGTGTCGTCCTCGAAGTATTCGACAACGGCGACGGCATTGCTGCGGAGGAACTGGTGCGAATCCGCCAGCGGATGCGGGAACCGATCGACTATGCCGATCATCTCGGGCTTGCCAACGTGCAGGAGCGGCTGCAGCTGCATTACGGCGACGAGTACGGGATCTCGATCGACAGCCTGCACGGCAGAGGAACGAACGTCGTGTACCGGCTGCCCCCGCTTCGAAAGGACGGGAGCGGGGATCGGGATAGGGACGAGGCCCCTTTGTCGGCTCCGTCTTCCTAGCCGGTTAACGTCAAACAAAAGGACCTCAAATTCCACTACGAGGTGGAAGCCGAGGTCCTTTTTTCGCGTACAAAATCGATTTACTGCTTCCGCAACCCGAATGCCGGACGATTCTCGCCGACAATTGTGCCGTTTCCGTTCGTGAATAGCTTCGGACAAAGCCGGTACAATCGTTCGGATTTCACCAATTTATGGCGAAAAAGAAGACGGGCTATTCGCCCGCCCCCCTCCCCGCCTTGCGGAGCGTTTCGCCGCTGCGGTCAAGCCTCCAGCCGAGCCAGCAGCAGCCGACCGACAGCAGCGCCGCGAAGCCGAAGGCCGCATCAAGACCACCCGCATGGAGCAGCACCGCGCCGCCCACCGGACCGAGCGTCATGCCCATGTAACGCAAAAAGTTGTAAACCCCGACGGACGTCGCCCGTTTGTTGAGGAAAGTCGCGGTCAGCAGAACCGTCTGTACCGGCAGCGACAGACCGACAAACAGCCCGAACAGCATGTTCGAAAACAGCAGCAGCCCCAGCGAATGGGACTTCGTCGCCATAAACAGAACGATCGATACCGCAATCAGCAGCGATGTCGCGGATAAAAGGCGCGCCGGACGCATCCGGCCGGCCAGCTTGCCGCCCGCATAGCTTCCGATCACGAGGAACAAGGAGATCGAGATGAATGCCATTCCTTTCTGCGACGAGCTTAGCGCATACCGCTCGTTCAGCAAGTCCGGCAAGAACACCAAGTAGTGGTACAACGCATAATATTGCACGAAGCCGAGCGCCGCCACGAAGAAGCCGATCCGGTTCCGGAGAACATCGGCATAATCCCGCCAGGAAAAGCTTTCCGGAGCCCGGTTCGCCGACTTCGTCTCGGGCACATACTTGATATTGAGCGCCAGCACGGCGCAGCCCACCGCGAACAGCACGAGAAATACCGCATGGAAGTCGAACCATTGCGAGATCCAGCCTCCCGCTACCGGCCCGAGCACCGGTCCGAGAGCGACCATCATCTGGAACGTGCCCATCGCCTTGCCGCGCTTTGATCCCTCGAACAAGTCGCCGATCACGGTCACGGCCACGACCGACCCCGCCGCGATGCCGATCGCCTGCAAGCCGCGCAGCGCCAACAGCGCGCCGATCGTATGGGTGAAATAGCAGCCGAGCGTGGCTGCCAAATAAATCACGTTCCCGGCAAGCAGCACTTTCCTGCGTCCGATCGTATCGGTCAGCGGCCCGTACACCATCTGCATTACCGCCAGACAGAGCGTATAAAACGAAACCGTCATGCTGACCCAGAAGCCCGTCGTATGCAGAACGTCGGCCACCTCGGGCAGCACCGGCGTATAAATCGTTTGCGAGAACGGCCCCAAGAAGGCCGAAAACGACAGCAAATAAGCGATGCCCGTGATCGGCTTGCGCGCGTTGTCCATCTGTCTCTCCTCCAGCCGTTGTCGATTCGCCGCATCGTTCGTCGAACATGCGGCAGCACTACACGTCAGTCATTCTACGCGCGCCGGCCGATCCCTTTTTTTTTTGCGGAAAATGGATGCCGGTTGTGCCAGACGGCTTTATGCCGGCACTTCCACGATCTTCATCAAATTCGTCGCCCCGCTGCGGCCTACCGGCACGCCTGCGGAGACGATCACCGTGTCGCCGGGAGCAAGCGCTCCGGCTGTCACCGCGCTCTTCAGCGAGGAAGCGAGCATCTCGTCGGTCGTCTGCGCCGGTTCGCCCTTCACCGGGATGACCCCCCAGACAAGGCACAGCCCGCCCAATACCCGTTCGTTGGTGGTGACAGCGACAATCGGCACCTGCGGCCGGTATTTCGATACCATGCGGGCCGTAAATCCGGTTTCCGTCGGCGTTACGATCGCCGCAGGCCGCAGATCGAGCGACGCCCCGACGACCGATTGGCTGATCGCCTCGGTCACGTTGGTCGGGTGCTGCACGATTTTCTGCTCGAACGATTCGCGATAAGGCAGAATCGTCTCCGTCTTCTCCGCGATGCGCGCCATTGTGGCTACCGCTTCGACCGGGTATTTGCCTGCGGCTGTTTCACCGGACAGCATGACCGCATCGGACCCGTCCAGCACCGCATTGGATACGTCGCTCGCTTCGGCCCGCGTCGGCCGCGGGTTCGTCTGCATCGATTCGAGCATGTGCGTGGCGGTAATGACCGGCTTGCCGGCCGCGTTGCATGCCCGGATCATCCGCTTCTGCACGAGCGGCACGTCCTCCACCGGTATTTCCACGCCGAGATCGCCGCGCGCCACCATGATGCCGTCGGACACTTCTAGTATGTCCTGCAGGTTATCGACGCCCTCCTCGTTCTCGATCTTCGAAATAATCCGCACGTGACCGGCCCCGTGCTGCTCCAGCAGCTCGCGGATTTGCACGATATCCGCCGCCTTGCGCACGAACGAAGCGGCGATAATGTCCACCTGCTGTTCGACGCCGAAGGCGATGTGCGCGATGTCCCGCTCCGTTACGCCCGGGAGCGACGTGCGGATGCCGGGCAGGTTGACGCCTTTGCGCGGCTTCAGCTTCCCTCCGTTCAGCACGCGACAGATGACCTCGGTGCCTTCGATCTGCTCGACGCGCAGCTCGATGAGCCCGTCATCGATCAGAATGGTCGAACCGACCCGCACATCGTCGGTCAGCTGCGCATAGTTGACCGATACGCGCCGGCCGTCGCCCGCGATCGTCTCGGTGGTCAAGGTGAATAGCTCATTCTCCGCCAGCTCGTACGAAGGCTCGGCGAGCAGGCCGATACGCACCTCCGGCCCTTTGATATCCATCAGAATGGCTACATAGACTCCCGTCTCGTGTGAAGCCTGACGCACCCGCGCAATGCGTGCGGCATGATCCTCCAGGCTGCCGTGAGCCATATTCAAGCGGGCTACGTTCATGCCCGCGGCGATCATCTGCTTCAATACGTCGACCGAATCGCAGGAAGGTCCCATCGTACATACAATTTTAGTTTTGCGCATAGTCGGTTTGTCGTTCCTTTCATTCCTGAAATAATAAGCGTCCGGCCTCTATTGTACGACTCCCCTTTGTCATTTGCTATGAAGTATAGTACTCGTCCTGTATAATGGTATTCAATATTCTTCAATAGGCAAATCAACCGGAGTGATCGTTCGCTATGCTGGAGATCGTCGATATCCGCCAAGACAAAGGAACCCGCTGGTATGCGGAGGCCGATCCGGCTATCCCGCTCTGGTCGCTCGTGCTTGTTACGTACGGCTCGTGCGTCTATTGGATCGGCGGCAAGAAGATCGTGGCGGAGAGGGGCAGCGCCCTGCTGCTGACCGATCGGGAGGCTTACTACGGCAAAAGCATTCCGACCGTGCTGCATGAAAAATATGTCGTCGCATTTCGTCCCACGGCCTCCGATCCGGCGCTGCCGATCTTGCGCTCGGATTCGTATACGCTTTGGAGAACCGGTATGTATGAGCTGCTCGCCGACCGGCTCAAGACCGCTTACGAGCAATGGCGCGACGAGCTGCCGTACCGTGCCGTTATGGCTCAGGCGCTGCTGCTGGAAACTCTCGTGCACGCGAACCGCGAGCTCGACCGCGGCCGACCATCTGCAGACAAATTCCGGCTGGCGGAGACGATGCGCAGCTACATCCAGCTTCACCATCGCGAGCCGATCGGCAAGGAGCAGCTCGGCGATGCGATTGGCAAAACCCCGAACTACGCCGCCACTCTGTATCGCAGCGTAACCGGCCAAACGATCGGGGAAAGCGTCCATGCGGCCCGGATCAAGACGGCGCAATATTTGCTGCGCCACTCTTTGCTGACCGTCGCGGAAATAGCCGAGTATGTCGGCTACGCCGATCCGTCTTACTTTTACCGGCTGTTCAAGCGGTTGACCGGGCAGGTGCCGTCCGAGCTCATAGCCGAGCGCGACGAGTCGCACAACTGAACGAACGGACGCCGATGTAAACGCAAAGAAGCTTCCCCTCCGCCCTCAGGCGCCGGGAAAGCTTCTTTGTTTTATGGTTATACGTAAGGATTGTTATGCTTCTCGAAGCCGATCGTCGTCGGTTTGCCGTGCCCCGGATATACTTTCACGTCATCGGCAAGATCGAACAGCGTGCCGTGTATCGATTCCAGCAGCAGCCGTTCGCTTCCGCCCGGCAGGTCGGTCCGTCCGACGGACAACCGGAACAACACATCGCCGCAGAACAACCGGTCGCCGTATAGCAGGCTTACACTGCCGGGAGAGTGGCCGGGCGTATGGAACACCCGGAATGTCTCGCCGAGCAGCGTAAGGGTTTGGCCGTGATCCAAAGCGTACTCCGCCGGATCGGTGACGATGGGGCCCCCCAGCTCCGGCCAGCGGGCCGAGCCGTTTTTCTTCGGGTCGGACAGCCAGTCTGCCTCGGCGTCATGCACATATACCGGACATTTCTTCCATTTGCGCAGCTCGTCCACTCCGCCGATATGGTCGAAATGGGTGTGTGTCAGCACGATCGCTTCGATCTCGATCGACTCGATCCGCTTGAACAGCGATTTCGGGTTCATCCCCGGATCGATCACGACGCCTTTCGTCCGCTCCGCATTCGTAAGCAGGTAGGCGTTCGTTTGCAGCGGGCCAAGCTCGAAAGCTTCCACATTCAGCATATGATCCATGTCTCCGTTCAGCAATTAAAAAGTCGAGATCAACTCGCGAAGTTCCTTGGCGATCAAAGCCTGGTAACCGGTTCCTTCGCCGTACCGGGCCATAATTTCGGCGCGCGTCGCCTTCAAATTGTCCTCGTAATCCGGAGCGTTGCGGTCCGTATTGTCCTGCTTGAACCGCACCATAGGCTCCTGGACATGTGTCGGCCTAGGTCCCCATTGTCCGAGCACGAAGCCTCCCGTGTCGGCGAATATAACGATCGGGATCGAACGCCCGCCCAAGGTCAGAAATTGGTCCATCGTATCGAGATTCTCTTCCATAATGAGCACTTCGACCGGAATGCCGGAGTTTTCAAGCAAACGGAATACGACGGGGATGTTGCGGACGACGTCGCCGCACCAGTCGGCGGCGAGAATCAAGCAACGCAAATCGTCGCGGTTCGATAACGATTCGAAAAACTCGCGGTCGTCCTCGCTGCCCCATTCGAATCCGTTGTACCAATCGAGAAATTTATCCTGGTTTTTCGTCATCGCATCGATAAACTGCTGCGGGGCGAGTCCTTTGCCGAGCTTGTCGGCTAAATTTTTACTCATTGCTCCTGCCTCCTTTATATGTATCGCTTGCCTTTATATTAGCCGAAAAAGCCGATCCATGTCCATTCGCAAACGAAAAGACGGCTTCTCCGGCATTGTTCAGCCGCGAGAGCCGTCCTTTTTCAACTCCATCTATCTTGTTCGTGCTTTTATGCCTTCGTACGTTTTTTCTTCGAACGCTTGTACAACAGGTAGATGACGTACAATGCTGTCAAGGCGACGGCGCCCCACATGATCTCGGTCATATATTCGGCCGCGGTTTCATCGATATTTTTCCAGTTGTCGCCAAGCTTCATGCCCAAATAAATGAACAACATCGACCAAGGAATAACGGCCAGCGTAGTGAGCAGCGTGAATTTGAACAGCGGCATGCGGGCCATGCCGGCAGGCACGGAAATCGCGTGGCGCACGACGGGAATAAAGCGGGCGGTGAAAATAACCCCTGTCCCGTACTTATTGAACCATTGCTCGGACATGTCGATATGATGCTTGTTGATAAAAATATATTTGCCGAACTTCTCCAACACCGGTCTGCCGCCGTACCGTCCGATCCAGTAGACGAAAATTTGCGCGATCACGCCGCCGATCACGCCGAACAGGACAGCCAGCCAATAATTGACTTGCCCCAACGAGACCAGGTAGCCGCCGAACGCGAGCACGATTTCGCTAGGAATAATCTCGATCATCAGGCCCAGCATAATGCCCCAGTAGCCGAGATCGGTCAACCAGGTCATAACCGAATCGATGAATCCGTGAAGCCATTCGCTCATTCTTACCCAACTTTCTTCATCATCTTTTTTAGCGATCGCCGGCATCCGCCGCAAACCCGCTCAAGCCGCCGAACGCAAGTCCACCTTATTCTATCATAATACGGCACATTCTCCCACCGGTTTCATAGACTTGTGCACGCATGCCCCGCATGTCCGAAAATGCTCTCCCCTCGTTCTGCTGTCATGTCGGAACAAGCCCCTACATACGCTAATAACAGAGGCTGACAAGCTGCAGGAGCGTGTCTGCCTGGAAGCGGGCAAGCTTCGGCGACCATAACAGTTCGTTTTCAAAAAAGGAGGGAACAACGATGGCCAACGGACCATGGAGGTCCCCAACCCGCAAGCAATCGTTTCCGGCCATATTCGTGCTGAGAAGGAAGTATGTGCTGCTCGCCGTCGGCGTGTTATTGATGGCGACCGCCTACGGACTTTATGCCCGACAGCAGCATGCCGCCGCGGTAACGGGCACGGTCGGGGAGGAGCGCACGATACATATGGTGACGGGAGAATTCAAAGCGACGAAGCCGGACGGAACCGTCCTGGAGGCGTACCGCTGGGATCCGGGCACCGTATTCGTCCGCAAGGGCGAGAGGGTGAAGCTGACGATTAACGGAATCAACGGCGTCAGCCACCCTTTTATCGTCGAAGGGCTTGGTTTGAAAGGAGAAGTGAAGCAAGGACAGGAGACGTCCGTTTCGTTCAAAGCCGACAAGCCGGGCATTTACCGGATCATCTGCCTTACCCATCCGGATGCGGCCCATAACGGCCCGATGATCGGCTACATCGTGGTTCAGTAGCGACCGGGCTAAGAACGCATCGGGCGCCGCGCACATAATTTATCGGCCTATCGTGTACCCCATCCGCCTTCCTGCATAGTGTAGTAGCAGAAAGGAACGGGTGATACGGGATGAATAAGCCTTCGAACGAAAAGTATACCGAAAAGCACAGCCAGGATTTGCCGACTCTGCGCAAAATTCGCCGCGCTTGCAACAAGGAGCTGTACCGTACGGCCAAACGGCTGAAGCTGTGGGTTCCCCCGGAACGGCTCGCCGAAGCGGAGGAGCTGTATCTGAAGAAGGTCGTGCTGAACTTGCCTTATATCGTGGAGCACAGCAGCAACCGTAAGCTGCTGTCCGATTGGTGGTCGGAAAACGTCTGCGCGGATATCGCCACGCTCTGGAACGTCGAGCAGGACGATCTGTCGAAGGCATTCCGGGAAGCATTCGGCGGATGACCGCGGAGTCGGCAAGCGGCTTTACAGGATGGTCGGCAAGCCCCGCGAAGCCTAGTCCGGCGGCGGATTGCGGGCCATCCCCCCACAAAAAGCAGCCCTGCCGCGAATACTATAGCAACAACAACCCCGACCCGATGGGAGAGTTCGAACATGCAAGGCTTTCGCCTTAATCCGAATGATTACAAACTGGATCCCAACTGGGTCCATCTGATGCTTGCCGCCAAACAAATCGGGATTTCCGTCGACGAAATCCGGCAATTTTTAAGACAAAGCCCGTCCGCGGAAGAAGAGCCCTCCCCGTGACGGGCTTTTGCGTTTGCCTTCTTTTGTTTACGCTTCCTTTACAAACGCCAGCTCTCGCTCATTTCTTTCAAATTCCCCCACCCCTGCATGCATCTTGCGGCCATTTTTGTTATGATGGGCTTAACGGAAAGACCGTCGCAAGTGGCGGTCAGATGGCAAAGGGGAAATCGCATGATAGGCAAACGCGTGAAAGAACTCCGACTGGGCAAAGGGCTATCGTTAAGCGAGCTGGCCGAGAAGGCCGGGATAGCCAAATCCTACTTAAGTTCGATCGAGCGAGACATCCAGACCAATCCTTCCATACATCTCCTGGAGAAAATATGCGCCGTCCTGGAGGTCCCCGTAGAGACGTTCCTGAACGAAAAGCACCAGACGGCCCGCGAGCTGGATACGGAGTGGATCGAACTGATTCGAGAAGCGATGGGCTCCGGCATAAGCAAGGAACAATTCCTCGAGTTTTTGCAATTCAACAAATGGCGCAATGGCAAGTAAATAGACGCTCGACAAGAAAGCGGTTTCCGTCTTGGGGAACCGCTTTTTTGTGCTTAATCTGGAGAACGACCGGCGGGTCCGGGCAACGCAGCCGGAGCAGCCGCTTTACGCTGTCTACGCTCCGGCGTCGCTTAACGCCTCCAGCAGCGTCTTCATCTCGGTGTCCGTCCCGATGCTGATGCGCAGCTTGTCGGATAACCTCGGGGCATCGAAGTAGCGGACATAGATGTGTCGGTCCAGCAGCCGCTGGTATATCTCCTGCGCCGTAGGACCGTCAGACGGCGGCGTGGCCAGCAAAAAGTTGGTGAACGAAGGCCATGCCCGCCAGCCGGTATCGGTCAGCGCCGCCCGAAACGCCTCATGCGTCCGGTTGATCCTCTCCACGGTCAGGCTCGTGTACGCCGGATCGGTTAACGCCGCCTCCGCGGCGAGCTGCGCCACCGCGTTGACGCTGAACGTCTCTCTGCCCTTGGCCATCGCCGCAATGAGCCGCTCGTCGGCAACCGCATAGCCGATGCGCGCGCCGCTTAGTCCGTACGCCTTAGAAAACGTGCGCAGCACGATCAGGTTGGAGTACCGCTTGGTCAGGCCGATGACAGACGTCCCTTCCGGTACGAAATCGATATATGCCTCGTCGACGACGACCAGTCCCCGGAAATCGTTCAACAGCCGTTCGATTTGCTCCGCCTCGACATAAAGCCCTGTCGGCGCATTCGGATTGGCGATAATGATCGCCTGCGGCGACGGTTCCGCGAGTTTGCCGGGCTCCAGACGGAAATCGTCGTCGGTTGGCACGCTGACGATTTTCACGCCGACCAAGGCGGCCGCCGTCGCATACAACCCGAATGTCGGATCGGGAACAGCCACTGTATCGTTTTCGCACAGAAACGATTTGTACAAGAGCGTGATCAGCTCACTGGAGCCGTTGCCGCACAAAATTGCTCCAGCCGGAACGCCGTGCAATTCGGAGAGGGCCGCCCGCAGCCGCCCGCACCCGGAGTCGGGGTATTCCCGCAGCAGCTCCGCGCCGGACGAGCGGATCGCCTGCTCCACCTTCGGCGAGACCGGATAAGGACTTTCGTTCTGGTTCAGCTTGATTGCGGCTATGCCCGGGTCGGGGCGGGTTCCGGCCGCATAGGGCTGCAGCCGTTCGATTCGGGGATGAATTTGGACCATGTTCATGGACTCCTTTCGTCAGTCGGATCTTTGTGATACTCTTACGATAAGGAAAAACTGACATTTTGAACATGGACAGAATCATAAATATTCGGGTGACAGATTATTGATAAAGGAGTGCTTGTCCGTGGAGCTGCTTCCCCTTCTCGACCCAAACAGCGCCGAGCCGTTATACGGCCAGCTGTACCGCCATATCCGCGCCGAGATCGAAGCCGGCCGGCTTGCTCCCGGCTCCCGCCTGCCCTCCGTCCGCAAGCTGGCCGCCCATCTGGGCGTTAGCCGCACGCCGGTCGAGGACGCCTATCAGCAACTGCTCGCCGAAGGCTATGCGGAAAGCAAGCCGCGAAGCGGGCTGACGGTACGCGCGTACGAGCCCGATTTCGGCAAAGCCAGGCATCCAGCAAGCCGCAGCGGCGCCGTCCTCCCCGACCGCGGAAGCGAAAGGCAGCGGCCGGACCGGACGCTGCCCGCCCCCGGCTCCCCGGTCTTCTCCGCGTCTCCGGAGGCCGCCGGGCCGTCGGGCACGATCGATTTTTCCTACGGCGATGTCGATCTAAGCCATTTTCCATTCGCCTTGTGGAAAAAGCTGCTTGGCACCTGCTTTTTGCCCGAGCACCGCGATTTGTTCCGCTACGGCGACCCGCTAGGGGAAATTGGCTTCCGCCGTGCGCTCGCCGACTACGCCTACCGGGCGAGAGCCGTCCTGTGCCCGCCGGAACGTATGGTTGTGGGCGCGGGCACTCACCACTCCATGGAGCAGCTTTGCCGTTTGCTGCGAGAAACGCCTTACGGGCCCGGGGCAACGGCGTTCGCGGCGGAGCAGGCGATGAGCGACGGTTTGGCGGCCATTATGCGGCAGCACGGCTACCGGCTTGCCCCTTTGCGTCTGGAGGAAGACGGCATCTGCATCGAGGACTTGTACGAATCCGGCGCGACTATCGTATACACCACGCCTTCGCATCAATTTCCTTACGGCATGGTCATGTCGATCGGCAAAAGGAGGCGTCTGCTGAAGTGGGCGGCCGACGTGGGCGGATTGATCGTGGAGGACGACTACGACGGGGAGTTCCGCTATGCCGGACGGCCGATTCCGTCGCTGCAAGGGCTGGACGCGGCGGCCAGCTTCGTCGTCTATATGGGGACGTTCTCGCGGGCGCTGGCGCCTGCGTTCCGGCTCAGCTATACCGCCCTGCCCCCCGCGCTGGCCGAGTCCGCTCAAGCGGCGCTGCACCCGTTCGACCGGCTCGCTTCCCCGCTTCACCAGCGAACGCTGGAGCTGTTTATGACAAACGGCCATATGCAGCGGCATATCCGCAAAATGCGCAGCGTCTACCAGCGCAAATCGGCTGCGCTGCTGGCTGCGATCAAGGACGGCCTGGAGCCGCATTTTCGCGTCGAAGGCGGGAGCGCCGGCCTGCATGTGCTGCTAGAGCCGGACGACGGCCGCTCCGAAGCGTCGCTGATGGAGTCGGCGCTCGACGCGGGCGTGCGCGTCTACCCGACATCCGTCTACCGGACGGAAAGCCGGACGGATGAGCCTGCGGCGGTTCTGCTCGGGTTCGGCGGGCTCGACGAGCAGCATATCCAAGAAGGCGTGCACCGTCTGGCGCACGCCTGGAACCGCGGTTAAGGGGCGCCTGCAGCTTGGCTTCCGCTACAGCCGCAAGAAGCGCAAAAAAGCGGTGCCCCTATCCGGGCACCGCGCGTACAGCCGAACGCTTAGCGGGAAAGCCTGCGTCCGCCCATCTTCCTAACATATAATCGCTTCCGAATAGCAGCCACGCCAGCTTCTTGGAGTGCGCTTACGGGTCAGGCTCGACCGCAGGCGGCAGCGGAGGATCGTCGCATTCGACCCGGTTCCGCCCATTGTGCTTGGCTCTGTAGAGCGCTTTGTCCGCCCGTTCGATCATATCCTCGAGCGTATTCGTGCCGTACGTGCGGTGCGGATTCGACTGGGCAACGCCGATGCTGACCGTTATCGGGATGACTCGCTCCTCGTCGCGGTAGGGCGATTCGCCGTACGTTGTCCGAATTCGGTGAGCCAGCTCGCAGCCCTGTTCCAGCACGCAGTTCGTAGCGAGCACGACGAACTCCTCGCCCCCGTAGCGGGCGGCGACGTCGGAGTTGCGCACGCAGGCGACGAGCAAGGCGGCGGCATGCTTCAGCACGCGGTCCCCGACCAGATGCCCGTGCGTATCGTTGATCTGCTTGAAATAGTCGACGTCGACCAGTAAAATGCAGGACGTGTTGCCGGCCCGGGCGGCCGCCTCTTCGATCTTCGCCCCTTCGTTCATCAGAAACCGGCGGTTGTACACCTCGGTCAAGTGGTCCACCACTGCGGATTCCTCGAGCAGCTGCACCGTTGTCCGCAATTTCTCCGACATGATGTTGAAGTTGTCCGACAGCTCCTGCAGCTCCGATGGCGCCGAGCGGATCGTAGCGGCGTCGATCCGGTAGCCGAACCGGCCTTCGCGTATGCGCTTCGTGCCGTCCAGCAGCAGCTTGAGCAAATCGCTGATTTTGCGCGTAAACATGACCGCCGCCATATAGGTGGCGAGCAGAATCAAGACGCTGATCGCGGCGAGCGCCGCAAGCAGCCGGTAATAAGGCCTGTAGACGTCCTTCGCCAGCGTCTCTCCCACGATGATCCACTGCCGGTCAGCCGACCAGGCGTATGCTCCGAACACCCGGTCGCCCTGACGGTTCACGTACGATTTGCGCTCCTGCTCGCCGGCTAGCGCCCGCTCGTAAATGACAGTTCGGTACGGAGCTTCGCCCGACGGCGCGCCTCCCCCTCCCCGCAATGACGTCATGCGATAGCCGTCCTTGTTCAGCAGAAACGTCTCTCCGGACTCGCCGTGACGCAGATCTTTAACGATCGCCTCCAGCGTTGCCGTGCCGACCGTTCCGGCCACGGCTCCCGCGAAGGACCCGTCCGGGTTGCGAAACGGGGCGGCAAACGCCAGCAGCGGCTTCCCGGTGAGGCGTCCGATCATAATATCCGAGATGAACGTCTCGTTATTGCGAGCCGCGCGAAAATAGTCGCGATCGGCAACGTTCATATCCGCGTCCTCTCCCCCAGCGGTCGCCACCTTGCCGTCCGCGTCGATCAGGCCGATCGAATCGAATTCCGTATGCGTTTTTTGAAAAAGCCGAAACTGGGCCAGCATCTGCTGCCGGTCCATCGTCAAGGGGCTCCCTATCGCAGCCAAATAAACGACGTCGGACAGCCGCTCCGCTTTCCACTTATCGATAAAGAGCCGCTGCAAATCGATCGCTTCTTGAAGCGCGGCATGAATCTCCTGTTCTTTGATCATTTTGCCGAAAAGGGACGTCGTGAGAAGGACAAGCAAACACATCGCCACGATCAGCACGATCACGAGCAGCCGAAGACGGCCTTTCAAGGAGGAAACCCGCAATAAACCAAGCAGGTTATACATCGGTCAAACCCACCCACTCCTGCACTGTTGACAATCAGTCGAGCGTTACTGCCTTGTTCGGATCCCGCAAATACTCGAACATAAGCCGGATCTGCGATTCGGTCGTCCGGTTCAACGATAGCTCCGGAAGCGCATCCTCCGCGAAGTAAGCGACGTCCGACGTTTCCAGCCCCGCTTCCGGCCGTCCGCCGGTCTGTTCGCACCGGATGAATATCTTATAAATATAGTACGACTCGGGCGGGTGAGGGTGACACTTTTTATCCAGCACCGCCAGCAGACGGTCCGCGCGCACGTCCAAGCCGGCTTCCTCGCGTATTTCCTTGACCGCCGTTTCCTTCGGCGTATACCCGATATCCGCCCAGCCGCCGGGCAGCGTCCATTTGCCGTCCGACTTCTCCTTCACCAGCAGAATGCGGCCTTCCTCGAATACGACGCCGCGCACATCCACCTTCGGCGTCGGATATCCCGTCTCCGAAGCGAACAGCTCCTTCACGACGGGATAAGGAGCGCCGCTCAGTTCCTGCATCATGGCGATGCTGATTTCCCGCAGCTCCTCGTACCGTTCCACGTCATAGCCGTTCTCCGTATACGTAAGCCCCGCCTGGGCTAACGCCTGTATTCGCTGCGTCCAGCGCAGCCAGCGTTGATCGTCCATTCGCGCTCCTCCTCCAAGACCGCCGCCGTTTCCGTCCCCTTTATCCGGTCACGGCCGAAGGGGCGGCGAGCTCCATGCTATAATATGCAGCGCCGGCTCCGTCCGGCTCATAGACGACAACCAGGAGCGACCTCCGGCTGCGATCGATCGTCCCGTCGCGCTCGTAGCGCGCCAAATCGAAGGGAACCGTCTCGATGACGGCGTGCTTGTGCAGCTCCTTCTCCGTAAGCCCGCGGGCGGCGAATTCCGCGGATACCCGCTCGGGATGATCCGCGAGCATGTTGACGCTGCGCATTTGCGCCGATTTATCCATGGAGAAGTCCCACCAAATTTTACGCGGCTTGTACTTGTGATTCATAAAATAATCGAGCTTCATCAAGCCTTCCGCTATATCCCGATCCGGCGCATCCCGGTAAGCGAGGAAGGCGTTCAGCCTCTCGAACAAGTCTTCGAGCTGGTGGCCGATCTTCTGCCAGCCTCTCTCCTCCCAGTAATCGCCGAACAGTTGAAAAAAATCGAAAGCCGATTCAAAATGGCGGTCGATCAAATACCGGACCGTGCGGTCTAGCCGGTGCGAGTTCCAATATTTCTCCAGCACGTCCTCCACCCGCTTGATGCGCATGAGATCGGAGAATGGCAGGATGGCATTGCCCAATATTTCATAAGGCGCCGTGTCCATGTACACGTAGCCGTATTTGGCGGCGTCGTGGCGCAGGCCGGTGCCGCGCAGCATTTTCAGAAAACCGAGCTGCAGCTCTTCCGGACCGAGGTCGAATACGTCGTTGAACGTTTTGCGAAAAGAGGCGTAATCTTCCTCCGGCAAGCCGGCGATCAGATCGAGATGCTGGTCGATTTTGCCGCTGTCGCGCACCATCGTCACCGTACGGGTCAGCTTTGCGAAGTTTTGCCTCCGCTTCACCAGCTCGTTCGTCGCATCGTTCGTCGACTGGACGCCGATCTCGAATCGGAACACGCCCGCAGGCGCATGCTCGGCCAGAAAATCCAGCACCTCGGGACGCATGATGTCGGCGGTAATCTCGAACTGAAATACGCAGCCGCGGTGATTGTCGATCAGGAACCGGAACAGTTCCATCGCATATTCGCGTTTGATATTAAACGTGCGGTCGACGAATTTGATCAGCTTGGCCCCGGAATCGATCAGATACAGCAAATCCGCCTTCGTCCGCTCGATATCGAAATACCTTACTCCGACCTCGATGCTGGACAGGCAAAACTGGCAGCTGAACGGGCAGCCTCGGCTCGTCTCGAAATAGACGACGCGGTTCGCAAGGGCCGGCACGTCTTCCGCGAAGCGATGGGCCGTCGGGATCTCGTCCAGATTCAGCTTCGGACGGCCCGGATTGACGCACACCTCGCCGGCGGCATTACGGTAGGCGATTCCGAACACGAAGTGGTATTTGCGCGTGCCGGCTATTTCCCGCAGCAGATGGAGGAACGTCTCCTCCCCTTCGCCCATGACGATAAAATCGACCTCGGGTACGCGCTTCATCCAGTATTCCGTATCGTACGACACTTCCGGCCCGCCCAATACGATCCGAACCTCCGGCTTGATCTTCTTCAGCATGCCGATTACCCGGATCGTCTCTTCGATGTTCCAGATGTAGCAGGAGAAGCCGACCACGTCCGGATTGCGCCGGTACAAGTCGGATACGATGTTCATCACGGGGTCTTTGATCGTATATTCGGCCATCTCCACGGGAAACTCGTCCCCGCAGAACGCTTTCAAATATCGAAGCGCGAGACAAGTGTGGATGTACTTGGCATTCAAGCTGGAAACGACGACGTTCATAGAGGCGAACACAACCTTCTTTATGGATAAGGCGCATCGTGATCGATACGCCGGTTTCAATGAAACGTTCTCATCTCTGTATTGTACACGAAAAAGAGTGCGCAACAAAATAGGAGCCGTCTCTCGATTCGCGCCCGCGAATATCGGGTTCGACGGAAATCGCGCGTATTGCGCGGCAGGTTTCTGACGCCCGGGATGAATTGGAACGGACAAAGCGATAATGATATAGTAGTGCGTATACGCCGCTGTATGCAGACTACATAAAACGTGTGGAGGGAACATTCATGCCAACCCAACGCGATTTGGAGCAGTACGCCGAATTGGCCGTGCGCGTCGGAATCAACGTGCGGCAGGGACAGACGCTTGTCGTGAGCGCCCCTTTGTCGGCAGTAGAGCTGGTCCGCCTTATTGTAAGGAAAGCTTACGAAGCCGGGGCCAAAAACGTTCACGTGGAATGGAACGACGAGCAGCTGACGCGGATCAAATACCAGCTGGCTCCCGATGAAGCGTTCCAAGAATATCCGATGTTCCGGGCTCAGGGCTGGGAGCAATTCGCCGAGAACGGCGCGGGCTTCCTGAGCATCTATTCCCCCAATCCGGATTTGCTCGACGGCATTGATCCGGGACGAGTGGCCACGGCCAGCAAGACGGCAGCCATCGCGCTGCAGGGCTGGCGGAGCTATACGATGGCCCATCGCGTAGCCTGGTCGCTTATTTCCACCCCGACTCCCGAATGGGCGGGCAAAATCTTTCCCGACCTGCCTGCCGCCGAAGCGGAGAGCAAGCTGTGGGAGCTGATTCTCAAGGCCGTAAGGGTCGATCTGGATGACCCGGTCGGCGCCTGGAAGGCGCATAACGCGCGTCTGGCCGAAACGGTCGACTACTTGAACCGCAAGCAGTACAAACGGCTCGTGTACCGCGCCGAAGGGACCGACCTGTCGGTCGACATGCCGGATAACCACGTCTGGCACGGAGGCTCGACCGAGAACGAGAAGGGCGTCACGTTCAACCCGAACATGCCGACCGAGGAAGTGTTCACGATGCCGCACAAGGACGGCGCGAACGGCGTGGTGCGCAGCACCCGTCCGCTCAACCACGGAGGAAACCTGATCGACAACTTTACGCTGCGCTTCGAGAAAGGCAAGGTCGTCGACTTCTCCGCCGAGAAGGGCTACGACACGCTCAAGCTGCTGCTCGAGACCGACGAAGGGGCGGCCCGCCTGGGCGAGCTGGCGCTAGTGCCGAACCGGTCGCCGATCTCCGATACGAATCTGATTTTTTACAACACGCTGTTCGACGAGAACGCGTCCTGCCACTTCGCGCTTGGCCGCGCCTATCCGACGACGGTGCAGGGCGGTACCGCGATGACGCAGGAGCAGTTGACCGCAAGCGGGGCCAACGACAGTCTCGTACACGTCGACTTCATGATGGGCGGACCGGACCTGAGCATCGACGGCATCGATGCGGAAGGACGCGTCGAGCCGATATTCCGCGACGGCAACTGGGCGATCGGGCTGAGCTGACGTCCGACGATTCCTTGACCGGAAGCGGGTTTTGACGAAGCCTCGCCGGCAACGGCGGGGTCTTCGTTATTTGGCGAAACATAGGCGCATGCGGTTGTAAAGAACGTGAGAACTTTTAGGAAAAGCTATAGTCCTGCGGAAGCGATTACGGTATAATAGCTGCGATAACGCACACATATCAGACATCCAGCGGAACGGCCGCACACCATTATTTTAGGGAGATGGGACAGATCATGATGAAAATAGCGGCACAGCTTTACACGCTTCGCGACTTTTTGAAAACCGAGGAAGACATCGCGGCGACGTTTCAAAAGGTAAAAGACATCGGATATAACGAGGTTCAAGTTTCCGGTCTCGGTCCGATCGGCGACGAAGCGTTGAAAGCGATTGCCGATAAAACCGGGCTGCATATTTGCGCGACGCATATCGGGTTTGCCGATATGGTGGACAACCTGGATGCGGTAATCGCCAAACATAAGCTGTGGGACTGCAAATACGTAGGTATCGGCGGGCTGCCGACGGAATTCCGGACGAGCGCGGAAGGGTATTCGACGTTTGCCAAGCAGGCTTCGGATATTTCGCGCAAGCTGAAGGAAGTCGGGCTGCAGTTCGTTTATCATAATCATGCGTTCGAATTCGCCAAATTTGACGGCAAATCGGGCATGGACATTTTGTTCGAGGATTCGGATGCGTCGGCTTTCGGGTTTGAGCTGGACGTCCACTGGGTGCAAGCCGGCGGAGCCGATCCGGTAGACTGGATTCGCAAGGTGAACGGACGGATGCAGGTGATCCACTTGAAGGACTTTATCGTGACGCCTAACAGCGAACGGCTGTTCGCCGAGGTGGGCGAAGGCAACATGAATTTCCGGGCGATTTTGCAAGCTTGCGAAGAAACGGGCGTGGAGTACGGTGCCGTGGAGCAGGACAGCTGCTACGGACGCGACCCGTTCGAATGTCTGGCCGTGAGCGCCCGCAATTTGAAGGCGCTGGGCGCCTCGTTCTAAGCCGCTATCCATCTTTCGATTTATTCGACATACGGACAGGAAGAATCGTTTCGCGCGATCTTCCTGTTTTCTTATGTAGATCAAGGCTGGGGCTGAGCCGTTCCGTCGACTTCGAGCACAGTCCGCAGCCACTCCTCGGACAACAGCTCCTCGGCATGCAAAGGTTCTTCGTTTCTCCGGCCAGGGACTTGCTCCCTCCCGGCCAGCTCGAAGAAACTCGCGCGCGCTTCGGTCAGCACTTCCCGCCAATCGTCCGCCGAGTGCCCGGCCGTCTCGTCCAGTCCGAAGACGGGCTGCTGCACGCCGAACAGGTCGTGCGTATATAGCACGATGGCGGATTCCGCCGACAACGCCGCTCCCGGTTTCATATAATCGAACGCTTCCTGAAGCATTTGACGCTCCACCACGCGTTTTTGCCTTTTATATAAAGCGCAATCCCCTTCCGCTTCGGCAATCAGCCGCTTCAGACGCATGCGCTCCTCCATCCATTTCGCCAGCCGGTACAAGATCATGCATTCCACTCCTTTCGCTTATGACTCCATTCTAGAGCCCGAACATTAAAGCCACATTAGCGGAACGTTAACTTTGTGTGACAATCGCATAACAAAGTCCGGCTTGTCGTTGAAGGAGCTCGTCATCGGAAGCAGAGCTTGGCCATATGGTCCGAAAAAGAGGTCATTCAAGGGGTGCGCTCGTATACGTAGTCTTTCTGTCTTTACACACATTTATTCCCATCTAAACAAATAGCTCGAGAGGGCAAAAGCGGCGATCATCCATCCGGCCAGCAGCGCCACTTCGGGCCATAGTACCGACATATCCGCCCCTACGTTCATCACCTGACGCATCGCCGTCGTCAGATGCGAAATCGGCAGCAGCTTGACGATATGTTGAAGCAGCACGGGCATCTCCTTGATCGGAAAAAACACCCCGCCGAGAAACAGCATCGGATACGACACGAAGCCGGCGATCGGTCCGGCGCTTTCCGGCGTCTTCGCCAAAGATGCGATAATAAAGCCGATCGACATGAACGTCAGCGTCCCGAGCGCGACCACCAAGCCGAGCAGCAGCCACGAGCCGTTCACCTGCGTCCCGAAAAAGGTCGAGCCCACCCATACGACGATCAATACCTGAAGGCCGTTCATGACGAGCCTGGCCGTAATTTGCGCAGCGATAAACGTCGCCGCCGTCAGCGTCGTGCTCTGCATCCGCCGCAAAATGCCGCGTTCCCGCCAAGAGGCGATCTGGCCGGCAACCCCGTTCAAATTGTTGGACAAAATCATCATCGCCAATATGCCGGGAACGAGAAAATCGATATATTTCAGATGCAGCGATTGAACCGCGGAGGCATCCACTGTCACGACCGGAGAATAGTTGGCCAGTTGCTTGCTCACCCCGTCGACAACCTGGGACAGGATGGCGAGCGCGATTTGCGACGTCGTCATGTTCGTCTCGTCGTAGTAGGCTTTGACGGTGGCCACCTCCGGCGTCGACATGAAGACGGGGTCCACGAACTCTTTCGATTCGTGCATCGACAGCAGCTCCTGATAGCCTTTCGGAACCACGACGACGATATGCCGGTCCCCCTGCTTCAGCTCCTTGAGCGCCTCTTCCTTATCGAACCGCTCCTGCAGCTCGATGACCGTATTCATCTGCTGCAGCGAGCGGACCAGCTCCCGCGAAGCGGGACTGTAGTCTTCGTCGATAATCGCTCCGCTGAGGGAGATGCCGTTTCCGTTGCCGAGGAAAAAGCCGAGCATGGCGACGAAAAACACCGGAAACAGCAGCGACCAGAACAGCACTTGACGGTTTCTCGCAAACATCCGGAGCTGAGCGAGCGTGAGCTGCAAATAAGCTTTCATGACTCCCTCAAGCTCCTTCCCGTCATCTGAATGAACACGTCTTCAAGCGTTGCCGAGCGCGTGCGCAGATCGGCAAAGACAAGGCCGTTCGCCCCGGCCACCGCGATCCAGTCGGTCAGCGTCGCCTGCATCCGTTCCGTATACAGCACGTACCATTCGTTGTTCCGCTCAACCCGCTTCACGCCGCTAACTTCCCCCATAAGCCGAAGCGCTTCGCCGCACTCCGGACTTTCCGACGGGACCGCCTCGAGCAGGGGCAGCCGGAATTCGAGCGCCCCGTCCGACTGCAGGCTGCTGATCAGCTTGTCCGGCGTATCGAGAGCGATTACTTTGCCGCGGTCCATCAAGCATATGCGGTCGCACAGAACGTGGGCCTCGTCCATATAGTGCGTGGACAGCACGATCGTTTTGCCGCGCGCCTTCAGCTTCAGCACGATGTCCCACAGCGTCCGCCGCGCCTGCGGATCGAGACCGGTCGTCGGCTCGTCGAGAAACAGCACCATCGGGTCGTTGACCAGCGCTAGAGCGATCGCCAGCCGCTGCCGCTGTCCGCCGGACAAATGCTTGATGCGGTCGTTTTTTTTCTCTTCCAAAATCATATCTTGAAGCAGCGGCTGGATCGGCACGGAGTAGCGGTAAAAGCTTGCATACATGCGCAAAATTTCTCCTACCTTCAGCATATCGAACAGCGAAGTCGATTGCAGCTGCACGCCGATAACCTGCTTTACTTTTTTTAATTCCTTTTGCGTATCGAAACCGGCTACGAGAGCCGCGCCCGCGTCGGGCCGGCGCAAGCCTTCCATCATTTCCAGCGTCGTCGTCTTCCCCGCGCCGTTCGGCCCGAGCAGACCGAAGACTTCGCCCCGCCGCACTTCGAAGCGGACGTCGTCCACGGCGGTCAAAGCCCCGTACCGTTTCACGAGTCCCACAACCCGGATGACCGGTTCATCCTTGTCAGACCGGGATTGTGCCCCGCTGCGCGTTTCGTTCATAAGTCCCCTCCTAGCATGATTCCTATTATAACATTGTTTGGGAATGACCGCATAAAGTAGGGAACCCGATTCAAGCGCGATTGGAGGGAGGAGCAAGGGGGCGCCGCAGCTCCGATTTGCCGCCGAATTGTCCGAGGCCGATTGCCCCGGCGCCCAGCCCCCGACAGGATGCTTTTTACTGCGGGATACGCTATAGTAAACGGATAAGAGTGATCGGAGAAGCATTCCGATACACCGTCCACATCATAAGGAGACCGGCATGAACAAGAAACACCGCACAACCGCACGAACCTCCTCCGCCCCGAAGACGGAGGCTACGGAGCTCTCCGTCAAGCAGCCCGCGCAGCTGCTCGATTTTTTGCTGGCGTCCTTTCCGGGCCGGGGGCGCAATACCGTCAAATCGATACTGGCCCGGGGCCAGGTGTCGGTAGACGGCCGATCGACGACCAAATACGATTATCCGCTGCAGCCGGGGCAGGCCGTCGCCGTCAATTGGGCCAAAGTAACGTCGAGCCGGGATAGCCGTCTGATCGGCTTGACCATCCTCCATGAGGATGCGGATCTGATCGTTATTCATAAAGAAGCCGGATTGCTCTCGATCGCCACCGAGCAGGAGAAGGAGCTTACCGCTTACCGCCAGCTGTCCGACCATGTGCGAAATGCCGATCCGCGCGCCCGGATCTTTGTCGTGCACCGACTGGACCGCGACACGTCGGGCGTCATGATGTTTGCCAAGAGCGAACGCGTGCAGCAGCTGCTGCAGAACGACTGGCACAACGCGGTGCAGGAACGCACCTACGCGGCCTTGGTGGAAGGCGAAGTCCGGACGCCGGAAGGCACGGTCAAATCGTGGCTCAAGGAAAATAAAGCCATGATTATGTATTCGAGCCAAAAGCCCGATGACGGTCTGCTTGCCGTCACGCACTATAAAACGCTGCAAACGGGCAACCTATATTCGCTGCTGGAAGTTCGTCTGGAGACCGGACGCAAAAACCAAATTCGCGTCCATATGAAAGACTTGGGCCATCCGGTCGTCGGGGATAAAAAGTACGGGTCCCGTTCGGGAGCAATCGGCCGGCTGGGCCTACATGCGCGTGTGCTTTCTTTCCGCCATCCGACCGGCGGCCAGACGATGCGCTTTGAAAGCCCGCTTCCTCCCGCTTTCATGCGCGTCTTCCGGGAGCCGGGCAGCCGACAGACCCCTAAAACCGGCGAATAAAGCGAAAAAAAAGCAATCTTCAGAAACTCTTCAGAAATTCCTTCACTTGATCTGAACATTTATCAACTACGATAAGTGCATCGGATACGAGAAAGGAGTTTGACCCTGATGTTGAATACAATGCGCGAAAGGCTGCTGTTTCTGTATAAATTCACCCGTTTCCCCAAGCAGATCGGCAGCGTCACCCCCAGTTCCGTCTTCTTGGCCCGCGGCATGCTCGGCCAAGTTCCCTGGGATCGGGTGCGTAACGTAGCCGAGCTGGGCGCGGGCACCGGAGCCATTACGAAATATATCAGTTCCTATACTAAATCGGGAACCCGCGTCCTTCTGTTCGAGAAAGACGAGACGCTGCGGAACGCCCTCCAGTTCCGTTATCCCGACTATAGCTGCCACGTCGACGCCTGCGACATGACCGGGGCGCTGGCGGAGCGGGGCATGGAGCCGGGCCAGTTGGATTGCATCCTGAGCGGCCTCCCTTTCTTTAATTTTCCCCAGCCTCTGCGCGAACGACTTATGCAGCAGATCGATTCCGCCCTGAAGCCGGGCGGTCTGTTTATCGCCTTCCAATATTCGCAGCAAATGAGAAAACAGCTCGACGCACGGTTCGAGCTGGAGCAAATCCGCTTCGTGCCGATCAATGTACCGCCGGCCTTCGTCTATGTTTGCCGTAAAAAGCGCGACGGCGAGTCCTCTGTTACTTTCGAGCAGACACACGCTACTATCGCCGCGGTGAAGATCGCAGGCCATGAG
The DNA here is from genome assembly GCF_039536325.1 of Paenibacillus hodogayensis. Taxonomy (NCBI): domain Bacteria; kingdom Bacillati; phylum Bacillota; class Bacilli; order Caryophanales; family Paenibacillaceae; genus Paenibacillus; species Paenibacillus hodogayensis. Next base: position 79,023 of record NZ_BAAAYO010000014.1, read on the forward strand.
CAGTAAATGGCTGACGGAACTGTTCGCGTATCTCGGCCATGTACCCTTAACTTGTAGCGACACGTTCCGCAAACGAACGGAGGATTGAACCGATGGCTCACACTGTACTCGTCGCCGACGACGATCCGGAAATTCGCGATGTGGTCGGCATTTATTTACGCAATGAAGGATACCGCGTCGTGGAAGCGGAGGACGGGCTGCAAGCGCTTGAGGCATTGGGTCGGGAGGACGTGGATCTGATCGTGCTGGACGTGATGATGCCCCGCCTGGACGGCATTAAAGCCTGCTTCAAAATCCGCGAGCAGTCCGGCATCCCGATCATCATGCTGTCGGCCAAGAGCGAGCCGATCGATAAAATAACCGGCTTGACGACAGGAGCGGACGATTACGTCGCGAAGCCGTTCAACCCGCTGGAGCTAATCGCCAGGATCAAAGCCCAGCTTCGCCGGCAAACGTTGGCGGGAGCGGCGGGCAAGCCGGCCGACGGCACAGCGATCGAGATCGGCGAGCTGCTGATCGATCAAGGGCGGCATCTCGTGACCGTCAAGGGCAAGGAAGTGTCGCTTACCCCGATCGAGTTCTCGATCCTGATGCTGCTCGCCAGCCATCGCGGCCAAGTGTTCAACGTGGAGCAAATTTACAAGAACGTATGGAAGGAAAACAAGTTTTGCACGGACAATACGGTGATGGTCCATATCCGGAACATCCGGGAGAAGATGGAGGAGCATCCGCGTGAACCGCGATACATTCAAACGGTTTGGGGCGTCGGCTATAAAGTGGAATAAAGGCATACTGGCCGTACTGAACTGGAGGAGAAGCATCCGCGGCCGCATTCTCTGGTCGACCTTGCTGAGCTTTGTCGCTTCCATGCTTTTGACGATGTCGATCAACAATATCGTGGTGACGTTCGCCGCGTTTTTGCTGTTTTTTTTCCTGCTACTGCACAATATCGTCGCTTATATCCGCACCTTGGCGGACGGCCTGATGCTGATCGCCCGGGGCAATCTCGATTACCGCATCCCGCTGTCCCGGCACGACGAGCTTCGCGGCGTGGCGCAAAACATCAACTTCATGACCGAGCAGCTTCAGCTGATGCTGGAAAAGGAACGCCAGATCGAGAAATCGAAGATGGAGCTGATCACGAACGTGTCCCATGATTTGCGCACGCCGCTGACGAGCATGATCGGCTACTTGAATCTGCTGAAAAACGACGATTACGCGGACCTGGACGAGCATAAACGGTACATTCAGAACACCTACAACAAGACGCAGCAGCTGAAAAAGCTGATCGACGACTTATTCGACTACACCCGGCTGACGAGCGGCTCCTCGCGGTTTGTCTATCGGACCGTCGACATCTCGGAGCTGCTGGAGCAAATCCGGACCGAGTTCGAGCCGATCGCCCAGGAGCACTCGCTGACGATCAGCTGCATGCGCGAGCAGGAGCCGCTGTACGCCGAGGTCGATGCGGAACAGTTCGTCCGCGCCATCGACAATTTGTTGATGAACGCGCTTAAGTTTTCCCGCAAGCCCGGAGAAATCGCCATCCGGCTGAGCGGAACGGAAAACCGTATGCTGCTGTCCGTGGAAAATCAAGGCATCCCGATAACCACGGAGCAGGAAAGGCTGCTGTTCGAGCGCTTTTACAAAGCCGAAGCATCCCGCCACGATACGACCACCCAGCCCGGTGCCGGTCTGGGGCTGTCCATCGCGCGAAGCATCGTCGAGCTGCACGGCGGAACGCTCGGCCTGGATCACCGGGACGGCTCGTTCGTCTTCCATATCGAGCTGCCCCTTGCGCTGCCGGCAGCGTCTGATGAGGCGGGGGGCCCGAGCGAATAGACTGCCCCTCCCTCCCCTCCGAAAAACGAAAAGGAGCTGGCGACGGGCCAACTCCTTCATGCGAAGTACCGCGTTCACGCGTTTGGCGGCAGCGAAAGATTCCTGTACAATTGCGCATATTCCCCGGCCGTCAGGCCAAATACGTATTCGTCAAAATGTCGGCCTTTAGTAAAAATCATGTTTCGAAGCTGTCCCTCCTGCACGAAGCCAAGACGTTTGTGAAGAGCCAGCGAGCCTTCATTGAAAGCGTAAATATGCGCGGTCGCTTTCTGATAGCGCAATTCCTCGAAGTAATATCTCAACAAAAGCAGGATCGCTTCCGAGGCGTATCCATTTCGCCAATACTCCCTGAAGATCGCCACGCCATACTTGAACGTACCATGCCGCGGATCGCAGCTATGGGTGCTTATGCTTCCGATCAATACGCCTTCTACCGTCTCGACGGCAAGCATGATCGCATCGCCCTCCGGCTTTTGCGACGCCTGCTGTTCGGCCCAATACTTGGTGCCGTCCTCCGATCTCGGAAAATAAATGACATCGCAGCTTCTTGCGCAGTCGGAATCGTAATCATTGGCGTGAAACTTGTCCCAATCCGTCGGGACAATCGCCCGCAGCCTCACTTTGTTCCCCGTCCAAATATTCATGCTGATCCCCCGTTCGTATCGTACAACGCATCAAATCTCTTTTTCGCCACGTTCCCATCCGTTCGACCGCGATTCTCCAGCGACTCGTCCGGTCCTAGCGGCCATCCAGCACCTCACGCAAATCGCTGATCCGTTCGACCACGTACCGGGGGGCGATCCGCTCCTCCAGCGCGATCTTGCGGCGATTGTAGAAGCAGAAATCGATGCCGGCTGCTTTGGCTCCTTCATAATCATCCTGCAGGGAGTCGCCGACAAACAGAACCTCCGAACGGTCGACGTCCAGCTCCTGCAAGGCGATCTCGAAGATGGGCCGGGACGGCTTCCAATGGCCGACCTCGTCGGAGACGATAAACGCATCGAACAGATGGTCGATACCGCCGGATGCCGTTCGCCTGCGCTGCGATTCTCCGATCCCGTTCGAAACGATCCCCAGCTTCGGTCCGCCGTGCAGCTCCCCTAGCAGCTCCTTGGCTCCTGTCTCGAAATGACAAATCGCGCAAAAATGCTCCCAATACGTGCGGGCCAACGCGGTCGAATGCGTCCGGTCCCGGTCGAGCTTGACCAGCGTATCGTGGAACGAATACTCGAGCACTTGATGGATCGATAGCTTACGCGCGACCCGATCGCTCCAATATCCCCAATTGATCGGCCCGAACGTCTCCCAGAACCGTTCCCACGTAAACTGCTCCCATTGCTCCAGACCGTGCTGAAGGCCGGTGCGGTGCATCGAATCGGCTTCGCAGCGGTCGTAATCGAGCAGCGTGTTGTCCAGATCAAACAAAATCGCCTTATACACGCGCATCCCCCCATTTCCGTTTTCGGTATAGTTCTCTATTTCCTGCTAAAACTCCTTTGCCGCATTCACAAAAAATCCGGCCTGCTCGGACCAGTGACCGGCGAACGTTGTCGCGGAAGCTTGACTAGAAATACTCAACCAGCACGTCATTGGAGGCATAACGATGAAAAAGCCCAAGGACCCGCCGCGCCCGGCGCACGATCCATAGGCTTGCCGCCTGTTCCGGGCCTTCCTCGTATGCTACAATACTTAAAAAAAGCAACGGATGGGACGGATGACGCTACTATGAAATTATGGCAAATGATCGTCGTATACGCCGCCGGGGCCATCCTTTTGTTCGTATACCGCAACGAACTGGCGGATTGGCTGCTGGAACATCAGCCTTCTCCCTTTATCGCTTTCTGCCTCGCCCTCTGCTTCGTCCTGTTCCCCGTGCTGCCCTATAAAATCATTATCGGTACGCTAGGCTTCCTGTACGGCCCTTGGCTCGGCTTCGTAGTCAGTTGGTCGGCGGCCACGGTCGCCTCCATTGTGTTGTTCGCGCTGGTGCGCAGCCGCTTCCGCCAGCAGGGACGTGTGTATTTGGCCAAATTCGATCGCATGGAGAAAGTATCGCGGCTCATGGAAAAACACCCGTTCGCCGCGATCCTCGCCGCCCGCCTTATCCCCGTTCTGCCTCAGGCTATCGTCAATATGTATCCCGCCCTCCTGTCGATCCGGCCCGGCGTTTACATTACCGCATCGGCTTTGGGCAAAATGCCGGCCATCCTGCTGTTTTCCTATTTAGGACAGCAGCTGTTCGTCAATACGCACAATGCTCTGATCGTGATCGGCGTGTATGCCGCGCTGCTCGCTGCCGCCGGCGTCGGCTACCGGATCTGGGCGAAGCGGGCGTGATCAGACGCACCGTCAGGCACCCCGTGCCCGCCGTGCCCAGCTGCGGTTAACCGACGGCTTCAGCCGGAAGCCGGGCGCTACTTGCCCAGCAGGCCGCGAACCGCATCGGCCATCGCGTTCGCATCCAGCTCCTCCAGACGGCAATAGCTGGCCCTCAGCGCCTCGGCAAGCTCCGCCGCCTGTCCTAGCCGGACAAAACCTTGCTCCGTGTCGATAACGAGCGATAGGAAGCCGCTATCGGCAATATGACGGCCGAGCGCCAAGCCTTCCTGCCGGATCTCCGCAGGAGAAGCGTCCGCGCGACGGCCCGCATTCGCCTTGCCGTCCGTCACGACGATCATGACCGGGATGATATCGGCGTCTCTCGCCTTGGCCGCCCGCAGCACCTCCCAGCCCTTCAGCAGGCCTTCCGCAAGCGGCGTCTTGCCTCCGGTCGGCAGCTCGCGAAGCTGCCTGGACGCTGCCTCCACGCTGCGTGTCAGCGGCAGAAGGGCTTCCGCCGTATGCTTGCGAAAAGCGACCATGCCGACGCTGTCCCGTTTCCGGTAAGCGTCCTGAAGCAGCGACAGGATGGCGCCTTTGACTGCTTGCATCCGCTTCCGCGCCGCCATCGAGCCGCTGGCGTCCACGACGAACAGCAGCGTTGCCCCGACGCGTTTCTCCCGCCGCTTGATGCGCAGGTCGTCCCGCTCGATCGCCAGCGCCGGGCCTCCCTCTACGGCACGACGGCTTCGGCGAAGCCGCTGGAAAGGCGCGGCGGTGCGAAACGTCGCTCCGAACGCCAGATCGGTCGGCTTGCCTTGCGCCGGCACGGCCCCGACGAATCGTCCGCGAGACGAGTCGGAGCGCGTCAAGGCCCGTCGGCCGCTGCCGCTGCGCAGCAGCCGGTCGCGCAGAACGAAGTCCATCTTGCGGACATCAAACGTCGCTCCGACCGTCTCGACAATATCTCTCGCCTCCGTCGGCACCGGACCGTCCCGGCTTTCCGAGCGATCCGGCTCCTCGGCATCCCCGTCCGCAGGTTCGACCTGTCCTGCCGGGGCCGTGGAAGGGGCCGTGTCGGGCGCGGACCCGGCATCGGGATGCCCCGACGGGGGCTCTCCGCCCTGCTCCGGCGGTGCGGAATCCATGCTCCCCCCGAGACGGTCGGGCGCCGGAACGGACGGCTCGCGGGCGCTTCCGTCCTCGCGCGAAGGTCTCATCCGATGCGGCAAAACAAAACGGGCCGCCTCACGCAGCTCCGCCGCTCCCGCCCGCTCCAGCCCGTTCCAAGCGGCAAGCGCCAGCGCCGCCTCTATCAAAAACAGCTCCGCTCGGTGCCCGGGGCAATTCGCCTCGCCGGCGATCATCGCCGCCAGCGCGAACGCCTCCTCGTCCATGATAACGCCGGGCAGACGTGCGTGCGCCGCCGCCAGCCGCGAGCGCAGCTCCGCCATCTCGGCGTCCGACTGCTCCGCGAAGCACAGCGGGTCCCGCTCGTAGGCGAGCCGCCGCCGGGCAATAGCGGCCCTGCCCGCCGCCGTATTGTCCCGGCCGATCGCCACATACAGGCCAAAATGGTCGGATACGGCGGGAGCCAGCAGCCCTTCGTCCGGATTCATCGTGGCGAACAGCCGGAAGCGGGCTCTCGCCCGCGCCGACAGTCCTTCCCGCTCGATCTCCAGCATGCCCGTAGACATCGCCCCCATGATCGGCTGCAGGACCGAACCGGGCAGCAGATTCAGCTCGTCGAGATGCAGCAGATGGCCGTCCGCTTCCGCGAGCAGGCCGGGCTGAAGCACCCTTCTGCCCGTCGTCAACGCCGCCTCCACGTCCATGCTGCCGATCAGACGGTCCTCCGTCGCATTCAGCGGCACCTCCACGAGCCGCAGGTCGGGCAGCAGGCTCGGCAGCGAGCGCACGAGCACCGTTTTGCCGCAGCCCCGCTCGCCGCTCAGCAGCACCCCTTTCAGGCGGGGATTGACCGCATGGAGCAGCAGCGCCAGCTTGGCGTCTTCCATTCCGACCACGGCGCAGAACGGAAATGCCGGCGGTACCGGCACTGAAGCCCCGTACGCTCCGGCAGCAGCCGCAGAGCTGTCCCGCATGCCGGCCGTCATCCGGCCTCCGGCGCCAGCGAAGCAAGAAATTGCTCCAGCCGGGCGCGCTGACCGTCGATCTCCTCGAACGGCTTCCGGCGCAGCCGGTGCGGCAGAACAAGGGCCGCCGCCTCGCGCAGATCGCCGGCTTCGGCCGCCAGCCTTCCCTCCCACGCGGCAAGCGTCGCCGCCGTCTTGATCATCGTAATATCGGCGCGATGTCCGTCCACCTCCAGGCCGATGCCGATCTCCGCGGCAAGCTCGAACAGCCTGTCGGGAATTGCCACATAGGGCAATGTCTCACGGGCGGCGGAGATTCGCTCGCTCCATCGCCTCTGTTCCTCTGCATACGCCTGTACGAAGCTGTCCGGATCGGACTCGTACGCCATTCTGCGGCGGATGACCTCGACCCGTCCGGCTATTTCCCGCTCTCCGCCCACCTCGACCGACAAAGCAAACCGGTCCAGCAGCTGCGGACGCAAGTCGCCCTCTTCCGGGTTCATCGTGCCGACAAGCACGAAACGGGCGGAATGCGCCACCGAGATGCCTTCGCGCTCCACCGTGTTCACGCCCATCGCGGCAGCATCCAGCAGCACGTCGACCAGATGGTCGTCGAGCAGGTTGATTTCGTCGACGTACAGCAGGTTGCCGTCCGCCTGCGCCAGCAGGCCGGGCTCGAATCGTTTCTCTCCGGTTTTAATCGCGTGCTCGATATCGAGCGTACCGACGACCCGGTCCTCGGTCGCGCTGACCGGCAAATTGACGACCGATAAATCGGGCAGCAGATCGGCAACGGCCCGCACCGCCGTAGATTTGGCCGTTCCTTTCTCGCCGCGGATCAGCACTCCGCCCAAGCGAGGGTTAATGACATTAAGCAGCAGCGCACGCTTCATCGAATGCTGCCCGACGATCGCCGCGAACGGGTAATTGACCGATAGGGTGGACATTGCCCCCACACTTCCTTTGCAATATTTTGCCTCGTTAATGAACGGCACCGATCTCGTCCTCCGGCGCGTTCGGGAATTCGTCCGCGTAGCCGCTCCAATCCTGCTCCCACTCGTCATCGGTCAGCAGGCAATCGTCCAAAGCCGAGGACAACCGCGCCCGGTCCATCCCGATGCCGATCAGCACCAGCTTGTTTAGCCGGTCGCCATGCACCGGGTCCCAGCCGGCTTGCAGCTCCTTGTCCTCCTCGAGCAGCTCGCGGCGCTCCTCCTCCGGCAGCGCGGCCACCCAATTGCCTGCCGGCCCGAATTGGATCGAAGGACCCGCCTGGCTCAAGCTCTGCGCCATATCGTTACGGCTCGCCAGCCATACCGTACCTTTGGCCCGCACGACCTCCTCCGGCCAATCGGACATCCATTCCATGAGCCGCGCCGGATGAAACGGCTTGCCGCGCTCGTACACGAACGAAGAGATGCCGTATTCTTCCGTTTCCGGCGTATGCGCCGGTTTTTCCATTTCCTTGATCCAGCCCGCCGATACGCTCGCTTCGTCAAAATCGAACAAGCCGGTGTTCAATATCGCCGCCGACTCCACGCGGCCGCGCACCGTGCGGATCAGCCGGGCTCGCGGCTGCAGCTTACGCAGCACCGCCTCCAGCTCCAGCAGGGCGGCTTCCTCCACCATGTCGCATTTATTCAGCAGCAGCACGTCGCAAAATTCGATCTGGTCGATCAGCAGATCGACGACATCGCGCGTATCGTCTTCCCCGACCGCCTGTCCGCGATCGAGTAGCGTCTCGCCGGAGGAGAAATCGTGCCAAAAACGGTAAGCGTCGACAACGGTCACCATGCAGTCCAGCCGGCAAAAGCGGGTCAGGTCGATGCCGTGCTCCTCGTCGATATAGCTAAACGTCTGGGCTACCGGCACCGGCTCCCCGACCCCGGTCGATTCGATCAAAATATAGTCGAACCGGCCTTCGCGCGCCAGCTTCTCCACCTCCCGCAACAAATCCTCGCGCAGCGTGCAGCAGATGCAGCCGTTTGACATCTCTACGAGCTTCTCGTCCGTGCGGGACAAGCCGCCCCCGTCCTTCAGCAAGCCCGCATCTATGTTCACTTCGCTCAGATCGTTGACGATCACCGCCACCCTCAGCCCGTCGCGGTTATGCAGCACATGGTTCAGCACCGTTGTTTTCCCTGCGCCCAAATACCCGCTCAGCACCGTTACCGGTATTTTGAAATCGCTCATCATCGAACACTCCTTATAAGTAAAAATTACGATTTTTATTCAATCTTGCTTAAACGTAAATATTACTTTTAAAACTATACCAGCCCGACTTCCTCGCGTCAATACGCCCCCCGATGTGGGCGCTTCCAACCTCAGCTCCATGCGGCCTACAAGGGAACTGCCGCACACCACACCACGTCGGGAACTGCGCACTTCAAGCAATCCGTGCAGTCCGATTTTGCCGGGCTGGCATGTTTCGCTTATCGGCGTCATATACCATAACGACATAGACGAACCTCTCTCGGCTAGCTCAGCAGTCCTTTTTTTGCAACTTGGCACGAAAAATCGTAAAATTTACTGTATAAGCACATTATGCTGTTCGGAAAGGATGGACGATGAGGATGAGCATACCGGTTACCGTGCTAAGCGGATTTCTAGGCAGCGGCAAAACGACGCTGCTGCTTCGCCTGCTGGAGGAGACTGCGCGTCGCGGATTGCGTCCCGGCGTATTGATGAACGAACTGGGGCGGCTGGATGTGGACGGCTCGATTCTGGAGGCGCACTCCCGCGCTTCCGTGCAGAAGCTGCTGGACGGCTGCGTCTGCTGCAGCAAGAAGGGGGAGCTGCTCGGGGCTCTGCAGACGCTTGTCGAACAGCAGCCCGACCTCATCCTGATCGAGCTTACGGGGGTCGCCAATCCCGAGGAAATCGCCGAGACGATCACGGAGCCGGAGCTGCTTGGGCATGTACGGCTCCGGCAGGTCATAACCGTGCTCGACGCCGAGCATGTTCTCGACTACAACAGCATTTTCGCGGCAGATAAACAGCTTGTCCGTACGCTAAGGCGGCAAATCGAGGTGGCCGATCTGCTTGTGCTCAACAAAACCGATCTCGCTCCCTCTGCCAAGCTCGGCAAAATCGAAAGCACGCTGCGCAAATATAACGAGCGTTCGCGGATTGTCCGTACGACGCACAGCCGCCTGGAATGGGACCCGCTGTTCGCGGAATCCGAAGGCGAACCGGCCGCTCTCCGTCAGCCGGAGCCGGTGGCCGCTCCCTCCGGATTTCGCGCCAGTCTGCTCGGCAGCCTCGCCTTGGGCCGGCAGAAGCCGCCCCGCTCCACTCACGATGCGGAAGCGAGCCGACCGGGAAACGGGCCGGTTCGTTCCGGGGGCCGACTGACCGACCGTCTGCCGGCTTCGCCGCAGCAGCGCTCCTATTCCCGTATCCAGACGGTCTCCCTGCCCTGGAACGGGTCTGCCCGAGCGTCGCGGGCGAAGGTGGAGGGCTTCCTGCGAAGCCGGGAAGATCAGCTGCTGCGGGCCAAAGGCTATATGCGGTTTCCGGGGGATTCCGCGGTTTATCTGATGCAGTATGCAGGCAAGCGCACCGTATGGGAACGAGTCCGCTACGAAGGCCAGTCCTACGTCGTGCTGATCGGCATCGACCTGGACGGGGAGCTTCTGGCCGAGCAATGGAACCGGACATTCGATTGAGCGCGGGTGAGCACCCCATTCGTTTCATGAAGGCGGTTCGAGGCCTGGCTTTCTACTAATCGGCCAGTTTCTCGAAATCGTCGAAATACGGATATACATAAGGCGATTCGGGCGCTTGCACCGTTTTGACGCCGGTCGCGTCCAGCTTCATAATCTCGTTGTCCTTGTATGTCGTTTTGCTCAATTTGCCGGTAATCTGCACCCAAGCGTCCTTCTCCAGCTTTTGCCCGAGAGAGCTTTCCACCAGTACGCCGTAAGGAGAAGAATCGGCCGAGCAGCACATCATCGCCAGACGCGAGACGACGAACTGGCCGGGCTTCATATCCGGCTCGCGATACACGAACCCGGTAATCTCCATCTCCTTGCCGATATACCGGTCGAGGAACAGATCGACCGCCGTCAGCACTTCCATGAAGCCGGTGTCGCGGACGACGATCTTGTCGCGCCCGTACAGCTTCTTGCCGAGTGCGAGATACGGGCCGTTGACGATATCCGACGGGAACAGCTCGCTCAGCTTGTCGTTAGCGGCTGCACCGGCAGCTCCCGCGCCTGCACCGGCGACCGGGACGACCGGAACGCCATTGACCGCCGCTCCTCCCTCCGCAGGAGCAACCGGCTTCGCAGCCGCAGCGGCGGGCGGGGTGCCCGGACCTTGCCCCGGAGAAGCGAGGTCGGATGCCTGTGCACCGTCAGTGGGAACAGCCGCAGCGACGGGCTGCGCTTTGGCACCCGATCCGCCGGCCCCGGCTTTGACCGCGCCGTTTCCGCCGCTCAAATTCATCCCCTTGATAGCGGCAATATCGCTGCCCATCAGCTTGTCCGGCAGCAGAAAGCCGAACGCCAGCGGGAGCAAAAACAAGCCGTACAGCCAGACGTTGCGCCAAACCGAGCGCGAAGGCATATGGTCGCAATCGCATGCTTCAGCGGTTCGCCCGAAAAATGAACGAAGCCCGAGGAAGCCCTGAAACAAAGCAATAACGAACAAGGCAATCGCCGCGCATTTGACGTACACTTCCATTCTCGGCGCGATGTAATAGACTAGCCTCCCGGCTTTCACCAGGTGCAGAATATAAAAGCTAAACCCGGCCATAATCGCCGCCCTGAACAAATAATGAACAGTCAGCGAGCGCTGTTCCGCCATCCCGATCCCTCCCCTAACCTGCGAACGATATAAGTTGAACGTAATGACCGCTTACCGCCCTATCAGCTGTCCGGCTGCGCTGGCCCCCACAAATACGAAGACGGCGACCAGAACGGCCAGCAGGAGCACAAACCGCAGACGGAATATCGAGGACAACATCAGCGTCGTCTTCAGATCCATCATCGGACCAAACACCATGAACGTCAGCAGCGATCCCGCCGAAAACGTATTGACGAACGAGGAAGCGACAAAGGCGTCGGATGTCGAGCATAGCGACAGCACGTAGGCGAGTCCCATCATGAAAAAGTGCGACAAAACCGGGGCTTGGCCGATATCCAGCAAGCTGGCACGCGGCACGAACGTCTGCATGGCGGCGGCCACGACCGAGCCGAAAATCAAATATTTGCCCATATCGAAAAACTCCGCACCGGCATGCTCCAGCATCGCATACAGCCGGTTGCCCCCCGCGTGTTGGTGTTCGGCGGCAGAGCCGTACAACGTCGCGGCGCTGTGCTTCATCACGTTCTTTTTCACAAATGCGTATACGATCAATCCGATCGCGGCTCCAACCAAGAGGGCCAGTCCCATCCGGGCGTACAGCAGCTCCGGACGGTTGCGGAAAGCCATGAACGTGGCCCCATAGACGATCGGGTTGACGATCGGGCCGACCAGGATGAAGACGACGCCGATATACAAAGGCATGCCTTTGGCGATCAGTCTGCGGATAACCGGCACCATGCCGCATTCGCACACGGGAAACAGAAAGCCGAGCAGACAGGCAAAGGCGATGCCCGCCAACGGATGCTTCGGAGCGAACTTGCGAATCCAGCTTTCCGGAATAAACGTATGTACAAAAGAAGAAACGATCACGCCCATGACGATAAACGGCAAAGCTTCCAGCACGATGCTGACGAACATCGTCTTGAACGATTGGACGCTTTGCGCCGCCGGGGTCTGGAAATCCAGATGCAGCAGAACGCCCGGATTCATCGCCATCACGATCAGAAAGCTGAGCAGCAGCAGAAAAAAACCGTGCAGCGCCAGTTGGGAAAGGGCCGTACGCAAATGGTCATCCTCCCTCTCGCCTTAGTAACGGGTTGCTCCGTCTTTTTATTTTATCAGTAATTATTACTAATATCCAGTAGGCGAATTTGCACAATGGGAGATTTTCTGGTAGACTGAGAGTGTTTACAATCAACGGCGGAAACACAAATAACCCTCCATTTGTAGAGGGTGCGGTACTCTCGACAAGTGCCACCTTGTTCAAGAGACTTACCATTTTGTGCGATTCCCGTCAACCCTTCGCAATAGGAGGTGAAGAAGAATGGCTAAGGACGTACTGTGCGAAGTAAATTCCTGTCGCTTCTGGGCTACCGAGAACAAATGCAGCGCCGAATCGATCTACATTACCAGCCACGGCAGCAAGGAAGCTCACAACTCCGCAGAAACCGACTGCAAAACGTTTGAAACCAAATAATTATTCGATCGGGAAGGGACCCTGCACGGTTCCTTCTTTCTTTTTGTATTGTATCAGGTATGATAATGATTATCAAGCGCAAATTGCGTAAATCCGCTACTTAATTTCTCCGCGCGGGAGGTTCTTATGAATTCGCCGACTTGCGAAGTGCTGGCTGCCGGGTATTCCCACCATACGAAGCCGTTTTACATCCAATCGACCCGCGGCTTGCGCAATTATTTGATCCGCTTTCAAGTAGAGGGCTGCTGCCGGGCGCTCGTGGACGGCGAAGTCCGGCTCATCTCCGCCGGAGATTTGCTGCTTTATAAGCCCAAAGACCAATACGACCTGCGCATCGAGCCCGAGCTGCAGCCCGGCGGAGAAAGCGAGGTCGCGAGCGGCGACTACTATTTCTTTTGCCGCGGCAGCTGGCTGGAGGAATGGTGGGGCCGCACCGTGAAGCAAAGCCGGATGAGGCTGCCGATCAACGAGGACGTGCTGCACCTGTGCCGACAAACGATACTCGAGCAGCGCCGCGGCAAAGCTCCGGCCAAGGAGATGGCGGAATATTATTTTCGCCTGCTCTGTCTGACGATCGAGCGGGCCAGCCAGGAGCAGCAAGCTGCTTCCGGCAAAGGCAAGTCGTTCCTCGCCTACGAGATGAAACGGTACATCGAGGAGCATGCCCTGTCTCCGCTGAAAATCGAAGACGTCGCCGGCCACGTGGATTTGAGCGTCTCCCGCGCCGTCCATCTGTTCCGTTCGATGTTCAACCAGACGATCATGCAATACGTCCAGCAGATCCGTCTGTCCGTTGCCAAGGAGCGCATTTTGTTCAGCAAAATGTCGCTCGAGCAGATCGCGGAAATGTCTGGATTCAACAGCTATACGTACTTTTACCGCGTGTTCAAAGCCCGTTACGGGCTTAGCCCCAAAGAATACCGGTCGGGGGAAGCGTTCCTGATCGATTAAAATCGGACAAGACGGGGCCCGAGAAGCCCGGCCAGCCCGGAGCGAACCGCTTCCGCCGCAAGCAGCCGCTGCGCAAAATCGGCGTTCTCGAAGCTGATGATCATCTCGTCTATGCCGAAGCGGCGGTGATAGCCCTCCAGTTGTCGGCATACCGATTCGGTCGTTCCGTGAATGATGATCGTTTCCCGCTCCTCCACGCGAAACGGCTCGGTCGTCCGCTTGCGGAACTCCTCCAGCTGACCGGACGTGCCCACCCGCAAGCTTTTGCCGCTTTCCAGCTCGATCCGGATCACTTTAAATTCGCGGGTTTGCCTCCGCGCCTCCTCCTCCGTCTCCGCTATAAGCACCGATACGCCGATCACGAATCGCGGCTCCCCTCCCCGGGAACGGTCAAACGCGCTGCGATATACGGTCAAAGCCTGCTCCAGCACGTCATCGTCGCCGCTGATCCACTGCGAGAACACATACGGAATGCCCAGCTTCGCAGCGCTTTCCGCGCTCGCCGCGCTGGCCCCGAGCAAATAGAGCGCAGGCGGCCGCGGCGGAATCGGTCTGGCCCGCAGAACGTCCGGCTCGTTCGTCGCATCGTCCGTTTCCCGGCTTTCCCGCACGTATCGCTCCAATTGCTCCAGCTTATCGGCAAAGGAAACCGCCGCGCCTGCGGCTTCGCCTTGAAGCGCCTTCGTCGAACGGTCGAAGCCGCCCGGCGCGCGACCTACGCCGAGATCGACGCGGCCGGGCGCCAGCGCGGACAGCATGTTGAAGTTTTCGGCTACTTTATACGGACTGTAATGCGTTAACATCACGCCTCCGGAGCCGATGGTGATCCGTTCGGTGCGGGCCAGCAAATAGCCGATCAGCACTTCCGGCGAAGAGCAGGCGAAGCTGTCGAAGTCGTGGTGCTCGGATACCCAGAACCGGTCGTACCCGAGCCGTTCCGCCGCCCGCGCCAGCTCGACCGTATTCGCCAGCACTTCGGCGGCCGTTTCCTTGCCGTGTAACGGGCTTTTATCCAATATGCTCAATTTCAAGCTCATTGCCATTCACTCCTATCGTTGGCACGCCGCTCTATAGCGGATAATGGCACGCCGCGTAATGGTCTTTGCCGACTTCGGTCCATTCGGGCTTCTCTTCCCTGCAGCGGGCCGTCGCAGCCGGGCAGCGGGTATGGAACCGGCAGCCCGAGGGCGGGTTGGCGGGGGAAGGGATCTCGCCGACGACCGGGTAGCGGCCGCTTCTCCGGGTCGGGTCCGGCAGCGGAATGGAAGCGAGCAGCGCTTTCGTATAAGGGTGGGCCGGATGCCGGAACAGCTCGTCGCTCCTTGCCGTTTCCACCAGCTTGCCCAAATACATGACGCCGATCCGGTCGGACATATGCCGCACCACAGGCAGCCCATGACCGATAAACAAATACGTCAGTCCCCGGCTCGCCTGCAAATGCTGCAGCAGATTGACGATCTGCGCCTGCACCGACACGTCCAGAGCGGATACCGCTTCATCCGCCAGCACGAACGAAGGATTGAGCGCAATCGCTCTCGCAATGCCGATCCGCTGCCGCTGCCCGCCGGAAAATTCGTGCGGATACCGATCGTGCCAAGTGCTGTTAAGACCGACGGTTTCCAACAGCTCCCCGATCCGCTCCCGCTTCTCCTTCGGACCCATGCGCCCGTGCACCCGCAGCGGCTCGCCGATGATGTCGCCGATCTTCCAACGCGGATTCATCGAGCTGTAGGCGTCCTGAAAAATCATCTGCATGTCTTTGCGGACGTCCCGCAGTCGACCGCCGTCCAGGGCGGTCAAATCTTGGCCGCGAAACAGCACGCGCCCTTCCGTAGCCCGTTCCAGCCGCAGCAAAGTGCGGCCGAGCGTGGATTTGCCGCTGCCCGATTCCCCCACAAGACCGAACGTCTCGCCTTGACGAATGTGGAAGGACACGTCGTCTACCGCGCGGATGAACGAGGTGGAGCGCAGCCCCTTCCGGATCGGATAAAAGCGGCTTAAGCCGTCGATTTCCAGCAAAACGGACGGGAAGGAAGGTTTCTCCGCCTCCGTCGCCGATTCCCGCACGGCCGTTTCGCGTATGGCCTCTTCGAGCACGGCTGCTTCCTGTATAGCCGATTCCGCTCTAGCAGCTTCGCGTACTGTCGTTTCGCGCGCAGGCCCTTCCCGCCCGGCCGCTTCACGCTCGCGGACAGCGGCCGTTGCAGCGCCGCGTTCCTTGCGGGCTTCCGCCGCTTCCTCCAGCAGCCGCTCCGTATGCCAGCAAGCCGTCTGGCGGCCGTCGCGCTCCGCCAGCTCCGGCTGATTCGTCGCGCACTGGCCGGTCGCATACGCGCATCGCGGATGAAACCGGCAGCCGGACGGCATCGCCGCCAGACTCGGGATCGCTCCCTCTATGGCGTGCAGCTTCGCTTTTCTGTCGCTATCCGCATGGGTAACCGAAGCCAGCAGCCCTTTCGTATAAGGATGATGCGGCTGCCGGAACAGCTCATATACCGTCGCCTGCTCCACAATCCGGCCGGCATACATGACGATGACGCGATCGGCCATCTCGGCGGCTATGCCCAGATCGTGCGTAATGAGCAGAATGGACATGCCGAGCTCCTGCTTCAGCTCCTGCAGCAGCTCCAAAATTTGCGCCTGGATGGTCATATCTAGCGCGGTTGTCGGCTCGTCGGCAATGAGCAGCTCCGGCTCGCAGGCCAGCGCCATAGCGATCATCGCCCGCTGGAGCATGCCGCCGGACAGCTCGTTCGGGTACTGCTTCATCCGCATCTCCGGATCGGGAATGCCGACGCGCCGGAGCAAGTCGACCGCATGCGCCCACGATTGCTTGCGGCTGCCCGGCTTATGCTGCGCGATCGCTTCGACGATCTGGCTGCCGATCGTAAACACCGGATCGAAGGCGGCCATCGGCTCCTGAAAGATCATCGCGACCTTTTTGCCGCGCAAAGCCCGCATCTGGGCGGCAGACAGCGAAACGACGTCCACGCCGTCAAGCTCGATTGAGCCGTGCGCTATGTTCCCGCCTTCGTCTTCGATCAGCCTCATAATCGATTTGGCGGTTATTGTCTTCCCGCTACCCGACTCGCCCACGATGCATACCGTCTCCCCCGCCCCAAGCCGGAACGAGACATCGGCGATCGCCGTAAGCGGACCGCCGCGGGCCGGAACCTGCACCGTCAAGCCGTGAACGTCAAGCAAGCTCTTCAAAGCCGTCCCTCCTCTCGGTCATGTCCTTCTGCTCCGGGGGTCCAGATAGTCCCGCAGCCGGTCCCCCAGCAAATTGACGGAAAGCACCAGCAACGTGATCGTCAGTCCCGGGAACGTCGACATCCACCAGGCGACCATCAAATAGCTGCGCCCTTGCGACAGAAACGCGCCCCAGTCCGGCACCTCCTTGATGATGCCAAGACCGAGGAAGCTCAAGCCCGAGCCGACCAGGATCGAGGTGCCCAAGCCGATCGTCGCCATGACCAGCAGCGGCGACCAGGAATTCGGCAGTACGTGCCGAAAAAAAATAGCGGTTTCGCTCGTCCCGATCGAATGCGCCGCCGTAATGTACGGCCGGCTGCGAATGCTGAGCACTTGCCCGCGGAGCACCCGCGCATAGCCGGGAACGGCCGATATCGCGATCGCCAGCACCACGTTGAACAAGCTCGGCTTCAACGCGGCGGCGATGGCAAGCGCCATCAGGATGCCGGGAATCGTCATCAAAATTTCCACGAGCCGCATCATGATCGTATCCAGCAGCCCGCCCGCATAGCCGGCCAACACCCCGATCGCGCCGCCGATGATAACGGCAAACGTGACGCTCGCCACGCCGATGATCAGCGAATCGCGGCTGCCGTAGACGACGACGCTTAACACGTCCCGGCCCATAAAGTCCGTTCCGAACAGATGCGCCGAACTAGGAGGCTTCAGGACGTTGGCGGGGTTCATCTCCGTCGGCGAATAGGGGGCGATCCATTGCGGAACGGCCGCGCAGACGACAATGATGGCCAGAAACAAAACCGCGCCGTATACGAGCCATTCCGGGCGAAACAACAAACGCCTCTTCACCGCATTCTCCCCTCCTTCGCCGCCGTGCGCCTCACTCTCGGATCAATAAACGAGTACGAAAGATCGACAAGCAAATTCACAAGCACGTACAAAATCGCCGTGAAAAAAATAACTCCCTGGACGACGGGCAAATCTTTGGCCATCAGCGCTTCCGAGACGACCCGGCCGATGCCCTGCCGGGAAAATACCGTTTCGATGACGACGGCCCCTGCCAGCAGCTCGCCGCTCAGCACCCCGATCATCGTCAGCGCCGGAATGAGCGCGTTGCGCAGCGCGTGCTTGTACATGACCAGCCTCTCGGACACGCCCTTCGCCCGCAGCGTCACGATGTACGGCTCGCTGATCGTCTCGAGCATGCTGTTGCGCACCAGCCTGACGATAAAGCCCGCTCCGACGATGCCTTTGGCGAACGCGGGCAGCACCAGCGTCTGCCAGCCGTTCGAGCCGATCGAGGGGAGCCATTTCAGATGGACGGAAAAAATAAGAATGAGCAGGATGCCGGTCCAAAATGTCGGCATCGAGATGCCGAACAGCCCGACGACCCGCGCCGTCATGTCGAGCCAGCCGCCCCGGTGAACCGCCGACAGCACACCGAGCGTAATGCCGATGACGGCGGCGATCAGAGCGCTCGCGGCGGCCAGCTTGAGCGTCGACGGGAAGTTCTTCCATATTTTCGGAAGAACGGGCTCGCCGTTCATCAAGCTTTTGCCGAAGTCTCCGCGCAGCATGCCGCCGACATACTCGGTGAACTGCACGTAGAAGGGCCTGTCCACGCCAAGCTGGTGCCGCAGCTGCGCGATCATTTCCGGCGTTGCGGAAGCATCCAGCATATGATCCGTCGGATCGCCGGGAAGCATATATACAATGACAAAGACGAGCACCAGCGAACCGACGATCACGATCAGGGATGACAATAATCGCACAACGACTTTACTTAGCACGCGAACGGACTCCTTCTCGTTTATTTGGAAATATAAACGTCATTAAAGAACGGGTAACCGGGGGAATCGAACACGAGCCCGTGAACGGACTTGGACGCCGCCACCGTGTAAGGGAACACATAAATCGGGATAATGACCGCTTTATTGATAATCGCCTGCTGCAGTTCCTTGTAAATTTGCTCGCGCTTGGCTTTGTCCGATTCTATGCTGCCCTTATCGATCAGCTTGTCGATTTCCGGATCGGCCAGACCGGGAATGTTCCGCTGGTCGCCGGGCACGTTCTGCACCTGAGAATGATAGAAGAAACGGAGCCGGTCCGGGTCCGGGCTGACGGTGCTGTTGCCGAAAATATCGTACGGCTTGCCTTTCGTAATGACCGTGGTATAGGCGTCCTTCGTAATTTCCACTTCGACGGAAACGCCGATCTGCTTCAGCTGCTGCTGGATGATTGCGGCGATGTCGTTGCGCTTCTCGCGGTTCGGCGAGCTTTCCACGTACAGGATCGACAGCTTCTTGCCGTCCTTCGCGCGAATGCCGTCGGCTCCGCGAACCCAGCCGAGCTCGTCGAGCAGCTCGTTCGCTTTTTTCACGTCAGGCTTGACGGTATTCTCAAGCGACTTGGAGTAGCCCAGCGTCGAGGGAGACAGCGGCGACCACGCCCGCTCGTACGTGCCAAGGTACAGCGTCTTCACGATCGAATCGACATCGATGGCGAGCTGCAGCGCCTGTCTCGCCTTCAGCTCGTTCCAGGGCTCGCGCTTCTGGTTGATGAACAGCGTGAACGGCAAGCCGCCGGTTTGCGTTTGGATGATTTGGAGTTTGGAATCGTTTTGCAGCGAGACGACATTTTGCGGCGGCACGGTTTCCCCGGCGAGCACTTCTCCGCTCATGACGCTGCCGATCCGCGACGCTTCCTCCGGCACGATTTTGAACGTCAGCTTGTCCAGGTAAGCCGGCCCTTTATTGGAAATTCCTTCGGGCGCCCATTTGTAATCCGGGTTTTTCACGAGGGCAATTTCCGTATTTTCCGTCCATTTGACGAATTTGAACGGTCCCGTTCCGGCCGGCGGCACTTTGCCGAGCTCTGCGCCGATTTTCTCCAGCGCCTGCGGCGAAACGTTGCCGATCAGAAATTGGCTGATTCCGGTCAGAAACGGCGAGTACGGGTCCTTCAGGTTGACCTTGAGCGTATGCTCGTCGAGCACCTCGGAAGACGCATAGGGACCGATCGCTTCCCGGCCGACTCCCGCTTTCGTATTCGGATCGTAGATGCGGTCGAAGTTTTCTTTCACCGACTGGGCCGTAAAGGGAGTACCGTCGTGAAATTTGACGTCCTTGCGCAGCTTGAACGTGTAGCTCTTGCCGTCCGGCGAGACGGACCATTCCGTCGCCAGCCAAGGCTTCACCTCGTTGTTGACGAGAATGACCAGACTGTCGAACATCGCTCTCTGCACCCGACCGCCGAGTGCTGAGCCGTCTCCGTGCGGGTCCATGCTCCTGGGCGAGCCGGCAAGCGCAAACGTCAGCTCGCCCCCTTGCTGCGGTCCTTTCTGTTCCACCTGCTTGCCTGCGTCAGGACTGCCAGCCTCTTTGTCCGGCGTGCGGCTGCAGCCCGTTACCAGCACCGATGCGACGACGACGGCTGCCAACCAATTGGTCCAAGCTTTCTTTTTCACCATATGCGTTCCCTCTTCTCCCTTGAAATGAATCGGTTTATCCAAACCGGTTGGCCGGCCGCGGCAAGCCGAAATGATCGCGAAGCGTCGTTCCTTCGTATTCGGTCCGGAACAATCCCCGCTTCTGCAGCTCCGGCACGACCAGATCGACGAAGTCGTCCAGCCCGCCGGGCAAATACGGAGGCAAAATGTTAAACCCGTCCGCCGCCCCGCTGACGAACCACCGCTCCATGACGTCCGCGATCTGCTCGGGCGTTCCTTTAACCTGAAGGTGCGCCCGGTTGCCGGCATAGCGCTCGTACAGCTGTCGGATCGTCAGTCCTTCACGCTCGGCCGTTTCCTTGACGACCTGAAACCGTCTGCTTGCTCCGTCTTTGTCGCCCAGCGTGAACGACTTCGGCAGCGGCTCGTCCATCGGGTATTGCGACATATCGTGCCCGAACATATAGGACAGCTTCGCAACGCCCACCTCGGGCAGCAGCAGCTCCTGCAGCTCCCGCTCCTTGCGGTCGGCTTCCTCCTCCGTCCGTCCGACGATGGGGATGAGACCGAGCAATATTTTCAGCTCGTCCCGCTTTCTACCGTAACGGGCCAGCCGTCCCTTGACATCGTCGTAGTACGCTTTGGCCTGATCCAGCGTCGACCAGGCGGTAAACACCGCCTCCGCGGTTTCCGCCGCCAGCTCCTTGCCGTCCTCCGACACGCCGGCCTGAAAAATGACGGGGTGCCCTTGAGGTGGCCGCCCGATATTGAGCGGTCCGCGTACCGAGAAATGCGGTCCCTCATGGTTCAGGAAATGAATTTTGCTATCGTCCGAGAACACGCCGTTCTCCTTGTCGGCGATCAAGGCGTCGTCCTCCCAGGTGTCCCACAGCCCCTTGACCACCTGCACGAATTCCCTCGCCCGCTCGTACCGAAGCTTCGGATCGGGCAGCGATTTCTGGTTGAAGTTGCTCGACTCCTCCGCCTTGAAGCTGGTCACGACGTTCCACGAGGCGCGGCCGTTGCTGAGGTGGTCTAGCGTGGCGAACCGGCGGGCCACGTTGAACGGCTCGTTGTACGAAGTGCTCACCGTACCGACGAGGCCGATTCGCTCCGTGACCATGGCGAGCGCCGCCAGCGGCAGCAGCGGATCGAGCCGGACGTTGCTCGGGTCGTACCGTCTGTCGCTTTGCCCGATCCCGAGCACATCGGCGAAGAAAAACGCGTCGAATTTGCCCCGCTCTGCCGTTTGGGCAAGCCTCTTGTAATAATGAAAATCATGAACCCCGGACGCTGCCGCGGCGTCCGGATGTCTCCAGCCCGCCACGTGGTGTCCCCCTGCCAGTAAAAAAACCGCCAAATGAAGCCGATTGCGAGACTCGCCCAAGCTGCCCACCTCCGTGAAAATGTTTCGTCAAGATTTTGGCGCCGTCTGATGTACGGGAATCTGGTTGTTGGCGATCATCTCGCCGAACGGACTGATGAAGGAGCGGTCGTCGCCGCTCTTTTCGTCTCGCGTCAGCGGCAGCTTCGGGAAGAGCAGCTCGGCCGTCCGATACGCTTCCTCCAGATGCGGATAGCCGGACAAAATAAACGTCTCGATGCCCAGGTCGGCGTATTCCTGCATCCGCTTTGCCACGTTTTCCGGGCTCCCGACGAGCGCCGTGCCGGCGCCCCCTCTGACGAGGCCGATGCCTGCCCACAGGTTGGGGCTGATCTCCAGCTTGGAGCGGTCCCCTTGATGAAGCCGGGACATCCGGCTTTGCCCTTCCGAATCCATCCGGGAGAAAATCTTCTGCGCCGACGCGATCGTCGCTTCGTCCAGATGCTCGATCAATTCGTCCGCGGCCTTCCAGGCTTCTTCCTCCGTCGGCCTTACGATCACGTGAAGCCGGATGCCGAACTTCAGCTTCCTTCCTTTGGCAGCGGCCAGCTTGCGCATTCTCTCGATTTTCTCCTCTACCTGCGCCGGCGGTTCGCCCCAGGTCAAGTAGACGTCCACGTGCTCGGCTGCGACGTCCATCGCCGCTTCCGACGAACCGCCGAAGTACAGCGGCGGGTACGGCTTCTGAATCGTCGGATACAGCACCTGTCCCCCCTGAACGCGCAGATGCTCGCCTTCGAAGTCGACCTCGGCTCCGCTCGCCAGCTCCTTTCTCCAAATGCTCAGAAACTCATCCGTCACCTCGTAGCGCTCGTCATGGCTCATGAACACGCCGTCTCCGGCAAGCTCGACCGGGTCTCCGCCGGCCACGACATTGATCAACAGACGGCCGTTTGAAAACCGGTCCAGCGTTGCAGTCATCCGAGCCGACAAGGTCGGAGACATCAAGCCCGGTCTGACGGCCACCAGAAATTTCAGCTTCTGCGTAGCGGGCACGAGCGTGGAAGCCACGACCCAAGCGTCCTCGCACGATTTCCCCGTAGGGAGCAGCACCCCGGCATAGCCGAGCTCGTCGGCCGCCTGAGCGATTTGCCGGCAATACGCATAGCTGACCGCCCGCGCCCCTTCCCGCGTTCCCAAATATTTGCCGTCCCCGTGCGTCGGGATAAACCAGAACAGTTCCATCTCGATCCTTCCTTTCTTGATCCAAACAAAAAGGCGCCTGAAATGTTTTTCAGGTGCCGTTAGTTGACTAATAGGCAATCCGTCGTGTAAAAGCTTCTTGAAGTGGAGTACGCCCGGCAAAACCGACCGCTTATTTCGCGCTCCATGCCGCGCCGCCCTTGCTCGTTTGTTTCAACAGCCTCCAGATCGGCTCGGTGAGCGAGCTTTTATCGAAGGCGTTGTACTGATTCGCCAAGCCCCGGATAGGGTCCCCGGCATAAAACCGCTCGTACAGCAGATGCCTCGCGCCAAGAGAGCTGCCGATCAAATCCCAGGCGAGCTTGAACAGTTGGACCTTCTTCTCGGCGCTTACGGATGCTCCCTCGAAGTAACGGTGCATCAGCTCGGAGATCGGTCCGTAAAAATCCTCGACGCCGGACGGGGCTTGTACGAAGCCGCCTCCGCCCACGATTTGCAAAATCTCGACCGCCCGCGGGTAATACTTGGTGCCGAGGCTTCTAGCCGTCTCAATGTACGACAGATCGGGTACAAGCACGCCGGACACATCCGGGACCGCCTTCGTTTCCGCCGCTATAATCAGCGCCTTGATCACGTCGATCTGCGTCAACAGCTCGCCGAGCTTCTCCTGAATATGCAGGAAGCCGGTCGTGCCGATCGATTCGGCCACGGCAAACGCGACCCCGGTCACAAACTCCAGCTTCGCCGTAAAGCGTACGACGTTCTGGTGAAAAGCAAGCGCATTGGCCGTCTTGTTGGCCCGCAAAGCGAGCACATGCTCCGGATTGCCGTACAGCAGCACCCTTTCCCACGGGATCAGCACATCGTCGAAGAACAATACCGCGTCCATCTCGTCGTATTTGGCGCTGAGCGGGTGATTCTGTTCTCTCGCGTCCGCGAACGATTCCCGGCATACGATGTGCAGCCCGGCCGAATTCGCCGGCACGATCAGCACATGCGCATGGTTGCGGTTATGGGACTGAAACTGCAGGAAGGAGAAGATAACAAAATCATGCGTGTACGGTGCGCCGGTGGCAATCATCTTCGCGCCACGTACGACGATCCCTTCCTTCGTCTCGCGCACGACGTGCAGAAACCGTTCGGAGATCCGTTTGTCGTCCAGATTGCCGGACCGGTCGATCTGCGGATCGATGATTGCCGTCGTTAGGAACAGATCGTTGTCCCGGGCCTGCTCGTAATAGGCGGCGATTTTATCCGCAAAATGCGGGTCCAAGCCGGCCAGCTGATGTCGGGCCGAGTACCAGCCCGTTACGAGCGAGCGGGCGTAGTCGGACAGCCGGCTCATCATCCCGCTCGTTTCCGAGGACCAGCGGGCAAAGGAGCTGCTCCGCCGGGCCAACTGCTCGGGCGTATGCGGGACCAAAAAAGAGCCGTGCGCATAGCGGTCCGTACCGGGTACCCGAAAGCCTACCTCTTCCTGAGTGGCCGGATTGTCCAACATATTGAACAGATCCTTGATCGTGTGGAGCGTCCCTTTAAATGCCGGGTGCTCCTGGATCGCACTCACTTTCTTTCCTTCCAGCCAGACGGTTCGTCCGTCGTTCAAGCTGCTAAGAAATCGTTCGCCTCTCAAAATGGGCCTCCCTCTTACCGCAAAATAAATATCTAAATTCCGATTGATTTGCTTTGCTTTATTTATTATCATAGCTATAATTCAAATTTGTTCAACGATCATTTTTCGGCATTTTGGCGGATATCCGACGTTTTTTCGCATTTTGTTCCGTAACGGACAAATAACCCACGCCCGGCCTGCATGTTGTAGCGACCGTCAGAGCAAAGGTTTTGAAAAAGGATCCAGTTTGGGTATGTACAAGAATTTTTAATGTTGTTGCTTATCCAACATTCATTGAAATTATGTTGCTTTTATGGAGGGGAACAGGGATGACGGACAATCGGGTGAAGGACCGGAGAATCGTGCGGACGCGAAGCATGATTACCGATGCACTACTCGCTTTGCTGCAAAAAAGGGCCTACGCGGAAATCAGCATCATCGACATTACGGAGCAGGCCAACATTAACCGCTCCACCTTCTACGCCCACTATATAGACAAGGACGACCTGCTGAACAAAATGATCGACGAAAAGCTGGACCGTCTGATCGCCCTGGGGCGGTTTCATCAGGCGAGCCCTGCTTCGACTTCCGCCTTCAACGAGCCCGACCCCTATTACGTCGCCCTCTTCGAGCATCTAGGCGAGCACGACATCTTTTACCGCGTTATGCTGGACCGTCCGGCTGCCGGCGATTTTAACGCCAAAATGCAGGACATCATCAAAAGCAGCTTCTTCTCGCGCATCTCCAATATGGGACTGGATCAGAAGCTGCAAGTGCCGCTCGACATCCTGCTCGATTACATCGGCTGCTCCACGCAAGGCGTCATCGCCACCTGGCTGTTCAACAACCGGATGTACTCGCCTCACTACATGGCGCTTCAACTGACCCGCCTGTCTTCGCTTGGCATCTATTCCGCCATGGGAATCGAGGGAGCCTCGACGCGGTAGCACGATCGCGACGGATGCTGCCGAACTTCCTCAAAACCGTTCGCACCCTTACCCCTCGCGAGATAGGGGCGAACGAACATTTCCTCCCTTCCTCCTCTTTACTCACGCCGAGCGCAAAAAAAAGAACCGACAGCCTGCCTGCCGGTCCTTCCAGTCCGATTTCCTGTAAACATGCTAGCCATGCTGCGCAGCACCGTATGCGGACAAACGCAGCAGCAGCACGACCGCTTCCGCCCTAGTCAGCAAGACGTCCGGTTCGAACCGATCGTCCGCCTTTCCTTGGACAAGTCCGGCTTCCCGGGCCGCCTCGACGAAAGGCAAAGCCCACTCGCCGACGGCGTCGCCGTCCGCAAACGACGTCATTAGTGCTTCCGGGCGGGGCAGCCCGGCCGCTTTCGCGATCATCACGGCCATTTCCGCCCGGCTGATGCCGGCGGCCGGACGGAAAGTATGGTCCGGATAGCCACCGATCACCCCGGCTTGCACGGCCGCCGCCACCGCCCCGTGCGCCCATGCGGGAATGTCCGCCCGGTCCTCGAACCGCACCGGCCCTTCTTCGCGCCAATGCAGCGTTCTGCCCAGCATGACTGTGAACTCCGCCCTGGAGACGGAAGCGTCGGGACGGAACGTGCCGTCGGGGTACCCGTCGATCAGCCCTCCGGCAACACCGTTCCGTATCGCCTTCGCGGCCCAATGCCGATCAATATCCGTCAGAACCGGCTCCGGGTTCGGCTTCGCTTCCGGCGCCTCTTCCTGCTCCCGACGGACGGCGAGGACCGCAAAGGTGGTGAAATGGTCGGTTTCCCCCGTCACCGTGCCGCCGGAAACCGTCCCGCCGATGCTCATCCATGTCTTCGCCGTCTCGTCGTAGTAAGCCAATACCGGCCGTTGGCCGTCGCTCCATTCGCGGGCGGTCAGATCCAAGCTTAGACGAACCGGGACTTGAAAGGTTCCCGGCGTATCCTTCCTCAAGTCGAACACGCCGCTCAGCAGCGCTTGCCCGGGCTCAAGCAAGCCCCTCGCCTCCTCGGTTACACGCGCAACGGTGACGGTGGTCGCCCGTTCGATCGCGCCGGCCGGGATGAACAAGGTCAAGCCCGGTATCGCAATCGTGCTCTCCTTGCCCGGGACAAGGTAGAACCGATTCCCGTCGCCGTCGGTGCTTGCCTCCGTCCCCGACGAAGCGGCAGGTTCACCGGGATGATCGGGATTTCCGGAATCGGCGATAGTGGTGATCCGGATCATCTCGACGCGGTCGTTCCCAACCGTGTCGGCGGCGTACACCGTGTAGCTTCCGTTCGCGGTCACGCGGAACGTTCGCGAAGGCGGGACATCCGCGCCGAAATTCCCCGAGCGGAACTCCGCCACGGTAAACGAGCCTGCGACCCACTTCACCGTCTCGACCCTATTGCCTGCGGCCTCGCTCCCGGCCTGAACGAGCACCGTCACATCGACCCCGATTCCGCCCGCCTCCTTGGGCGTGTAGTCGAGCGCAAGGCGGGGCGGCTCGGTGACGATATTGCGGATTTCGATCGTCCGCACTTCCCCGTTGCCCGCCGTGTCGGCCGCATAGACGGTATACATGCCGTTCGCCGAAACCCGGAACGCGCTTCCCGCCGGCACATCGGAACCGACCGACGGCGAAGCCATCTCGACTGCGCTCCGTTCGCCTGCCGCCCATTTCAAGACTTCCAGCCGGTTGCCGGTGCCGCTCCCGTACACGGACGCCGTGACCGCCACATCGACTCCCGTACGGACCGGCGAGGTCGGATAGGCACTCAGCGCAATGGTCGGCCGCTCCGTCACGATATTCGCAATCTCGATCGTCTGAACCTGCCGGTTGCCTGCCGCATCGGCAGCGTAGACGGTGTACGTCCCGTTCGACGTCACCCGGAACGATCCCCCGGGCGGCACATCCGCTCCGACCGACGGGGAGTCAAAGTCGGTCTCGGTTCGCTCCCCCGCCGCCCACTTCAACACCGCCAGCCGGTTGCCGGCTCCGCTTCCGTACACGGACGCCGCAACCGTCACGTCGACTCCCGTACGGACCGGCAACTTCGGACTGTAGTCCAAACGCACGGTCGGCCGCTCCGTCACGATATTGGCGATCTCGATCGTCCGCACCTGCCGGTTGCCCGCTTCGTCCGCAGCATAGACGGTATAGCTCCCGTTTTCGTCGGCCACGAAGGACGAAGCGGTTATTGCGGTCCCGGCATCGCTGAAATAGGTGACCGGGCGTACGCCCTTGGCCCATTTGAGTCCGGCCACGCCGGTTCCCGTTCCGTCCGCATAGACGGCGACTACGACGCTGCCGGTCGTCGGGGCCGTTGTCGACGGTGTAAGCCCGATATCCGGCTTTACCCCGTCGATCACGATCGCGGCCGTATTCGGCAGCGGGGCCGGCAATTGCAGCGAGACGGGATCGCCGTTTGCCGTAATCGCCAAAGGAGCCAAGGCCGCCAAAGCGGTGGCGGGCACGATTCCGGCACTGCCTCGATCGCCCTCCTGCACCGTATAGCGAAACAGCAGTTTGCTCGCATCGCCTTCAAGCTTTCCGGCGTATACGGCCGCTCTCTCTGCACCGCTGTCCAGCCGGATCGGCCATACGGGCGCCCCCGCGTGGTCCACATCTACGGGAAAATCGTACGCCGCGATAAAATCCAGCGCAGCCCCGATCCCATACTTGCCTTTCGCCGGAACGCGCACAGCTTCCACAACCGGAGACGGCACCTGGATCGTCAAGCGGTACACGCCTTTCGCACCGTTCGCGCCCTTCACGTCGATGCGTACCGTTTGATTGCCCAAGCCCAGGCCAATGTCGGCAGTCGGTCCCGGCATACCGTTGATCGTAACGATTTGGCCCGCCCCGGGCACAACCGTTACGTTCGCCCGGGAGACCGGCGCGGCGAGCGCAGCCGTATACGTCCCCGTGTCGGGTTGAAAAGTGGAGGGCGCGACGGATACCGTCGTTCCGGGCGCTATAACCGCCAACGCCTGCAGGCTCACTCCCCGATAGGCGTCCAAAGGCATCGGATACGTCGTTCCCTCGATCATCCCCCATCGATGGCCGTTGCCGAACTGCCAGACCGAGCCGGGATAGTTCGTATACGTAGCCTTTCGCATCAAATCTACGGTCGGCTTCGGGGTCCCCCCTCCCGACGAGGCGGCCTGGCCGCTTGCTTCGCGGTCCCAGAACGAGTCCGTCACGGCCCCGGCGGCGGCGCCGGAGGCGATCAGTCCGCCCGCGCCGCCCGCCTCGGCCGTGACCGTCGCCGCCCCATACGACTCGCTTACGGTTGTCAGCGCGTCCGCAGAGCCGATCAAGCCGGCAATGTCGCCGATGCCGGCCACCGCCCCCTGCACCGCCACGCCGCTTACCGCTGTCTGGTTCGCGTGGCCGACCAGAGCGCCGACATGGCGATTGCCGCGGACGTCCGCGTCCGGCAAGGCGAGATCGGACACGCTTGCCCCGAATGCGAAGCCGAACAAGCCGACATGGTCATCGCCCGGACGCTGGATGGTCAGATGGGAAATCGTGTGACCGTTCCCCCGGAAAGTTCCGCGGAACGGCTCCGCCTCGGTGCCGATGGGCGACCAGCCCGCGCCTGTTGCGTACCCGGACAGATCGAGGTCCGCCTGAAGCGCATAAACCTGGTCCAACCCGTAACCTGCGGACGGATCGCCCAGCTTGGACAGTTGTTCGGCGGTTGTAATGCGATGCGGAAGCTGGACGGTGCCCGCATCCCGGTACACGATCAGCTTGTAGACGGCTTTCCGCCCCGTCGGGTCGGCGGAATCGCGGACTTCGATCGGAATCTCGTTCCGTCCCGGCTGAAGCGCCAGCGTGTTCGCAGCTCCCCCGCCATCGACCGATACGGAGGAGGACGGGCGAAGCGGCGTGCCGGACACGACAATGTGATCCGTCTTGCTCACCACCTGCACGGCGTACGACCCGTACGCGCTCGAAAATTCGCGATCGAGCTTCAGCAGCGTATCGTCCGTATCTTTTACCGTCAACGAGCCGAGCGCTACCTTCTTGTAATCGCCGAAATGGAGCGGATAGGTCGCTTGCTGCACCATGCCCCAGACCGGATCGGCCGACCCGTTGCCAGCGATGTCCCAGTCGACGAACGTCTCCCTGTCCATCATCTCGGCCGTCGTCTTCCCCATTCCGCCTGCGGAGACGAGCTGGCCGCTCGCCTGCGTATCCCAATACGACGAAGCGACAGGCGCCGGCCCGTCCCTTTGCCCGATCAAGCCGCCGGAGAAGGAGCCGTTCCCGACCGATGCCGTCGAATAGGAACGCACAATCGAGGCCTGGCTGTTGTTGCTCGCTCCATAACCGACCAACCCGCCAAAGCTGTCCGCGGGCGAGGCCGCCACGACCAGCCGGCCTGCTGCATAACTGTCCGCTATGGTCGAAAAATCGTGATAGCCGACCATCACACCGGCCCGCGCCCTTCCCGTCACGCTTCCTTCGACGGAAGACAACGAGAGGGACGAATATTGGAGCCCGCCGGCAATACCGCCGACATCTTGGCTCCCTTCCACCTGGACATTGGTCAAGTGCACGTTCGTAATGGTTGCGCCGTTGGTCGTGCCGAACAAGCCGACCCCGTTATCGTTGGGTCTGGCAATCCGCATATTCCGGATGGCAAAACCGTTGCCGTCGAATTGACCGGCAAAGGCGCCCGACGTCGTGCCGATCGGCTTCCACCCTCCGCCGTCTCCATCATCGTAACCGGCCAAATCAATATCCTGAATAAGCCTGTATTTGCCCGTCAACTGATTGCGCATATTGTTCAACTCCGCGGGACCGCTGACCGCGATCCACGCTTCATCCGCCTGGACGGGGCGGCCCGGTCCGTAGGCGATCGGAACGAAAAGCAGGACAAACAGAAACAGAAGCGTACGCGAAACGGCTTTGGACTTCATCATCAGGAACCCCTCGCATCTAAAATGTGACGGAGGATGGCGTCTCAAACGCCTGCGGCCGAACGGCTGATCGCCTCGCCGTCTCCTCCTTTGCTCTCGCCTTCTAACGCAAAAGCTTGACCAAACCTTCCATGAGCACATGTGGGTCCGTTCCCCCGAACAAGGCCGAGAAGAGCGAGTACCCTTCGTTGAACGCAATGAGCTGCATGGCAATCGGACGCGGATCTCGCTCGCTGTCGACCCAGCCCTGCGCCTGCAAGTTCCGCACCAGTTGCTCGATCCCCGCAATCCATTGGCGGTATTTCGTCTGGAACAGCTCGCGGACGTCCGGGTCCTGCTTCGTCTGCTGGTAGAAATCGGCCAATGCCACAATCCAGTTGTCGACGCCCAGCAGCATATCGCCAAGCCGCGTCAATGTGATGGTCATCACTTCCTCCAGCGACGTGTTCGCCGGGCTGTATTGCTTGGGCACCTCGTACCACCCGCTCGTCATGTCCATCTGATAGTCCAGCACTTCCAGAAACAGCTGTTCTTTCGTTCGAAAATGGACATAAAACGCCCCGTTCGTATGTCCGGTGCGCGCCACAATATCTCCGATCGTCGTAGAAGCGAACCCCTTCTCCGCGAAGCATTTCAACCCCGCTTCCAGGAGCTGCCGGTGAGTCGTTTCCCGCTTCAATTGAAATTTGGTTTTTGTCACAATTCCCTCCACTTATTTAATTACATTCATGTATGTATTTAATTTAAATGTAATCGGGCACCCCGCGTTCGTCAAGATGCAAAACTCGCCGCTGCTTGGGCCAGCCGGTTATTTAACTTTTGTTGCTTTAGCAGCATTAATTGCTGTCACGGTAGTTATCTGGGCTTATTTTCGAATTAAGTAATAGATTTTGAACAGCCGCTCCTACCTCATGCGGCAAATAACTCGCATTTTGCAGCGTCATCTGCCGGCCAAATCCCGACGACCTGTACCGTTGTCGCCGCAGCCCCCGCGGAATAACGCGCTCCACTTAAGAGCCCTCTCGCAGTTGATAGCCTTAATTTGATGCCGCATGCCCTTAGCTGGGCTCGTATCAATTCCCCTGGCAGTTGCCAATAATATTCCGCCTAGAATATCTCTTTTTTTACCCATCTCACGGCGCAGCTTGCGCTTACATTCACTAAGATCGAGACGGGCGACGTCCCGCTCCCCCCCTTGACCATACACCCGCTGATACATTAACCCGAATAAATTTATTTCCACCGTTGAAAGTCAGAGCCCCAACCCTATGTCACATTATGCCGTCCCCGATTGTAAATATTGTATAGCTGTAGTAGAAAGGGGGACTGCGGAGATGGAAAATGAAGCTTTAAGCGGAAGTGTAAATCGTTTTAAAAATGGAATGGAGCACTAGTGGACATCATTAGGTCACAAAAATAGGCATGTGGTACGACATTCTTAAAGGAGGACTTGAATTCTGAAACGAAAGAAGCTGCTTTACGTTCTGACAGGCATCGTTATACTTGCCGCAATCGGCGTTTTTTTACTTAACCGCACTCCATCCTCCGGGGATATGGCCTCCTATACGTATTTGCCTTACGGGTATCAGTTGCAATATCCGAAACAGATGAAGACGGACGATTCTATGGCGGCCATCAAGACGAGTTTCTACGACGATCATACGCAAATCGACGTGTACTATGATAATTTCAATCATACCGTTACCGACGCGGCCGCCTATATCGGATATGGCAACCGTTTTACAAAAAACGCCTCGGATCATCGCGTTACTGAAGATAAAAGCATGATTGTAGAGGGTTCGACGGTACATCTATTGAAATGGGAGCGCGATAAACTGGAGCGTGTGGAAAGCGATAAACATTATTACGCAAGCGCCCAGATCGTTAAAAATGACAGAGAAGTTTATACGATTCAGATCAAGTCCGATCGACCCATTCATAATGAAATGGATATCGTGTCTTCGTTCCGGATGTTTTCACCTCAGGGGAGCGCGAATATTGGCAAAGTGACGACAAGGAAGACCCCTCGGGTAAACAAAGAAGCGGCCGACCTCTATAACCGGCTTTTCTTATCGGACGGTTTGAAGTGGGGCATCTACGAGCCTGATGCAGCCAAATCGAAAATGAATCGGCTGCTGGAGCTGGAGCAAAAGCTTGACTATAAATTCGGGCTGCTTATCCGCTACCAGTCGCTGGATACGGGACTTCCGGTAGAAGATTTAAACAAGATTTACGAGAACGGACGCATCGCCGTTCTGACTTTGCAGACGATGCACTACAACAAGGATAATTCCAGTATCATGTACGACATCTTGAAAGGAAAGTACGACGAATATTTGATGAAATATGCACAAGACATCAAGGCGTTCGGTCACCCCCTGCTATTCCGGCTGAATAATGAAATGAATGGGGACTGGGTTCCGTATTCGAGCTATCACAATTCGAAAGATACGGATATTTATACCGATACGTGGAGATACATTCATGATATTTTCAGCAAAAATGAAGTAGACAACGTACTATGGGTATGGAATCCGAACAACTTGTCCAAACCCGGGTTCGCTTGGAATCATACTCTGCTATATTATCCCGGAGACGACTATGTGGATATCGTCGGCCTGACAGCCTATAATACCGGCACGTTCTACGAAGGGGAGGAATGGAGCACGTTTCACGAACTTTATGCTCCGTTGTATGCCCAATACAGCGAATGGTTCGATCAGCCGATGATGATTGCGGAGTTCGGTTCGAGCTCCATCGGCGGGGATAAGGTCGAATGGGTGAACCGCATGTTTGGGGAACTGGATCAATATCCGAAGATCAAGGCTGCCGTCTGGTGGAGCCACAAGGACTTCGATCCGAACAATCGGCCCGCCCGCATCTATACGCTTGACGAGAGCCCTGAGCTGGTTGACGCGTTCCATAGGCATTTGCAAAACTATAAACCGTAAGTTTCGGCATTGAGTTTCTGAACTTGGCTTCCTTAGTTTGATCGAGGTAGAAACTTTCACACAGGCTGCTTTATACAAGCTAACTACACATTTTCACTAAGAAAACGATATCCTGAAGTGGAATCCGTGTCCCACTATAGACAGAAAGAGCACGATCCCCCCTCTTCGTATGGAATTTCGGCCGCCGTTTACCGCCCCCTCCTCCCTGCAAGGTACGGAACAAGCCTTTCTTCTCGGCATAGTCCACAGCCATTGGCGTGACGCCATGGCCTTCCTGTTTCATTTCTGTATGCTGGATTCCGGGTTACGCTTGTGATTATAAAAACATCGAGCCCGCCATAATTCAGTACGTTAACGGTTAAAGACATTAAAAAAAGCCCCCCGGTTCAAGCTCAAACCGGAGAAGCTTTTAAATGCCGTTTTACACCCACCACATCTCGCCAAGCGGCTCGCGCAGCAGCACCTGCTGCAAGTTCGCAACCGCCTTGGTGAAGCCTTCGTCCACGGACATCAGGCCGTCCTCGTGCTCGATGCTGACCACATAGTCGTAACCGACGAGACGAAGCGCGCTCAGAATGTCCGCCCACGTCTTCATATCGTGACCGAAACCGACCGTGCGGAACTGCCAAGCCCGGTCCAGCATGAGCGAATACGACTGCATATCCGTAATGCCGTGCTTGTTCACGTTGATCGGATCGATCGTCGTGTCCTTCGCATGGAAGTGATGGATCGCGCCGGCGCGGCCCAAAATATGCACCGCCTGAACCGGATCGATGCCTTGCCACCACATGTGGCTCGGATCGAGGTTCGCGCCGATCGCTTCGCCTGCCGCCTCGCGCAAACGGAGCAAGGTGCCCGGACTGTGTACGGAAAAGCCGCCGTGAAGCTCCAGACCGATCTTCACGTTGCGTTCCGACGCGTAACGGCCCCATTCACTCCAATACGGGATCACTTTTTGCTCCCACTGCCAGGTCAAAATCTCCTGGTAATCGTTCGGCCAAGGCGCGACCGGCCAGTTCGGGTACTTCGCGTCCTCGTGATCGCCCGGGCAGCCGGAGAACGTATTGACGACCGGCACTTCCAGTCTTTGAGCCAAGTCTACCGTCTTGACGAAAGCGTCGTGAAATTCTTTGGCGATCTGCTTCTGCGGATGAAGCGGGTTGCCGTGGCAGCTAAGTGCGCTGATCGTCAGACCCCGCGATTCCACCGCTTGCTTGAACGCCTTCAGCTTGCCGGCATCGCCGAGCAGCGTGTCCGGATCGCAATGCGAGTTGCCGGGATAGCCGCCGGTGCCGATCTCGACCGCGTCCAGCCCTTTGGAGGCGATATAGTCAAGCGCTTCCTCCAGCGGACGGCCGGCGAACAGAACGGTAAATACGCCCAATTTCATGGTGCAGTCCTCCCTTCAAATGTCGTGAAGGCCGAAACGGAACGAGGTCCGTCCGCCTATTAATCGTTCAAATAAACCGTTTTGCCCGTGCGGCCGGATTCGTACAGCGCTTCGAGAATTTCGGTGACGACCAGCGCTTGCTCCGGCTTCACGAGAGGCTCGGTATCGTTCGCAATCGCATCGATCCACAGACGCGCTTCCAGATCGCCGCTCGA
Source organism: Paenibacillus hodogayensis (assembly GCF_039536325.1). Classification (NCBI taxonomy): domain Bacteria; kingdom Bacillati; phylum Bacillota; class Bacilli; order Caryophanales; family Paenibacillaceae; genus Paenibacillus; species Paenibacillus hodogayensis. The sequence goes on from NZ_BAAAYO010000014.1 coordinate 113,755, forward strand.
TTCGCTCTTGCCGTCAAAGAACGCCACGCCGCCGGAATCCGTCTTCACAGTCGTATCGAACAAGCGGCTGAACTGCTCGCCGTTGATGCGCAGCCCGTTTTCCATATCGGCTCCGCCTTCCGTTCCGCACAGAACGGCTTTTGCTTCGCCTACTTGCAGCGTGTTGAGCGCCCAGCTCGATTCCAGGACGATCGTTGCGCCGTTCTCCATCTTGATGAAGCCGAATGCAGAATCTTCGACGGTGAATTTTTTCGGGTCCCAAGGTCCCCATGCGTTGGCCGCATTTTCTTTGCTGCCGAGCTTGTGGAAGACCGAGCCCGTTACGCTGACCGGCTTGTAGTTGTCCATCATCCACAGCGTCAGGTCGAGCGCATGCGTACCGATATCGATAAGCGGTCCTCCGCCTTGCTTTTCTTCATCCAGAAATACGCCCCATGTCGGAACCGCACGCCGGCGAATAGCGAGCGCCTTGGCATAGTAAACTTCGCCCAGTTGTCCGCTCTCGGCCACTTGCTTCATGTGCAGGCTGTCCGGACGGTAGCGGTTGTTGTAGCCGATCGTCAGCTTCTTGCCTGTTTTCTTAGCGGTTTCCACCATGCGGCGGGCATCGGCAGCCGTCTTGGCCATCGGCTTTTCGCACATGACATGCTTGCCGGATTCGAGGGCGGCGATGGAAATTTCGGCGTGCGAGTCGTTAGGCGTACAAACGTGCACGACGTCAAGCGTGTTATCTTCAAGCAGTTCACGGTAATCGGTATATACGCGGGCGCCTTCAGCACCGTATTGCTTGGCAGCTTTTTGGGCGCGATCTTCTACGATATCGCAAAAGGCGACAAGCTCCACATTCGGCAGCTTGAACAATGCCGGCAGATGCTTGCCGTTGGCGATTCCGCCCGTACCGATAATACCGACTCTCACTTTTCCGTTAGCCATTATAAAATACCCTCCTACTGGTTGCTTTCATGAATGATTGCGGCGGTACAAGTTTCAGTTCTATGTAATCATAAAGCGCATTCTTTGAACATGAAGTATATGACAAAAAGTTGAACTATTTGGCTACGATTATTACGACATGCCCCCTGCAATATCACGACATTCCGCTCCAGCAAAGGGATTCAGCGACTTTATCCGACAAAACCGGCGGTGCGAACGGTTAAAATTTCACGAAAATCGGCAGCATTCCGCGAAATGCGTCCGCCCTTGTCGACGCCTCTTCCGCGATAAGCGAAAACAAGACCTCCACCGCCGCGAATCGCGGCTGCGGAAGTCTTGCGGCTTATACGCCGATTTGTATATTCGCTCGGGCCTTCGGCAGACTGCGCGCTTTATTGCTTGCGGTGCACCTCGACCGCGCCGGCCGCATTGCCGATAATCGTGACCGGCACGTCCTCCAGCTTCACCACTCCGTTCGCATAGCGGATACGGAAATGGATGAGCACCTGCCCTGGCGGAAGTCCCTCCGTAGGCGACATGAACTTGTCGTCGTACAGGCGTCCCTCGAACCGGGTCGTTTCTCCCGCCGAGGACGCCAGCAGAACGTTCACCTCCAGACGGCTCCCGTCCAACCCCGGCGTATCGATCCAAGCCGACGCTTCGCTTACCGGAGCCGGGGCGCTAAACGTCCTCACCACAAACACCTCGCCCGAATAAAAATCTTTCGGCACGTTCGTCACTTCATGTCCCTTGCTCTCGTGAATCGCCCGCCAGTCCGGCGTATGATCGACCTCGGAGCGGATCGTCAGCGGCGACGCTTCAAGCGTCTTGGTGACGCGGCTTTCCGCGAAACCGTCGGACACCGTCAGCGTGACCGTGTACGTCCCCGGCACGGCGGTAAACGCCGGTACCGTTGTCGTTCCATACGAGCGGATCGTCCCGTCCGGCTGTCGGATTTCCCACGCCGACGTCAGCGCGTCGCCATCCGGATCGGTCGACAAATTCGTCAGCTGCACCGCGTCGCCTTCCCAGATCGGCTTTGGCGTCCAATCGAAGTCCGCCGTCGGCGGCCGGTTGGTGAATATCCATTTGTCTCCCGACCAGCCCGACCAGACGTAGCCGTCGAACGTCCGCGCGCGCACCCGCAGCTTCTGTCCGGCCGGAAGCGCACGTTCCACCTGATGGCTTTGCTCCATGGCCGTCGTCTGCTGCGAGCGTTCTCCCGTATCGTAGACGACCGTCGTATTGGCTTCGTTTACTACTTGAAGCTGGTATTTGGAGAACATCGTGTTCGGGTCCGGATCGTACTGGTTAAAGCGCAGCAGCGGCTCCGGGCCGTCAATCGTCGGATTCGCCTGCGTACCGGACGGATACGTCACCTCGGCGGTTGGCGCCATGTTAATGCGCAGCCAGCCGATGTTCGACCAGTCCGACCATAGCATCCCGTCGCTCACCTGCACCTGCACTTGCAGCGGCTCGCCGGTTGGCAAGTCTGCCGTCACGGTCATGCTCTGCGCGGTCGCCTGCGTCCACTGAGCAGCACCGTAGTCGTAGACGAGCGAACCGTCTTCACGGCGAATCTGCACCCGGTACTGCTGGAATACTGCGCCGTAAGGCAAATCCGGGTCGTACTGGTTCCACGTCAGCTGCGGGCGCCGGTTGTCCTGAATCAGATTCGCGGCCGCGGCGTTCGGTCCGTTCGGGAACGTCAGCACCGCTCTCGGCGGGCTGTTGACGATCATCCAGCCGATGTTGGACCAGTCCGACCACGTTTCGCCGTCACTAGCGCGGACCTGCACCTGCAGCTTGGTACCGGCCGGCAAATCGATCGGCACGTCCCAGGTTGCGTTGTTGGCCGTCGTCCATTGCGGCCGTTCGCCGCTCTCCGCGACGATCGAGCCGGAGGCGTCGGATATTTTGACATGATAGCCCTGGAAGACGGTTCCCGGCGTATCGTACTGCTCCCACGCGATTGTCGGCCGCGGTGTGAAGATCAGGGTCGGATTCGCCTGTGTTCCGGATGGGTATGTGAGCTGCACGGTTGGCTTGCCGTTCGGCGTTGGGATCGTCCCGACGTTTACCGTGGCGGATACCGGATAGCTCCAGGCTCCGTACTCGTCGCGTACCATAAGCCAGATTTCGTAAGGACCCTTCTCGGTCGGCCGCGTCAGCTTGCTCTCGACAAACTGGCCGCTTGGCGATACGTAGTAATATTTTCGCTCCATGATACCGCGAGTGACCCCATAGTCGATGCCGGTCGTATCCGGCGGCGAATAGTTCGTAGGACTGATCCAGCGGTCAGGATCATAGCTTTCGTCCGTGTAACCGATCGTGCCGTCCGCGTTCGCCCAGGCGGTCATGACGGCGATCGGCCGGCGATGGACGATCAGCCGTTTGGCATAGGCGTTCGAATCTTTCCGGTAGCTGTCGAACGTCATGTTCGGGTACAGATAGTACGGATTCGGGTCGTCACGTGCCTGAAGCGTAATCCAGTATTCGCCCACTTTATCGAAATACAGCTGCTCGCTGGAATACGTTTGCCCGTTCAGCGCGGAGACGCCATGGTTATTGAGAAACTTCGGCGTATGTGTCAAGCTCCAACGGAAGGAACCGGACATCGGATCGTTTTCGGGATCGCTGTAAACGATGTTCTCGTATCTGGCCTCCGCCCGGGCTGTATCGCTCTCCCAGATGGCGTACTGCGTCAGCCAATCGACGCTTTGCCTTGGAACGTTCTTCAGAGAGACGGCCTTGAAGTCTACATACGATTTGGTCGTAAACGGACCGATTTTACCGCTAGGGAACGTTCCGTCCGTCACGGACAAATAAGGGATGCCGCCAAGCGTTACATCCAGTTGATCGCCGGACATGCTTACTTTGAACGCATAGTCGGTTCCCGGCTGGAACGGGTACGGGATGCTTTGCAGCACCGTACGATTGCCGGCAATGTACCTCGATACGTACAAGGTGGAGGCGTCCATTTCGACTGCATACCGGTTCATCGGGTCTTGCATGCGGAACGAGAAACCGGCCAAGCCGGTGTCGATATGCGGACGATGCATATTAATCGTGAAGCTCAGCTGCGTATCGTCGTAGGATGTGGAAGAAACAAGCTGCCCGAGCTGGAAGCCATTGCGTACCACTTGGTTATTTACGGTTCCAGGTGCAAGATACATGTAGCGATCTGACGTCATATTGTCGTCGCCAAATGGCCCGGAAATGTTTTGCTTCCACGTCTGGTATATGCCCAGATATACCCCGTCGGCAATATATCCTCCGTTTACTAAATATCTCATTTGTTCTTGCGATAGAAAGTTTAGATCCTCCCGCTTGGAAATGAGATTTCCATTCCCCCATGTGCGGGTCGTGCCGGAATCGGCCGTGATCGAACTCGGTCCGCTTGCAGGGCCGTAGCTGCCGTCCGGATTAATGGTGAAGCCCGGTCCCATGTTATTGATCGCTGGACCACCCCAAGCTGTTAGTGCCCCTGTTGCGCCATCCAGCAGCTCCTGGTAATCCGTCACGGTTGGCGTAGAGCAGCCATTGCAATAGGTCTGCGTATAACTCCGTGTGATGAGCTGATTGGTCACCGGGTTGTAAGCCGCCACCTGCTTTGTTTCCCAGTTAGCCTCGTACGGACCCACGTCGCGACGGAAATCGGTTCCGCGCAGTTTCGTCATCCAAGCCACATCCAAGTCCGCATTCACCTTGAGTGCGTAGTACGCGGTTTTCACATAGCTAGTCTGGCTGCTCGCTTTGCAGCTTTGGTTTACAAAGGTGAAATATTCCCCGTTCAATCCTTTGTATAGCCCAGTAGCATTATGATATATACAACTTTTCCCGTTCTCGATGCTGACAGGGAGTGTGATGTCCTTTTTCCGAACCGTTTCCCCTTTCGGGCCAATCTCCAGCTGCCGGATCGTGAAATCCCCGCCATAATTGGTCCCCGGAGCGCTCAAAACAAGCAAGTTTTCTCCTTTATCCATTAACGTAAAGGATCTGCTCTGCCGTCCCGTCTCATAGAACGGCGCTCCGGCCATCGTGGCAAAGTCCGCGTTGTCCAGCTTCGTTGCTTTTAACGCCCCGGTGTAGGAGTCGTATATCATGACGCCGATAACGGGGAGCGCCGGCAATGTGGATGACTGATAAGAAGCGGTGGTCATGCAATTGCAGCCGGAATTGGACTCCTCATCGTAGTACTCGAAGGTATCGTAAAAGGCTTGGGACCGGCTGCCGCCGCTAACCAACTTGTAGATGTTCTCCCCTGCAACCTCAAAGCCTTCGCTGTTGTAAAACTTGTACGTGGTCGGCGACACGACACGTGCGCCGGAATAGTCGCCCTGGCGAATCTTCGCTTCATTTGCAGCAGCCTCACTCCAGCTCGTATAAACGGGAGCCCAATAGGTAACCGTCTTGGAGCCGTCCTCCGCAGCCTGGATGATGTAATCGTATGGGTTGCTCCCGAGCTCCGGCCATGTATACTCCAGATGTCGTGCAAATTGCGATGTCTGCACCGTCTTTGCTTCCATCTTCGGAATCTTAGACAAGTTATAACCGTACAAGGCCGTGCTGTACTTGTCCCAATTGTTAATCGTATCAAAGATCAGGTGCGTTTTGTTTGTTCGCACAAGGTTTCCGTATTGAACAGGTTCCAACACCGTCTCGTTGTTTTGCGTCTTTGGCACGAGTACAGGCTGCATCCGGGCCGTATCGACCGTGTCGATACCTTTGTACGGCGAAATGCGGTTTGCACCGAATCCGTTATCCTCGTAAGGATTGAAGTATGGACGGTACGTATTGATTTGACCCAGAGAAAATGACGCGGATACATCGACTTTGCGCTCCATTCCTTTGCCGAGCCCCGCGCTCAGGACCCCGTTGCGATTGGCCCAACCAAAAATCGGGTTGGCCAGCTGCTTGTTCGTGTTCACATCGTACAGCGTCCAGTTCATCATCGCTTGCGCGTTGAATGCTATCGGCACGTTAATCTCCGGCTGCTCGTTTTTGCCGATTATATCGAACGAAACGGTAGGCGCGAGATTGATCGTATCCAGCACGAGCAGGCTGATCGTCTGCGTGGCCGACGCGTACGCGCACATGCCGTAGTCCTCGCACACATAGACATCGAACAAATATTTTCCTACCCGGTTTGGCGTAAAGGTTGTCGCGTTTAACGTTCCGGGCATAGCCTGCCACGGATCGTCATCAAAACCATTGTTCCCCGCATCGTACTTGTACCGGTAGGCCGCGCTGACGATTATGTCGCCGTCTGGGCTGTACGATTTATTGAACAGGGTGTAGGTCTGTCCCCGCAAGCCGAGCGGCGGAACGTCAAGCTTACCGACAGGCGGCTGATCCGGCTGAACGACGATGTTGCAGGTGTCCGCAAAGAGTGACTTCAACCCTGCATTGTCATACACCCACAGACTGGCTTGCACGGTAATATTGGCCCCTGTCAAGTTGGTGTAGGCCGTTAGTCGATTCGTCCATTCACTGCGGCTATGATCGATCATGTGGCCGGCTGGGCTGTAGCTGCCCGCCGAGCTGAATTTCGTTTGATCGACCGGACGGCCGGATTTTACGGGTGAAGGGCATTTGGCGACAGGAATCGGGTTCGGCGGAATAACGTTCAGGAAGACGGTTTGGCTCGCGGATGCCCCGCGCCGATCCGTGCCGGTAACGCGAATGGCGAAGTTGCCGGCCTGATCTGCCGTAATGTTATAAAAATGATCCTCCCGGTTGTCGAACTTGTATTTGGCGGGAAGCCCTTGAATCCAACTGCTTGCGCTGCCCGCGAAATCCCAGCTCCATGTAATCGGATAATCATTTTCCGCATCGTACGGCGACGGCGGATTGGAATGCGGATCTTGAATGATCCGCAAGTTCACCTGCGAGCCGACGATAACTTGCGAGACAGGATACGTACCGGTACGGTCGTTTTCCAAAAAGAAGCCTGCTCGGAATTCTGGCGGGGTGTTCGGTCTATCCGATTCTTCCACCACCAGCGGTTTGTCTCTAATCCATCCAGAGTCTCCACAGCTTGTGTAAATTTGCATGGACACTATGCTTGTTCCCACCGATAAATTGTCCGGATAATTGGGATAAGCAAAGGGCGATGCCATCGTTTTCCCATTAACTCTCGGTGTAATCCATGTACTCCCGTTTTGAACGAAACGATATTGATGGCCTTTGTACGTGCACCCATTCGGGATATCCATGTCCTTGGGGACCACAGAAAAATTATCCGTATACTTTATTTTGGATGGAATGATATCAAAATCTCCATCGATACCTATATTGACGGGAAATTCGTAGTCAGCCGTGTTGTTCAGCTTTCCGTTCGGAGGCTGCTCGTCAATGTCATTATTGTAGTCAACAATCAGTCTAAACTTTAGAGTCTGTGGACTTGAAGCCGTAAAAGTAAAGGTACCGGATACTATTTGATTCGTAGCTGCTTGATTAAAACTAGCCTGAGTGACCTTCCCGCCCGTGTTTAGATTTTGAACGTAAACGACAAAGGACTTGTTAACGATGGACTTGCCGATGTTCGTAAAATTGAAAGTGTATGTTTTAGATTCGCCCAATTTCACCGGGCCGTTTGTCGTTATGCTGACGGGTGTCAAGTCTGGCAAGGCATTATCTAGTTGCTCGTACTCGACTTCTAGGGTGTAGGGGTATTGGTAGGTGTATGCTGTAATATCTACAGTGAATGCAGAGAAATACACCATCAGTTTAGCTCCATACGCTTGAAGGTTTTTTGCATACGGCGATACTTCCATAAAGCTTTGTGTAAAACGGACCAAAATGCTAAAATCCGGTGTTAAATGGACTGGTTTGTCGTGAAGGGTGATAGTGGAAGAGTTCACATACCCATCAACTCCTTCTGGACCCGGAACTTCTTGGCCATCTATAATTTTTGCAGTTCCATTGGCTAGAGAACGATCCACTACGTCCAAGTTCACTTTCTTCTGTGTAGCGTTAGTCGTAAAGAAATCTTTCTGTAGCGCACCCTTCATCGCCAGATTTGTATCTTCACACCCAGGAGATGCCGGCATTCCAATCTCATCCAATTCGTTTGATTTACATAAGCGATACTCCCCATACTCGGTATAGCTATCGTCCCATCTAAAAAAATTGGCGCGCCAATTGTCATTTCCGCTAGCCTTAGCATACCGATACCAGGCATAATATCCTTGAGTCGATTGATTGTTTTGGGATTTGATTTCAACCACTTCGCCAGTCAATATTTCAGCTACATTATACTGTAACTGCCCAGCAGCTCCATTCAACACTTTAGAAGGTGTGCCATTCTTTATGATGGTTACTTTTTTAATTTTATAACCGTCTCTGCCAATAGACGTATTTGTTGTTAAGGTTGCATATTTACTGAATTGTCCATCAGCCTGCCAACTGTCATTTGGTGAGTATGTAAGTGGTATGGACTCAGCAAAAACCGTGGAAGATGAGGAAGGCATCAGAACGAGTGTGCCAACAAAAAGTAGAACCAGCAAGATAGAGAGGCTGGATATCCACTTTTTTTTGATCTGCATAATACGGCTCCTTATCGGTTTTGTTTAATCGGATTCGCCCAAAGTAGCGTCTTACTGTATGTTGGGTTTGGCGGAATTGCGGATGACCGAATTTCTATGAATAAACTATCATCTGTTTTAACTTTCTTAGAAATTACAATCCCAGGAAATATACCATTGTTGAAATCTCGATAGGTAGTTGGAGCAAAACTAACCATGTTACCTTTTTTGGCTTCATCCCGTTCAAACTCAAAACCGATTAAACTAAAAAGTACGTATTCCTTTGTATTACTGTATATATTTGTATCTCGGTTGAATACAACTCGTCCTTTGAAATAGAGCAAATATGCTTCATTTATATCACTTACCGGCTGCACTTTTGATGTTGCAAGATTCAACCACTTCAAATCCGATAGGTTTACCAGTTGCCGATTAGGATCATTGGGATCGTCCAGATCGATTGCGACAAGTGCATCGAGTTCCCCCCTGTACAATCCATCCGAAGTTTCTACGAACATATCATCCGGATTCCATTTGCTAGATGAGTGTAGTTTCATAAAAAACTGTGGCATAACCGTAAATATATTCGTCTTATGCCAAGCCAGCTCCGCACGGTTGACTGCATACTTATCAACCTCCAGATTTCCCCCGCCGTTCACGGTCAAAATTCGCTCAATGACGGTGACCGACTGTGCACGTGTCGTCGCTTCGCCCTCCCCCAACTCGCCGCCGCTCAAACCTTGAATAAGTCCAGCCTTAGCCGCAAGATACAACAACTCGCTATCCGTTTTTTTCACATCCTCCTTCTGCAGCTCCTTATCGGTCGCCCGAACGATCATGCGAGCCATTTCCTGTCGCGTTATCGGCGTATTCCAATCCCCGGTAGAGAAATCGCTCCAACGATGTATACCGGCCTGGACCGCAGCATTGACGTATGGCAAATACCAGTCCGTACCCGATGTTGAGCCGCTTACCTTAAGCTTCAGTGCGGTTACGGCCATCTTCACGAATTCGGCACGCGTTACGGACATGTCCGGACGGAACGTCAGGTCCTCATATCCGTCCACGTAGCCTTTGCCAACCGCCTTTTGAATCGATTCCTTCGCCCAGTGACTGGTACTGTCGGCAAATGTTTTCGATTCGGCATGTGCGCTAAACGAAATGAGAGCCGCCCCCAACATAATAGGCACTGCAAGCTTTTTCCACATGATCTGTTCCCCTTTTCTCTTAAGTGTATTTGTAAACGTAGTATCACATGAACCCGCCAATTCGTCCACATTTTTCCACGTCAAGCGATTCATCGTACTCCCGGATTCCAGCTCCTATTGGAAAACAAAAAAGCCATTATCCGCGTTCTCTAGAACGCAGCATAATGGCGGTGCTTCCGCTAATAATTTCATATATTCCAAAAAATAGCATATCACTTGATATCTTGTCAAGAGAAAACGAAACTCTTCTATCATTTCGAGCCCAATCGACTAAGAATTACACTAAATACATACTATACCATATCTTCAACAATATTTCGATGAAATTTCACTGTCTTATTTTACCTTTATAGTTCTATCGGCTTATAGTATAATACATGTAATACCAGAGAAAGAAAGAGTAGATTGGGGAGTTTTTGGTATGAAAGTATTTTCGTTTTTGTCCGTTTCTATGATCGAATGGTTTGCGTTGATCACATTAGGTTTTACCACTTTTAAACTGGAAATTCGCGGGTATCGGGGTCAATTGATTTTTACATCGTTTTTGTTATCCCTTTTCTCCTACATCGCCATTGTTGTCCTTCAAATGAAAATATATTCAACCTTTCTTCAGCCTCCTATCGTGTTTTTGTTCCTATGGCAGATGTTTAGAATCCCTGCATTCTACGCCGGAGTCGTCACAACAAGCGGCTATTTGACTTATACAGTGCTGCAATCTTTCATTTTCTTTTTTTTCCAAAAATTCGGGGCAATCATTGAACCGGAAACATCAATTACGTATTTGGGGCAAATCACAACCGCAGCACTAGCTCTGCTTGGCTCTTGGATTATTTACAAGAAGAGAATGGGCTATACATTCATTCCATATGGAGAACGTTTGATCATCAAATTTTCCGGGATCAATTTAAAACTTTTACTGTTTACTGTGCTCGGTTATTTAATGATGCTCGGTTTTAATTACCTACTGTATAGCGATTTTACTTTGATCTTGCTTTGCATCCTTACTCTGGCTTTATTGCTCCTGCAATTCTGGGTAATTAGAAAGGAGTACTCCAATGATCGTTGAAGCATGGTCGGAAAAAATCGCATTACATATAAAAAAAGCAAATGAAGAAGAAACGGTTAGCATAGAAGTTATGAAGTTTGCTCTGATTATCCTTATTAATTTTATGATTCCTGTTTGTATTTCTTTGCTCATCGGTTTAATAACTGGGAAGCTAATGGCGACTTCTATTTCCATTCTAGCTTTCGTCCTTCTGCGCATGGCCTCCGGAGGGTTTCATTTCCAATCTCCCATAGTATGCATGATTTCAACAACTATAGTAACAGCGGCACCTCCTCATATCGCTTTATCGCATATATTTATATACATTTTCACAGCTATCAGCCTGCTTCTCGTACTCATCAAGGCTCCCTCCAATTTAAAAGGCTACAATCGGATGCCGGAACGGTTTTATCCTTACTTAAAGCTCGTTTCCGCCATTCTTGTATGCATAAATTTTATCTTTGTTTCTTCATCCGTAGCAGTTGTATTTCTGATTCAAGGCATCCTACTATTTAAGAATGTAAAGGAGGTGTGAATATGGCACGTTTAACAGCAAAAGTTGCGTCTTACTTTTTGAATGGAATAGCTCGTTTTTTTGTCCAAACTGCCTCACCCACGCAACATCGCCCAGAAATCCCTAATGAATTACGGTAATTTTGGTATGAGGCTGCCAGAGCTTCTGGCAGCCTAAGTTTCTTTTAACGGAGTTGACTTCCCGAATGGTCAAGTACCCTGTTACTCTCGACCCCCACAACTTTGAATCTGTGATCATGCTTGATCCCGAAGAAATTATTAAGATAGAGGTTCATGATCGCAGCATCACTTTTCATACAAAGACACAAACGTTTTATCCGCTTAGCTGGACTATCTCTACGCTTGAGCATCATCTAAGAAATCTCGACTTTCTTAGACTGGATAGAAACAATTTGGTTAATATGAATAAAATCACACATTTAGACGAAGAGCGGGCGCTCGTTTTTTTTGACCCTGAAATTACAAATTCAAGTAAATTTGCCACAATATCGAACAGAGAAAAAAATCGAGCTAAACAAGAAATCGAAGATCGCATTAGCAAAAATTCGGACAAAAATGATTCGAACTCTATAGACATTTGATTCGAAAATTGGGCCCTTCGGTGGCTTGCTATATAATTGTAGTTTCAGTTAACCAATTTTCAATTAACCAACTAAAACAAATGAACCTGAATTTCGGTACAAGAAACTGGGGCGGCTGGGCCGGTCGTGTTCTCAACTGCCGGCTGAACTGCGAATGCTGAATCTGAAGGGTTAACCTTGATATATAAAGCGACTTCCTGGGAAAAGCCCAGCCGCGTGGCGGTTATTCCCAGGCGCAAGTGCTTGAATTGCTTCTTACGTTTTAAGCCGCATCGCTCGCTTTTTCGTACAAACCGCTTCACCGATTGGTCATATGCCAGAAATTCCGGTAGAATTAAAGAAATGAGTACAGAATGGGCTGGCAGACATCTGTCAGCCTGACTTTCTTTTCTGGAGTTGACTTTCGTGATATTCCCAGCTACGCTCGATCCGGATAACTTTAAAGAGGTCATTCTCTTGAATTTGGCCGATATCGTAAAAATCGAAGTGAATGACAGCAGCCTAACGTTCCATACTTTGCACCAAGTCTATTATCCGTTGATCTGGACTATCTCCGCTCTGGAGCCCCATTTCCAACAATTCGGCTTCCAGCGTCTGGATAGGAACAATCTGGTCAATATGAGCAGTATTACCCACTACGATGAAGAGCGCGCGCTCGTTTTTTTTGACCCTAAAATTACAAATAAAAGTAAATTTGCAACAATATCGAACAGAGAGAAAATTAAATTGAAAAAGGAAATGAGCAATCGGGCTACACTCCACGGTCGTACGAGGCGTTCGAAAATAAGCCGTAGATGGAGCAAATGGTGAAGCATTCGATATCAGATATATATATAAAAAATATACTGCAAATCCAAACAACGTATAGTATGATGCATATAATTGCCATACATACTCGATGTTAGACGGAGAGTTATTCGATGAATGTGCTTATTTTTTTACTCGTGTCCATGTGGGAATGGTTTTCCGTGATCATACTTGCATTTGCGCTGTACCGCTTCCAAATACGCGACCATTTGGGCCAACTTATATTTGCATCGTTTCTGCTCGCCCTGTTTTCTTATATGGTGTTTAATGTATTCCATTTGGTTTTATTCGCTACCCTTATCGAACCTATTATGGTCTTTTTGTTTTTCTGGCTGATGTTTAAAATTCCTATCTATTACGCAGGCCTTGTTGTCATTAATGGTTATTTGACTTATTGCTTCATTACATCGTTTATCTACTATGGCATAGAGCAATTTGGAATCAAAACATACCCTTCGACTCCCACCGCTTATGCGGTTCAAATAAGTGCCGGACTGATTGTGCTGTTATTAACGCGATTATTTTTAAAGCTGCGGCTTGGATTTTCCTTCGTCCAATACGGACAGGAAATCAAAAATATGACCGGCATCAATAAGAAACTGTTACTGATCACGCTCTTAGGCTATGTTGCGCTCTCCAGCTTCAATTTTCTATACTTCGGCGCCAATTACACCGTTCTCGTCATCATTATCATGTTCGTCGCTTTCGGATTGATCCAATACTGGACTTTGAAAAAGGAGCACGAAGCGGCGTTCCGGCTTCGCCACAAAAAATACAAGTACGATATAGACGCTTAAACCAAACACCCCTATCTCTGCCTTCATCAAAGGTCAGGATAGGGGTGTTCTTCTCGGTCAAGATGCCGCTAAAAGGGTCTGCCCCTGGGGCAATTGAATCCAGTTGCTGCCCAGCCACGTATCGATCCGGTACCAGTCGTCGGCTTTCTCGCGAACGGTGACCGTCTGCGGCCCCAGATAAGCGCCAATCGGGACGAGCCGGCCGTCTGTACGATCGAACAAATAAGCATTGTCCGTCAAGTCAAGCCAGCCGACATACGGCTGCGGAAGCCAGGGCGATTTTCCCGCCACTTCGGTGATATACCGGTTTACGCCTTCGGCAATCCCTTTGGCCATCTTGCTCTGGTACTCGTCCGTGGAGAGCAGTCGGTCCTCCTCGGCATTCGTCATGAAGCCCATTTCGACGAGCACGTTCGGCACCGTCGACCAGTTGAAGCCCGACAAGTCGCTGCGCGGCACCGTACCGCGCGATTTGGCGCCTGTCGCCGCCACGAGCTCGTCCAGCACCAGCCGGGCCGCCGCTTCGCTTTGCCCATACTGTTCCGGGGAAACCGACACGGCTTTCGCCGGATACAAGACCGATGCGCCTTGGGTCTTCGACGATGCGTCTCCGTCGGCATGAATGCGCAAGAACAGATCGGCGCCGGTGTTATTAGCCACCTCGGCCCGCTCCTTGTTGCTGATGTCAACATCATGCGTCTCGCGCGTCATGACGACCGTATACCCCATCGCCTCCAGCTCGGTTTGGATGCGCTTCGATACTTCCAGCGTCAGCACGTACTCCGCTTTTCCGGTAGCCGTCCCCTGCGTGCCCGACGATACTTTTGGCTTCATCGCCCGGCTGTTCGGCCCCGTCGGCTCCAGCGCATTGTTGCCTTTGAGCTGATGGCCCGGATCCAAGCAAATGACCGGCGGCATGCTGCTTGCCGAATCCGCCGCTGCGGCGGGAGCTCCCCCCGCGAAGGGAGATGCAAGCAGGGCCAGAGCGGCCCATCCGAGCATCGCCGGCCGCAGGCCTCGTCTACCCTTTCGTTTCGTATCGGCCTGCCACGCCCGCACGTACCGGACGTCATGGATAGTCTGTTCCCCATTGTTGTTCATCTTGCGTTTCTCTCCCTTATCCCATGATGCCTATGTAATGCCACATGCGCCGGGCATGGTTGGTTAGGCTGTTGTACGGAATCTATTTGTTTGCACGAAATCTATTCTATAAGATTGACCGGCTTTTTACCATATGCCTGAAAAATACGTAGTCTGAACAAGGTGCCCGATGCCCAAGCGGCTGCCTTTGTTCAGGTGGGCAAGGCCCAGCAGAATCCGACGAATTTCGTCGCACGAAGCCTTTTGGTATGACCTGTGTCTGTTGTATAATGGGACCAACGATTATCAAGTGATCCGACGATACAAAGGAGACCGTACCGATGCCGACCGACTTCTCAGATTTGACCCACCGTCTTCCTGCCTGGGTGGACGCTTGCCGCGTCCATACCGCCCAGGGGAGCGTCGCCACCTACATACCGGAGCTTGCTCATGCTCCCCGCCATGCGCTCGGCATCACGCTGCACCACCGTTCCGGCAAATCCGTATCGGCCGGAGACAGCGATATGCGCTTTACGCTGCAAAGCATCTCCAAGGTGTTCACGCTGCTGCTTGCGCTGATGGACCGCGGCGAACAAGCCGTATTCGAAAAAGTCGGCATGGAGCCGACTGGCGACGTCTTCAACTCGATGCTGAAGCTGGAGCTGGTCCAGCCGGGCAAACCGTTCAATCCGCTGATCAATGCAGGGGCGATCGTCATCTCCTCGCTTATTCGCGGCGATACGCCCGAACACAAGTCGCAGCGTATCCTCGGCTTCATCCGCGATTTGGCCGGCGACGACAGCGCCGCTTTCAACGAGGACGTGTACCGCTCGGAAGCGGCGACCGCCAACCGCAACAGGTCCCTAGCCTATTTTCTTAAAGACAACAAGGTGCTGGATGCCGACGTCGAGCCTACCTTGGACGTCTACTTCCGGCAATGCGCTATCGAGGTGACGTGCGCTCAGGTCGCCCGCATGGGGCTTGTGCTCGCTTCCGACGGCGTCGATCCGGCTACGGGCCGCGAGCTGTTCCCGAAACGGTTCGCCCGCATAGCCAAATCGTTCATGGTCACCTGCGGCATGTACAACGCGTCCGGGGAATTCGCCATCCAGGTCGGCATACCGGCCAAGAGCGGCGTTGCCGGCGGCATCCTGGCTCTTGTACCCGGCGAGCTCGGTATCGGTATCATCAGCCCGGCGTTGAACGACAAAGGCAACAGCACGGCCGGCGTCCACTTGCTCCGCCAATTGTCCGAGCAGTACGACTGGAGCATGTTCTAGTACAAAGTCAGAGTTAATTCGGTGTATTCGGAAAAAGGCCCGACCTCTTGCTGTGCAAGGGAATGGGCCTTTTCATGTATACGGTTTGGCTTTGTACTGTCCAAAGCCAGATGTCCAATTGCACCGACGGTTCGGTATCAGATCGTCCATTGATCGTGGACGATGCCTATCAGGTAAAGCCTGCCGCCGTCTTTCTCGAACACGAGCCGCAAGCTTTTCCAGTCGATCCCCGCATATTTGGGATCGAACCCGCTGAAATGGTACTCCACAAACGCGTACCGGTCCGAAGGATACGCCTCGCTCATATTGTTCGCCATATTCCCTTTGCCGACCACCTTGTTGACTGCGGTCTGTTCAGGCTTGGCGAAATCGACGTCGTATATAAATTTGGCGTAATATTCGGCAAAGGTCAGCCGGATCGGCTCCCCTGATCCTTCGTAAATGCCCCACTCGTACTTCGTTGTATCCGCATACAGCTTCCCTAACGCGGCAGACGGGAATACCAGATCTTTATCGGTGTCGACGAAACCGTAAGGCGAGAACCGGATGCCCCGGTCCGGATGCGCCAATTCGGCCAGACGGCTCCAATCCTGGCGCTTGAGCGCTTCCACGGCGGCACTCGCTTGTTCCTCCACGCTGGCTGCGGCTGGCTTTGTCGTTTCTCCCGAGCCTGAACCTGAACCCGGGACAGGTGCAGGCTTGTCATCCGGCTTCTTCGCGCTGCCGCCACCTGTTCCGGACCCGCCGCCTCCGGTCTCCGCAGGCGTCGATACGCCTGAACCGGTCTTCACGTCGGGCTCTCCCGGGAGCAGCTTGTCGCCCGAGCAGGCGACGGCCACGAGCAGCGCAGCCGCCATCCACAATCCGAATACCTTGTTGGAACCAACCCTTCTCATGATTCATTCCTCCCGGCAAAAGTCCTGTTGCTGCGGCTTCACTCCTTTAGACGCCTTTAGGTTTCGGAATGTTACAGCGAGGCAAAGCATGCCACAGCACAAAAAAAGCCCGATTTCTCGGGCTTCCTTCGAATAGTTCCATAAAATATGCGCCGATCCCGGCACCTTTCTGGTTTTTCCGGCTTTTCCGGCTTTTCCCGCTCGTCCGGCGGACGCGCGTCGGCGTTAGCCGACCATTTTCTCGGACCCGCTCTCCTGATTGTCCGAACCGGACGGTTTTCTAAGCAGCGGCAGCATAATCACAATACCGACAAGAAACAGGACGACAGCCGCCTCATAGATCGTGACCAGCGAAAACATCTTCTTCAGCGCGCCCGACGTGCTCATCGTCACGACCATCGCGCCCATGAATAGCGGCGTCAGCGTCCCCGAGACGCGGCCGACGTAAGCCGAATCGGTATTGCGCAAGATCATCGTATTGATCCCGATCTGAATACAAGGCATGACGAGGCCGCTGACGAATTCGGCCGCAAGCGTGAGCCACAGGTTCGTGGACAGCCCCATGACCAGGATCGCAACCGCGCTGACCGACATGCCCAGAACGAGCAAGCTTTGCGGAGACGCCTTCTTGGCCAGCGCCAGCACGAGCCCGCCGCCGATAATCATGGCGACTCCGTTTGCGGCCATCAGCCATTGAAACTGCTCCTTCGGCAGGCCGAGACGCTCCGTTACTAGAAACACGGCCAGCGGCTGCGTCAGACCGAGGGCCAGTCCGGCCGCCGCGAAGCAGCCTCCGAGCGAGCTCAGCATGCGGCTATTCAGCACGTACCGAATCCCCGCCTTCATCTCCTGCCATACCGTCGTCTTCTCCTTGACCTCATCGTCGATGCGATCCGGCGGCAGCATGACGAGAATAACGGCCGACAGGATGAAGGCGACTCCCATGATCCCGATCGAGACGGCGATGCCGAAATGCTGGTAAACGAACGTACCGACGACCGGCCCCAAAATCATGAACATCGCGAACAGCGTCTGGTACAGCGACATGCCCATCTGCATCAGCTGCTCCGAAACGTGCAGCTTGAACAGCTTCATCCCGGACGGCTGCGAAAATTGCGACAAGATCGACGACGCCAAAGTGGCGAAAAAAATCACTTTCCAACTGCCGAACACGAGCGTCAGCAGCACGACGAATATCGAGACGGCACTGAGCAGATCGCACCAGACCATCGTAAGCTTCGGCCTCCAACGGTCGGCAAACGTGCCGCCGATAAAGGAAAACAAAAAAATCGGAGCGAACTCGGCTACAGAAATAAGCGAGACGGCTACAGCGTCCTCGTTCGTCTTTTCCATGACATAAAGCAAAATCGAATAGTTTCTTACCCATATGCCGATCTGTAAAAAAAACGTAGACAGCAAGATCGTTCGGATTACACGATTGCGGAACAAATCGGCCATCGAGGCTTTAGGCACCTCGGCAGTCATAACATTCCCCCGTTTCCTCATTGAGCGGTTGTACCGGAACACACCATAGCCAGCATAACCGATCCGCCCGTTCAGGCGCAAACGAAGGTTCCGTTATAACGAAACTGTAGCGATCCTCCGCTTAAAGAAAACGTTTACCTTTCCGACGGGACTAACCGGCCTTTATGGATTGAGCCGCTTTTGCCGTCTCCGCTTCGGGATAAGGCTTGATTCCCATCTGTGCTGCGATCGCCCGAATATCAAGCTGAGTTTTCCGCATATCGTCATTCATTCCAATTGTTCCCCCCGCTACAATGACAATCCATATCATCATAGTTATCGCATGAATAGGGTGTAAATACTGTAAAATCTTGTCGATCCATTCTTTAAAGATTTATATAAATTTACAATAAGAACACTTAAAATTTTATGCGGCTAGCCCCATGTTTCCGTTGAAGCGCCGTACAAGGAACTAGTCGAAAACACCCGATATACAACCAGCGATTCAGGTAGGAAGGTGCATATTTGTCTAAAAATAGCGCTTTTTCGCCAATTAGAGAGATAGAAAGGGTTATGGACAACGTTTCATACATTATGGTAAAATATGTATTCAAAGGATAAAACAAGGGTAAGTAGAAATTCCCCGAATATTGTCGGATTATTACCATGTTGAAGATTCTTCAAGCCCTCTTTAACCCTTGCTACTGGCGGTCTCCAAGGAAAAAAGGGGTTAAGGAGCGGTGCTTCTTTTTGCCGCTCTCCTCTTTCTGGTTCCAGCGAACCATTTTTATATGCCATAAATAGAGAGACGCATTGTGTCGAGAAATGGGGAGAAGGCGTCGGATTACGTGGACCTTGCTTGGAGTAGGGCGAATATGTCGCCATAGGGAGCATGGGATTTCGATAGACATCTCGGCTTGACCATACTATGCTAACGATAGAAGACGATTCCGGAAGCCGTGAACGGACGGCTGCCTGAATTGGATAAGGAGGGTATACGGTTATGAGCCAATCTATTGCCATCGTAACGGGCGCCAATTCGGGGATGGGACTGTCCACGGTCGTCGAGCTGGCGAAACGCGGCTACCGGGTAATCATGGCATGCCGCAGCCCGCAGCGCGGCGAGGCCGCACGCCTGGAAGCGATAAAACAAAGCGGGTCCGACGCTATCGAGCTCCTGGTATGCGATCTGGGGTCGCTGGAAAGCATCCGCCAGTTTGCCGGCCAATTTCTTTCCCGCCATGATACGCTCGATGTGCTGGTCAATAACGCCGGCGTCGTGAATCTGAAGCGCCGGACGACCAAGGACGGCTTCGAAGAAATGATCGGCGTCAATCATTTGGGGCATTTCCTGCTCGTCTATTTGCTGCTTCCCGCCCTGGAGCGTGCGAAAGCGGGCCGAATCGTCGTCGTGTCTTCGGGCGCCCACAAGGCGGGCTCGATCCGTTTCGACGACCCGCATTTGACCCGGGGGTTCAATGTGGTTATCGGCTACGCCCAATCGAAGCTGGCCAACATTCTGTTTACCCGGGAGCTGGCCCGGCGGCTTCAGGGAACCCGCGTGACCGTCAACGCGGTACATCCCGGTGCCGTTGCCACCAATCTCGGGGTCGACCGGAATACCGGCTTCGGCCAGTTTATCTACAAGCTGCTGCGTCCGTTTTTCCGTTCTCCCGCGGAAGGGGCGGCCACGGCCGTTTATTTGGCCACGTCGGACGAGGTCGCCGGGGTAACCGGGCACTATTACTACGACAACAAGCAAGCGTCCCTGTCGGCCAAAGCCCGCGACGACGAAGCGGCGCGACGGTTTTGGTCGTGGAGCGAGAAGGAAGTCGGGCTGGGCGGCTCCGGCGAATAAGCCGGGCGTCGCCCGGCCACACGTCCGTCCCTGGCCCTAAAGTTGTTTCGTATACCGGTGCAGCAAGTTCATTTTCAGCTCCCAAGCGGCTTCGCTCAAATCGACCGGATACGTCTCCGGATTCAGCTTGCGCAAATATTCCGGCCAGAACAGCTTCAACTGCTCCGCATGATAGGCACGGATTTCATCGAGCGTAGGCAGGTCGCCGACCAGCTCTCCGCCTTCGAATACCGGCCGCAGCAGCGGGCGCGCCTCGTAACCCTCGACATACTTGTGCAAATACGGATGCACCGGGTCGAACAGCTTGATGCGTTTTCCAACCCGGACGTCCTCTTCCTCATGCAGCGCCACATAATCCGCTTCGGCTTTGCCGGTTTGCCGGTTGACGATGCGGTAGACGTCCTTTAGTCCGGGCGTGGTCACCTTCTCCGGGTTGCCGGATATTTTGATGACCGGCACATACGCTCCGTCCTTCTCGCGCGCCACCAGCTTGTAGACGCCGCCGAGCGCGGGCTCGCTGCCCCCGGTAATGAGCTGGGTGCCGACGCCCCACGTATCGATGCGCGCGCCTTGCGCCTTCAGGTTGAAGATAAGCGTTTCGTCCAGATCGTTGGAGGCGACAATTTTCACATAAGGCAGCCCCGCCTCATCGAGCATCTCGCGCGCCCGTTTGGACAGGAAAGCCAGGTCCCCGCTGTCGAGGCGGATCGCATTCATCCGCTTGCCCTTGGCTTCCAGCTTCTTCGCCGTCCGAATCGCGTTCGGCACGCCGCTTGCCAGCGTATCGTACGTGTCCACGAGCAGCGTCACCTGATCCGGCAAAGCCGCCGCGTAGCGGTCGAACGCCTCCGACTCCGTATCGTGCCCTTGCACCCAAGCATGCGCATGCGTTCCTTTGGTGGAAATGCCAAACCGCATCCCGGCCAGCATGTTCGAGGTGGCGTGGAAGCCGGCGATATAAGCGGCACGCGCCCCCCATACCGCCGCATCCGCTTCTTGCGCCCGCCGCGTTCCGAACTCCAGCAGTACGTCGTCGCCGGCAACCCCTTTGATCCGCGAAGCTTTCGTAGCGATAAGCGTCTGGTAGTTCATGAAATTAAGCACAGCCGTCTCGATCAGCTGCGTCTCGAAAATTCGGCCTTCTACGCGAACGAGCGGTTCGTTCGGGAAGACGATCGTGCCTTCGGGAACGGCATCCATCCGGGCGGTAAAGCGGAACCGGCGCAGCTCGTCCAGAAAGGCCGGCTCGTAATGTTCCTCCTGCTCGGCCAAGTAGGCGATCTCCTCATCCCCGAACGACAAACTGCGAATATAGTCCACGATCCGCTCCAGCCCGGCGAAGACGGCATAGCCGTTGCCGAACGGGAGACGGCGGAAGTAAACGTCGAAGACGGCTTTGTCGTTTTGCGTGCCGTTCACCCAATGCGCGTACATCATGTTGATCTGGTATTTATCGGTATGCAAAGTCATGTTGCCGTTAACCATCGTCTTTCCACCCTTTCTTTATACCCGTACCGTCTGACCGTCTCTAAGCAATACGGCCCCAAGCGTATTCTGAAAATGCTGCAGCGCCCAATCGTGTCCCGCCGGATTGAACGAGGCGACCGCATCCTCGTGTACGAATACGGCGTAGCCTTTATTGTAGGCGTCGACGGCGGTATGCAGCACGCAAATATCCGTGCAAACCCCAACCAAATGTAGCTCGTCGATATGCCGCTCTCTTAAACGAAGCTCCAAGTCCGTGCCGCTGAAGGCGCTGTATCGCGTTTTATCCATCCAGTAGATGCTCTCCCGGCGATTGCGATAGACGTCGTCCAGCTCGCCGTACAGGTTCCGTCCGTCGGTTCCGCGGATATTATGCGGCGGGAACAGCTTGTGCTCGGGATGATAAGCATCGTCCCGCTCATGCAAATCGACCGCCATGACGACAAATTCGTCTTGCGCGGCGAACGACTCGGTCAACTCCGCGATGCGGCGCTCGATATCGATCGCCGGCTGCCCGCAGGGCAAGCTGCCGACTACAAAATCGACGGTGTAATCGATCACGATCAAAGCTTTCATCTTCATGTCCTCCTCTTGGGGTGCTGCGTATCCGTATATTTGTGTATCCGTCTATTTGTGTATTCGTATATCGGTCTATCCGTATATCGACAGCCTGGGTTTGTAATCGGTAAACCGGTACAGTTGGGCCGCGCGCTGCGAATACCGGTTGGACAGCTTGCCTCGTCCCTGCTCGTCCGTCACTTCCTCCAGAATACCCTGACGGCTTTGGGTGGACGTAATTTTGCGGATAAAGTTCTGCTCTGCGAAGTCCGGCACGACCGTGCGGATGACCTGGTACAGCTCCCCGATCGTAAATTCCGCCGGCAAAAATTCCTTTGCGATCGTCGTCGCCAGCATGTTCTCGCGTATTTTGGCCAAAGCGTCGCGCAGAATAACGCGGTGATCGAACGCCAGCTCCATCGCAAGCGCCTCGCTTACCGGAAACAATCGGACGTCGGCCGCGTCGTCCTGCGCCTTCCGCTCCGCCAAATACCGTTCATGAACGAGCGCGAAGAAGGCATGGGAGATCATCCAGCCGCGCGGATCTCGCTTCGGCTCGCTGTAGACGTTGAAATATTCCAGATGCACTTCGGCGACGCCGGTCTCCTCGGCCAGCTCGCGCCGGGCGCAGTCGTACATGCTTTCATCCTCGCCGCAAAATCCGCCCGGCAGCGCCCACTTGCCTTCGTAAGGCCAATTTTTTCGTTGGATCAGCAGCACCTGCAGGTCTCGCTCGGGCAATGCTTTCTTGCCCGCCGCCCTTTCGGTGGAAGTAATCGTGAAGATCACGATATCGCTAGGCGCGCCGTCCGGGGTACGGTACTTGCTCGCCGTATAATTCGATTCGTTCTCGATTTCGCTATCCGGATTAGGCTGCATGGTATCTCCTTGAATGTTTGTTTTGATATTATCATAATGACATATTTATTCGAAAGTGTCAAATGCATGTTTTTCGCGAACCATAAAGAACCGATCCAGGACGCCTGATCCCGAATCGGTTCCTTATTTGATGGTTTCCAGTATCGATCCCCGCGACAGCCGCTCCGTCAAGAGCCTTTGCCCGTCCCAGCGGGGCCCGCGTCCGTAATGACGACCTCTGCGGCTTGCGCCTGCACCGGATTCGACTCCATTACTTCTCCGGTAAACTTGACCTCCACCTTCTGCC
The DNA here is from genome assembly GCF_039536325.1 of Paenibacillus hodogayensis. Lineage (NCBI taxonomy): Bacteria > Bacillati > Bacillota > Bacilli > Caryophanales > Paenibacillaceae > Paenibacillus > Paenibacillus hodogayensis. The sequence goes on from NZ_BAAAYO010000014.1 coordinate 136,975, forward strand.
CGGATTTCAGATCGAGCGGGGTGGCCTTCACCTTTTTGCCGTCCTGAAGCTTATACACCTTGGCGCTTTTGGGTACGCTGACGCTCGCATTGTCATATTTCGTATCGTCTTCCTTCTTGCCCTCTACCAGAACAAGACTGCCGCCCGGATCTCCGGGCAGCTCTCCCGTAGCGATCACCGCTCCGCGAACCGCCACGCCCTGATCGGCCGGCGCCTTACCTTGTCCGCAGCCTTGCGCCAGCAGCAGGCCGCTTAGCAGCAAGAGAGTCGCCGCTATCTTTCTCATCGTCTCTCCTCCTTCATTCCGTCTATCCTTATACAGCTTTCCCATATGGACGCAGAAACTATGCCGAAAGTTGCGGGCGAGCTCAAAAAGGTAGCTTCCAGCGGATTTCCTTGGACATGCGGGTATTGGCAGTGACCGATCCCGCCGCGACAACATTAACTGTAGTAGTTTCATAGAAAGCGAGGTGATTCGAGTGAGCAGCTTCCGTACCGATTTCGTCACGATCATATTTCGCCGGGTAGCCGGCGTCCGCATCATCCGCAGGTTTCGCATTGTAGGCACTGCCTTTCCATGCAGACGTTTCCTGTTCATAGGCGGCCGCGTCCTGAACGCAGAGCGCTGCCTGCTGGCTAACGGGTTTCGTATAATCTCGTCCAGACGCAACACGCTTGTTTTTGCCCGTAAAATTTTTCTGTAATTAAGCGATTCGGCAGCCCCTCCGGGCTGCCGAATTTTTGCCTAAAGCGCCGCCGATGTCCCCGCGTGCCGGAAACCGGTTGAATATTCGGGCGGTTTTGGTTAGCATAGTAACCAAAAGAGACAGGAGCTGTTCCGGATGAGAGACACCCGAAAGCGCATCGCCATCGATATGGACGAGGTCATGGCGGACACGCTCGGCAAGATGCTGGATTGCTACAACCGCGATTACAACGATACGATTACGCTCGACCATTTGCACGGCAAGAAACTGCGGCATGTGGCCAAATGCGGCGGCGACGTATCCAAATATTTCGACGATCCTCTGTTTTTGCGGGATTTGAAGCTGCTGCCCGACAGCAAGGAGGTCATCCGCGAGCTCCAGTCGCGTTACGAGGTCTTTATCGCCACCGCGGCCATGGAGGTTCCCGCTTCCTTCGCCGCCAAATACGAATGGCTGAAAGAACACTTCGACTTCATCCCCAGCTCCCATATCGTATTTTGCGGCGACAAAAGCATCATTGACGCAGACTACCTGATCGACGACCACGCTTATCAGTTCGAGCGTTTCCGCGGCCAGGGCATCCTGTATACCGCAAGCCATAACGTCGAAGAAACCCGCTATCCGCGCGTCAACAACTGGCTGGAAGTGGCCGAGATGTTTCTGAAATAAAACATTACTGCCCGTGAACGACAAACGCGCGATATTTTTCGTAGTCGGCTGTCGAGCATTCCAGCGCCAACTTCGTGCCGTTCTCCTCGTATTCGGTATTCAACACGTGGGCGTTCTCGTTGAAGTAGGCGACTAGCTTTCCCTGATCGAACGGGATCAGCATCTCGCACTGCATATAGTTGTCGAAAATGCGGTCCCGGATGCGCTGCATCAGCTCCTCCAAGCCAGTTTTCTGCATCGCGGAAACGTATACCCGGTCTTCTTCCTGCCCCTCCGCAGCATCTCCTGCCAAATCGGCCTTGTTGTATACATACAGGACCGGAATATGATCCGCCCCCAGCTCCTTGACTGTATGGCGGGTAACGGCTATCAGCTGTTCATGCTCGGGGTTGGAGCTATCGACCACATGGAGCAGCAGGTCCGATTCGGCCACCTCCTCCAGCGTCGAGCGGAAAGCCTTGATTAGATGGTGCGGCAGGTTGCGAACGAACCCTACCGTATCGGTCAGCAGGAACGACTTGTTATCCGGCAGCTCGATGCTGCGGACGGATGTCTCCAGCGTGGCGAACAGCATGTCGCGTGCCAGCACCGGCTTGCCGCCGGACGGATCGTATAGCTCCATCATCGCGTTCATCAGACTCGATTTGCCGGCATTCGTATAGCCGACCAGGCTGACGACCGGAACCCGGTTTTTTTGCCGCTGTTTGCGCTGTACTTGACGCTGGGCGACGAGCGTCTCCAGCTCCCTGTGCAAGGCGGTTATTTTCGATTCGATGCGACGCCGGTCCAACTCGAGCTTCGTTTCCCCGACCCCTTTGTTTTTCGTGCCGACGCCTCCGCTCTGCCGTCCCAGCGATTCGCGCAGCCCGATAAGGCGGGGAAGCATGTACTGCAATTGAGCCACCTCGACCTGCAGCTGCGCTTCCCGCGTCTGGGCGCGTTCGGCGAATATGTCCAGAATCAGAATGGTGCGGTCGATCACCTTGCAAGCAAGATCTTTCTCCAGATTGCGAATTTGCGAAGGAGACAGCTCGTCGTTGAAAATGACCACATTCGCCTCAAGCTGGGCAAGCACAATCTCCAGCTCCTTCACCTTGCCGCTGCCGATATAGTGCGACGTATTCACATGACTGACCTTCTGGGTCATCTCACCGACGACCTCTACGCCGCAGGCGGCCGCCAGATTGGCCAGTTCCGCCATTGATTCGGCAAAATCCGGCTGGTTGTTCAAATTGACACCCACGACTATCGCTCGTTGTTCCATATATAAATCATCCTTTCGTTACCGTTGTTTGGAAAAACAAAAAAACACAGACGACGGGGCCGTTGCCTGTGTAGAGGGCGAAGAGGACATATGCAGGAAAAAAATCCACAAAGTGCAAGCCGAGCCACTTGCCCGTTCCGCGGTCGATACCGGGAACGACAAGTCGGCAGACAACGCCGGCAGCCGACGGCCCGGCGAGATTGCCTCGCCTACCGCCGCTTCCGAACGTCTCGCCCGCATGGGAGCTTGTGGACAGACTTATCCTGAGTCCTCTGCACACAGGCAGAGCCTTTCACGCACCTAATCATTAGCGCAAAATTCTGACTCGGATAAAATCAATCACAAGCAACCCTCCGTTTCCTGAAAGTAAGTCGATTCTACCACATGTATGCACCCTTGCGCAATGCCGCATACCGTTATAGTCAAGTCAATCGCATTAGACACAGTTCGACTATGCAGAGAAGGCGAAGGGGAGCCTTTGGGTCCGCAAAAGCGAAGCGGTCGCCTTTGAAATCGGATTCCGCCTGCTACCACCCAAACAGGGAATCCGATTTCAAGTGCGATTGGAGGAGCAAAGACTCGCCGCAGCCTCGCTTTGCCGGCGCTTTTTCTTAGGCGATTGCCCTGCCGTAATAGTCAAGGTTGCCGCTTCCACCCGAACGGCGTCGCGTTAAAGAACAGGTTCGGGTTCGCCTGCACATTATGGGCCCAGAACGTAAAATGCAGGTGCGGTCCGGTCGAGAAGCCGGTAGTCCCGACAAGTCCGATAATGTCGCCCTTCTTCACCCGGTCTCCGGTCTTGACCCGCAGCTCGGACAGGTGCGCATATTGCGAGAACAGCCCCATGCCGTGATCGAGATAGATCGCATTGCCGGTCAAATACAGACTGTCGGCCAAAGCCACGATGCCGTCGTTCGTCGCCTGGATCGGCGTCCCTTCCTTGGCCGCCAAATCAATGGCCAGGTGCGAGCTGTCCAGCTTGCCGTTAACGTAGCGCGTATAGCCATACGGCGTCGTCAGAATACCTTGAATCGGCTGCACGAACGGGCCGGTAAACAGAAATTCCGGCTCGGACTTGCTGCGCGCCGCATCGACCTTCTTCTGGTCGGCCTCAATGCGGTCAGTATCCTGCTTCATGCTTTCCATCTGCTTCGATACTTGCAAATATTGCGTCTCAAACTTCTTCGCTTTAATTGTCAGCAGTTGATCCCCGATCGGATAGTCGCCGGGCTTGACCGACAGCGTAACCGGCAAATACGTATAATAGCCGGCGCCGAACGGCTGCAGCGGGTACGTCTTGCCTTGCCATTCCACCTGCCCCGGTCGATTGCCCCGCACCAGCACGGCGTCACCCGGCGACGCCTGGCTCGGCATAATCGTCCACGCGGAGCGGAGCGCCTGCCGCGCCTGCTCCGGCGTGGCGAAGAAGGCCGCTTCCTGCGCGGTTTGCTCCTCGCGCCTCTTCTCCGCCTGCACCGCATCCAACACGACGGCCGTCACCTTCGCCTGCCAAGTCGTTCCGCCGTCTGTCGTCACGAGCAGCGGAGCGGGCAGCTCCGCTGCGTCGGCCACAAGCGCCCAGCCGAGCCGGTCGGTCATAAATTGCGCCTGCTTGACCGTATACGGTGTCGCCTCCAAGACCACTGTCTCCAACTTCGCCGCCTCCGCAGGCGCCAGGCTCCATTCCGAACGGGCGGCTGGCGCCGCAACGCCTTCCCCCGCTTCTCCTCCCTGCGCGTGAGCATCCCGCCACGTTGCGCCTGCATCGTCCGTCGCCTTCACGGTTCCGTCCGAATAACGCAGCCAGCCGTGCTCGAAATCGCTCATGCGGAATTCGACCGCCTCCGGCGCGCGCTTAATAAACGGCAGCGATTCGATAAAAGTGCCGGGGGACGGCGCGTGCGCGGGGCGCTGCCCGTATACCAGCACGGTCGCTCCGGCGGCCAGCGCCACCGTTACGAGCAGCCCCAGACCGAGCCTGCGGCGGCTTCGCGCCCCAGAGCTTCCTCTTGAAGCATATTTACGAACATCCATGATCCGGATTAGCCCTCCCTTATGATGATGTACAAGATTCTCAAGATCTCTACTTTCTATAGTAATCAAGAAGCTGTCTTTTTTCCAATCCCCAGTCACATCGTGCCCCATACAATGGCTCCGTTCGGACGTCCCCTGTCACCAATGCGCCCATCCGCCCATATGCTGTAGGCAAGATCTTATTTGCGAGGAGTTTGAGCCGCATGATGAACGAGTTTCAAACGGAAGGCTTGCGGACAAGGACCCGGCCGGCATCTCCCTTCCCGGCTGGCGGCGGTCCGTCGTTCGGAACGATGCCCGTATGGTACGGAAATCGGCTGGTTATTGTCGTAGCCTGCTTCCCCGATGCCGAGGCGGCAGCCCGCTGCGGCGCTCCCCTGCTTGCCGCGCGCAGCGGCATGGAGCGCGCAGCTGTGCGCGCGATCCCGCTTTACCCGGTACAGGTCAAGACGAGCCGCGGCAACCTGTGGGGCTATATCGACGAGCGCGGGCGGGTCGTGCTAGCGCCGCAGTACGAGTACGCCCTCGATTTTCAGAACAACGGCCTGGCTATCGTTCAGACTCACGACAAGCAGGGCGTTATCGACGCATCCGGCCGGTTTGTCATTCAACCGGTCTACGAATCGATCTCCCCTTTCTCGGAAGGCCGGTCCGCGGCGATCGACAGCCAAGGCTTCCGGGTCATCGACGAACGCGGGCGCGTGCTGACACCGGGCGCTTATTCGTATATCGGATCATACCGGGAGGGGAGGGCGGTTTTCGCCAAAAGCGGCCACGAGGGGGAAAGCCGGTACGGCTATTTGGATCGCGACGGCAAAGAAGTCATTCCCGACCGCTTCGTGGAAGCCGGCGATTTCTCCGGCGGACGGGCGCTCGTCAAGCTCGGGGATAACCGCTATGCGTTGATCGACCCGAACGGCCGCCAGTTGGCGGCATTCTCTTACGCCTACGTAGGGCCGCCCGGGGAAGGACTGCTGGCCTTTCAACAGGAAGCGAACGGCAAGAACGGCTATATCGACGAGAAGGGCAACGTCGTCATCCCTCCCCGTTTTACCGCAGCGCTTCCTTTCCAGGACGGCCGGGCTGTCGTCAATACCGCCGAGGACTACCATAACCGTTACGGCCTGATCGACCGGAAAGGCTCGTTTGTCATCCAGCCGGTTTACAACGAAATCAACCCGCTGGGGGAAAAAAGGCTAGCCGTCGGCAAAGCTATCGATCCGCAGCAGCCGTTCATCGGTTCGACGTATGCGCTGGCCGATACGGACGGACGATTGCTGACCGATTTCCGTTTCCGTTCCATCGGCGAATTTCATCAAGGTTACGCCCCGGTATCGGATCGCACATCCACGTATTGGATCGATACGAACGGTCGGGCGGCAGCGAATTTGCCGAAAGCGGCGGGAAGCGGAACGATGGCTTTTATCGGCAAGCTGGTCAGCGCGAACATCGATCAGCGTTTGTCCTATTACGACCGGACGGGACGCCTCGTCTGGCAGCCGAGCCCGGTCATTCCGCTTAAGCCGCCTTTTGCCGTAAGAGAAGTGAAATTCAAACCGAACCCGGACTATCTCGTCTATTATCCGCAAGTCGAGGGAATGGCCGATCCGAACGCCGAACGGAAGGTCAACCTCCGGCTGAAGCAGCTTTCCGCCGTAAAGCCGGTTCCGGCGCACGAGCAGTTGGAGGCCAGCTACACGGGCGATTTTGCCGTAGCCTTCTACCGCAATCATCTGCTCGTCCTGCAGCTGGACGGCTACAATTTCCCGTTCGGAGCGGCGCACGGCATGCCGTCGAGAGAATACGTCCACGTGAATCTGCTGAACGGCGACATGTACGCGCTGAAGGACTTGTTCAAGGCCGGCAGCCCTTACGTGAACCGCATCAGCGATATCATCCGCAAGCGGATTGCCACCGATCCCGCGTACAGCTACGTATTCCCCGGCAGCTTCAAGCAGATCGCTCCCGACCAATTGTTCTACGTAACCGGGGACGCCTTGCACATCGTCTTCCCTCCTTACGAAATCGCCCCTTACGCCGCCGGCTTCCCGACGTTCACGATCCCTTATGCGGAGCTTGCCGATATCATCGACACGAGCGGCGCCTTCTGGAAATCGTTCCACTAAACCATAAAACCTCCAGTCCCACCGGAAGGGTGGAACTGGAGGTTATGGAATGCCGGAAGCCGCATCAGCCGCCGAAGTAATCCTTCAGTCCGGCAACGATGGCCTGTGCCGCTTTCTTCTGATAATCGTCCTTGCGCACAAGCGCCTCGTCGCCCGAATCGCTCAGAAAGCCGAGCTCCAGCAATACGGCTGGCCGGTTATTTTCCCGAAGCACATGGTAGTCGCCGAAGGAAATGCCGTTGCTTTTCAAGCCGGTGCCTTTGCCCAAGCGGGCTTCGATGCTTCTTGCGAGCGGACGGTCTTTGGATTCCGAGTAATAGTACGTCAGCGTGCCGGACACTTTTTTGGGAGACGCGTTATAATGAACGCTGATGAAAGCGTCCGCCCGCTTGCTGTTGCTGACAGCGGCTCGATCGGACAGATCGGGCTGCTCGTCGTCGCGCGTCCGGGTCATGACCACCTTCGCTCCGGCGGAACGGAGCTCCTCCGCCAAATACTTGGCGGTTTTCAGGTTGACGGTTTTCTCCGACGTCTTGTAGGTGCCTCCGATGACGCCCGGATCGTTGCCACCGTGTCCCGGATCGATCACGATCAGCTTGCCCTTGAGCCCGCCCTTGGGCGTTGGCGCTTGATCCTTCGTCTGCTCCTTGTACGCGGTTTTGGCGACCGCCGTATCGCTGGACTCGTCCACATAACGCGCCGACACCCAGCCGGCATTTCCTTGCGGCGTCTTCACCTGAAGCCAGCCGTCCTGCCGCTTGACAATCGCAAGCCGGGTTCCCTTCGCCACCAGCTCCAGCGCCTTGGAGTCGGTCCCGGGGCCGCTGCGCAGCCACAGCTGGTCTGCCTGGACGGTTCCGGACGTACTGCCGGAGGCGTTCGCCACCGATACGTCGGACTTCCCGCTCGTCTTCGATGCGGTAGTTCCCGATTTCGAGTCGGAGGTTGAACCCGCTTTCACCAAATAGTGGCCGGCCACCCAACCCGTCAGCTTGCCAGACTGTACTTTGGCCCAACCGTAGGATTCCGTCGAAACGCTGACGACCGCGCCCTTGCTTAAGGAGCCGACTACCGCCCCGCGGGCGGCCGGTTCGGCGCGAATGATCAGCGAGTCGGTCGCTACCCGGGCCGAAAAAGAGTCGGCATGCGCTTTTTCCGCCAATGGCAGCAGGAGGCCCAGCAGGCCGAATAGCAAGGCGCACAGGAAAGCCGCTTTCCGTACCATTCGATTCATAGTAGCCCTCTTGATTCCGTTATGCGTATTTTATTGCTATGCTTTAATCTACCATTTCCGACACGAGGACACAACCACCGACAGAACCGTTTTTTCGCCCTTCAGACCATAAAAACGGCTCGAAGAACGTCGAATGGACTCCGTTTCGACGTTAACGGCGCAGTTTTTCGAGAGACGCTGTCGCCTCTCCCAGCCGCCTGACAGCAGCAATGGCGGCGGTTATCGCCGCATTTCGGGCAGCCGCTTCCCGAGTTCAACAAATCCCGCCCCGACGGCACCAAAAAAATTGCAAAAAAGCGGCGAAACGTGTAAACTATTGCATTCAATATACCGTCAAATAGAGTATAGAGAACAGCGTGGCTGGTGAGAGAGGGACTGGGCTTATGGGAAGACGAAGAGGTTGGAAAGTAACGGTGATGAGTGCGGTCATGCTGTTGATTTTTACCGGCTACACCAGCGAAACGACGGTGCTGACCGGGGGCGAGCCTTTATTGGCCGGGCCCGGCATGACGGCGGATAACGCCGGGGAGGAAAGCGCAGTCGTTTCGGCGAAAAATCCGTCCGCCGCCACAGGCAAAGCGTCCCAGCCGGGGGCAACGACGAACGAGCGGGGTGCCGGGACGCCGGCTGCCGCGACGAAGGCGAACGGGGGCACGGTTGCCAATCCCCCGCTACAGCCGGCCAAAACCGACACGCCGACGTCCGGGAGCGTCAAGCAGGCGGGAACGCGCAAGCACGATGAAAAGCGGGTCGCTTTGACGTTCGACGACGGCCCGGACAAGAAGTACACGCCGCTTATCCTGGAGGTCTTGAAGAAGCAGGAGGTCAAGGCTACCTTTTTCGTCGTCGGCTTGCAAGTGTCCAAGTATGGGGATATGCTCAAGCGGATTTCGGAAGAAGGGCACGCCATCGGCAACCATACGTGGGATCATGCGGACTTGACCAAGCGGACTACAAAGGAAGTAGCGGAAGAAATCGACAAAGCCGATGAAGCCATTCGCCATGCGCTAGGCAAGAACACCGACTTGTTCCGCGCACCCTACGGAGCGACCAACGACAACGTCAAGCAAGCCGTAGGCCAGGAACGCCGTTCGATCGGCTGGACCGTCGATACCCGCGACTGGGCCGGTACAACCCCGGCGGAAATGCTGGAGAAGGTGAAGAAGCAGACGAAACCTGACGGTATTATTCTGATGCACTGCTTCGGCGGCAAGAACGGCAAGCTGGACAACACCATCGAGGCGCTTCCGCAAGTGATCGACTATTTAAGAGGGGAAGGCTTCACCTTCGTCACCGTACCCGAGCTGCTGGCCGAGCAAGCGTAACCGGCAAAGGTCTGTCCCAAAAACCAAACAAAGAAGCTTCCGGAGCCGCTCAGCGCGGGGATGGAAGCTTCTTTTGCCGATTTCGTTACGCAGGTGAGCCTCAATCGTCCTCAAGCTCCTGGTAGAAAAAATTCGGCGTGACGACCCGATCGGTATAATGTTTATGAAAAATCGACGTCGTGGCCGGAGAAACGGGAGGGATAAGCCAAGTCCAATCCCCTGTCGTCTCCCGGCCGCTTCGGCGCTCCCGCTCCTCGAAGCTGGCGAACTGTTTCGCGGCCGTATGATGATCGACGATCATGACGCCATGCTCGCGAAACGAGTGCAGCACCGCCACGTTCAACTCGACCAGCGCTTTGTCGCGCCACAGAGACGACTCCCGCGACGTATCCAGCCCCATCAGGGATGCGACGCGAGGCAGCATATTGTACCGGTGCACGTCGGCCAAATTACGCGCCCCGATCTCCGTTCCCATGTACCAGCCGTTGAACGGCGCCGCCGTATACGAGATGCCGCCTATTTCCAGACGCATGTTGGAGACGATCGGCACCGCATACCACTGCAGCCGCAAGTCCGCGAAAGCCGGCAGCTCCGGATGGGTCAACGGGACTTCCATCACCGTGCCCGGCGGAATCGGGAACAGACGCGGCTTGCGTCCGTCCGCTTGGACAACAAGCGGCAGGATGTCGAATGCGGTCCCTTCACCGCGCCACCCCAGCTCCATGCATCGCTTCGTAAACGATACCGAATCGGGATCGCCGACAATGCCATGCTCGGTCTCGTAGCCGGCGTAACGAATCAGTTGATAGTTCCATATGCGCACCTGCCGCCGAGGCCCGCAGAACGGACGGAAGACGGTAATCGCAGGCCGGATTTTGCCGCCGTTCGTCGCGTTGGCGATATGCGCGATCAGCGCTTCCGCCATCTGTTCTTCCGTCTCCAGCCCCCGGGCGTCCCACACTTCGAGCGTTTCCCAGAACAGCCGGCCGATGCACCGGTTGCTGTTGCGCCATGCCATCCTGGCGCCGTAGCGCAGTTCCTCCTGCGTATGCGAATAAGTGCCCGTCTCGGCGATTTCCCGTCCCGCCTCCCGCAAGCGCCGCTGTATCTCGTCTTCGCTCTTGCCCAGCTCTCTGCCGCAAGTCCGGATAAACTGTTCCGCTTCCTCCACCAGCATCGTCGTCGCCTGTATCGTCATGCGTGCTTGATCTCCGTTTCGTGTATGGCATGAATAGCTTTATTATACCTGAAACGGTCAAAAGCCAACAAACGAGCACTTTGTGAACCTTGCGCGCAAAGAAGCCCCTTTTGACAAGGAGCTTCCGTTTCGCTTCTATATAAGCTTACGCCAATTTCGGAACGAAAAGATCGCCCAGAAGCTTTTTTTGCGGACGGGGTGACGCTCGGATCGCGGGGCCATTATGGAGCGAGGCAAGCCGACCAGATAGCCGTCACCCTCTCCGCCGCCTTCGTACAGCTGCGTCGGCAACAACGTCGTCCATTCGGGCGTATTCTTGTCTGATCGATCCGGCATTCCGACCGAAAGCACTTCCTGAACGATGGAAATGTCCAGCAGAGGCTTTCTCCCCCGCTCCACCGCAAAGGGCGGCACATCCTCAACCGCAAGGGGCGGCATATTCCCGATCGTCGGCTCCTCTGCGGCGGCGGCTTCGGCGCGCCCGGCCGGATATACGGTCAACAGTTCCTCCAGCGCGTCCAGCCTGCCAAGCAGCAGACGGTTTTCCTCCTGAAGCTGCTCGATCCTTTCATTCAACACCCTCAAGGTAAGTCTTTGCTTCTGTTGGATTTCCCGCATGTCCTCGGACGGTTCGGACGGCTGCGCCAGCAGGGGATGGCCTGCAGCCATCTCCGTATGCAGTTGTTGTTCCACAATACGGCCTCCTTCATCAAGAAATACTAGAAAAGTGGTATCTCTCATCCTACAGCAATTCTATTAAGATTACTGTCGAAGGGTGCTGTCAAACCATCGGTAGTTCAGGGCAATCGCATCGGATGCAGTCAGACGCACTTTTGTCCCGCCCTCCCTGTTCCGTTATAATGAGGGGTGAGCATTCATAACGGACATGTACAAAGTCGGACTTGAGCGCGCATCGGACTTTGTACCAGCCGACTAATCGACTGGAGGAACAGCCATGTTTGTCGTAACGAACACGATCCGGATCAAAGCCGGTCACGGAAAACAAGTATCCGAGCGTTTCGCCGCCGCCAAAGGCGTTCAGCAAATGCCCGGATTCGTCCGGCTGGAGGTATGGCTCGGAGAAGGCAAGGAAGGCGAAGAAGAGCTGAAGGTATGTACCGTATGGGAGAACGAAGAAGCGTTCAAAGGCTGGACGGCCAGCGAATCGTTCCGTGAATCCCATCGCGGCGGCGGAGATACGAAGGAAGTCATGCTTGGCGCATCGCTCAACAAATACGAGCTGGTCGTCTCGCACGGCAACGTCTAAACTGTTTGCGGAGGATATCGGCGATCCGTGATTCGTGATCGTCGACCCTGCCAACTCCAACTGCCGGCTTGCATCGCCCGCCGTGAACTGCGCGCGGCGCGAACCGGCAGCAGCAATCCGCTCTACATACAAAACAGCCTCCACATCCGCGACGGGCGGATACGGGAGGCTGTTTTGGCGTTGCGGGAAAAAGCTTTATGACCGTTCCGACAAATGCACAAGCTCGCTCCGGACCGCTTCCGGCGTATCCAGCGCGGTCAGGCGGGCGGCCCATTCGCGGCATTCGCCGCTGTCCAGCCGGGACAGCGCCTGCTTCACCTTCGGAATCGAACCGATGTCCATGCTCCATTCATCGAGACCGTAGCCGAGCAGCAGCGGAGCCGCAATCGGGTCGGCGGCCATGCCGCCGCACATGCCGGTCCATTTGCCGTGCGTATGGGACGCTTCGATCACCCGTTGAATCAGCTGCAGCACAGCGGGATGGAAATAGTCGTACAGCGGGGCAACCTTCTCGTTCATCCGGTCGACCGCAAGCGTGTACTGCACCAGGTCGTTCGTGCCGATGCTGAAAAAATCGACTTCCCGCGCGAACGTATCGGCAAGCAGGGCGGCGGACGGAATCTCCACCATGATGCCCGTCTCGATCCGGTCGGCGATGCTCTGTCCTTCCTTGCGGAGGCTGGCCAGCTCCTCCTCGAACAGCGCTTTTGCCCGCCGCCATTCGCCAAGCCCCGATATCATCGGGAACATGACTTTGACCTCCCCGTGCGCGCTGGCTCTGATGATGGCGCGGAGCTGGCTGCGCAGCCAGTCTTCGCGGTCCAGACCGATGCGGATCGCGCGGTAGCCGAGGAACGGATTGGCTTCCTTGGGCAAATTCAGATAAGGCAGCGCCTTGTCTCCGCCGATGTCCAGCGTGCGGATAATGACAGGCCTTCCGTCCATCCGCCGCACCACCTCGCTGTAAGCCGCGTACTGCTCCTCCTCGTCCGGCAGACGCTCGGCGTGCATAAACAGAAACTCCGTGCGGTACAGCCCGATGCCGTCCGCTCCGCTGTCGGCGGCGGCTTCCGACTCGGCTGCCGCGCCGATATTGACGCCGATCTCGACGCGACGTCCGTCCGCCGATACGGCGGGGCGGAATCGTCCTTCCCGCTCCGAGGCGATCCGGTCGCGCTCTTCGGCCATACGCACCTCGTACGCGCGTAGCGTCTCCTCGTCCGGACGGACGATGCACAGGCCGTTCGCGCCGTCCACGATCAGCGTGTCGCCGGTTCGTACGGCGTCGAGCGGCTCGCCCGCGCCGACGATGGCCGGGATGCCGAGCGAGCGCGACAATATCGCCGTGTGCGACGTCTTTCCTCCGGTGCGGGTGACGAATGCCAGCACATACCGCTTGTCGAGCTGTACGGTCTCCGACGGCGACAAGTCCTCCGCCACGAGAATCGCTTCCTCGCGCAGACCGGCCAGGCCGGACTCTTCCCCTCCGCCTGTCAGCGCGAGGAGCAGGCGCTTGCCCACGTCGCGGATGTCGGCGGCCCGCTCGCGCATATAGGCGTTGCCGAGCGCCTCGAACTTCGCGGCGAACATCTCGACCGTATCATTTACCGCTTCCTCCGCCAGCCATCCCTCGTCCCGCACCCGCTTGGCAATGGCCGGGTAAAACGCCGGGTCGCTCAGAAAGCCGCGCTGCCCGGCGAGAATCGCCGCTTTGTCTTCGCCAAGCTCCGCCCGCGCCCGCTCGGCCAATGCCGTCAGCTGCTCGGCGCACCGCTCGCGCGCCTGCTCCAGCCGTCCGATCTCCGCTTCGGCGTTTCGCGACGGCCCATCCGATCCGCCAGGGAGGCCCGACTGCGCCCGATCCGTGCCGGCGTTCCCGTCCTTCTCCGCCGTACGCCCCGATACGCCAGATACCGGCTCATCCAGCCGGTAAGCCCGCCCGATGCGGATGCCTTCGGACACACCGATGCCGGCAATGGTCGTTGCGGCCGCCATCACGCTTCACCGAATCGGCCGTCGATCAGCTCGGCCAGCGTCTTCAGCGCCTCGGCTTCGTCCGGTCCGTCCGTCTCCAGCGTCAGACGCGAGCCCTGCGCAAGCCCCAGCGTCATCAGCTCCAACATGCTTTTGCCGTCCGCCTCCCCCGCTTCGCCGCGCACGCGTACGCTCGATGCGAAAGCGCCCGCCTTTTCCGCGAACAGCTGCGCGGGACGCACATGGAAACCTTGCTCGTTCAATACGGTCATCTCTTTGCTGATCATGATGCTTCCTCCTTATGTCAAGACAGCAGCGGGATGCGTTCGCGATATTGCGCGATGAGCGCTTCGTTATGCGCATCCGCTCCGTCAATATTTCCGCTCAAATAGACCGGCGGCTCCACGCCGCGTTCGGCCAGATCGGCGATGGCTTGCGCCAGCACCGCATTCAGGATCGTTGCCCCGATTACCGTCGACGCGGGCGTAAACGGCACCTTCACCCGCTCATGCGTCAGCACGGCGTCGCCGACCGGCGCGTGGTTGTCGATAACCAGATCGACCGCGTCCGACAGGCGCATGCCGCTCGTATGACGAGAAGGCTGACTGCTGGAATAGGCAATAGAAGTAATGCCGATCGCGAAAGCGCCTTTCGCCTTCGCCGCCAGCGCCACATCCACCGGCACCGGATTGCGCCCGGACGTAGACAACACGAACATGACTTCCCCTTCGCGTATATCTTGTCCGGCCATGAAAGCGTCCGCCAAACCGTTGCTCCGCTCCAGCTCCGAGGAACGGACCGCCCCTTCGTGCAGCATAAGCGGTTCGTAGAAAATCGGCCGGATCGGGACGAGCCCGCCTGCCCGGTAAAACACTTCCTCCGTCAAAATATGCGAATGGCCGCAGCCGAACAAATGAACGATTCCGCCGCCGGCAATACAATCCGCAACCTTCGCGGCAGCCTGCTTCATAGGTCCTTCTTCAGCAGCACGTACGTTCCTCAGCATCTTCTCCATCGTCCGAAAATACGTATCGATCATAAGTCTCTCACTCCTTCTCGATCCTTGCTCTTTCTCTAACTTGCTCACTCTCTATGCGTATCCGTTACGATTCGTCTCTGGCTGCCGCCCGTTTGGCCTTGTTGACAATTTCCGTCATCACGTTCAAGCTCGTCTCCAGGATCGCTTCGCCCTTCTCGCGCGTCGCCAGCGTGGCGTCGCCCAGCACCGCCGTCTTCGTAAAGGTTTCCCAAGGGGTCGGCGTACAGTCCGCTTCCTCGCCGATATTCGGAATATCGCAGATGGCTTTGTCCATGTCCACCAGCTCTTCCGCCAAATAAAGCATATAAGACGTCTCGATCTCGCAAGCGTGGAAATACGCGCCGTGCGCGGAGGACGACTCGCGGACGCGGGCTGTTATTTCTTTGACGCCAGGGTAGAAAAAGTAATATACCTTCAGCTCCGGCACCTTCTCGTAAAGCCTCCGGGCCGCTTCCTTCAACGCCGTGCCGTTGCCCAGATGGCCGTTCAGCATGACGAATACGCCGAATCCCTGCTGGTACAGGCTTTCCCCGATATCGCTCAGCAGCATGATCAGCGACTCGTTCGATACGCTCAAGCTGCCGGGAAAGCTGCGCAAGCTCCACACTTGGCCGTAAGGCAGCGTCGGCAGCAGATAGGCGTCCGTCCGCTCGGCCAGCTTGGCCCCCATCCGTTCGGCCAGCACGTTGTCCGTGCCGAGCGGCAGATGCGGACCATGCGCTTCCACGGCGCCGACGGGCAAAATCGCTACCCGCTTCTCGGCGATGCGCTCCTTGACATCGTAGGCGTTCTCGTATTGAAAGTGCATGAGCGCTCCCTCCTTACTTCTTGAACGAAAAGCAGGCAGCCGGATTATGGACGAAAAACTTCTCCGCCAGCTTCTCTCCGTCGAAGCCGCTCCGATTCGCTTCATCGACGAAGCGGGGCAGCCATTTCGCTTTAATGTATTCCAGACCGAGTCCATGGTCGTAATGTTTGTAGTACGTTTTGCGCGCCGTATCGCCGCTGATCAGGATCTGGTTCTCATAGCCTTTGCGCACCAGCTCCAGAATAAGCGCGATGCGCGTGCTTTCCGGGGCGTATTTGATTTTGCCGATCCCGTCGAAGCTCAGATACACGCCTGTCCGGGCAATTTGCTCGTGCAGGTAAGGGTCCGGGTTGCGGTCCATATGGCCGAGGCTGACGAAATTCAGGTCGACGCCCTCGCTTCTCAGCAGCTCAAGCTGCTCCAAGGCCATCGTGCCGACCTCCGTATGGGAATGCACCGGCGCTTTCGTCTCGTGATGCGCCCGCGCTACGGCCCGTAGCGTCTTCTCTTCGAGCGGCGTAATCCGATTGTAGCCAGTGCCGAATTTCACTTGTCCGGCTTTAAAGGGCGTGCCCTCCAGCCCTTCCTCCACCTCGCGGACGACAAACGCGGTCAATTCGTTGATCGAAGCCCGGTCGATCCATTCCGCATACGTGGCATAAGATCCGATAATCGGCTTCAGCTCTTCTTTGATACGGGCGTCCCACAGGAAGCTTTTGTTGAATCCGGCGGTTCCGACGATATGAATGCCCGTCTCCTGCCCGATCCGGCGCACCGCTTCCACATCGCGGCCGTAATCGACCGCCGTTGCGTCTACGATGGCGGATCCCCCGCATGCTTTGAAGTCCTCGACGTCCCGCTGCGATTTCTCCGGATCGTCCAGCAGCAGGTCGGATTCGCCTCGCTCCGCCCAGAAAGCCGGTCGGCAGACGATATGCTCGTGCGAATAGGTGAACCCGAGCGATTGCGGGCTTATATCTCCCTCCAGCGTTCGAATAAAGCTCATGATGATCTCTCCTTCTCTTCAAAATAACCGTCTCCGGTCCGGGCGGGACAAGCGGC
Organism: Paenibacillus hodogayensis; assembly: GCF_039536325.1. Taxonomy (NCBI): domain Bacteria; kingdom Bacillati; phylum Bacillota; class Bacilli; order Caryophanales; family Paenibacillaceae; genus Paenibacillus; species Paenibacillus hodogayensis. Next base: position 153,682 of record NZ_BAAAYO010000014.1, read on the forward strand.
CGCTTTCCGCAAAGCCGCTCCTCCCGCCCCCCGAGCCGGTTTTTCCGCTTAGAACAACAGCTTAGCCAGGAAACTGATGATCGGCCCGATAATGAACATATCCGAGTCGGCCGCCCACATCGCCGTGTCCGGGATCGTCGACGTAATGAGGAATTTCACCATAATGAATTGTCCCCAGGCGACAACGGTAGCCGTGGCGAAACCGCCGAGCAGCGCGCCGCGCGTGCCGCCTGTCGCATTGCCGAATACCCCGGCCGTGGCGCCGTGGAAGAACAGCACGATCATCGTCGGCACGAACACGTAAGATACCGTGTTGCCGAGCACGACGAGCCAGATCAAGGCGCCGACGAAGCCGCCGATAAAGCCGAGGATAACCGCGTTCGGAGCGTATGGGTACGTAACCGGGCTATCCAGCGCCGGCTTGGCGCCGGGAACGATTTTGGTAGCGATCCCGTTGAACGCGGGCACGAGCTCCCCGATAAACATCCGCACGCCCATCAACACGATGGCGATCCCGCCGGCGAACGTGAACGACTGTATGATCGAGTAAATAATAAAGTTTTGGTCGCCGGCCTTCTTGATCAACTCTTCCGCGCCGGGCGTTCCCTTCAGCATGACGACGATCGCCCCGATCAGGAATAGAGCTCCCATGCTGAGGGCCGTAATGACATTGGAATCGCGTAAAAATTCAAGACCTTTCGGCACCTTAAGCTTCTCCGAGTCGTTCTCCTTGTTGCCGAACAGCTTGCCGAGCAAGCCGCCAAGCAGCGCGACCGATGCCGACGTATGGCCGAGAGCGATATTGTCGTTGCCGGTAATTTTGCGCATCAGCGGCTGCGTCAGAGCCGGCTGGAACGTCCAGTACACGCCGAGTATGACCGCCAGGAACAGCACGAGCTTCCAGAACGCCACATCGCCTGCCGTATGAACGACGACGCCGGCAAATACCGTTGATGTCCAGAACATCATATGCCCGGTCAAATAAATGTATTTGAACTTCGTAAACCGGGCGAGCAGCACGTTGATCAGAAAGCCGAGGAACATCGCCAGCGTTACGGCGCTGCCGTACTGGGCGTTAAACTTCTCTTGGCCGAGAAATTGCCCCAGCGTTTCCGATTGCAGCCCGAATACTTCCTTCCACATCGGCTCGAACACGTTAAGCGCATTCACGATGACGCCGGCGCCGGCGCCGATGATCAAGAAGCCGATGATCGCTTTGAACGTGCCGCTGACGACTTGGCTGGTCGTCTTCTTTTGCAGCAGCAGACCGATCAGCACGATCGCGCCGAGCAGGATGGCCGGTGTTCCGAATATGTTCGTGGCAATCCAGAAAATAATGTCCATCGCGTGAACCTCCTAAGGGTATGGTGATTACTGGACAGCCGCGCTTAGCTTGCTCTTGATTTCGTTCAGGTCGAAATAGTTGTCGATGATCACGATTTGGGCGGAATGGCCCTGCAAGCTTTGCGCCAGCTCGTTGCTGGTCAAAATGTAATCGGCCTTCACTCCACTGGCGGACGAGACGTCCATATGCTCGACATCCGCTTGCACGCCGAGATCGCGGCACACGGTCTCCACATTCATCCGCAAAATCAGGCTCGTTCCTTGTCCGAGTCCGCATACGCACAGCAATTTGATCATGTGGGTAGTCCTCCTTGGGCGTCGGCGCGTACGCTCGATCGCCGGATAGTTTTGTAAGTGCCTCAAAGCGGGGTAAGGAATCTCTCTCTTTCTAAACGAGCAATGCCTGTATATCCTCCGGCTTGCCCGCCTTCCGCAGCGTAGCGATATTGGCGGGATCGTTCAGCAGAAGCGTCAGCTTTCGCAGCATGGCGATATGATCGGCGCTGGAAGAAGAGCCGAGCGCAAAGACAAGATCCACCGGATCGTTCGACGCGTGTCCGAACCGGACCGGCTGCTTCAACCGGACGAACGATACCGACGCCTCATTTACTCCGCTATCCGCTTTCGCGTGCGGCAGGGCGATACCGGGAGCGAGAACGAAGTAAGGCCCCTTCTGCCGGTACGACTCGACCATCGCCTCCGTATACGAGCGATCCGCGACCCCAGCCTCCGCCAACAGCTCCCCGGCCGCTCGGATGGCGTCCTCAGGCGTATTCGCCTCGACATCCAATGCTACCAGCTCCGCTTGCATAAACTTCATTTCCTAGTTTCCCCTTTCTCCATCAGTCGTCTTCAGCGGCGGAATGCTCTATCCATGCAGCCAACGTCTGCGCGCTGTCCGCCTCCACCATGCGCCTCCGCCCCGTTTCGTCCCGAAGCAGCAAGGTCAGCTGCCCCAGCGCGGTCAGATGCGATTCGCCGTCCGCGCTTGCCAGGACGAACAGTGCCCGCACCCGGTGTCTCGGATCTGCCGAGAAGCCTACTCCCTCCCGTACGAGCAGCAAGCTCATGCCCGTGCCCAGCACGCCTTCGTCGGGCTTCGCGTGGGCGATCGCCACATCGGGCGCTATGACAATGTACGGTCCCATCCGCTCCACCTTGTCGATCATCGCCCCGACGTACCGTTCCTCGATGAGCCCGTCTTCCAGAAGCGGGGCCGCAGCCTGTCCGATCGCCTGCCTCCAGTTTTCCAGCGTCCGGACGAAACGAATGCGCGACACCGGAAGTATACGCGGCAAATCCGGATTGTCCGGCTGCGCGTACTCAGCTCTGCCCGCCGATGTCCAATAGCCGGCCAGAGCTTCCGTCAACCCGCTTTCATCCTTCACGTCGGCGTACCGCTTGATCAGCTCGATCATGCCGTTAACCGGGTTAACGTTTCCGCCCGCCGCCTCCAGCCGGCGGTTCACCTCGTGCAGCAGATGAGCCTTTTCCCGGTCGGTCAGCACCGCATTGACTACAAAGACCGGCGCCGGCGTGTCCGGCAGCGGGACGGTGGAGAAAAAGACGTCCACCGGCATGCGGAACCGCTCGTATTCGCGAAGCGACATGACCGCAGCAATGTCCAGGTACGGAAACAGACTTTCCAGCTGAAGGCGCAGCATGCGCGACGTCGAAACTCCGTTGACGCAGACGATCGCCGCTTTGCGCCGCCGCACCGGCACCGCGTTCTGCCGGCGCAGCCAGCCCCCGAAATGCATGGCCAGATACGCCGTTTCGTCGTCGTTGACGCTCCGTTTCAGCTTTTCCTCCAGCGGTTGAACGGCCTTGCGGGTCAGCTCGAATATTTCGCGGTATTTCGAACGCATCGTATCGAGCAACGGATGCTCGACCTCCAGCCCGTACTTGATCCGGTAATAGGCGGGCTTGACGTGCAAGTAAAGCTGCTCCTCCATCTCCCCGCGCCGTTCGAAGAACACGCAGGCGTACTGCTCGAACAGGTCTATCATCCGTGTGGTCAATGCCTTGATCGCGGCGGCCTCCCCGTGCTGCGGCGCATCCGCGCCGTTAGTCGGAGCGGCGAGCCGGTTCAGCTTCGCCCCCAGCAAGTGCATCGTCAAATAGCAAACCTCGTCCTCGGGAAACTCGACCTCGAACAGCTTCTCTAGCCCTTGCGCCAGCCGCCGAGCCCCCTTGTGCTCCGGCATGCGCGACAAAATCGCCTTCTCGTCCTCGTCCAGCTTTACCGTTTCGCCCTGCTTTAACCGATGTGCGAACATGAACAGCCGGGATGACAGCATGAACACCGTCTCGTCCGTAAACTCTCTGCCGAGCGATCGTTCGCATTCCCCGACAAGCCGGTACAGCTCGGCCTGCCGCTCCTCGTCGACGAGCAGCGAGAACTGCCGTTCGGCCAAGGAGCTTTGCACCGCCCCTTGAAACTGCGAATTGAATCGCTTCCAATTGGCGTGAGCCATCACCTGCGGCAAATAATGCGCAAGCGCCTTGCGCTTTTCGCCCTCTTCGCCGGACACGACATATCCCGTTTTGCGCTCGACGTCGATCTTCAGTCCGTACGAGGCCAGTTCGCGGCGAAGCAGCTTCATATCCTGCAGCACCGTCATGCGGCTCACTTGCAAAAATTCGGTCAAATCGTGCACATAGACCGCATCGGGTCTAGTAAATAGCACGATCGCTATCCATGCTTTCCGCTCCCTGGGGGACAAAGCATACTCGTACGGCCGCATTCGGCCGGCCATTTCCGGCATGCCCGCTCTGCTCGCGTCCGACAGACGGAATCCCGCCCGCCGCACATGCTCGACCGGCTCCAGGCCGCTATCCGCCAGCCAGTCGTTCACCTTGCCCATATCGTAATAAATCGTGCGCCGGGACACTTTCAACCGCTCCATCATTTGCTCCGCCGTCACAAAGCCCGGCGTTTCCTGCAGCATGGCCAGCATCGCGGCCCGACGTTCGTCCAGTATCGGTTCATCCCTCCCGGGAGTGTCGAATTTTGTCTGCGTACTACTAGTATATGTAGCGGGGATTTATTCTAACAGAACAAGTATTGTTCGCTGCAATTTGCAAAAGTGTACGGTTTCGTCAAAACGAAAGAGGAGCTTCCCTTCGGAAGCTCCCCTACTGTTCTTCTCCGTTAATTGATTATTTCGTCAGCCGCAGTCAACCTATAAGACCAAATTCGCGCAATGCGGGTGCCCTGAAACTGAGAGCCGCACCGGTCGCCGTACCGCCCGCTCTCGGCTTGACCGTCACGGCCGTACCGGTGATGTGCAGAATGGTGAACGCATCGGTCAATCCCGCAACGCTGACTACGTTACCGACTTTGAGCGAGCTTGAGTCGCTCACGGTCATGACCGAGGTGTTGAATGCGATCGAAGCGGTTACTCCGGTTAAGGTGCCTGCGGTTCCGCTTTCTATTACTTTATAACCGGCCACGCTCGTCCCGGGGGTAACCGCGCCGGTGTTCCATACCATATCTCCAGCGGTGTAGTCGCCGCTGACCGGGGGATAGACCGCGCTGAATTTGAATGCGATCGGCGGCAAATAATCGATCTTGCTGTCTACATAATCGAGCCGGTATCCTCCCTGTTTCGCAGTGATTTGATTGTTCCGGACCGTTACATCTTTGAAATAGGCGCCGGGCTCCATGCTAAATGCATAGTACCCTCGCATCGTATCCCAATCGTCTCGGATGATGTTATTCTCGATCACTACGTTCTCCAATCGCTTCGCCATTATGGCGGCTTTAACGATCGAGGTGGCCAGCACGTTTTGCCCGGAGTTGATAATGTGATTGTTGCGAATGCTGATGTTTTTGCTGATGGTTGTGGCGGCGCTGCTTTTTTGGATGCTAATACCCGCCGCCGGCGAGTTGACGATCTGATTGCCTTCCACAATAACGCCGTCTATGCCGTTCGGATAGTCTAATAAAATACCTCCTGTGCCGTATACTCTCCGAGTCGAGCTTCCCGTCGTTTCCGGCTTGAACAGAATCTGGTTATTCGTAATGCTTAATTTTTCGATCGTTCTGCCGGGAGTCTGAATTACATCGATGATGCGGATTCCCGCTGTCGTCCCATCGCTAAAGCTATAGTAGGCGAGTTGATCCATCGCAATCACGTTGCTGTCGATCAGCACATTTTTCAGAGGCATGTTCGACATATGCAAATAAATGCCGTTGTACACATCGTTAAAGGTGTTGTTCGCCACTACGAAATTGCCGAAGTCGTTATAACTGTCCCAAGCCGAGCAAAGCTGAATGCCGGCAATGTAGCGATGAATGAGATTGCCTGAGGCCACGCAAGGCGAACCGTGCAGCTCGATGGCTCCGGTCGCAAACCCGACACTGGCGTCGGTAGCCGAGAAATGGTTATCCTGTATGCGGTAGTCGCTGCATTCGCAATACACGACAGTATTGTCGTAATACACGTCACCGGTTCTTTTGGCAAACTGAAAATAATTGTTTCTGACGGTGACTTGGGAGCTTTTGCTGGAGTTGAAGTTGAGCGCATTGCGGCTGGACACCGGATCGAAGATGCAGGATTCCACCGTGATGTTTTTGAAGTTGAAAAACGTTAGGATGTGACTGCGCGTCGTATTGGCGGTCTGAATGACAGCTCCGTTGTTATTGGCAAAATTGTGATCGAATTTGAGGCTGCGGATGGTCAAGTTTTGCACCATGCCTCCGCAAAAATACGGCTCGATCGGTCCGCCCATGACCGTCCCGTAGTTGCCCGCGTTGTCCTTGACTTTAATGACGCTGGAGGCGCCTTCCCCGAGCAGCGTAAGGTTGCTCCGCAGCTGAATGTAACGGGTAATGCCCGAAGGCAGGACGATGTAGGTGCCTTTCGGAAAATAAACGGTCTGTCCAGGGGACGCCGCATTGATGCACGCCTGGATCGCATCCGTATCGTCGGCGAGGCCGTCGCCCTTCGCACCAAACCACTGCACCTTCAGCACATCGTCAACCACGCGCTTCCATCTGCGTCCGAAAGCGTCCACTACTACGGTTCCTCCGTTGTCCGCCGATGCCGTGTCAGCGGTATCCCAGACGAAGACTCCTTCGCGAAGCGAATCTTTGACAAAAAAAACAGATGTGCATGGTCCCGATGAAAGCGCTTTTAATTCTGCGATCGTCGTGATGCCGATTTGCGCAGCACAGCCTTCCGGGTCTCCCTCTCCGTTCGAATAGGTAGCATAGGTCACGGTATTCGATCCTGCCGAGGCGAGGCTCCATCCGCCCGCGGTCGCCGCGAGCCCGGCGATGCCAAGCGAGGCAAGCAGTTTTCTTCGGCTAATCTCTACTTGCATCCCCCGATTTCGCTCCGTCATTTCCTGCGTTTCCTGTTCATTCATCACAAACACCGCCTTTGTGTAAGATGTTCGCGCCCGTGCGTTCGCAGGGCGCGGATCGGTCCGGTCAAGTTACTTAGGCTGCGCCGCAATGTCTCGATTGGCGGCTTCTTCCGCTTCGCGCAGCGCGCTGTTGATATCGGTTTCGCCATTTGTCACTTTTTTCACGGCTTCGTTTAGACGGGTGATGACAAAGGAATCATACTTCGTTGGCGGGAACGGCGGCGAGAACGCGCTTTTGAATACCGCTTTGATATCTTTGCCTTGCATCGATTTCATATTTTTGCCGTAAAGCGACTTGATCGTTTCATTCTTGAGAGAAGTAAATCTTCCGTTTTCCGTGATCAGCTTCTGGATGTCGTCGCTGGTCAGCAAATCGACGACCTGGAACGCCTCTTCCTTATGCTTGCCCAGCGAAGAGACGATCAAGAAGTGGCCGGATGACGCCAAACTCACATTCGGTTTGTCCGGATAGCTTGGATACTGGGTGACGTTCCAGTTGAACTGCCCGGACGTGCCTTGCAGCTTCTCTAACGCCGCGAACCGCGCATCGTAGCTGGCCACCATCGCAAGCGTCTGATCCTTTAAGAAATGATCGAGAGTGGCCCCTTTATTCCCGGGAACATCGTTTATGGCCTTCAAGAGATCTAGTAAGCGCTTCCAACCATCCGTTGTCAGTTGAGCCTTGTTTGTGCCGGCATTGACGTAAGGAAGCGATAGCTGGGTACTGAGATCGCTTGCTCCATTCGTCATCAAACCACGGTACGAGATGTTCTCCAGCGTTCTGTCGAAGCTTTTGGATAACTGAATCGCCTCATCCCAGGTTATGCCTTCCTTCGGATAGGCGACTCCGAACTTATCGAACAAGTCCTTGTTATAGAAAGTGGCCAGGAAATTCAGCGAGAAAGGCAAGGCAAACAAATGGTCGCTGTTTCCGTATATTTTCGAGGTTTGGAGGGCAGCAGGGTCAAACTTGCCGGTATCCATTTTGAATTTTTGGATCATATCGTTCAGGTCTTGCGCCGTGCCCAATTCCCGATTTATCTTGATTTGCGGGTACGTCGTAAAGATCAAATCCGGAAAGGAGCCCGACGAGATCAGGTTCGATAACCCTTCGTTGCCCTTGTTGTTCCGCATCATCGTGATCGTAATATGCGGATATTTGGCTCGCACCGGAGCAGCGATATAATTGGCAAACTCGTCATCCGTAATCGTCGCCCCGTCCTGCAGCATAACCAGCTCGATCGGTTCTGGCGGACGCTCCTCCGATTTGACAGTGCCAGTGCCAGCGCCTGTACTACTACCGCTAGAATTGCAAGCGCTTACAATCATTGATATTCCCGCAAGTACAACCATGCTTTTTCTAAGCATTCCGATTGCTCCTCCCTAAAAAACAACGTTTTTTTAACAAGTCCCTCTGTCAAACGGTTCTGCGATGCATTGCCATTCGGCCTGCTCTTAAAGTCCCTCCCCTTCTGAATTTGCCAAATCGGACAATTTCATGTGGTTATGGTTAATCGATTGCTTGTTGTCTCAAGGACTTGCAACCAGACTATAACACCGGGTTATTTGGGGTGTCAACTCCAAAAAACGTCGGGATTAAATTTTGTTGATTTTCTGTTCTGACCATAAATTCGGATAACTGGAAAGTCGAAAATGGATGTTGTAGTTCAGAAAAACCAAGCTACAATTGACTTAAATAAACGGGTATAATGGGGGGGCGGGAAAGCACATGATCAAAGTTGCCATTATCGGTTGCGGCACGATCGCAAGCAATAAACATATCAAAGCCTATATGGCCAATCCCGAAGCGGAAATCAAGTATTTTTGCGACATCAACCGGGCTAGGGCGGAGAAAGCAGTCGCCGATTTCAAATGCGGCATAGCTGTCGAGGATTACAGCATCGTGCTCGATGACCCGGATGTGGAAGCGGTTTCAATCTGCACGCCCAATCATCTGCACGCCCCGATTTCCATCGCTTGCATGAGAGCCGGTAAGCATGTCCTGTGCGAGAAACCGGCAGCCCGAACGTACGCCGAAGCACTGGAAATGCGGAAGGTTCAGCGCGAAACCGGGAAAACGCTCAACATCGGCGTAGTGAACCGTTTCAATACCGGAGTCAATCTGATCCGCAATATGGTGCAAAACGGGGATCTGGGCGAGCTGTATCATGTCTATGCCAGCTTCCGCTCGCATCGCTCTATTCCCGGGCTCGGCGGTGCATTTACGACAAAAGCGATCGCAGGCGGAGGCGCACTCATCGATTGGGGCGTTCACTTTCTCGACATTGTCATGTACTGCTCCGGCGATCCGAAGCCGCTGACGGTCAGTGGTCAGACTTTCAGTAAGCTGGGGAAAGAGATTGGCAATTATGCGTATATCAATATGTGGGCGGGCCCTCCCAATCCGGCCGGGACGTATGACGTAGACGATTGTGTCACTGCGCTAATCCGTACCGAAGGACCGGTCATTACGATAAACGGGGCTTGGGCGCAAAACATCGGAGTCGAGGAAATGTATATCGATTTTCTCGGCGATAAGGCGGGGATCCGTCTGCAGTATGGCAAAGATTTTAAGATTTACGGCGCACGCGACGGTGCTCTTCTGGAAACAACGCCGGTCTTCAACTCCCGGGATATGTTCCAGAACGAAATCGATTCCTTCCTGCGCGGCATCCGCACCGGGGAAAAATCACCGGCTCATATCGATACCGTCATTTTGTCCAGCCAGGTGATTCAAGCGATCTATGATTCTTCCGAGCAACATGCAGAAGTCATATTGAACCGTTAGTCTGTGAAGGGGTGGAGACTCAATGAATCGTTGCAATTATGTTGCTTCACTATTCAAAACCGGTAAGCCCGCCGCCGCTTCTGCCCCAACTGAAACGATCGTCTCCAACATCGGCGAGGAGGCTCGGATTCCAATGCCCGTCTCGCTATTCGAGCCGGACCCGCCGGCATACGGTGTCCCGCATGTCTAGCGGATCCAAAGATTTGAATCGTAACGAGCAGGCGGGCTGCTTGTTTCATTTTGACAATTTATTTATCAGAAAGCCGAGGATATTCGGAAGCATCGACTTGCACCAGATCGGTGAAATCTGTTGCGAATCCGGCTATGAGATCCCTTTGCACCGGCAATATTGTCTGGAATTGAGCTACATCGTGTCCGGGCGCGGCTACTTTGACTGCGAAGGCGTTCCGCTCCTCGTGCAGGAAGGCGACCTCATTTGCAATGCAATCGGCTCCACGCATGCCATTCGTACCGAGAAAAACAGCATGCTGCGCTTCCTGTATATGGGTTTTAAAATCAATAATACGGCGGATGAGGATATGGCGAGCATTCAGGATTTTCTGCAATCGACGCCCTACTATCACGCCAAAGATACATATGGAATCATGATCCCCTTTCTCCGCAACATAGATGAATTTTACTCCCATAAACCGTATTCGCGTACGATGATCCGAAACTATCTGGAAGAAGTAATCGTGCTGTCTTATCGCTCCTTTACCGAGACGAGCGGAGCCGTGCAGCATTATGCCCCTCAGAAGTCGGAGCATTCTGTCGGACATACGGTTTACGCGGTCATCCGCTACGTGGAAAAAAATATTCTGGAATTGAAAAGCATCCAGACACTCGCCAAAGATCTGGGCTACAGCTATACGTATTTATCGCATGTATTCAAACAGAAGACGGGCATGACGCTGCAGCGATATATTAATACGAAGAAAGTAGAGAAAGCAATGGAAATGATGAAGTACGGCAATTTGTCCATCGGTCACATCGCCGAACGGTTGCAGTACGAAACCATTCAATCGTTCAGTAAAGCGTTCTCGCGCATTATGGGCTGCTCGCCCTCTCACTATATCGCCGCCAATCGCAAGGAAGCGACGCCCGAACCGTCCGCTGTTCGCGTGTCGGGTACGGCCGCACAATCCGATCTGCAAAGCAAGCCCCTGCGCTCCCTATGAACATGCATAGGCAGACGGGGGCCTTTTGCTTTCCTTGGATATAGTTACATGTTACAACTTCCCGTTGATTGCCCCGTCACCGCTCGAGCCGGAATACGTTTCGCACCGCTTCCCAATACGCCATCCCGTTCACCGTATCCGGCTCCAGGTAGATGCCTCCCACGGATTCAACAGAACCAAGCATTTTTCGCTGCAATTTTGCAAAAGTGTACGGTTTCGACTTCACAATAAGTTAACCTTACCACAGTCAGTTTATTTGTTGATATTTACTTTTAAACATGTTAATATATCACTCATGGAAACCTGACTACAGTCAGGCATATTGAAATCTCAAGGATGCGGGGAGACTATCATGAGCCGAAGAGAAGAGATCAAGAAAGCCGCGGTCGTCCATCTTCTGCAATACGGCTACGAAGGAACGAAGCTGGCCGATATTGCAGATGCGGTCGGTATCAAGAAGCAGTCGATGTACGCCCATTTCGAGAACAAGAAGGATTTGGTCGTAGAAATTCACGAAGAAGCGACCAAGCAGGAGATTGCTTTTCTGACCTCGTTTTTCGACGAGCACAAGGGAGAGCCTTTGCGGGAGCTGCTGGATCAATTCATGCTCGAGATGCGAGACCGTTACGCGGCCAATCAAAACGTGAAGCTGATGTTCCTGATGGCCTTCATGCCGCCCGAGCCGCTGCAGGAGCTGTTCCTGACCATGTACGAACTGTATTCGCATCATCTGCTTCATCTGATCGAGCTCGCTTTCCGGCACGATACCGCGATCCGAGTAAACGCCAAGGACGGCGCGCTAGCCGTTCATACGATATACGAGGGATTGACCGCGAAACTTATTTTCGGCAACCCGGACTATTTTATTCAGGCTTCCCATGCGACCTTCTCCTTGCTTTGGCAAGGGCTGCTTCACGGCAGCGACGAGAGGGAAACCGGGCGAACCGCCCGATAAGAAGCTCATTCGAGGTGCGACATGCTTAATACCGACAATAACAACAAGCTGTTATCCATGGAAACCGATTCCGTTGGAAAAGTGTTTATCCGCTATTTGATCCCTTCCTTGATCGGGATGCTGATGATGTCCGTCAACGTCGTTGTCGACGGTATTTTCGTCGGCCGCCGATTGGGGGAAATCGCGCTGGCCGGCGTCAACGTTGCCGTTCCGGTATTCTCCATCTATATGGCGATCTCGCTATGGGTCGGGATTGGCGGCGCCAATCTGTACTCCCGGCATCTGGGAGCGAGACAGGTACGGGAAGCCCGTACCGTCTTCACCCATTCGCTAACGTTGATCTTCAGCCTGACGCTGCTGCTGGCCGCCGTCGCTTTCCTGTTCCGCGGAAAGCTGGCCCTGTTCCTCGGTGCCAACGATGAGACCATGCCGTTCGTCATGGACTATATGAACGTGCTGCTTGTCGGAGGATTCGCCATTACCGTGCAAAATGCCTTCAGCGTCTTCGTGCGCAATGATGGCAATCCGAACCTGTCCATGGCTTCGCTGATGGTGACGGCCGTGTGCAATATCGTGTTGAATTACGTGCTGCTGTTCGTCTTGGACTTCGGGGTAGCCGGTTCGGCGCTGGCCTTGGTTATAGGCGCGACTATCGGCGCCTGCGTGCTTTTCCTGCACTTCCTGCGCAAAGACAGCATGCTGCGTTTCGTCGCGCCTCGCCTGTCCTGGGCGCTGGCCAAGCGGACGCTCGCCATCGGCTTTCCGAGCTTCGTCGCCGAGATCGGCCTAGCCGTCTTTACGGCCGGGTACAATATCGCCATGGTCCACTGGGCCGGTACGGTGGGCGTCTCCGCCTTCTCAGTCCTGAACTATGTGCACAGCGTGATGCTGATGATGTTTCTCGGGCTCGGCGCCGCGGTGCAGCCGCTCGTCAGCTATTACCGGGGAGCGGGACTGCAGAGCAGACAGAAAGAGACGATCCGCATCGCCGTCCGTACCGCTTTCGGCGTCGGGCTGTTCATCTTCTTGGTCGGTCTTATCGCCGCCGACGGCATCGTCTCGCTGTTCGGCTCGTTCGCGGAAGACGTTCACCGGATGGCCGTTACCGGCATTCGTCTGTTCTTCATCGGCTATTTGTTCATGGGCTCCAACTTTGTCATGATGACGTATTTCCAGGCAACCGATCAGGTCAAGATGGCCACCTGGATTACCGTCGCACGGGAAATGCTGCTGATGGTCGCCTTGCTGTTCACCCTGCCCCACATCCTCGGCACCGCAGGCATTTGGCTGGCGATCCCACTTTCGGAGCTGATCGTGATGCTTACGGTATTTGTTTATGTACGCCGACGGTCGGGAGGAACGCTCGCGGCCAGCCCGTCGCCTTGATCGTTAGGCCAAAATAGTTCAAGCAGCAGTGGTAGATTTGTAGGTAAGACTACATTAACGGTTACGACAGTAGAGGAGCTTCCTATATGGCAGCTCCTTTTTTTCTATTGGGAAAGACGCCAGGAAAGCTTAGACTTCACTCATTTTGTGTAAACAAGTATGTACACTCAATTTTGAAAGGAGACATAACCGATATGCCAAATGAAGTGAAGCTGGAGACGGAAGCGCAGAAATTCGTGGAAGCAACGGCGAATCCTCCGTACCTGTATGAACTGACACCCGAGAAAGGCCGAAAGACGGTGGATGAGGTGCAATCGACTCCTGTCGCAAAGCCGGATGTGGACATCAAGGAGCTTGCGATACCGGGGGGACCAAACGGCGAGGTGCCTGTAGTAATCCTGAAACCGAAAAACGGCCAGGAGCTGCTGCCCGTTATAATCTATATCCATGGTGCAGGCTGGGTGTTCGGAAATGCGCACACCCATGACCATTTGATTCGCGAGTTGGCTGTGGGATCTCAATCCGTAATCGTTTTCCCGAATTACAGCTTGTCCCCGGAGAACAAATACCCGACTGCGATTGAAGAGATTTATGCCGTCGTCAAATGGGTCGCCGAGAGCGGTGCGGAGATCGGAGCCGATCCTTCCAGATTGGCGGTTGGCGGCGACAGCGTCGGCGGCAACATGACCGCTGCCGTCACGTTGATGGCCAAGGAACGCGGAGGGCCGGTCATCCATAAGCAGCTGCTGTTCTATCCCGTTACGGACGCTTCATTCGATACGGACTCCTACAAGCAGTTCGCAAAGGGCTATTTCCTGAGCCGCGAAGGCATGCAGTGGTTTTGGGATCAATACACCACTGACCCCGAGGAACGGGCCCAGATTACGGCGTCGCCGCTCCGCGCCTCCATCGAACAGCTGAAGGGGCTGCCGTCAGCGCTTGTCATCACCGGCGAAGCCGATGTGTTGCGTGACGAGGGAGAATCTTATGCCAACAAACTCCGTGAAGCCGGCGTACCCGTGATGGCCGTACGCTTTCAGGGTATCATCCATGACTTCGTCATGCTGAATGCACTGGCCGAAACCGCGGCGGCAAAAGGCGCGCTATTGCTGGCGAACGCCTGGCTGAAGGAAAAATGAACGGATCGATCGAATTCACACACCATTGCTGATAGCACGGCTCAAGCCGCTTACATCCCATTAGGGAGCTCTAAGCGGCTTTTTGAATACGAAAAAGGCCCGCTTTCTCGTTTGGATTTCTCGCAACAAATACAAATCAAAGGGGCGGCCGACCGGCTGCCCCTGCTGTACTTCACCTTCATCGTACTTCAACCTTCATCGTGCTGGATGTGTTCCTCTATCGGTCACAAATCTTGCGCCAGCCGGACCATGTCCCGAAGCAAAATGCCGTTCTCGTAAATGGCCTCTTCGTAATGCCGGGTGAAAAAATCCCGGTCAATGCCGGTCATGCGAAAGCCGCACTTCTGGTACAGCGCCAGCTGGGCCACCCCCGTGCTGCCGGTACCGACCTCGATCGTCCGGTAGCCGAGAGCCTTCGCCGTCTCTACCGCATGGGTAACCAGCCGCTTCCCGTTCCCGCTTCCCTGCTCGTCCTCGGCGACGGCGACATTGACCAATTCGAGCGTCTCCGGCCGGGTGGGCAGCAACACGTACACGCCGATCGTCCGGCCGTTCCGCTCGCCGACGAAGCACTGCCCTCTGCCGATGTATTCCGCGACCAGCGCCGGAGAAGGATCGGCGAGCAGCAGCAGCTCCATCGGCGGCTGTTCGTGGGGAGCTAGCTTTCGGATATTCATCGGGATCTGTCTCCTTCGTTATGGGGCATCCGGACCGCCTCGCCGGACACGCTTAAACCGGCTTCTCCCATAGCTTAAACAGAGCTTGGGTGCCCTTCTCCGCATAGCCCTTCTCCGCCAGCTGCCGGTAAAGCGATTCGGCCAGCCGCAGTCCCGGCGTGTCCAGTCCCATCTCCTTGGCCGATTCCAAAGCAATTCCCATATCTTTAATAAAATGCTTCACATAAAAGCCGGGCTCGAAATTGCCGGCGATAATGCGCGGGCCGAGATTGCTCAACGACCAGCTCCCCGCCGCCCCGGACTCGATGCTGCGGAGCACGACAGCCGGATCGAGCCCCGCCGCTTCGGCATAAGCCAGTGCTTCGCAGACGCCAAGCATATTAGTGGCGATCGCAATCTGGTTGCACATTTTGGTATGCTGGCCAGCGCCGGCCGCTCCCTGGTGCACGATATTCGTGCCCATCAGCTCAAGAAGGGGCAAGGCGGCGGCGAAATCTTCCGCCGATCCGCCAACCATAATGGACAGTCTGCGCTCGCGCGCCCCGACGTCGCCTCCGGACACCGGCGCATCCAGCGCATGCAGCCCTTTGACGGCAGCCGCTTCATGAATGCGCTTGGCCAGCAGCGGGCTGGACGTCGTCATGTCGATCAAATACGCGCCAGCCTTCGTATGGGCGACCAGCCCCTCGTGGCCGAGATATATCTGCTCCACGTCGGCCGGATAGCCGACCATCGTAATCACCGCGTCGCAGGCGGCCGCTAGCCCGGCCGGCGTCTCATGCCAGACGGCGCCCTTGCGAACCAGCTCGTCCGCTTTGGCGGCCGTACGCGTATAAACGTGCAGCTCATAGCCGGCTTCGCGGATATGCTCCGCCATGCTCGCTCCCATGACGCCGATGCCGATAAATCCGATTGCCGCTTCACCTGGCTTGATTGCCATTGTTCGTTCATCCTCCCCAAAGCTTGCCGAATGGTATGCGTCGAGAAATGTTTTCCTAAAAAGAATGTCCGGCCGCCCGAAGGGCCGGGGGTTGCGCCAAACGGCGTACGCCTGCGCGGTTAAGCCATCGTTTCCAGCATCTCGACCTTGACCTCGTACCGCAGCGGCTCGCCCTTCAAATAACGGCCGCACTCCTCGGCCATATACCGGCCCATGCGGGCTACCTCGCGGCTAATGCTGCCCGCGATATGCGGAGTAAGCACGACGTTGTCCAACCGCAGCAGCTCGCTATCCTCCCTGACCGGTTCCGGATGCGTAACGTCCAGCAGAGCCGTACGCGTCGGCACCTCGCGCAGGGCGCGGATCAAATCTTCCTCAACGACCTGGGCGCCGCGTCCGGTATTAATAAAGGTCGCATGCGGCAGCATCCGGTCAAAATGCTCCTTATGCAGGATGCCGACCGTAGCGGGCAAGTTCGCAAGATGATTGGATATCGTGTCGCAGCGGGCGAACAGCTCGACCAGTTCGGCCTTGACGACGCCCATCTCGCTTGCGCGCTCCTCCGACAGGAACGGATCGAATACATCGATCGTCAGCTCGTAGGCCCGCAGCCGCTCGATGACGTTGCGCCCGATCATGCCCGCGCCAAGAATCCCGACGCGTGCCCCGAAGTTGCCGGGATACCGTTCCGACGTTTCCCGCGCTGTCCCAAAGCTTTGCTTGTAGTGACGCGATGCCTGGTAAAAGCCTTTGTTCGCCAACACGATCTGGGCGACGGTATATTCCGCCACCGGTATCGCATTCGCCGCCCAGGCGCTGACGACCCGGATGCTGCGGGCCAGAAAAGGTCTGGCGAACGCTTGGACGGTACCGGCCGCGTAGAAGACAATGCGCAGGCTCGGAAAATAGCTTTCCAGCTCCTCTTCGGTAAAGAGCGGCATGCCCCACGTCGAGAAGGCGACTTCCACATCCCGAAGCGCGTCCCGGTGCGCCTCCGCGTTGTCCCGGTCGATCACGAGCGGCACCCATTCGAGATTGGCCTTGCTCCAGTCATGGAAGGCTTGGTCAAACACATTCCCGATATGCCCCCGGTCGGGAGGTCCTAAGAAAACCGCTTTTTTATTCGTCATATCCTCTACCTCGATTTATTCATTATTGGAAGCGTATCAACAGGACCAGTATACCAAACCTGACGCCGCGGGAGAAGACGCCGGGGGAGACTTCGCATGCGATTGCGCTCGTTCTTGGGGTTCGCGCCGGCCAGTTGGCCACTCCTTCATTCCCTCGATTCATTGCCGATTTGACCCGGCGGACCTTCCAGCTCCTCGGCGAATAGTCATCATAATGCCAAAAATAGTCATCATTTTTCTTGTTTGTTGAAACCGCTCCCAACTATAATTGAGAACGTATTCAAAACGACTGCATAGGAAGGTGAATTATGAGAACGACATGGTCCAGATTGAACGCGCTCCTTATCGTATGTCTGCTCGTAACGCTGCTTCCGTCCTTCGGAACGGCGGCGCTGGCAGCTGATAGCGGAAGCGGATCGGTGACCGGCGACGTGTATGCCGTATCCCCCGACGGCAGCAAGAGGCTAAAGCTGAACTATGTGAACATGGACGTGGATCATCCGCAGCGAAGCGATTATGTAGCTCTTTTTACAAGCGGAACGGTCATCACGAATGTGGCCAATGACAGCAATGCGGTATATGTCAAGCAGAACAATACCGCGATTCAGGTCGATGCCCAGGGCGTCGTGCTGAAATTGGTAGGTCCGAAAAACGTTGTCTACGGGACGCCCGGAAGCTGGGACGTCGCTCAAAACGTTGCGATTCCGCCCGGAGGCTATGTGCTCCTCGCCTCGGACAATAGCTGGGCCAACAAAAACTTTCGCAAGGCTCTGTACAATCTGTTCCCGGTCGGCGATACGATAGCCCTCGAGCGCGGAGGCGCACGGGTCACCGCAGCCGATTTCCTGGGGATGCCCGGGCTTAAAGTGACCGGGTCCGGGGCTACGGTATCCTCGGCTACCTACACGATTCAGGGCAAAGTATTGAACTATGAGCCCGACAATGGCTTGGCCGTAAAAGTAGGCGACGCGGATGCGGCCGTTCAGGCAAGCGGCTCGTTCAGCCAGACGGTCACGCTGACTGAAGGGACCAATACGATCACGGTCAAGCTTCTGAAAAACGGAAGCTTCGTGCAAGAAATCCCTTTTGAGCTCACGTATGTGAAATCTAACGGCGCCCTGATCGAGATCGAGGCGCCGCCGGATGACATTACGATCATCGTGGAAGGCCCGAAGAAGACAATCAACTATGTCGATAAGGACGTAACCGGCATCTCGAACATTATTGCCTTGTTTACGAACGAATACGGCACGAAAATATCCATTCCGGCCACCAACGTCGCTATTCAAGTCGACGCCAACAACAAGGTGACCAAGATGATCAACCCGGCCAACGGCAACAGCGCCCCGTCGTGGATCGGCGGAGACCTGGACATCCCGCAGGGCGGCTATGTCGTGATGGCCCAAGACAGCAGCTATAATACCTACGATATCAAGAAGTATTTGGCAACCAAATTCAAGGTCGGCGACGTCGTCAAGCTGCGCAAAAACGGCAACGTCGTTTCCGTATCCGACCTGATGAGCGGCGTGGGCGCTACCCCGCGCATGCAGCTCGACGGCATCGCGACGTATACGACGGCAGCCGCCTCTACGACGATTGCCGGCAAAGTTACGAATCCGCTCGGCGCTTCCGTAGCCATCGGCGGACAGGCGGCCGTCCTGCAAGCGGACGGCACCTTCCGTCACGAAACGGCGCTTGCCGCCGGCCCGAACTATATCGACGTCGTGCTGTCCAAGAACGGCCAAGAGCTGGACCGCAAATCGGTCGTCGTCTACAGCCGTCCGTCCTTGACGTCGGACAAGCAAGTCATTTTGTGGGTGGACCAGGCGTCCAATGCGAAGAAATTGCAGTCCAGCGCAAGCGTCCTGAATTTCCTCAAGCATGCCAAGGACGCGGGCGTAACGGATGTCGCTTTTGACGTCAAAGGCGTGGAAGGCTTCGTGTCGTACAAGAAAAACGATCTGTCGCACCGCCCTTATGTCAGCGAGATGACGGCCAACGACCGCAAAGGCTCGAATCCCGATATCGACCTGCTCGAGCTGTTCCTGACGCACGGGCACGCGCTCGGGCTGAAAATCCACGCGGCGTTCAACGTATTCGCCGAAGGGTCCATCGCCCTGAGGGATTATGCCGTGATCGATCAGCATCTGGACTGGGAGGAACGGGTATTCCGTCCGGAGGACAACGGCGAAATCAAGCGGCTGAGAGAAAGCGAATACGGCAAGAAAGGACTGTCCGACGCATCCGGCGGCGCAGTCGTGCTGTTCGTCAATCCGTCGAACGACGAAGTGCGCGACTACCAGCTGAAGACGTTCGAGGAGGTCATGAAAAACTATGACGTCGACGGCATCATTCTTGACCGTGGCCGTTACGACAACGAAACCGCCGACTTCAGCGACTTGACGAAAGCCAAGTTCGAGACGTTCCTGCAGCAGCGGGGCAAGACGCTAACCAACTGGCCGAACGACATTTTCAGCTATACGAACGGCAAGCGTGTGAACGGTCCGCTTCTCCAGGACTGGTGGGAGTTCCGGTCCGGAACGATCGAAAGCTTCGTGAAGCAGACGCGCGACCTGGTTGACCGCTACACGGCGTCGAAAGGGAAAAAGATTCAGACGTCGGCCTATGTAGGCGCCTGGTTCGAGTCATATTACTTGAACGGCGTTCACTGGGGAAGCAAAAACTTCCGCTACGACAGCCGCTTGAAATTCCCGACCGATTCCATCTATACCGACGCTTACTACCAAACCGGCTATATCGACCATATGGACTTCCTGATGGTCGGCACCTATTACAGCACGACGCCGGAAATTCAACGCTACATCACGATCGATTCGATCGTCACCAACGGCGAAGTGCCGCTGTACGCGGGCATGGCGCTGGCCGACCTGCAGTCCCCGGCCTTACAGCGGGAAATTTTCCAGACGGCGCTTGGCAGCTCGAACGGACTGATGCTGTTCGACGCTTCTCTCGCCAACTGGCCGATTATTAAAGCTTCCATCCAAGATGAAGCCTATGTAAAGGATTACCAGATCGGCATGAGCAAGCCCGGTGACTCGTCCTCCTTTATCGAGGGCAACTACTACAATGTCAGTCGAAACCTCGGAGATTTGACCGTGTACAACGACGAGTTCGGCACGTCCACCGGAGGCAACCGTTTCGGCGTCGAAGTCGTGGCGGACGCGAACGGCAAAGTCATCCAAATGGCTAACAAATCGCAGGCGATCAACTGGAACTGGACTACGCCTCAGGATAACAACAGCGCCATTCCTCCGGGCGGCATGGTCATCTCCGCGCTCGACGAGAACGGCGTGCGCACCAAGCGCCAGCTCGTTGCCAATGCGTACAATATCGGCGACGACGTCAGAGCGGCGGCCTTAACGGGGCCTCTCAGCTATGACGGCAAGACGGTGTCGACAACGGATTTCGGCGGAAACGTCAAGGTGCTCGGCGCCGGCTCGTCCGTCAACGTTCTGCTGAACGGCAGCGCGGCAGCTTTCGACGCAAATAGCGGCGATTTCACCGGCAGCGTGAGCCTTCAGGAAGGCGGCAATACCGTTACGTTTGCCGTGTACGTCGACGGCATGAAGACGAACGAGAAGTCGATTCAAGTCACATACGTTCCAGATGCGGAGAAGCCGACATGGAGCAGCGGCGCCAAGTTGAACGCGACGAACGTGGATCAGACCCGGCTTCAGCTGTCCTGGTCCGGCGCCACTGACAACAAAGGAGTCACCGCCTATAAGATTTACGAAGGGACCCGCGAGATCGCTACGGTTACCGGCAGCGTCTACGAGGTCACCGGTCTGCTTTCCAGCACAACGTACAGCTTCAAGGTCGAAGCCGGGGATGCGGCCGGTAACTGGAGCACGAACGGACCTTCCGCGACCGTGACGACCCGCAGCTATTCGTCCGGCAATTCGGGCAATCCGGGAGGACCGACGGGAAGCGGCGGTTCTACTCAGCAGCCGGCTCCCGCAGCGACCGGTAACGGCGTAACGATCGCGGCCACCGCGGTGCAAACGACCGACGAGCACGGCAAAGCGGCAACGAAAGCCACGCTTGACGCCGCAACGGTAGCCCAAGCCGTCGCTTTGCTGCAAAAACAGGAAGGCGAAGCAAAACAGATCATCGTCGAATTGTCGGCCGCTCAACCGGTCGCCATGCTGACCCTCCCGGCCAAAGCGTTGGCGGATGCGGCTGCAGCGGTCAAAGGCGCCGTGCTGGTCGTCAAATCGGGCGGGACGAGCTACTCCCTTCCCGCCGATCTGCTCGATCTCGGCGCGCTCGCCGGCCAATTGGGCGCGGTTGCCGGAGACGTGCAGCTGACGATTACGCTGGAGAAAGTAACCGGAGCGGACGCGGAAGCGATCGCGAATGGTGCAAAAGCGCAAGGCGGAAGCCTCATTGGCGACGCCTACGATTTCCGCCTGACCGTTCAAGCAGGCGACAAGAAGCTCTCGCTGGACAGCTTCGGAAACCGCTACGTGGAGCGCTCGATCACATTGTCCGGCACTGTGCCGGCTCACGCTACCGCAGCGGTGATCGATCCGCAAACCGGCGAGATGACGTTCGTTCCCGCCCAATTCGTACAAGCCGGCGGCTCCACCGTCGTCACGATCAAGCGGACCGGCAACAGCATCTATGCAGTTGCAGCTTTCAGCAAATCGTTCGGGGACACGCAGTCGCATTGGGCAAAAGCCGATATCGAGCTGCTGGCCTCCAAGCTGCTGGTGAAAGGCGTAACGGACAGCGAATTCGCTCCGGACAAGTCAATCACCCGCGCTGAATTCGCTGCTCTGCTCGTACGCGCTCTCGGTCTTGCCGCGCAAAGCGGTTCGCCGTTCAGCGATGTACGCGCCAACGACTGGTATGCGGGCGCTGTCGCCACCGCCTCCAAAGCCGGGTTGATCGAAGGCTACGAGGACGGCACATTCCGTCCGAATCAAGTGATCAGCCGCGAGGAGCTTGCGGTTCTCGCCGTGCGCGCTTCCGACTTTGCCGCAGCGAAGCCGACGGCAGCGGGCAAAGCATCCGCCCTGCAGCCGTTCGCCGATGCCGGCACGATCAGCACTTGGGCGCGCGACGCCGCTGCAAGCGCCGTAAGCGAAGGCATCATGAACGGCGTCTCCGACTCGGCCTTCGCGCCGAAGGAGCAATCGAGTCGCGCGCAGGCCGCCGTCATGCTGAAACGTCTGGCGATCAAGCTCGGCTTGATGAACAACAACTGAATGTTTGCTTGAGAACGTATGAACGGGAGCGCGGCTGCTTATGCTGCGCTCCCGTTTTGTTTGCTCCCCTGTTCTCTTCCTTTCTCCCCCCCTATCCGGCGGTCCCGCTTCAGTCCGGCTTGTAGTCCACGTAAAACCAGGTGATCAACGCGGTACCCGACCTGTGTACGACATGGGATTCGGATATGACGGACACCCGGTAAAGACCTGGGGACGGCATAACCAGCTCGGCCCGGAACGTACCCTCCTTCATCGGTGTTTCCACCGTCTTCACCGGCACAAACCCTTCTCCGGTTCGCACTTCGTCGATTTCCACGGTCAGCGCACTCCCGAAAGCTTCGTAGACGACGCCCGTCACCGTATAGGAAGGGCCGCCGATTCGCACATAGCCGGAACGCGGCTCATCGAATCCGATTTTCGAATAACGGAACAGCGGATCGTCGGGCGGATTCTGCACTTGCAATGGCATGCTTTCTGCCGGGCTTCGGTGCGCCGTGGCGGGATCGTAAGCCGTTTCCAGCCGCGGGCTCGGATACAGGTTCGTCATCGATTCACTCAATCGACGGACGAAAGTGACTGCCTCCGCTCGCGTCAGCGTTTCGTCGGGCATGTATCCTTCCTCCGTAGCCGCCGTTTTCCCTTCGGAAAATCCGGCATCCAGCATATATCGGACCGCATCCGACCGGCTGTAATGCCTGCCGTTTGCCGCCGCGACCAATTGGGCTACGTACCCTCTCGACGCATACGGCTCCCCCTGCTCGTTAACCGCCGTGTCCTGCTCGTTCTGCTCGACGAAGCGCCAGCGCATGGCCGATTCATACGAATGGTACGGGGCGCTCCAATGCACGTCTGTCCCTGCCTTGTCGTCAAAATCGGTCGGCTTGAATGTCCGGAGCAGCATCGCCGTAAACTCGATCTGCCCGACCTGCTGATCGGGACGGAACGATTCGTCCGAATAACCGTCTACAATACCTTGATCGTGGGCCCAGCTCACGGACGGGTAAGCCCAGTGATCTGCCGGCACGTCCCGAAATCCGCTTCCTTCCGCATTCGCCGACCAAGCGAACATCGCGATGGAGCATAATGCCGCCCCCAGCGCCGTACCCTGCCGCAAACGCCGCATTCTCATCAGTCTTCATCCCCCATCTTTTTAAAATATAGGAAATTTCTTCTCTCTATATAGACGCGGTGCAGCCGTAAAGGTTGTACGCAGCTAGTCGCGCAGCAGTGCCTCTACCTTCTCGCTGGCCGCCGGCAGGCTCATCCCTTTCTTCCAGACCAGAACGGCGTTTTTCCGCGTCCCGAAATAGAGCGCCGTAATGTCCTTGCCCCCCATCGGCTCCTGCTCGTTAAACCAATAATACTTGTTGAACAGGCCGGTACCCGTAATCGGCTTCGACTTGATTACCGGCCGGTAAGGGGTCAAATACAGATTGCCGTTCGCGTCGTCATCGAATCGTACCTCATTAAGGGCATAGCCATCCGTCAGCTTCACATGATACACGATCCGTCCGTCGGCCAGTCGGCTCACGTCGGTAATCTGCACCTGATCGCCCGATACGGTCGTCACATTCCAATGGACCAGCCCGAAATATCCCCCTACGATAACCGCACCGAGAAGACCGGCTATGGCCGCGCCTTTCCAGTAAGCCTTCTTCACCGAACGGCTCCAGACCGCCGACAGCCCTTGCAGCATGCGGCTTTCGCCGCGGTTCTGCTCAACCGCCGGCAGCGGGACGTTCAGTTCGTCCCGGATCTGCTTCAATTGTTCGCGGCAATCGGCACACTCGGCCAGATGGTCTTCGACGATGGACCGGCTGCTCTCGCTGCACACCTGGTCCGCATACAGGGGCAGCAGATCCCCGATCAGATCGCATGGCGTTTTGCTCATAAAGCGGATTCCTCCTTCAGCATGTGCTGAATATGTTGTTTGGCGCGATAGAAGGTGACGCGGGCCCAGCCCTCCGTCTTCTCCATCAGCTGGCCGATCTGAGCGAATGACAGCTCCCCGAACACCCTCAGCATAAACACTTCCTTGTACGGCTCTTCCAATCGGCGCAACGCCCGATGAATGCGCATCGTTTCCTCCTTGTTCAAGACCGCTTCCTCGACAGGATCGCCGCTTGTGCTCTCCTGGAGCGCTCCCGGCTCCGGCGCGAACCGCTTTTGCTTGTCCATATAGGTAAAATAGCTGTTTTTGGCAATCTGGCACAGCCAGACGCTCATTTTGCACTGCCCCTTGAACGTATCGATGCTTCTCAACGCTTTAAAAAACGTATCCTGCGTAATTTCCTCCGCGACCGTCTCGTTGCGGCTCAATGCGTATACGAACGAATACACATCCCGAAAATGCCGGCGGTAAATCGGCTCGAAATCCATCCCCTGCTCCCTTCCACCCATCCATATGACTACGATCCGTCCGTTTCGTTACAAACAGTATACAAGTTTTTATGCACCCCCACCCAGACGGTCAACGCGTTTATTTATTTCTTGAAGGCCTTATTCAAAAAATAAAAGTCGTCCTATCCGAGAACCCCGGAGAAGACGACTTATGGCATTACCAATCAAGAACGCAAATCGCTGAAAGATGAGGATAACCCTATGAATAACAGCGACCACCGTTCATCCTTTTACTGCCCCAATAACGAGTCCTTTCACAAAGAAACGCTGAAAGAACGGGTAAGCGATCAGAAGCGGAATGACCCCAATTACGGCGATCGCCATTCTTACCGTTTCACTTGGCATCGGCTTGGATTGCAGGCTGCCAGCATTCAAATTGCTGGATGCCAGAAACTGAATATCCATCAAAATTCGGTTGAGCAAGTTTTGCAGGCTGAACAGCTTGCTGTCCGTCACATACACCATGCCGTTGAACCAGTCATTCCAATAAAGAACGAGCTCGAACAACCCGACTGTCGCGAGGATCGGCAAGGACAGCGGAAATACGATCGAGCAGAAGGTGCGGAATTCTCCCGCCCCGTCTATGTTCGCCGACTCGATAACCGGCGCCGGAATGGACGTCGAATAAAACGAGCGCATCATCATCACGTTAAAGCCGTTCGTCAACAAACCGGGTACGATTAACGCCCAGATCGTATTTTTCATATCCAGCACTTGCGTGTAAATCAGATAAGTCGGAACGAGTCCGCCGTTAAACAGAAGGGTAAAAAAGATCAAAAAGGCGACCAAATTGCGATAGGGCATATCCGGTTTGGAGATGGGATAGGCGAGCATCGCCGTAATGAGCACACCGACGGTGGTACCCACGACGGTAATGAAGATCGTAATGCCATAAGCCCGTACAATTTCTTCCCATCTGCTTCCCAAATACGCATAGGCATCAAGACTGAGCGATTTCGGAAAAAAGGAGTATCCTTCACGCACGATCGACTGTTCGTTCGTAAACGAGGAGACGATCAGCAGCACGAACGGGAAGAGGCACGCTAGCGAAATCAAAAGCAGGATGACGTGAGAGCTCCATTGCCAAAGACGATTTTCTTGATTCATGCTCGGCTCCCTCCTTAAAACAACGAATTTTCCCTATTGATTTTTCGCACGATATAATTGGAAACCAGAACCAAAACGAGACCGACCAGCGACTGATACATCCCCGCGGCCGACGACATGCCGATATCTCCGAGCTGCATCAATCCGCGATACACATAGGTATCGATTACATTCGTCGTATCGTACAAGGCTCCCGCATTCATCGGCACCTGATAGAACAAGCCGAAATCGGAATAGAAAATGCGTCCGATCGCAAGCAGTGTCATCGTAATGATGGTCGGTACGATGAGAGGAAGCGTAATGGCGCGGATCTGCTGAAATTTCGATGCCCCGTCGATCGTAGCGGCTTCGTAGTACTCGGGGTCGATCCCGATCATGGAAGCGAGGTAGATAACGCATAGGAAACCGACGCCCTTCCATATATTGACGATCGTCAATATGAATGGCCAATATTTCGCTTCGCTGTACCAGGAGATCCCCTCCATACCGAACAAAGGCAGTATCGTTTTGTTTACGAACCCCGTTTCCGTGCTGAGCATGGAAAAAACCAAATAGCTGATGATGATCGTCGAGATGAGATAAGGGATGAGCACGACGCTTTGGTAGAAACGCATGAAGAGCTTGTTTTTGATTTCATTCAGGAGAATAGCGACCGCTATGGCGGCCACCGTGTTGATAATAATAAAGGTGCCGTTGTACAAAAGTGTATTGCGGGTGATGATGTAGGCGTCCGTCGTTTTAAACAAATATTCGAAGTTTTTGAGCCCTACCCATTTGCCGCTAAACATGCCTTCTGAAAAGTTAACGTCCTTAAACGCAACCATTAAACCGAACATCGGCAGGTAATTATTAATCAAAAAATAAAGCAATCCGGGCACCATCATTAAAGCCAGCAAGCCGTAACGTTTCGCTTTTCTTCTGCTTCGGGTTCGGGTTATCGTTGCGGGTACGGTTACAGCGGCTTGTTCCATTTTGTGCTCCCCTTTCCGCGCTTTGTTCGCATTTAGAAAAGCTGTGATCCGCCGCACATACCGCTAACCGGCGTGGATCACAGCTTGGGCTTTTTCCTATCGGCGCTCCTGTTATCGGAGCACAACCGTCTTCTTCTGGTCGGCAGCCTGGTACGCGGCCAGCGCGACTTCTGTCGCTCGCAAACCGTCGAGACCCGTTACCGAAGGGGCTCTCCCATTGCGGATGCTATCGATGAAATCGTGCATAAGGCCCGTATCCATGTTGTCGCCCCAAGGGTCCCACTTCACACCCGCGGCTTCGCTGTACACGTTGACTTTTTGGCCGAACGCATCCACGTACAGAATGCCGTCCGTGCCGATGATCTCCATGGTCACGTCGCCCCAGATCGGATACATTTTCTTGCGCGACCAGCTGCAGTCGATGGTAGCGAAAACACCGTTATCGAACTCCAGAGTCACGATGCCGCAATCGTCAATCGGATCGTCGGAGAAACGACTGTCATACTCCGCATAGACGTCCCGAACCTCGGTCCCCATCATCCATCTCATCAGGTCGACCAGATGTACGGTGTGGTCCATGACCGCCCCTCCTCCCGACAAAGCGGGATTCGTAAACCAGCCTTCCGGGATAAACCCGTGGTTGGTTCCTTTAATGGCGAGGATGGTGCCGATTTGGCCGGCATCGATCGCTTTTTTGGCTTCCGCAACCGGCGTGCTGTATCGAACCGGAAAGGCCGTGCCCAGGTATACGCCGTTCTCCTTGCATACGTCGATCATCTCCTGCGCGTCCTTCAGGTTGGTCGCGAGCGGTTTTTCGCACAACACATGTTTGCCGGCACGCGCCGCGGCAAGAACATGCTCGTGATGCTTCGCATTCTCGGATGTGACGATGACGGCATCGACATCCTGCTCCAGCAGTTCCTGATAACTCGACAGGAACGGAATATGGAGCGGCTTGAGGAATTCGGTCCACTGTTCCTGCCTGGCTTGATCCTCTTCGGCGATGCCGACAATTGTCACGTCCTTCATGCCAAGCATGACCTGGATATAGGAAAGCGCATGCATATGCGCCAAGCTGATAATACCGATTTTCACGGATCGTCCCTCCCTGTTTATAATGTGACCGGCTGGCCCGTTTCCATCGACCGGATCGCTGCAAGCACGATTTCTACCGCTTTGTAACCGTCCTCCGCCGTGACCCTCGGGATGGAGCCGTCTTCGAGGCATTCGAGGAAATGCTGCAATTCACGGGCGTAAGGATTTTGCGCGACCGGACTTTCCGGTACGTGGACGCCGTTCGCCGTTTCTTCCGCCTGTCTGCGGGTCAAGGCAAGCGGCTTATCCCTGCCGCTGTCGAAATCGATGATACCGCCCGAACCGGCGAACTCGTATTTCGTCGTAAAGCCTTCATGCGCCCAAGATCCTTCCACATGCGCAATCACGCCGTTCTGGAAACGAAGCGTAACAAGCCCATAGTCCATCGTTCGGCCTGTCTGATTGGCTCGTCCATGCAAGCTTTTGGCATAGACGCGTTCCACATCGCCGAAGCACCAGCGCAGAAAGTCGATATCGTGAATGGACAAGTCCATGACGACGCCTCCGCTCTTCGCCGTATCCGCGTACCAGTCATTGAAGCCGCTCGGCATACGTCCGGCGCGGGTCATGCGAACGACGCCCACTTGACCGATCGTCCCGCTGTCCAGAAGGGATTTGGCCTTCTCGTATTCCGGGAAAAATCGCAACACATGTCCGACAAACAACCGAACCTCCTGGGCTTTGCAAAAGTCGATCATCTCCAGAGCATCCGGCAAGTTTCCGGCAAGCGGCTTCTCGCAAATGACATGCTTGCGATGCTCGGCTGCCTTCAGCACGAATTCCTTATGCAGAAACGTAGGCACGCATACGTCGACGATATCGACCTGATCCAGTGACTGAAGAGCTTCTTCCAGCGTGGCAAACGCCCGGGCGCCGGTAAATTGCGCCAGCCGTTCCGCCCTGTCCAGCTGCGAATCGACGATTCCAACGAGCTTGGCCTGAGGCAGGCCGATATAACAGGATGCATGGGCGCCGCCCATCGTGCCTGCGCCAATCAATACGATGTGTTGCAAGGTTCATTCCTCCTATTGGTTGTTTTTGGCCCATGCGTCCAGCTGCTTCTGCTTCTCGGCAATGATCTTGTCCAGACCGGACGCTTTCAGCTTGTCCATCATTTTCGGGAGCGTTTCCTTCGGATCGAGCGTTCCGGTTTCGAGGCCTCCCTTATACTGATTAAGGACGTTCGTCACGGAAGCCGATTCCGTTTTCACCGGGTCGACATTGAAGATAAAGCCCAGCGCCTTCGATTTTTTCGCCTTTTGGTTAAAATCTTTCAGCTTGCTCCAAATATCCGGCTCATTCCCTTTAAACACATAGGTGATCAATTGATTGCCGAAAAAGATACTCGAATTCGTATAGCCGCTCGTAGCTGCGGTCGTTCCTTGCGGAAAATCGATCATCGTATCCGACGTCTTGACATAATGCGTGCCTTCAATCCCATAATCCAAAATATTGAGCAGCTTGCTGTCCGAGTAGAGCAGATTGAGGAATTGCAGTGCTTTCTCCGGGTTTTTGGAATTGTGGGCAATGCCCTGCATCAGAATCGTAATGTTGCTCGTTTGGGTGACCGGCGGGGCGAATTGGACGGCTACAAGCTGTTGACCGGTTGCCGTCATTTCCTGGGCTTCGATACCCGGCTTGATTCTGCAGAAATACGCAAACGCTTTCCCCGCACTCATCAGCGTCTGGGCGGTATCCTTCATCGTCGCCGCTTCCTTCGGGATATACCCCTTCAAATACCATTGCCTGACCAGATTTAGCCGGTCCAAATATTGAGGGTCTTCAAACAGGTTGGCAACCTTAAACTGATTATCCAAGCCGGGAAGCACGCCGATCGAATCGTCCAGTGTATCGAAATCGCTTGTATTCATGAGGTCCGTAAAGGTCAGGTTGATACTCCCGCCGCTCAGCGGAACAAGCGGGCTCAAACCGGGCTCGTTGTCTTTGATCGTCTTGAACACTTGC
Source organism: Paenibacillus hodogayensis (assembly GCF_039536325.1). Classification (NCBI taxonomy): domain Bacteria; kingdom Bacillati; phylum Bacillota; class Bacilli; order Caryophanales; family Paenibacillaceae; genus Paenibacillus; species Paenibacillus hodogayensis. The sequence goes on from NZ_BAAAYO010000014.1 coordinate 183,364, forward strand.
TCCAGATCGTTGTAAGTCTTGATGCCATTGACATCGATCTTGTATTTGTCGATCAGGTCTTTTCTCATCAGAATGCCGGGGCCGGCTGCAAAATCCCGAATGGTGGGCAGCGCATAGAGCTTGCCGTTGATTTTCGTTGCGTTCAGGTATGCCGGATCTATGGCGTTCAAGATGTCCTTGCCGCTTTTGGCAAGCAGGTCGTCCAGTGCAACCAGCTGTCCTTTGGCGACGCGTGTGGCATATTCGTTGCCCAGAACCGTCATGATGTCCAGCTTCTCGTTCGAGGAAAGCATCAGGTTCGTTTGCTGCTGCCATGCCCCGAAATTGATCGGCAGCAGCTTCACCGTCGCCCCGATCTTGTCTTTGACCAGCTTGTTCACCTCGTCCTGAACAAGGGCGATGTCCTTCTGCCCCGTACCGGGATAAGCCATCGTAATTTCATAAAGCTTACCGTTCGCTGCGGAGTCGGACGGTGCCGGGCTTGTGCTTTCGGATTGCCCGCTCGAGCATGCGGACAACATCGCGCCGGACATCAGCGTAGCGGCCATCACCCAATGAACCCGCTTTCTTTTTCTCATCTGTTCGATCAACCTCCCCGATTGGATAGTCTAATCTTACTGAATGTTGCCCTGCCGTCTCTACCTAATGCAAGACTTCTTCCTGAGTGAAATCCGACACGTTATTGTTCCCGGCAGCCAGAAAAAAAACTGGAAGGGCGGCGAAACGCCGTCTTCCAGCTTCAGGATTGCCTTTCAGGGGATTGGCGGAATTCGTTCGGAGCGAGCCCCGTCCACTTTTTGAACATGCGGGCGAAGTTGGAGAAGTTCGAATAACCGATGGCGCCGGCGATCGTGTTAATGGACTTGTTCGTTTTCCGCAGCAGCTCTTTCGCCAAATCCATCCGTTCCTTCGCCACATAATCCGAGATCGCCATCCCCGTTTCCTTCTTGAACATTCTTGTCAAATAGTCCGGGTTCAAATAGACGTGAGCGGCGATTTCGTCTCTGGTTAAGTCGGGGTTTGTCAGGTTCGCCTGGATATAGATTTTCACCTTTTCCACCACGTTTAAGGTTTTCTCGGCTTCCCGCGCATGCCGAATCGACTGGCTCACAAGCACTTGCATCCACTTGAACAAATCGTCGACGGAGCGCGTGGCCCGCAGTGCCGCTTCTTTATTGTCGTCGAAAATCCGATGCGCCTGGAGTCCCTTCAGGTGAAGAAAATGATACACGATTTGAAGCATGTTCTGATCAAACTCCCGGAGCCACTTCGCATGAAGCCGTTCATCCTTTTCCACAACATCGAGATAAGCCCTTATTGCCGACAGCAGCTCGTTCTCCGAATATTGCTTCAACAGCTCCGTCCAGACAAGCAGAGGCGGCTCGGGCATCGCATCGTCGTTCCGGCTCGGCGTCTTCTCGCGAGGCAGAACCAGCACCTGATTGCGGAGCCGTATATTGTCGGCGTCCATCTTCACCAGCGTCTGGTACATGCCGACCATGTCGTGAGCAGCCGACGTTTCCCCGATATAGCAGCATAGACTGCAATACAAATATTCGTTGGAGGCTTTGATGAAATGCTGCAGCAGCTGCTGAAGCTTCTCGAGCCCGACGGGAGCCGGGGCCATATCGGGAATGATCAGCACCAGCATCTCGCGGTTCACTTGCACGAGCTGCCCCTTGATCCGGTATTCGCCAAGCAGCTCCTGCATGACGTTATGCAAGGCAAACTCCAGCATTTTCTCCTCGCGGAGAACGAGTTCCTTATGCCAGCGCTGGATGCGTACCAGCACGGGCAGATGGGCGGTTTTATCGTCGTAAGGCACATTGCCTTTGGACAAATACTCCCGGATATGCCGCGGCTCGGAAGGAATCATTTCCGTCAGCAGATCGCGCCAGAAATGCTCGATGAAGACAGGCTCATGGGAAGTCCACATTTCATAGTATTTTAAATATTTTTCCCGTTCCGCATGCTGTTCCCGCTCTCCGGCTATTTTCCCGAGCGCTTTTCCCGCTACCTCCTCCAGCTCGGGAAACCGGATCGGCTTCAGCAAATATTCGAAGCTGCCGAGCTGAATCGCCCGCTGCGCATATTTGAAATCCGCATGGCAGGTCAAAAAAATGCAGACGACCGAAGGCGCATGCTCCTTCACCCACTCCATCAGCTCCAGCCCGCTTCCTTGCGGCATCTCGATGTCGCAAATCATCAGATCGATCCTCTGATTCTCGATAATCTCCTTCGCACGCCGAATATTGTGCGAGATGTGCACGGTAGATATGCCCAGGCGCTCCCAGCTTACGCCTTCTTCAATCGTCTTGGCCGTATAAGGTTCGTCGTCTACGACAAGCAGTTGATACATGGACGGAAATCCTCCCTTCTGTTATCCCGATATCGGAAGCACAATCCGAATCTCGGCTCCCCATTCTTCCCCGTTAGCAAATGTGATCGCAGCCTTTTCTCCATGAAGCAGACGCAGCCTGTACTTGGCGTTCCAAATCCCGAGGTGCTCCGCCTGATCGTTGATCAGATCCTCTTCGGCGGACAGCTTCCGCAACACGTCATCGGAAAAGCCTTTGCCGCTATCCTTGATGAGCAGCATCATCTGCGTCCGTTCGGGGTCGTAACTGGCGACGATATCGAGATGAATGGGCTCATCCATCGTGACGGCATGCTTGATCGTATTTTCCACGAAAGTCTGAATAAGCAGCGGCGGCACCAGACACGACATCAGTTCATCCGGTACCGAGATATCGTAAGTCAAGTTATCTTCGTACCGCATTTCCTGGATGCGAAGATAGTTGCCGATTTGGGCGATCTCGTCGCTCAGCATCACTTCCGTTTTATTGCTCTGGAACAGCATGTACCGGAAGTAATTGACGAGGGCAAGCGCCATTTCGGGAATGACGGCATAATTGTGCACCTGGGCCGAATTGTAAATGATGTTCATCGAATTCATGAAAAAGTGGGGATTGATCTGAAGCTGCAAATGCATCAGCTCGGCTTTTTGTTTGCTGATTTGTTCCTCGTATACGCTAATTTTCAAATCCTGAATCGTCGCGATCATCGTGTTGAACGTTCCGTGCATCAGTTCGAATTCGTAGGAGGAGGGAACGGGTTCGATTCTCGTTTCCCATTGACCGATGTTGACCCGTTTCATCGCCGTCATGATGCGTTGGACAGGCAGCAGGATCATCTTCCGGAACGACAGCAATTTGATCGGGATCACGATCACGGCTCCGATACAGATAAACGCGATGATATAGTTAAAGAAGGGCAGCTGCTCCAATATGGCGCTGTCCGGAATAATGGCGGCCAAGCTGAATGCTCCGCGTTCGGACGCCGTCCGCACGACCAGGAAATGGCCGTCCGCATCGGGCTTTGGACTGTTCGCGATATCGATTCCATGCTGGCGGACGAAATCCCGATCGGTCATGGCTGCATTGTCCGCTTCGTCGATGAGGATCGCTCTCCCCTGTTCGCCCAGATGAATCAAGTTCAGCGGAACCATGATTTTGTTGACATTGACCCAGGCTCCGACATACACTTGACCGGCTTTGACGAGATGATACAGGAAGTAGTCGTCCCCCATTCGGTAAGCATGCCACCGGTCATCGGAATAGACGCGCTCTTCTTCCAGCGTCTTCAGCCATTGCTTGATCTGGCCCTCCATGTTTTTGCGGTATTCGTAGGTTAAGCTCATATTGTCCGTCATGATCATATCGTCATTGACTCTGGAATAGATGAGGAAGGAATCGATCGACTTGTAGGAATGGACATCGCTTGTCATTTTATTCGAAAGCGCGATTTTGGCAATATTGTACGCGTCCGTATTCCCGGTGTCAGGCTTATCGAGAGGGAGCAGGTCGGTGTCCATGGCGGCGAGCGCATACAGGTAATGATCGACCTCTCTAAGGCTGGCATCGATTTGCCCCATGTACAGGCTCAACATATTCATGTTGGACTGGGTCACCTGATTGCGAACAACCTGGATCGCGTAGAGATTGTTGCTGATCAGCAATCCGATCAAGGGGACGGTGATGATCAAGACGCCGAACATCAGTTTAAACCGGATTGATTTAAAGAAAGCGTTTCCAAGCATGGCATCAGCCCCGTTGTGCATTTTTTGTAAGTATACCCATTGTCCCCGGGAACGGCAATGGGAATTCCTGTTGGGGCCCATGTTTGATTTTCAGATGCCTTTACAAGAAAAAAGAATGATACCCCTGATTGCCACTCAAGGATATCATTTTTTTTTAGATGAATGAATGATTGAAACCCGTTGCATTCGCATTCCGAAAAGACGGCCTTGCCGCTTCAAACATGCTCTCAAACCTGAGCCATTGATTCATCCTTATTTTCAGTCTTGTTTTGCTTAAGGGCAATGAAAGCGACCACTATACCTAGCAGCGTAACGACGGTCGTAACGATAAACGCAGTGTGAATGGAGTGGTTCAGCTCAGCAGCCGTCATCGTCTCCAAAGTCGCATTCGAGCCCATGCTTGCGGATAGGATCGCCATAATGACCGCGAGACCGATCGCCCCGCCGATTTGCTGGCCGGTTGTAATCAGCGCGGAAGCGACGCCCTGCTCCTTGGGATCAATGCCCGTACTGCCTGCGATGAACATCGTCGTGAACACAAGCGCTTGACCGATGCCGATAATCACGGTGCCCGGAATGACTCCCCATACCGAACCCGTAGCGGATAGCTGAGTGAGCAGCAGGAAGCCGAAGGCTCCAGTCCCCATCCCCGCAGCAATCGTGCCGGCAACTCCAACCTTCGTTAATAGGGGATTAATGAGCCTCACCCCCAGAAACGCGCTGAGCGTAAGCGGCAAGAAAGAAAGGCCGGATTGAATGGCGGAATAGTGCAGAACATTTTGCGTATAAAGCGTCAAGAAATAATAGAGCGTACCGAACGATGCGGAAAAAAGGAACGCCGTCAGCGCGGCTCCGGTCAAATTGCGATTGCGGAACAAGCGAAAAGATAACAGCGGCGCTGCCGAACGTTGCTCGATGGCAACGAACGCGATGAGCAAAATAATGCCAGCCAAGACAAAGGGCAAGGTACCTAAGCTCAACCAGCCTGCGACCGGCGATTGGATGAGATAGTAAACGATAAGCAGCAAGCCTGCCGTTATCGATAGCGTGCCGCCAACGTCGAAATGCCTTGTTTGGGTCGAAATCTTGCTTTCTTTGAGCACGATCGGCGTCATCGCAATGGCGAGAAGCGCGATCGGCACATTCACGAAGAAGGTGGCTTCCCATCCGACGTAGCTGGTCAACACGCCGCCAAGCAGCAAGCCAAGGGACAAGCCGACTCCGCCCATTGCCGACCAGATGCCCATCGCTCGGTTGCGCTCGGCGCCTTCGTCGAAGTTGGACATGATCAGCGACAACGTGGCCGGCGATAACAGCGCTCCTCCGAGTCCTTGCAGTCCTCTGGCGATGACCAGCATGAGCTGGGATGTCGAAAGGCCGCCGAGCAACGAACCTAAACCGAACAAGGCCATCGCGATAATGAACATGCGGCGTCTACCCATTAAGTCGGATAACCGACCGCCAATTAATAAAAATCCCCCGAAGGCTAGCGAGTAGGCGCTGACGACCCACTGCAGGTGGTTGGCCGAGAAGCCCAGCTCCTCGCCAAGGGAAGGCATGGCGACGAAAATAATCGTGTAATCAAGAGCCATCATCAACTGCGAAACGGCCAGAATGAACAACGCTAATCCTTTAAAACGATTGGCATTCATCGAAATTCCCTCTCCTTTATAGACCAAATAGTCTAAAATGAATATATTTTTGACCGATCGATCTAATATAAGCAAAAATAAATGAAGCACAATGTGCTTCGCTTTATCGATTAAGCACGGACAGGGTAACGGCCGTGATTTGCTCCAACACTTTAGCATCGTCGGATAATTTGGCGACTTGAGTCAACGCATAACGGGCATGATACAAATACTTCGCCAGCGCAAGCAAGTCCTGCTCCGCGCTTAGCTCGCCTTGATCTCGAGCTCGAATCAAAGCTTCATGGAACGCCTTTTCCAGCCGTATCCGGTCTTGTTCGAACAACGCCGCGATTTCCGGATCGTGAGGAACCTGATCGATGGCGCTGTACAGAATCAAACATTCCTTGCGCCGATCCTGATCCTGCAGCGTCGTTACGATCTCCCGGAAAATGTCCGCAATCGTTTGCTTGACCGGTCCCGTACGCTCCAGATAGGAGACGACAGCCGACGACTTCTCGTTAACGTAATGCTTAACGGCTTTAATAAAGAGATCCCGCTTCGTGCCGTACGTATCATATAAGCTCTGACGGGCGATTCCCAGGCTGTCGAGCAGCATTTGCAGGGAGGTTCCCTCGTAGCCGTAATGTCCGAACACTTCCATTGCCTTGTACAGAACAAGGTTCATGTCGAATTCTTTGCTTCTTGCCACTTCATAAACCTCCTTTCTGTCCCATACTACCCGGACCGGATCGTTCAGTCAAGAAAAAGGGTGTGATCTTTCCCGACCATTCTAGACTGATCGATCAAAAATAATCTTAAAAAAAGGGCACTCCCTTGTCCCCTACCCTCCAACGTCCCCTACCTCTCAATCACTTCGCGAAATGTTCTGCCCCTCCTTCCTGCGTGATCCCATCTTATCATTTCCGGACCATTTGGTCAATAATAGGTACATCAACAAGATTACAAGAGACAGTGCCTTTCCGTACAAGGGTTTTAGGAATATCAGATGAAATCTTGCATGAGTGTTATATGATTGAAGCAGGAATAAACAATGGAGGGGGTCAGAGATGGATTACACTTCACCGAAAGAAGCGGCGTTACAGGTGAAACGCTGGCCGAAAGATACCATAGCAGCGGGTCGTCGTCATACCGTTGGTCTTCAATCTGACGGAACGGCGATCGCTGTCGGTGATAATCAATTTGGCCAATGTAAGGTAAGCGACTGGCGCGGTATGGTAGCGGTCGCGGCGGGTAATGTTCATATGGCGACGAACACGGGTAATGCTCATACCATCGGGCTTAGATCGGACGGTACGGTGGCGGCTGTCGGATGGAATAAGCATGACCAATGCGAGGTAAGCGGCTGGCACGATATGGTGGCGGTTGCGGCGGGTTGGCGTCGTACCGTCGGGCTTCGATCCGATGGCACCGTGGTTGCGGTGGGTCGAAATCATGAAAGCCAATGCAACGTAAGCGATTGGCGCGATATGGTGGCGGTCGCGGCTGGCGACTGGCACACCATCGGGCTTACATCGCACGGCACGGTGGCCGCTGTGGGCAATAATCAGCATGGCCAATGCAAGGTGAGCGGCTGGAGCGATATTGTTGCGGTTGGGGCGGGTTACCTTCATACCGTCGGGCTTCAATCCGATGGCACGGTGACGGCTGCGGGTTCCAATAAGCATGCCCAGTGTGAGGTAAGCGGCTGGCGCGACATGGTGGCGATAGCCGCGGGGAGTTATCATACCATCGGTCTTAAATCGGACGGTACGGTGGAGGCTGCGGGTTCCAATAAGCATGGCCAATGCGATGTAAGCGGCTGGCGCGATATCGTGGCGGTTGCGGCGGGTTGCGCTCATACGATCGGCCTTAAATCGGACGGCACGGTGGTTGCTGTGGGCGATAATGAATATGGCCAGTGCGAGGTAAGCGGCTGGCGTGGCATCCGACTGCCCGGTAAATAGTTTACAACATGAACAACCCCACTTTCCAAGCGAATAAATGGCCCGAATTGCGAAAAGCCATCCGCAATATCTTCGGACTATATCAACCGCCTTGAAGAAACGCTCCGGTTGGCAACGCCCGACTGGTTCTGTCGGTCTGCTCTCCATGTCTTTCGATTCAAGTCCTCCGGCTGTTCTTGTCGTCGAGCCGCACTCGCATCCGTTCGAACTCTTCCAGCTGGCGGGCAGAATAGCGGCGCTTATCGATACGCCCCCGCCGGATATTGCGGCGCATGCGTACCTCCAAATACGTACAGAGAGCGAGGTTTGCAAGGGCAAGCGGAATGACCCAGGCCAAAGATTCTTCTGTAGGAAACAGCATCTTCACAACTCCTTGTCAGGAATACTAAGATTAGGTTTATCGGAATGGACGAGTGTTCCGAGCCGGGAAGACGGTGAGCTACATCGTCCGATGTTCAAGGAATCGTGAAGCGAGGCATAATGCATAATGATCACCTCCTTCAATCAAAGAAGATAAGGCGCCAGGAATGGCTCGCTTACACGTTTTCGAGAGGCGGATAGGCCAAGGAGATTGCCATGTAACAGCGCTCCTCCTCCACAACCAGCTCCTTCCTCACTACCCGATAGGAATTTCCTTCCAAGCATACCGAATTTACCACTTCCAATGCAAATATCAGCTTATGGATGTGTGGAACGTTGGTTTCCCGGATCGTATGGTCCGGCAGCACCCAGTGTAAGTCCATTAGGGTTTCCTTCCTTTATGTGAAATGACGGTAGCGCTTAGTTAGGAACACAAGTTCAAGAAGACTGAACCTCATCGGCCGGGAACAACTGCCCGACCTCCTGATCGACGATCTGGGCGATACGCAATGCTACCGGCAACGGTGGTCGATTACGTCCGGTTTCGATCATCGAATACCCGCTTTTCGATTGATACCCCAGCAGCTTTGCCATCTCTTCCTGCGTTAACCCTTTCGCTCGCCGAGCGTTGCGAAGACGTGTGTTCATGTTGGGTTCCTCTTTTCAATAAATTCACGATACATGAATATAACTGTCATTATACGCCCAAAATAACCATATATCAACAGTAATATTCATTTATCATGAATTAAATGAATGGCATTCTCCAATAAGTTCATTTTCCGTGTACAATGAAAGGAATCCCTTCCCGAAGGGATAGCAATTTTGAAAAAGGGATGGTTTATGTTGATCGGAAAACAGTTGCGTGAGCTCAGAAAAGAACACAAAATGATCCAAGAACAGCTTGCGACAATTTTAAATTTGGCCAAGTCTACCATATCCCAGTATGAAAACAACGTAAATGAACCTGACTTGAAAACTCTCGTCAAACTGGCGGACCTCTTTGAGGTTAGTACCGATTATCTATTGGGGAGAAGCCTTGTCAGAACCATACCGGACACTGAAGTACCGAAACCCAACAACGTGGCTTACTTCGGTGAATACGAAGAAAAGTTGAGTAAAACCGAGGCAGAGTTTCTAAGGGAGAGCTTGGGCGTGTATCGGCGGGTGAAGGAGTAAGTTTTTGAATAAGCGAGTAAACGCAAGTATATGAAAGTAGAAAATTGCTCGAAATTTATGGGTAATGTCCAAAAAATATGAGATGGCCGTGTCCAGACAGTTAAATTTAAAGGGTTCCACATATAGTTATGCATAACTATGTAGAACCCATTATGTTATTTGATTTTTTTAAGTTTAGGTCTAGATAATTTCCAGTCTATATAATAGTTTATTTTCTTTTAACATAATGCCGATAGCTTCGTATTGCCGAATATAACTCTTGTAATCATTAACAATCCACAAAAGTTTGGTTATCTGCTCATCAACTAACGCATGATGGGGCATCAAACGATACTATCAGCATTGAACTCTTCAATCTCATTATCGACTATAGCAACTGGACCCAAACGATTGAACCCTACTTTAATACTAAAGGAACTTAATCGTTCCGGAATTTGTTTAGGGTTGATAAATACTTTTGCTCCTCCAGGATTACAAATTATCCAAGCATTTCGAGGACCTTTCTCTATCACGCTACCAGAATAATTTGTATGTACCAGGTTGTTCATACCGGAAATATAACGTATATGTTTGATGTCAGTTCGCCCCATTGAAAATGCCAGTTCTTTTGTTACTTTAAATTCATTAATCGCATCAGCGTACCTTCCTGACTCCCACAGTGCTACTGCATGCCAAAAATGGGACTCCAATTTATGGTATCCAGCACCAATTCGTTGAGCCTCCAACAAATATGGGACAACATCGGGCAACGTCCATCCTGGACCTAAAATCATACTTTTAGCATGCAATACCATAATGTCAGGGTGCGATTTATACAACTCAATTGCGCTCGCGGATGCATCTCTTGCGGCTGGAATGTTCTTGTGTCTCAATTCCCAATTAATGTAATTTGAGAAAAGCTCGGCAGGGGGAGCTGAACCAGTAATCGCTTTTTTGTAGAATTCTCGAGCATCTTCTCCGTGACCAATAGCAGCTTCAATTCGGCCTTTTGCTCGATATAAATGCGGTGTAACTCCGCAATTGGTCAGAGCCTTTTGGTAATCAGCTTCTGCTCGAGTATATTCAATGAGTTTTTCATCTTGGGATTCGTTACTATTGCCCAAGAGAACACGAGTTTCAATCAAACTTACCCAAACATAATCATCTTGCGGAGCACGCTTTGTTAATTCTATAAACTCTTGGATTGCTTTAGAAAGGTTTGCTTTTTTCTCATACCCAGTAGTGATAACCGCTCTTTGTTTATAAAGCAAGCCAGCAGTATGTCGAATCGAGTTGGCATTGTGATTTGTTTGTTTTAATGCGTGCCTAATCAATCGTTCAGCTCTTTCTAGTGATCCCCCTTCATGTATAGAACGAATTTCCATACGAGCCTCATGCTGATCCAGATAAGCTTCATTTGGATTTATAATTCTTAAGGAATCAAATAAACGTCGACGTGTTTCAATTCCTCCCAGACTGTCAATTAAATCTTCGTTCGACATAAGACTTCGAAAAATATGATTATCTGATATATACCCAAGATCCAAGCGCCTAATCAATTGGTCAAGAATATCAATTCGTGTCAGTTCTGCGATGGAATTGAATATAATTCTTGCAATCATGGCATGACGAGCTGTGACAATATCATCTTTAAAATCAATCAAACTATCCAAATCTTGAAATATAGGAGCAATATCGACAATGTTGATTTCTAGACTTCTAGCCAAAGCACTGGTACGGATTCCTTTTCCAAAAGAATGCATAAAACATACATGAAGGTAAGCTTGCCGTGCTTCTTGGTCTGGAATTGATTCATATTCATCTACAACCAATTCGTCAAATTTCTTCCCTTCAGTTGCTTCACGTAAGGCAACTAGCAGTTGTCTGTCTGAATATTCTTTAAACCTCCTTATCCGATCTTCTTTCCTCAAATCCGATAAATTTCCAAGACAATTAAACTTCTCCAGTTTAACAATAATATTTTCAATTTCATTATCACTTAGTCGCGAAAGAGTCCAACTCCTAGTGTACCGAAAAGAACCACCACCGCTGTAATTCCACTCATTGGGACGATCAGCGATAACCAATGTAAGAGGCACTTTAGCATAAGTACAATCTTTCCTTAAGGATTCTAAATTGCCCAAAAATTTTGAAGCACGATCTACAAAAATAAATATCCGACTACCTGTTTCTTTATAAATACTTTCAATTGTTTCGAATCTTATTCTCCTGTCTCCTCGGTACCAGAAGACAATTTGTACAAAATCGTGACACAGATCGAATGCCATCCTCCGCAAGATTGTTGATTTTCCCGAACCGGCTTCAGCGAGCAGAGTATAAGATGTAGTTTGATGCTCTATTGACAAGGCATCCTCAATTAAATTGATCATCATTGGATCGAAAACATCACGCTCGGCATCAACTTTATGAAATAAATCACTCCAATCGGCTTCAGAGCCCTTATAGAATTTCCCAGGATTCGAAGTCTCCCCATATTTCGGAATAGGTAAATGGAAGTAAGAGAGTAACTCCTGTAAAAGATCTGAACTAATTTTTTCATATTGTTTAAGAATGGGGAAATTGTATTGTTGAATATGAGATACCGATCGATTTGGTACCCTCCTATCTATTTCTTTAAGGAACTCATCAACATCTCCATCAATGAGTGTGATATTCTTTTTTCTCCAGACCAAGTCATCCTCAGGTAATTTTCCAGGGAAAAGGGCAAAACCCTCGGGAACTTGCCCTTTCATCTCCTCAAAAACATCGGCTAAAATGTCTCGAAAATTTGTATCCTGTCTCCCGTACCCCAAGTACAAAAAGGGCCGGTCGTAGAGCAAATCTGCCAGTCTATTAAATAGTCTCGCACGATTTCGTCGATAGTCAGCGTAGTCGTCCGGTGTGATTACCAATCTGCCTTCCGTCGTGTCAGCCCTTGAAATACACCCATGAAGTTTATAAAGAGGAACATCATTGGGGCCTAAATCCATTTGTTGAGTAGAGGAATAATAAACTTTTAAAGATTGAACGTTAGAGCTTAGTCGATATGTATCTTCAACCAAAAGATCATAATTAGTTGTAAAAATACCCGACCATTTAAATGAACTGATAAGACTGAAACCAGGTGAAGGAATTGCACCTGTCATCATTTCGATAATAAATGTGTTCATAGCTGGTCGGTTATGACTCGCCTCAACTAATTCCGCAGTTTCAGCCAAATTTGCTTTACGGACCTGAAATTTTTCACTAAGCATTTCTGCCAATCGATTTCCGGTCGGCATCTTCTCACCAGAGTTAGTAATACAATGATAGTTGGCGCCTGCGCCAATAAAAAGGACTACCCTTCCCGTTTTTAACGCCAAGAATAGTCGTTCGGGTATATGCATCAATTTGGACCTCCTCATTAACAAAACAAATATTGGAATTAATTATAACATATGTATGTTACATCTCGTAAGTAAGCTTAACAAGAACAACTGTAGCTATGAGAACTAATTTTATGACTTTCTTTTGGGCTTTCCAGAGGGTATCGCAGAAATAACACTAACTTGCCCTAGTTGTAACGGCATGATACAACTCACCCGTCTGCAAATCATCCATTTTAAATCTACGAACTCCTCCTTCGCTCATGTCACTAACCACCACTGTTCCTCATTAATTGCGAAAGAGCAAAAGGTTATACTTCCCATTTAGTTTCAGGGGTTCAGGGGGCATTAAACAGTTTTTCTTTCAGTATTAAACTCGGTCAATTTACAAAGGAACTTTCTATATAGCGATGGACCAAATGTGGTTCATCTCTCACCTCCCTTGTTGTTCTTTTGAAACACGCATGCCGCTGTGAGAACACTCCCTTCAACCGAATCCTATCACTATCTTTTCACTAGAACCCCTTCACCTCAAAGAAAGATCCAGCACCACAGCCTCGATATGCATCTGGTAGCGGATGGAGAGTTGTTCCGCCTTCTCATGAAACCGTCTTCTAGCTTCGGCGAGCGAATAACTCGGGGCTTTCCCGGCCCGGTAATCCCACTTCTCGTCCCACTGCGGGCAGGTGAACCAGCCAATGACGTACAGTCCCTGGAAGCATTGATGCGGGATCATATATTTTCGAACCAGCTGCTCTTCCATCAATTGTTCCAGATTGTTATGCCAGCAGCCTTTGAGCTCGATGTAGACACGCAAATGTTGATTTCCGGAAGAAGCGGGAACTTCCACCTTCAGATCGAGTCGGGCGCCGCTCTCTTCGCCCTGGGATCGATGCACTTCCACCTCCCGGTTAAAGGTAATCCCTCTTTGATCCAAATCTTTGGAAAAATGATAGTTCAGCACATCAGATAAGGTGTTCTCGTCTTTAGGCGCGTATTTCGTTTTGCCGGCAGTCCTTTTCTGCTTTCCCTCGACCTCGGGCCGCTGCTCGTTCCATAACAAAGGGATTAACGAGTTTTCCGAACGGCGCCAATCGTTCTCGAAAGCCTGAAGTGAGTCCCGCACCACGCCCAGTAGATGCTCTCCGCTGGTAATCGGTCTGGATTTGCCGTTATCGATCATATGGATAAGCGTGCTCATAGCCGGCGGCCGCCAAGTATCCCGCTCATAGTTCTGCCGCACCATCTCCCATTGATGCCGCGCAACCTCGCAGTCCGGCAGCAGTCGCGTTAATCGTAGAACATGGGCCGGCTGCAGCTTATTATCGGAGAAACCGTGACCGAGAATCGTCTGCTTCCAATCCGAGGCAGTCCCGCGCCAAGTTTTGGCAAAAAAAGTCGAATGCGCATGTATCCAGACGTACAATCGGATCAGCTGATCCGGCGACCACTTTTCTCTAAACTGATAAGCGGGCCGGTCCCCGGCATATCTTCGAAGGACCGCATACAAGAAGCGATCGTCCCTCGTCTCGCTGGATTCCAGCAAAGGCAAGAAGGCTTCACTCCCGCCATCTGGGGCATGGTCCAACTGCTTGGAAAGCGAAGCAACGGCCCTTTTCCAGCCGGTTAGCCCGGTGTAGCGATTACGGACGGCAGCGCGTGCATAGTCGCAAGCCTCGGCCGGAGCATGCCGATACAGCAGTCCAAGCAAATCCCTTAATGCGGTCCAGGAGAGAAGAGGTTCCGACAAAAGCCTCCTCACCTTGCCGCCTACATGGGCATCCCAGCAATACGCTACACGACTTTCCGCGATATCTCTGCTGCCATACCACGCTCCCGGTGTCCGGCGTTTTCTTAATTCTTCCAGAGGGGCATTCATTACGTCTGCGTTCCGGCGATAGGCAAAAGCAAACATCTCCTTGCCCCCGGCATACGAGTTAAAATTGGGCTCCACCATGTACGGAATCAAAACCGCCTCTCTGCCCGGCTCCATTTCTATGTACTAGGAATCCAGCTCCCATACGAGCTGCAGTGCATAACGGATAGGAAGGAAATCGGTCTTCCGCAATTTCGCAGGGTATTTCTCGGGATCGAATTGCAGCAAAAAGCAGCGTGCCGCTTCCAACATCCGTTCTCGTTCGAGATGGTTGAAAACTAGCCATACCCGGCTTTGAGTAACCGGCTTTCCCCACTGTTCCCATATATTCGGCCAGCATTGCTCGGCGAGCATCGGCCATCCCCAGCAGGCATCCTTCCCGGCCTCCTCTAGCAGGAGGCGAAGCCGTTTTTCCGGCGTTTTCCGTCCCAACAGCCTCAATCTCCTCGCCGGAGCCGATGGGACAGGAATGGGAAGCTCCTTCATGACGGCGCAAACGGGCGAGTCCAGCGATACGGCGTGCAAACTTTCCGCTCCTTGTTCGAACCGACGGTACACAGGCAGAAGTACCGAGACCTGGTCTTCATTGTATGGGTTCATTACTTGAGAAATCACATTCAGCAAACACTCACGGTATGCCGGTTCCTCCGTCTGCAAATAAAGCTCGACCAGATCGGGCAGCTCCTTCTCCTGAAACCAATGGCAGGCCGTCATTCGGCTTTCCGGCGCAGCGTCGCTGTACAGACAGTGCAGCAGGCGTAATTTGGCTTCCCAGGACGCGTTATGGCGAAGTACCGCATCCGGTTTCGCGAGAAGCCCTCCGATGGCGCGGATTCTCTGCGATCTTAGGGTTGGCGCTGTCCCCTCCTCGTTCCACCTTTCGGCCTGACGGACGATCAAACAATCCAGCACGCCGCTTCCCTCATAAATCCCCCTTTTTGCTTCTTCCTCAAGAAGCCGAATCGACAATGTGTATTGGTCCTCGGCCGACAGTACATCCAGAATCGTATAATCGCTGAACCAGTTCCAAGACAGCAGGAAAGCCGTCAAATCTTCCAACGATAATAAAGAAGGATACAATGCGCGAATAATCTTGTGGGCAAAAAACTCCGAGATATCCTCCGTCAGCCGGGAAGCAAGCTTCGCTTTGGCAGTCGTATCGCCGAGATCGATATAGAGGGACAGCGCTTCTTTGGCCATATCACTATCAAAGGTATCGTTCATGAATTCGTACAAGTCTTCCGTACATGGCTTCAAGTCCATCATTTGGATTAAAAATAAAATAAAGCTGCCAAACGGCCCTCTCATCCATCCTTTCTTCAAATAACCCGACAATAACTTCTCTACCCCGACATAGTAGAGCTGCTTGTAGAAGGCCGGTCTTCCCAGACGTGCATACATCCAATTCTGCTCATAGCAGGCAAGCAAAGCTTCCATTACTTTACGCTTGGCCGTATTCGTCCAACGGCCCGGATCTCCCAGACACAAAATCTCCGGATCATGCTGTACCATCAGCTCGAACAGTTCCGGGGAATGATCGCTTAGCCACGCAGCCGTCTGAAACAACTGCGGAATCACATTCCACTGTTCGTTGAACACCAGACTGCTTATCTGCTGCACCGTCATTTGCTGCGTCAACAGAAAGCGGGATGCCAAAAATTCCGCATAACTGTAATGGGCCCAGTTAAATTGCATAGGCTCGAATTCCCTGAACAGACCGGAACGAAGAACCTCCTCGGCATCCTCGACCGAGAAGCCAAGCGTACGACGAAGGCTGATCGGCCAGTCGCGCAGATCGAGTACACCTTCTTGAGGTAAACCAAGCGAGCGGTTGGAGATAATCGGCTTATTGCAAAACACCGTAATCGCCGCCAGGAACATGGCGACTTCGTATCTTTTCTCGGCGGAAGCAAAATTGCCGTTCGGCTTGCTTGTCTTCTTCCTTTCCTTGCACAATTCAAGACAGCCCAACTCGAATAAGCGGTCTTTCGTTGAGGGCAAATTTCCGTTATTTCTATACTCTCTAAGAAGCATCCTCAAGGTTACGGGAAAATAGACAAACCCGTTCATATACCGCTGCTTGACGTCTTGCAGGAATTTGTCGGCCTCGACTCCATAATCCGTGCAAGCGAGACGGATATCCTCCAGAAATAACGGCGCGAGCTGGTAGGCTTGAACGGCCTTCTCCCCCCATAACTTGCTCAGTTCGCTTTTGAACGAAGGCGGGAACAACCCCGGCCGGCAGGTTATGCGTATAATTAATCGGGATCGATCCATTTGGCGGAACGACTCCTTCAGAAGATCGCACATACTGTCGATGAGCAGCATGCCCTCGTCTAGCGCGTCGATGTATAAATAAAGAATGTCGCTGCTCCTCTGCCATCTGGCGACTGTCGGATGTTGCTCCAACTTGGCGGACAAGATTCCCGGAGAAGAAACAAAACGCAAATCTATAACATGATTCAAGCTGCCTTCCTTTTCATGAACTAAACCATTTTCGATAACAACCGACTTACCCAGACCCGAATCCCCTAGCAAAATTAGGCAAGGTACATGCGACAATTCGCCGAGCTGCACGAAGCAATCGCTCTCTCGGGACGGAAAAGCAAGCCATTCTTCCCTTTCCCACCAAGAGCGGATGTGTTCTTTGTCTCTCGGATACCAGTAACGCAACCAGTTATGCTGGATGCCTTCCGAATCTTTCATGTCAATCCCTCCGGGCGTACGATGCCGTCAACGTTGCGGGCCATTTCACAAGGAACATCTGGGTAGTTTGAATCATAAGTAGGGACTTTAGACGCATTCTTCCTTAATTCGACGTTTTCCAATCGATTCCTTCTTTGGGAGAGGAAAAAGCAAAAAGCACGCTTGCGCGTGCTTTAGTACAAAGTCAGTGCTCATCCACTGTCTTCGGGAAGGTTCAACGTCTATTTGCTGGCATACAAATGCTTCAGCATTTCGCGGTTTTTCTGCGCGAACAATTCATTATGCGAGGACACCATCCCGTACGAGTTGGCATCGGGCGTGACGAATTGCTTCGCTTTATTGACCGCGTTGGCCGCGTCTTGGAACGCTCCGGCTATCAGGTGCAGCTTGCCTTCGTGCTGCAACACATCGCCAGCGGCATAAATGCCGGGCACCGAGGTTTCGCTCATGGAAGATCCCGCAATGCGATGGTCCTGCAATTCGATCTTCACCTCGCTATTGGCCAGCAATGCCTTGTCCCGCTCGTACCCATGATTGATGATCACCTCGTCGACCGCAAGCTTGAACAAGGTCCCTTCCTCATTGTCCTTCAGCAAAACGGTTTCGATCCGCTCGTGATCTGCGGCTGCGATCAGCTTTTCGATCGTAGTGTTGAGCAAGCATTCGACGGCATTCTTCTTCAGCCGCGTAATGTCGGCTTCATGGCCGGCTTTTAACGAATCCTTCCGATAGGTCAAGTACACCTTCTTCGCAATCGGCCCCAATTCGTTCGCCCAGTCAACGGCGGAATGGCCGCCTCCGGAGATCAGCACGGTTTTGTCTTTAAAGCGTTCAAGCGATTTCACGGTGTAGTGTAAATTTGCAACCTCGAATCGCTCCGCTCCCTCGATCTCGAGCTTGATCGGCTTCAGGATGCCTCCTCCAATGGCCAACAGCACGGTCTTGGACCGATGCGCCCGGTTCGAAGCGGTATGCAGAACGAAATGTCCTTCCGCATCTTTGGATATGGAAGTGACCTTTTCCCCAAGCACGACTTCCGGCTCAAACGTCAGGCCTTGCGCGACCATTTGCTCGATCAGCCGGGCACCAGGAACGGGAGTCAATGCGCCCACATCCCAAATCATCTTTTCCGGATAAACATGTACCTTACCGCCCAGAAAGGGCTGGAATTCAATAATTTTCGTTTTCATTTCACGCAAGCCGCTATAAAAGGCGGCGAATAACCCGGCGGGACCGCCGCCCACAATGGTGATGTCAAACAAATCGTTGTCCTGCATGATACAATCTCCTCGTTTCCCTTTATGTTTTCCAAGACGTGCGATCAGCTTTATGTTGATAATGATTATTGTTATCAATAACTCTCTGCAATAGTTTAGCAGTAACCGCACCAAATGTGAATACATAAATGACAAAATAAATATGAACAATTATCAAACGCAAACCAGTGAATAAAGCCGTATTTCCTACTATGTAAAATTAACTAAGCGGATTGGAGTCTATGAAACGGGCGGTTCACTCACATAAATTTTGTTGTAGGCGGAAGGAGACATCCCGAATTTCTGTTGGAATACTCTGCTGAAGTAGAGCGGATTGGCATAACCGACACTTGCCGCAACATCGCGAATGGGAAATTTGCCTGCCTTCAGCAGTTCACGCGCTTTTTCCATCCGATAATGAATCACGTAATCAATCGGCCGGAATCCGGTGTACTTATGAAAATAATACGAGAAGCGCTTCGGACTCATTGCGTGTAGCTCTGCCAATTCGCTGAGTGTCAGCGTGTTCATGTAATGCCCGTTCACGTAGGCAACGGCATCTTCTATCACCTTTTTGGCAGATGGACTGGCGCTTTCTTGGCGTTGGCAGCCCGCCAGCACCTGATGCATAATGCTTAAAAAAATTTGCTTGGCGCGAAGCTTTGCAATTCCCCCGGCAGCATGATTGTTCTGATGCAGCATATCCAGCCATTCCAGCATGCCCGGAATCGCCCCCGGCTCCAGCACGAAATGGCGGTCGCAAAGATGTTCGCCGCCGACATCGCCCGACTTGTTCAGGCTATAAAATAATAAATCGTATTTGAATGGGGAAAGCCCTGTAGCCTGCCATTCCAAGTGCATATCCGGCGCAGCATGAAAGACGGATCCGGGCCGCATGTAATAGTCAGAGCCGTTCGCACGTATTCTGGCCTCTCCGGCAATCGTAATCAAAAATCCATGCTTTACCGTCCTGAATTCACGCAATCCGCTTTTGGGTTGAATGACGAACCGGTAAACTCCCTCTATATCGCGGGAACCATTAGCCAACACCGCCGCTAATTCATCCACATCTATCATTGCATTCGCCTGCCCCTGCCAAAAATTGTACATCTGGCTGCTTTCATAAAAATTTCGCCACACTTCTCCCCTGTCATTTTAGCAAATTCCGGCTCAGGATGCCTCTTGATCCAGAGACCGATAGCCGGCGGATTCCAAGTATCCCGCTCATAGCTCTGCTGCTCTACTTCCCATTGATGGCGCGCGGCATTACGGTCAGGCAGCAGTCGTGTTAGATGCGGCATATAAGCCAGCTGCGGCTTAGTGTCTTTAAAAAGAATGCTGCCCCTTAAACCCATATTATGGATTTTGGGGCAGCCTCCGTGCTCCGGCTATCAGTCTCTATTTCCCCCCTTTATGCGAATTGCGTGATAGCAAGGTGTGCTGAAACAGGTCTTGTTCCTCCAGCAAGAGGAGTAATAGTTAATGCCGTAGAATTGCCAACAGGATTTCGTACAGTAAGCAATGAATTGATGACGGTTGTTTGGACAAGCGCTATTCCTACGATCTGAGAAGTGCCTGTTGCACGTCCAACCACTGTATAGGCCAGATCAGCGCTATTAAGAGTTAAAATCAATTGACCTGCTTCAGTCACACTCACCTGAAACAAGACCTGATAAGTTCCAATTGCAGATAAGTTAAACGTACTGGGACCTGTACGGGAAATAGTCGTCCCACTAGTAGGTCCATTTTGCGGGAAACTTACGTCGGTACCAGGAGCGACTGTTGCTGAATTATCAAGAGGCATCAAGGCATAAAAATCTGCAAAACTTAACACTCCTCCTGCAGATCCGGTTGCTCCCGTTGATCCGGTTGCTCCGGCTGTTCCCGTTCCTCCCGTTGCCCCGGTTGCTCCCGTTGATCCAGCTGTTCCTGTCGCTCCCGTTCCTCCCGTTGCTCCGGCTGTTCCTGTTCCTCCTGTTGCTCCCGTTCCTCCCGTTGATCCGGCTGCTCCCGTTCCTCCGGTTGCTCCCGTTCCTCCCGTTACTCCCCTTGCTCCAGCTGTTCCCGTCACTCCCGTTCCTCCGGTTGCTCCCGTTCCTCCCGTTGCTCCCCTTGCTCCAGCTGTTCCCGTCACTCCCGTTGCTCCGGCTGCTCCCGTTCCTCCGGTCGCTCCCGTTCCTCCGGTTGCTCCGGTTGTTCCCGTTCCCGTTGCTCCGGTTGCTCCCGTTCCTCCCGTTGCTCCCCTTGCTCCAGCTGTTCCCGTCACTCCCGTTCCTCCGGTTGCTCCCGTTCCTCCCGTTGCTCCCCTTGCTCCAGCTGTTCCCGTCACTCCCGTTCCTCCGGTTGCTCCCGTTCCTCCTGTTGCTCCCCTTGCTCCAGCTGTTCCCGTCACTCCCGTTCCTCCGGTTGCTCCGGTTGTTCCCGTTCCCGTCGCTCCCGTTTCTCCCATCGCTCCAACAGGTCCGGGTACTCCTCGTGGCCCTCGCATCCCGGTAGGTCCTTGTTGTCCTTGATGTCCTTGGGGTCCTTCGGGTCCTTGAAGTCCTTTAAGTCCTTGGGGTCCTGCAGGTCCTTGAGGTCCTTGAGGTCCTTGAAGTCCTTCGGGTCCTGCAGGTCCTTGGGGTCCTTGGGGTCCCGTAGGACCGCCAGCAGGTCCCGCTGGTCCTTGGGGTCCTGTAGGTCCGGGAGGGCCAACAACCGTCGGAGTTGTAACGTTCACTTCAGGTGGAGGACATGAGACCTGCACAATTTTTTTTATGGCTTGCTGGCGACGCTTCTTTCTTTTTCCAGTCAAAGGGCAACTAATTACGGTTTTCTTCATACACCGTTTCTTTTTTTTCATACAACCCAATAACGACACCTCCCTATATTAGATGGTTCAGTGTACGTTATTTCTTTGTATTAGGCGTGGACTAAACACTATTTTCAAACAATTGGGTTCTTGTCGATTTCCACCTTCGATGCCCAAAATTTCATCCTGAATTACCGTTGGGAAAAAACGGAACGGCGAAATTAACGAAATCAAGTAAAATTCGCCCATCAAAAACTTTCTGAAATGAAAGAAGGAGCTGCATGTCGCAGCCCTTCGTTTTGGAACAAATGTTGACTGGTCAGATTTATGGAGAAAGCTCTACCTCTCTATCTGGAGGACCCCACCGCCGCATAACGTATCTCCCCGCCGACCATCGTCCACTGCACCTCGAAGCGGTCATTCAATAGCGTCAGATCGGCGGCGCAGCCCGGCTCCAGACGTCCGGCCGGAAGACCGAGCAGCGAAGCCGGAGTAGTGGCCGCCATCGTCACCGCGTCCGCTAGCGAGATGCCCAGCTCCGTCGTCAGACGTAGAGCCTCGTTCATCGTGACCGTACTGGAGGCGAGCGTGCCGTCCGCCAGACGGGCAATCCCGTCCTGGACCGTGACGTCATGGCCGCCAAACCGGTAGTCGCCGTCTCCGAGCCCCATCGCCTGCAGCGCGTCGGTAATGAGCACCATCCCGCGCGGTCCTTTGATCCGGTGCATCAGCCGCACGATGGCCGGATGCAGGTGCACGCCGTCGACGATCGCCTGCAAGCTGACATGCGGCTCCTCGAACGCGGCGGCGATTAGGCCGGGGGCGCGGTGATGGATCGGCGGCATCCCGTTGAAGCAATGCGTAACGTGACTGGCCCCGGCTTGGAACGCCCGGCTGGCCTCCTCGTACGTAGCGTCGGAATGCGCAAGCGCCACAATAATCCCCTTCTCTACCAAATAAGCGAGCAGCTCCATGCCGTTCGGCAGCTCGGGAGCCAGCGTCACCATTTTGACGAGCGGCCCGGCTTCCTGAAGAATGCGCTCCATCTCCGCGATATCCGGGTGCCGCAAATGCGCCTCATGCTGCATCCCCTTCCGCTTCGGGTTCAAATACGGCCCCTCCAGATGCAACCCCGCGATGCGGGCACCGGCCTCCCGGCCGATCACGCCCTTTACGCTGCGGATCATCGCGAGCAGATCGTCGAGCGACGAGCTGACGGAAGTCGCCAGGAACGATGTGCAGCCCGTCGCCGCGCACGCCCGGGATACCGCCTGTACGCTTTCCTCGGTGCCATCCATCATGTCGTAGCCTTCCGCGCCGTGAATATGCACGTCCACCATGCCCGGTATGAGCAGCATGCCTTGGCCGTCGATATGCCGGACGTTCTCTTCCTGCACGGGCCCCTTCCCGGGCTCGATCCGTTCCACTACCCCGTCGCGAATCCACACCACAGCGGACGGAACCACTTGATCCGGCAGGACTATACGAGCATCGGTAATAACCGTTCGTTCGCTCATGCTTCCCCCTCCTCTTCGCTGATGTCCCCGCAGATGACGACTTCGACTTCATGCCGGTCCAGCGCTTCCTGCATCTCCCCGGGCACGATCTTATCCGTGACCAGTACGTCCACCCATTCCAGCCCCAGCCGGAAGCCGGACATGGCAGCGAGCTTCGAGCTGTCTGCGACCGCGATGACCTGATCGGCCCTTCGGGCCATCTCCCTTTTCACGCGCGCGTCTTCCTCATAAGGATACATCAGACCGTCGGACACGATGGCGGAAACCCCGATAATCGCTTTGTCTGCACGGAGCTCGGACAGCTTCTCCAGCACCGAAGGGCCGTACAATAGATGATGCTCCTTATGGAGATAGCCGCCGAGCATGTAAATCTGCACATGCGGTTTATCCATCAGAACGCCGACATTATCGATCGAGTGCGTGATGACGGTAACGCCCTTGGCTTCGATCCGCTCGGCAACCGCCTTAACTGTCGTCGCTACGTCAAGAATAACCGTCTCGTCGTCGCGGATCATGCCCGCTGCCACTCGCCCGATGCGGCGCTTGGCTTCGGATTGCTCCGTGCTCCTCTCCCGGTAAGACGCGAACGGCTTGTTCAGCCTCGGCAAAGCGATGCCTCCGTGCGTGCGAACGGCGGAACCGTCCTCCGTCAGCCGGACGATATCCCGCCGGGCCGTATCGCGCGAAACGCCCAGATGCCGGCAAATGTCCGGAACGCTCATCGCGCGGTGCGATTTCAAGTAATCCAGAATGTAAAGCAGCCGTTCTTCCTGCAACATGACCGCATCCCCCGCTTTCATAAGTATTTTATCATAAGTAATAAGTATATTTAAGTATTTAATGCGTATTTTCGCAAAAAAAGACCGCCTCTTGCCGCTTCAGAAATTGGCATAAGGCGATCTATTCGTATTTTCTCAGTCATAGAAAGGAACCGCGGCTCCTTTCAACCCCACTGTCCCGGACAAAACGGACGACGCGGCTGATTAGGACCGGCACCGAAATGGGGTTTCCCCGCTCAAGCTCCTCTACACGTCTGAACGCAAGCTCAGAACAGGAACCGGGCATGGCCGCCATCCTCCACGCCTTCCACACCCTCCAGCTCCAGCAGCTTGCGCTTCATTGCCAGCCCGCCGCGAAAGCCTGTCAGCTTCCGGTTGGCGCCGACGATCCGGTGGCACGGCAGCATAACCGGGATCGGATTGGCCCCGTTGGCGGCGCCCACCGCCCGGACCGCTTGCGGCTTGCCGATCTCGGCGGCGATATCGCCGTAGGTGCGGATTTCCCCGTACGGCACTTTGCCGAGAGCCGTCCATACTTGCTGTTGAAACGGCGTGCCGATCAAATCCAGCGGAATATGCCCGAAAGACTCGCGCTCTCCCGCAAAATAACCGCGCAGCCAGTCCACCGCCCCTGTCCGCTCCAGCGCTGGCGCATCTTCCCGCATCTCCGTACCCGGTGCGATCCGGTTGATCCACCCGCGCCAATGCTCCAATCCTTCATGCGGGAAGACGATCCGGCACAGCCCGCGCTCGGTAGACACAAGCAGCCACGAGCCGCCCTCCAGCTCCAGTCCGGCCCATTTCCATTCTGTCCTCACGATCATCAGCCTTTCCTTATATCGCCGTGCGCGGCAAGCGCCAGGTGTCGCTCCCCTACTTACATGCCGCCATATGTCTTGATTATAACCCAGCCGCGCGGTCTTATCCCAGCCTCCGCCATGGCCGCCGCTGCCGGCATACAAAAAAAAGTAACCCTCAGCTACGGGCTGAGGGCCAAAGTTTATATGAAAAAAAGGGGGTCGAGTTCTATTATAGGCTTGGTTTGTTAACGCTGTATCAAATTAAGATTTCCATTGTGTTACAAAAAAAATCATTCTCGTTCGAAGTTGATTTTTGACTATCCAAAATCAATATTTATCCATTGCGCCAAAATGTAAACGTATACAATAGATGAGAAAAACGGCTTTACACCGGTGCAAAGGAATCGTCGGTTCAAGTATCGGAGGTGTTCGGAGGGGGATTAAAGACCAAGGCAAGCGCATGTTAGGGCGGATCGGCCATTCCTAGACTACGAAACGGAGGTTGTCTGCATGAACAAAAAAATAGCGACAGCACTTTCAATGGGGTTGGTATTAACCGTTGCCGCAACGGCCTGCTCGTCCGGCAGCAAAGAGTCGAAAGATCCGGGTACTCCGTCCGGCGATAAAAAAGGGGCGCGCGTCAAGCTGAGCCTGTTCCATACGAATGCGGGCATTACGATTCCCGACGGTACGGATTTGAACAACAACCCGTGGATCAATATTGTCAAAGACAAAGCGAATGTCGACCTAGAGGTGGAGATTCCCCCCTACACCGATTTCCCGACGAAATTTAACCTGCTGCTCGCCTCGGGCAGCTTGCCTGATATCGTGCAGGGCTACGATCCGATCGCAGCCTACAAGGCGGCCCGGGACGGCGCCTTCATCGACTTGAAGCCCTACTATGATAAATCTCCTCTGCTGCAAAAGGTCGTTACTCCGCAAATGATGGAGCTCGCCAAGGATACGGTCAGCGGCAAATATTGGCGCATCCCGATGGCCTATGACAAAGGACCGCAGGGACAGGGCGTCTTCGCCCGCTACGATCTGGTGCAAAAGTACAACGACGGCAAATGGCCGGAAACGATCGACGAATGGATCGAGCTGCTGCGGAAAATCAAGAAGGCGGTCCCCGACTCCATCCCGATGTCCAACCGGGTCATCGGCGACACGCTGTTCGGCTACGGCGGCGCGGTATTCTTCAATCTATTCGGAGCCGATCCTTACGGCTTCCGCATCCAGAGCGGCAAGATCGTACCGAACGTGCTGCTGCCCGAATACAAGGCGGCGGTGGACGTGTATCGTCAGCTGTATGCCGAAGGCATCTTCGATCAGGAGTTCGCGACCAATACGAACGACAAATGGTTTCCGAAATGGAATTCCAAAAACGTGCTCTTCCAATGGAACAGCGCCGACCAGCTGCTGCCGGGCATCGTTCCCGTATCCGGTCAGGTCGGAACCGCGACAATGGCGCCGGAGGCGAGATTCGCCTTTGCCCCGGACCTGAAAACGTATCCTTCCGTCGTATCCGATCCGCGATATGCCAAAGGCTTCCTGGGGACGCCGATCTCCGGTCACGGCATGTACGTGTCCTCGCAAAGCAAAAACCCGGATCGGGCGTTCCAGGTCATCGAGGCGTTCGCCTCCGACGAGCTGCGCGAAGCGGTCTTCTGGGGCAAGGAAGGCGACACTTATACGGTGCAGGCCGGCAAACGCGTGCCGATCGCCGACAAGCTCGGGGACCCGAATCGTACCTGGAGCCGGGTATACGCCCTGCTGTTCGGCTATACGGACGGTCAGGATGCGCAGCAGGCGCTGTATGAGCAGAAGGCCGGCGCGGACTACTTCAAATTGGCCAAGGACAGCATGAAGCAGCGCCAGACGGATGCGGAAGCGAACGGCTTGAACAGCCTGATCGGGTATGCGGCGCCGGACGATGCGGCGAAGAAGACGTCCGAGATGAAGCAGGCGCTCAATAAATTCACGACCGAAGCGATCATGGGCAAAATTACGATGGACCAGTTCGATCAAGCCCGCAAAGATTGGGAAAAGCAGTACCGCACCCTCGTATACGGTCCGATGCAGGCGTATTTGGACGCCAACAAAGATTATTTGATCAAGCTCGGCGTGAAGCAAGCGGGCTGGTAAGCCGACCCGGCGAACGATTCCCGGTCCCGCTTCGCGAATCCCGCAGTCAGGAGGAGGTGTCGGAATATGAGCGAAACTGCGGCCGTCTCCACATCGCCGGTGCAGCATACGAAGAAGCTGAAGAAGCGCAAGGTCCGAGCCAAGACGCTGCTTGCGTTATACGCGTTGTTTGCGCCGACGGCCATCTGTCTGTTTATTTTTCACTATATTCCGATGTACGGCATCATCATTTCGTTTCAAGACTTCTCGATCTACAAAGGCATTCTTCACAGCGACTGGGTCGGATTCAAGCATTTCCACTACTTTTTGACCGACCCGAAGTTTTGGCAGGTTATCCGCAATACGATTCTGATCAACTTCTATAACCTGCTCTTCGGGTTTTCCGCTCCGATCTTGTTTGCGCTGCTGTGCAACGAGATTTATCAAAAGCACGTCAAGCGCGTCGTGCAGACGATCTCGTATTTGCCGCACTTCCTGTCCTGGCTTGTCGTGTCCGGACTGTTCTACGAGCTGCTGTCTCCGCAAACCGGGCTGGTCAACCATCTGCTCGGCTGGTTCGGCGTCGACCCGATCTTTTTCATGACCGAAAGCAGCCTGTTCCGGGGCATTCTCGTCTTCTCGGATATTTGGAAAAACGTAGGCTGGTCGGCCATCCTGTATTTTGCCGTCATTTCCGGCATAGACAGCAGCCTGTACGAAGCCGCTTGGATCGACGGGGCGAGCCGCTGGAAGCAGACGATCCACATTACGCTCCCCCACATGCTGCCGATGATTTTGCTGCTGTTCCTGCTCAGGCTCGCCAGTCTGTTCTCGGTCAATTTCGACCAGGTGTTCCTGATGCAAAATCCGCTCGTCTACAACGTATCCGACGTGGTAAGCACCTATGTGTACCGGATGGGCATCGAGTCTTCGCAGTACAGCCTGACTACGGCGATCGGACTGACCCAGAGCATACTCGCCTATACGCTGTTGGTCAGCTCCAACCGGCTTTCCAAAAAAATATCCGGCCTGGGGCTCTATTAAGGAGGGAACCGCGGCATGCTGAACTATCGCTCCCCGTCCCGCATTGTATTTAACATCTTTAACTATACGCTGTTCGCGGCGCTCTCCGTCTCGATCATCATCCCGTTCATCAACGCCATCGCGATATCGCTGAGCGATTACGGTGCGGTGCTGTCCGGCAAGATCGGGCTCTGGCCGGTCAACTTTAATCTGCTGGCCTACAAGAAGCTGGTCGCCAACTATTTGTTTATCAACTCCATCCTCAACACCGTATTCCTGACGGCGGTCAATACGGTGCTTGGCGTAACCGTCGCGCTGTGCGCCGCTTATGCCTTGGCCCACAAGCAGTTTATCGGAAGGAAAATTGCCTTCAACTTTATTTTGATCACGATGTATTTCAGCGGCGGGCTGATTCCCACCTTCCTGCTGGTGAAGGGACTCGGGCTCGGCAACACGTATTGGGCGCTTATTCTCCCCGGCATGGTCAGCACGTTCTACATCATTATTTACAAGAACATGATCGATCAGCTGCCGAAGGAAATTATGGAGTCGGCGGAGATCGACGGAGCCGGGGAATTCTCGCTGCTGTTCCGGGTCGTGCTTCCGCTCGTGCTGCCGATGACGATGGCGTTCGTCATCTTCAGCGCGGTGGCGCATTGGAACGAGTGGTTCGGCGTCCTGCTATATATCAAGGACAAGAGCAAATGGACGCTGCAGTTCCAGCTGCGGGAAATTATGTCTTCCGGGCTCAGCAATTCCGCCAAGGATCTGGAGGTCGCCGCCAACCCGGGCCAGCAGATCCATGCGGAGAATTTGAAGATGGCCGCGCTGATGATTACCGTGCTGCCGATCATTTGCGTATATCCGTTTCTGCAAAAATATTTTATTCACGGCCAGTTCGTAGGCGCGGTCAAAGGATGAACCGGCGATGCCGCAAACGGAAGGCGCGCGAACGGAAGGTGGGGATGGGATGTCGGATCGTCAGTTGAAACAGCCGGAAGCTGTAGAGCGGCCGTGCCGCAATTTCTGCATCTTGGGCAAAACCGTTGTCCGGGACCCGATGGACGGACGGGAAAAGCTGGTGCTGTCCAATTTCGCCGCGGGGTCGGTCGGCAATCTGATCTTGATCGACACGGAAACCGGCGAAGGGGAAACGATCGGCCTGCCCGGCGATGCCGGGGCTTGGGCGCTGCTGAATTGGCGCGACGAGAAGCTGATCGTCGGCACGTGCCCCGGCTATGCGTATGTGCATAGCCTGGACCTGCGCACGCGTACGTGGGCCGTGCCGCTGCGCGACGAGAGCGAGCAGTATGTCTGGAATTGGACCATCGGCTCCGACAACAACGTATACGGCGGCACGTATCCCGGCTGCGTGCTGCTGCGGTACGATCCCGAAGCCCACACGCTGGAAAACCTCGGCAAAGTGTCGGATCATCCGAAAAACATGTACAGCCGCAATGTGGGCGCGGTGCCGGGCCATATTATTATAGCCGGCGGCTTGGATACGCCGTTCGTCAGCGCCTATGACATCGCCGCCGGCACGCTCCGGCCGTTCGCCAGCCCGCAAGGCTTCGCATCGCTGCACGAAGCCCATGACCGGTTCATTTGCGTCGCGCTTGACGATACGTATACGTTTTACGATTCTGCGACGTTCCTGCCGATGGAGGAGCCTCCTTCCTTCCGCGAATCGCTTGCCCAAACGAAGCTCGCGCTCAACGAGCGCGTCAGCGTCGGCGTCATCCCGCTCGGCGGCGGGGGGCGGGCCGGCGTTCGCGGGCAGGATTACGTCATCGCCGCGCCCGGGCAAAAGCCGGAGCTGCGCCCTATTCCGGCGGAGGCGCCGGCGACGCAGATTCATACGGTCGTGTCCGACGAA
This sequence comes from Paenibacillus hodogayensis, assembly GCF_039536325.1. Taxonomy (NCBI): domain Bacteria; kingdom Bacillati; phylum Bacillota; class Bacilli; order Caryophanales; family Paenibacillaceae; genus Paenibacillus; species Paenibacillus hodogayensis. Next base: position 212,689 of record NZ_BAAAYO010000014.1, read on the forward strand.
GAGGGTCGCATCTGGGGCGCCTGCGGCTTCGGCCAGACGATCTTCCGGTACGATCCCGCAAGCGGCGACTACTGGAACTCGTCCGGCGTCTGCGACTCAGGCGGCGAAGTGTACGGCATGCGGTTCGCGGAAGGACGGCTGTATATGACCGCTTACGCGGGCGGCGACCATATCGTCTACGATCCGCTGCGGCCTTGGAATCAGTTGGACAATGTCAATCCGCGAACGCTGCAATCCGTCGGTCCCGAGCTGATCCGTCCGCTCTCGCGCAGCATCGTCGGCCCGGACGGCGCCATCTGGACCGGATGGTCGGCCCAATACGGCGTCTACGGCGGAGGGCTGTCGCGCATCCGGCCGGCGGACGATGCCGTCGACTCTTGGTACGATCCGGTGCCCGGTCAGCAAATCGCCGAAATCGCCGCCGACGACCGGTACGTGTATTTCACGACGAATACCGGGGGCAATGGGTTGAAGGGGCGGCAGGAGCCCTGCCACCTGGCCGTCTTCTCGACGGAGGGGACTATGGTGCATAGGGTCCGTTTGGACGAAGGCGTCGTCCCGACTGCACTTGCCGCAGGCGGCGGCAAAGTATGGATTAGCGCGGGCACCGGGATTCTCGTCTTCGATCCGGACTTATGCGCGTTCGAGCCGACGATCGACCTGGGCACCCGCTCGCACTGCATGGTCGCGATCGGTGCAGAGACGCTGGCCGTGTTCGGCGAGCGGGAGCTGTTTCATCTGAATACCCGGACCGGAGCTGCGGTCGGTGTCGCCGCTCTGCCGGGGGCCGTCAAGACGGCGACAGTCACCCCTGCGGGCGAGCTGTACTTCGGCTTCGGCGTCGACCTGTACCGCTTCCCCCGCGCGGACGGCGACTGAGCTATCGCCTCACGGAACGGCAAACAAGCAGAAAGAGACCCTCAGCAACGGGCTGAGGGTCTTAAAGTTTATATGAAAAAAGGGGGTCGAGTTCTATTATAGGCGCTGTTTGTTAACACAGGATGAAAATCAGATTGCAGTTTTGTTACATTTTGCTGGGGCTTCCTAAAGCATAGCCGGCTTCATCATCAGCTCTGGCGTACCATTCCGCTCCACGGGCCGTTATTCCGCCCCTGACAGCTCGTAGTCATACCACATGGCCGCCTGCCCGCTATCGAGGTTGCGGATCACGTTCACCTTCGTCCCAAGCGTATACAGCTGCTTGTCGCTGCCGATATACACCTTGACGGCGTCGTGCTCCGGATTGCCGAGCGGGGTCAAGGTCCCATCCGCGCCAACCGTGTACAGACCCGGCTCGGCCCTCTCGCGCTCCCGGTCAAGCGGAAATTCGCCCAACCGGACAACGAGCTTGCCGTCGGAAGTCAGGGGCATATGCACGCCGGGATCGCCTCTCCCCAAGAATGCCGCCTCAAAAGTCGGCGCTCCCAAGTCCAAAACTTGAACGACCAATTGGTTCCACTCTGCATTCATGACGCGAAAGCTGTTGTCCGCAGCCAGATGCCCAAGCCGGAACGAATCCATCATCATGTGCCCGTGAAAGGATTGTCCGTATGTGGCGAGCCAATAGCTGCCGTCCGCGTTCGGAATCACCTTCGCCGGCACCTGCGGAAAATCGGTCAGCGGCGTCGCTTTGCCGTCGGCAACCAAATAAAGATAGCCTCTCAGCATGATCGCCGTCGTGTAGAAGTTCCGTTTCTCGATCGCGACGAGCGAGCGAGAGCCGTCCAAGGCAAATACCTTTTCCTCGTATTCGACCTTCCCTGCGTTCGACGGAACGTCCATGTCGGCTTTCTCCAGCAAGCGCAGCCCTTTGTAGTAGATGCCGTCTTCGCGAATATCCGGCTCCTCCGCGACTCCGCGGTAAGGATCGTCCAGCCGCTGCCGCTCCATCCGCTCAAGCAGTGTTTGAGTCTCCTCCTGGCTCAACGGGACCGGCTTGGCGTCAAGCGTCTTCCTCACTCGGAGGATGCGGTTCTGGTCCACGGGCCTGGGGGCGAGCACATACAGATGATCGGCGTCATCGAATACGATAAGCTGGAGCACCATCTGCTGCCCGCCGATGACGTTCAAGCCGTTGACCTTGTCCCAATACATCGTCAAATGCAGCAGGTCATGAACGAAATGCCACGTCAGCGGCATATACGTAATCCCTTGCAGCTCCAGAAACGGATACTCCTCCCTACCGTTCTCGATCGCCGTCCCCGCGACGGAAATCGGGTACGCCGCCGGAATTGCCGTGTAGCTTGCGGGCAGCGAGCGCTTAGCGGACAGCTCCTGCGAGAAAGGCTTCTTGGGAAGTCGGGGGACCAAAGCGGCTTCCCATTCCGGGACTGCGGTTATTCGCAATCCCGCTTGTTCGTCCCACTCGAGACGAATGCCGAGCGCTTCCGCATTGTCCCACGCCAGCGGCAAGTACGTGATGCCCTTGTACGTGATGAGCGGATACTTCGCGCGAATCTGGTCCGTAAGCTGACCGTTCATGCGGACCGGATCGTTCGTAACCGACACCCGTACGGACGTCCCGGCCGCTCCGGCCTTCTCAGCGATCGGAGCGAAGACCGCAGCCGACCAAGCGACAGCCAGAACGAGCATCCATATCCTTATTCGATGATTCACCGCTACGGCACATCCTTGTCTACTTGCCCCAGCAGCCATTGTGCCGCCTCCAGCACGTTGGCCGCAACGAAGTCGGGCTCGGCGTCGGCCCATTTGTCCCGGTAAACGTGCAGCGAATCGCTGCCCCAGCCGGTCAGCACCAATATTTTCACGGCCCCTACCGCATGGGCGGCCAGCATATCCGTCGAGCCAACGTCCCCGATCACCGCGCAGCGGGTCAGATCCAGTCCATGCTCCTGCGCAGCTTTCCGCAGCAGTCCGGGCTGGGGCTTGTGGCACTCGCATCCTGCGCCAGAGGAATGCGGACAAATATAGGAGGAGTCGAAGCCATACGAAGCGAACTGATCGACAAATTCCTGCTCCACGGCTTCCCCGCGGGCAATCCGGTGCTGGTTGGTCAGCGCAAATACCGGAATGCCGTTCTGCTTCAGCAGCCGGATCGCCTCCAAGGAAAAAGGAAACAATTCAAAGTCGCGGGGATGAATAAAATGCCCGTCGCCCCCGATCGTGCCGTCACGGTCCATAAATACAGCCTGAACACCTTGCAAGCCGCTCTCTCCTATACCCGCAATGCTCAACTGTTCATACCCCTCTCGCGAAATTAGATAAGCGAACATGATCCCTATCTACTTTCTGTGAGAACGGCTTGTATTCCTCCCCTTATCATTCACGAATTTGGACAAAATCGGTACAAATTCCATCATTTTTCCCGCTTACTCACAGACAATTTCGACGACCCGGGCATGATCCAAACCGTTCGTTTCCAGCACTTCGAGACGCAGCCTCGTTACACCTTTCAGGTCGATACCGAGATGAAGCATACGCTGGTAGTGGTCACGAATGTGGGCGATTTCCGTGATGCCCCCTTCGTGCTCGGCCCTCAACCGGAACGACTTCAACGTCTCCTCCTGCGGTTGTCCCCACTGCATGCGCCGAAGGACCGAATCGACGTGACACAAGGTGAGCCAACGGTGAAGTCCGGTGTCCAGCACCAGCGTCACCCGCTTCAGATCGACGGGAGTATCCCAGCGAAGCTCCAGCCAAGGGGCCGCGTCGCCAGGCTCGGACATCCAGCGGTGGGTGCCCGGATCGGTCAAGTCGGGACGCACTCCCTTCTCCCCGTGAACCGAACGGGTATGCCCATCGACCGCGAACGCCGCACGGCCCGCCGCCTGCTCGGACGAAGCCGTGATGCGGGCGCTCCTTGCGAGGTTGCGCGTAAGCCGATAGCCGGGCAGAAACGCTCCCTGCCGGAGCAATTGCTGCTGGGCGGCCTTCACCACCTCCGGATCGGTCCACGCCTGCCGAAGGGACAGCTTGCGAGCGAGCGCCGTGGCGGCAAACGTACCCAGCCCCTCTCCCATCGTTGCGCACGTCCCCATTACCCGCGTACTGGAAAACGCCATGTGGGTGGCAGACAGGTTGCGCCCGGCGAACATCAGATTGGATACGTTCCGGCTAATCATCGACCGCAACGGGATGCTGTACAGGTAAGGCGTGTACGGCTGGTGGCAGGGCTGCTCCCCCTTGGCGTCGATCCCTTCGGGCGGATGGGTGTCCATGGACCAGCCGCCGTAGGCAATCGCATCCTCGAAATCCGCCGCCTGCTCCAGATCGTTCTGCGTCAGCACGTGCTGGCCAAGAAACCGTCTGGACTCTCGTTTGCCGGGAAGAAAGCCGAACCAGTCCAAGGCCCAATTCGCCGATTCGGGATGATGCCCGCTGTTTTTGATATGATCCCAGACGCCCAACATGATCGCCAGCAATTCATCGCGAATCCGTTCGTTGTCCTTGATCGTATCGAGTATCCCGCCGAACTCGACCCACCAGTACCCGTACTCCCAAGTGCTGTGGTTGCGAAATCGAAGGTCCTCCTCGCTGAACGTCCGGGCCCATTCCGGCGCTGTGAATGCCATCGGCTTCCCCATATCCCGGGACGTAAACAGCAGCGAGGACCCGAGCCGGTACGCATCGCGGTTCGCGTTCGCCCCCGATTCCCCGTATTCGTCGGCTCCTTCCCTGCCTGTGGTATAAGCGGCTTTCGCCTCGTGCCCGAGCCGGCCGTCCCCGGTACAGTCCGCATACAGGACCGCCTGAATCTCAAATTCGTCCTCCGTGCTTTCCCTTACCGCCGTTACCGTTTGAATGGTATCTCCCTCCATCGCCGCCCCCACGACTGTCGTATTCAGCAGCAGCGTCAGGTTCCGCTCCGCGCGGCATTTCTCATAGAGAATCAAATCCAGCATACTTGCGCTGCGCTGAGGATTGCGCACCGAGCATTCCAGCATGATCTCCTCCAAAATCCCGCTTTCTCTCCGCTCGGTTTCCAGCTCCTTGCCGATGGCCGACGCTCCCGAAATATTCATGCGGATTTCCGAGGAGGCGTTGCCCCCCAGCACAGGGCGGTCCTGACACAGCACGACCTGCGCCCCGTTGCGAGCCGCGGCAATGGCGGCGACGACTCCCGTCACCCCTCCTCCGGCCACCAGCAGCTGTGTGTCCCATACGATTCGCTCACTTTTCCCCATCGTTGCTTGACTCCTCTCCTTGGCAGGACTATCTTTAATTACATAGTAAACGAGACCCCATCCCTTTAAAATTCACATAATTAACTTGACCATATCCAAAATTTCAACGCCAAAGGAGAGGTCGGCCATGAACCGGGACCTGCTGCCGGAGCTCGTGACGCATATGTATTGGGAACGCAAGGAGCGCTTCTTGCTGGAGCAAGATACGTACGTGACATGGGTGCTGTTCGCTATCGAGCAAGGGAGCTTCGCATACCGGATCAGGGACGTGGAAGACACGGGAGAGGTCGGGGATTTGATCGTATGCCCGCCTCGCACCGCCTTTCACCGTTCGATCCGGGCTGCTCTGAGTTTTCATGCCATTACGTTCCGGTTTCCCGCCGAAGTCGAGGAGCAGGCGCTACAAGCGCTAAAGGGCATAACGAAAATCAAATTGCCCCAAAGCCGCCGATTTCTCGAAAATACGCATGCGCTCCGGCAAGAAGCCGCTCTCTCCAGCCCCAGTGTGGCGTTCGACAAGCGGAAGCAGCATTATTTCCTCGATCTCTGGCTAATCGCGATGAGCGTCCTCGCGCAGTCCGCGGATCGCCCCTCCCCCGCTGTCGACCCGATGATGCGGCAAGTTTCCGATTATTTGAGCCGCCATGCGCAGGAATCCCTTCAGATCCGGGAGGTTGCCCGCGCGTTCGGGCTGACTCCCGTGCAGCTGATCCGCCGGTTCCACGCCGCCTATGCGACGAATCCTTTGCATTATTTAACGGAGCTAAGAATGAAAAAAGCCTGTGCTCTATTGCTAGAGACAGACTGGACTTTGGATGTGATTGCCCACCAATGCGGATACGAGAACGGCTACTACCTGAGCCGCGTCTTCACCAAGCAGTTGGGGAGCAGTCCTTCGCTTTATCGGCAGCAGCATCGGCTGTAGCTCGCTGAAGCCCTTCGCCGCCAAATCCAAGAGCATCTACAAGCCCGGATCGGGCAAATAATACTTTTTGCCGTTCGGTCCCATGTAGAATTTGTTGCGCAGATCGATTAGATCCGGGCCGAATTTTGCTTCCAAAGGTTCCCGGAATTCGCGCATAATCTCCATCAGATAAAGGTCATGGATAATAACCTCCGTAATCGGCATAACAAGCCCGGGATGCAGCGTCCAAGCTGCGCGGCTATCGTCGCCGAGCGATAAGATGCCGGCAATGACCTCCCGGTCGTCCGCGCTGAATACGACCCAGCGCCCCCCGTAATCGGAAGTGATGGCTGCGCTGCTGTCGTGCGGATATACGTCGGCAAAATCAAAATCAAGCTCCCCGTACGCCACGATGACGATCCGGACGCCGGCCTTGGCCGCCCGTTCTAGGTCCTCGCGTAACTCCTCGGCGTCCTCTTTCCACATTTCCAGCAAAATACGGTGTCTCGCGCCCTTCACGCCTTCTCTAATGCGGTTAATAATCGCTTCGCCGCCTGCAATGTTCCATATACTTTCGCGATTTTGCGACGTGATCGTGTATTGCTCCAACGCTTGCTGTGCATCCGCGAATACTTGCTCCGCTTTACGCTTTCTTTGGGCTATCAGTTCATTCGGCGGCAACGGCACGTATAGCGGAGTACTTTCCTGACTGACCAAGATATCGCCGCGGCTGACCATTCCCCCCAGCACCTCATAGATTTTGGATCGCGGCACGCCGGAGTTCAACGATACGGCGTAGCCGGAAAGCGGGGACTTTTCCAGCAGCGTCAAATAGGCTTTGGCCTCGTATTCCGTAAAGCTCATCTCTTGCAAAAATGTCAGGACTTCCGGTTTCATGCGGAGGTTCCCCCTTATCCCAATCTTTACTATCTATTTTCTTGACAAACAGAAGAAGAGTCAATATTCTTTAAGGTAGCTACTTTTGTAGCTACTAATTTAAAGATATATGCTTAGGAGGATTTTTATGAGCAAACCGTCGCCGCTCAACCGAACTTATTACGCTTCCACCGTTACGGCCCTGCTCATCTGGAGCACGTCCTTTATCGCTACGAAAGCGGCATACGCTACTTTCCCGCCGATTACGCTGGGCGCAGCTCGCTTCGTTATCGCCACTGCCGTTCTAGGCATTTTTCTGCTGCTCCTGAAAGAACGTACGCTTCCAGCGCCAAAGCATTTGGCTCTAATGGCCCTGAGTGGCAGTCTGGGCATTACTTTATATTTTATGATGGAAAATATCGGCGTCAGCCTGACCAGCGCCTCCAACGCCGCCCTGATCGTTGCTTCCTATCCGGCCGTAACGGCACTGCTGGAGTGGCTCCTGTACCGGACAAAGCTGTCCGCAAGCAAAATGCTCGGTATCGCCCTCGCGATGATCGGAGTATACGTCTTGTCCCAAACGGGAGGCGCGGAAGAAGGAGGGTCGCATATCGTCGGGAATGTGATCCTGATCGGGACCGGTTTTGTATGGGCTTTTTATAATTTTACTACACGCAAAATCGTTAACCAGTATCCCGCCATCACGCTATCTTTTTATCAGACAGCTGCCGGAACCTTGCTTTTTCTTCCGTTCGTCTGGATCGAAAGAAACGCCTGGCAGCCTCCGACGCTGGCTACTTGGAGTCTACTCCTGTACTTGGGCGTGATTTGCTCCGTCGTTGCTTTCATGCTTTACAACTTCGGTCTGAGAAAATTGTCGGCCAGCGTGTCTGTTTCGTTGATGAATCTGGTACCGATTTTCGGCGTTTTGTTTTCCATTTTGTTTTTGCGGGAAACCGTGTCCTGGCTGCAAGCGGCGGGCGGCTTGGTCGTCATCGTCGGAGTGCTGCTGAGCGCCGCACAGCCAACCTCCAAATAACCGGTCGGGACGAGAAGCCCCCCGACCGACCGCTCAGAAGCCGAGCAGCCATTGCTCGGCTTCCTCTACGGTGGCGAACACTTGGAAGTCGTTCCCGTGCTTCATTTCCGCAATCATCTCTTTGGCCCTTCCCTGAATAAGCTGACCATCCGGTATGACGGCGGCCGCGCGAATGCGGTAATTCACGAATTTTTGCAGGACGCTTCCGGCCAGCCCGGTTCTCAGCTTGAAAAAATCGTCCGATAACGTTCCCTCCCCCAGAAGCAGCCGCAGCGCGTCATGCCCCATGCAGGCGCCGACCAGGTCCAGCGCATCCTGCTCCGTGGCGAGCGGACTCGTGGAATCGGCCGCTACATATGTTTTGCCGTTTCTATCGATAATGGTGTAATTCATGGGTGTTCCTCCTCATTTTCTTCTATTAGGGATAAAGCTTGGCGCAATCGTTGAATCCACTCGACTTCCGCTTTGTAAAAACTCGCGACATTGTCCCCGATCATGTCCCGGATACAGGCCGCCCGGGGCGTTACTCCTGCCGCTGCGGCGTCTCGCCGCTTTTTCTCCTCATGGTAAGCCAATTGCAGACGGACTTCCTGCTCGTAACGGTCCAGCATGATCTGGAGCTCCGCGGCATCCAAGGATCCGGCGCCGGCAAGCCGCACGAGAAACATTTTTTTGAATTCCGGCGGCTCGGCCGCGGCAAGCAGCCAGTTTTTCAGCTCGGCCAACCCGGCTTCCGTGATCGTATACACTTTAATGGACGGCGAGCTTTCCCGGTGCTGGACCTCATGGGTCAAATAGCCATGATTGAGAAGCTCGGTCAATGATTTGTAGATCTGATTGTTATTGCCCGACCAAGGCATGTACGATGAATTCTGCATCATCTTCTTGAGATCATATCCGGTTACCGAACGTTCACTCAGTATGCCCAGAATGGCGTGATTGATGGAAATTGGAACTCCTCCTTTCGTAACATATGTTAATAATAACATAGGTTATTGTAAACTTCCAGTCCCCGCATGTTAACTCTTCAAGTGCCCAACCCAGTTGACGACAAGAACGCATTCCGTCATAATTCAGTTCGATACGGCTCATTTCCGTTTCAAAACCGATAGGTTCTGAGGAGGCCAGCCTCATTGAAAATTAAAGTGCTGATCGCGGACGACAATTCGTTTATTCGGGAAGGCATGAAAATTATTTTGACCAGCTTCGAGGAATTTGAAGTGGTCGGCACGGTTGCCGACGGAGCCGAGGCAGTAGCGTTCTGTCAAAGTCACGAAGTGGACGTCGCCTTGCTCGACGTGCGGATGCCGAATATGAACGGCGTCGAGGCGACCCGCCTGCTGACGGAGCGGACTACCGCCAAGCCGCTTATTTTGACGACGTTCGATGACGACGACTTCATTCTAGAGGCTGTGAAAGCCGGAGCGCGCGGATATTTACTGAAAAACAACGACCCCGAACGCATCCGCGACGCGATCAAAAGCGTTTACCATAATCATAACGTGCTCCAGGACGTCGTGCTGGATAAGCTGAAGTCCAACCTGCTTGCCGGTCCGCATGCGGCCGTTGCATCCGCGCCCACAAACAAACCGGCATCTGCGCCGGATAAGCAGGCGGCCGAAGGCGGCAAAATCGACCGCAGCCTGTTCACGGAGCGCGAGCTCGACACGATGGAACTGATCGCCAAAGGGCTGTCCAACAAAGAAATCGCCAAGAAGCTGTTCATCTCCGAAGGGACCGCGGCCAATTACATTACCTCGATCCTGAACAAGACGGGGCTGGAGCATCGTACGCAGATCGCCATTTATTATTTGACCGGCGCCTTGAAAATGTCGGACGAATAGGAGAGATGTCACCGATGGAGCTATGGACGATCGGGAACAAAGCGGCGGTGCTCGGGTATGTCGTTGCGGCTGCTTATCTGGCCGATTCCGAATCCGCCGTCAACCCTTGGCACATGCTTGCCTACCTGCTGTATCTTGCCCTTAATATCGCCGTGCCGATAGTCAAAAAGCAGCAGCCGAAACGACTGCTGGTCGCGCTGTCCGCCGCTTCGGTCATCGTCTTCGCCGTCCGGCTGAACCCGCTGTTCCTGCTGCTTCTGCCGGTCAACGCCCATGAGCTGCTGTCCTTGCCGAAGGAGAGAAGGCTGTTGACGCTGACAGCCATGGTACTGCCCGTCCTCCTCCTACCCGTTGTCCTGTATCCGCCGTACCTGCTTTGCGCCTTGCTCAGTTATTTGCTTCAAGCCTGCGGCAACTCGATGGGCGGCAAGCTGGCCAAGCTCGAAGACGAGCGGGAGCGGACGCGGGAGGATGTGCACCGGCTCACCCGCTCTCTGCACGAAAATATCGATTATATCCGCCAGTCGGAGTATACGATCAAGCTGGAGGAGCGCAACCGGCTGTCCCAGCGCATTCACGACGACATCGGACACGCGATGGCCGGCGCGCTCATTCAGATGGAGGCTTCGCGGCGGCTGTTGACCTCCGACCGGGACAAGGCATCCGAGCTGCTCGGCAATGCGATCGCCATTTCCAAGGAGGGGCTCGAGCGGATTCGACTGACGCTGAAGGATATGAAGCCGCGTTCCGAGGAGCTCGGGATCAATCGGCTTCGGCTGTTCGTGGACGAGCTGTCGACCAAGGAGACCGTGACGGCCACGCTCAGTCACGACGGAGATCTGGATAAGATTACGCCTCTCCAATGGAAGATCATTCAGCAGAATACGACCGAAGCGGTCACGAACGCCCTTAAATACGCCGAAGCTACCGCGATTCACGTGGAGGTGCGGATGCTGAACACCTTCATTAAGACCGTCGTCACGGATAACGGCAAAGGAGCGCCCAAGGTCGTGAAGGGGCTTGGCATACTCGGCATGGAGGAAAGGTCTGCGGCTGCGGGCGGAACGGTGATCGTCGACGGAACGAAAGGCTTCAGCGTCACGACGCTGCTGCCTTATCAGGGAACATGATATTTCTCATCTCGTAAAACATGAATATTCTCATAGCCAAAGGATGAACTTATGCACTGACATGAGGGCATCCTTTTTGATTACAATACAGTCATAACCGCTAAGGAGTGATTCGGGTGAGCAACGTTCTGGAGATCCGCGGCCTGACGAAAAAATTCGGCGATTTCATCGCCGTCGACAATATGTCACTTAACGTGCGCGAAGGGGAAATATTCGGTTTTCTGGGCGCGAACGGAGCCGGTAAAAGCACGACCATCAATATGGTCGCTTCGCTCTTGCGCAGCACGAAGGGCGAGATCGCCCTGCTCGGCAAAACGATCGCCAAGCACGGCAAATTTGCCAAAATGAATACCGGCATCGTGCCTCAGGATCTGGCGATCTATGAGAACATGACCGCTTACGAGAATGTCAGCTTTTTTGCCGGGCTGTACGGTCTGAGAGGGGCCGTGCTTCAAGAACGAACGGAAGAAGCGCTCGAATTCGTCGGCCTGGGCGACAAGCCCCGCAGCTATCCCCGCAACTTCTCCGGAGGGATGAAGCGGCGGCTGAACATCGCCTGCGCGATAGCCCACCGGCCCAAGCTGATCATCATGGACGAACCGACCGTCGGGATCGATCCGCAATCGCGCAATTATATTCTCAACTCGGTGCGCAAGCTGAACGAGATGGGCTGCACGATCATTTATACAAGCCATTACATGGAGGAAGTCGAAGAAATTTGCACCCGTATCGCTATCGTGGATCATGGCAAAATCATTGCTGAGGGCACCAAAGAGCAGCTCAAAGCCATCATTACCGATTCCAAGGAAATATGGATCGGCATCCGGTCCGACGAATCGTTGAACACCGAGCCGTTGAAGGCGATTCAGGGCGTGACCTCCGTCCGGCTGGAGGAGCAGACGCTCAAGCTCGTGTCCAAGGCGGAGATCAACAATTTGAACCGGATCATTCAGCAGTTGATCAAGGATCAGGTCGAGATCCGCTCCGTCGAAGAGCAAGCGCCCAATCTGGAGACCGTATTCCTGACCTTGACCGGCCGGAACTTGCGGGACTAACACGTAAGGAGGATGAAGGTCATGACGATATGGACGATAGCTTATAAAGAAATCCGCTCCAATCTGCGCGATACCCGGACGTTCCTGTTCATGCTGGCGTTGCCGATTCTGTTGATGCTCATTCTCGGCTCCGCGCTTGCCAACACCTTCTCCGACGACATTCATGTAGGCAATCTGCGGCTTCTGGTCAAAAGCGAAGCTACCCTCCCCCAGTTGACCGCCTATTGGAACGGGTTCGCGGAAACGATCGGCAAAGAAGGCGTGGCGATCGAACAGGCCTCCGTCGCGACGGACGGACGGGACGAAGTTCGCGCCAACCGCTATAGCGCTTATGCAGAGCTGGACGATACCGGCATCCGTCTGTATGGGAGCAGCAAAGACACGATCGAAAGCAACATTTTGCAAGGGATGCTGACGGCATTCGCTGACCGTTACTCGCTCGCAGCCGCGGCCTTCCGGACCGATCCGGCCGCCGCGCAAGCGATCGTCGCCAGCGCCGGGCAACCCGTCGATTTCATCCGCGAGACCGCACTGACTGCCGATAAGCGGCCGGGCTCGATCGATTATTATGCCGTTGCGATGACGACCATGATCGCCCTCTACTCCGCCATGTCGGCCAGCTCGCTCTTCCGCGGGGAACGCACCCGCAACACCGCCATCCGGCTGATGGCCGCTCCGATCAGCAAGGGAGAGATCTTCCTCGGGAAAGTGATCGGATGCACCTTTATCAATATGCTGTGCGTCATCGCCGTCGTGTTATTCAGCAAATTCGTCTTCCAGGCGGATTGGGGCAATCACTACGTCTCCGTGTTTCTCGTGCTGCTCACCGAAGTGCTGCTTGCCGTAAGCCTGGGGCTCGGGATGAGCTTTCTCATTCAAGGCGACGGCGCCCGGTCGATCATCATGATCTTCACGCAGATTGCCTCCTTTATCGGCGGCGCCTACTTTCCGATCGGCGATACGGAGGGCGTGATGACCTGGATTTCCAACCTGTCGCCGCTGCGGTGGGCCAATACGGCTTTGACGCAAATTATTTATCTGGACAAAAGCTCGGCCGCATGGCCCGCCATCGAACTGAACATTGGCATCGCTGCGGTTTTTCTGATCATTGCCGTTATCTCCATGCGCAGACGGGAGGCGTTCTAACATGAGCGACCTGTTATGGCTTATCCGTAAAACGCTGACGAACACGTTTCGCAGCAAAAAAAGCTGGTTCATTTATATCGGACTGCCGATCGTAGGGGTGCTGGTCTCCATGCTCTTGTACAGCAACGAAAACAGCGGCACGCTCCATATCGGCATCGTAAACCGGGACGGCGATCAGACGATCACGCAGAATGCCATCCGCTTTCTCGAAAGCATGAATCAAGTCAAGGTCACCTCCGTTGCCGACGAACCGACGTTGAACGGCCAGATTGCCGCAGGTCAACTGGACAGCGGCATCCTGTTCGGGGCGGGGTTTGCCTCCAGCGTGCGGAAAGGGGAGCCCGAGCAATTGACCCTCGTTTCCGTAAAAGGCGCGCAGGTGACCGCCTATGTCAAGTCCATGCTGCACGGCTATATCGGCAACGTCGCCGCAATCGGCCGCAACGCCCCGGACGACGCCCGGTTCGCCATGCTGTATGACGCCTACGATCGGCAAAGCTTCAAGCTGACTGCCGAGACGGTGCAGGACACGTCCAACACGAAGATCATGACGTATCAATCGATCGGGTTCCTGATTACCTTCATGATGTTTTCCGCCGTGAATATGTCGGAAATTATTCTAAAGGATAAGGAAAACCGCACGTTCTTGCGCCTTCTCTCCTCGCCCGTGTCGGCCAAAAAGTACGTGTTATCGAATGTCGTCGCGAACGCGGTCGTCCTTTTGCTGCAGATCGTCGTCACGCTATTCATCATCAAGAATGTGTTCCATACCGACTCGGGCATCCCTTATCGATACCTGGTTCCGGCGCTGTTTCTGTTCGGGCTGACGGCCATCGGCTTGTCGCTCTTGATCGTCGCGTTCTCCAAGAACAGCGTGAGCGCTGGCGCCTTGCAAAACCTGATCATCACGCCTACCTGCCTGCTCGCCGGCTGCTTCTTCCCGATGGACATCATGCCGGATACCGTGCGCAACATCTCGAAATTTATGCCGCAGCACTGGCTGCTCGATATGATCAACAAGCTTCAGCAAGGCCAGTCGTTCGGCAGCCTGTCTTTGAATATGGCCATTCTGATCGCCTTCGCCGCCGCCTTTGCCTTGATCGCGACTTTCCGGTTCGGGCGCAACAACGACATCCGACAGTTTGTATAATGGCGAACCGGCCGTCATCGGCATACAAGTTGCGAATCGGAAAGTATGGGTCGTAATGTCCATACAGCGGCAGCCCCCGCCGCTCCAAGCGAAGCAAGCACGGCTCTCCGCTGGTCTCGGCGGGATTAGCACCGCATGGGGCGAATCCCGCTCTTGGACCTGCCGCCTCTCCTTATTTTGCCGTTCTGATCCTCTTGGCTTCTTCGATCCGTTTGAGCGCAAGCTCCTCCGCCTCGCGGAACGCCGTGTTCATATCTTTCGTGCCGTCCGCGATCGGCAAGGCGGATGCCGCGTACACGCTGTTCACCGAGAACGTATAGTCCGCGGAAGGCGGGATCGGCGCGTTTTTGTATTTGAAGAGCGCCGCATAGTTTTTATCCGGGAAAGCCGTTTCCTTCCCGTACTCTTTCTTCGTATCCTCCGTCATCAAGGTCGGAATGAAGCCGCGCCGGGAAACCCAGCTTTGGTACTCGTTCGAAATCATGAACTTCAGCACTTCCATGGCGGCGTCCTTTTCTTTCGTCATATTGGTCAAGCCGAAGTAGAACGGGGTCGTCTGCGTCCCGACTCCGGGCGCATCCGGGAAGACCGGCACCGTAACCATATCCCAATTGAACTGCTGCATGGCGGGAATCAAGCTCGGGCTGATGTAGATGGCAATGTTGTACGCATACATCGCCAAATCCTGTTTCGTCACGAACGCATCGTTGCCCGGTATCGCCTTCAATGTCCCGATTTTGCTGCGAACGCCGTTATCCTGCATCGGCTGCACGAACAGCGCATCGAACAGCCTGCGCCAGCCGGGATTCGTATTGATCGTCGGCTGCTCCGTCTCGTTATTGACGAGCGGGATGGACAACTGGTTTTGGGCGATGAATTGGCTGGGAGACGTACTCAACCCGACATACTGCGTGCCGTTCTCGAACCGCGTCAGCTTCTTGCCCAGCTCGACCGCTTCGTCCCACGTCATGCCGTCCCGGGGATACCCGACGCCGAATTTATCGAACAGATCTTTGTTGTAAAATAGAACGAACTTCATATCCGTAACCGGTACGCCGTACGTTTTTCCTCCGGAAAACTGCTTCATCGCTTTAATCGATTCCTGCTCCAGCCGACCCAGATCGACTTGATGCTTCTTCATCAGTTCGGTCATGTCGTACTGCATCCCGAACGAAAACAGCGTGTTCTCGAAAATCCCGATATTGTTGTAGAAAATGTCGATGCGCTGGCCTTCCGTCAGCAGCTTCGTCGTGCCTTCCTGGATATTCCCGCTCGGCATCTGGATATATTTGAACGTATGGTGAGGAAATTTTTTGTAAAGCAATTCCCCGTACTGTTTATCGAAAAAATCTTTCGGTTGAGTCGAGCCGCCATAGAAAATAATTTCCGCCGGAGGCGTCTGCACATTCTGTACTTCTTCCGCCGCACCGCTGCCCGCTTTGCCGCAAGCGGCAAGCGGCAGCAGCATAAACAATAAAGGCGCCATCCCTATTTTTTTCGATACGATCGCCAAGTTGTTGCCCCCCTATGGAATCGTTTGCTCTACCCTGTACATCCGCTGAAGTTGTAGATCTAATGTAAACGTTTACAATGTTTTCTGCATGTGCGCCGCTTTTCACTCCTCGCCATCGTTACAGGATGATCCCCAGCTTGCCGTCTTCCAGCACAACTTCGTAGCGGAGCAATCGCGTATTGGGGCGAACGAGCGATTTGCCGGTCTTGATCTCGAATTCCCAGCCATGCCACGGACATCTGACGATTTCGCCTTGTCTTCCAAACGCGTACTCGTATACATCGGAGGGCAAGGTCGTACCGCATACCGGTCCTTTGCACATTTCCGCCCCTTGATGAGGACAGCGGTTCAAGATCGCGTAATATTCGCCTTGTATATGGTAAATGACGACGGAGCGCCCCGAGACTTCGTATACGCGATGCTGTCCTTCGGCAATCTGGTCGGCCGTGCCGACAACATGTACAGTCATTGTGCCTTTCCTCTCTACAGCTTGTATAACTGCTTGGCGTTCTCGTAGAAAATGCGTTTCCGCTCTTCCGGCTTCAACCATCTCAGAATGTGATCAGGAGAATCGAAATCCCAGTGCGGATAATCGCTGGAATAGAGCAAAATATGCTCCGCGTCGATCATCTCGAAAATCTGCTTCAGCTGGGACGGCCGACTCGGCTCCTCGATCGGTTGTGTCGTAAAGAAGCAATGGTCGCGAATGTAAGCGCTCGGCATTTTTTTCAGCCAAGGCACTTGGGAACGAAGCGCCGTGTAGTTTTTATCGAGCCTCCACATCAGATGCGGCAGCCACGATACGCCGCCCTCGATGAATACGAATTTCAAGCGCGGATATTTCTCGAATACGCCCTCGCATATAAGACTGGTGAGATGCGCCATGAATGTCGTCGACAAGCAAGTATGCCATTCGATATACCATGTCGGATACCCCGCCGCCGTAGGCGGATTGGCCTGTCCGGCCCCTTCCGCTCCGGGATGGATCGCTATCGGCAGTCCGTTTCGTTCGGCGGCCTCGTAGATCGGATGGAAGTATCGTTGCCCGAGCGGCATCCGGGAGGCGCTGCTGCTCACCACTTGGACGAAGCCCGGATGGGAACCGAGCCGGTCGATTTCTTTGGCGGCTAGCTGCGGATCCTGCAAGGCAATCATAATCGAGCCTTTGAATCTGGGGTCTTTGTCAAGCCAATGTTCGACCAAATGATCGTTGTAGGCGCTGACGACGGCTGCGGCGAAGTCCGGATCATGGCCCACCGACACGCTGAACAAATTGCCGGTCAAAATCGCGTACTCCATATTAAAGGGCTCGACCAGCTGCTTGATGACGAAATCCGGGTCCGATCCGACGCCTCCGCCATCGGGAGGAAAAGCATCCTGCCTGCCGACACCGACAGGAGAGTAGTAGCCGGAGTACATCAGACCGAGTCCCGATTGGGCCACCCGGTTCTTCCACGCGTCGGACAAGTACGGCAGCAAATCCCGTTCGCTTCTTAACGCATTGTGAACGTCGCAGTCAATGATCTTTAATGGTTCACTCAACATCCGATCCCCTCTCTGTTTGAAACGTACCTCCAATTTATCATGAGCGCGATTTCAATATCCATGAACGTTAGCGATTCTTTTTGAACAATTCAACCCTTTTGCGAAATGCATCCCACGAACAAAGGACATCGGTTTCGCGCGTAGAATGGATAATCGACTCCGGAATGGGAGAGGTGGATGACTCATGTTTACTTTGAAATCCGTCTTGTACGACGACCGCATCGAGAAGTGGCACATCCGGGACGAGCCCGTCTATCACCATATCCTGATCTTCGTTGTACGCGGAAAAGTGATCTACCAAGTAAAAGGAGAAGTGATCGAGCTTCACGAAGGGGACGTTCTGTTTATCCCGTCCGGCACGATCCGCTCCTGCCATAACGATGCCAAAGGCCCGCATCAGAAATATTCCGCGCATTTCACGGCATCCGGAGAAGCGGAATCGGCCCTGGATGTATTGCGCGAAAACGGCGTATTCAAATGGACGATGCATAACGGCAATTACTTCAGACAGCGTTTCTCCATGCTCCTCATGCAATGGTTCGATCAAGCGCTCGGAGGGCATCTGATCTGCCAGGGCATCTTGCTCGAGCTGGTCGGAAGACTGATTCACGATGCTCGGCACAAGCATAACTCCACGGTCAAAAAAGATTTGATCGGCAGACTGCAAAACTATATCGTCCACAATCATTGCAAGCCGATTCAGCTGTCCGACTTGGCGCGTCACATCGACCGCTCCCCGAATCACGTGACGCGAATATTCAAGGAAATGCTCGGACAAACGCCGATCGATTACATTCATCAGGTCAAAGTCTCGGTCGCCTGCGAATTGCTGAAGGGGGGCGGCATGACGATCGCGGAAATTTCCGATCATCTCGGCTATTGCGAGCAGTCGTATTTTCATCGCGTCTTCAAAAAATGTACCGGAGTCGCCCCAACGGCCGTGCAGAAAGGACATTCGATCGCCTTCGTCCCGCTTCCCCGGCTTAGCGCGGCCGCCCGGACAGAAGCGTCCACATGAAGACGAGTTCGGCCCGAAATGAAAAGGCCGCCACGAATGGCGACCTTTTCACTCCGCTTATTTGGGCTGTACCCATATGGATGTCACTTTGTTTTTATTCAGACGCTCTACGCCGCCTACGATTTCTTTTTCATGCTCAGTCTTTAGTGCGGCTATTCGACGATCCAGAAACTTCTCATTCCGGCCAACTACTCCCGTGCATCGATATCATTTGCCGCACGATGATCCTTCTCTGCATGGCGTCTTGCGCAGCTATATTGACGCTGGAAAGCTAGTTGGGGGGGGGCAGCCGGTTTTACGTGACGGGGGCGAATTTGTAACCGAAGCCTTTCACCGTCGCAATATATTTGGCGCGGGACGACCCGCCTTCCAGTTTCTTGCGCAGGTTATGCATATGCGTTTTGATCGTGTCGGGGGAGTAGTTGGAGGGGCTGTCCCAGATTTGCTCATACAGCTGCCCGGGATGAAAGACCCGGTTCGGGTGCTGGGCCAGCGTCAGCAGCAGTTGAAGCTCCTTGGGCAGCAGCGCAACCGGTTCCCCGTTAACCTTCACGATCAATTGGTCCAAATCAATCTCCAAACCCGGGTAACGGAGCTTGCGGCTTTTCTCCGCCATGGCGGCCAGCTGAGCGCTCCATCGCAAATTCGCCTTCATCCGTGCCACCAGCTCGAGCGGATCGAACGGCTTGGTCATATAATCGTCGCCGCCGGATTGCAGCGATTGAAGCTTATGCTCCTGCTGCTTGTTCCCTGACAGAAACAGGATCGGCCGATCGTACATCGTTCGGATTTGCCGGCACAACGTGGCGCCGTCCATGTCCGGCATTTGCAGATCGAGCAGGATCAAATCGGGGGTTTCGCGCTGCAACAAGTCCAAGCATTGCCGGGCGTTGTAGGCGGGAAGCACTCGGAAGCCCTCCGCGGTCAAAAACAGGTTCAGTATCTCCTGCAGCTCCGAGTCGTCGTCTACGGTCATTACGGTTGCGGACATCGGCCACCCTTCCCTTTACAGATTGGATCAAACCGGATCTTACGCGAATTCGCCCAATACGTCTTCTCTACCGCCTATTATACGCCTCTCCCGCACAGGACGCTACGGAAGCCGGGGGCGGAAAATTCGCCGCTTCCGTTGAAACCCGCCTCGATTTATCCTATACTGCAATCATTGATAACAATTCTCATAGATTAGCTTACAGACTTTTTAGCGAGAGGTGCGGATGTCCATGGCAGGAGAGGCGCGCCAACGAATCGAAGCAACGGCTGCCTATATGGAGCGGCATCTCGACGAGAACGTAACGCGCGAAACGCTGGCCGCGCTGGCCGGCATGAATCCGGAGCATTACTCGCGGTTGTTCCGCAAATACATGGGAGCGAGCCCTATCGACTATTTGACCGGGCTTCGGATGGAACGGGCCAAGACGCTGATGCGCCAAAGCGAGGCGCCGATTGCCGTCATTGCCCGGCAGGTCGGCTTTACCGACCCGTATTATTTCAGCCGCCGCTTCCGGCAAGCCGTCGGCCTTCCCCCGCTCTCCTACCGGCGGAAACCGCAGCAGCGCATCGTCGCGCTCGACTACTACGAGCATTTTCGCCTGCTCGGCATCGAGCCCGTTGGCGCGGACGGCAGCATGGTAAGCGGTTCTTTCCCCGATTGGTCCGCTACGGCCCTCGACGTCAGCGGGTTCGACTCCCGGCCCGACGCGGAGCGCATTCGCGCGCTGAAGCCCGATTTGATCGTGACCGCTCGGGAGGAGCTGGAGCCGGCGCTTGCAGCTATCGGCAAAACGGTCGTACTGAATATGCACAAGGACCCGGTATACGAGCAGCTCCGGGCGATCGCGAGCTTGACGGGCAGGAACGAAGAAGCCGACCGCTGGATCGCCGCCTATGAAGAGCGGGCCGCGCGGCTGCGCCAGAAGCTGTCCGCAGCGGCGGGCCATTCGGACCGGTCTGCCGCCGTACTGCGGATACGGGGGAATCTGCTGCAAGTATACGGCACGCTGAATATGGGCTACCCGCTCTACCGCTCCCTGCTGCTGGAGCCTCCGGAAAAAATCCGGCTGCAATCCTTGTGCAACCATTACTTCCATTCCAGCGTCATCGCCCCGGAAGAGCTGCCGTACTATGCGGCCCACCATCTATTTGTCGTTCTTCAGCCCGATTCGGCCAGCCGTCAAGTCTGGGACCGGATCCGGACGATGCCTGCATGGCGCCAGTTTCCCGCGGTGCGCAACGGGAATGTCTATGAAGTCGACGTTCGCCGCTGGCTCGCGTTCGACCCGATTTCGATCATGCGGCAGATGGACGAGGCCGCCTCGCTGCTCCTTGCCCGCTAAGGGAACGCCTTATCCGTTTCAATGACGCATAAAAATCCATCCAAACCGTCACAACCCTCTATGGTTCGCCGGCTCCGGCAATGGTATGATTTTTAACGATAACAAGAATCATTATCATTCATGGAGGGTGTCATGACACAAGCTGTACGAAACTGCTGCCGATCGGTCCGGCTACCGGCCATCGCCGTGCTCATGCTGGCGGTTCTGCTCACCGCTTGCGGGACAAAACCGGAAACGGATACCAAGACAACCGCCCCGGCGGTGACGAACGGAGCGGCATCGACCGACAAAACCAGTGCGAACGGCTCTACCGCCGCCAAGCCGCAAATGCGCATGTTCACAGACGATCTCGGCAGGAAGGTCGAAATTCCCGTAGCGCCGCAGCGCATCGTCGTCAGCGACTTCTCGGCGGAGATGCTCGCGGTCGGAGTCAAGCCGATTGCCGCCGGCAACAACGACTTCAAAATCGTCTTTACCCAATCCCAGATGAACGGTGTCGGGAAGATCGGGGACCCGCCGAACGCGGAGAACATTTTGCAGCTTGATCCGGATCTGATCGTCATGTCGACGATCGCTCCGCAAATTTACCCGAAAGTGACCGAGCAGCTCGAGAAAATCGCACCGATCGTCTACTTCTCGTTCGAGCAGGACCCGATCTACGAAACGTTCCCGAAAATTGCCGATGCCGTCGGCAAGCCGCAGGAAGCGAAGGCGTGGATCGAAGGCTATGAGAAGGAAAGGAAGCAAGCGCAGGAGCAGGTCAAGGCCGCCATTGGCGACGAAACGGTATCGGTGTTCCGGATCGAAAAGGGACGCCTGCGCGTTTACCTGAACCGCAACTTTGCCGGATACACCGTCAGAACCGCGCTGCAAACGAAGCCGCCCGCCGCCGTCGCCGCCGAGCTGGCCAAAGCCAAATACGGCTCCGCCGTCGAAATCTCGCTGGAGAAGCTGCCCGAATACGCAGCGGACCATCTGTTCGTGATCGTGCGCGGACAAGGCGACGATCAGGGGGCATTCAAGGAAATCGAGCAATCCGCGATCTGGAAAAGCCTCCCTGCCGTTCAAAAAGGTCGGCTGTACTTCATCGATACGGATACGTATTACGGGGTCGATATCGCCACGATCCGTCAAACCATGAAAGAAGCCTCGTCCATGCTGACGAAAGGCGCGGGAAAGTAAGCCTCCCCCGGACGCTGGATATTCTGGCGGGCGGCTGATCATTTTCCCCGCCGCCAAGCGGGTGTTAAGCCCCTCTTCCCCTCAAAAAGCCCGGAAACCGGCGAACTTCGTTCGCTCGATTTCCGGGCTTTTCTTGGAGAAATGGCGCAGGCGACGCGGTCAAGGCCCCGCTCGCCGGAAAGCGCTGCTGCACGATGCGTGCGAGTCCCCCTCTAGCGCACGGCTCTTCTCTCCCTAAGAACATCCGCGGCAGCCGTTCATCCCCCGTCCCGCTCGCGGTTCGTAATGCCGAACGGAATATGAACGGACGGGACGAGGCGAGCCACATCCTCGATATGGCCCACCTGGTCATCGAAGAAGATATGCGGTTTGTACACCGCAAGCACCCTCCCCTTGTCGATTCCCCCAAGGAAGAACGCCTCGTCGATGCGGATATTCGCCTTTCTCAGCGTTGTGACGACCCGCTCGTGGGCGGGAGCATTGCGCGCGGTGACGATGGCGACGCGGATTTTGGGACGGTATGCGGGATTGTTGCGGTTGATCTCGGCCTCGCGATTTTGCAGCTTGGAGATTTCCGTCAAAAACCGGTACAGCGGTCCGGCCGGCAGCGGCTCGGCGGCCTTCTGCCTCTCATGGTCATGGAACGACTCGATCTCCCCGTCCAACTGAAACACCGTCTCGGCCGAATCGTCGGCAATAACGCCGTCAAAGTCGAAAGCCAGGCGCAGCTCCTGATCGTCGTCGTTGTCGATATAGTCGGTCGGGTACATGCAGCCTGCGGGAAAGCCCCGCTCCACCGCCTCCTTGACATCCTTCGGGTTGCCGGACAAAAACAACGAAGCGTTGAACGCTTCCATATATTCGAACGGATTGTTGCCCGCGAGAAAGGCGGCCCGGCTGATCGGCAGCTTGTAGTGCTCGATCGATTTGAAGACGCGCAGCCCCGTATCCGGATCGTTCCGCGACAGCAGCACGACCTCGACCGGCTGCTCCTCCGGCGTATTGATGCCGAGCAGCCGCTTGATCAACGGAAAGGCGACGCCTTTGCCCAGCGTGGCGTATTCGTTGTTTCTCTGGTACGCGCGGTATTCGTCCTCCCCCAGCTCCCGAAACACGTGATCCGATTCGGTCAGATCGAACAGGGCGCTTGAAGCGACGGCGACGACAAATTTATTTTCGATCGGATAGGCCACGGGTTGCACTCCTCTTTTGCTCTATGACAGGCTCTAGCGCCTATTATACGCCTCTCCGGGGCGGGACGCTATGGATGGTATGATGCTCGATCTGATCGTTCCCCCCTCTTGCAGAGCAACTGTTCGGCGTAGCGAATGCCGAGCCTCATTAAGCCCGATCCCAACTCATACGGCTCCGCTATCCGTCCAACGATGCCAACAGTTCACTTCAGCGGGGTGCCGCAGTAATCGCACACCTTGCGTTCGTTCGCGCCCAACGACATCTTGGCTCCGCAGCCGGAACACTCCGTCACTCTATGAGTCGGGGCTGGCTCGTTCTTGCCTTCTGATGATTTCTTCTTGGAGGGCTGACGCTGCGGCTCTCCGAAATGGAATTCCTGATTAATCTCTACGTTAAACGAATTCACCAAGCTCGGTTCCGGCCTATTCCGTCTTCCTGCAACGATAATGCGTCTCGGATTCTCATACAAGGTTGCGCCCGGCAGCCGCCCCAGATGGATCATACGATTCAAATCGGTCATGACGGTTGCGGGATTCTGATGCGTGCTCTGGGCGATCACATCGACAGAGGTCATATGCTGGTCCATAATCATCATCTCGTAATGACCATAAGTTTGCTCCAGCGCTTTTGTCCTTAATCGCGCAACAATCCATAAAGAGAAAGCCGGAAGAGCGAATAAAATAGAAAATACGACAACCAAAATAACGTAACCAGCCGTTTCCCCTTCCCCCTGAGTAAGGGCCAAAAAAGAGGTACACAGCAAGAACCAGATCCCCATCAAAAAAGCGGCCAGCAGCTTCAGATCGCCTGTTTTCAAATGGTTGGCGTGGCGATGTTGAACCGCCCGGATTATCAGCATCAACAGACCGATCGGGAAAAAAATAAAAAACATAAGAACAACCCCGTAGCCGGGAATCTTCGGTTTGATGAGGTATTTCATGTTAATCGTTCCTCCTGTAGGCAGAATCCCGCAGCCTGGCCCCCCGCTTATCCAAATCCGCAACGATATCTTGGGCCAGTCGCAAGGACATCTCTAGATGAAGCTCGGCGCCTCCGGGCTCGCACAATTTGGCGATGCATCCTTCCAGTTCCCTCATCTGCCATAGCGCCCCTTCTTCGAGCGAGGATAAGGACGGGATACTAAGAGGGTTCGCCCTATCCAGATGTTCCCCGATCGACTGAACGACCGTTCCAATCGATTCCTTCTTTGGATGATCCCATTTCGCCAACGCATCCCGTATCGAGGCGAACGAGTCCCTCATTTGCCGAATAAAGAAAGTGCGGTGCTCCCGGTCCTCCTCTCCTTCGGCTACGAAACGAACATATTTGCCAGTCAGGAGCTGAGCGCAGACCAGAACAACCCATGTCGAGATATGTACCATGGCAAAGGACAAAACGGGAATCCGGATCAGGCTCCCAAGCACAATGAAATAAACGAGCAGAAGGACGAAATAGCCGCCAATGACGGTTCCTTTGACCAGATAGGCGGGCAATACCTGTCTCCCTCTCCGATCCAGAAGCAGCATGCCCCGGACAAATCGGAAGACTAGCCACTCGGCCCATAAAAAAGAAGCCCAGGAAATCCAAACATAAGCGGAGGGCAAACCCCATTGATAAAATAGCCGCATTAACATGCTGGTCGCTACCAGCAGCAGAAGGAATACAACGGTCGTCGTAACGCCGTGGCCGCCGTGCTTCTTCATGCGCTCTCTCCTCACCCTGCCTGATTTCCGCATTCTGGACAAAATTTTTGTCCCGGCTCCAATTCATAGCGGCAGCGGCTGCACGTAACGGTTACTCTTTTACCACACTCTGGACAAAACTTGCTGCCTTTCGGAATGGTCGCTCCGCAATGATGGCAGGCAGCCCCCATCTCGCTGCCGCAGCTCTTGCAATGAACGGCATCGGTCTCGTTATCCGTCAGGCAAACCGGGCAAGGATTGTAGGGATCTCCGCAATTGGTGCAAAACTTGCTCCCGTAAACCAGCGGGTGTCCGCATTTACTGCAACCGGGATCTTCCATATCGAATTCGCCTTCGTCTACATCTGCGGCATCATCGGAGGCGGTAAGGGAAAATTCGATTTTCAACTCGTCCCCGATGTCGTCCAGCCGCAGAGCGGGCTTTTTCATAGGGGGCGTAACGGCAGGTTTAAGGAAGGAAAGCTCCTGCGAGACGGTGCTGCCAAGAATATCCCTTTCCGCTTTTGTAGCCAGCGCCTCCTTCAATCGAGAGGTCATCGCATCGTCTTCGGGAATGTTGATGGAATCCGTATTGAAATTAAGCAAGCGGACCCCGAACGTCTGAAACAAAGGAGCGATTTTTTTCTCGATATGTCTGGATACTTCACCGATGTAAGCGTTAATCTCCAAAATGTTAATTTTTTTATGAATCAGGTAAGCGGACAAATATTCATTAATGTTCATTGTAATAATTGCGCGGAAATGTTTCCCGATTTCCTCCTGGTCGTATCTTCCGAGCGTGCCGACCACTTGCGTGAGAAACATCCGTGTGTCCTCGATCTGTATTCCGAATTGACCGAACGCCCGTAAAGAAATAGGCAGTCCATAAACCGGGTCTTTCAGTTGGATCGGAGCAGGCGTCCCCCACTTGACCGTAAGGGTTCTCAGCTTGTTCACGTACCAGACCTCTGCGGTAAACGGAGATTTCCCTCCGAACGGAAGCTTGACGAGCGAAATGAAAAGGGGCACGTTCCTCGTAGATAACGTATGCCTGCCCGCCGTATAAAGCTCTGTCGCCTGTCCTTCCAGAAAAAGCATCGCCTCTTGCGATTCGTTCACGATCAGCTGGGTCCAAGTCCCTAGCTCCTGACTGGGATATTTCCACACAAGCTCGTCGGGAGGACCATCGTATTTTACGACTCGAATAATGGCCAAAATAGTTGTTCCTTTCTGCATTCATTCGTGGTCTTTATTTGTTGGTTTATGATGCTTACGAACTATTCTGATTATAGTACGTGCAGATTTATAAATCGATTCAAATTTTGGAAATGACGCGAAAGCGAACATTTTTGATGAACGAGCAAACAATCCTTTATTCCTCCGCTTAATTCCTTTGTCTATAATCGAAGTGTCTGCTACAAACAAGTACGCCACTACCGACACGGAGGGGACACGATGACAGAGGCAACAAAAAAATCGCCCATTTTATTTTCTTCTGACAGCACCTTGCGTTGGGAACGCAGGGAGCTGCCGAACATCTCCGCGCAAGGCAAGCCGGATCTCACTTTAACGGGCACGCGGCTCCAGCCGATCGAAGGGTTTGGCGGCTGCTTCAACGAGTTGGGCTGGGCCGCCTTGTCCGCTGCGAAGGACGACAACCGGCGCGAGGTTCTGGATCAATTGTTCGATCCGCTCGCGGACGGGCTGCGTTACGATATCGGCCGTATTCCGATTGGCGCGACGGACTACGCAACCGATTGGTATAGCTGCAACGATACGTCCGGGGACTACGCCATGGAGCATTTCACGATCGAGCGCGACAAAAAGCAGCTGCTTCCCTATATACAGGCCGCTTTATCCAAGCGACCGGACATGACCATGTTCGCTTCGCCGTGGAGTCCGCCGACCTGGATGAAGCACCCGCAGGTTTACAACTACGGCAAGTTGACCTGGACCGAACAAAACCTTCGCGCCTATGCTCTGTACCTGCTTAAATTCGTCAAGGCGTACGCTACGGAGGGAGTAACGGTCAACCAGCTCCATTATCAGAACGAACCGCGCGTTCACCAGCGTTTCCCGTCCTGCATCTGGACTGGCGAGGAGCTGCGCGACTTTTTGCGGGACTACCTTGGCCCGGTGTTCAAGGAAGAGAGCCCGGAGACAGAGCTGTGGCTGGGCACGCTCAACTGCGACAACTTCGATAAGTACGCCGCCGTCGTCCTGAAAGACCCCGCAGCTCTTGAATATGTAAGCGGTGTCGGATTCCAGTGGCTCGGCAAGCTGGCGATTCAGCGGACCCATTTGACGTGGCCGGAACTGCGGCTGATGCAGACGGAGAACGAATGCGGCGACGGAACGAACAGTTGGGATTACGCCCATTATGTGTTCAGCCAGGTCTGGCATTATTTGAACAACGGGGCGCGCAGCTATATTTATTGGAATATGGTGCTGCCCAAGGGCGGCGAATGCACGTGGGGCGGGAATCAGAACAGCCTGATCAACATCGATATGGAAACGGGCGAAGCGGTGTTCAATCCCGAATTTTATTTGTTCAAGCATGTAAGTCGATTTGTCGGACAGGGCTCCGTCAGGCTTTCGCTGGGCGGGCCGTGGAGCGGCAACGCGCTTGCGTTCGAGAACGCCGACGGCCAGCAAGTGATCGTGATCAACAACCCGCACGACACCGACGCCGAGCTTTCCATTCATTGCCCGGACCGGGGCACATGGAAGTTCGTTGCCTCGCCTTTATCGTTTCATACGATTGTGCTTGCCTAGCCTACTAAAGGGAGAGGGTATTGTATTCATGCCGAACATAATCAAACGTGGCGTTGTACTCGCGGCAGCAGCTTCGCTTGCGCTGATGAGCGCTTGTTCCAACGGGGGGACCGGCACAGGTGCGGATTCATCCGGAAAAACGCCGAATGCTTCGCCAGGCGCCGTCTCTTCGCCGAAGAAAGAAAACATCGAATTGACGGTCGCATGGTGGGGTGCGCAAGCGCGGCACGATTTGACAATCAAAGTGATCGATCTATTCCAGAAGAAATATCCCCATATCAAAATCAATACGCAATATTCGGCCTATGACGGGTATATGGACAAATTGAATGTGCAGTTTTCGGCAGGCAATGCGCCGGATGTCATTCAGTACGGCGGCAGCCTGCCCGAATTTGTCAGCAGGGGCGTCGTGCTTCCGCTTGATCCGTATGTCGGAAAGATATTCCATATTGAGAATATCGACAAATCGATGGTGGATGCCGCCAAATTCGACGGGAAGCTGTACGGGATTTCGCTCGGATCGAATGCCCGCACCATCGTCGTCAACAATACGCTTCTGCAGAAATACGGGTTGAGCGTACCGCCGAACAATTGGACTTGGGACGACGTCAAGAAGCTGGGTATCCAGTTTGCGGCTGCTTCCAACGGAGCTTATTTATTGAAAGGCTTCGACTTCGATCTGAACGGCTTCGAATACTTCGTTAATCAGCGAGGCAAGTTTCTGCATAAGAACGGCCTCATCGGCTTCGACAAGCAGGATGTGATGGATTGGTTTGTGCTGTTCGACGATCTTCGCAAAAACAAAGTCATTCCTCCATCCGACTTTCAAACGGCAGAACCGAAAGAAATCGAGAATTCGTATCTGGTCAAACAAAAATACGCGATGGCGCTCATTTCCAGCAACCAGCTCGAAGCCTCGCAGGTCGTCATGAAGGACCAGCTATCGCTCCATGACTTGCCGCACAACGCCCAAGGCAGCGGCGTTCCGCTCCGACCGAGCATGTTTATGGCCGGATATGCCAAAACCAAGCACCCGGAGGAGGTAGCCGCCTTCCTCGACTTTATGGTGAACGATCCGGAAGCGACGAAAATTTTGGGGAGCGAGCGGGGCATTCCGGTATCCTCCAAAGTGCGCGATCAGTTGAAAACGTCCTTGAATCCAACGGATAAGCTCGTCTACGAATACGTCGAATATATCGGAGGCTCGTCCAAAGCTCCTTACACGCCAGACTTGCCGGGCGTCAGCGAATCCACGAAGCTTTTCCAAGTCACCAGCGACAAAATCGGCTTTAAACAGCTGACGCTCGAAAAAGCGGTCGACGAGCTCTGGACCGAGCTGGAGAAAATCATGAAGAAATACGCCAAATAAAGGAAGGAAGCGTCCGGTGGGAGCCCATTCGCAAGCCGGAATGGGCTCCGGCGCTAACGGGAAGGAGCAACTAGATGATCACGCGCTTCCGTATAAGCAAGCAGACATGGAGAAGCAACAGGGCGGGGTACTTGTTTTTGCTGCCGTGGTTGGTCGGTTTTTTTGGACTGACGCTTATTCCGATGCTCAGCTCGCTCTATTTATCGTTTACTTCTTACGATCTGCTCACGCCGTCCCGCTGGATCGGACTCGATAACTATAAGGCGATGTTCACGAGCGACCGCGCTTTCGCCGATTCTGTGAAAACGACCCTGCTGTTCGTCTTTTTGTCGGTACCTTGCAAGCTGGCCTTCGCTTTGCTGATTGCGATCGTATTGAACCGGCAAATGGCGGCCGTCAAGCTGTACCGTACCGCCTTCTACATCCCGTCCCTGCTCGGCGGCAGCGTGGCGATCTCCATCGTCTGGAAAAAGGTGTTCGACGGCGACGGGCTCGTCAATCAAGCGCTTGCTTTGTTCCACCTCGACGGGCCGTCGTGGATTTCTCATCCCCATTACGCCGGTCTGACGCTCGTCGCCTTAACCACGTGGCAGTTCGGATCGTCCATGGTCATCTTTTTGGCTGGGCTTAAACAGATTCCCACCGAGCTCTATGAAGCTTCGGGCGTAGACGGAGCGCGGAAAATGAGACAGTTTTTCCATATCACGCTTCCACTGCTGACGCCGGTCATTTTTTTCAATCTGGTCATGCAGTTCATTCATGCGTTTCAGACGTTTACGTCTGCCTTCATCATCAGCGGCGGAACCGGGGGACCTACCAACTCCACACTGCTGTACACGCTGTATTTGTACATGAGAGCCTTCAATTTCTTTGAATTCGGCTACGCCTCGGCGATGGCCTGGCTTCTTCTGGTCGTGCTGGCCGCGTTTACGGCATTCTTGTTCATAAGCTCCAGATTCTGGGTGTTTTATGAGGATGGGAGGAAATGATCATGCTTACAACTGTCCGTATCCGCGGAGCGGTGTACCATCTGCTCCTGGCGCTGTTCGCCATCGGCATGCTTTACCCGGTATTGTGGATGGTTTCCAGCTCGTTCCGGCCAAGCGCGGACATCTTCACCGCCCCCGGCTTGTGGCCCGGGATCGTCAAGCTGGACAATTATGCGAACGGCTGGTATGGCATTCGCAATTCCAACTTCGGATCGTTCCTGTGGAATTCGACGCGAATCAGTTTGCTCAGCGTCGCGGCTACGATCGTCAGCTGCTCGATGGCGGCCTATGCGTTTGCCCGTATCCCCTTCGCGCTCAAGCCGCTTTGGTTCGCGCTGCTCCTGCTGACGCTGATGCTGCCGGTCCAAGTAACCCTGATTCCGCAGTACACGATGTTTCACGCCTTTGGCTGGATCGATACGATTTGGCCGCTCATTACGCCGAAATTGCTGGCGACCGACGCGTTCTTTACGTTCCTGATCGTGCAGTTTATCCGCGGGCTTCCACGCGAATTGGACGAAAGCGCGACCATCGACGGCTGCGGCTATTTCGGCATCTACTGGCGCATCATCATGCCGCTCGCGCTGCCGGCTCTGATCACGACGGCCTTGTTTACGTTTCTGTGGACGTGGGACGATTTTTTTATCCAAACGATTTATTTAAATTCACGCAAAATGTTTACCGTTCCGCTCGGCTTGCGGCTGTTTCTCGACTCGGAAGGACAATCCGACTGGGGGGCGATGTTCGCCATGTCCGTCGTGTCCTTAATTCCCTGCATCGCCATCTTTTTATTCAGTCAAAAATACTTTGTCGAGGGCATTGCGACTACAGGACTCAAGGGGTAAAATGAAGCCACTTTGATCGTCTGGGAGGAACTTGTGTGCGGCCGCGCAACTTGTCTGTCATCATGGTGCTTTGTCTTGTCGGCATTAATGCGTTGTTTCTGACAACCGTCACGACGATCTCGTATCGGATTTATTCGCAAATTACGTTTGAGGAGGTCAGTGAAGCCAAGCTGACGCTCATGAATGAAACGGTCAACCAAGTGTCCACCTATATGAAAGGACTCAGTCAGTTTGCCCTGTACCTTGTCTCCAACGAATTTGTGATCGCTTCCTTGTCAGAGCCTCCTGCATCATCCTTCGATGCCGTGAACAAGCAGCGCGATTTGACCACATTTGCCACCCAAGTGCTGGCCATGAACCGGGCTATTCATTCGATCGAGATGTATACGGACCGCTTCGAATCGTTCCCCATCTACCCGAACGGCTGGGTATTTCCCCTTGAGGTTCTCAAACGGCAGGAGCAGTTTTCGTTTTTCGAGCAATCGGACGGAGCCTGGCTTCCTCAGCATCTGTCGGAAGCCTACCAGGTTCAGGTGGTCAGTTATATTCATCGGATTCATAGCTTGAAAGGCCAAACCATCGGATTCGTCAAACTAAATATTTTGGCGGATCATATCCTCGTCAACAATAACAGGCCGACAACTCCGTATCAGCAGCTGCTGCTCGATATCGAAGGCCGGCTCATTGCCAGCAATGCCGTAGGGAATGGGGACAGCCGACTTGACGGGCTGCTTGTCGAAGCGAATGAAGGGGAATGGTTTGCGCTGGCCCGGAATACGGATCAGTCGAACCATTATCAGATCATCAAGCAGCAGGGCAAAAAATATGTGGCGATCGTATCCGCGCTCAGTCCCGAGCAATGGCGAATGATGCAGCTCATACCGCTCGATATTCTGCTTAGCAAAGCAAACAAAATCGGCCAATACGTAGCGATTCTGGGCATCGGCGGATTGCTGCTGTCCATACCGCTCGCTTTTTGGATCGTCCGTCTGATGGTTTCGCCGATCCGCAACATTATCGCCGGGATGAGAGCCGTGGAGGACGGTAACTTCGAAGTCAGAGTAAAAGCGTTTGCCGTCGAAGAATACGCCGCCTTATCGGCCAGCTTCAATAAGATGGCGCAGCGCCTGCAAGAATTGCTGGAAAATTTGAAACGAGAGCACAAGAAGAAGCGGGAAGTCGAGCTCCATTTGCTACAATCCCAAATCAAGCCCCATTTTCTGTACAATACGCTGGACATGATTTATTGGCGCGCGCTGGATTACAAAGCGGACGATATCGGGATGATGATCAATCAATTGGGCAAATTGTTTCGCATCGGATTGAACGGCGGCCATCTGTATATTAAGCTGCGCGACGAGCTTGAGCATGTCAAATGCTATTTACGCATCCAGAAAGCAAGGCTGCACCTTAAGATTGATTATAATGAGGACATTCCGGCCGCCTTGATGGGACACTATGTGCCCAAAATAATATTCCAGCCGTTTATCGAAAACAGCATTATGCACGGGTACGGCAAGAACGGCGAGCATTCGATCGTACTGGAGATCTCCGGCCGGATTCAAGGCGAACCGAATCGCCAATGGATGGAGCTGACGATACGGGACAACGGGATCGGCTATCGGGGAAACTTTGATTTCACCGCATTCCAAGGAATAGGCGTCCGCAATGTACATGAACGAATTCAGTTATATTGCGGCGACGATTATGGGGTCCGGTTAAGCGATCATCCGCTCGGCGGTGCGGTCGTTACGATCCGGCTGCCCCTTATCGACAGCGAAGACAAGCTAACCGACCGATTGGACGGACATCACGAGTTTGATTCTGCACAGAAGCGGAGGATATCCGATGAAAGCGTGTAAGCGAAAGGGAGTTTTTCTGGTTGACGACGACCCGCAAACGATCCACGGGCTGCAGTCCCATGTCGCTTGGGAATCGATGGGCTTGCACGTTCTCGGTACGGCCGCGGACGGAAGGGAAGCGCTCGACCGCATTCGACAAGCGGCAATCAAGCCTGACATTGTGATGACCGATATTTATATGCCGGAGATGGACGGGTTTACGTTTATTCAATCGCTCAGAAAGGATGTTCCCGACATCCGCCTCATCATTTTGAGCGGATACGAGGAATTTGAAAATGCGCGGCAGGCGATGCGGTACGGCGTGCAGCACTTTTTGCTGAAGCCGGCGAGCAGGCAAGAAATCGAATTCGTGCTGCGCGAAACGGTACAGGAAATCGATATTCAGCTGGAAGAGGCGACGATCCGGGAAACGTACATCCGGCAATTTACCGACAATTTGCCCCGTATCCGCGATTCGTTCTTTCGGGAACTGCTCGTTACCCGGTATGCGCAGGAGGAATTGTCTTCGGAGAAGCCGGCGCTAATCGGGTTTCCGTCTCTCCCCCATTTGATCGCGGCGAGCATCGAATTGGTTCGGCCTCCTTATTTGGGCAAAAATCAAGAACGGCATTGGCAGCTGTTGAAATTCGGCGCCGGCAACATCGTGAACGAATTGGCCGCGCAATCGATCCGGCAGCTTCCGGAACTGACGATACACGCGGTCGATTTTACGGATGAACGCTTTGTCATCGTCCTGCTTTCGACGACTGAAGCGGGGATGGAGGAAGCTGCACTGGCGCTTGCCGAACAAGCGCTGGACAAAATATTGCTCTTCCTGAAGCTATCCGCCGTTGCCGGTATCGGCAGACGCAAGCAAGGGTATCACCATCTGATCGATTCCTACCTGGAAAGCCAGCAGGCGTTGAAAGCCGCCGAATATGACGAATTGAACAACGTTTATCAAGCAGCGGACAACAACGATCGAGAGGAAAGCGAGCCCTTCCGGTATCCGCTTTCCGCTATTCAACAAATGCATGATGCGCTCAACCGCCAAGACCTGGATCTATTTAATCAAAGCTGGCTTGCGATCAAAGAGTCGATACAAACGCATAAACTTCCCCTGTATATGATGCAAACGCTATGTACAAGCGTTCTCAGTTCAATGCAGCTTGCCGCTTCCAACGCGCAGCCGGGACCCTATTCCGAGAACGAGATGTCGAACCTGATGGAACAGATGTATGCGCAATCGACCGCAGCCGGATTGAGAATATGGATGGACGACTTTATTGCGAAATGGAAAGGCGAGATCGGGCGCGGGCAGGAAAGCAATACGCTCATCAAGCAGGTGAAGTCGTGGGTGTCGCAGCATTATGGCGAAGATATTTCCTTCCAGGAAATCGCGCAATCGTTGTACGTCGGACGGACCTACTTGAGCCATTTGTTCAAGCGTGTGACGGGGGAGACGTTTTCGCAATATTTGATGCATTACCGGATAGCCAAAGCGACCGAGCTTTTGCGGACGAAGCAGTATATGGTCTACGAGGTTAGCCAAATGGTCGGCTATCAGAATCCGACTTATTTCAGCCAAGTGTTTAAATCGGTCAACGGCTACAGTCCGACGGACTGTATGAATTGGAAACATCCTTCGCAAAACCAGGAACGCTGAAATTCCATAATCCGTGAAAATCCGCTATAGAGGAGGAGTCTTCAGGGGAAGGGAAGCGGACGCATGCCTCAGTCATGCGCCCGCGTATGAACTTTGCAGAAATACCGGCTGCGGATTACTTGGCTTTCGCCTCGGCCAACCCTTTCACGGTGCCCTCTTGCGCATCTCTCAAGGCGCTGTTCAAATCTTTGTTCTCCGCCAGCACCTTCATCATCTCCGGCAGCAAATATTTGTCCTGGGCATTAACGCCGTTAACGAGTCCGGGCGCCCTGCCCTGCGGCTCGGGAGCGAACTTGACGGAATAGAACGCCTGGATGTTCTTTCCCTTGTACACCGGGTCGTTCTCCATATACGCCTTCTTCACCTTCTCGTCGGTCAGTACGGGGAACAGCCCGTCCTTGGCCATCTGCAGCTGGTACTCCTCCGACGTCATGTAGGCGGCCACCTCGAACGCGGCCTGCTGCTTCTTGCTGCCTTTCATAATGTAGTTATAGCGGGCGTTAGCCTGCAGCCCGACCCCCGGCTTCTCCTTGTAGCTAGGCACCGATACGATGTCCCAGGCGAATTCCAGCTTGTCGACATTCAAAGGCATGATCGTCATGCCGGATACGCCGGTCTGGAATATTTTGCGGTCCTCCTCCTTGAACGCCGTCTTCAGGTCGAATTTCAAGCCGGGCAGCGTATAGAAACGCAGCCAGTTGTTCGCCACTTTTTTCCAGTCTTCATTCAGGAAGGTCGACTTCTCTTCTTTCGGATCGAGGTAGGGCAGCTCGAACGGATTGGCCGCGAAAAACGTATCG
Organism: Paenibacillus hodogayensis; assembly: GCF_039536325.1. NCBI lineage: Bacteria > Bacillati > Bacillota > Bacilli > Caryophanales > Paenibacillaceae > Paenibacillus > Paenibacillus hodogayensis. The sequence continues at coordinate 247,731 of NZ_BAAAYO010000014.1, forward strand.
CCCCAGCGGTCGCTGAAGCCGCGGTACTGCACGCCGCCTTCGGAGCGGGTCAGCTTCTTGGCGATTTCGTAAATGTCGTCCCACGTCATGCCGTCCTTCGGGTAAGCGACGCCGAATTTATTGAATAAATCTTTGTTATAGTATAAGGCGTTTACATTGAGATTCAACGGAAGTCCGACGATTTTGCCCCCTGTCGCCTTCTGCATCAAATCGAGCGTAATCGGGTCCAGTCGGGACGTATCGTAGTTGTTGCTCTTGATGAGGGGGCTAATGTCCTCCGTCAAGCTAAGGGCGTTCAACTGGTTCGGCAGCGCCCCCTTCGTTCCTACGAATACGTCGGGCGGAGTACCGGCCGCCAGCAAATCCTCGATATTCGATCCTTTCTCCGGCCGTATTCCTTTCACCGTAATATGCGGAAATTTCTTCTTCAGCGGCTGCACGTAAAACTTCTCGAATTCCTCCGCCGTTGCCGAATATAACGAGAAGCTGAGCTCCACCGGTTCCTTGGCGACATTCTTGGGTGTTTGTCCGGCGCCTCCCTCTCCGGCGTTTCCGCCTGTTTCCTTATTGCCCCCGGACTGACTGCCGCATGCGGCGACGACGGGAACGAGCAATGTTAACGCAAGCGCTTTTTTCCACATGTTCACTAACCCCCTGTTATATGGTGTGTTAAAGAAATGAATTGCCGTTTACCGGCGCATTAACAGCCGGATAAAGCGCTTAAACAGCGCAGCTCTATCGAGTGCGATCGGTCTGCCGCCTCATGAACCGTAAGGCGGATAATACCGTCGGCATAGTGCCAGTCCTTGCCCGAATCCAGCCTGCGCCCTTGCAGCAGCACCTCGGAAGGAGCAGCGCCGGCGTGAATGCCAAGCTCGAACGAGCGTTGCTCGGGCATATTCTCGTAGCAACCCTCCCGCGGCTCGATCACGATGCGGATCTCTCTGTCATCGGCTTCGCTCGTTATGCGGGTAACCGCTATCTCGCCGCCGGCATAGCGGAATGTCGTTCCGTCATCCTCGTACAGCGTGAATTCGCTCGAGCCGTGCGGATACAAGTGCAGGCCGATCGTATCGACCGGCTTATGCCCGACGTAATCCATTTCCGGCCATAGCGGAAGTATCGCTCCCGCCTTAATAAACAACGGTCCGCCCCGGTCGCCCGGAACGTCGGCGGTCACATCGGCAGGCCCGACGTAACGCTCTCCGCTCCAATAGTCGATCCATTCCCCTTCCGGCAGGTGCACCTCGTTCGTAAAAGCGGCGACCAGCATAGAGGGGCCGAACATATACTGCTGCGTAAGCTCGTCGCATCTCGGGTCGTCGGGATACGCCAGCGGCATCGCCCGGATAATCGGCATTGCGGTCTGCGCGGCGACATGGGCGGCCGAGTAAATGTACGGGAGCAGCCGGTAGCGCAGCTTCGCATACGCTTTGAACATGGGCAGCAGGTTTTCGCCGAGCAGCCAAGGATGCCGCCAGTACGCCCAGCTGTTCACTTGCGACCACGGCTGCAGAAAGCCGAAATGGATGCCTTGCGGCGTGAACACGTCCATATCGCAGCTGGCGTTCGCGTGTCCGGTCATGCCATGCGCGAGCATCGAGACGAGCGGCTTCGGTCCGCCTCCCGTGTCCCCGGCCCACGTCGCCGCGTACCGCTGAATGCCCGCGTATCCACCGGATGTGTAAATCATCGGCCTCAAGCCGCCATGCTCGCGAAAGCCCTCGTGCATCTGCTTGTTGAGCAAGACGGGGTAAGCGTTATGCATCTCCTCGTCGTCCATGCCGTTGCCCCACTTGCGGTCGGGGTGCTCGTTGACCTGTCGTGCCCCGTCCATCTTGAACGCCTTGACTCCCTGATCGACGAACGGAGTCAAGTGGCGGAACCAAGGCTCATCCCGCTTCGTCAGTTGGTCCATGTAGACGGGAGCGTGCGCGCGCAAGTCCTGCTCGAAGTCGTCGGGGTGGTAATCGCCGGACTCCTGTTCGTTGCCCGAGGCTTGTGCCCGCTCCCCCGCGAGCTTCTCCTCGTGGTACGTGATGTCGTAGTCGCTGCACAGCCACAGGCTGAGCTTGAAGCCGAGCCGCTCCAGCGCGCCGACGAACGTCTGCTGTCCGACAGGGGCCCAGCCGGGAATGTAGAACCGGTCGGGATGCCACTTCTTGCCAGTGGAGTAGTCGTAATTTTTCTCCATCCATCCCGGCTCCAGACCGATCAGGTCGCACGGTATGCCTTCCCGGCGAAAGCTCATCGCATCGTCCAGCATTTCCCTGGCATTCGCCTGCTGGTTGCATACGAATGTCAGTCCGTACGCCCATATCGGCAGCATCTGCGGCTTGCCGGTAATATCGGTATAGCCGTCCAGCAATTGCCCGTAATCCTTGCCGGCGATCAGGTAATAGTCCAGCTCCCCGTTTCTGGCAAACAGTCTCCAGCGATCCGGCTTGCTGTGCCCCAGATCGAAGAAGTGCCGCCAGGTCGTATTCAGAAACAACCCCCAGCCCTTGTTGCTGTACAGAAAAGGAATCGGCGAGTAGCAATCGACGTTCTTGACCCACATTTTCGCCCGATGACCGCGCTTTTGCAGCCCGACTCTCGACTCGTCTCCGAGCCCGTACAGCTTCTCGTCGTCGGCAAGCGAGAACTCCGCGGCGAAACCGGACTCTGCGGACGAATTCGGGCTTTCCGTTTCCCGCAGCAGCTCGAGTCCGTCCCCGTCGGAGAACGTGACCCGTCCGTCTCCCCTGCTGACCGTCACCGCCGCCTCCACGGTGCGAATGGTTACGGCGTCCTCCCGCTCCTCCAGCTCGAACGGTACCGGAGCCCACTCGCTTCTCACTACGCCGTACTTCACCAAAGCCGCCTCCGCAAACCTGGTATGCGTCCCCAGACGTATCCGGAAAATACGTTCGGACACCGGCTCCACTCTCACTATCCCGCCGTGATGCAGCGGAACATCTACGTGTCTTTCCTTCATTGCTGTCTTCTCCCCCTTCATCCTCTCCCCATTTATTGTATAAAACAATACTTCTCGAACCTATAGCGTACGATTGCAGGAAAATGGTACGTTGATGACTTCTTCGAATTTGTTATGGTAAAATGAATGCACTTTCCAAAATACGCGACGCCATTCCCACTTTCGTGACAACGCTTCCACAATAATATCGGAGGTGCCCGGTGATGTCCCCTACGCTAAGCTTTACGCTGGCCAACGGTCTATTCGTACGGATTCAGGCTGTCGCGGAGCATACGTTCCGCATCCGCGCAAGCAAGTCTCCCGACTTCCCGGAGTCCCCGCTCGTCCGTTACGGCATTTTGTCCGCGAGCGAGGAGCCCGCCGGATGCCGGATCGAGGAATTCGACTGTCACGCACGAATCCGCTCGGAGCATGCGAGTCTCGATATCGACATGCGCGACGGTACGTTCGTGCTGTCGCGACCGGACGGAACCATCCTGACCGCGAGCGCGGCCCCGCCCCGTTCCGGACCGGACGACGGGTTCGAAGCGCAGTTTCGGCTGACTGAAGCGGAGAAATGGTACGGACTGGGCGATAAGGCAAAAGATCGGATTCAGATCAGAGGGCTGCGCGCCGCTATGCGGACGGCGAAGGATGGATTCAGGGTGCCGATTCCGTTCATGATGAGCAGCCGGGGGTGGGCGCTGCTGGTCAATTCGACCCGCCCGCATACCGTCGATATCGGCCACACCGTGCACGACCGGCTGACGTTCGGCGGAAGCGAGGGGACGCTCGATTATTATGTCATCGCCGGCGAAAGCTTGGGGACGCTTCTGGACCGGTATACCGGCTTGTCCGGCAGGCCGGCACTTCTGCCGCTCTGGGCGTACGGGCTCACCTTTATCGCCAATCAATACGCCACGGCCCGCGACGTTATCGAGGACGGGCTTAATTTCCGCCGGGGCGACATTCCTTGCGACATGATCGGCCTGGAGCCCGGATGGATGGCAACGATGCGCGATTATTCCACGAACAAACAGTGGCATCCCGAGCGCTTCGCCATTCCGAGCTGGAACCCGAAAGGCCCCCGCACGTTCATGGGGGCATTGGACCGGATGGGCTTCAAGCTCAGCCTGTGGCTGTGCTGCAATCATGATGTAAGCCGGCAGGAGGAGCGCCGTCTTGCCGGCAGGACGGCTGCCGATCCCGAGGCAAGCGAGGATTGGTACACCCACCTCGAGAAATTCGTCGAGCAGGGCGCAGCCGCCTTCAAGCTGGAAGCTTTTCCATTCGAGGACAGGCCCGAGCTGGAGTGGGCCAACGGCATGAGCACGGATGAGATGCACCATCTATATAATTTGCTGTTGTGCAAGCAAATCTTTGGCGGATATGTCGAACAGACGGGCCGCCGCCCCCTCGTATATTGCGCGAAGGGCTACGCCGGCATTCAACAATACGCTGTCACCTGGACCGGTTATCAGTATGTCAATCTGATCGAGCTGCTTAACCAGAACATGTCCGGAAACATAAACGCCTTGACCGACATGGAGGTTCATGCACCCTCCGGCATTCATTTCGGATTTTTGCAGACGCTGGCCCAGGTTAACAGTTGGGCGTACTGGCAGCATCCGACTTTGCTGGACCCGGACTTGATGCAAATGTTTCGCATGTATGCGAAGCTGCGCTACCGGCTCATCCCGTATTTGTACTCCGCGGCCCATACGGCCGCCCGTACCGGCTTGCCCGTCATGCGCGCCATGACGCTTATGTTTCCCGACGATCCCCGTTCGGACGGCCTGCTGGAGCAATATATGCTGGGCGACGCCTTTCTGGTCGGCTTGGCAGACCGCATCTATTTGCCGGAAGGGCAGTGGATTGATTATTGGACGGGCATGCGTTACGCCGGCCCGCTGGAGCTGTCCAGCCCGGTTCCCGCACACGCCGGGGGTTACTTATTCGTCCGGGACGGGTCCATTATACCGGTATGGCCGGAGGTGAGCCATGTGGGGTCCGCCTTGCCGGAGAGGATCGGCATCGAATTGTACCCGCGAGCGTCCAACGCCTATGCCTTGTATGAAGATGACGGCGTAACGTACGAATACCGGAAGCACAAGTTCTCCCAGACGAGCATAAGCTTTGCTACCGAGGAGGAGCGGCTTGTCATTCGCCTTGGACCGCGTGTGGGGGAATTCACGGGCATGCCGGAGAAGCGGACATACGCACTGTCCGTGCATGCGGAAAGCGAACCCTTCGCACTGCTTGTGAACGGGGTACCGCTTTCCCGGCTTTGCCATGATGCCGACCGGGCCGGCACGGAGGCGGACGGCTGGGAGTTTGACCGGGACTCTTCCGTTATCCGGTTGTGCGTTGCCGAGGATCCCGGCAAAGGTCAGGTACGGATCGAGATCGATTTCGCCGCAGACGGCGATAAAGCTGCCGCAAGCGGCAAGGAACGAAGAGGAACGAATCAGCGCCGCTTTATCCGGCCAACATCCGACAATCCGCTGATTCGGCAAGTGCTGAACCAGTTGGACGAGAGCTTGGACCAGGAATTGACGCTGAACGTGATCGCCGAACGGCTTCATGTGAATTCGTCCCATCTGAGCCGGTTGTTCAAGCGGGAAACAGGCTTCTCTTTCTCCGCCTACGTACTCGATCTGAAGATGGACCAAGCCGCCCAATTGCTGATCGCCAAACGAAAAATCGGGGACATCGCGGAATGGCTCGGATTCACGGACGCCAGCCATTTCGTTCGCGTATTCCGCAAATATTGGGGCGTAACGCCCGGCAAGTGGAGTGCTCCCTGACGCTTTATTCCATTACTCCATCCGGGAGGATTCGGGGCGCGGCCGTCGAATGTGAAGAAACAAGCGCACCAACCGGGAGGCGGACTGATGGGAGCATATCCGATAACAGTGGTGTATCAGGACTACTGGAAAGAAAAGCCGCGTTTCATCAAGGCGAAGGCCAATGAGCCCCGCTGGCTGATGTTTGCCGTAGAAGAAGGCCGGTTCTCTTACCGGATCGACGATGTAAGCGGAGAGGCCGTCCCCGGCGACATCGTGCTTTGCCCGCCGGGCCTGGAGTTCCAGCGCGAAGTGATCGAGCCGCTGACGTTTCACTATTTTATTTTTTATATCCACGATACGGGCGAGGGCGCGGAAACACGGTCGATCGATCTGCTGCGCAGCCTGTTCTCCTTTAAATATACGTCCAGCGAGCAGGAGCGGCTGTTCAACAATTACCGTCTGCTGAACCGTCTCATCCGTACGCAGAACCCGCAGAGCAAACGATGGGTGCAGCATTTCGTCAACGATATGTGGGCGCTGTTCCATATGGACGCCGAGCAGTTGGCGACGCAGGACCGGCTTGCCGACGACCGGCTGATGAAGGAAGCAAGGGCGCTGATCGACCAGCACGCCTTCCGGGAAGTCCGGCTTCAGGATATTGCCGGTCTTCTGCATATTCATCCGGTGCAGCTGAGCCGAAGATTTCAGCACGTGTTCGGTATATCGCCTTCGCGGTATTTGATCGCCATCCGGATGGAAAAAGCCAAGACGTTGCTCGTGCAGACGGAATATACGCTCGACCATGTCGCCAAGCTATGCGGATACGAGAACGGCTTTTATTTCAGCCGGGTTTTCACCCACTACAGCAAGATGAACCCGTCGCAGTATCGCAAAATGTACAGCCTCGCCACGCTATAGCGTTTCCGGATATGCGACTCGATCCGTTCGGAAACGATGCTTCCAGGGCTCGCGGAATCTCCCCCGGCAAGCGAAAAGGACGCCACTCCGTCAGGAGGGCGTCCCGCCTGGAGCCCCCGCAAGAGCAGGCTCCTTTCGCATCGCAATAGGATGGCGTTTACTTCTGTTTGCTTTGAATCTCCTCGATTTTTTTCTTGGCTTCTTCTTCCGCCTGGCGCATCGCGGTATTGATGTCCGTCGCTCCTTGCCAGATTTGGGTACCGTATTTGGCGTAAATGTTTACCAGGTCGGCGTCGTACAAAGCTTTGGGCGGAATTGGGGCCGGTTTGTTCTGGAAAATCGCTTTGAAATTTTTGTCCTTGAACACCGACTCTTGACCGAGCGCCCCGCGTACGCTTTTCGCTTTTCAGCACCGGCATGATCCCCTTCTTGGACAAGCTCGTCTGGAACTCGTCGGAAGTCATGTAATCCAGCACTTCCATCGCGGCTTCCTTGTTCTTGGCGATGCTCGTAATGCCGAAGTTGATCGAATTGATCTGCGAACCGGAGCCCGGCAAGTCCTCGAAGCTCGGCAGCGGCGCAATATCCCAATCCACTTCCTTGAGCTGATCGGTCCAGATCGTAATGAGGCTGGACAAGTACGCCATCATAGCCACATTCTTATCCTTCACGAAGCCGCTATTGTCCGGTATGGTTTGGAGCGATCCCGGCGAAAGCTGCATATCGACGAAAAACGTCTGATAAAAGCGCTTCCATAAATCGTTTGTGTTAATGGTCGGCGTATGGACCTTCACATCGGCATTTGGTATTGAAAGCGGATTCATTCTTGTCAGCAAACCGGCATTGGTGCCGAAGCCGGCATACTGCACGCCGCCATCCTGACGCGTCAACCTTTTGGCCAGATCGGCCGTCTGCTTCCAGGTCATGGTTCCCGTCGGATAAGGAACGCCGAACTTGTCGAAGATCGATTTGTTGTAATACAGGATAAGATTGTTGCCATAGACGGGGAGGCTGTACATTTTGCCGCCGGACAGCTGCCGGATCGCCTCGATCGAGGTGGGCTCGAACCGGTTCAGATCGATTTTGCGCGATTGGATCAAATCGGTCATATCGTACTGGAGCCCGTTCGGAACCAAAAAGTTTTCATAAAAGCCGATGGAATGATAAGTGATGTCAAACCTAGTTCCGGATGTAATCATTTCCGGCAGTGTCGTTCCCTTTTGGCTAAAAATATACGAGATTTTGTAGTCCGGGAACTTTTTGCGGATCGCGTCGCCGAACCGGTAGTTGAAGCTATCCTCCGGATCGCCGTTGATGGCGTAGAACACCAGCTCGACCGGCTCCTTGGGCGCCTGCGGCTTGACGGTCTGTCCTCGTTCGGCTTGCTGCCCTTCCGCCGGCTTGCTCCCGCTCGTGCCGCACGCCGCCAAAGCGGCGGCGGACATGCACAAGACGAGGGCGAGCGAGCCTGTTTGACGCATCTTTTTTAACATGGCACGACCCCCTTTTCATCATGAGAAAACGATATATCGATTACAGATCCAGCGATTGACCGTCCTGCAGCAAACGTTCTCTCAGCTCGGAGTACTCGACGTCCTGAACGGCGCGTCCTCCGGCGGCAAGGGCCAAGCCGGCAATCGTAGCGGCAGACTGGCCAAGCACCATGAATACCGGCTCCATCCGGATCGAGCCGTAAGCAATATGAGAGGCGGACAGACATACCGGCACGACCAGGTTCGTGCACTCCTCGCCTTTGGGCAGAATCGCCCGATGCGAGATCGGATAAGGGCCGAGCACCGGTATTTCCACGTCGCCTTCGTTCACGCAGCGACCGTCGAGCACCAGACGACGGCAGTTGTGCGAATCCATCCCGTAGGAAGCGAGACCGATCGAATCCTCGGCCTTCACATAGCGCAAGCAATGGTTCTGGTTCATGACGACTTCTCCGACCATCCGCCGGCCTTCCCGCACATACAAGTAATGCGGCCAGTTCGCCGTCTGTTGGAACTCGTCCGCCGGCAACCCCCAGCGGCCGACTTCCTCGCGTACCGCTTGCGGCACCCGCTCGTCGTTGGACAGGAAGTACAGCATGCCGAGATTATGGTGAACATGCTCTTGGAAGACTCTCTCCCTTGTAGCATAATCGCCGTCCGGCCATTCGTGGTTCATGCCGATATGGTCCGTGCTGACTCCGCCGAAGTTGTTCAGGTCGGTTTTCTGATTCGGCATGGGCACATGCAGCCTCAGCGCATCCCATACGCCGGCGCGAAGGTAGCGGGCCAGCAGCTCGAATTTGGACGGATCGTATTGCGGCGGTTCCGGAAACTTCACCCGGTTTTCCGGCGCGTCGGTCAGACAGATGCGGAAATTGTATGCTTGAACCGAACGGTCCCCTTGTCCCTGAATGCCGGGAGCTTCGTCGGATATGCCGTGCAGCAGGCCGCTGTCCGGCTTACCCTCCTTGACGAACGGATCCACCCATGCCTTGAACGTATGGTGCGGGGAACCGAACTGGATGCCGTTCCACGTCTCGTTGTAGACGGTGTTCGATTCGCGGCCGACATGGTACGAAACCCCGGCGCGCGCCAGCAGGTCCCCTTCGTAGGTCGCGTCGATGAACGCATCGGCGGCGAAGACGTTGCCGTTTTCCATCGTGATGCTGATGATTTTGCCGTCCTTTTTCTCTACCTTGGCCAGATGCTGTTCGAAGTACACCGGCACGCCGGCTTTCTCCAGCCATTCGGTGTATACCCGCTTCGCTACATGAGGCTCCAGGTACCAAGCGGTCCCGTCGCCGTCTTCGCTGCCGTACTGCTTGCCAATCTCTTGGTAAAACTCGCGGGCAATGCCCCCGACCGACGTCTTGTAGCCGAAGTCGGTTCTGCCCAGACCGCTGGCCGTCAAGCCTCCCAGGTGCAGGCCGAATTCGGCGATGACCACGCTGAGTCCCATCCGGGTCGCCTGAACCGCTGCAGAAATGCCGGCGGATGTGCCGCCGTATATACAAAGATCGGCTTTCACCCGTTCCGGATTTTCGCTTACGGCCTGTTTCTTGTAATAGCGCAATTTGCTGAAATCGGTGATCGTCATCACGGTATCCTCCTGCCGTCTTGCTTGCTTATTCTCGCTTGCAACATCAGCTTACCGGAAACCGCTCCCGGTTGAACATACACAATCTTAGTGCGTCTTTATACATTCTTTCATGCTCGTCCGGAGTAGAATTAGAAGTTCCGATTCGATTTGGAAACGCTATCCCTTGCTCTGTAGCGGGCTTCACTCATCCGGGAGCTTCAGCGGCGCAATCTCCTGCCTCCCTTTTTTTAACTGCGTACATTATATGGACGGCACAAAAAGAAGGCAACCCTTCGATCCTTAGCGGAATCGTTGGATTGCCTTCTACGCTTGTACGCCTATCCCCGCCAGTCGACGACATCTCGGTAAGCGATCGTGCCGCCGAAAATATCGAGCGCGCTGCCGATCGTCAAATCGATCCGGCCCCGGCCGAGGTCGCGGACCAGCTGCAAATCGGAAAACTGCGACACCCCGCCCGCATACGTCGTCGGGATCGTCACCCACTCGCCGAGCATACCCACCAGATTCGTTTCGATTCCGCGGCACAGCCCTTCGACATCGACGGCATGGATCAGAAACTCGTCGCAAAAACCGGACAAATGATCCAAGTTGTCCTTCGTCACCTCGAAGGAGGTGAACTTCTGCCAACGATCGGTCACGACATAATAGGCGTCATCCCGTTTCCGGCAGCTCAAGTCAAGCACAAGCTTCTCTCTGCCGACCTCCGACACAAGCCGGGACAGACGTTCGAAGTCGATCTGACCGTTCTGGAATACGTAGGACGTGACGATGACGTGGCTGGCGCCCGCTTCCAAATAGTGCGCGGCATTGTCCGCAGTGACTCCGCCGCCGAGCTGCAGTCCGCCCGGATAAGCGCGCAGGGCGGACAAAGCCGCTTCCTCGTTCCCCGGGCCGAGCTTGATGACATGGCCTCCAGTCAGCCCGTCCTCCGCATACATCCGCGCATAATCGGCTGACGAACGGTCCGATTCGAAATTCGTCACCAGCTCCTGCCGGCTCCCATCTTGCAGGCTTCCGCCGACGATCTGCTTCACTTTGCCGTCGTGAAGATCGATACAAGGTCTAAACTTCATCTTCCCATTCCCTCTCCCTAGCTTATTCGCCGACCTTCCAGCGGTGTACTCAGCCGGAGTCAAGCTCCCCGTCAGCCGAGCGGAAGCGTATCGTGCTCCTCGCAGGCAGTCGAGCAATATCCTTGATGCTCGTCTTCGCAGTCGACGCACACGAGATGCTGCAAATGGCAGGAATCGTCCGCACAGTTGATATAGCGGTCTGTCGGTCCGCCGCAATGATGGCACCGCCCGACGATCACATGATCGTCCGTCTGGTTGATCCGCACCGAGATGCGCTCGTCGAACACGTAGCAATTGCCGTCGAATCCCGCGCCCCGCACCTCCGGGTCTTGGCCGTACGTCACGATGCCGCCGTCCAGTTGATGCACGTCCTCAAAGCCTTCGTTCCGCATGACGGCGGTCAGCATCTCGCAGCGGATGCCTCCGGTACAGTACGTAATGATCGTAGCGTCCTTGCGATCCGCCAGGTTGTTGCGTATCCAGTCCGGAAATTCGCGAAACGCTTCCACATCGGGCCGGATCGCATTGCGGAAATGACCGAGATCGTATTCGTAGCCGCTTCTTCCGTCGAGTACGATCACGTTCTCTTTATTTAAATAGTCGTAAAATTGCTTCGGGTTCAGCCGTCCGCCTCCCTCCGTAACCGGATCGAGCTTCCGGTCGTAGCGGAGCGTCACCAGTTCCTGCTTGTAGCGGACGAACAGCTTCTTGAAAGCATGCTTGTCGCTGCTTTCCGTTTTGAAGACGATATCGGCGAATAGCGGATGGCTGCGCAAGGCGGCCGCGTACTCGTCTGTCTGCTCCACCGTGCCCGAAAGCGTGCCGTTAATGCCTTCGTCGGCGATCAGAATCCGCCCTTTGACGCCAAGCCGGCGGCAAAAGTCGAGATGCTCCGCAGCGAAAGCTTCGGCTTCGGGGACGGGGACATATTTATAAAACAGCAAAATGCGGTAATCGTTCATCGTCAATCCTTACCTTTCTGTCGGAAATCGAAAAAGAATAGCGGAAGGGAAAGGTTATCCTTTCGCTCCCGCCAACCAAATGGTTACAACAAAGTACTTCATGGGTATGTCCATTGTATCGCGACTTCTAAAACATTGTCAACATTTTAGTTTGAAATGTGGAAAACGCAACTTTCGCGAAAGAAACCCCAAAACAAGTGAATAATGATAAAATAGGAATCGAACATTTAAACCGGAAAGGCGGAGAAGCTATGGCTTACACCTTTTATATCGAGCCCGCGAGCTATTACGCCTTCGAGGACGAGGCCGCCCAGCTCAAGCAATGCAAGGAATGGGGGCTGCTCTCCGAGAAAGCGGCAAAAACCAAAACGTTCTTCTATAAAGGAAACGGCATGAACGCCACCTGCACCATTGTCGGCTTCGCCGATAAAATAACGGCGGTCATCGAATTCGAGGACGGCCGGCGGCATTGCATCCATCCGGCGTATTTGAAAGAAATGCAAGCGGCCAACTACGGTCAAAAATCGGCCGCAGCGGCAGAGGACTCCGCGGAAGCGGCGGACGGAGCGGACGGGCTTTCCGCGACAGGCAGCACGGAAGCTTCCGAAAACTCCGACACCGATATCGGCGCCGCACCAGAGAACGACGTGTCGGCCGGGGAACCGACAGCGGACGGGCATGACGAAGCCGTACAGGCGGAGCCGGAATCCGAATCCGAGCCCGACGCGGGGACGGTATGGGAAGATGCGGAGCCGAGCTCGGTGACCAAGTCCGATGCTGCATCCGACGACGCAGCGGCTCCTGCAGAGCAGCCAGCCAAGACCAAAGGAAAGAAGGAAAAAGCGCCTAAGCTGCAGCTTCCCGAGGAAAAGGTGAAAATGACCGCGATCGTCCAGGAGTTCACCACGGTGCCGAACAACTTTTCGGACAATGACGATGAAGTGATTATTTATGAAGCCGTGTCGATACTCGATCCGGCCGTCGAACTGGGCACCGCCTGGTCCAGCAACAGCGCGACGCTCAAAAAGCTGGAGCTGGGCATCGGGGATACGATCGTCTTCGAAGCGAAGGTCGTCGCCAAGAAGCTGACGAAGCATCCCGTGCCTTACAAAATCAACAACCCGAGCAAAATCCAGAAGGGACAAGCCTGACCGGCCGGACGCGGGCAATAGCGCCGCAGCTCGTCTATCAAGTACGCGGCGATTATGGCGAGATCGCCGTGTACGACACCGAAGAGCTCTACGGAGAGAAGGGCAAATTCCGCACCTTGCAGTTTTCCGACGAAGCCGTGCAAGGCGCGATCGATTTGAACAATCCCGGCCGTATTCTGTTCGAGTACGTCCGGGGAATCGTCCATTTGATGGAATTCAACAGCCCGTTTTTCGAAGACGCTTTTGTTATCGGGCACGGGATCGGCACGGTAGCCCGACATTTTGCCGAGCGGCGGGTGAAAGCGGCGGAGCTGGACGCCAAGGTCGTCTCTATTAGCAGAGACTATTTCGGCTACGCCGGTGATCGTGTCGTCGTCGGTGACGGACGGCGCATTCTCGAAGAGGAGGCTGACCGCGCATACGACTACATCGTTTTGGATGCCTTCACCGAGAAAGGAACCCCGTCTCATTTCACGTCGAGGGAATTTTTCAGCCTGGCCCTGAGCAAGCTGGATCCGCGCGGAGCGGTCATCATGAACCTGTTCGGAAAAAGCGGACATCACGAGCGGATTCAGGCCATTCATGCGACGCTTGGCGAGCAATTCGCCTATACGAAATCGTTTACCATCCCTTCGCGCGGCCGTACGGACGTCCTGAATGTGATCATGGTCGGCAGAAACCGGCCGATCGGGTATCAAGCCCGCCATATGGCGGGCTTTGCCGAATTCGATCCCGGCCCGGGACGCATTATTGTGGATGGAGACGACTGGCCGCGTTCTTGAGCGAGATTGCGGATAAAAGGAGCGTGTGCGGACATGCAGCTTGTCACGGCGGAGGAAATGCGCCTTATCGACCAAGCGGCAATCGGACAGCTGTAAGCAGGCTAAAAAGCTCGGCCCGATCCGCTATGGGTTTTTTCAGCGGCCGGGCCTTGTTTTATGCGTACCGTCCGTTAAGCAAAGTAAGTCCGGCACCGCTAGGCGCCGGACTTATCCATCATGATTTGGCTTTCAGCTCTGCCAACCTCAGCAGCACTACGACTGCTTCAGCGCGCGTCGTGAAGCGAAGCGGCTGTAAGTCTCCTTGATCGTCTCCTACAAGCAGGCCGAAGTCCAATGCGGCGCGGAAAGCGTCCAGCGCCCAATCCGGGATGCGGCCGCCATCGGCGAATGCGCTTATCGGGGCAGTTGACGACGACGGAACGGACAAGCCGAGATAAGAGAGCGACCGCATCAGCATAACAGTTATTTCCGAACGGGAGACCGGGATGTTCGGACGGAACGTGCCGTCCTCGTAGCCGGATACGATTCCGGCCTGCATCGCCTGACCGATCGCCTCCTGCGCCCATTCGGGCCATACCTCGCTCCCAACCGGCTGCCGGTTGCCGGGCTCCCGCGCAAGCCCGAGAAGCCCCTTTAGCATCATCACAAATTCCGCTCGCGTCACACGCTCATCCGGCCGGAACGTGCCGTCCGGATAACCGGACACGATTCCCGCCCGGGCTGCCCGGACAATGTCGCCGTAAGCCCAATGTCCGACCGTGTCACTGAATTCGGACGATCCGGATCTGTCGGGAGGCGTCGCAGGATTCGTCTCCGGCGAAGGTTCCATTTCAGGCAAACCGGTTCCCTGGTTGCCTCCGCCGTTTACGCCGCCGTTATCGGGTTGAGCGACTGGGCCGGAATTCGTTCCAGGGTCGGGGTTCGTTCCTGGATCGGGATTCGTTCCTGGATCGGGATTCGTTCCTGGATCAGGATTCGTACCCGGGCCAGGGTTCGTTCCTGGATCAGGATTTGTTCCTGGGCCGGGATTCGTTCCTGGATCAGGATTCGTTCCTGGGCCGGGATTCGTTCCTGGATCAGGATTTGTTCCTGGGCCGGGATTCGTTCCCGGATCGGGATTCGTTCCTGGGCCGGGATTTGTTCCCGGATCAGGACCGCCTCCAGGGGAATCCGCAGGCTTCACGCTCAAGGCTGCCGCGGCACGGAAAGCGCCGTATACAACGTTCAATACCGTTACGCCCGGGGCTGTCCCAGTCACCGTTCCGACTGCGTTCGCCTGCGCAAGCCCGCTGTCCTGCACCGTATACCCGCTTGCCACCGTTACGTCGGCCTTGCTCCCGTCGTTATACAAAGCTTTGACGGTCGTTTGTACCGTTTTACCGACCTGTACTTCATAGTTGTCGGGCTCAAAGGCAATGCCGGAAAGCACCTTCGTAAAGACAACGGTTGCCGGAGCGGCAGCCACAGTCCCGTTCCGTTTGGCCGTTACCGTAGCGGTTCCCGGCACACTGGACACGATACGGGTACGGTATTGTCCGTACGTCGTCTCCGTAACGCCGCCTATCAGTTGGCCCACATCCGTTTCAAAGTCCGCCGGACCGCCGCTTTGCGTCAGCAGATTGCCGCTTTCGTCCATCAGTTGGAGCACGATGTCCGCCGCGCTCGTTCCGTCAGCCGGTACGCTGGCCGGCACCGCCGTCATGACCGAACGGGTGCTGCTCGGGTCCCCCGCGACGAAGGTCACCGTCGCCGACAAGAGCGGCTCACCATATACCGAGACGTTCACCGTGGACATTCCTGTTGCCGCAGAGGTCAACCGGGCCCGATAATAATCGGCTCCGGGAACGGGTTCCGCTTCGATCTGTCCCAAGGTGGCCGATACGGCCATATCGCCGGCGGGCACATGCAGGAGATGATTCCAGACGTCGCGCACGTAGATACTGAACGTCACCGTATCCATCCCCGCTCTCGCCGCGCTTGCGCTCGGTTCGATGGAGGAAAACGCCAAGGCAGGCGCGCCGTAGGTTGTCTGCACTTGCAGCTTGGCCGGGACGTCCAGTCCGTTCACCTTCGCTTTCACTTCCGCTTCGCCCAATCGATCGGGCGTAAACAAGGCGGTAAATTGTCCGTCGCCGGCGTAAGAAACCGCCCCAAGCGTTCCCGCGCTCGCGGACATCACAACTCGGTCGGAGCCGAACTTGGCCGGTCTTCCCCAGTAATCCGCCAACTGCAATGTGACCGGGACCGATTCGCCGGCCCGGACGGGAATGGCCGGATCGTTCGTCCAGAACGTTTTCCCGAGTACCGTGAACGTGTTCTGAAACAGTTTGTTCATCGCCGCTTCCGTCCGGTTGCCTCCCAACTGCTTATTGCTGTTATCGCCTACTCCCCATACGGTTCCGTCGTTCTTCAGCATAAACGTATGCTGTCCGCCGGCCGCCGCTGTGGAAACCCCCTCCGCCGGGGAGCCATCCTCCGTATTGGTCATCTGCAAAGGGAAAGGCGAATTGGCCAATCCGAAGTCTTGAGCCAACTGTCCGCTTCCGTTGCTCCCCCACGCCCAGATCGTGCCGTCCTCGAGAAGGGCCAGCGAATGCGCTCCTCCCGCTTTGACCGTGCGGACACCGCCTAGCAGGCTGTCAGGTTGGAGCATAACGCGCTGAGCGCTGGTCGCAAGGGTATAATTGCCCGTACCGATCTGCCCTTCGTTATTCGTTCCCCACGCCATCACCGTACCGTCCGTCTTGACCGCAAGGGCGTGGAAGCTCCCCGCAGCGATGTGCCGGACGCCGGTCAGCGGAGCACCCGCGTCCTTCACATGCACCGGATAAGGCCGGGGGGCGTTCGTATTCACTCCGTCACCGGTCTGCCGATTGCCATTATACCCCCAAGCCAGCACTTGCCCATCCTTGGTCAGCGCCAGCGAGTAAAGCAAGCCGGCCGCTACCTCCTGGATGTCGGTCAACGTCTCGGCCGCCGACTTGCGGACCTGGACGGGGACGGCGATTCTCGTACCGGTCGTGCCGATGCCCGCACCGCCGGCCAGATTATCTCCCCAAGCCCATACTTGCCCATTTTTATCCAACGCCAAAGAATGCGTCTCTCCAGCCGCGATCTGAATAATGTCCGTGAGCCCGGTTACAGGCTCGGCGACCAGTCCGAAAGGATCGGTTTCCCCGGGTGTCGGCCGCCCCAATTCATGGCTCAGATTGCTTCCCCACGACCAAACCGTCCCGTCCCGCTTCAAAGCGAGCGAAAATTGCGCACCCGCAGACAGCGCTATGACGTTGGACAAATTTTTCAGGCCGTTGTTTTGTTCGTAGACGGGCATCGCTACCGAAAAAGAGCTTCCCCGGGTTCCATTGCCAAGCTGACCGGTCAAGTTATATCCCCAAGCCCGCACCGTCCCGTCGTCAAGCAGCGCCAGCATATGATTTCCGCCCGACGGCGTGGCAATGGACACCACTTTCAACGAAAAGGGCTCGAACGGCTCGGCCCGAACGCCCGGCAGCGCCCCGGTGAGCTGTCCCGCAAACAAGACGAAGGCGAGCAGCCAACCGGTCTTTTTACAATGTTTTGAAAACAAAGCTTTACCTCCGTTCTAAGCTGACATGGCGATCCCTCCTTATTGTAAAGTGACTTCGTTTCGTCGTAACCTAACTAAAGTTAACAGTCGGCGATTTTATGCCCGACTTCCTCTATTTTACCGCCGCCGGCCTGAGCGGTACCGCACGAGCGCAGCTGCTGCGCCCCCGGCCAGAATGACGACTGCGATAAGCCATAAGCCCGAAACAGCCTTTCCCGTTCCTCGGGCTTCCGCCGGTACCGCTTCGATCCCCGTTCCGAGCTGGGCGATCTGTTCCGGACGCAGCTCCGACCAAAGCCTGGAATTGCCGCAAATATTCGCTACCCATTGACCTTCGCTCCCGCTGGCAAACACGATATAATCTTGCCCGTCTTTAAGCGACTTCCACATGTCGCTGACCTGAATGCCTTCGCCGATCTGTTCCTTGCTGCCTTTCCAAATCGTTTTGACTTCAAACTCTGCTTTCCGGTTTGCCGTATTCGTGCGCAGAACCTCCCCCCTGAACACGAGGGCACTGGCGTCATACTCCTCTTTCAAAGACTTCGGCGGAACACAGGAAAGGGCGTGAGCGGTACCTGGCTCCCCAACTTGAATCAACACGAGCAGAACGATAATGGCCAAAACGATTTTGTTCACCTTTCTCGTTCTCCCTCCTTTGCCTATCCAAACGTACGTATGGATATAGAATGTTTCGCGACTTTCCAAAAAAAAGCATGTCGATTAGAGGCTCAAACCCGAAATCAGTGCTTGACGAATGATGATGTTGACTGGATCGCGCAGGGAGAGAAGGTCGTTGGAAGGAAGGCCGCTTTGTACGATATTTCATACAGGAAACGGTCTTTTCCAGGCAATGACGAGTGTTTTATATGAAATACCGTACAAATTTTCGATTTTTGAATGCTGCGTCTTGCTTTTTGTACGATTTTTCGCACAATAGGCATTAATAGGAGTCGTTCTGGTGACAACTTGTGTGACAAATCGTACAAATCTCTTCTTGTTTCATAAGACGTCAGGGACGAAGAGAGTCTCTTTGGACCTTCCCATCACGTCTATCACTGATTTTGAGGCAGAGCCCGATTAGAACCATGAGTTTCCCCGTAAAAGCGGCTGGACACGTCGACGCTTTAGACCGGCAACTCCTGGTGATCAAATCTCCATGGGCCGCCGCGATCCGACCTGCCTTTCAAATTCGGGCTTGCACCTCCCGTTACGTGAGGTGATATGCTGCCTTTGAAAGATCGACTACAAGTCCAAGGAGGAATGCTTGATGAAGGATGCCCGCCAATACTCGATCGGAGATTTTGCCGAAAAAACCGGTACCTCAATTCGTACGCTTCATTATTACGACGAAATCGGTCTGCTGAAGCCGCACAGACAGCCCGGCTCCGGGCACCGTCTGTATACCGATCGGGACGTGCTGACTTTGCAGCGGATCATCGGCTTCAAATTTCTCGGTTACTCGCTCGAGCAGATCCGGGAGATGACGGACGAAGCGGACGTTGAAGGAAGTTTAAAGCAGACGCTGAGGGTTCAGCAAAAAGCTTTGGAGGAGAAGCGAGAGCAGCTCGACGCGGCGATAGGCGCGATTCGGCGCACAAGTGCGCTGCTGGAGGAAAGCGGCACGGTCGATGGTTCGATTCTGTTCTCCTTGGTGAAAAGCATGCAAACGGAGAAGGAGCAGCGGCTTTGGATCGAACGGAACGTGTCCGCAGAAGCCATCGCCCCTCTTTTTGACAAACCCGATGAGGAACATTTGGCTCTGGACAAGCAATATATCGAATTGTCAGAAGCGGTCAAGAGGCTGGCCGGCCGTGCCGTGGATGACCCGGAGGTTCAGGAACTGTTAGAACGATACTTGCAGGCCAGTCTGAACGTAACCGGACCGGAGACGCTGAAACACTTCGGCCGTCTCGAACAGGCCGAGCTCGAAGAATGGAACGATCTCGTCGCCTCCCCTTTCACGGAGGAAGAAGAGGCTTGGTTTAATAGCGCGATGGAGCACTATATGGTGCGGTGCGGCATGCTCGGCCCGCCCGTCTAGCCAGTCCGCTAATCGCTCGGGTACACATAGATGACGCGCACTCCCTTTCGCTCCGTCTCCTGCTTGAGATGCCGTTCGGACCCGCCGATCACTTGAATCGTGCGCTCATCCAGCCAGCGAACCTGGAAAGGGCGATCCGATACGTACAGGTTGCCTTTTCCTTTCACCGATCCATCTCCGCTGTCGACGAGCGACAAATGGTAGCTGTAGCCGGCGGTTGCCCCGCAGTTCCGCGAAAACTGCACATAGTCGTATTCCCCTTTGACGGGCTGCTCGGATCTGGAGTCGACCGTATTCTCGCACGCCCCGGCCATCACTTGATTCGCCATGATATAGATCAAAAACAGACCGATCGCAAACACCGCCGTCACCGATCCGGCGGCGATCGCAATACTGCGTTTGGCGATTTTCTGCATATGTTCGCGATCCTGCTGTTCCATCGTTTACTCCCTCCCGGCATTCCTAAAGCTTTATCATGTTAAAAATTCATCCTGTTTATATATAGTCATGTATCGTAAATGAAGTTGCGGCCTATTTCGCGCTAACTTTTGGAAATAAATAGAATTAATTGAAAACTCATCGTTTCGAAGAGAAATAATTGTGTGCAAAAAAAAGAACCGCCGACGAAATTCCGTCGGCAGCCTTTTGTTTAAGGCGCTACATGCAGCCGTATCCACAGCTGCGGATACGCAGCCGAAAGCTCGCTGATCCGCGTCTCCAGCGCCGATCGGTCAAAGCGGCCGGCGAACAGCTCCGGATCGGGTTGGAACGTAACGCTCGTGCCGGTATCGTCCGTTTCGCCGATCGTCAGCAAGCCGGACTGCGGAATGCCGTGACGATAATCCTGCCGGAATATGCCGCCGTCCCGGCGAATCTCCACGCCAAGCTTGCGGGACAACGCATTGACGACACCGATGCTGATGCTCTTCTCCCCGCCCGGGGCATAGAAACGGCGGGCATCGTCGCCAAATCGGGCAAGCTCGGTCAGCACCGACTGCACAGCCGGCTTGCCCGTAGCCGGCAGCAGCCGAACGGGGATGCCCCGGCCGTTGTCCGTAACCGTAGCGCTGTTGTCGTCATGCACATAAATCCGTACTTCGCTGCAATGACCGGCTTGATGCTCCAGCACGGAATTGTCGACGACCGCCCACAGCAGCTGATGAATGTCGTACCCGCCCTGTAAGGCCTGGCCGAGATAAGCATGCGCTTCATTTCGCGCCTCGGCCATATCGATATAATCGCTCGTATCGCTCAAATCCGATACGGCTGCCAACAGCAGCAGCAGCGGAAGCCTGCGGTGCGGCGGAATCGTGTAGCGCCCTCCCCGTTCCTCCTGCGCCAGCAGGTCCGCGCCGGACAGTGCCTTCAAGTGATGATACAACTGGCCCGTCGTTCCCATGTGGAGCTTATCGACCAGCTCGGTACCGGTCAACGGCTCCTTCCATACGGCCAGAATCAGGTCGAGGCGCTGCTTATGCCCGAGGGCGGCAAGCACCTTAGCTGCCTTGTCGCCGGGGACGCCGATCAGCTCTTCGGCTTTCCGCTCCTGCGGCTCGCACCGGACGAGCTGGCGGCCGCTACGGTATTGGCCGGAGTAATAGATCGTGCCGTACTCCGACGCCTCCGCCTCCGATGCCGCTTCGGCGATTGGCGCCGTGAAATCCACCGAGTCGTACGACTCCTCGAGCCGTTCGGCTGCGGTCGAGTCGGTCGGCGCTCCCTCTACTTCCAAACCGTTTTGGACAATCGCTTGCGGCCGCTCCCCAAACGCCTTCCGAATCAACCGTTCCAATCCGGCAACCTGATCTTTCAAAGCGTCGAGCTCTGCACCGTAATCCCTATTCATCGGCTTACACTCCTTTTATATATTATTAATTTACGTAATTACGTTATTACATAATAAATTATACTCGATAAAAGACCGGATGGGAACCGAAATTCAAAAAAAGCGCACAAAAAAAACCGGCCCGGAGCTTTCGCCTCAGAAAGCTTCCGGATCGGTTTTTGCGTCTTCGCTACCTCAAGTCACTGCTGCCGACGTCTAGCGCAGACATTTCCCGTCTGCTTAGGCGGATACGGACGCCGGCGCCTTTTTCCGCAGCGGGAACAGCACTCTCATCGCCATAGCCATCATCTCCACAACGACGATCGCCCCCACAATATCCAGCACGACGTGCTGCTTGACGAATACCGTCGACACGATAATGGCCCAGGCGACTATGCCGATTACGGCATGAGCTTTGCGCGATAACGTAATATATTGGACCGTGCTTTTCCAAATCAGGTACGTCGTCAGTACATGAATGCTAGGAAAGCAATTGTACGGCTGATCGGTGTTGTAAACGAGATTGACCAGCATATGCAGCGGTACATCGTCGGTTACGACCGGCCGGCTCACTACCGTCTGGAAGAAATAATAGGTAATGTAGCACACGACGAGCCCGACGCAGAGCATAACCAGCGTGCGGTAATACACCTGCGCATCTTTGCGGAACAGCAAGACGAACATCCCGATCATGAATGGGTACCACACCAGGTAGGGAATAATGAAATAAGACACGAAGGGCGTATGGACATCCATAATCGTCATCAGACTGCGCACGTTGGGGCCTTCGCGATTCAACAGCCCGTAACATACGTTTAGCACCGGGATGCACAATAGCCAGAGTAGAGGCATATAGCCGGCTACTTTCGCTCTCATTAGGTTTCCCCCCGTTTTGTTATCATCTTCTGTTACTATAACGAAAAACGGCTCAAAAGGGTAACAGCTTTTTGGTGGAAACTCGTTTTTTCTTGCTATACGGTAGGCTTAGCCTTCCTGACGCGCTTCGGAGAAGCTTGACGCGGGCGCTGAATATCTTTGAAAGTAACGAATTTGCCGCTTTTCTCATTCCAAATCCGGAACCGCAGCGACTCCAGACTCGTACGCAAGGTGATCGTCTTCACATCCTGCAGCTGCGGATTTTCGCTGTGCACCTTCTCCAAGTAATAATTCGGTACGCGCGGACTCAGATGGTGAATATGGTGAAAGCCGATATTCCCGGTAATCCAATGCAGCAGGCGCGGCAGTTTGTAGAAGGAGCTCCCCTGCAGGGCCGCCTTCACGTAATCCCATTCCTCATCCTCTTCGAAATAAGACTCCTCGAACTGATGCTGGACGTAGAAAAGCCAAATACCCGCTGCCCCCGAAACGAAAAAGATCGTTCCTTGTATAAGCAAAACGTACTGCCAGCCGATCGCCCAGCAAAGCAAAGCGATACCGCCGACAATCGCCAAGTTTGTAACATACGTATTTATACGCTCCGGCCATGCCGCCCGTTTACGGTTAAACCGGTAATCGATCAGAAATATATAAATCGGGCCGATCGTAAACATGATGAAGGGATTGCGGTACAGTCTGTACACCAATCGCTTCCAAGGGGAAGCCGATATATATTCATCGACCGTCAGCGTCCAAATATCGCCTGTGCCCCGCTTGTCCAAATTACCGCTAGTCGCATGATGGACAGAATGACTATGCCGCCATTGGTGATACGGGCAAAAGGTCAAAATGCCGGTTATCGTCCCGACGATCTCGTTGGCCGTCCGGTTGCGAAAAAACGATTTGTGGCAGCAATCATGAAAAATAATAAAAATACGGACAAGAAAGCCTCCGGCCACGATCGCCAATGCAAGGGTAAGCCAATAGGAGAGCGATAAACTCAAATAGGCAAAATACCAGAGCAGAAAAAAGGGTACGACGGTATTGAGAATTTGCCGTACGCTGTTTTGAATACGAGGTCTTTCGTATGGAGCAATGTTTTTTCTCCAGTTGCTGGTCTGCTCATGAGGTATTTGGATTGAAATCTTCCTCTCTCGGGATCGTTGGGTGCGATATGGTGACGCATGGACACCCTGCATAATACGCAAAAAAAAGAAGAAAGTTTCCGAAAAAATAAGAAAACATATGGAAAATCGTCTGAAATATCGATTTTTCATACATTTTCGGTCTATTCGCCTTGAAACGAGTCTCTTCCTTTACCCCCTTCAGGAACCATATCTAATAAATTCTTCGTTTTTGTAAAGAATAAGATAATCTTGCTGGAGGCCGTTGCCACCGCCATACATTTGTACTATCGTTAAATCGAATACATATAAGGTAAAGGAGACAACTCCCGATGTATACGACTATTTCAAGCTTCATTGACGATTATCGGCAAGAATCCACCAGTACCCAAAAGCTGCTCGACCTATTGACGGACGACTCGCTTCGGCTGGAAGTCGCTCCCGGCTACCGGAAGCTGGGCGATCTTGCTTGGCACCTGGTGACGGCCGGCGGCATTCTGGAGCCGACCGGACTCGAATTCGACGCGCCGAACAGCCGCAGCGAAAGCCCGCCGACGGCTGCCGCCATAGCGGAAACGTACCGCATTTCGGTCGAGTCGCTGCTTCAAGCCGTGAAGGCTCAATGGACGGACGAAACGCTCCGGCAAACGATCGACGTATTCGGGCAGCAATGGCAGGTCGGCAAGACGATGGCCATGTTCGTCAAGCATGAAATTCACCACCGCGGTCAATTGACGGTGCTTATGCGGCAGGCCGGACTTCCCGTTACCGGGGTGTACGGTCCGAGCAAGGAAGAATGGGCCGCGATGGGCGTCCCTTCCCCCACCTGAATCGACTGCTTGGCCCAACAAGCGAGGCGCGCCTCTCCCTGACGGAGAAGGCGCGCCTTCTGTTAGCCGGAAATCGTTTATAAAAGGCGCTGCCGCTTGGCAGCAGTGTATAAAAATGCACACGCAACAATTTTATTTCAACATAAAAGTAGAGAGAAAGGCAGGTTGTCCGCGTCAAGCGGGTCATTTCGCGGGTATTTAGGAGGAAATGGACCCAACGCGCAGAATATCAAGGGGTTACCGACTAAAGGGGGAGCTTTACATGAGACGAGTCGACGTCGCATCCGCATTGATCACGAATGACAAAGGCCAACTGCTGCTGGTCCGGAATGTAAAAGGCCACTCTAGCTACTGGGGTCTTCCCGGAGGTGCGGTGGAAAAAGGAGAAACGCTGGAACAGGCAGCCGTTCGCGAGGTGAAGGAAGAAACGGGGTACGATATCGCCATTACGGGCTTGAGCTCCCTTCGGGAAATGTTTTTCCGCGATGCCGGCAATCATGCGTTCATCGTAACGTTTTTCGCCAAAATCGTAGGCGGCGAGATGGACGCCCGCAACGACCCCGACCGCGATATCGCCGAAGTGCGGTGGGCCGACCTGCCGACGGCGAAGCGATTGATGCCGTCCTTTATTCATAAGCTGCAGATTCGCTCCACTACCGACAAAACCCCCGCTTTTTACGCCTTCGAAGGGACGATTTAGTCCGAGTCAAATCTGCACTCAGGTTCGCTTCTGCCTTGTACGAGCCGCGCGGCGGCGGACGGGACAAGTCGCCCGTCCGGGTATGGCTGTCCGCATGGCCGCGTTCGGGTCCGTTGCCGCTTGTCCCCAGCCTGCTCCCGATTCGATGCGCTCACATCCGTCCGTACATATAGCGCAGCTTCGACAGCATGCGGACGAACGGGTCGCGCCCGACCGACACGCGCAAAGCGGCTTCCGTGCCGTCCGCATCGCTGACCACGTTCATCCGGAACGTATCGAAGCCGAAGCTGCCTCCGGACACGAAATGCTCCTCGGCCGGCGCGGACACAACGAAGCTGTCGATCCACGACTGGTACTGCGCGACGGAACGATACCCGGGGAATTGAATGTAAAAAAGCGGACCGATCCACTCGCGCCCGTCCAGCTTGTAATCGGGCGAAGGGTCCACCGAGCGGAAATAGACGGAGACCTTCTCTTCCCGCACCGCGTGCCCCAAAAAAGCGTCCATCCAGCAAGCGTTGCGGTTCAACCGGGATAACCGGGCAATAACGCGCTGCAAATCCGGAGCAGGCAGCTGCCGGACCGCGACCGGGTCGGCCCCGGCATCGAGCAGCGCCAACAGCGTCACCCACTGCTCCCGCCGCTCTGCCGCTTCCAACGCTCGGCCCGTCGCTACCAGAAAGCCCGCGTTCGCCAAATCAAAGCCGTACTGCATATGCTTGATCCCACTCTCGACGCTGACCAGCACCACATGGGATGGCAAACGGTCCGCATATTTCGCGAACAGCGGGTTCGCCACGCTCGTCAGCGTCCGGTCGACGATGACATACAGCGGCTGCTCTTGTCTGTGCCGGGACAACCCCTCGAACAGTCTTGCCAGATCGACAGCTGGCCGGACCGGCCAGCATACGCCCGGATCGACGAGCAGACCGCCGACCGGGGCATTGGCCTCCACTTTGGCGTACAAACCCGCCACGTCCAGCTCCAAAGGGTCATTCAGCAGCGTGTTGGTCAGCTCGATCCCTTCGCCGTAAAAGCCTTCTTGAATATAAAAAGGCAGCGCTTCGCGAGTCGTGCTTTTATAAGCGACCAGCGCAAGCTCCAGCGCCTTCATGCCCGAGGTCGTCAGGAAACGCACGCTCCGCTCGCGCGTCTGCCCGGACATCGGATAAAAAGCGTCCAAGGAAGCCTCCTCGTACGCCTTCACCGCTTCGCTGCCGTAGCCGCGCTCATACGTGCCCTGCTCCTCCTGGACAAACCCGACCTCTTCGGCGAAATCCGTGTCGGGGCCGCCCCATGTTTTGCAAGGAGACTGCCAGTCGCTTCCCGCTACGATGGCGCCGAGCTGCTTATACAGCAGGCGGATCTCGTACTTGAGAGTCAGATAAGCGTCCCAATCGCACGTCTCCGGCCTGCCTTCATAGCCCTGCGCGCGTTCCTCCAGGCCATACGCCTGACGAGCAAAAGCCGCCTCCAGTTCCCGCTCGAACCGGTGGTCCGGAAACGCATCCCGGTACAAAGCCAATCTGTCCCGTATACCCCGCAGCAGCCAGCGAAGCTCGGCGACGTCCCCGCTCCGGTCCCGCAGCTCCGTCTCCTCCATCCAGGCCGACACCCCGATGTCGGAGCCATTCTGCAAAAAGCCGGTCCAATCCCAATCGTTCGGCGCGACCGTTAAAGCCGCATCTTTGTTCATCCCGTTCAACACCCCATTCGAAACATAGTCGGCTTCCTACATTTTACCCGGAATCCGGCTGCGTCAAGCAGGGAGGGGAGCATGGGCATGCAACCAAATCGGCTCTCCTGGCTGCGCGAGTCGCAACCGGAGAGCCGATTTACTAGGAAGCGTTTCTATTTGATAAACCGGACGCCCTGATCCACCAATCGGTCCTGGAGCTCGCCGATCGGAACGTTCCGGCATGCGAGCCCGCCGTCGATCGCCAGCGAGGCGGCAATGCCGGCCGCTTGGCCCAACGCATAGCATGTCGGCTGGACGCGCATCGAGGACATCGCGACGTGGGTCGCGGAGATGGCCCGGCCGGCGACGAGCAGGTTGTCGAGACTATCCGGCACCATACAACGGTAAGGGATATCGTAGCCGCTCACCTTGCGCTCATCGGTCGTCTTTTTGCCGTCCGGGCTGTGAATATCGATCTCGTAATTGGTTTGCGCCACTACGTCGTCGAATCGCCGTCCTCCGACGACATCGTGCTCGGTCAGCGTATACAGCGCCTTGATCTGGTTCGTCTCGCGGACTCCTACCTGCCCGGCGACATGGGAGAGCACGTACGTCTCGAAGCCGTTGCGCTGCAAATAGTTGGCGACGGAGAACACCTGCTTGAGCGCCTCCGTCTCGGCGTAGTTGATATCTTCGATGCGGGCGCCGTTGCCCTTGACGCGGGTCATATTGACCAGCAGCGTCCCGTCGGAATTGCGCTCCCAGTAGAGACGCCGTCCTTGCGGCAGTTCGGAGACGTCGTTGTACGTATAGCAGCCTTCCGGCAGCAGCGGGGTAACCGGCTTGCCCGTATTTTGCATCATAAACATCAGCGTCATCGGCTGCGTCAAGCCATCTTCCTCGCGTCCCGATACGTAGGGCACGCCGGCGTCGATCGCCGCCCGGGCATCGCCCGTGCAGTCAATGAACTGGCGTCCCTCGAACGCGCGCAGCCCTTCCCGCGTGGAGGCGACGATTGCGCTCAGACGACTGCCCTCGCGCACGGTCCCGACGAAGTCCGCATGGTAAAATACTTGTACGCCTTCCTTCTTCATCTTCTCATTTAAATAATGCCTCAGCAGAAAGGGCGAATATTGCGGCGCTATCGACGTGTCGTGGCCTTCGGGCAAATATTGGGCCAGCGTCTCGGCGATGATCTCCCGGTAAATTCCCGTGACGTTGCCGATCGGCATAAAGATGCTGACATTCCCCAGCGTGCCCATGCCGCCAAGCTGGCCGGACTTCTCCAGCAAAATGACCTGCTTCCCGCTGCGCGCCGCGCCGATCGCGGCTGCCGTTCCCGCCGGTCCTCCTCCGATGACGACCACATCCGCCGAGGCGTGGGTCGGCACCTCCTTGCGATATTCATAAATCCGCTTCTCGCTCATTTCTGATCTGTCCCTTCTCCGTCTGGAATAAGGCCAGTATAGACGAAAAAACGGCGCGCTTTTAGTTTCATTTTTGTTGTACATATCGCGGGTGGAGGCACGTTCGACATAAACCGCGCTTTTCCCCGATCTAAGAAAAAACGCCCTTTCCTGCCGACGGCAGTCAAGGACGATCATATTCATTGCATAGCTTCCGTGTGCTGACGTCCAAACGCCAACGCGTAAGAAAGCCCGACTGCGGCCTGATTCGCCTGCTTGAGAAATTGCCGGATTTCCTCCATCGACAATCCCATGCTGCGGGCCGATCCGATCAACTCTACCCATTCGTGATCCAGTTGAGCCTCATTTCCCTTTGCGTTCCGCATGCCACTCTCCTTTTCCGCCCGAGAATATGGCTTTGGCAACACTCCGAAAAGAAACAGTCTGGTGCGTCAGCTGCCGATCGTTATTTGGATTGAAGCTTCCATTTCGTAAACTCCAAATATTCACGGAACTGCTGCTTCGTGACGCCGGAATCCATCGCTTCGCGCACCAGCTCCAGCCACTCCTCATTCAATTGCTCTTTCGGTTCGGCCGGTCCCTGCAGGATGACATCCACCGATACCTCCAACGCATCCGCCACTCTCTCGAGCATATGGATGGAAGGATTCTTCTGAATGTCCCGCTCGATGTTACTCAGGTACGACTTGGCCACCTGCGCTTTCCCGGCCAATTCGGTGATGGACCACCCTTTACTCAGTCGTAAGTCCCGGATTCGCTCCCCTATCATGCATAACCGTCCTTCGTCTGTCTCTCGATCTTTGTCGACCTCCTACTAATATACCATGGAGACCGAACTTTGTTAACCCAATGATGTGGACGATTAAGGAGAGGTTCGGGATTTATGCGCATCTCGCGTCGCGTTCGTTTTCCAAGCTTCCGCTTTCTTCCAGAAATCTTTCGGCTCGTATCCGAGTCTCCATACGGCGACTCCGTGAAGCCCGTATTCTCGGGCTAATGCGTAGCGGGCTTCGACGGTTGCCGTATTTTCCTCCCAGACCTCAAAGCTTCCTTTGCCATCTTTATATTTCACGCGATACAAGCCGTGTTCGCTGTCCCACTTCCGGTCGACCTTCTCATAGCCGATCAGCGTTCCATCCAGCGCCTTCATCGACAGGGGACGGCTCGACATCGGCTTGCCGGCTTTATCCAGCTGCCATTCGCGCGTATATAAAGGAACGCCGAGCACGATTTTGTCGGCCGGGACTCCGACGGCGATCGCCTGGCGAATGCCCGCCTCCGTCCATTCCATGCCGGATACCGGTCCGGTATGCTCGCTGCCCTCATAGAACTGGTCATAGGCCATAAGAACTACCTGATCGGCGGCGGCGGCAATGCGCTTCGCATCGAACCAAACCGGCAGCTCCCCGGTTTCCGTGACCGGCACGTCGACCGTCAGACCTAAGCTGTTGGCTCGGAACGTCTTCGCCAGCTTCTCAACGAAAGCGGCGTACGTATCCCGGCTCTGCGGCTCGACTCCTTCAAAATCCAGATTGGCTCCGGCCAGCCCAACCTCCCGGAACCGTTCCGTCAACGATTCCACAAAGCGGTCCACCGCTTCGGGATCGGCGAGAAATTCTGTCGTCATCGCTTTGCGGTGCTTGTTGCTGACGAGCGGCGTCACTTCCATGCCCTGCTTGCGGATATCCCGGACGAGCTTCTCGTCCGCCACATCGTACACCTCGCCGTCCGAAGCGACCAGCTCGAACCAGCCCGGAATGAGATTATCCACGCCCGTCAGTCCCGGAAGCTGCTTGCGAATGACGGCGGGGGCGAATTCTCCGTTCCAAGCCCATACCTCGAGCGGTCCGTCGCGGTGAACGGCAGGCGGCGGAGCAGGCGGCACCGCCGGGGTCGGCGATACCGGCAGTTCCGACATGCTGGCATTCGTCATCGCAAGCATTCCCAGCACCAGTACGATCGGGATAAGTGGTGAGTACAGTCGCATTGTTCGCTTCCCTCCTTACGGTGCCGAGTTGAACGCTTCTTTCATTCGTTCGTAGCTCGGTTTCAAACGTTCTACGTATTGGGCGACGTTCCAGCCGTCCCACGTGTACGGCTTGATCGCTTCCAACGATACTTGCTTCGCTGCGGACCCGGCTCCCGCTCCGGCGGCTTCCGCACGTTCGCTGATCCACGGCAAAATACGGACACCCTCCGTGGCTTTGGTCAAGAACGCCTTGCCGCTGTCCTCGTAGGTAATGACCTGCTTCGAGCTTGGATCGGAGAAGCCGAGCATCATCCAAGGAATGCGAACCTCCACCGTGGTGCCCTTCGCTTCCCAGCCGGCCAAAGAATTGTACTGCGTACTGGAGAAATCGTTCGTCCCCCGCTGCAGCTTGCCGACCAGCACGTCCTCGAACGGCATATTGAACTTCGAATCCGGCGGCTCCATCGCCAAGCCTACCGTCAGCTTCCAGGGCAGGAATACGCCGGAATCGTCCTTCTGCTGCTCCTCCGGGTAAGGAATCATGCCATAACGCGTGCCGTACAGCCTGGATTGAAAGTCGTAATTGGATGCTATCGTCATCTCAGTCTCATCGTCGCGTCCGATCGTCAACAGCGTATCGAGTCCTTCGTCGAGCACGATGCCCCCCAGCTCGGCGGCGTGCTTGTTGCCCCCGGCCTGCGTGCTGAAGCCGAAGCGAAGCAGCTGCCGCTCCGCATCGAACGGCTGTTCCAGCTCACCCATGAGATACAGATAGCCTTCGTCATGCGCGGCCCATACTTCCTTCCAGCCCGGCAGCGGCGTCTCAAGCCGGAACTTGTCCTTGCCCTTCTTCAGCTTCTTCCAGTCGGAAGCGTCGCCGTTGATCGTAATCTTCTCTTCCTTGGACGGGTACATGCCCAGTATACCGAACATTTGTTCGTTTGTCAGCACGTTCAGCCACATCGCCCGCCGATCGGCGGGCAGCTCGAACGGCATGGTGTTCCACGTCTTTTTAAACCACTCATCCTGCCAGCTAAACAGGGCTGCTCCCGCATACCCTTCCTCGATGATCGTCCGATACATCGCGACGTTGATATCGCCCTGCTCCTGCTCCGTATGACCGCCCTGATCCCTTCCGCCAGGACCGAGATGCGCGAGTCCCAGCGAGGAAGGAACCCCGAATTCGGTAACCATGATCGGAATGCCCGCATGGTGCGCCTTCAGCTTGCGCAGGTAGGAACGGTACGGATCGGGATTGCCCTCCGCATCGGTAACATCGTTCAACGTCTGGTCGATGCGGAAGAAGTCCGGATAATACGGGTATACGTGGTAAGCGGCATAATACCCGGCCAGCCAGTCGCCCGCCGTCACATGCATCGGGTCGACGGATACAAGATCTTCGTTATACAGCACTTCGCCCGGATGGGCGAGCGGGTCGGTCGTGACCCAGTTCGTGAAGGCGAGCGGGTGCTGCCAATTGCGTTTCTGCTCCTCCGTGGCCAGATCGTCCAGCAGCCCGGCCAGCCACCGCTCGAACGGGGAGGCCTCCGGCTTGGCCGTCACATGAGTGCCCTCTGCAACAGGAACGGCAGCATGTTTCTCGTTCGTCTTGGTCACCATGACCGGGTCCCATTCCGTACCGAGATGCCAGCCGATCACATACGGCCCCGCATTCGCCTTGTATTTGCCCGACGCCTTGCCGGGCTTGGGCGGAATCGTCGTATCCCCGTACACCGCGCCGACCGCGTGCACGATCTCTTCCTCGAACGCCTCCTTGATTTCCGGCAAGTAGGCGTCCTTCAGCTCGATCAGCTTCTCCTCCGGACTCCAGATGCCCTGCATCAAATAAAGCGGCGTATCCGCATGCTTGCGGTTGAACGCAACGAGCGCTTCATAGAAATACGGAGGCAGGATCGTGTACACCCGGATCGTATTGGCGCCGGTAGCGGCGATTTGCCCGAACCAGCGCGTATACTGCTCCTTCGTGACCGCCAGCTCGCCGGGATCGTGCCCGGGCACGGTTGCGCCCAGGTCGATGCCTTTGACGAGAAACGGCTTCCATTCGCCGTTCTCGTACCGCTCCAGCTGATCGCCCGCGGTACGGAATTTGAGCTGGATGCCGTTCGCCTCGAAACGTTCGACCGCGGGCGTCATCCAGCCGTAACGACTGTTCATGAAAGCCGCGGCCCCCAGACCGGCGGCGACAACGAGCACAATCAGCATTCCCGTCCATACGAGCGAACGACGCTTCTTCATGACGCGTTCACTCCTTTCCATCGTTCGGCCGCGCCAATCGTATGACGCCGGAGCCTTTTACAGCCCGACGGCCTGTGGCGGCGCAACCTTCTCGGCGGAAGCCAGTCCGCTGCCGAGCTTGTAAATATGCGGCTGAGAGAAATCGCGGAACGCGTTGCGCGTGTCGAATATAACGGTTCCGGTATTGGCGATTTCTTCATATTGGAGCGCCTTGTGCGCCGTAATGGTGACAATGCAGTCGTACTGGCGGATTTTGTCCGTCGAGTAGTCGATCGAATGGATCTGCTGCCCCGCTTTATCCAGGAAGCTTGGCGCATACGGATCGTAATAGTCGACCAGGGCGCCGCTCTTGCGGAACAGCTCGTAAATTTCCAGCCCCGGCGATTCGCGGAGGTCGTTGATCTCCGGCTTGTACGCCATGCCAAGCAGCAGGATGCGCGAATTGCGGATCGAACGGGAGTAAATGTTCAGAATCTCCGCCGTCTTGCCTACGACGTAATCCGGCATCGTCTGGTTGACCGACTGGGCCAGCTCGATAAACTGGCTGAAGAACCGGAACCCCTTCGCCTTCCAGGACAAGTACATCGGGTCGAGCGGGATGCAGTGGCCGCCGATGCCCGGTCCCGGGTAGAACGGCATGAAGCCGAACGGCTTGGTGGAAGCGGCGCGAATCACTTCCCAAATATCGATATTCATTTTATCGCAGAGCAGCGCCATTTCGTTCATGAACGCGATGTTGACGCTGCGGAACGTATTCTCCAACAGCTTGCTCATTTCCGCCACCTTCGGCGACGTGACTTCGACAATGTTATCGACGAATTCGCGGTAGACGAGCGAACCGAGCTCGGTGCATTCCGGCGTCGTGCCGCCGAGCACCTTCGGCGTGTTTTTCGTCTGGTACTGGATGTTGCTCGGATCAACGCGCTCCGGCGAGAAGCACAGGAAGAAATCTTCGCCAAGGCGATAACCGACGGCTTCCAGCTCCGCTTGTATCAATTCCTCCGTAGTGCCGGGGTAAGTGGTGCTTTCCAGCACGATCAGCGCAGGCGGCTGCATATAAGTTTTAATCGCATCGACGACGCGGGTGATGTATGACGTATCGGGCTCCTGATGCTCGTTGAGCGGCGTCGGCACGCAAATGCTGATCATGTCCAGCCATTTGATCGAGGACAGTTGGCTCGTCGGATGGAAGCGGCCTTCCTCCAGGCATTCCCGGATGTGCTCGTCGGGCACGTCCTGAATGTACGAGCGGCCTTCGAGCAGCGTGGCGGATTTCCGCTCGTCGATGTCGATGCCGTATACGGTGTAGCCGCTCTTGGCCATTTCGACGGCCAGCGGCAATCCTACATACCCGAGTCCCATTACCCCAATCTTGGCGGTTTTCGATTCAAACAGTTGGCGCAAAGCCGTGTACGATGCGTTCATTAATCAATCATCTCCCGTTCTCTCTTTATAGTGTTAGGCGGTAACCGTCAATCTGCGAATGCGGGCATCCAGCTCTACCGGGGAAAAGGGCTTTGCGACAAAATCCGACGCGCCCAGATCGAAGGCGCGGCTGACGTCCTGGTCGAGACGTCTTTCGGTCAAGACGATAATGCGGCAAGTGTTCTCGCTGCGGCTGCGCAGTCCGCGGATCAGCGAGTAGCCGTCCGATTCCGGAAAGTTCAGCTCGGTAATGACGAGCGAAGGACGGTGCTCCTCGTAAAGACGGAGCGCCTCTTCGGCATCGGCCGCCGCCAGGACGACATATCCTTTCCAACGCAGACGCTCGCTGAGAAAAGCGCGGGTCATATCGTCGCCGTCGACGAGCAGCACCTTGTTCTCGCCGCCCAGACGACGGTGAAGCATCACCGAATCGCTTTTCTTGCCCGCCTCCGCGGCCATCTCGTTCAGCCTGCGGAGCGCCGCCGGCTTATCCGGCGTGTCGCCCTCCGGCAAGCTGGCCACGACGACCGTACCGGCCAGCAAACCGCTGTCCTCGATCAAGTCTTTGATCAGCAGAGACACGAAGTGGGTCAGGCCGAGCTTTTGACCGGGAAGCAGCGCCGCCACATAGGAGCCTTCGGCATAGTAGACGAACTCGACCGCTACGTCCGGATGCTCCTCCGCCACGGCACGCTGCCATTTGGCGAACTTGCTAGTCGCGTCGCCCCGCACGCCGGCCAGGATGACTCCGCAGCAGCCGGTCTCCTCCCAAGCGCGGCTAACCTTGCCCAACAATTGATCGACTACCGTTCCCGTTTTCAACATCGTTTGCATTTTCGTTTCAAGCTCCCTTCTGAATCGTTGTTGGCGTTGCTTGTTTCGCGGGCTTGGTCGCCCAGCTTTGACGGGTCATTTCACCCCAGGAATTGTTGTTGCGCAAAAAGTCGATATGTCCCCGCAGCCGCCAGTAAGCGTTCAATTGCACGTAGCCGAATGCCATCAGCATGCCGACGCCGACCATCTTGAGCAAGTCGGTCAAGCGGGGGTAGCGGCGGAACGCCATCTCTTCGATCAGCAGCGCGCCGCAGTTGAAGAGCAGGACAAGCGCGACATTGATGCCGAAGAAGGCGAGCAGGATCGGCCACTTGGTCATATCCAGCATGACGTATCCGATCAGCGCCAGATAGCCGGACAGTTTGATATAAGGATTCAGCATTTCATAAATAACCGTGTAAGGCATGGACAGCAGACCGAACAGCTTGTACTTCGGATTGAAGATCAAATGCTTGTATTCCCACATGTTCTTCAGATTGCCGCGGCCCCAGCGCTTGCGCTGGCTGCCGAGGATGCGCATCGACTCCGGCGCCTGCGTCCAGCAGACGGCGTCCGGGCAATAGGCGATCCGGTACTTGCGGCCTTGCTCCTGCATCATCTTGTGCAGCTTGATGACGATATTCATGTCCTCGCCGGGGTATCCTTCGCGGTAGCCGCCGACCTTGACGATGTACTCTTTGCGGAAGACGCCGAACGCGCCGGAGATGATGATCAGCGCATTGATCGCGCTCCAGCCGATCCGTCCTCCGAGGAACGCCTTCATGTACTCCACGCACTGGAAGCGGGCCCACCAGTTGCGCGGCAGCCGAACTTCCTTAACGATGCCGTTCTCGATCGTGCAGCTGTTCGCTACCCGTACCATTCCGCCGACGGCAATCGTTTCCTCCGGACTTTCCATAAACTTGCGGCCGATCCGGATGAGCGAATCTTTCTCCAGCAGCGAGTCGGCGTCGATCGTGCATACCATCGCATAATGCGAGAAGTTGATGCCGACGTTGAGCGTATCGGCTTTGCCGCCGTTCGGCTTGTCGATGACATACAGCTTCGGAACGAGCGGGTTATGGAATACGCCGCGGGTCGGGTTCGTATCGAGCAGTCCGTTGCCCTTGGACATCTCCTCCGGCAACCGCTCCAGTTGAAACTCATCGATCAAGATTTCCAACGTACGGTCCTTGGAGCCGTCATTGACGACGATCACCTCGTGCTGCGGGTAATTGAGCGCCAGCAGCGACCGCACATTCTCGATAATCGTCAGCTCCTCGTTATAGGAAGGAACCAGTATGGACACCGGCGGCACCGTCTCCGAGCCGGCCAGCTTGGAATAGCTCGTATATTTGTTTCGGACGATCGTCGGTTTGATGTTTTTCAGCGAAAGCAGCAAGATGAAGAAATAGATGGAATACACAATTACGATGTAGGCCACGACAAAATGTCCGTAGCCGAGCAAAAACTCTCTCATGAGGGACTCCTTTCGTTGGGCAAGCGTGAGAACGGCTATCCGGTCTTGACTTCCGCCTGCCGTTTCCCGTATTTGCGGTAAGCGTAAAGGAGCGTATTATGGCGCAGCACCTCTTCGGGCTCGTCGCCTCCGGCGCCGAGCGCCCGCACGCCGCCTTCCTGCAGCAGCGCCAGACTGCGCACGCCCTGCTCCCTCACGCGGTCATGTCCATCCTCGATCGTAGCGGCGATAAGCGGAACGGCCGAAGATTCGCCCAGACCGCCGAGCTCGCGCACCGCCTCCATGCGCACTTCCCAGTCGGGATCGCGCAGCAGCGAACGGACGCGCTCCGGCTGAAGCGTCCCCGACTGCACGAAGGCGCGGATCGCATTCAGACGCATTTCCTTGTCGCCCGTCTCGGTCAAGCGGGCCACGTCGCGGCCGACGTGCGGATCGACCATCGTCGGCAAGCCGATCAGCGCGACGCGGATGAGCGCCGGATTGCCGCTGCCGATCAACCGCCGCGTAACGACAGCCGGATCGGCGTCCGCTTCGCGGATCAGCTCCGCAGTCAGCCGAGTGGCGTCGCCATGATCGCGGGACAGCTCCAGCACGATGCGCTCGACGTCTTCCGCACGGGTGGCGCAGCAGGCTGCGGCTTGAGCGAATACGAACGCATCCGCCTTGCGGCCGGCTTGGGCGATGAGCCCGCACAGAGGCTCCAGCGCCTGGGGCGCACGCATGAAGCCGAGACGGTGCGCGGCGTCGAGGCGACGATCACTGAGCCCGTGCCCGAGCCGTTTCAGCTCGCGCTCCACCAGGCCAAGACGGCCGCTCAGCGCGAGCAGCTTGCCGTGCTCTTCGCCGCGGATGCGCGCCATCCATTCCGTCAGCTCATGGGTGAGATAGTTGCGATCCGTTTCGGACAATTTCCCGTACGGAGTCGGCAGCTCGTCCACCGTGGCGATATGAATCCGCAAATACGCCATATAGTCGGCATAATTACGCTCGCTTCCTTCGAAAGCTTTGCGGGCGGACGCCCGTCTGATTTTCATGGCAAGCAGCACGCCCCATCCGGCGACGACGCATATACCAATCAAACCGATCAAAATAATAGGTTTCATAAAAGGATCCGGTATCGAATCGAATACCGTCCACATGCGGCTTTCGCTCCTTTCGACGGCAGATGGCTCTGCCCTATATTCGGTTTACAAATCGTTTATAATTCCGCTTTGTTTTCTTGGATTTCGAAGTGCGGTTATTCGACTGTTACGCTTTTCGCCAGATTTCGCGGCTTGTCCACGTCGTTGCCCCGCTCCACCGCCGTATAGTAAGCGAGCAGCTGCAGCGGCACGACGCTGATCGCGGGCGCCAGCAGCGGATCTGTAGCCGGAAGCGTCAGCACTTCGTCGAAGGTGTCCTCCAGCGCTTCGTGCCCTTCCATGACAAGCCCGTACACGTAAGCGCCGCGCGCCTTCACTTCCTTGACGTTGCTCGCCGTCTTCTCCAGCAGGGCGGGCTGCGTAGCCAGCGCGACGACCGGCACATCCTGCTCGATCAGCGCCAGCGTACCGTGCTTCAGTTCCCCGGCCGCATACGCCTCGGACTGGATGTACGAGATTTCCTTCAGCTTGAGCGAGCCTTCCATGGCGACCGCATAATCTGGGCCGCGTCCGATGAAGAACAGGCTCTGCGCCTGGGCAATCCGCCGGGCCATCGTCTGAACGGCGGCGCTTCCGGCGACGACGCGCTCCACCTTGTCCGGCAGCTGCTGCAGCTCGCGCGACAGCTCGGCCAATCTGCCCCGCTCGCCTACTCCGCGCTTCTCCGCCAAATGGATGGCGAGCATGTAGAACGCCAGCAGCTGCGTCGTATAAGCTTTCGTCGAAGCGACGGCGATCTCCGGGCCGGCCCACGTGAACAGCGTGTGGTCCGCTTCCCGCGTCAGCGAGCTGCCGACGACGTTCGTTATCGCCAGAATGAGCGCTCCGCGGCGTTTGGCTTCGCGGACTGCTGCCAGCGTATCGGCCGTCTCTCCCGATTGGCTGACGGCGATCAGCAGCGTACCCGGCATCACAAGCGGCTCGCGATAGCGATACTCCGACGCCAGATCGGTTTCCACCGGCAGGCCTGCCAGCTTCTCGAGCGCTCCTTTGCCGGCCAGTCCGGCATGGTACGCCGTCCCGCAGCCTACGATATGGATCGCGCGGATAGCGGCGATCGCCTCGTCGGTCATGCCCAGCTCGTCCAGCGAGACGATGCCGTGCTCGCCCATCCTGCCGGAAAGCGTATCGCGGTAGGCTTGCGGCTGCTCGTGCATTTCCTTCAGCATGAAATGATCGAAGCCGTTCTTCTCCGCCGCCGCCAAATCCCAATCGACCGTGGACAGCTGCTTGGCGATAAAATTGCCCTCGATCGTCATCAGCTCCACGCCGGAGCGGGTCAGCACGGCCATCTCGTGATCGTCGAGAATGTACACGTTGCGCGTATGCTGGAGGATGGCCGGAATATCCGAGCCGATGAAATTTTCCCCGTCGCCTACCCCGATGATCAGCGGGCTCGATTGACGCACGGCCACCAGCTTGTCCGGCTCGTGCTCGGTCAAAATCGCCAGGGCGAACGCCCCGCGAATATGGCGCGTCGCTTCGCTGACGGCTTTCACGATGTCGCCTTGGTACAGATCGGCGATCAGATGGGAGACGACCTCCGTATCCGTCTCCGATACGAACACATGGCCTTTCGCCGCAAGTTCCCGGCGAAGCTCGGCGTAGTTCTCGATAATGCCGTTATGCACGACGCTAAATTTACTGGTCGTATCCGTATGCGGGTGAGAATTGGCATCCGAAGGCTTGCCGTGCGTCGCCCAGCGGGTGTGGCCGATACCGACCGTACCGGCGAGCGGCTCCGAGTGCAGCCTCGATTCCAGCTCGGCCAACCGGCCCTTCGCCTTCTTCACGGCCAGCCCCGTTCCGGTAACAATGGCCACGCCTGCGGAATCGTATCCGCGGTACTCCAGCTTCTTCAACCCTTCCACCAGGATGGACTGCGAATCCCTGTTGCCAATATAACCGACAATGCCGCACATGCTTTCTTCACTCCGTTTCTTTGTATGGTTCCTTTGTTCACATGTGGGAAGGTATTCTGCGCTGTGGTTGCCTGTTCGCTTGCTCGTTCACTATAGAGAACGCAATATTCATTATAGAGTACGTAGGCTTGGCGACAAAATAGTCCGTATGCCCGATCTTTTTTTACAAAAACAAAACCGGCACTCTCGCAAAATGGCGAAAAAAGTACCGGTTTCAGATCAATTCTTTTTGGTTATAGAGAGCTACGTTTACGGACTCATCCGGGTCCAGGCTTTGTATTCGTGCACGGAAATGCCGGCAAAGGCGGGCTCGTTCGCAAGAGTCGCAGACACCTTCAGCAGTTGGTCCCGCATATAGGTCTTGCTCATTCCGTAAAAGCTGACCGTAGGCGCTTCGTTGTTTTCCTTGGTCTCTACGCCGATCGTCAGCCTCTTGCCCGCTTGACGGGCGGACGCCAGCTCGGCGGAGACGACATCGAGAATGCCTCCGCGCCCTTCGGCATAGTTGCGGTACGCCATGATCGTCAGCTCGTCGAACGTTCCGATCATGAAATCGTGCATCTTCACGCCGGTAGCCGGCACCTCGTACCCATCGAGCCAGAACGGCACGTCGGCGGTTGCGGCTAGCCCCGGAGTCTTGTGCACCTCGGCGGCGAACTCGGCGGAAGCGTCGGCCCACAAATTCGTCAACCGGTCGCGGTCGGTTTTCCATTCCGCCAGCTGATGCGGCTCCAGGTCGATGCGGGCGGCGGCGAAGCGCTCTACCGGTTCCACCGCGGCGTTGTAGGCCGCGACCCAGCGGGCATAGGCCAGCATGCTGCCCCGGTTCTCGGGATATACCCAGGACGCCCGTCCGCTCAAAGCTTCGACGCCAATGCCCATTTCCCGGGCCTTACGGACGAACGGCTGGTACTTAAACGGTTTGATTGTAATATCGACGCCAAAATAAATCCGGTTCACGCTATGCTGAACGGCATAATCGAGCATTTGCTCCCACCCGCCATTCAACAGACCGGGATCCCAAACCCACAAAGCGCTCACTCTTTCTCCGCCGGGAACGGACAATTCCGCTTCCGCTTTCGGTTGTTGGACGAACAGGACTAGGGCGACAGAGACAGCGACAAACAAAGCGACAATGGGGCGATGGTATCGGTCTAAGCGTGCGAGCATAGTCGTTTCTTCCCTCTCTCTTGGAAATGATTGCTACGTAGTACCTCAATCATATGATCGAAGGATGTCGTTTCCAAGGGACTTTTGGACCATTTTACCCATACACGATAACATTTTCGACATTTTCTATGTCATTTGGCCTTTACCATGTCGACAAAGCGGTCCGTTTCCAGCTGTTTTGGCTTACGCAGACATACACGTAATTGTCGTCCCAGGCCATTTGACCCTGGCTGCATGCCGCTTTGGACGACTCCGGCGTATACTTGTTGCGGATGCGGATTTTGTCGCCGTTCACGTCCAGCTTCGAGTCGGGATCGTTTGTACCAATGCCAACATTGCCGCCGCTGCGCTGCAGCGTAAGAAGCGAATCGACCGCTTTGCCGTCGTCGTCGTAGCGGACGAATTGCAGGTTGGCGCCCGTATTGCCGCCGGACTCCTTGGAGCTGTCGGCGCGAACCGCCCAGCGCGGCGTCGTGGCGTTATCCTTCCCTGCTACGCTGAACTGGATGTCCCGGTTCGTGCCGGTCTCGCCCGCTACGCGCAGAATGCCGCTCATGACATTGAAGTTGGACGAATGCGTGCGTATTTCGCTTACGTCGGTGTCGTACGGAATTTCAAACCGCGTAAACAACTGATTCGGATATTGCCCGTCGGGCGCCATCGTCGTTTCGAATGAAATATGCTTATGATCGTGCTGCTCCGGGTTGTTTGCCTTGTCGTGGGAAATAATCGCCGTCTTGTCCTTGCCGTTCTCGTCCGCCCAGACGATCGCCGGCTTCGCCCGTTCCGCCGTCCATTGAAGCCGGATCAGATCGGACAGATGCCCCTCCTTCTCGATCCATTTCTTGTCGGTAGACAGATGCAGCCGTTCGTTATGCGGAACGCGAATGCCGCCGCCCGGCAGATCGGAAACGCCGAATTCGACATTCGCCGCCGCTGCCGGCTTTGCCCCGGCTCCAGTCGCCGTTCCGGCCTTGTCCGTGCAGCCGATCGCCAGCAGGCACACCCCTCCAAGCAAAACCGTTGTCCACGCAGCTTTTGATAATCTCATAAATTTCCCTCCGATTTAAGTTATATACGATTCTATTGTTCGTTAAAACGAACAAATAGCTTGGCTTGATCGTATTATAAACTTCGATCGGCATACAACCGTTTCGTGCGTGTTCCCGTAAAATAGCTACTTTACACCCAGTTATCGTTGTCTGATCGTGACGAAATTTGTCCGTAAACAACGAGAGCCGCCCCAGGGCCATTCATAGGCCTTTCGCGGGCGACTCATAGGCGGTTCATGGACGATCCATAGGCCTTTTGCAGGCGGATGGTCGGCGGTCCGTTGACAAAACCAGAGCTCAAGCCGTATTCACGGAAGGGCCCGCTCTCTTGCTCCGCAAGGAGTTGGACCTATTCCGTGTACACAGATCAGCTCTGGCTTTGTACCTTCGTGCGCTTCATTTCCGCTGCCCGGATTTTTGGGCGGCGCGGCTCCTTGTGTTACCCGCTATCCGGGCGCTTTCGTTCGTTACATGGCGTTTTTGCGCCGCTACTCGCGCCTGACGCCGAGTTCGGCGGCCAGCGCCTGCAAATTTTTGTCCTTCAGCGCTCCCTCGATCAGCTCGGGGAGACGGTCCGGCGTGCAGCCGAAGCAAGGAATGCCGAACCGCGCCAGCTTCTTCGCCACCTGTTCGTCATAAGAAGGGATGCCCGTATCGGATAGGGCGAGCAGGCAAATGACCTTGACCCCCGCCTGGCTCAGCCCCTCCATCCGACGCAGCAGCGCCGCCTGATTGCCGCCTTCGTACAAATCCGAGATCAAGATGAACAGCGTTTTCTTCGGATCGCGCACGAACGTTTCGCAATATTCGACAGATTTGTTGATATCCGTGCCGCCGCCCAACTGAATGCCGAAAAGCATGTCCACCGGGTCGTTGGCGCATTGTTCGCTCAGGTCGACTACCGCCGTGTCGAAGGCCACGACCCGGGTATCCAGCGCCGGCATACTGGCGAATATCGAGCCGATCACCGAGGCGTAGATAACCGAATCGGACATCGAGCCGCTTTGGTCGATATCGAGAATAACCGTCCATTCCTTGCTTTGCCTGGCCCGGTCGAAGAAATAAAACTTTTCCGGAATCAACCGTCGCGTCTTCGTATCGTAATGCTTCAGATTGCGCCGGACGGTCGTCTTCCAGTCCATACTGCTGATCGACGGAATCGGCGAGTGCCTCCTCCGGTTGAGCGCCCCGGTCACCGCGCTGCGGATGTCGCTCTCGAGCCTCTTCTTGATTTCGTCGACGACCGCGGCGACCAGCTGCCGCGCCGTTTCCTTCGTCTTCTCGGGAATTTTCCCCTTCAGCGACATCAGCGTGGCGACCATGCGCAGATCGGGCTTGACCTGGGCCAGCGTCTCCGGCTCGAACAGCAGCTCCTTTAGCCCTTTGCGCTCGATCGCGTCCGCCTGAATGACCGATACGACATCCGACGGGAAAAAGCTGCGGATATCGCCGAGCCATTTGGCCAGCTTCGGCTGGGACGCGCCCAGTCCGGCCGAACGCCCGCCACCGCCCCGGCCGCCGCCGGAAGCGCCGGCTAACCCGCCATTGCCCGCGTCGACCCCCGATGTGCCGTCATAGATGGCGGCCAGCGCCTCGTCCATTAGTCTGCTCTCTTCATCCAGCAGCGGCTGCCCGCCGCCTGCCCCAGCGCAGCCGCAAAGCTTCTCCTCGGCGGCCTCGCCGAGGATGAGCCGCCAACGCTGCACTTGCCCGCGCAGTTCCGCGCCGGTCCGTGTTTGCTCCGTCATAGGCTACAAATCCTCGAAATCGAATTCGTTAAGCTCATCCAGCTTCCCTCTCTCCTCTTCGCTTAACGGCCGCTGCAGCACGTCTCCGGACTGCTCGCCGCCGATGCCCCACAGCTCGCCCATCATCTCTGCAATCGAAGACTTCTCTCGCCGCTCGAAAGGCGCGAATGCCCGACGCAGGAAGACGAGCGCCCGGCGGAACTGCATGTCGTCGAGCGAGCCGATATACGCATCCAACTGCTGCCACAAGGCGCTGCGGGACAATAGCGCATACCGGTTGCGCAGCGCCAGCCCTTCGAACCAGCCGGCTCCGAGATCGGCCGGTATGCCCGGCGACAGTCTGCGCGACACTTCCCGCGATACCCGCTCGTCCCCGACCCGGTTACGCTCCAAGAGCAGGGAGAAGGCCAATCCGGACAGCTTCGCGTTGCGGTCGTCGCGCGCCGCCAGCTCGTCGAGCCGCTGAAGCCACTGCGCATCGTCGACCAGCTCGCTTTGCTCTTGCGAGACGGCATGCATCTCGTTCATCGCCGCCACCATCTCGCCGGCGGCTTCTTCGCTGCAGGCCGCCGCCTCGTTCAGCAGCAGCGCCGCCCGCAAGAACAGCTGCTGCAGCAAAGGCTCCAGCGACGCCGTATTCATCCGGCGCACATCGCCGTAGCGCAGCAGCACCGACAGCCCGTGCGCCGCCCCGGCCAGCTGCGGGAAGCTGCCGGCGTCGACAGCCAGCCGCTGCAGCGTCTCGCGCGCGTCTTCCATCGCTTCCGGCAAGCCGCATTCGCACGCCTCGCGGACGATGCGGGACGCCTCGCGAATATCCTTGCACTGCCCGAGCCGCTCCTTGATGACATAGGCGACGGCCCACTCTACCGTCTCGCCCTTGAGCGTCGATTCGACCATGCGGATTTCCGCCTCCGGCGTCCATTGCAGCACCCAGTGCTCGGCCCAGGTCGCCCCTTCCTGACGGACGGCCTGCTCGTGGGCGAAGCCGATCTCCAGCAGCCGCAGCCGATGCAGGAAGATCGAGCGGTTCAGATCAAGGAAGGCGGCTTCCTGCGATTTGACGCGCCGGTTTTCGCGCAGATCAAGCTCCAGATCGGCGGCCACCGCAGACTTGTAT
Organism: Paenibacillus hodogayensis; assembly: GCF_039536325.1. Lineage (NCBI taxonomy): Bacteria > Bacillati > Bacillota > Bacilli > Caryophanales > Paenibacillaceae > Paenibacillus > Paenibacillus hodogayensis. The sequence goes on from NZ_BAAAYO010000014.1 coordinate 291,639, forward strand.
TTGTCCAGCTTAAGCTTTTTCAGATGGCGGTTGAAGTCGTCTTGAATCGGCGTCTGGCTGATTCCTTCCGGCAGCGAGCCGATCGCCGTACCGACATCGGTGCGGGCAAGCGCCTCGGCCACTGTCGACCAGTCCCCGAAGCCGAGACAGACGGCTGCCGCGTCGCGCAAATCTTTCCATACCGGCAAATGGCCGGAACGCAGCGAAGCCAGCGATTCCGCCAGCCGCACCCCCTCGATGACGGAGGCGGTGGAACGGAACGTTCCTTCCTCCCGAAGCCGGACCGCCACCTGCGACATATATAAGGATGGCAGCTTCGCCGCATCTCCTCGCCGCAAGCAGTCCCACATCAAGCCAAAGTAAGCCGGAGCCGGATTGCCGGCCCCGTATCCCGAATGCGTGGACAGCTTGTAGTACGAGTAGGGCATCAGCGTCAGCCGCGTCGTCAGGCGCGGCAAGCCGCGCAGCTCGCGATCGGTCATCTCCGGCAAGGCCGGGTCTAGCGCGGCGGTATGATACGCTCCGGTGACGACGACAATGCTTTCCGGCGCATAGCCTTGCCGCACCGCGTCGGCGATACGCCGTCGCATGTACGACTCGCGAATCGCGTTGTAAGCCGCCTCCCGCGGATCGGCCAGGCGTTCCTCCTCCTCCAGCAGCTCTCTCATCTGCCGGGAAAAGGCGTGCATCGCCCGGCGATAACCGTCCGGGTCGGGAGTATGTTCAAAATGCCTTTCCCAATAGCTTTCGTAATCCGGCTCCCCGGCCAGCTCCGCCACCCGCTCGTACAGGCTGTTCTGCCTCCGGTAGTAGTCGCGGCGGCGTTCGCTGGCAGGGGCTGCGGTGCGACCCGCCTCGTTTCCGACCTCGGCCGCCTCCGAAGCATCGGTCCGTTCGCCGGACGGCCGTCCGTTTTCGTCCACCGATTCCAGTCGATCCGCCTCTTCGGCCGGCAGTCGTCTTGCTTCATTATAAAGAACGACGGCGGCGTCGGACGGCAGGTCGATGAATTCCGCCCGCACGCCGTGCTCCGCTGCCCAGACAAACGCCTGATACTCCGGAGAATAGTCGGCCAGCGGAAATAGCAGCGTGCGGATCGGGATACTTTCGGTATAGGCAAGAATCGCAATCGGGGGCACGACGCCCCGCGCCGTGATCGAAGCGATCAGCCCGGTCGCGTCGGACGGCCCTTCCACCAGCACGAGCTGCGGCCGGATGCGATCGAGAAACGAACGCAAATGCACGGCGCCGGCCGGGGACAAATGCCGGATGCCGAATAAATGCACCCCCTGCCCGTCCGCGGCGCTCAATCGTTCAGCTCCCGGCATGCGTTGTACAGACTGCGCCATTCCGATCCCCGTTTTTTCATCACATTCTCCAAATATTCCTTCCAAGCGACCCGGTCCTTCTCCTCGTCCTTGACGATCGCGCCCTGCAAGCCCGCCGCCAAATCCTCCTCGGCGATATGGCCTCCGCCGAAGCTGGCCGCGAGCGCCATGCTGTTGGTCAGCAGCGAGATCGCTTCCGCTGTGGAGATGACCCCGCTCGGCGGCTTCACCTTCTCCTTGCCGTCGAGGGTCATGCCCCCGCGCAGCTCGCGGAATACGGTCACGATTTTGCGGATCGCCTCTTCCTCAGGCGGTGCCGCCTTCAACTCGTAGCTGGCCGCAATTTCCCGAACCCGCTTGCGGACGATATCGACCTCTGTCTCCAGCTCGGACGGGGACGGCAGCACCAAAATATTAAACCTCCGCTTGAGCGCCGCGGACATATCGTTGACGCCGCGGTCGCGCGTATTCGCCGTGGCGATGATCGAGAATCCGCGGGCCGCGGACACTTCCCGGGCGAGCTCGGGAATCGAGATCGTCTTCTCGGACAAGATCGAGATGAGCGCGTCCTGCACTTCCGAGGCGCAGCGGGATATTTCCTCGAAGCGGGCGATCCCCCCGCACTCCATGGCGCGATAGATCGGGCTTTTCAGCAAAGCCTGCTCGCTCGGACCGTTCGCCAGCAGCATCGCGTAATTCCACGAATAGCGGATATGCTCCTCGCTCGTGCCTGCGGTGCCCTGCACGACTTTAGAGGAATCGCCGTGAATGGCTGCGGTCAAATTTTCCGACAGCCACGACTTGGCCGTTCCCGGCTCCCCGATCAGCAGCAGCGCGCGGTCGGTGAGCAGCGTGGCGATAGCAATCTCCACATGCCGCTTGTTGCCGATATATTTCGGCGTGATGCGGACGCCATCCACCTCGCCGCCGGTAATAAACGTCAGCACCGCCCGGGGCGACAACTGCCAGCCGGCAGGCTTTGCGTCCCGATCGAGCGCCTTCAGCGCGCTCAACTCCTGCTCGTACAGCCGTTCGGCCGGCAGCCTCAAAACATCTTGCTTTTGATCCATTCGATCCACCCCGTTCTCGTAGTCGTTGTGTCCGGCTTGGCTTCAATCCGCTCGATAATACCGGACATTTGCTCCTTGACGCTTTCGTAGGCGATGCCCTCGGCATAATCGCGCAGACGGCCGGCGCAGGACACCGGCAATTGGGCCAGCAGCACCGCCTTCGCCCGGTCGACATAATACAGCCGCCCCGCCGTGCTCTGCTCGATCGCTTGCATCGTCAGCTCGGCCGCCTCCGGATGCCCCATCCGGAATAGCGTCAGCAACGTTTCGACCGTTTCCTGCTTGAACCATGAAGGAGCAGCCTGCAGCTTTTCCAGCAAATACGTTTCCGTCCGCTTATCGCGCCGCTTGGCAAACCGGCATACGAGATCCTTGGCGTCCAGCTCGATGAAGCGATGCAGCCAACGTTCGTCCCACGCCTCCCCGCTTTCGGCCTGGTCTGCGTCCAGGTAACTGTCGGCCATATCCTTGGTCAGCTGCATGATGACCCACTGCAGCTCCTTGACGGTCGGCATGCCGGGACGAAGGAACGGTTCGTACGCCTCGTACACCTCGGACGCCGGAAGGTACCTCGCCGCCGCGCGCAGTCCGAAGGAGACGAGCATCGTTTCCTTCCTCGCGCGCAGCTCGTGCAAATAGACGTAGGCGTCTTCCGTATTCCAGTTCAACAATTGCAGAGCCGCCTCTTCTCGCAGAGCATGAGTCGGCTTGGCCGGCAGCTTCGTCTCGGACAGCAGCCTTTTCAAGAAAGCCTTGGACGCTTCCGTCCGCTTTCCCTCCAGCGCTTGCAGCGCCGTGTACAGCTTGTCGGCGGCATCTCCGGCCGCCTCAGCCTTCGTCCCGCGCAGCTGGTCAAGCAGCTCGTCGCCGTAGCGCAGCACTTGGTCGGTCAGCCGTTCGCCTTCGTATTGCAAAATCGGCTGCACGGCAATATCGCTGTCTTTGCCCGACAGCGCTTCATACAGACGGTCTCCGGCGCGTTCCGTGCGCAGCTGGGCCAAAGCTTGCAGAGCCGCCCTGCGCACTTCCTTCCGGCGGTCGTAGGACTGCTCGAGAATCAGCTCCTCCCGCTCCGGATAATCGCCCAGCAGTTCGACCGCAGCAGCCCGCACGTCCGTGGAGCCTTCTCGGACCGCTTCCAGCACGATCTCCTCGGCGGCGCTTCCCGACAGCCGCTGGATCAGCTGAAGCTTGCGCCCGTCCGCCTTGCCTCCCTGCAAATCGAGCCCCTGACGCAGCGTCGGCAGCGCCGGGGCGCCGATCGCGGGGATAACGTCGGCAATCATGAAATCGACGATTTCGCCGAAAGGATCCTCCAAAGCGGCTATCGCTGCGGCATGGGTCCGCATATCGCGGAACAGCCCGCCCTCGTGAGCTTGACGAATCACCTCGAGCCTTCCCGGGCCGCGCGTCGTCAGCGCTTCGATTAACGGTCTCAGCTGGCGGTAAGTGGCGAACGTCTCTACATTCGCTTCCCCGGCATACGGCCGCCCCGGCTCCTCCCATTCTCCCGACGCGGCCGCGTTCCCTTGCGTGTATAGAATCGAATGCAGCAGGACGCCCAGGTCGAGCAGCTTGCCCGGCGACTGCTCGCGGTCGGACTCATGGAGCTGGCGGACGGCTTCGGCCACCCGTTTGAATACCGGGGCGCTTTCCCCCATTTGCTGTAGCTGCGGCAGCAGCTTGGCCAGCCGCACGTCTCCTGCGGCCAGCCCGCTTCCGGCAATGAACAGCCGGCGCACCTCGCGGTGCAGATCGATCAGTATCGGAATGCTCACGGCATGCTCTCCTTGTATGTAGGGATCTCTATTAATAAATGAAGCGAACCGTTTCATGCGGCGTCATCAGGGAGAGCGGCTGCGCCGTCAGACGGTGGTCGTCGAGATTGTGCTCGAACATGACCAGCATCGCCTGGCCATGACGCCATTCATCGCGGAGCTGCTCCAGCATCGGCCCGACCGGATGCGCCAGCTCGGCAATATCGCCAAGCGCCAGACTGCGGCCCTCGCCGTCCTCCAGCGCATAGCGGCCGTCGCCCGTCCGCCCCAGGCGGGCATAACGGACCAGGGCAACCGGATGCTTGCCGGCAAGCGGCTGCTTCAGCTGGTTTTTGACGTCCTTCAACACGTCGGCGAACGACGTTCTCGCATGAGCCAATACCGCCGTCCGATCTTCCGCGGTCGTGCCGCGCATCGTCGCTTCTTCCCATCGGGCACGCGGGACGCCTTCGCCGGGATAAACGTACAATTCCTTCGACTGGACAACCGCATAACAGGAATCGTCCTCCCTCATATGCTTCGCCGCGCGGAAAGGCCGGTACAGCCGGGTCGCGTACAGCTCGCCCGTATCCAGACCAATCCACCAGCCCTCGTCCACATGCTCGCCGCGCGCCTCGTCGGCGTATGAACGGAACGCCAGCTGCAGCAGTTCGGCATCCGTCCGCACAAGTCCGCCTTCTCGCAGCTCGCCGAGCTGCCAGGCATGGCCGATCCGCTCCTCGAGCGAAGAAGCAAGTTCCATCGGCAGCTCGGGGTTTTCCCTCCTTGCCTCCAGATGCTCCCGGCTTTTGCGGATCAAAGCATGCAGCGTCGTCAGACGGTCCATCGCCTCCGTGTACGCGCGCTCGCGGTCGCCCTCGCGGCGCAGCAGCAGCACCAGCTCGCGGAAGGCGGCCTGCAGCCCCGGCACATAATAATTGCCCAACTGCTTCGCCTGTTCTTCCATCACCTTCAGCGCCTTCGCGTCCAGCGAGGCGAGCCCGGTCTGAACCGTCTGGCCCACCAGCTTCTCCAGCAGCTCGACGCCCTCCAGTTGGGCCGCCAGCTTCTTGGCGAGCGCCGCCTTGTTCGTTTTGCGCTTGGGCGCCGGTCCGTCCGCTTGCGCGGCGTCTGCTTCCTTCTTCGCCTCGCGCTGCTCCGCCTTGCCGCGCTTCTCGGCTACGTCGTCGGGGATGTCCCCTTCGGCGAACGGCTTGCCGGCGGCGAATGCGTATAGCAGAGCCAGATTGTGCTTGCACGGAAATTGCCGGCTCGGGCACGTACAGCGGAATACCGGATTTTCCGGCTTCTGATAATCGGCGGAGCAGCGATACGGCTCCTTGCCGCTTCCTTTGCAGTTCCCGTACAGCAGCGTACCGTCTGCGGAACGGTACAGCTCGGCAAAGCTGTTCTTCTTGACCAGATCCCGGCCGTTTTTGATCGCCCCCGCGTTCGGGGCCAACGAATCGATATACGCTTCGGTTATCGTAGTTAGGGTCGCTGTCACGGTTGTACCTCGCTTACGGGTTGAATTTTACGCCTATTCCTTTCTACATGACGTGATCGTTCTCCTGTTGAAAGTCGCCAGAATAGGCCCTTGGACCGTATCTTTTACCGAAAACCGGGACCGGATCTCAGCCGGAAGGACCAGTTACACGGTCATCGCCGGCAGATGGGAATGTCACGTTTACTCCGATCGACCGGCGTGGGCGCGCCTAAAACAAAAAAATCCGCGTAATTCGCGGATCAGGCTGTGTGGGCCGTCTTGGCCGGATGAAAGGCGATCTTTTTCAGCTTCTGGACGGCACCCGTCATGAGCGCCGGGCTTAAGCGGAACGGCCGGCGCCGCGGTACACGATATATCTCCAGGGTTCCCTGCCGCCGTGATTCGGCGCCCAATTCGCAATATAGAGATTATCGGGCATTCCGTCTGGAATACAGCAAATAAATGAAGAATGGAGCTCCGACTGCGGATGTGAATACGCCCGCAGGCACATCCATAGGCAAGAACAGTACTCTTCCGGCCAAATCGGCCAACATGACCACGATGGCTCCAAGCAGGACAGCGACGGGCAAAACGACGCGAAAATTCGTACCTGCCAGTTTGCGCGCCATATGAGGCGCGATCAAACCGACGAACCCGATCCCGCCCGCGACGGCGACGGCCGAAGCGGCTAACGCCACGCTGATCAGCAGCAGCAGCAGACGGCTGCGTTCGACAGGACTCCCCGCTCCTGTCGCGACCTCGTCGCCGAGCTGCAGCACGTTGATCTGCCTCGCCATCATAAATGCCAAAGGCAGAAGCAGCGCCGTCCATGGGAGCAGCGTAAGGACATGCTCCCAGTTTGCTCCGTATACCGATCCCGTCAGCCAGAAATAGGCTTGGCTAGCCTCGTTTCTCGGATTAAACAGCAGCAGCATCGTCGTCATGCCCGACATGAGCGCCGAGACCCCGACACCGACAAGCACCAGCCTCATCGGAGTTACGCCTCTTTTCCACGCCAACGCATACAGCAAGCCCGCGACGAGGACACCGCCGAGCAGCGCGGCAGCCGGCAGCAGTCTGATCGTTACGGTCCCCAGCAAATAGTTCATAAAAGCGATAGCCGCAACCGATGCCCCTCCGGTTACGCCCAAAATATCCGGCGATGCGAGCGGATTGCGGATCATCCCTTGAAGTATCGCGCCAGCCGCGGCAAGCGACGCCCCGGCGAGCAGGGCTACCGCGACGCGGGGAAGCCGCAGCTTGCGGATCACAAGCGAATAGTCATCCCCGCCGATTCCGATAACGCCGCGCACCACGTTAACCGGAGATATGCGCATCTCCCCCAAGCCGATACTGACGATAGACGTCAACAGACATCCGATCAGCAGCAGCAAAACGATCGCCGTCGGTTTGTGGCGCAGAGACAACAACGCCCGGTTCCTCATTTACCGATCCCCCTTCGCGCGATATAGATGTAGAACGGGGCACCTACGACAGCGGTCATCACTCCGACGGGAATTTCCTCCGGCACCATGACGAATCGGGCAGCCAAATCCGCAACGATGAGCAGGATCGCTCCGAGCAAGGCGGAATACGGAATAACCCAGCGGTTGTCGACACCGACGATATGCCTCGCGATATGCGGAATCACAATGCCGATAAAGCCGATCGGCCCGGCTACGGATACCGAACCGCCCGCCAACATGACGATAAGAATGCCAATAGCTGCCTTGACGAACACGATCCTTTGTCCCATTCCTTTGGCCGTCTCTTCGCCTATCATGAGCAGGTTCATATCCTTCGCCAACAAGACAGCCGCAATCCAGCCGGCCAGCATGAACGGCAGCACGGCCATAATCAGATCCGGAGAACGTCCGGCGATCGAGCCGGTTAGCCAAAACAAAACCGTATTGAGTCCCTGCTTATTAAGGACGAGCAGCGTTTGGGTAAACGACGAGAACAGGGCGGTAATCGCCGAACCGGCCAAAATGATTTTCAATGGGGTCAGCCCGTCCCGGCCCATCGCGCCGAGGACGTACACCAGCGCCGCTCCGACCGATGCGCCCAGAAACGAAACCGCCAGCAGCGGATACAGTCCGTCCACGGAGAAAACCAACGCCGCGGCGACCAGAAAAAAGGTCGCGGAAGCGTTGATTCCGAGTACGCTGGGAGCAGCCAACGGATTCCGGGTCATAGCCTGCATCAGAGCGCCGGCGACGGCCAGGCTCGCTCCGACCGCGGCGGCAATAAGCGCCCTTGGCACCCGGGTCGTCCGAATGACGATTTGTTCCGGCATGGCCTCGTTATAATGAAACATCGCCTGCCAGGCTGTCCCCCAGCTATAGTTTGTTGCCCCGAGCATCACGCTTGCCGCCAGGCAAAGCAGAAGCATCGCGGCGGACGCCGCCAAGCCCGCCGTTTTAAAACCGTTAGCTCGCAACTTGAATCGATCCATGTCCGAACTCTCCCGTTCCGGCCGTCATGACGCTATTCCAGACCCAAATAGCGGAACATGTCGTTCAACATCGCTTTGGCCGCCAGCGGTCCGGCTCCGAAGTTCCATGTGATCGGATCGGCTTTGATCACTTTTCCGGTTTTAACCGCATTCAAGCTTTTCCATAACGGGTGCGACGTCCACTCCTCCTGCAGCTTCGGCACATTTTCCTGTCCCGGCAGCGGGGTCGTAATATCGAAAATGTAATCCGCATCGAATTGCGGTATATGCTCCTTGGACGTAATGTCGAGACCCGATCCGGAGAATGTCACCTGCTGCGCCTTGGGTACCCCCAGTCCGAGCTCCCGCATGAACAAGCCCGGGAAGCCTTTCAAATAAACTTTGACGCTATTGTCCCGCTGTACCCGAATGACCGACACGGTCGTCGTCTCCAGCTTAGCACCCATCTTCTTCTTGAAATCCGCTACGCGGGAATTCCACTCCTTCATGATGCGCTCGGCCTGCTCCTGCTTGCCGAGCGCTTCGCCTGCGAGTCGCAAATTATCTTTCCAATCGGCCAAATCCTCGGTAACGACGGTAGGCGCGATCGCCTCCAGCTGCGGCACGATTTTCTCATGACGGGTTTTGGTGGCGATGATCAGGTCCGGCTTGAGGGCAAGAATCGCTTCCAGATTCGGCTGCCCTTCGTCCCCCAGACTTTTCACTCCGCTCATGTCCCCCAAATACTTGAACCACGGCTTCTGGTCCGTCGACTCGACCGCCCCGACGGGTTTCACGCCCAGTGCCGCGCCTACGTCGTTCATGCTTTGAAATAAATAGACGACCCGCTCCGGCGTTTTTTTCAGCGTCGCCGTACCCATGGCGTGTTTGATCGTTCTCTCCGCCTGGGCGCTCTTGCCTCCTCCGCTCGAATCCTTGCTCGAACTGGAGCTCTCTTTGGATGCCCCCGCTTCCTTCGAAACGGTTGCCGCTCCGGGGGCTCCGCCTCCCCCGACTGAACCAGCCGAACCGCAGCCTGCCGCGATCAGCAGGGTTAGCGCAAATAACAAGACGATACGGATGTGTTTCATGGTTGTCGTCCCCTTATAATGATATTGAGAATCTTTATCAATTATAAGGACGAACAGCAAAACATGTACATACAGCATTGTATCCGGATTTCATACACAATTTTGCAAACAGCTGCATTCAACGTATGGTATACTTACTGAGAATGGTTATCATCCTAACAATCATCTTACGCAAGCGAAAGGGAGCCGGTCTTATGACCCGAAAGATCGCCAACGATCGATTCATGCTGCTGTTTACTTCGATCCATCTACGACGACTGGCGAAAGGCAGGACGACGCGGGCGCATAACGTCCCGGTCCCCTTGCTGTGCTATATACTCAAGGGAGTTGGGACGCTGCGGCTCGATCAAGCTTTCTACCGGCTTCAGCCGGATCAACTGTTCTTCATCGCGCCAGGAACCGCGCTTGAAGCCGCCTCGGATTTCGAAGAGGTCGAATATTTCCTGCTCTCGCTCGAAGGTCTGGCGCTTGACGCGCAGCTCGAACGATCTCCGGCTCGCATCGATTACGATTCGGCCTATCTTCCGCTTGCACCGGGCAAAATCCATATCCATCATACGTCTCCCGTCCCGGAAAAGCTGTTCATGCTCCATGAGTCGTACCGAAAATCGGCGAGTTCCGGCTTCTTGCTGAATGCCCGTTTCCAGGAGCTGATTTATTTCATCGTAGCAGGGCTGAACGGAATTGCCGGGACTGCGGAAACCGATAACGGAATCGAGAGAAGCATCGAATATATTCATGACCACTATAGGGATAAAATCAGGCTGGATACGTTGTCGCGCATCGCCGGCTTCACGCCTACCTCTTATTCCCGCGAATTCAAGAAGCTGAAAGGCTTGTCTCCCTTCGAATACTTAAACCATTACCGGATTGCCCAGGCAAAACAAATGCTCGCGGAACGCAACCGTTCGGTCAAGGACGTTGCGGCCTCCAGCGGCTTCGCGAGCGAGTTTTACTTCAGCCGCATGTTCAAACGGGAAACCGGCATTCCGCCTACTCTTTACATGAAGCGCAAACAGACGAAGGTGGCGGTCGCTTCCTGCATGCGCGTTCAGGACAATCTGCATTCGCTGGGGCTGGAAACCGTCTTCGCGACAAATTGCCACCGCAGCAAAATGATCGGCGTCGAGGAACACCGCCGCCTTGTGGCAGAGCGGCTCGAGCAGCTCCGCCAGGCGGAGCCCGAACTGATCCTGTGCGATCACCATCATCTCCCCTATGTGGAGCAATTGAAGCAGATCGCGCCTACCGTAATGTTTGAATTGATCGCTGACTGGAGAGCGGTCCATACGCGGCTAGCCGAAATCGTGGGCAGGGAGAATGAAGCGGAGCGCAATTTCAAACGGATGAACGTTGAGGTCGAGCAAGCCGGCAATCGGATCAGGAAGCGTTTCGGTCAGGAAACCGTCACGGTGATGAAGCTCGCCCATAAGCTGATACGCGTACAAGGAACCATTCGCCATCCGCTTAATTTGCTCCTATACTCGGAGCTCGGTTTAAGACCCGGAGCATGCGTTCCCGCTTACGACGCGATCGTGGAGTTTGCACCCGACAAGTTCCCGGATATGGGAACCGATCATCTGTTTATTCAGCATTCGATCGATCCCGGCGACGACCGATTGTTACGACCGATCCGGCAAACTCCGCAATGGCACTCCACCAGGGCCGTCAGCAACGGGTGTATTTATTCCGTCCCGAATTGGGTTGCCATGAGCTGGTCACCGCACGGGCGAATGCAAATAATCCGGGAACTGCTAGGAGACGCGCCTCTTGCCCCTCACGAGTGATCCCTGTTCGGAACCGCAAGATCCCCCAGCCCGCCGTACTTCGCATATTGGCGCACCGCCGCTTCCACGCGCTCCATTCTCTTCTCCAGCGAGCCTTCGAGCGTGACGAACGGAATATGGCGGATCAGCAAATCGGCGCGAATCTGCTTCTGGAACTTGCGTCGGTGCACGTCCCCGGAGCGGTCCGGCGTATCGTCGTACGGAATATCGTCGGCGCACAGAAACACCAGATCATAGCGGGACGCCGCGCGTTCGGCCAGCTCGCGCAACCGGGGCAGCGCGAAGCCGTGGTAATCGAGCGCGAACATATAGGTCGTGATGGCGTTCGTATCGACAAACAGCACGTCGCGCGCTTCCGCCGTCAGCGCCTCCTCCCGTTCCAGGTGCCCCTCGGCGATCTCCACCATTTGCTCGGGAGCAAGACGGCGGTCGACATGATGGCGCTCCCAGTATTCGCGCCCGTATTCGGGCATCCACACCGTCCCGAGACGTTCGGCCATGGCTTGGGCGACGGTCGTTTTCCCCGTCGAGGGCGCCCCGAGGAACACCGCCTTGACCACCAAGTCCCGGTAAACGATCGGATCGAGAAAGGAGCGGTGCTCGTAGGGAGCTCGGCGAACGGCGGTCCCGGATACGGGAACGGCGATCCGCGCCGGGTCGACCCGGCGGTCGACGGCCCCGAGCGCCTCGCTCATATGCTCGCCGTAACGCTCGCTGGAATAAAAATGCGTCACTTTCCGGCCGTCGAGCAGCTTCAGGACGTATTGCTCCTGCATCCGCATAATTTCCGGGGTGTACCCGGTCTCCGTCGGTCCGTCCCAGGCTTCCAGCACTTCCACGTCCGGATATAGCCGGCGAATCCAGCCCGCCCTTACGGGCAGCGGAATGGAGATCGTCTCCGGACAATCGTAGATGATGACGATGACCCGGTCCGTTTCCGCCAGCGCCGTTTCCACTAGCAGCTGATGTCCTTTATGAAAAGGGGCGAATTTGCCCAGTGTCAATCCTACCGTTCCCGTATCGCGTTCGCGACGTTCAGCCATCCGTTCTTCCTCCCCGCTGTATAGCGTATTGCGCCTTCCAGCCGAACAAGCCGGCGGTGGCGATACCCAGATAAACTACGTACAGGACCGCGACTGCATCCAGTCCTTTGTAAGCGTACAGGCCAATGGAAAGCACGTCGACGACGATCCACACATACCAGTTTTCCAATACCTTCTTCGAAAGCAAATATTGGGCGATGAGACTGAGAACGGCGATCAGCGCATCCGCGTACGGAATTGAGGCGTCCGTGTACCGATGCAGCAGGAAGCCCCAGACGACGGAGGCCGCGATCAGGAACAGTACGAGCCAGCCCGCTTCGGCTCGGGCAATTCTCGAGGTGGGACGCACCTTGGCATCCCCCCGTCCGCTCAGCCAGACGATCCAGCCGTACAGCCCCAGAGCGAAGAAAAACAATTGAAGCGTCATATCCGCATAAAGCTTCACGTCATAAAACATATAAAAAAAGCACGCTACGTTCACCAGGCCAATCGGCCAAGCCCAAATGTGCTCCCTGGCGGTCAGCCAGACGCTGAGCAGCCCGGTAAGGGAAGCGATCGCCTCGAGCGGCGTCGACGACGTGTAGAGAATCAGACCGGTACCAAGCGCGAGTCCGAGCCACAGCAGCCTTTTGTTCATAGGCGATGCACTCCTTTGTTTATCAATATTGTCGTTTTGATATTTTCATTATGACTTTATAAAAGTCAGTTGTCAATCCTCAAAAAAAATCGCTCCCGGCGGTGCGGATCGAAAAACGAACGATCCGGCGCCGACGGAAGCGGCTCAACTTCTTGTATGCTTGCTTCTGCCTTGCTCAGCCTGGACTCGGCAGGCGGCCGTTACGTGCCTTTGACCGTGGCCAAGGGCTTGCATTTCGCCACTACCCGAGCCAGGCCGGCTCCGGTGACGCTCTCGATAATCTGGTCGACATCCTTGTACGCTTGCGGCGACTCGTCGATGATCGACTCCAGCGTCCGCTGGTTGACCACGACTTCCGCATCGGTGCCTACCCCGAGCGCAGCCCGGAATTCCTCGACGCTGACAAGCCGCTTGGTGGCGCTGCGCGAGCGGATACGTCCGGCCCCATGGCAGATCGAATAATAGTTGTCGCGTCCTCCCGGCTCGCCGACCATCAGGTATGACGCCGTGCCCATCGAGCCCGGGATAAGCGCCGGATGGCCCGTCTCCCGGTAAGGTGCCGGATTGTCCGGATGACCGGCAGGAAGCGCCCGCGTAGCGCCTTTGCGATGGACGAAGCAAGCGGTGCCGTCATGCTCCTCTTCCCAAGCGTAGTTATGCATCAGATCGTAGAGCGTGGACAGCTCGGTCTTCGTCCCGAAGACGTCGCGGAACGCCTCGCGGATGCCATAGGCGATTAGATGCCGGTTCGCGACGGCGTAGTTGAGCGCCGAGTACAGCAGATTGACGTACGCCTGCCCGGCGTCCGTCTCGAGCGGGGCGAAGATCAACCGGGGATCGGCTGTTCCCAAGCCGAGTGCGCGCATCGTCTTGGCCACTTCCGTGCCGCAATGCTGATGGACGGCGCCGCCCCAGGCCCGCGAGCCCGAGTGGATCATTACGACGACCTGACCGTCGAATAGCCCCCACGCCTCCGCAACGCCGCGGCTGCTTTCGTCGATCTGCACCTCCTGGATTTCGGCGAAATGATTGCCATTGCCAAGCGTGCCCAGTTGCCGGTGCGAACGGTGCCACACCGACTCGGGAAAGCGGTCCAGATGGCTTTCGTCGAAGCCGAATTTGGCGCTTTCCACGTGGGTCAGCGAAGTCGCCTTGCGAGGCGTATAGCTGTCCGGCACGTATTTATTCGGCAAACCGTGCAAGCCTTTGCGGATGACATGCTCCAGCCGGATATCCGAGAAGTGCCCCCTGCGGTGTTCCTCGGTCGGCAAGTACCCTTCGATCGCCTTCACCAGCTTGCGGCGCTGCCGGACGTCGCGAAGCTCCTCGGCGTGCAGCCGTGTCAGATGGACGCGCATGCCGCAGCCGATATCGGAGCCGACGATCGACGGGGATACGTATCCTCCCGCGGCGTTCCAGACGGCCGTTGTACCGATGCACGTGCCGGTGCCGACATGAACGTCGGGGGTGTAGCTCATATAAACCCGTTCCGGAATTTGCAGATTGTTGTTGGCCATCTCGAACACCTTGTAGTCCAAGGAGCCGAACAGCGCATCCGAAGCATACACGCTGAGTGGTCCAGCCGGCAGCTCCAGCCGCTTGCAATATGGGTTTTTACTATCATTAGCAATCTTAAACATAGTCGAATAACCTCTCTTATTATGAAAAAATGAACGCAAAAAAGCCGCGGACCCCAAATGTCCGCGGCGGATTCCCTAGCGATCTATCGGCTAGCCCGCTGCCTGCCAAACAACAGACAGCGCTGGCTATCATGCGACGATAACCCGAACAGACCGAGAACCGGAAAACGGACATATGCGGTTGAACAAATCGGAAAACAGGCGCGCCTTGCGCAACGAGCGAATATCGCGGTTCATGTTCATCGGCCTCCTTTGAAAAATATAGCTCTTATCTTAACGTCGGCAACGGTTTGCTGTCAATAGGACTATGGGAACGGTCCGGAAAAAGGGCGTTGCCCGGATGGCGGCCGGTCAGCCGTCTCCTCCCAAGGCGTATAAATCGATACGCCTGGTCAATACTGGTCGTAAAAGCCAATGATCAGGTGGAATCAATCATGTCACGAGCCAATGAACCCCTGTTCCAGGAGCTGAGCCTGCCGGAGAAGCTGCAACGACTGCGGCTTACCTTCGGCAACAGCAGTGACCTGGTTACCCGGGAGCTTGCCCCCGATCCGGCCGGATATACGCCTGCCGCGATTATATATATGGACGGTATCGTCAACATCTTGTCCGTCAACGAAATCGTCGACTCGCTGCTGCAGATGACCTACCAAGTGGACCCCGACGCGGAGCGGTCCGCGCCGGAGTGGCGCCAACTGCTTTCGCGCGTGCCGATACCTTCCGGACATATCCGCAACCTGACCAACGTGCCGGATATCGAGATGGCCATCCTCTCGGGGGAAACGGTCATGCTGCTCGAGCACAGCGACGAATATATCGCCATCGATACGATCGGCGGCGAGAAACGCACCGTCGGCGAGCCGTCCACGGAAACCGTCGTGCGCGGTCCGCGGGAAGGGTTTACGGAAAATTTGCGCACGAATGCCGCGCTGGTCCGCCGGAAAATCAAAGATACGAATCTGTGGCTGGAGACGAGACGAATCGGGCGCATCACGAAGACCGATGTCGGTATCATGTTCCTTAACGGCATTGCCCAGGACAGCGTGGTGCAGGAAATCCGCGCCCGGCTCGACCGGATCGACATCGACGCCGTTCTGGAGAGCGGCTATATCGAAGAAATGATCCAGGACGAGGCGACTTCGGTCTTCCCGACCATGACCAGCTCGGAGCGGCCGGATACGATCGCCGCCAATCTGCTGGAAGGACGGGTAGCCATCTTTGTGGACGGCACACCGTTCGTACTGCTTGCTCCGGTGCTGTTCATTCAATTTTTCCAGGCGGCCGAAGACTATTACAACCGGTTCAATTTTAGCGTCATCCGGCTGTTGCGGCTGTTTTCGTTCATGATCGCTTTGCTCGGTCCCGCCCTGTATATCGCACTGACGACGTTCCATCAGGAGGCGATCCCAACCCAGCTCTTGATCAGCCTGGCCGCGCAGCGCGAGGGCGTGCCGTTTCCCGCATTCGTAGAGGCACTCATTATGGAGATCACCTTTGAAATATTGCGCGAGGCCGGAGTCCGCATGCCGCGAGCGATCGGGCAAGCCGTCTCGATCGTCGGCGCGCTTGTGCTCGGCGATGCCGCCGTGCAGGCCGGACTCGTGTCGCCGGCGATGGTTATCGTCGTTTCGCTTACCGCCATATCGAATTTTGTCATTCCCGCTTATGATCTGGCCTTATCCGTACGGCTGCTGAGGTTCGTTTTCATGATGTTGGCCGCTTCATTCGGCTTATTCGGTATTTCCGTAGGGATGATCGCTCTCGTGGTGCACCTGTGCAGCCTGCGCTCCTTCGGCGTGCCGTTCATGGCGCCAATGGCCCCGCTGTCGTTAGCCGGACTGAAGGACAGCCTGATTCGGTTTCCATTTTGGCGGCTGCACAAACGTCCGCGGTTTTTGAGCCCGAACAACCGAGTACGGGAACACAGCTCGGGACCGCGCAAGCCTTCCAGCCGGAAATAACTTGACATTATTCGACAACAAGGGAGTTATGCCGACATGTTAAGACGCGCCGCCGCTACTGCGCTCGTATGCTGCCTTTGTCTCGCTTTGACCGGCTGCTGGAGCCGCCGGGAGCTCAATGAGCTGGCCATAACGGTCGGACTTGGCATCGATAAAACCGGGGATTTGTACACCGTCTCGGCTCAGGTGGTCGATCCCGCCCAGGTGACCATGAGGGCATCCGGCGGCGGAATGCGCGTGCCGGTCACCGTCTATCGGGAAACGTCGACGAGCATACTCGAGGCGCTGCGCAAAATGACGACCGTCGCCCCCCGGCGCATTTATTTGTCCCATCTACGCATGGTCATTATCGGCGAAGAGCTGGCGAAGAGCGGGATCAGCGAAGCGCTCGATTTCTTGTCTCGCGGCCATGAGACGCGCACCGACTTTTTCATTGCGATCGCCAAAGAGGCCAGCGCCCTGGATATTCTGACGGTACTGACGCCGCTTGAGAAAATTCCGGCTAACAACTTGTTCAGCTCCCTGGAGACGTCGGCCAAATTCTGGGCTCCGACTCACGGCATTTTCCTCGACGACCTGATGAACCAGCTTGCCGGGGAAGGACGAAGCCCCGCCGTCACCGGCATCGAATTGACCGGCCGCTTGGACAAAGGCCAGTTCGTATCGAATGTGGAGAGGGTCCTTCCCGAAACGGAGCTGCGCTATACCGGACTGGCCGCTTTCAAGAAGGATAAGTTGATCGGCTGGCTGACGGAAGAAGAGAGCAAGGGCTTTAACTACATCCAGGGCAATGTCAAGGAATCGGCGGGACACTTGAGCTGCCCGAACGGCGGGCGATTGATCACGGACGTTATCCGTTCCAAAACCAAACTGAAGGGCGTGCTGACGGACGAAGGGATGCCCGCCATCGACATTTCGCTGCAGCTCGAAGGAGACATCGCCGAAGTCGCCTGCGATATCGATCTGCAAAAACCGGAGGCGATCGCCAAAGCGAACGAGCAGATCGACCGGAATATCGAACGAATTATCAACAAGACGATAACGAAGGCGCAGAAAGGGTTTAAAACCGACTTTATCGGCTTCGGCGACACCTTCCGCAAATCGTATCCCAAGCAATGGGAGGAATGGAGCAAGAACTGGGACGAGCTGTTTTTGGATCTTCCCGTTACCGTACATGCCGATTACAAGATACGAAGAATCGGCACCATTACGAACAGCTTGACCAAAGAAGTGAAGGAGTGACGTCCCATGTGGCCCGTTGTCGGCATTCTCGTTCTGGCTATTCTGGTCTGCGCTTTCGAGGTGCCGGGTTTGCTGCGCAAACGGTTTTATAAGGATCTGGTCGTCTTCTCCTGCCTGCTCTTTGCGGGGGTGGCTCTCTGCATCGCCTATTCGCAAGATGTGAAAATTCCGAATCCGGTAGACGGCATCAACTACCTGTTCATGCCGCTTAGCAAATGGCTGGAGAAATTGTAGGGGGGACAATCGAGGTGGAACAAGGCAGAATCGCGGAACGGCAATTTACTATACTCGTCGTGATGTTCATTATCGGCAGCTCGATTCTACTCATTCCGGCGGCGATTGCCATACATGCCAAGCAGGACGCTTGGCTGTCCGCCATCATCGGCGTCGTGGAAGGGCTGGCGATTATCGGGCTGCTTCACCTGGTCGGCAAAGAGCTGCCGTCGCCCCTGCTGGTGGAATCGTTCAAGCTGCTGCTCGGTAAATGGATCGGAACGCTGGTGTCCATCCTGTTCGTCCTGCACGCGTTTTTCCTGACCGTCTTCATGATACGCTATATCGGCGACTTCATGGCCACGCAAATTATGCCGGAAACCCCGGTCGAAGCCATCCATATCGTCTTTATCTTGCTCGTCATTTTGGCATCCCGGTATGGTCTGGAGACGCTGGCCCGGTCAGCCGAGGTGTTCCTGCCGTGGGTGCTGCTGTTCGTTATCGTCTTGAGCCTGTTCGTGCTGCCGCAGCTGAATGGACAAAACTTGTTGCCGGTCATAAAGGATGGAATGTCTCCGGTGTTGAAAGGGACGCTTCCTCTGCTCGGCATCCCGTTTCTGGAGTTGGTATTGTTCCTGATGCTCTACCCGAATGTGGACGGAGGCAGGCGCAGAGGCCGAGCCTTTATGATCGGCGGCGCGATCGGCGGGCTGCTGATCATCGTCATCACGTTTATGACCATTGCGGTGCTTGGCCCGTATTTGACCGTGCGGAACATTTATCCGAGCTTCGCCTTGACCAAGCAGATCAATATCGGCCAGTTTTTGCAGCGGATCGAGGCGCTGCTGGCGATCACATGGTTTTTGACGATTTTCTACAAGACGACGGTATGCTTTCACGTTTCCGCGCTTGGCATCGCGCAGGTGCTAAAGCTGAAAAGCTACAAAACGGTTGTGCTGCCTCTGGGCTTTCTGATCGTCGTCTATGCCTCGATCGTCTACCCGAATATCGTCTACGGCAATCAATTCGCCGGGATGATCTGGACGCCGTACGCCTCCGTACCGGGACTCGCGCTCCCGCTGATTTTGCTCGCCGTCATCGCGCTGCGGAAAAAGGTTCGAGGACGGAGAGGCGGGAAAACCGAGAGCGGCAAAAATGCGGGCGATCAAGGGCGGGCGAACCCAAATTCGTTATAACCAAACGTTCCATGGCATGGCCCGCCGGCTATCGGTTATGCTAGAACTACCTTAGGAAAGGAGTGATGCAAAACATGAACAAAAAGGTGATTTCGGCCTAAGCCGAGACAGACAGACCCCGGCGATTTTTCGCCGGGGTCGTTTGACGTTGATTCGTCTGTCGAGGTTTACTCCCTCAAAGCGTCTCGCAGCCGACTCGACATGACATCGGCTTGCGCCATACGCAGCTTGCGCAGCTCCAGCTTCAGCCGCTCGATCTCGGCCTGCAGCCGTTCGGCGTTTTCCCGCCCGGCCGCTTCCCTGCGCTCCAGTCCGTCCGCCAGCCGCAGCAGTTCCCCGCGGAGCCTTTCCGTTTCCAGCTCCTGTGCAAGGCTGCGGAGCGCTTCGTAATCGGTATTGCCCGTCTCGTTCACCCGATATCCCTCCTGCAATCCGACAGACAGCGCTTCGGTTGGTCCATCCTTCCCGCTATTGTACCATCCGCTCGTACGAATTGCATCCGGTCCGGTCCGCCGGAACGATCAGAAGCCACGACCGTATTGCACAGGCACCGGGGCGCTTTCTTTGCCGGCCACCTCGCGGATCGCATGAATCGCCCAATACGGATCCCGCAGCATGCCGCGCGCCACGCCGACGAGATCGGCATCCCCGTTGGCGACCGTAGCATCGGCCAAGGCGGGGTTGTCGAGCAAGCCGACGGCGATAACCGGAACGTCCAGCGCCTCCTTGAACGCTCGGGCGTAAGGCACCTGGTAGCCGGCGTAATTGCCCGGCTTGCGCTTGCCGGCGGGGCCTTCGCCTCCGGTCGAGACGTGGAATACATCGACGCCGGCTTCCCGGTAATGGCGGGCGATCTCCAGCGAATGATCGAGGCCGTAGCCGGCGTCTATATATTCAATGGCGGACATCCGCATCAGGAGCGGCATTTCGGGCGGCATCACGCTTTTCGCCGCGCGTATAACCTCTACCCCGAATAGGGACAAGTCTTTGCCGTACTCGTCTTCTCTGCGATTGAACGAAGGAGAGTGAAATTGATGGATCAAGTAACCGTGAGCCCCGTGAAGCTCGATCGTGTCCACGCCCGCTTCGACTGCGCGGCGGACGCCATCGCGGAATTTGCCGACCATCGCCTTCGTCTCTTCCGTCGTCAAAGCGCGCGGCGTCTTCAGACCCGATTCGGCCGGCACGACGGACGGCGCCACGGGCACCTCGGCATCCTGCGCCTTCCGGCCGGCATGGGCGATCTGAATGCCCACCTTGGCGCCGTGCGCCTGTACAGCGCTGACGACCCGGGCAAATGCCGGAACATGGTCATCCGACCAGATGCCGAGATCGTAATCGGATATGCGGCCGTCCGGCTCGATGTCGGTCATCTCGATGATGACAAGTCCGCTGCCTCCGACCGCTCGGGACGCATAATGCACCAGATGCCAGTCGGTCGGTTTGCCGTCCTTCGCCACGACCGAGTATTGGCACATCGGGGGCATGACGATACGATTGCGGAGCTCCAGGTTTTTGTATGAAAATGGGGTATTCAACCGATTCATTTTCCTTATTCCTCCTTCGACTTTGTCGCAGCATAGTGTTCCTGTAACCCCTATTATAAATTCACTACTTCTATTTAGGAAGTAGTAAACTTTTGTTTACTAAGTTACTTTTGATCAAACATAGCTTTTCCGCGAAAAAAAAGAAAACCCGGGCCGCCCTCTCTAACGGACGGCTTCCCGGATCGTGTCTTGCTCGGTATCGGTTTAGGCTTGCGGCAGCGAATTCAAATAGTCCCGGATCTGATCCGGCGTTTTGGCGAATTTGCTGTGCAAATGGCCGATTTTCTGTCCGTTGCGGTAGGCGAGCAGGCTCGGAATGCCGCGCACTTCGTTCTCCTCGGCGATCTCCGGGAACTGCTCCGCATCCATGGCCACCCATTCCTTGTCCGCATGATCGCCGATGACTCCGCCGATGAAACGGTCGAGGTTTTTGCAATCCGGGCACCAGGTCGTGTAATATTTGACGATCGTCACTTTGTCTTGTCCGGTTAATTCGCGGAACTGCTCCGCACTCGTAATGGTTTCCATGATCAGCACCTCAATATCAGCTCGGATTCGTAGTATTCGACCAATCTTGCCGCTTCTTCCTCCAACGCCGCCCTCACCGGAGGACGTACCTTGGACGGCTCGAACCATTCCACCTTCAGCTCGACCCGGCCTTGCTTCTCCTCCGTCGCCCATGTTCCGGCGAACTTGCCGCCTACGGCGACGACCGGATTGACCCAGCCCTGGCTGCCGTATACGCGCGATTTGTACGTTTCGGCCAGCACGGACGTCGAACGCTGCGCCAGCGAAACCGTATAAGGATCGAACTGCGGCAGCAGCCGCACCGTCCCTTCGGGAATGGCCGCCGAGCGAATCTCCTCGACGGTCTTACGCAGCGCCAGCCCTTCCCGGCCTTCGATGGGAACGGAGACGATTTCTTCCTCAAGCAAGCGGAACAGCTTCTTCACCTTGCCCGCTTCCATGTCCCACCAGCGGCCGAAGTCCTCGAAGGTCGCCGGGCCGCTGCAAGCGACGTACCGTCGCAGTGCGCCCAACAAGGCGGACTCCGTCTTCTCCGAATGCTCGATCCACCGCTTGATCCATTGATCCGGCCGTACGAACGTTACGCTTTCCCCTTCGTTCGGACCGAAGCAAAGCAGGCCGAGGCTGGCAGCAGGCCGCAGCAGCTCGCTCCAGCCCGTCAGCAGCAGACCGCGCAGGCTCTCTTGGCCGGTATGGCGGGCAACGGCATCGGCAAGCCGCTCCGGCGTCTGCGGCTCTTCTCCGAGCACCGCGCCGACACCCTCGGTCAGCAGATCGAGCTGGCGGAGCGTAATGCCTCGCGCGCCTAGCCAGGAAGGCTTCCGGAAGTAGTCCGGAGCGCTTTCCCTCAAGGCGGACAGGATCAGCGGCAATTCTACCGCGGCGAACAAATACGGTTCCCCCTGCATCGCCCATGTCTTGGCGAGCGAACGTTCCTCGCCGATCGCTTTGTTCATATCTCCGGCCTTGACCTCTTCGGCTCTTGCCCATACGGCCAGCTCCGCGGCCGCGAGCGAGCGCGCATGCAAGCCTCCGACCCGACGGGCCAGTTCCGGCCAGTCTGCCTTGTCGGCTCGGCGCAGCAGGCCCTGCCGGTCGTAACGCCATGCGGCGACTTGTTCCCAGGTTAACCCTTGTGCGGACATCTTGTATTCCTCCGTTTGTCATCGGCCGCACGTCGTTCCCTCGTTATCGGAGGAGCATGCGGCTTCCTTACCGTGTCGGAAGCAAGTATACCACGCTTGTTCGTCGCGCTCAAACCGGTTTCCTCGCGCCTCGGGCCGGAGAGTCGCACAAAGCCGGGCCTCAAGCCGTTTTCAGACAGCTTTCACCGGTACTCCGAAGCATGCAGATCGTCGAGGTTGACCAGCTTCCATTCCTTCGTTCCGTCCCGGGTCAAAAACCACGTATCGATGAAAACGTCATTCGGCTCGTAAATATGTTCCCGCGCCGCCCAAATCTCGCTCAGCTTGAACGTCGGAGAAGCGTTGCGGATGAGCAGGGAAATCGGATAGGAAGGATCGTACGCCTGCTTCTTCGATTCCTTGCGCTTGATCAGCTCGTTCAGTTGGGCGATCAGATGGGCCAGCGAAACCGGGCCGGCGATCGTTCCGTCGGGTCGCCCGAGCAGCGCCTTCGCTTCCGCGGCGTCGTAGAACAGATGGGTGATCTCCACGCCGAGCTTGCCCCCGCGCGAGTCCTGCAAAATCGCGTCCGGCCGGTCGTGCTGGTACAAGAGCCGCAGCTTGACGTCGTGCCGCCCGTTGTACAGTCGGATGAATTCGCGCACGGCCGCCCGCTCCAGCAGCCGTTTCTCGTCGTCGTGCCTTCCGGTCAAGCGCAACACCTCCGGATCGATGTAGTGAGCATAGCTTCTTAATAAGTCTATACTACCACATTCGGCGGCCAGACCGACGCATTCTTCCGGCGGACGGAGCCCGATTTCAAAAGGCGGTGCTTCCTGCCGCTTCCGGATCGCTCCCGAACCGCACGGCCCTCAGTCTCCTTGCGGAATAGCCGTCTCCCCCGTCCTTCCTAGCCCCGCTATCCCGTAAGGCCGCAGCAGACGGAGCAGCGCATCGTTGCGCTCGGCCTCCCCGACTACCTGGATGACGACAGAGCCGGCCCCGGCATCCACCACGGCCGCGCAGCCGAACTTCTCCGCGATTGCAAGAATGTCGGCTCTCGTCCGGCTCTCCGGACGCAGCTTGACGAGCATCAATTCGCGCGCCAGCACGGCCCGCCCCTCCAGGCATTCCACTTCAACGACATCGATCAGCTTCCCGAGCTGCCTATTCATCTGTTCAATCGTGCGTTCGTCGCCGTCGACTGTAATCGTGATCCGGGACAAGCCTTCGCGCTCGGAGCCTCCCACGGTGATGCTCTCCATATTGAAATTCCTCCGTCCGAACAAACCGGCTATGCGCTGAAGCACCCCCGGGTGATTTTGCGCCAATATCGACAGGCTACGCTTCATACGCGCCCGCACCTCCTACGATCATATCGCTTAACGTTTTTCCTTGCGGCACCATCGGGTACACCAGTTCGTCGCGCGACACGATAAAATCGATCAGCACCGGCCCCGGCGTATCGAGCGCTTCCCGCCATACCCGCGCCGCATCGGTTTTGTTGTCCGCCCGCAGCCCCTTGATGCCGTACGCCTCAGCCAGCTTGACGAAGTCCGGACTGCCGGACAGATCGATATGGCTGTACCGCCGGTCGTAAATCAGCTCTTGCCACTGCTTGATCATGCCGAGCGTGCCGTTGTTCATGACGACAATCTTGAGCGGAATGTGGTGGATGGCGCATAGGGCCAGCTCCTGCGAGCACATCTGCATGCCTCCGTCCCCGTTGATCGAGACGACCAGCCGGTCCGGGTTGCCGACCTGCGCGCCGATCGCCGCGGGAAATCCGAAGCCCATCGTGCCAAGCCCTCCGGAAGTCACAATCGAACGCGGACGCTTGAAACGGTAATACTGCGCCGTCCACATCTGATGCTGGCCGACGTCTGTCGTGACGATCGCCTCTCCGTCCGTCGTAGCGGACAGAAGCTCGACGACGGACTGCGGCTTGAGCGGGTATTCGGTGTCGTCGTACCTCAGCGGATGCTCCCGTTTCCACCCGTCGACACGCTCCAGCCAGGCCTCTCGGGCGGAGGACGCCGGATGTTCCGGAGACGGCGAGCCGGTATCCGGCTCGGACGCTCCCGCCGCTTCCAGGCCACGCTCGCCGGATTGGCGCTCCTGCTCGCGCAGCAGCAGGGCATAGGCGGCGCGCAACGCAGCCTGCGCGTCCGCCTGCACGGCAATCGCCGTCGGGACGAGCTTCCCCAGCTCGGCCGCGTCGATGTCGATATGGGCGATCGCCGCCTGCGGGGCGAAGCCGTCCAGCCGCATCGTCACGCGGTCGTCGAAGCGCGCGCCCGCCGCGATCAGCAGATCGCATTCGAGCAGCGCCCGGTTGGCCGCGACCGTGCCGTGCATGCCGGGCATGCCGAGCCACAGCGGATGCCCGCTCGGGAAGCCGCCCAGCCCGAGCAGTGTAGTCGCCACCGGGATGCGCGCCGCCTCCGCGAAGGCGAGCAGCTCCCCGCTCGCATCCGCCGCCACGACGCCCGCGCCCGCCAGCAGCAGTGGCCGGCGAGCGGCCCCGACGGCTTCGACTAGCGCCTGCACCTGCGGCAGCAGGATAGCCTTGTCCTGCGAAGCCGTATAGCCGGGGATGACGACCTTGTCCGGATAGCGGAATTCGGTGAATTCGGCGGACACATCCTTCGGGATATCGATCAGCACCGGTCCTTTTCGGCCGGTCGAGGCGATATAGAACGCTTCCCGGATCGTCCGGGCCAGCTCCTCCACGCGTCTTACGCTGTAGCTGTGCTTCGTGATCGGCTGAGTAATGCCGACGATATCGGCCTCCTGGAACGAATCGGTGCCGATGAGCGTTGTGGCGACATTGCCCGTAATGACAACAAGCGGAACCGAATCCATATGAGCCGTGGCGATGCCGGTGACCAGATTCGTCGCTCCGGGCCCGGACGTGGCCAGGCATACGCCGGTTTTGCCGGTCGATCGGGCGTATCCGTCGGCGGCGTGAATCGCCCCCTGCTCATGGCGGGTCAACACATGCCTAAAGCCCGGATTGTCGTGCATCGCATCGTAAATATACAGGACGGCTCCGCCCGGGTAGCCGAATACGCATTCCACGCCCTCGAGCAGCAGCGAGCGCAGCAAAATTTCCGAGCCGGTTATCCGATCCGGCTCCAGCAGCCGCTCCCTCCACGCCTCGTCCGCGAGCGTCGGCACTGAGTTCCGTACGCCCCCCTGTGTATTCCGTAGATTTTCCCCGGTGCCCGCTGCCGTCGTCTCATTCGTCTTCATGCCCCATTCCCCTCTCCTTTGCGATACGGATAAAGTACCATGGCATGAACCGGAGGCGGTACTACCCACAAGGTTAAACCGGTAGTATACTTTGGGATATAAAATATCGTCTACTCAAGCGGAATATGGACAACACCCCGACCAGCGATTAAAGCTTGCAAAAAAGAAACCGCGAAGCGGATCAAGGAGGGATCGACATGGATGCCATGGACGGGAAAGCAACGTTTCCGACGTTGGGCGACCGGCTGGAATCGCTGCGCGGCGGCGATTTTACCGGCCGCAGCTTCGAGCTGCGCTTTTTCGAAGAGCTGCTGGACCGCCTTGCCGAACGGATGGAGCGTATCCTAAACGTACACGGGACGGTCGGCATGGGCAAAACCGCTCTGCTCCAGCGGTTCGCCTCGCTCGCCGCCGAGCGGGGAGCCGCCTGCGTATACGTCGATGTCCGCCAGGCGGCGGGGAGCCCCGGGCGGCTCAACTCGCTGATCCTACGGCAAATGCAGACCGGCAGTCTGCCGAACGCTCGCTCCGGCAGCGGCGCCCTCTCGCTGACGCAGCCGGCGGAGCTGGAGCAGGAAGGCACGGAGGCGGCTCTTTCGTGCGCGGGCTCGCTCAACGGGATGGCGGCGGCAGGAGATGTCGTGCTCGCTCTGGACCACTACGAGGAAGCCGGCCATCTGGACGGCTGGCTGCGGGATACGCTGCTGCCCTCTTTGCATACGCACATCCTGATCGTCATTGCCGGGCGTTTCCCATTGCAAGGACCTTGGAGCCGCTCCCCCGCCTGGAGAAAGCTGATCATCGCCTTGCCGCTGACCGAGTGGAGCTACGAGGAAGCCCGAGCTTATTTGGCCGCTCGCGGCATAACCGACGAGACGTCTGCGGACCGGCTGTGGAGCCGGACATTCGGTCATCCGCTGTCGCTATCGCTGGCTGCAGACGGCTTTGCCGCATCCGGCAGAGCCGCGCTGCCAAAGGAGCAGGAGCGGCCGGGCGAACGGTTCGAGGAGCTTGTGCGCGAATGGCTGCAGGAAGCTCCGGACGACGAGCTGCGGGAGCTGGTGATGACCGCATCGATTCCGCGCACGTTCCGTCTGGAAAATTTGGCGGCCCTTTCCCGCCGCGACATCCCGCTCGCCCTGTTCGAGCGGTTGATCGGACTGTCCTTCGTCGAACGCGCCGCCCACGGCTGGCGGCTGCACGAGCTGGCTCGAGAAGCGGTGCGCCGGGCCTTCCGCGAACGGTTTCCCGATCGTTTCGAGCGGGACGGACGCAAAGCCGTAAGCCTGCTGCGCGAGCGGATCGCCGAGGCGCTGCGGGTCGGGCGGGCGCCGGGAGAGGAAGCGGCCGAGCTGCTCGGCCAGATCGGCAATCCGATTCTACGCGCGCATTTCCGCCACTCGCGGGCCTCCCGCAACTACTGGGAAGCCGCGGGAACGTCTCATCTAGCAGAGGTCGAAGCATACATCCGCCGTCGGGCTCTCGATGAACGCGACAGCGTCGTCCGCTGCTCCGATCCCGAGACCGGCGAGCTGTTCCGCTTCCTTCTGCCCGCCCGTCACAGCGCGCTGCCGCTGCTCGCGGTGAACGTGCGGGAGCTTGTCCGTCTCGGCGGCGGGCGCTCCCTGCTTCTGCTCCGCAGTCCAGCGGGCGAGATCGCCGGCTTGGCGGCCATGCTGCCGATTCACGCCGGCACGCTGCCTTATCTCGCCGAGGCTCCGGTATCCCGCGCCTACTTCCGCTCGCTTCCCGCCGAACGGCTTGCCGCCCTGGCCGTCCCGCCGGAAGCGAGTCCCGGGTTGTTCCTCTATGCGGCCGACGCAGCCGATCCCGAGAAGGAGGAGCTGCGCTCCGATCTGGTGCGGCTCAAGCTGGACCACATTTTGTCCGGCAAGCTGCTTGTCTCCTCGGTCCCTCCGTCTCCGTATTATGCGCAAGCCTTTGCGAGTCTGGGCTTCGAGCCTGTGCCCGGCGCGGAGCATGACGATTATGGGGACACCGCCTTGCAGTCGCCGTGTTACGGGCTGGACACTCGCGATGGCGGCATGACGGGCTTCCTGGACCGGGCTGTCGGACAGACTGCGGACAGATTCGCATTTGAAGATATGCTCCCTTCCGCTATGGCCGGTACACAACCTGCTGCCGTTGCCTCCGGCGGCGCCGACCGCCTCCCTGCGCGCAATGCCGGGCCGGATTCCGGCACGGCATCGCGAGAACTTGGTCCGCTATCGGCCGCTTCCGCCACGCTGACTCCTCGCGAGCGGGAAGTGGCGGAGTGGCTCGTGCAGGGGAAGACCAATGCGGAGATTGCCGCCGGGCTTTATATGAGCGTCGCCGCCGTGAAAAAACACGTCAACGCCATGCTGCGCAAATTCGGTCTGAAAAACCGGACCCAGCTTGCCAGAGCTATGCCTGCCGTCGGCGCGGCCGCGCCTGGGCCGTTTGCGGAGACGCAGGGCGTCCGCACGGATACGGCTGGTAACTGATACCGGATTGTGCGGGCCGTCGAGCGACGAGCGCCAAAAGCCACTCGAAGCCATGTCCCGCGCGCGATTTGGCCCTTTTCATCCGCGGCGCTAAAGGGTACAATGCAAGAGGGAAACTTTGCGGGTGCAGTCCCCGAGCGCCCGCTCCATACCGAAAGGAGTCCGATCCGCTATGCTGTATGCCGCTTTGCTGACGATTATCGACGCCGAACTGAACGCCAAGGTGCGTCCCGCCCATCTCGATTATTTGGACAAGCTGTACAAAGAAAACAAAGTCGTCATGGCCGGTCCGTTCGCCGACAAAAAGGGCGGCATGGTCATCTACCGCGCCGACTCCGCCGAAGAAGCCCAAGCGCTGGCCGAAGCCGATCCGGTTGTCGCCGAAGGCGCGCGCACGCTGGAGCTGCGCGAATGGAACGCGCTGCAATTCCCGCTTGCCTGAAGCCTGATGAACGGCAAAAAACCTCCATCCCGCAACAAGGGGCGATGGAGGTTTCTTTGTATAGTCGTTAGTTGCCTCAGGAGCCAATCCGGCCTTCGAATACGACCTCGCTGAGCGGCTTGCGGCCATTGGGCACTTCGCGTTCGCGAATCCCTTCCGGCAGCTCGTTTTTGTCGCCCCGGTAACCGATGGCAATAACGGCATGAAGCTCGTAATGGTCGGGAACGTTCAGCGCTTCGCGGGCCGCTTGCCGATCGAAGCCGCCGATCGCATGCGATGCGATTCCCTTCAATGTCGCCTGCAAAGCCAAGTATCCCCAGGCGGTGCCGCTGTCGAACGCATGGGCTCCGTTCGGATCGCCGTTTTCCCGCTGCTTATCCGAAGCGATGACCACAAGAACTGGCGCGCTGGACGCCCACAATTTATTGAAATCTCCAAGAAAACCGCGGAATACGTTCAATTGCTCCTCCGTCTTGGCCACAATGAACCGCCACGGCTGATCGTTGAAGGAAGAAGGCGCCCAATGTGCCGCTTCCAGAATCGCATGGAGGTCCTCATCCGATACCTTCCGATCGGTAAAGGCGCGCGGGGACCAGCGATTCAAAAACAGAGGGGACAATGCAAATTCCGACTTCCGATGCGCTTGAACGTCCTCGGTTACAGTAGAAACGACTTCCGGCAAGCTCATTTTTTTACACACCTTTCCGATAGGTATTATTATATTTCATTTCCTACTGTATCACATTCCCACTTACTTTTCAAAAGTTAATTACCGAAGGGGGAAACAACGAAAAACGCCGCTTCGGCCCGATCCCGGTCCGCGAGGCGCTTGCTTCCGTTCTTCCCTGCCATTTGCCGCCGAAGAAGCGCGAAAACCGCGATCCGGCTCCCAGCCGCTTTGCCGTTTTTTCGAGGACCAGCGCCCGCTCGTGCAAAGCGACGCATGCCAAGCAGGTCTGAAGAAGTCGCGCCCGAAGCAGGGTCGCGCGTCGTCTTCCGGACCGCCGAGCGGCAGCCCGGTGGTGGTCCCGTTTATTTGCGCAGCAGCACTTTGCGGATTTCGTGGTTCAAGCCTTTTTGCAGCAGCAGGCGGGCTCGTCCTTTGGACGGCAAAATGTTTTCGCGCAGATTGACCGCATTGATTTCATTCCAGATTTGCGTTGCCGTCCGAACCGTTTCCTCTTCCGTCAACGTCGCATACCGGTGAAAATACGATTGGGGGTTGCGAAATGCCGAGTCGCGCAGCATCCGGAACCGTTCGATGTACCAGCGCTCGATATCCCGCTCTTCGGCGTCCAGGTAGATGGAGAAGTCGAAAAAATCGCTGACGAACACGCGCGCCTCCTTGCTGACCTGAAGCACGTTAATGCCCTCTACGATCAAAATATCCGGATTGCGCACAATCTGCAGCTGGTCGGGAATGACATCGTAGACGAGATGGGAGTAGACCGGAGCGGCTACCTCCGGTTTGCCCGCCTTCACTTCCGTCAAAAACTGCAGCAGCCGCTTGATGTCGTAGCTTTCCGGAAATCCCTTCTTCTTCATCATATCCCGCTCCAGCAAAATCCGGTTTGGGTGCAGGAATCCGTCGGTCGTCACCAGGTCGACATGGCGGTGGTTCGTCCAACGGGAAAGCAGCAGCTGAAGCAGACGGGCTGCCGTGCTTTTGCCGACCGCCACGCTGCCCGCGATGCCGATAATGAAGGGCGTCTTCGCCTCGCGGCTGCCCGTGAACGACACGGTCGACCGATACAGCTGCTGGGAGGCTGCGACGTGCAGATTGATCAGCCGGGTAATCGGATGGTAAATCTGCTCCGCCTCTTCAAACGGAATCTGATCGTTTAACCCCTTTAAGCTTTCAAACTCTTCCCTCGTGAGCGGAAGAGGCGTGTGATCGCGAAGCGCCGCCCATTCTTTGCGTCCAAATTCCATATATAGGGAATGCCGATTCATCTCAGTTCTCCACCGTTCTAGTTGTAACTGAAAGCAAGTATGCACGAGGGCGGACAGAACGTCAAGCAAAAATTGCGAGCCGGCTATCCTATGAGAAATCGCGGCCCCGACCACGCTATCGGGGCTTGGCGCTGCCGGAATCAGGAACGGGCTTCCGCGATCATCGTCAGTCCGGGCTTCGGGCGGAGCGTCACGAGCGGCTGTTATTGGGGGCTGCTCCTTAGTATCCGATGCCGCGCCCCTTTTTATTCCAGAACGGAAACAGAATCCGGGCCGCAGGGCTCTCTTGCGGTCCGTGACCCTTCCTTCTGTAAAGTTGAATGCCGTGGCAATAAAAGAAGCCGGAGGCTTGCGCCCTTCGGCTCCTTGATGCTGTCGCACCCGTATTTCCTTCTTTTATTAGGATGGCCGGCGGCGGGCCGGCGGGGCGGACGCCGCTCCTTGCCTGCAAGTAAGCCGGAATCTGCGCTACCGTTTCGTTACCGGTACTTCGCATCCGCCGGGTAAACGAGCCCTATTTGCTTCCGGGCTTCGTCCATAATTTCCATCGTCCACAACGAATGGTCGTGGGAGTTGATAGCGGACTCCGTCCGGCCTTGGCGGATCAGGCCGATGAATTCGTTAACCTCGTATACCATCGTATTAGCCTCTTGTTCTCTCGTAACGTCAGTCAGGCTGCCGTCCCTGCCGCGAATTTCCACCGACTCCAGCATGCTGATTTTGGCGATCGTCATCACGCCGTCTTCTCCTTGAATTTCGGAAGGGAGCGACGAGTTTGTCATTTTCGAATAATGAATGACCGCTTCCATCTCCGGATACGCAAGCAGCAGGCTCCCGCCGCCGTCCACTCCGGAACCGAGCATGACGGCATTGGCGTGAATCCGATCGGGCTTGCCGAACAGGACGACCAGCGGATAAAGGCAATAAATCCCCAAATCCATGAGCGCTCCGTTCGAGAACGAAGGGTTAAACGCATTCAGAACTGTTCCCTGCTTGTAGGCATCATAACGGGAAGAATATTGGCAGAAGCTGGATACATACCGCCGCACTTTGCCGATCCGGTGCAGGTTGTCCCGAACCGCGCCGAAATTCGGCTGCAGCGTCGATTTCATCGCCTCCATCAGCACGACGCCATGCTCGCGGGCGACGGCGACCATTTCTTTCAGCTCCGCGCTATTCGAAGCGATCGGCTTCTCGCACAGCACATGAACGCCGTGCTTCATACACGCTTTGGCGTGCTCGGCATGGAGCGAGTTCGGGCTGGCGATGTAGACGGCGTCGATTTCCCCGCTTGCGGCCATTTCCTCTATATTCGTGTACACGCGGGCTGCGCCGTACTTGTCCGAGAATTCCTGCGCACGCTGCGCGGTCCGGGAGTAGACGGCGGTCAGCGCGAAGCCGTCCGCCTCTTGCGCAGCTTGCAGAAAGGAATCCGTAATCCAATTGGTGCCGATAATGCCGAATCGTATCATAGCTGCTCCTTGTCGGTTGAAGTTAATCCGTCTTGGAAAAAAGCATACTTGAATTTTCGGCCTCCTGCAAATTCCCCTCCGGTTGCGAGCATGAATCGCCGCACTCTGTCATGAAAGTACCAAGAATGGTAATTTAAGTTCATACATTTTATTCCTCTTCAATTTTAAAATGGAAGTGCAAGTGTTTGTAATCGCTTTCGAAAGGAGGACCCAAAGACAGGGACAACCCCCGACAGCCAGTCTCAACCGGACTACTACCTTATACTTGGAGGGAATCGGATGAAGAAAACGATGTTGGCCGTCGTGCTATTGGCGACAGCTCTGCTCGGCACGGCATGGACCGCAGCCGCCGAAACGGCGAGCAACACCCCGCTCGTGCTAGAGATCGAGGCCGCAAGCGGAGCCAAGAAACAGATCGACGCCGTGGACGCTCCTAGCAGCGGCAATTATTTGGCCGTACTGACCGACAGATACGGCGACAAAACGAACAATACGAACAAATATAACGTGGCCGTCCAAGTCAGCAGCGATTTTATCGTCACGAAAATCGCCAATAAAGCTCCTGCGCCGGGAACGCCTCCCCCATGGCAGGATTCGCCCAATCTGGACATTCCGCCAAACGGCTTCGTGCTGCTTGCGAGCGACGATGCTTATGCGTCCAGGGGTTACAAAAAGTTTTTGGCGGAAAACTTCACCGTGGGCGACCGGGTAAAGCTGAACGTCGATGGCGTATCGGTCGCCTTGAACGAGTTTAAGCAAAAAACCGAGCATTTGGCCCAGCCTTCCACGCTCGTGCTCGATCAGACGAACATGTTCCCCGTCTCTAAGGATCAGCAATCTACCGCCATTTCCGGCAAGTTGACCAATTATCAGGCCGACGGCGTGTACAGGATTGTCGTCAACGGACAGCAAGTTCCCATTCGCGCGGACGGCTTGTTCTCCTACGATGTCCAGCTGCAGCCCAAGACGAACTATATAACCGTGGAAGTGTACCGCGGACCGATCTTGCAGAACAAATCTACGGTGACCGTCTACCGCTACATGCAAGAGCAGCAAGGCCGCGAAGTCTATTTATGGATCGAGCAATCGACCAATCTGAACAAATATCCGTCCTCCGCCTCCATACGGGCGCTGCTCGTGAAAGCCAAAAACGCCGGCGTTACGGCCGTCGCTTTCCCCGTGAAAGGTCATGAAGGCTTCCTCTCCTACCTGCAAAACGACCTGTCCGGACTCCCTCATATCAGTCAAATCACAGAAGCGACCAAAACCGGGGTTCCTGCCGATCTCGACGTGCTGCAGGAATATATCAGACACGGCCACGAGCTGGGGCTGCGCATCGACGCCGTCTTCAATCTGTACGGCTCCGGAACGGCGAAGGATACCGGGCTTACTCCGGGACAGTTCGCTTCGTTCGAGGAATGGGTGTACCGCCCGGAAGACGGCGGGAATATCGTTCCGATTCGCCAAAGCGCGTACAAGCCTTCCGTCTATTTCCTTAACCCCGCGAACGAAAACGCCCAACAGCTGCAAATGCTTGCGATTGAAGAAGTGATGCGCCACTATGACGTCGACTGCGTCGTGCTCGACCGCGCCCGCTACGACAATCTGTATGCCGATTTCAGCAATCTCTCCAAGCTCCAGTTCGAACAGTATTTGACCGGCAAAGGAAAGACGCTGGCGCACTGGCCGCAAGATATTTTCGAGCATAAATACGACGCATCCGGCAAATATACGGAAACGGTGAACGGGCCGCTGTTCTACGATTGGCTGACGTATCGGTCGACCGTATCGAAAACGTTCTTCCAAAAGCTGCGGACGAAAGTAGACCAAGTCAACCTCGAAACCGGCAAGCACATCCCGCTCGCCAACTCAATGGGGTCCTGGTATACGTCGTATTACGAGGTCGGACAAAATTGGGCCAGCCCAGATTTCCGTTACGACCCGCGGCTTGGACTGAATTTGCCCGGACTGTACACCGAGGAGTATGCGAATACCGCATTCGGGACGCCCGATATTTTTGACTATTTGATTTTGGGCACCTATTACAATACGCCGGAAGCGGTCATCAAAGGAATCGCGCTCATTCATGTGCTGACCATGGAGCAGTTCCCGGTGTATGCCGGCTTCCAGCTCCAGCAGCTGCCCGACCCGGAAGACCAGAGGCAGTCTTTCCAGGCAGCGCTGAAGTTTACGAACGGCATCAAGCTGTTCGATTTGTCGGTCATCAATTGGGATATCCAGAAGGCGGCGCTGGAGGACCGTCCTTACGTGAAGCCGTACCAGCTCGGCATCAGCATCCCGAACGGCCTCGTTCTGCCGGACCCGCTGAAGCCGTTTATCGCCAAAGGTTTTATCGAAGGCGACTATTTCAATCAAAACCGGGCGCTGGACACGGTCGGTTTGTACACCGAAGCGTTCGGACCGACGACAGGAACGTCGGGAAGCTATGGCGTGGAAGTTATCGTAGGCGCCGACGGCAAAGTGACGGACGTCGTCAACAAGCAGCAAGCCATCAACTGGCAGTGGAGCGGCAATCGGGTGAACAACAGCATCATCCCCGCAGGCGGGTTCGTCCTATCCGCTCTGGACAAAGACGGGATTCGCGTCCGCCGGCAGCTGCTCGCGAACGCCTACAGCATCCAGAACGATGTGCGCGCCGCTCTGCTGCGCGGACATTTGGACTATAAAGACGCGACTACGTCCAATGCCAATTTTGAAGTAAAAGGGAATGTAGAGGTACTGGGGCCGGGGACGGCCGCGGTCAAACTGAACGGGGCTCCGGCCAATATGGCCGTAGGCGGGGATTTCAGCGGAACGGTACCACTGCAGCCGGGGGCCAACGACATTGCCATTACCGTCGAAGTCGACGGGAGCAAGACGAACGAGGCGACAATTCGGGTAACCCGCCTGGAGCCGGTGCTGAAGGCGCTCGAGCTGGATGTGAACGGCGGCAAACTGTACGAGGGCGAGACGTACGCTTCGGTTGTAACGGCCGTCTATTCGGACGGTTCGCGAAAGCCCGCTTCGGGTGCCGTATTCGTCTCCTCCAACCCGGGGACGGTGTCCGTGTCGGTATATGGCGAGGCTTCTGCCCTTCGCCAAGGCACGTCGGTCATAACGGCCTCGCTTGATGGACTATCCGCCACCCAAACGGTCACTGTCATCTCTTTGACGAGCATTTCGGTCGATGACGCGAACGTCAGCCTCATCGCCGGCGAAACGCACCTCATTGGCGTGACGGCTGCGTATGCGGACGGGTCCCGCCGAACGGCAGCCGGTCCTCGTTTCTCCACCTCCCACGAAGCGGTAGCGACGGTGGCGAGCGACGGGCTCGTGAAGGCGGTCAAGCCGGGACGGTCCACGATTACCGTCTCGTACGGGGATAAACGAGCGGAGGTTCGCGTGAAAGTGTTCCACCACAAAAATCCCGGGAACAGTAAAAACGACGATCTTTATTTCGATTAACGGATAGCCGCAGAAGGAATAGGGCTACCCCAACCGCCACGAATATGGCGGAGGAGGGTAGCCCTTCTTTTGCTTATGAAGCCCGCAATGCTTGCCGATCCGGTCATCGTACAGCCGAAACCCTGCCCTCCGTAGTTTCCCTCTGTCGTCACGCCCCGCCCCAAATGCCCAAAACGACCACCCCGGCCGTAATCATCAAAGAAGTGAACAGCCGCCGCGGGCCTTGCTGCTCCTTAAGAATCCAAATGCCCATCGCCGTCCCGAATACGGTGCCGATCTCTCGCATCGGGGCGAGCTGGGCAACGGGCGCCAGCGACAAGGCAAGTAAAAACAGCAAATAGCCTCCCGGCGCCAAAATACCGCCAAGTATAATCGTTTTCCCGTTCGCGGCCCATTCTTGGCGAATCCCGTTGGACCGGAAGGCAGCTACGCTTAGAGCAAGCATATTGCCTATATTGGAGGCCTCGTTCAATACGACGGCCGGAACATGATCGAGCGCAAGCTTATCCACTACGATGTAACTGGCGATGCAAACGCCTACAGCCAGCGCCAGCAGCGGAGCGCGTAAGGTGCCGGAGCCGCTCCGGTCGAAACGGATACCGCTCAACAGCACGATGCCGCACACGATGAACGCGACCCCGCCCCAGCCATAGACCGATAACGGCTCACCGATGAGGAATACGCCCGCAAACGGTACGAGCAAAGGACTCGTTCCCCGCATAATCGGGTACACCTGCGACAAATCCCCGATCGAATAGGCGGCGGCCAGCAGAACGACATACAATCCGTGCAGCGCCATGGACGCCGCGACCAGCAAAGCCGTTTGGCCAGACCAGTGAACCGCGTCCAGCTCGACAATCGCCCACGGCAAGAAGACGACGACCGCAGTAAGCTGGCAAAACCACAGAAAAACGTTTTTGTTCAAGCTTCTCTTCGTGTATAAATTCCAAACCGAATGAACGAAGCCCGAGCCGAGCACGAGCAAAACGGCTATTCCTGTCATAGAGGCCCCCTTTTTACGGGCCTGCATCCCTATCCCGTTTCGGCTTTGCCAAATAAAAAAAGACGTCCCATCCGAGACATCCTTCTTTCCCTAGCGGTATTGTACCATGTTTCTTAGCGGCATTAAACTTTAAATTCCAGCGCCCCGTTCGCGCAAAAGCCCGGCAACGCTCCCGTTTCCTTGCTTCTGGGCAATGGACAGCGCCGTTCCGCCTCCTTGGGCAGCGGCGTTGACGTCCGCGCCGTGCTCGAGCAGCAGCCGGATCAGCTCGACGTTATCGTCATGAAAGGCGGCCGTATGCACGCACGTATGGCCGTTGCTGTCGAACAGACGGGTATCCGCTCCCCGGTCCAGCAGCAGCCGAATGACTTCCATGTTTCGTTTACCGGCAATCGCCGCATGCAGCGCCGTGTTGGACGGGATGTACGAAACGGACGAACGGGAAACGGCATTCACGTCCGCGCCGTAATCAAGCAGCACCCGCACCGCTTCCTTATTGCCGAAATGGGCCGCGTAGCCGAGCGGCGTGAGTCCCTCGCCGTTTGCCGTGTTCGCGAGGCTCGACTCTTCGTCTAGCAATCGCTTCAGTTTCTCCGCGTCTCCCGATTGCGCCGCTCCGAACAGCTCGCCGATCTTTGCATTCAAGTCCACTCCAAATCCCTCGCCTTCCAGAGTCGAATCCGCTTCTCGCGGGTTACGCCACCATTGTATACCGCGACGGCGCATGTCCGCTTCCCGAAAATCCCTTTTTTGCCGATAACGCTCTTGGAGACAGCCGCTAATACCGGTTCTGATCCTTTTTCTCGTTAATGTAAATATCAAGCGCTTTAATGCCTCTGTGGGCAAGGCGAATGAATAATATCAAGCAATAGATCGAAAGCCCGATCAGAACGAGATAAATCAATACGCCGAACGAACTGAAAAAACTTAACATGCTAAAGCCTGCGCCTCCGGTGCTCATGAACGCTCCCTCCTCTTCTTCTTTTTATGCATGTACGTTAGGACCACGCAAAAGTTTCACCGCATTGAATTCTGAAAAACTATTATTTAGAATTATTATAAATAAATATTGATGTTTTAGTAATACATGTTATCATAGAATATAGAAAAGCATCATATCTATCTGATGAGGTGATTATATTCATGACTACCAATAAAAATAATCATTTAACGACAAGTTGGGGCGCTCCCGTAGGCGATAATCAAAATTCGATGACAGCCGGTTCCCGCGGGCCGACCTTGATTCAGGACGTCCATCTGCTCGAGAAGCTGGCGCATTTCAACCGCGAGCGCGTGCCCGAGCGCGTCGTTCACGCCAAAGGCGCGGGTGCGCACGGCTATTTCGAGGTGACGAACGACTTGTCGGCCTATACGAAGGCGGACTTCTTGTCCGCGGTAGGCAAACGCACGCCCATGTTTATCCGCTTCTCCACGGTTGCGGGCGAGCTCGGCTCATCCGACACGGTGCGCGACCCGCGCGGCTTCGCGGTCAAGTTTTACACCGAGGAAGGAAACTACGACCTGGTCGGCAACAATACGCCTGTCTTTTTCATTCGCGATGCGATCAAATTTCCCGATTTCATCCACACGCAGAAGCGCCATCCGCAAACCCATTTGAAAAACCCGAATGCGGTATGGGATTTCTGGTCGCTCTCCCCCGAGTCGCTTCATCAGGTTACGATTCTGATGTCCGACCGCGGCATCCCGGCTACGCTCCGGCATATGCACGGCTTCGGCAGCCATACGTTCAAGTGGGTCAATGCCGAGGGCAAGGCCGTCTGGGTGAAGTATCATTTCAAAACCGAGCAAGGCGTTCGGAATCTCGATGTCGAACTGGCCGCCAAACTTGCGGGCGAGAACCCGGACTACCATACCGAGGATTTGTTCAACGCGATCGCGAGCGGCGACTTCCCTTCCTGGAAGCTGTGCGTGCAGATCATGCCGGTGGAGGACGCCGATACGTACCGGTTCGACCCGTTCGACGTTACGAAAGTATGGTCGCAAAAAGATTATCCGCTCATCGAGCTCGGACGCATGGTGCTGGACCGGAATCCGGACAATTATTTCGCCGAGGTCGAGCAGGCCACGTTCTCGCCGGGATCGTTCGTGCCAGGTATCGAAGCATCGCCGGACAAAATGCTGCAAGGGCGCCTGTTCGCTTACGCCGATGCGCACCGGTACCGGGTCGGCGCCAACCATAATGCGCTGCCGATCAACCGGCCCAAAGCGGAAACGAACCATTACCAGCGCGACGGACAAATGCGCTTCGACGGCAACGGCGGCGGAGCTGTTTATTACGAGCCGAACAGCTACGGCGGACCAACCGAGTCCCCTGCACACAGGACGGCGCCGTTCGAAATATCCGGCACGGCCGATAGCGTCGCTTACGACCACCATGACCATTATACGCAGGCAGGCGACCTGTACCGGCTGATGAGCGAGGACGAGCGCGGCCGTCTTGTCCGCAACATCGTCGGCGCGATGAAGCCGGTGGAACGAGACGAGATCAAGCTGCGCCAAATCGCCCATTTCTACAAAGCTGATCCGGAGTACGGAACCGGTGTAGCCGAAGGGCTCGGGCTGCCTGTGCCGAAAGACGAATAAACCAATATCGAAGCTTTGGACTTTGCGGTCCAAAGCTTTTTTGTTTCAAGAGAGCTCGTCGTCTTGGCGTTTTCCGTTCGACCTTCGCCGAAAAAGCCCCTGGCGTCATTCTCTTGTAGGCGAATGACTCCGGAGCTAAGGCGGGCCTGGACGCGTCGACCTGCAACGGCCGGTTTTCGGTCGTTATACGCCTGTCCTTCTTTTTTGGTTATTCGGCTTTTTGTTGATCTGGCTCTTCATCTGCTTGACATCCGTCGTATGATGGCCGCTTTGCAGATCCTTCGACTGGTGCTGCTCCTGCTTTTT
Organism: Paenibacillus hodogayensis; assembly: GCF_039536325.1. Taxonomy (NCBI): domain Bacteria; kingdom Bacillati; phylum Bacillota; class Bacilli; order Caryophanales; family Paenibacillaceae; genus Paenibacillus; species Paenibacillus hodogayensis. The sequence goes on from NZ_BAAAYO010000014.1 coordinate 330,709, forward strand.
CTGCGCCAGCTTCCGCTTCATGGCCTCGGCCAGCGAGATTTTGCGCGGCTCCTCCGCCGTTCCGGTTTCCGGCTTATCGATCGATTCCGACATCGGTTCATTCACCTCGGCTTTCTTTGTCCATTCCCGATTCTCATCTTACCACACCGGAGGCAAGCTTGAAATGGATGGCGGATAAGCCCTCCCGAAGAGGCAGAACGGCAAGCTTAAGACCTACATTCGCATTATTAGAAAAATAGGTATTTAGAATTAATAATTTTCATAATTTTAGGCGAAATAGTCTTTTTTACATAGAAAAACATATCCGTATCCAGTATAATCAGGTGGAGAAATCCTTCAATCGAGGAATTCCAATTATACAGACAAGGGAGAGATGGTTTGTGCGCAAGAGCTTGAAAAGGATGTCGGCCCTTCTGGTTGTGGCGATGGTCCTTTCCGCATTCGCTTCCGCCGCCGCGTTCGCTGCCGATGCTGCAGTGCGGGCAGGCGAGGAGAAAACGATCAAGACTGTTCAAGGCGGGGAAGTTTCCCTGACTAATATTTTGAAAGAAATTTCGTTCACCGACGAAGGCGCTGGAGTAGGAGACATCCTTTACGTTTCCGAAGGACCCGTAACGATCGTCGTCAAAGACAAGAAGGCTCCGGCACAGCTTAGCTACTTTCCGGATGCCAAGCTCGACAAAGACTTTTTCGATATCGGCGAAGTTCATGAACGCATGGAAATGAGCAATAACACCATCACCATCAGCAAACCGGGCTACTACGGCGGACATGCGCAGTTCGGCGAGGACTATTCTCCGGATTCGGTTGCGCAATTCGCCATTCAAATCGTCGCCCGTGGAATGGATGGCGTGAAGCCGGAAGAAAAGGCCGAGCCGAAAAACGATAAAGCCGTCGAAACGAAACCGGAAAACAAGACGGACGCTGCTCCGGCAAAGCAGGAGAATAAGCCTGATCCTACGTCGGCTGAAAAGCCTACCGAAAAACCAGCCGGCAAGCCGGAAATCGCCGCCGCCCTCCCGACCGCTGCCAAAGTGCTCGTGAATGGCAAAGAAACCGCGTTCGAGGCGTATACGATTAACGGCAATAATTACTTCAAGCTGCGCGACCTGGCCATGGCCGTCAACGGCACGGACAAGCCGTTTCAAGTCGGCTGGAACGACGCGAAGAACGCCATCAGCCTGGAAACGGGCAAAGCTTATACGCCTGCCGGCGGAGAGCTTGCCGTGTCCGCCAATCCGGCACCGGCCGATGCGGTCACCACCGGCTCCACCATCTACCTGGACGGCAAAGAAGTTCCGTTTACTGCCTACAACATTAACGGCAACAACTATTTCAAGCTGCGCGATATCGCCAAAGCCATCAACTTCGGCGTGACGTGGGACGGCAAAGCCAATCAGATCGGCATCGATACGAAGTTGGTTTACACGGAAGAGTAGAACAAAGAGCGGGACGACAACCATCATTGTCGTCCCGCTCTTCTTCTATTCGTTCCCGTTGCTTTCAGGGCATAACCAGCTACGTCTACGCCTTGGGCAGATGGCCCTCATCATCGAAATGCCATTCCCCCGGCTCCGCCAATACTTCGATATCCGGGTGTTGGCGGGCTTCGTCCAGCATGGCGGCGGATATCTGAATGTCGCCCAGATGGAGCGTGTCGCGGATCCGCACGAGACGGCAGGTCGTATAATCGAATATATTGCACGTCTTGACCGCAGCCTTGATCGCATAATAATCGTTTTCCAGCGTGGTCGATATGTTGCAAGGCAAGCATACGGTCGAGGTCAGGCCGTTGGCGTACGTCGCCTCCGCGCTCATCTTGTCGACCATGCGGCGCGTCGTAAAGTCGGAAAGCCCGATCCCCGCGGCATTGCCCTTGGATTCGGGCGTCAGGTCTAGCGCCACGATCTTGGTGACATCCGGCCCGCCGTAAGCATAAGGGGTCGGGAAGCGCCCGGTCACATTCGGGTCCATCCCGTCGCCGCTAATGTTTTTGCCTATCCAGTCGATAACCAGTACGTCGATTTGCCCAAACAGCAGCTTCGGAATGCGTTCCTTCGCCTCCACGAGCAGTTCCCGCTCCCGCTCCTCCACCCGCTCGATCGGAAGCGCTTCGATGAGGCACGTCTGATCGTACGCATTCTCCACGATCGCGATGCCGAAGACGATCGGCAGCTTGCGCATCAGAATGCGGGCCGCGTTCGGCATATTGACGGCCATATGCTTGAAGCCGAGCTGATGGATCGCTTCGGCTCCCTTCTGCTTGCCGAGACCGACGGCGATCATCTTCATGACGCCGCTCTCGTACGGCCCGCGGAAGGCGGTATGCGGCTTGATCCGGTTAATGACGACGATGGCGTCGGCTTCCATGGCGAAGCGGTCGACATAGACGGGCAGGCCGTTGTCGAGCGTATCGATCACGACGACTTCCATCGAAGCCAGAATCGGCACCAGCATCGTCGCCTCCGTAATGCCGAGCTGCTTCAGGATATCGACCTGCCCTTCGGCGGTCGCGCCGCCATGGCTGCCCATGCACGGAACGATAAACGGTATCGCCCCGGCGTCCTTGATCCGGTCGAGCGTTGTTTTGACGATCAGCGCCAAATTTTGAATGCCCCGGCTTCCGACCGCGACGGCAACCCGCTGGCCCGGCTTCAGCCGGTCGAGCGTCCCCGGCCTCTCCAGTTCCCGGCGCACATGGCCGCGAATGTCGTCAATCCGGGTGTCGTCGAATTTTTGCCGAATCAACGCCATCGGCGGCAGCGGAATCGGCTCCAGCAGCTTGCGGATGATGCTCATGCCTGTAACGCCTCCATTCCGGGACCGTTTTTCATCCGATCCAGCAGCTCGATGATCAAAATTACGTTGCGGATAATATGGTACGGGTCTTTAACCGGCAGCGCGACGACCTTATCGATCGGCTCGCCGTTGCGCCGGCGGATCTGAATCCATTCCCCGACCCGTTCGTCCGGATGCGGAAACGTGCGGAACGTATAGTCGTGAATGGCGCGATAGTCGGTAAGCAACCGTTCGTCCCCGGTCAAGCTGTAGCCGAGCATCGTCGTGTACAGCGCCTCCGAATGGACCCACCACAGCTTGTTGTCCCAGTTTTGCCCGATTTGTCCGACCATGCCCGTATGCTCGATGCCGCTGCGGTCTCCCCGCGGCTGCCCGCCGTCCCGGTCCACGAACAGCAGCAGGCCTCCGTATTCGTCGTCCCAGCCGAGCTCCACCATCTTCTTGGCCGTCCGGACCGCTTTTCCGATATAAGGCTCCATCCCGAGCTTCATAGCCGCATGGATGACGAACCACATATCCTCGATGGAATGGCCTGGATTGCAATAACGACCCAGCAGCGAGTCGACCCGGGAGCGGTCGGCGCCGATCATTTCGTTCAGCACCCCGTCCGTATCGACAAAATGGTCCATAATTTCCTGCAAAAACATCCTCATGTTGCCGCGCAGCCATTCCGTCGTATCGCTTTCGGCCGTCCCGCTCTCCGCTCCCCCGCTTGCGGTCCCGAGGGCTTCTTCGGCCTCCAGCAGCTCCTGAGTCACATTAAGCAGAATCATCGGAATGTTGTGCGAACGGTACCCGTCCGGTGTCGGATAAGGCGCCATTTCGTATTGCCCGCTTTCGATCCGTCCGATAATCGAGCGGTACAGTGTCCGCGCAAAGCTCAGGCTGTCCGCACTGTCTGCCGTCGCGGCATATTTGGCCAATCCGGCCACGACGAAGCAGTCGGCGAAGATGCTGGAATCGTACCGCTCGTTCGGGGGATTGAGCTTCGGATCACCCGTCCGCTCCATGACGAACGCGCAATTTCCGTTGTCGAGCAAGCAATGGTCCATCAGAAACTTCGCGCCGCTTTCGGCCAGCTTCAGGAAACGGTCCCGTTCCCCGCTGTCGAAGGTGTCCGTGCTCATGGAGGCCAGCTTCGCGTACATCCAGACGAACCGGCCTTGCGACCACGTATATTTATCCGTGGAGACGAGCTTCTCCCCCGTATTGTCGTAGCAGTTGAAGTACCCGCCGTGCTCCTCGTCCGAAGAGCGCAGCCAGAACGGCAGCAGCACCCGCTTCAGATGGTCTTCGTAAAAAACGCGCAAGCTTCCCGCATCCCAAGTTTCGCTCATACCCGACTCTCCTTATTCCGTACCCATCATATCCCGAACGACGCGAGCCATTTCCGAGCAATCGTTGGCCCCGTAGCCTTGCTGGTGCCCGATGCGCAGCAAATTCAAGCCCCCGTCCAGAACAAAGGACGGAAATTGATGTTCGTCGAACAGCTTCTTCACGTATGACAAATCTTTCAAAGCCAAATCGAGGGCGAATGAAGGGTCGTACGTTTTGTTGACGATTTTCGCCGCATTGCTTTGATACATCGCGCAGTTGACCCCGCTGTTGCCGATAATCTCGAACAGCTTGCCGGTATCGAAGCCCAGCTTCTCCGCCAGCGGGAATATTTCCGAATACAACGCGATGTACATGATCGACAAATAGTTGTTGGCCAGCTTGGCGATATTGCCCGCGCCCGGTCCCCCGATATGATGAACGCCGCGGGAAGCGAACGTGAGAATGATCGGCTCGCATTGGGCGAACGTCTCCTCGTCCCCGCCGAAGGTGACGATCAAGCTACCTTGCTCGGCATGCATCGGCGTACCGGTCAGCGAGGCGTCGGCGAACTGTCCGCCGGCCGCTTTGACCTGCGCATGCAGCTTGCCGGAAGACAGCGGGTAGCTGGTACTGAGGTCGACGATCGTCTTCCCCGATACGCCCCGCGCGATAAACTGTTCCACGACCTCTTCCACCTGCGGCGATCCCGGCAGCGACAGGAAGACGACGTCGCTTGCATCCAGCACGTCCCCGACGGTTGCCGCGACAGCCGCATTGTCCGCGAACGGACGGGTGTTGTTCTCATTAATATCAAATACGGTCATGGCATAGCCGCCCTCAAGCAGTTGACGGCAAATGCCGCTCCCCATTCTCCCCAAACCAATGAAACCGATCGTTGTCATATCGTCCGTTCCTTCCTTCTCCGAATAATAGGGGGCGGTCGATTCTCGCCGCCCCCGGTAGACGTCACTGGGACGCTTTCTCTTTATCGATCAATGCCTGAAAATCTTTTTGCGCCTTTTCGGCAGCCGCAGTAAAGTCTTTGCCTTCGATAGCGGCGCTCATCGGCGCGCTGATAATATCTCTCGCCTCGGCCACGCCGATGACTTGAGGACGGTCGACCCCTACGCCGATCTTGGAGCTTTCGTTGATGACTTTGACCAAGTCGGCCGGATAGCTTTTCGTCGACTCCGGGTTATTCCAGACCGATTGTCTCGCGCCCGGATTGCCGGCGGATTGGGTTTTCAGCACCGTTTCCTTGTTGGTCGCCCATTTGACAAACTCGGCGGCAGCTTCCTTGTTTTTGGAAAATTTGCTTACTGCCAGCGCCCCGGAGCTGACGTTATACGGACGCGCGCCCGCCGGACCTGCCGGGAACATCGCGTAGCCCACCTTATCGCTGACCGTCGATTTGGTCGGATCGGCCACGTTCAGATAGATGGCGTCGGCGTCGGTGAACAAAGCCACCTTGCCTTGGGCAAAAGCCGCGGCGGCTTCCGTCCAGTGCATATTGATCGCTCCCGGAGGGCCGTACTTGTTCAGCATGTCGCCGTAATATTTGAAGGCGGCCATCGCTTCCGGTGTGTTCAACGTCGCTTTGTCCCCGTCGTGGAACTTGCCTCCGAAGCTGTACAGGAAGCCGGAGAACTGGGTGACGGCGACGACTTTTTTGCCGCGCGCGGCGAAGCCGTACATGCCGTTTTTCGGATCGTTCAGCTTCTCCGCCGCCTTCATCAGCTCATCCATCGTTTTCGGAACGGGGATGTTGTTTTTCTCCAGCAAGTCTTTGCGGTAGTACAACACCTCGCGCTCGGTCGTAATCGGGATGCCGATCAGCTTGCCGTCGTACGTCGACGAATCGAGCGACGATTGGATAAAGTCTTTCACGTCATAAGCGGAGTCGCTTGTCACGAACGGATCGAGCGGCTCCACCCAGCCGTTTTTGGAGAACAGTTTCGTCTCGTCGAGCGGCCGGAGGAACAGAACGTCCAGCGAAGAGGTTTTCGCCGCCAGCTCGACCGCCAGCTTGTTGCTGGTCTGCTCTTGGCTGAACGATTCGACTTTGACTTTAATCCCCGTCTTCTGCTCGAATTCCGGCAGCATCGTCTTGATCGTATCGAGCCATGGATGGACGGCCATGACGAACCGGATTTCCGTTCCGGCGTAAGGCTTGTCCTTGTCGGCGCCGCTGCCCGTTTTGGTGCCGCCCGTCTGCCCTTTATCGCCCGAAGAGCCGCATGCCGTTAAAGCGCCGGCCAGCATCACCGATGCCAGCATGACCGAAGTCGTTTTTCCCCAATTATATTTCATAGTAGCCTTACCCCCAGCTTCGTATTGTGTTGCTTGTTTCCCCCATTGCCTGTTCCGAGGTTCGTGCTTCATCTCTGTTGTATAGGTTGTCGCGCTTGCTCTGGAATATCCCGGCTACCACCTCCCGTTCGTAATGTGGCCGTTTGCGTGTCAGCCTTTGACCGCTCCTGCAGTAAGGCCTTGAATAATGAAGCGTTGCGTGAGCAGCGAGATGATCAGAATCGGCACCGTAATGAGCACGGCGGCTGCCATCAACGCGCCCCAATCGATCGCGGCGTACGAGATAAAGTTGAATATCGCCAGCGGCAGCGTCTGCGTATTGCCGCCCGCCAACGCCATCGAGAAGACGAGATTGTTCCACGAGAAAATGAAGGACAGCAGCGACGCGGTAATAATGCCGGGAACGGAAAGCGGCACAATGATCCGCAGGAACAGCCCGAGTATCGACGACCCGTCGACGATCGCCGCTTCCTCCAGCTCCTTCGGCAAGGAATCGAAGTACGGGATCATGATCCAGATAATAAAAGGCAGGTTGATCAGCAGATGGCTGAGCGCCAGCGCGAAATGCGTATCGACCAATCCCAGCTTGGAAAAAATAACGTACCACGGAATAAGAAACGTAATGCCCGGAATGAACCGGACCATCAAAATGACGAGGCCCAGCATCGTCTGCTTGTAGCGGGAGATCGAATACGCGGCCGGAAGACCGAGCAGGATCGCCAGCAAGGTTGACGATACGCCGATAATTAAACTGTTCATGATCGGCTTGACGAATTCGTAATCGTTGAACACCGTTTTGTAGTTGGCGGCGATCGGCTCGAATACGAACAATTTTTCCATGGACATGATTTGTACCTGTGTTTTAAAGGAAGCAAAAATCATCCAGATAAACGGAAAGCAGACGATCAGCAGAATCACGGCAAGTCCCGCGTAAAACAATAGGGAAGCCGGCCGCCATCGCGACGCGCGTCCGCCGCCGGTTTGTACCGCGTCCATCATAAAGCGTCACCCGCCTTTTTTCTCACATACACGAAGACCAGACTGACCAAAGCGACCAGCAGCAAAAACAGCATGATCAACGCCGAGCCGAGACCTACTTTAAAAAAGCCGAAGCCCAGCACATAACCGTACGTGTTCAACGTCTCCGAGGAGTTGCCCGGCCCGCCCTGCGTCGTCGCATAGATCAGGTCGAACGTTTTCAAAGCGTCGATCATGCGCAGCAGCATCGCGACCACGATCGTCGGAATCAGCATCGGAATCGTAATTTGCCAAAAAATTTGCCAGCGGGTTGCTCCGTCGACGACAGCCGACTCGTAAGGCTCATGTGGAAGCGTTGTCATCCCAGCCAATACGATAAGCGTAATCATCGGCGTCCATTCCCATATATCGACGAGCATCAGCGACGGCAGCACCGTGTCCGAGGAAGTCAACCAAGCTTGCGGCGCGATGCCGAACTGCCCGAGCAAGTAATTGGCGAAGCCGACCGTCGGCTCGAAGATCAGCATCCATACCATCGCGATCGCCACCGGCGTGGACACCATCGGCAGCAAAAAGAGCGTTTTCACAATGTTTTTAAAACGAAAATGACGATTGAGCAGCACTGCGATGACAACCCCGAGTATCGTCTCGGCTATGACCACCCCGAACGAGAAGTAGATCGTGTGCCAAGCGGACTGCCAAAACCGCGAATCCGCCAATAGCTCGGCGTAGTTCCCCAATCCGACCCACAGCGGCGCCGTCGTGCCCGACATGCTCCATTCGTGCAGGCTGAGCCAGGCCGTATACCCTAGCGGAAAGACGACCATCAAGGCTACGAACAGAACAGCCGGCAGCGAGAACAAGTAACGAATATTGCGATCGACCCAACTTGAAACCATAACATCACCCTTCTTGTCATAATGTCACGGCAGCCGCTTATTTTAAGGTGATGGAAGAGAGGCTGTCCGTTTTCTTGAAATAATTCGGGTACTTCTCCAGAAGCTCGGCTTTCTCGAAGCGCGACTTTACGTGCTGCCGCAGCTCTTGCTCAGCCATGATGGGATCGCGCAGACGGATGCTTTCCACGATCCGGGTATGCTGGGCGATAATCGTCTCCCAATCGAAGTAAACGGCGAGCAGCAGGTTGCGGAACCGCTTATAGTGAGCCAGCATCTGCTGGATGACCGACCACGTTCTTTGCTTGTGGCATTTGTTGAATATCGTTTCATGGAAAAGCTCGTCCAGGTCATGCATCTTCTCATAGTTATTATGCCCGCTGTAAATCCGCTGCTCGGCGATAAGCGCTTCCATGTCTGCGATATCGCGTTCGGTGAACGTGTCGCAGGCGATTTTCAAGACGGCGACCTCCATGTTCTCCCGGACGAACCTCGCTTCCTCCACTTGATCGATATCGATCAGCGAAATGAAGGAGCCTTTCTGGGGATAAATGACGATCAAGTCCTCTTCCGCCAATTTGATAAAAGCTTCTCTCGTCGGCGTGCGGCTTACTTCCAGCTTGTCGCCGATCTCTTTCTCGGAGATCATCGTGCCCGGTTCCAGCTTCAGGCTCAAAATATTTTTTTTGACGATATCGTACACGTAATCGCGGCTTGAGCCTTGCCGTTGTTGTGGTTGGTTCATATCGTGACCCCTTTCGCTCTGTCTTATATACTAGTATACTAGCATACAAGTCGCGAGTATGCAACGGAAGAAAATATTTGTTGACCTATGTTAGGAGTTGAAACGGTCGAACTCAAAAAGCCCTCGGTTATCTCTTTGGATAACCAAGGACTTTTTCGCCCCATCATTTTAGGAAGTGATATCTGGTACAAAGTCAGACCTTAAGCCGTATACGTAAAATGCCCAGATCCCTTGCTGAGCAAGAGGTCAGGGCATTTTACGTATACACAGAACTAGCTCTGACTTTGTACTTGTTAACATGCAATCAATCCCTGGCTGCGGATTGTTCATCAAAGGTAGGATCTAACTGCACCAGCCTTAGGCTACGAAAAACGCGATCCATGACTTCCATAGTGACATTCCCTGTACCGGACTCAATTTCAGAAATGCGATGTTGAGTCGTTTTGGCCATGTCGGCCAACTGCTTTTGCGTGTAGCCGAGATGTGCCCTGCGTGCAAAAACAATATTTCCAATAACAACGGAGTAACTGTTCAAATACTCTTTAACTTCCGGAATCTCACGAGCTTTTTCCTTTAGCTCTTTAAAAGATTGTCCCAATCTAGGTGGTTTCATATTCGACATGTTACCGCTCCTTTAGAATGTAATGTACTTCTCGGGATTTGCAATGAAATCAGTGTATATGACATCAGACTCTGCAGCGATTCGTTCAAAGTCAGGATCGTACGTTTAAATATTTTGCGAGTAAAATCGTGTACGGATTGCCATCGTCCCTGGTACCGATAAAGTACTCTCTGGCGGCAGCCGGAATACCGTGGTGTTCTAAAAACTCCAATCCACGCTGGACAAATTTGTATAACTGTAACTTCCCGGCATCACCAGAGACAGCATCTGCAATAAGCTGATCAATTTTTAAGCGGACAGGCTGCGTTTCGGTACTTGGATCAAATAAAAATTCTATTATTGCCCGTTTTCCAATAAGATTCCATTTCTATTCATGATACCTTTTGGTCCATTAGGGAACAAGCTGCCTGCTTGCATGTGCCAAAATTAGGTTCAGAACACGCTTAAGGAGGCTACTTAAGTCGTGCTCCATCCTCCTCCAATTTTGATGCAAGTCCGGAAGAGGAGCGCACGCAGGTAGTGTTTATTACTTATTTTTTCCTTCTCAACCGTTCAACCTCTTCTTCAATCCGGCTCTTGTCGATACGGTCAAATAACAATTCCAAGCGTCGAATTTCACGCTGGGCCGGCACCGTAGTCCATCGCCAGACGGGCTCTCCGAGCTCTAAAAAAGATCGTATTTTCTCGCAGGAAAACGGAAGGAACGGGTCAAGCAAATGGGCGAGATTGGCGATGATTTGCACGCATGTATGCAGCGTCTGTCCGCAAGCTTCCCGGTTTTCTTGGATCTGCACCCACGGCTTCTGTTCGTCGAAGTATTGATTGGCACGGCGAATCCGCCCAAAAATCGCCTCCAGCGCTTCTTTCAAACGACCTTGCTCGATTAACGCTCCGGCCTCGTTATACAAATGCTCGATATGGCTTTGCCATTGGCTGTCACAAACGCCTTCCGGCACGCGTCCCTCGAACGATTTGACGATAAAAGCCAATGAACGATTCACAAAATTTCCGAATGCGCCGAGCAGCTCCCCGTTATGGCTATGAATAAACTCTCTCCAGGAAAAGTCGGCGTCGCGCTTCTCGGGGCCGTTGGCGATTAAAAAATAACGGATAGAATCGGGCTGGTATCGGCTCAAGAGATCCGGCACCCAAACCGCCCAGTTGCGGCTTGTCGAAAACTTTTTCCCTTCCAGGGTCATATACTCGCACGATACGATCCGGTCCGGCAAATGCAAGCCCCCCGCTCCCAGGAGCAGAGCCGGCCAAATCAGCGTATGAAACGGGATATTGTCTTTGCCGTGAACGTAATAGGCGGTCACCGGCTCGTCGTCCTCCGTCCAGAAGGAGCGCCAATCTCCGCCCATTTGCGCAGCCCATTGCCGGCTTGCCGACAAATACCCGCTCACGGCTTCGATCCATACATATATCTTTTTATCCTCAAAGCCTTCTACCGGCACATCGACGCCCCACGCCAAATCCCGGGTCACAGCGCGGTCCTGGAGACCTTCCTGCAAATAACGTTTCGTGAGCTGAATGGCATTGTCGCCCCAGCCTTTCGCCCGATGGACGTACTCGGTCAGCTCCGGCTGGAATCGGGAGAGCGCCAAATAAAAGTGCTCCGTCGGACGTTCGACCGGACGGCTTCCGCAAATCTGGCAGGTTTTGTTCGATAAATCGGCAGGGTCAAGCAGGGTTGAACAAGCATCGCATTGATCGCCTCGCGCACGGCTTCCGCATACCGGGCAGTCTCCTTCGACATACCGGTCGGGCAAAAATCGTCCGTCTGTCTCGCAGTACGTCTGTTGGACCGTTTTTGTGTACAGGAAGCCGTTATCCAACAAGCTCAAAAACAGTTCTTGAACGACCTGATGATGAAATTCCTGGTCCGTGCGCGTATACAAATCGTACGTAAAACCGAGCCGCCGAAAACAATCGACGAATTCCTTATGGTATCGGTCCGCAATATCGCCGGGCTTCACGCCTTCTTGAGCAGCTTGAACGGCTACAGGCGTGCCGTGACAATCGCTGCAGATACGTACAACACCTTCTCGCCCTTCGAACGGAAATACCGGGCCAGCACCTCGCCTGGCAGCAAACTCGCCAGCCTCCCCAAATGCAAAGAACCGTTCGCATAAGGCCACGCTCCGCCGATAAAAATAGTCGCCATCATCCATCCTCCTTTTTTGGAAAACAAAAAAAGCCCTCATCCCAAAGGGACGAGAGCTGTGCTCACGCGGTACCACCCAATTTTATCAACGCCTCGCGGCATTCACCTTTTCAGGTACGACGCGGATCGCGTGTATACCCTAGCACGTTAACGGATGCGGGTTCCGGCGCAGTCTACGACCCGTTAACGGGTTTCGGTGCGCAGCTCCGAGACCATATTCCCCAAGCGTAGTCTTTGCTCCTTCTCAGCTTCCGGAGCTCTCTGTTCAAAGCTTCTACTTCGGTACTCTTTCTCTTCTTAGCTTTTCAGAATATTCATGTTATTGGAAATAATACAAAAGTTAAGTCGAAGAGTCAAGAATGTTATGCGTTCAAACTTCCGACTTCCTCTTGTTCCTGCTGCTCCACATGCTTCTCGCCCCATGCGCACATCGCATCCAAAATCGGTTTGAAGGACCACCCGTAGTCCGTCAGAGAGTACACAACCTTGGGCGGGACTTGCTCGTAAATCGTGCGCTTGACCATCCCGTCCTCCTCCAGCTCCCGGAGCTGCTGCGTCAGCATCTTCTGGGTAATGTCCGGAATCAGCCTCTTTAGCTCGTTGGTCCGCTTGTCCCCTTTATCCAGATGACATAAAATAACGACCTTCCACTTGCCGCCGATGACGTCCAGCGTCGCTTCGACCGGAATGTTATACGCCATGCGCCGTTCCCTCCCCATAGGGTACTTTTTAGTACCTATATTACTTCAGAGTACGTACTTACAATTTCAACCCCTTCGTTTTATACTAACATTCATGCAGCGGCATACGCAACGTCCCTGCAAGGCACTTACCACTATGGAGGAGGGATTGGATGAGCAAGGCTAGTGCTACCTTACAACCTGAAGCTCGGCCGGTTGCCCATAAAAAGTCAGGTTCCCTCGCTTTGCTCGCGCTGGCCATCAGCGCCTTCGGCATCGGGACGACGGAATTCGTACCCGTCGGACTGCTCGCAACCGTAGCGGACGATTTGAACATCGGCATTACACTGGCCGGGCTGCTGATCTCCGGTTACGCGATCGGCGTTGCGGTAGGAGCGCCAATCCTGACCGCGCTCACCAACCGTATCAACCGCAAGGCGTTATTAATGGGATTAATGATCATATTCATCCTAGGAAACGCCGCAGCCGCGCTATCCGACTCGTTCGGTCTGCTGCTGGCTGCCCGCATCATTACGGCGTTCTCGCACGGCGTCTTCTTCTCCATCGGCTCCACGATTGCGGTGCAGCTCGTACCGAAGGAGAAGCAGGCCAGCGCAATCGCGCTAATGTTCACGGGATTGACCGTTGCGACTGTAACCGGCGTACCGCTCGGAACTTATATCGGTCAAGCGTTCGGCTGGAGAGCGACGTTCTGGGGCGTGGCTGTGCTTGGGTTCATCGGGATCGCCGCAAGCGCCTGGCTCATTCCCAATCAATTGAAGCAAGCGCCGCCCGCCAAATTCACGGACATGTTCCGCATTCTGGCAAACAAACGCCTGTTGACGGGATTCGCGATTACGGCGCTCGGATACGGCGGCACCTTCGTCGCTTTCACGTACTTGACTCCTATCCTGCAAAACGTCATCAAGCTCAAACCGAGCACTGTCGGATTGGTGCTGCTTTTCTACGGCGTTGCCGTCGCCATCGGCAACGAGATTGGCGGCAGATGGGCGAACCGCAATCCAATACGAGCGCTGTTCTCGATGTTTATCCTGCAGTCCGCGGTTTTGATCGGCATGTCTTTCCTGATCCCTTTTCGCACGGCAGGCCTGATATCGATCGCCCTTATGGGACTGTTCGCGTTCATGAACGTGCCCGGTTTGCAGCTATATATCGTGAAGCTCGCCGAGAAATACGTCCCTTCCTCGGTCGACGTAGCTTCCGCGCTGAATATCGCCGCCTTTAACATCGGGATCGCGATCGGCTCCGTCACCGGCGGATTTGTCGTCGATCATCTCGGGCTCAAGCATACCCCTTGGGTCGGCGGGCTCATGGTGATCATTGCCGTCGTCCTGACGGGAATATCGTCCAAGCTGGAAAGGAAACCTTAAATAACAGACAAGCACAGGAGGAATTAGTTTATGACCCAACATTTGCAAAGCAAAATAGCCCTTCACAACGGCGTCGAAATGCCCTGGTTCGGTCTTGGCGTATTTAAAGTGGAGGAAGGAGCCGAACTGGTCGATGCGATCCGTTCGGCCGTCCGGTTCGGCTACCGCAGCATCGATACGGCCGCTATTTACGGAAACGAAGGCAGCGTCGGGCAAGGGATTCGTCAAGCTCTCGAGGAGAACGGCCTTTCCAGGGAAGAGCTGTTCGTTACATCGAAATTGTGGAATGCCGATCTCGGCTATGATGCCGCGCTAGCCGCCTTTGAGCTTAGTTTGACCAAACTCGGCCTGGACTATTTGGACTTGTACCTCATTCATTGGCCGGTCGCCGGCAAGTATAAAGAAGCATGGGAGGCGCTGGAGAAGCTGTACAACGACGGCCGCGTCAAAGCTATCGGCGTCAGCAATTTTCAAGTGCATCATTTGAAAGATCTGATGGACGGGGCGGAAATCAAACCGATGATCAATCAAGTGGAATTTCATCCACGGCTGACCCAGAAGGAACTGCTTGCGTATACCCGGGAACAGCATATTCGGCTGGAAGCGTGGTCCCCGCTTATGCAAGGCCAGCTGTTGAATGAGCCGACCCTTCAAGCGATTGGGAGTCGGTATGGAAAGTCTGTCGCTCAAGTCATTTTGCGCTGGGATCTTCAGCATGAAGTCATTACGATTCCGAAGTCGACGAAGGAACAGCGGATTGCGGAAAATGCCACGATTTTCGATTTCGAGCTGACACCCGCAGAGATGGACGCGATCGACGCTTTGAACTTGAATCAACGCGTCGGACCGGACCCGGACAACTTCGATTTTTAATCTATAATGAAGAGAGCCATGCGCGCTGCACGGCTCTCTCTTTCTGCGTTTTAATGACCGGCCTGCTTAAAACTGGAACCGTTCATGACCGACAGCCTTCATGCCGGTCACCCCTTCCAGAGCAAGGATGTCCCGTTTCATCTCCAGCCCTCCCCGAAACCCGGTCAGCGTGCCGTTCGAACCGACGACCCGGTGACAAGGCAGCACGACCGGCAGCGGATTGCGCCCTACGGCGGTGCTCACCGCCCGGATCGCTTCCGGTTTTCCCAAAGAGTCGGCAAGCTGTTTATAGGTCCACGTTGTGCCGAAAGGAATTTGGCCGAGTCCTTTCCATACGCTTTGCTGGAATGGCGTTCCGCCTACATCGAGAGGAACTTGATCGAAGCTGACCGGCTTTCCGGCAAAATACTGCTCCAGCAAGTCCAGAATACCGAATTCGGCGAACAAACCGGGATTCTCGGTCAGTTGTTTCGCATGCGCGTAATCGTCATCCTGACCGGTCATCGAGCTGAGATGAGGAGGATACAATAACTGACTGACTCCTCGTTCGCTGGCGATTAGCGTCCATGGCTGGTCGAAGCCCATGACCGTTTGTCGATATATCCGATTGGCTGTCACATGAATCTCCTCCTCTTGTTCGGATAACTCAAGTATAAGCCAATCTGTAGTGCGATCCTAGCCCGTACGGACAGGACCGCAAGATTTCGACAACGGCCGCTTTCCTCTCAGCGCGAGCCTTCTCCCCGCTTGTTCAGCTCATTCGGAGACGCTCCCCGATCAGCTCCGTCAATCCTTATAAGGATCGAATTCATCCGCCCCCGCCATACAGACGCCGATCGGCTTCAGCACGTGCAGAACCTCGATCGTTTCCGTATGGGCATCCAGTACGTCCTGAAGCTTCCGGTAAACGAACGGGCTTTCATCCGTTCCGGCGCCGCGCAGCTCGACGCCATACGTGCGAACCGCATCCAGCATTTGCGCCGGGGAGATGAGTCCTCCGCTCCGGGTACGGGTTTTCCAATTCATTTTACCGGCGGCCTGCGTACGGCTCATCACGCGCCCGGCTCCGTGCACGGTGCTGTAGTAGGCCTCGCGGTTTTCTTCGCTATCTTTGCCACGCACGATAACCGATATGTCCCCCATGCTTCCGCCGATAAAACCGGTCTGTCCGGGCGCGGACGGGGTCGCTCCTTTACGGACGACCGTAACCTCTTTCCCGTCATGCATCTCTTTCCAGGCGTAATTATGGTGATTGTGAACTTCAAAGTCCGCTTCCGTTCCCAGAATCGCCAATACTTCCCCGATCACATAATCCCGTCCTGCATAAGCGTAGCGCCCGGCCAGTCTCATGGCGCGCTCGTACATGTCGCCGAGCTCGCTGCTCAGGTCGAGCAGAACCGGAGGCTGGTCCATGCTTTCGCCGGGAGCCCCGGCCATAAAGAGACGTCCCGCCGCCAAATTCATAAAGCCGCTGGCCGTTTTATGCCCGAATCCCCGGCTGCCGAAATGATTGCCGATCCAAATCCGTCCGGTCGCTTCCTCTACGAAAAGATCGACAAAATGGTTGCCGCTGCCGACCGTGCCGAGCTGATCGCGAGCCAGTGCCTTCAGCTTGTCGTGCTCCTGTCGGCCGACGGCGCTGTATACGCTCCAGTCCGGGTCGTCAAACAGGTCGTGGTCGACCTTCTCCTTATTGACCCGTCCCACCCCGAAGGAGATGGAGCGAGCGATTTCGTCCATGATTCGGGGCAGCCCATTCTTCACCTCTTCCACATGCAGACGGGTTCGCACCGCTTTATTCCCGCAGCCGATATCGTACCCTACGCCTGACGGCGATATTTGGCCATCGTATACGACAACTCCGCCGATCGGCTGACTGTACCCTTTGTGGTGATCCGCCATCAGCAGCGTCTGCACGACATTGCCGAATGCCGCGCACCGCTTCGCCTGCTCAAGAGCACCTCCGTCCGGGGTTCCCCACACGCGTACTCCGTCTATTTGCCGGTAGGCCATAATCCGTTCCAACTCCTGTCTTTCCTTGATAGTAAAAAAAATTCTTCAATCATTCCCCGCATACCTTCATCCTCGGGCATGCAGCCGTTCGGGGAACTAAGCACATTCTCCGGCGACTGGCCAAACGAAAGATTAGCCGCCTGTTCGGCTTGTTCCCCATGTCACCTGGAGCGCCTCCCGGAACAGCTCGTCAAGCCGATGCTCCTGACCGCCCATGCCAGGCTTGATTCCCAGTACCGCTCGTTCGTAATAAGCCAGCTTTTCCTCCAAAAATTCGTTGATCCGCTCGATTCGCGGCTCGTAATCCAGCTCGTCGCCTGCCATTTTGCGCGCCAGCAAATCCAGAATGACCCCTTTCAGCTCGCTGCCATTAGGGACCAAAGCGTCGACAAGAGTCAAAAACTCGATCGGCGGCATCCCGCCGTAGGTTTCGATCCATGCGCACGCCAAAATCGGACGGAGCACATAAAAGTATTTTTTGATTTTGACCCGTTCGCCCTGCAAATACTCGCGGTAATTCCCTTTCGCCATATGCAGGTAGTGATGCATGCAGGAGCTTGGCGAGAAGGCGCGCGGAGCGATGCCGCGAATGAGCCCGGCTACTGGGCCGTTCTCCATATAAGGAATCGGGGACTGCAGCCACTCGAGCAGCGGCGGATTGGATTTGAGGAACAGCCTCAGCGCCTTCTTCAGATCCCAGCCGTTGATGTCCAGCTTGTCGCTGATCGGCCGTTCGATCACGTCGCGCTTCTCGAAAATCGACAAATACCACTCTACCGGTCGGATATATATAAATCTTACATCATAATCGCTGTCCTTGGACGGAAAACCCCACGCGCGGCTGCCCGATTCACAGGCGTACAAAATCCGCACATCTTCTTCCTCTTCGATCCGCTTCAATTGTTCTACGATTTGACGAGAAACAGGAGACATGCCATCCCCTCCTTTCTTTTTCATAATAATGACGCCAGACCGCCGCCCTCTTGCATCTATCTTCACTCATTTCCGACCAGGCGAACATGGCGAAAGTATTACAACCGGTGAAAAAGTTCGCCATATCGCCCAATTCCTTCCCCTCCCCTGTTACAATGAAGGAGACACTTTAGGGGAACGGGGGATACCGGTGGCAAAGGAAAGCTTCGATAAAGAAATCCAATTCCTGCGCATGGTTGCGCTGACAAGCGGCGCCTTCAGCAGACAGCAATACGCGGAGCGGCTGGGAATCTCCGTCCATACGTTCGATAAAACGATCCGGCGGCTTAAAGAGATTTCCGGCTCCATGTACCCAAGCGCGCCGCAAGAGCAAGGAAAAGCATTCCCGGATACGCTGCGGTTCAGCTATTACGACTCCGCCGACCCGGCTCTGCTGTTTCTGTTCCGCGCCAAATCCGTCAAGGAATCGGAAAGCCATAGGGTTGCGCTGCTGCTAAGCGCCATGAACGAGCAAGCCTTGACCGCAATGGAGCTGTTGGACGTATGCTGCGCCGGGCTGCCCTCCGATCTGCCGTTCCCCGACGAGAAGACCGTCCGGTCGGATCTCAAATATTTGGAGGAGGTCGGCGTCATCAGGCGGGAACTGGGCGCTCGCCCGTTTCGCTACCGCGTCCGGAACGAGCTGGTGCGGGAGCTATCGGACGAGGAGCTCGTCGATTTGTACGATTTTGTAGACGTGATGGCCAACACGCAAATTCCATCGGTGCAGGGCTACCTGCTGCGCGACGGGCTCCGGAAGCATCTGCTGCGAAACCAGACGGAGAAACAGGCGGCGGAGCCGTTTTTATATAAATACCAGTACTACACCCGGATTTTGGGCGAAGCGCACTTGTTCACGCTATGGAACGCCATCCGGCAGCGCCGGAAAATCCAGTTCGTCTATTTCTCTCCAAAATCGGAGAAAAGCTACGCCTCAAAAAATACGAATCCTTTATTCGAACGGGACAACGAAGGCCATGCGGAAAAGACGCTTCCGCTTAAAGTCGTCTACGATCATCAATATGGACGGTGGTATTTGCTTGCTCACGGTCGGATGGGCATCCGCAAATACCGGATGGAAGGCATGACCCAGATCGAGGAAGACGAGCCGGTGGACGAGAATTGGTTCGATGCGAAGACGATCGAGCTGGAAGAGAAAATCCGCTACAGCTGGCTGATCGACACCGGCGGACCGGTAACGGTGCGGGTAAGGTTTTACAACCCCGATCCCAGCCAGGCGGAATCCAACTTTGTGAAGGAAAGGGTGCTGCTGCAAGGACAATGGGGGCAGATCGTGTCGGAAGACGAGCATTCCTTTCTATATGAAATCACCGTGAACGGGACGACGGAAATCAAGCCGTGGCTGCGAAGCTTCGGTTCGAGCTGCGAGGTCGTGGAGCCTGTCCATCTTCGCCGGGAGATGATCGCCGAATGGAAGGAGCTGTTGGCTTACTATGAATCCGTTTGAGAAAATATTCAATTACCAGATCATCTCCCGTCTGGAGGATTCCGGTACATTTATGGCGACCTCCCACGAACGGGCTTGGCTCAAGGCGATGCTGGCGCATCCGGCGGCGGAGGAAGCGTTCGCCCCGGAAACGTTGACCAAGCTGCGCTTGATTCTCGAGGCGGACGCGGCGATGGAACCGGCCGGCCATCTGATCGAAAAAGCGCGAACGGCGGAAAGGCAGGTCTATCACCCGCTGTTGCGTTCGCTGCGCCGGCATATTCTGAACAAGCAAGGTATCCGGATCACATATAGGCTTCGGGCAGGAAACATCCAAGAGGAGCAGCTCGGAGTGCCTTACAAACTGGAATATTCGATGGTCAAACGAGAGTGGTATTTGCTCTGGCACCATATGCGGCGCAAAGCGTTTATGAGAACGAAACTGAAAACCGTCCTGGCCGTCTCCGCGGAAGCCATCCGGCCGGCGGAGGCGGACCGCATTCTCCGGAACGTGAGCCGTCTGCTCGACTCCCGTAAAACCGAAGTGTTGCTGGAAGTCGTTCGCGAATACAACACAGAGCTGTCCCGCATTCTTTACGCCCTCTCCAGCTTCGAGAAGGATGTCGAATACGAGACGGAGCAGGAGCAATACACCATCCGGGTGTATGTGCCTGGTGACGAAAGCGAATATTTGCTTTCCAAAATCCGTTTTCTAGGGAAACGCGTGCGCGTCGTGGAGGGCGATTATTTGAAGAAACGAATGCTCGAAGCAGCGATGAAAGCTTTAGCGCGCTATGGGGTCGCTCCGACCGATGAGGAGCCGCCTTTATAATAAGCTTCGTTGCCCATTCCGGTACTCAGTGGGAGACAGGCCCGTTCTCCGGCAAAACCACGAGGTGAAATGCGAAGGACTGCTGTAGCCGACAGCGGCCCCGACCTCCGCAACGGCTTCGTCCGTTTCCACCAGCAGCTTCTGGGCGTGTTTCAAGCGGACGCGTTCGGTTTTTTCCGCGGGGGAATATCCGGTCACTTGCTTGTACACCCGCTGCAGATGGTAAGGGCTTATAGCCAGTGAAGCGGCTAGCATCGACAACGTCAGCTTGTCAGAGTACTTTTTCTCGATAATCGCGTCCACCTGCGCGGCAAGAGCCGCATCCGGCCGAAGGGGACCATTCTCTTCCGGCTTGCATCGCTTGCATGGCCGGAATCCCGCATGAAGCGCCCCTTCCAGAGAATCATAGAACGTCACGTTGCCGGCCAGGGGCGTCTTGGCCCGGCAAGTAGGCCGGCATACGATCTTCGTCGTCTTGACACCCGTATAATAAACGCCGTCATAAGTCGGCTCGCGCTTGACGACCGATTCATACACCCGGTTAAATAACTGTTGTTCCATTAGGCTCACCTCGTTCTCCAAGTATAAGCCAATCCCCGCTCCCTTAGTAGTCCGCCCGAATAGGACAGCAATATCCCGACATCTTTCGGCACCGTTTTATTTAACCCCTTTAATTTCCTGGGAAATCAACAAGAGATTGCAGCGTCTCCCCCCCGCCTGAAATAACGATCTATATGTTCTTGCAGAAGAACATGCTCCTTATTCTTGAGCAACTCGATCGTTTTAGCCGTAAAATTCCAATTCAGACAGCCGGATAAGCCCTCGATGTGAGATTTTTTAGGAAAAATCGCAGTCTCGAACTTGGCAGACAGGTTGTGCAGGACTTGGGCAAATGAGCCGAATTTTTCGGCTACCTGTTCGGTGCAGCAGGTAATATGCTTGCCTTCCATCCATTGGAAGAGCACGACCCTCCATGCTTTGTCGCCCTCCGTAATCCGTGTAAACAACTCTCCCGCTGACGTCGGTACATGATTCATAAAAGGAATGCCAGCTTGAACAAGGTAGTTACCGAAGCGGATTTGCTCCGTTAATACTTCATCCGTTAGTTGTACGAATACGTCTGTTTCATACCGTTTCTCGCGCATCAGTCTGGCGGAATAAGCATGATCGTCTACCCGAACTTTGAAATGCAGGTCTCCGTGCCAGCTGTCGGATTGAATTTCTTGTTCAACCGAAAGACGGTCCGGATTTAACCCATATTGTCCAATCGCCTTATGGAGTAGTTGCTTCATCTCGGTTTCAATATGCCCAAGTAAGCCGTCCAGGGGCCGACGTCCGTTCGGTAGCGCTCGGCCATGACCCGGACGATTTGCGCCGTGTGCGTTAAATCATGAATAACCCACGTAGAAAGCAGCTCTCTTAGCTTCACGATGCCGAATGCAGGATGCAGCCCGGTCCGTTCCAGATCCCTATCAGGGTCAACCTGTTGCTTCAGCAGGGCAATATTGTGCGATCGGATCGTTTGAAAATCAAGTAGCTTTTGTCCAAACGACCGTTCCGGTCCGGCATTCAAATGAGAATAACGGTCGAATGGAGGGAACGGCTTGCTTTCCCCTTCCTGAAGAAGAAATTCCAGCCTCGGTATCCAGTTCGTTCGCTCCGCCTCGATGAGGTGCTCGATCACCTCCGTGACATTCCATGTCCCTTCGCCTTCGTTGCACAGCAGCCACCCCTCGGATAAACCAGACAGAAAATGACCCAAGGTTGCTGGCGTACGCTCCAGAACCTCAATCGCTTCTTCCATACGAAACTGCATAGAGCTGCTGCTCCTTTCTGCGTTTACTTTGTTCTCACGCACTCCTTTTAACTATATCATAAACCAGTCGGCCTCCAGCCGGAGCGGATTTCAACGACTCGTAAATCCTGTGGAGGAGGCCGATTGCCAGACGGCACCCATCCAGACGGCTACTTCCGTTCCTTGTCGCCAGATACGGACTTCTTTTCTACCATATCAAACGTATCATGGCCGCAGGCAGGGCAGCCTTGATTTTTGAGCTGCTCGATAGTAGCCAGATCCCCTTGTATCCCGACATACACGGGCTTTGAGCATTGCTTGCATTGATACGTGCGCAGCGTTTGTCTCACCTCTCCCGTATACAGGGCGTCTGTAAAGACTCCTTGATGCTCCGGTTCCGTCTGGTCGGTCGTCCGAAGGATAAACATTTGACTTCGATTGGCGATCATTTCCGCTCCCTCATATTCGTTGAAACGCGGGAAATTGGCGCAGACCGTCAGTCCCATTCGGACAAACTCCCGCTGCATGGCCAAGGCAAACTCCGGCGACTTATGCGCAAAGGATAAGAATACCGGCAGTCCCTTTACCCGCTTCAATGCCTGAATGCCTCGCGACACGAACAAGCTCATCCCTTGGAGCGTATAGGGAGGATCGGTGAACACACCATCAAACTGCCCGCGCCATTGCTCCGGCAGCGGCTCTCGAAAGTCGACGGAATGACATTGCACAGGCAGTCCCCGTTCTTTCGCAATATCTGTAATGAATCGGACAAACCTTTCATCGATATCCATCACTTCCACCCTCGTAGCGGTATGGTTGCCACCCGGGAACAACCGCTGCAGCAGCAAACCGATCGACACGCTTACCAAATCGTCATCGCCTACGCACAAAATACGCTTCCCGATCAGAGCATGCTGCTTCAGACAAAGAATGGCCCGGCGCAGGCTCGTTTCCGGCGTACATTTGGACTGATCGATACGAACATCCACGGACGGCCGCAGCGGAAAAAGCGTCTCCAATACATCCAGAATATCGCGGTATTCCCCTTCCTCCTCTCCTTGATGGAGCAAGGCTTGATGAAGCGAACGATTCAGCCCGCCATACCCCCATTCCCGCTCGATCCAAGCCGATCCATCCGGCGTACATCGGACGCCCCGATCCTGCACCAGCGCTCCGGCCTTGATGAATTCCCGTTTGACGGCGGCGGCCACGGGAACGGGCAGCAATGTTTTACGCGCCAACTCTTTCGTGGATATGCCGGGAAGCAAATAACATTCGATCAGCAATTGCTCCATAACCTGAGTGCCTTCTTGCAGTTCCAGATGCTCGCTCGCTTGTTCCATGTATGATTTCACTTTTATCCCTCCGAGTGCGTTATTTGTCTTCGTCCCTCTTGACTAACATCCGTCGATCCCGACATATCATCACTCCTCCGTTTTAGACGCAAAAAAGGACAGGGAATGAACATACGTCATCCCTGTCCTGTATCAAGTTGCCTAAAAAAGCGCCGTTAAACAACAAAAATCCGCACTGAACTCAGCACGGATTTGGGCGCAATAGCATAGGCATCCCCTAAGGATTGGTTATCTCCGCTGTTCTTAACTAATTCCGAAGCTTTCAAATACCCACGAGCAAACAAACCCCTGCTATTTCAGCAGTTGGCTCGCCCATCGGACTATTGAAACCTTCTTCTATGGAATTTGATTAGTTAAGAACGATCCCCGACATAAACTCTCTCCTCAGTGGAAATATGTTTAATCTTATTACAACTCTTCTGCGGAAGTCAAGCGAGCAACATCAAACGATCATAACCGATGCTACAGGGAAATGGTTTGCAGACAGTCGCGAATTTCTTCGACCGCCGACGCCTTTCGCCATTCTTTGCGATACCCCAAGCAAGCGCAGACCAGTTCCGTCCCCTGATCGGCAAATTTTTTCCGATAATGAACGTGGCCCATAATGCCGTAACGAACGCCGTAACGCCGGTACAGGTCAGCATACTCCTCGCTGCCCAGGAATGCGTTGAAGTAACGCCACTGGGGATGGGGCATCGGCACTTTGAAATACGGATGAGTCAGCATGTGCGTAACCATCACGACCGGTTTCCCTTGATGTTCCGCCAAATCCCGCTCGATACGCTCGTAAAAATACCGGTGAATGTCTTTGTTGCTCATCCCCCACTGCACATAAAGGCTATCCTGCCACGTTCGGTCCATCGCGTGCATCCGTTCGAAATCCTCGAACGAATATTCCGGCTCGCCCATCGTGTAATCATACCAACCGGAGTTCCCGATCACCACCCAGCCGTTTGCAAGCTCGTAAGGCTTCTCGCTCAAGCATCCTTCGAACGTTTGGAACTGCCGGTAAATGTCCCACGTATCCCGAATGCCGTTGTCTTTGCTCCAGTAATCGTGATTGCCGGGAACGAACAGAACGGGATAATCGCACCGTTCCTGGAGCTCATGCAGGACGGCGAGACTGCGGTTCGCGTCGTTGGAAATATCTCCGGCGATAATGAGGCCGTCCAGTCCCTTCTCGGCGGCGACCTCCAGCAGCGCTTCTTCGATCGGCGGCTCGCCGGCAAGCTCGTTAAGATCCACATGCAAATCGGATATGACGCCTAGTTTCACGGTTTATCGTTCGCCTCCTCGTATAAATGGCAGCTTACTTCGCGGCCGGGGCCTACGCGTCTTAACTCCGGAACCACGTTGCGGCATACGTTCGTCGCGAGCGGACACCTCGGATGAAACGCGCAGCCGCTTGGCGGATGAATCGGGCTCGGCACTTCGCCTTGAAGCGTCGTCCGTTCCTTCCTCTTCTTCACATCGGGAATCGACGAGAACAACGCCCGCGTATACGGATGGAGCGGCTCCGCTCCCGCCTCTCCGGCTTCGAAAATTTCCACCATTTTGCCCAGGTACATGACGCCTACCCGGTCGCTTATATATTCCACGACGTTCAGATCGTGGGAAATGAACAAATACGTCAAGCCCCGCTTCTGCTGCAGTTCTTTGAGCAGGTTCAAAATTTGCGATTGCACGGATACGTCAAGCGCGGACACCGCCTCGTCGATGACGATGAACTTGGGCGACAGCACCAGAGCGGCAGCGATTCCGACACGCTGCTTCTGCCCGCCGCTTAGCTCATGCGGATAGCGGCTCGCATAGTCGGGATCGAGCCCGACCTGCTCCAGCGTCTCGGAGACGATCCTTCTTCTCGTCAGCTTGTCCCCGACCCGATGGATGATGAGCGGCTCTTCGAGAGTCCAGCCGATCGTCTTCTTCGGATTCAAGGAGGAATACGGGTCTTGGAACACGATCTGGATGTCCCGCCGAAGCGACTTCATCTCGCTCCCCGACAATCCGCCGATGGGGCGGCCCCGGTACAAAATATCTCCTTGCGTTTGCTTCACGAGCTGTACGAGCAGTTGGCCTGTCGTCGACTTCCCGCAGCCGCTCTCGCCGACCAGCCCGAAAATTTCACCTTCGGCGATGTGGAAGGAAATGCCGTCTACCGCCCGCAAAACGTGTTGCTTCTCGAACAGCCCCTGCTTCGGAACGGGGTAATGCTTGGTCAGCGAGCTTGCCTGGATGAGTGCCTCGGTCATACCGCCCTCCCGCCGTCCGCATACAGGTGGCACCGTACCCGGTGTTGGGCCCCTACTTGCCATAATGCCGGAGCAGCCGACTTGCACGTGTCCGAAGCGCTCGGACAACGTCCCGCGAACGGGCATCCGGCCCCCCGATCGGTAATAGGGGGGACCCGGCCGGGAATCGTGTAGAGCGGACGGCCTCTCTTGTCGGCGCTTGGCAGCGACTGGAGCAGCGCGGCCGTATAGGGATGCTTGGGATGATCCAAAATCTCTTCTACCGAAGCGTCCTCCACGATCGTTCCGGCGTACATGACGATCACCCTCCGGCACACTTCGCGTATAACCCCGAGATCGTGCGAGATGAACAAAATCGCGGTTCCCGTCGATTCGTTCAAGTCCCGCAGCAAATCCAATATTTGCGCCTGGATCGTCACGTCGAGCGCCGTGGTCGGTTCGTCGGCGATCAATAGCTTCGGCTTGCAGATCAAAGCCATCGCGATCATAATCCTTTGCATCATGCCTCCGGAAAGCTGGTGGGGATAATCGTTATACAATCGCTCCACCCGGGACAGGCCGACCTTCGCCATCATGTCCATTGCCAACCTTTTTGCCTCCGGCTTCGAGACGGATAGATGGGCCATCGCCATCTCGGCGATTTGCTTGCCGACCGGCATGAGCGGGTTAAGCGCAGACATCGGATTTTGGAAAATCATCGATACTTGCTTGCCCCGCACCGTACTCCATCCTTCCCGGGACGACGCCTCCATAGGACGGCCGTCCAGCACGATCCCGCCTTTGGTCATCGCCGCGGTCTCGGGCAGCAAGCCCATCACGGACAAGGACGTCAAGCTTTTGCCGCATCCGGATTCCCCGACGATGCCGACCGTTTCCTTCTCTCCGACCTGGAACGTAATGTGCTGCAGCGCCGGATACGTTCTCTTCCCGATCGTAAACGCGACTTCCAAATCCCGCAGCTCCAGCAAAGCGTTTGCCATGAGGACTGTCCCCCTAACCCTTTTTGTCGAAAACGTCTCTTAATCCGTCTCCCAGCAGATTGAATCCGAGCACCATCGCCGTAATGACCGCGCCCGTAATTAGCACGTACCACGGAGCGTTCACAATGAACGGCTGCGCCTCGCTCAGCATGCGGCCCCAGCTCGGATCGGGCGGCTGTACGCCAAGCCCCAAGTAACTCAGCCCGGCTTCGGCCAGAATCGATCCGGAAAACCTCAGCGAAGCGGCCACGATAAGTGGCGACGTAATATTCGGCAAAATATGGCGGAAAATGATGCGCGCCGGCCCCGCCCCTCTCGCCACCGCCGCTTTGACGAAAACGAATTCCTTGTATTGAATAAATCCGCTGCGGGCGATTCTGGAAAACGAGGGGATGCTCATTACGCCAAGAGCCACGATCGTGTTGCCCAGCCCGGGGCCGAATACGGAGACGAGCATAATCGCCAGCAAAATGCCGGGAAACGCCAGCTTCGCGTCGATGATCCGCATCAATACTTCGTCCAGCCATCCTCCCGCGTATCCGGCGATCGCGCCGATGAGCAAGCCGAAGACCAACCCGATCGCCACGGACGTAAAGCCGATCAGAAAAGCCGTCTGCGTTCCTTCCATAATCCGGCTGAAAATATCACGCCCGAAATTATCCGTTCCCCACCAATGCGCAGGTTGAGGAGCGGCCAGGCGCAGCGACGTGTTCATCTCGTTGGGTGCATAAGGGGTGTAGAACAGGCTCGTCACCATAAGCGCCAGGAGCAGAGCGATCAGACTCGCGCCGATCAGCATCGGCTTGTTGCGGACTAGCAGTTTCCATTTCATCTCGTTCACCTTTTCAGTCGAATGCGCGGGTCTATGACCATATAGAGAATGTCGACGATAAAATTGATGCAGACGACGATGACCGCAATGTACAGCACCATCGTTTGCAGCAGCGGCAAGTCGCGCGTGCCGATCGAGGTGATCAGCAGATTGCCGAGCCCCGGCAGTGCAAACACATTTTCCACGACAATGCTCCCTCCAAGCGTATCGGCGATGAGCAAGCCCACAATCGTCAGCACCGGAATGAGCGAGTTGCGCAATATATGCCGGTACATGACGATGTTTTCGCGCAGCCCCTTGCTTCTGGCCGTACGTACGTAATCCATACGGGATTGATCAAGCAGCGTATTGCGCAAATACCGGATCACGACGGCGATGCCGGGAATGGCGAGCGCCAGCGAGGGCAGGAACAACGATTGGAACGCCCTCACCGGATCTTCGCTCCACGGAACGTAGCCGTAAGTCGGAAACCATCTGAACGTAACGGAGAACAGCAAGATCAGGATGAACGCCAGCCAGAACGACGGCACTGCAAGCCCCAGTTGGGTAAACATCGACAGCAGCAGCGCCGAGAACTTGCCGTCCTTCCTCGCGATATAGATGCCGAGGGGAACTCCCAGGAGCAGAGTGAGCCCCACGGATATCAGCGCGAGCGACACCGTCACGGGCAGACGTTCCGACACGATGCTTTTAACCGGACGGTGGTAGCGGAGCGATTCGCCCAAATCCCCGGTTGTCGTATCCTTGATCCAGGACAAATAGCGTTCCCCCGCCGGGCGTTCCAGCCCCATCGTCTTGCGCAGCTCGGCGAGCTGGTGCGGGTCTGCATCGACGCCGAGCACGATCTGGGCAGGGTCACCGGGCAATATTTGAAAAACGAGAAAGGTAATGACCGACACAAGCAGCACAGTCGAAGCTAAGGTGGCCAGCTTCCGGATGTAGTATCTCACCTAACCGCCCCTCGTTACTTCGTGTAGTACATAGCTGCAAAATCGTATTTCTGAATCGGGAACATTTTAAAGCCGTGCAAACTGTTCTTCATCGCCACCGAGCGGCTCGGATCCATAATGTATACAGCAGCGGCTTGTTCGGTCAGGATCGTTTGCGCTTCCTTGTACAGATCGGCCCGCTTGCTTTCGTTAATTTCCAGCCGGCCGCGATTGACCAGATCGTCGAATTGGCTATTGCTGAATTTGAAGAAGTTTTTGGAGTACGTCGTTTCGTAACGTCCCAGCACCTCATGCGGATCGAGCTTGCCCGTCAAGCCGACGATCGTCGCTTCATACTTCGCTTTGTTGTACACGTCCTCCAACCAGCTGCTCCACTCGATTTGCTTGATCGTCGCTTGAATGCCTACGACTTTCAATTGCTCGGCGATGACTTGGGCCGTGTCGACATGGAACTTGTAGTTGGACGGAACGGTAATCGTCAGCTTGAAGCCGTTCTCTAAGCCCGCTTCCTTCAGCAGCTTTTTCGCTTGCTCGGTGTTCGGCGCGTAACGCGTGTCCAGTCCTTCCTTGTAGTACATTTTCATGGCCGGGCTCATATTCGAACCAAGCTTGACTCCGTTGCCCTCGGCTACCGTTTTGATAATGACGTCCTTGTCGATCGCGTAGTTGATCGCCTGGCGAACTTTAATGTTGTTAAGCGGCTCGACCGAATTGTTGAGCGCCAGAAGCTGAACCATGTTTTGCGGGCCGGATACGATATCGAACCCGTTCCCGAGCTGGAGCGCCCCTTGTGAGGAAATGCCCGGCACCATGTCGATATCTCCGGATTTCAAAGCGAGCACGGAGGCGTTCGGGTCCGGCATGAACTTGAATTCCACGCGGTCGAGCGTCGGTTTATGCTCCTTGTCGTAGAAGTTCTCGTTTTTCTCCAAAACCAGCTGCTGACCCGGCGTATACGCCGCGAATTTGAACGGGCCCGCGCCGATCGGCTTCGAGCTTTGTTCCTCGTAGTCCTTCGGAACGATCGCCACGATATTGGCGGCCAGGAACGCCGCATCCTTCGCTTTAAGCTTTACGACTACGGTATAATCGTCCGGCGTGTCGATCTTCTCGATGGCGGCAAACTTCGAGGAGAGCGGCGCCTTTCCGTTCAGACCGGATAATTTCGCATATGAGTAATAAACGTCCTTCGAGGTCAGATCCGCCCCGTTATGGAACTTGATGCCTTTCTTCAAGACGAACGTATACGTCAAGCCGTCCTCGGATACCTTGTACGATCCCGCCAAAGCCGGAATCAGATCGCTGTTCTCTCCGCCTTCGAAGAGGCCGTCGAACACGTTGTCCATCATCGAGCCGGTATCGGTCGCTGCGGACAAGTAGGGGTCCAGATTGTCCGGCTCGGTCGACATGGCTACCCGCACGGTGCCGCCCTGGACTTTCTCGCCCGATGCCGAAGAGGTTCCCTTAGCCGGAGCGGCTGGAGCGTTATTGTCGCTTTTGCTACAGCCGGCCATAACCATCGATGCGATCATCAGAGCGGAGAAGCCGACTACGAACGTTTTCCTAAGCTTCAACAAGAGAAAAACCCCTTTCGAATCTCAAATGTGGACTTGCATGCCGCAATAAGCCAATCGGATTGGTCCTGCATAATGCCGCGAAGCTTCCTCGGCCAACTGGGTAAGCTCTCCGTAATGGGGGAAATGCGTCAAAATCGCTTGTCCCACCCCGGCCAGAGCCGCGATCTTCCCCGCTTCGCCTGCCGTCAAATGCCATTCCATCTTGCCCGCCTGCCAGTCGTAAAAGCTGCTTTCGATTAACAAAACGTCAGCCGACCGGGAAAAATCGATAAGGGCTTGGCAATATCCGGTGTCTCCGGAATAGACGAACGTTTTGCCTTCTTGCGAAGTCAGCTTGACCGCGAAGCAGGGGATATCGTGTACCGTTTCGGAAAATTCCAATTTCACCGAGCCGATCGTTAGCACCGTGTCGGCGTCGATCGAATGGACGCGGACGTAGTCCGGGTATTCGAAAGCGAAACTGCCGCGTTCCTCGCCGTTTACGTAAATGTCGAGCGGCTTGCTCCGCTTGCCGATCTGCATCAGAATGAGAATGGCAAACTCCAAGCTATATACGTCCGCGATATGATCGGCATGCGTATGGGTCAAGACGACGGCGTCCAGCTCTTCGAGCGGGCAATGGTTTTGCAGCCGGGACAATACGCCGCTGCCGCAATCGAGCAAGATTTTGCCGCCTTCGCTTTCCACCAAATAGCCCGAGGTCGCTTCGTTTTTCTCGGGGTAAGCTCCCCAACAGCCGATTACCGTAATATTCATCCGAGTATCCTTTCCCGCGGGAATTATTTCGACCGATTCATCCACTCGAAGTTGTCCTGAAACGCCTTGAACATCAGCTCCATCTTCTCGATATTGAGCTTGACCCGATCTTTTTCCAGATGGGAGATTTCATTGATGAGGGCGTTCACCACCGATAGCGATGCCGTATAGGAATCGAGAAATCCGGTGGATTTGCATGCCGCGAAAAGCGATAAATCCGCCAGCTTCGCAAACGGGGACAGCCCGGAATCGGTAAGCGCGATCACCTTCGCACCCTGCTCCTTGGCCAGCGTCGACACCTTCAACGTGCGCGAGCAATATCTCGGGAACCCGCATGCAAAGACGACGTCGCCGGGTTTCAGGTAAGACGCGTACTCCGCAACGCTTCCTTGGGGAATCAACTCGCAATTGCCCAGCATATATTTCAGGACAAAGCTGAAAAACGAAGTGACCGATAGCCCCATCCTCCAGCCGGCGATCCAGATCCGGTCCGCATCCAGCAGCATCCGGGCGGCATTGCGGATCTGCGCCTTGTCCGTCCACGCCATCGTTTCCTGAAGGTTCTCGATCTCCTGCACGAAATGCTTCTCGATCCAGGAATCTTCCTGATAGCTCGTCGAGTGCAGGAAATTGTTGACGGCGCGTTGGTCTTTCAGCACGTGGCGACGCAAATCCTGAAGCATGCCCGAGAAGCTCGGGTAAGACAAAGCCTGTGCCAGACGGTGCACGGTAGCCTCGCTAACCCCGGATTTGCCCGCGATTTTCTGAGCCGACTCCATGACCGCATCTTGCATGTTCGCTTGAATGTAATGCGCCACTTTCTTCTGCGCGACGCTCAAGGCGTCAAACTGTTCTTCAATTCTCTCCGCAATCGTCGACATTCGCGAAACTCCTTACCGATTCATCTCCAGCGGCACTTGAGCGTGTCCCAAGTACGCGGCCACCTCTTGAATACCGGATATGATAGGATGATACGACAGTTCCTCAATCCCGCGGTTTCCGTACGCGTTGATGAGCAGGCAGTGCATGCCGATCTTCTGGCTCCCGATGACGTCGTCGTAATAGTTGTCGCCGATATAGAGCGACTCGCTCGCCGAGACATCTCCTCGGGACAAGGCCAACCGGAAAATGTCCGGGTTCGGCTTCTCCAGTCCGACTTCCGAGGAAATAACGATTTCGTCCAGCTCCTCGTCCAATCCATTTCGAGCGAGCACCGTACGGGCCGACTCGTCCCAGTTGGAGATAAGGCCCAGGCGGTATCCCAGACTTTTCAAATAGCGAAGCGTCTCCCGTGCCCCGTCGTAGGCTTTCCATTCGATCGGCCATTCCTGAGCCAAAGACCGTTGAACTTGAAGAACCTCTTCGATCGGCAGCGGCAGCCGCAAATAATAGTTCAGCGTACCGATATACCACGGCAGGAAAGCCCGGCTGTCTTTGCCAAGCACGCCCGGATATTCTCTCATGAACAGCTTGTCCGTCCGATGATAGGCGAGCGCGATCTCCTCGGCATTCCGGAACACGTCGAAGCGCTCCAGCGCCTTCCGGTATACGTCCTCCCGGTTCGTTCTTGCCAGCGTGTACCCCAAGTCAAACCATAAAAATCGAATCATGCTGTCCCCACGTCTCCCATTTCCTGTAGGATTTCCTTCATCATTCTCGAAATGTTTCATTTCCTTCATCTTCATGATAGAAACCAAGTGTTCGTGGAGCGTTAATTCCAGGTGGAGATTTCGTAAAGGTTGTTTTGTAAGGGGAGACCGTCCGAAGGGCTTTCGAAAACAGCAAAAAACGCCCGTAGAATAGGCGCATTGGCGTAATTCCGGGGCGTTCTTTGTCAAACAAAGATATTGAATATTATATTCGGAAACAGATCCTCTACCTCTTCCCCAACAATCTTCGCTATTTGCAAGGCTACTGGTAATAAAGGCGTTTTACGACCTGTCTCGATCATCGAGTACCCGCTCTTGGATGGGTATCCAAGCATCTTTGCCATTTTTTCTTGGGTCAGCCCTTTTGCACGTCGGGCATTTTGAAGACGGGTATTCATTAGCCCGGCTCCTTATCTGGTTCAATTGTTTGTTGAGCTAGCGATATAGACACAAAGAACTGATCCTCTCGCACAACCAACTCTTTCCGAACCGTTTTATAGGAAACGCCTTTTATAGATATGGAATCCACAACTTCCATGGTAAACAGAAGTTTATTGATATTTCCGACGTTTGTTTCCCAAGTTTGATTATCCGGGAAAATCCATTGAATGTTCATCTCAAAGGACACTCCTTTACATGGTTTAGGAAATTAAATGAGATGTAAGAAGAAGATGAAGAAATATGTAATTTATTTACTTTTTGTTGAATACTTTATCTGTTAGTGGTTAGTATAACAGAATGATAATGGTTTTAAAAGGAGTAATTCCTCATTGAGCGAACAGCCCATTATCATTAAACAAATAATAGGGAAAACCTTAAAAGCCATACGGATGAAGCATGGCTTGAGTCAAGAGGATTTGGCACATGAATGCGGTGTGGATCGGTCCTACATTTCCATGATCGAAGTAGGACGTAACGAGCCTTCCGTTACCAAAATATTTGACCTGTGCAAAGGACTAAATATCAAACCTTCCGACTTTTTCAAAATAGTCGAAGCAGAGTATCAAAAGTTTTCACAAAACAGCGGAGAAATTGAATAAGAGCGAGACGGATGAGTTAAACCATCGTCTCGCTCTTATGTTTGATGTGGGGTTGGAGGGGCGCTCCATTGGGCTTTTCATGAGGTTAAGGTTAGAATATAATGCCATTCTTCTTGTTAGTTCGTTATTACTTCCGCGAGGGATAGGTGCTTGATTCCAGTATGTACGAGCCACTTCATTTCCCTCCTTTGCACTTATGAAGGATTTCTGTAAATTCCTTCGATCCAATAGCTTATCCCTGAGAGACAGTACCAATCACGAACAACACCACACAGAGAGCAAATACAAGGAGCAATGCTCTCCACTTTTTAGTTTCAGTCGTTCGAAAAAAAATCGATGCGTTTTCGCGGCACAAGTAGAACAGAAGAAAGCCATTCCATAATATCCTTATCCCATATTTGGCGTAGGTCATGCCGATTCCTTGTTCAGGCTCCCCCAATTGTTGGCTTAAGCTTGAAATCGAAACGACCACATTCACATTACGTGTCACGGCATAGGCAAAATAAAACAAAGCAAGCCACCATCCCCATTTTTTTCCGAACCACATTCCAATGCTCGCTACTACACCAAGTAGACCCAAAAATCCGATTCCACTTTGCAGAAGCACGTTCGATATGCCGAGTTGGGATGAAGCTTCGCTGACCTTACTGAATACCAGCAGTTGGGTAAAAAGCAGACCGCCGCCCCAAAGTCCAAGCAAGATTGCCAGGAGGGTGACACCCACAGGGCGATCATACGAACCTTCTATAATGTCCTCTTTGGTCATTTTTGTATATAAATTGGACATGGTTATTTTCCTTTCTGTTCAGCAAGCCCTCGCAACAAACCACTTCACTACTCGCCCTCTCTCATGTTCAAACTGCAAGGAGGGAACGGTCAGCGGTCTGCGGTTCCCCTGTTTGACTCTTCCGACATTCGGAGCTCCTCTTCGAGGATATGCTTATACATCATCATTTACCGACTCTCTCATCTCGCCGGAGCATCGGCATTGCTCTTGACGACAGCCTCAGGCTGACTCAATGCATCGTTTCCGAAGTAATAGGCGTTCTCGCGGGAAGCGATCCACCACTCATTTTTGTCCGGTACTTTTTGGATGGTATAAGTCCAGCTGGATTTGGTTGTCAATTCGCTGGAAAAGAAAGATAAACTCTTCTCTGTCGCAAACAAAGTAGTGGCCTGGATGGTGAATTCGTTTCCCTTGATCTTTGCCGATTTGGGATCGACTCCGATTTTTAGCAACGTATATTTATTATCGGCTGGTTTGGTCATACTGCCGGCAACGGCCTTGAAGTACGGACTATCCGGCTTAATCCCCTTTAATTGGTTTGGATCTCCCTCGTTGAATGCTTTCGACCAGGCTAAGTTTGCATCGTATACTAGGTCGGCTGCGACTTTGGCGATTCCTGCACTTAACACACCGGACAGGTCGGCGACCGACGATTGTTTGACGTTCAACGTCATCGAACCTTCCAACGGCAGGCCGAGTACAGTTCCTTTTACCTGGAACTGTGCTTCCTCCGGCGCCGGAGATATCGTCGTTTCCTTGGATGCGTCGAACGGTTTTCCATTCAAGGTGACTGCCGCATCTTTCGGCTGGGGCGTTCTTACGGTCAGTCTGCTCTTCATCATCCCGACAACATCCACATTTCTTTCGCGCCCGCTTGTTAAATCAACGCTTCCCTTCACGGTCTCAGCAGCATAAGCGTTCGTAATTTGAGACTCGTAGTTGTAGGTCGACGGCCAAAGCATGGAGAAACGACCGTCCGTGTCCTTCAGCGAGCCGATACTCGTGACAATCGCAAGATCGCTTTTCTTCCCAATTTCCAATTGAGCAGGAGTCACTTTCAGGCTCCACTTGGGACCTCTCCAGCCGGATTTTTTAGTAAATTGGACAATGCCGCCCGATGTCAAACCGGAAGATTTGCGATCCTTCTCCGCAATTTGCGATGCCGATTTAATGGCCAGTTCATATCTGCGTTTCACACTGTCGTTAAGACTTTCCCGGAACGCCTCCAAGACCGCAGGCTGTTTCAGCTCTGGTTGACTCGGATCCAGCCATGCCGCGAACTTGTCTACATCATTCTGACTTAGCGCTTGTAATGCTTTGTTCTCCAATTCGGCCGGAGTGGAGGGTCCATTGGTTAAACGCGCCGTTCCGTAACTTCCCACAACAAGTACTAATCCAATTCCTGCCACAAGCAAGCGGTTCCGGGTTTGTTTAGAGAGGTTCCATTTCACGGCGTATGTATGCGGCCTGGGCATAGGGAGAGCAACCCCCGTACCGCAATTGCCGCAAAACCGATCCGTGCGCTGCACCTTATTGCCACATTGACCACAGTACAAATCGATCCCAACCTTTACGTGAACTTAAAATAATATCGAAGCGACCGCGTCCCGAAGCAGCACTCCGGATGCGGTGAGAACGATGACCGCATAAACCGTCATCGAAGCGATTACAAACGCCAAACGATGTTCTCGGCCTACTCCGTACACATCCAATGCCATGAGGCAAGTCAAAATAAGCGTAATCAACAAGCAGATGGCAACCAAAAGCAAGGAAAATGAAACCGATACAAAAGCAGCAATGGCAGCCACGATGAAAACAACTCCCGACGCCAGCTGCATCGAGCCCAAATAGGTGACGGTTTCTTTCCACCCTAACTTATCAGTTCCTTTCCAACGCCCAGCCAGCCATAATGAACCGAATAGAACAACCAGAGAAATAAGTCCAAGGATCAACATGTTCGTCGCGATCGGGGCTTTGCTCCCGGCCCCCTTCATGCCTTCCTTCACCAATCCGCCGAAAAAATCCATATCGCCCGTCACCGAACTGACCTTGCCGACAATGGAATTGATCATGTTCCGTTTTAAAGCCAATCCCCACAGAAAGAACCCGAGCAAAGATCCCCCCATGCCTATTAATCCATACACATACTCTTTGTCCGGCACTAGAGACAAACCGGCATCCGGTTTTTTCAAGAGATGCAGCAGTATGCCAGGATCGACCGCGCTACCCGACGTGTTGAATCCCGAGTTATCTTTCGCCTGCGCACAAGTGTGAATGTCCCCTTCCGTTAGTGCTACTCCGCATTGTGTGCAAAATGCCATCAAGCTCAACTCCATTTCACAAAATAGGTTCTTTATTACCATTTATCCATATATTAGACAAGTGCAATATTACTATTAATATATCGAGAATGCTGTCGTTTATTGTCGAATAAGAAAAATTTGTAATGTTTTGTTTTATAGTTACAATTGTCCCTCCAAGAATGGACGATAATAAAAACACAAACACCCCCACCAAATCGTATAAACGATTCAGGGAGGTGTTGTTTCGCTTAGCGTCTGATGTTCAGCATACGGACGATGGCGGATGCCGCTTCTGCGCGGGTGGAGAGCACCTGCGGAGCGAATTTGTTGTCCGGCAGCCCGCCGACGATGATGATGCCGGTCTCCTCGGCCTTCGACACGGATGGTTTCGCCCATGCCGGAATATCGGCATCGTCGGCAAAGCCGGTCTGCGGCGCACTTTCCTTGGCAAGGCCGGAGGCGCGCACAACCATGGCGATCATTTCCGCGCGAGTAATGTTGGCGTTCGGCCGGAACGTACCGTCCTCATAGCCGCTTATGATGCTAAGCTGCACCGCCTGGGCCACCGGTTGGACCGCCCAGACGCCGATAGCGTCCTTATCCGCGAAGGCAAGCGAAGAACCTTCCCCCTTCGGCTTAAGTCCTCTCATGAGCATGGCTGTAAACTCAGCCCGGGTGACGCTCGCTTCCGGCCGGAACGTGCCGTCCGGATACCCGTTAACGAATCCGAGCGCCACCGCCTTCCCGATCTCTTCGCTCGCCTTGTGCCCCGCAATGTCGGTCAAGTTTGGCGTAATAACCGGGTCCGGCGGCGGAGACTTGCTTTCCGCAGCCCCTATTACCGTCACTTCGCAAACGGCAGTGAATTCCCCGTCCTCCGTCTTCGCGATAATTTTCGCCTTGCCCGGCCTTACGCCCGTTACTTGACCGTTACGATCCACCTCTGCCACTGCGCTTTCATTGCTGCTCCATATCACCCGTTTGTTTAATGCCGCGTCAGGGACAACCGTAGCCTTCAACACTTCGCTGGCTCCCGTTTGCAAATCCAACGCGTTTTTATTCAAGCTGACGCTTGCGGCGTCGGTGCCGAGCGCATACAAGGTTTTGGCCGAGACCATGTAGACTGTTCCGTCAGTTCCTACAGCAGGGCTGTATCCTCCAAAGCCCTTGGCGTAATATTGCCACTGTACTTTCCCCCGGGGATCGATCGCGTACAACCAATCGCCTACTGCTGCTGCGGCATAGACCGTGCCGTCGGTTCCGACCGCGGGAGTCGAAAAGAGCGGTTGATAGCCGCCGCATACCGAGGCATTCGTCAAAAACGGTTTTCCGGCTTCCATCTCCCATTGAATAGCGCCATTCGGATTGTAGGCAAGCAGCTTCATATCCGACCATACATAAACGGCACCGTCTGTCCCGACGGCCGGCTTGGAATAGGTTTTAAGATCCGAGCTCCATTTCAGCGTACCATCCTGACGAAGAACATAAAGCGAGTCTCCGCTTGAGTCAAACGATTTCACATAAAGGGTACCGTCGGCTCCAAACACGGGAGGAATGTAAATACCGCCTCCATTTGCACGAAACGTCCATTTTTTCTCTCCATTCGGTTTGATCGCGTAAAGACTGCCGATTTTCGTGCCGATATAAATCGTTCCGTCCGGTCCAACAGCGGGGGAAGCCACTTCGTTCCCCTTCACTTTCCACTCCGGAGGGGGAAACTGTTCTTTCGTCTCCGCCGCATTAACGGCATACAGCCACTTTCTCGACCCGTCCGGATGAATAGCATACAGCTCGCTTACTCCTGGGGCATAGATCGTGCCGTCATCGCCAATGGCGAGTGCTTTAAATCTATACCGGCTCCACGAGCTGCAAGAGTCTCTGGCCACCAGAGCCCCTTCCCTGGCGAACTCCCATTTCAGTCTCCCGACCGAATCGATGGCGTACACTTTACCGTCGACGCCGGCCGCATAGAGCGTACCGTCGGAGCCCGTGACGGTGAAATAGACGACATCCGGCAATAAAAGCTC
The DNA here is from genome assembly GCF_039536325.1 of Paenibacillus hodogayensis. Lineage (NCBI taxonomy): Bacteria > Bacillati > Bacillota > Bacilli > Caryophanales > Paenibacillaceae > Paenibacillus > Paenibacillus hodogayensis. Next base: position 369,054 of record NZ_BAAAYO010000014.1, read on the forward strand.
CCACTTTTTCGTTCCGTCCGGGTTAATGGCATACAGCTTTTTATTTTCCGCTCCCAAATAAACGGTGCCGTCGGAACCTACCGTGGGAGAAGTGGACAGAGTGGCGTCAATTTCGTTATAGGCCCACCTGACTTTACCGCTCGGACTGCCTTTATCTCCCGGTATCAGGAGAGGAGTCGTATTTTGATAAATAGCATCAAACTTTAGATTGGGCGTGATTTCCGCTGCGGCAAGCGAAGGGAGCAGCCCTAGGCTCAATACGAGGGAGGCCAAGAAAAGCCCTCCCGTTTTCCGTCTGATTGTCATAACGAGCTGCCGTACGAAGATTAAGGATAAGCTTCTCCTCACTTGGACGGCGCTTCTTTCGAGCCGGCGGTTGCGGCAGGGTCTCCGTTATCGAAATAAGAAGTATCCAAAATTCTTGCATAAATATAAGGGTTCAAATTCGGACTTTGCACATGGATTTTGATTTTCTCCAGACCTTCGACATTGAAGATAAGCTTCTTTACGTCGTCATCCGGTTTAACGGTAAGCTTTTTCAGAATCGTTTGGGCCGTGTTCGCCGCATTGTCGCTCGCGTTATACAGCGAGAACTCCACCTCGTGTTCGCCGGGACTGACGACAGCGGCATCCAAGACCAGCCGTTTGTATTTCCGGTCAGTTGTAAAAATCACATCTCCGTATTGGTCAATCTTTAAAACCTCTTGAAACTGCTTATTTTTCACCATCGTTTCTTTCGGGTCTTTGGACAAGATCGCGTAAATGTTGTCAATCTCCATCGGCATGGCGAAAATCGGCGTCTTCTCCGCGGGCTTGCCTCCGATATATATTTTTTGACTAACCGCGTCGAATTCGATCGGTATTTTTAGCGCCTCGGCCAAGGCTCGGACCGGCAAATAGTTGCTTCCTTCGTAATGAATCGCTGTCAGCAGGTTTCCGTCTTCGTCCTTGGGCTGCCACAGCTCTCCCTTTAACACAAACGATACGCCCCGGTTAAAATAAGCGTTGATCGGCTCCAAATTGGCCGCGGCATAGGCGGATCCGTATGAGCTGGCTAATACGGCGGCAACAAATGCCAAAATAATACCCATCTTCTTGTTCTTCACTTACTTTCATCCCCTCGTCAATGTATTCACATTCATTGTAAAGAGGGGAGCGCTTCAAAAGCGCTTCAAAACTCAATTGGAAACCCGAACGACTCCACTCATTTTAAGTAGAATATCGATCGATTTGCTCCAACGTTTCGGGAGATACCTTGTCGGCTCGGGCAGCTTCGGCTGCAAGGGGCGGCATCGGACGCGCCATGGCCGCCGGGCAGGAACCATTAAGCTCGCGGCAACGGTCGAAATACAGCTGTTTGCCCGACTTTCGGTAAAGTTCTTCGTTCAACAAGCGCCCAGCGGCTTGCTGTTCCTGCGACTCCGGATTCAGCTTCCACATCGCGTAACGAATGGAAGCCTGTTCTTGCGGATCGGGGTACTGCTCCAGCATCCGTTCCAGCAAGTTCATCGCTTCTTCGTAACTTATCCGGCCTATAACGGTCTCTACCTGCGTCAGAAGCACCTGAAGGCTGACCTCCATATCTTTCCGTTTCAGCCGATTGGCGAGCTGCAGAGCTTCTTCCGCCGTCTCTACAGCGCTTTCGTACCGATTCTGGCGTTGTCGCAGCAAGCTCATATAATAGAGAGTTTCGCATTCGAAGTAAGGAGTTCGCAGTTTTTGAAACAGCCGAATCGAACGTTCGAGCAAGAGGTCGGCTTCTTCCAGCCGATGCCGAGCGAGGCGGCTGCGCCCTTCATAACTGAGCATGATGGCCGCTACTCTCCAATCGTTGATCGCAACGGCTTCTTCGAGACAAAAAACGAAGCATGGCGTCGCCTGCGCATGGTGTCCCAGATACCAATAATACCTGCCCAACATACCGAGTGCATTAGCGAAGCCCATACGATCTCCGATCGAGCTGCTGATCTCCATTTTATCCGCGATGAATTCGAAAGCCCGGTCCATCTCGTCCATGTCCATATAGATCATCGAGAGCACGCCCATGGCTTGCTCTATGGAATATTTGTCCTTATTGTCCGTTGCGATCGAGATCTGCTTCTTGATCCAGAAAATCGCTTGGTCGTATTGGCATTGGTCATAAAACAGATGGCCTATAACTCCAAGAAATCGACAATCCTCGCGGCTTTGATTGTCAACATCGGACAATTCCGTCCTTTTCTTCAAATATTCGAGCACCTTGTCGTAATTGCCCTTATAGTAATGCAAAATACCAAGCGTCGTATAAACGAAAGTCAGACCGGAATGATCCTCCATCAGCTCGAAGCAGCGCTGCGCTCGTTCCAGATGAACGCTCGCTTCCTCATAGTTCCCCTGCAATCGCAAACAATTGCCCAGCGCCACGTCGCAGAGCGATCGTTCCCGGAGCGTTGCGGAGTTTCCCGAACGTTCAAGCCATTGCCGGTAGCTTTTCTCCGCTTCGACCCAATCCCCTACCAAAATCCATGCTTCGCCGAGTTTCATCAGGTAAGGCAAAATTTGTTCGGGGGGGAGCAGCAGACATAGCTTCCGGTAATAGTTGATCCTTGTTTCATTGGCGTACATCTTCTCGGCGGCTGACGCGGCCATCTCATAATAGGGAACGGCCTCCCCGCCCATTCCCGCAAGCTCCAAATGATAGGCGATTTCCGCGGCGACAGGTTCCAGCTTCCCGTCATGAAAAGCGACCAGCCCCTGCGCGATTTGCTTATGATCCCGCCTGCGCCTGCTGTCGTTCTTCAAATGGTACGCGACGCTTCTTACGAGGTCATGCGTGAAACTGTATTGCTTGTCTCCGAATTCCTGCATAATCTTCAGCTGCACGAGTTGCTCCATGTTGTCGAGGACCGTCTCTTCTTTCCTATCGAATACGACCGCCATAAACTCCGGCAACACGGGCCTTCCGACCGCGGCTACGGCTGAAATCAGCTGCAAACTTTCTTGCGAAAGCCTGCTTAACCGACTTTCGATGACGGATTTGACCAAAGGCGAAAGACGAAAGTCGCTCTGGCTCCTGCCGGTTTGCCATTCCCTCATCGTTTCCACGATGAACAGCGGATTACCACCGGTTTCTGCATATAAACCGGACGAATTCAGCTCCGCTAACGGAATGCCGACCATAGCGGCCATCAGTCGTTTCGTGTCATTCTCGTTCAACGGGGCAAGCTCGATTTCCGTAATCGTCCGTTCGATCCGAAGCCCGGCAACGAAATGGCCGAGGGCATCGTCCGCGTACTCGTCGGTCCTCATCGTCGCGATCACCAGCAGCTTCGCTTTGGAGCCGCTGTGAAGAAGATAGGCAAGTAGCTGCAAAGTTTCCTTGTCGCTCCATTGGATGTCGTCCAAGCAGAGCAGCAGCGGTTGTTCGGCCAGCAGCATCCGTTCTATCGCCTCGTACCATTTGTTCAGCTGCCAGCTTTCCTGGATCGGCGTCGGCATCGGCAAGTTCGGGAATCGTTCGAACAACTCCGGCAGCAATCGCGCCAGTTCGGACAGCCAAACCACATTCATCTGTGGCAAGGGAATGCTTCTGAGCCAGCTTGTCACGGGAGTATAGGACAGCGAACGCACGGTCGGGTAGCAGCCGGCAAATGCCGTTCGAATTCCCCGGCTTTCTACCCATTCCTTAAATTCCAGCGCCAATCTGGTTTTGCCGATTCCCGCTTCTCCCTTCAAAAGCAGCAACGAGGTTCTGCCCGCCTTGGCTTGCTGCCAAACGCTCAGCATGGTTTCCCATTCGGCGGTTCGGCCGAAAAGCGGCGTTTGGCTATACCCGCCTGCCGTATGGTCGCTTCCGTTCCGCATCAGCGTTTCGTACAGCTGTACCGTCTCCTCCGCGGGAGCAATCTCCAGCTCGGCTTCCAAAACGCGGCTAAGCTGCTCATACATTTGCGCAACGCCCGCCATATCCTTATTCAAGGCATACAGCCGCATGAGGATACGGTACGTTTCCTCCCTTTCTTTATTCCGGACCAGCAGTTTATTCGCAAATAATAAAGCCGACGCGTAGTCCCGCTGACTTTCCAAAATAGAAATAAGCTTATCGAGCACATTCAAATACGTTTGTTCCAGCAGCTCTCGCTTCGCATCGAGCCACTCCTCGTAAAATCCGGGCAGAAGCTCGCCCCGGTACAGTTCTTCCGCTTTGCGCAGCTCGTAGAGCGTGTTTCCTTGCGCCGCCTGTTCAAATTCGAACACATCCGAATAGAAGGGCAGCTCCTGCCTCCAATGCATATAGGCCGGTGTAACTTTTATGTACTGGTCTAATTGAGGAAGGCATTCCCGAAGACCATGAATGAGTTTCCGCAGATTGGAAAGAGCTTGTTTTTCGGTAGAGTCCGGCCAAAAATCGAAGGCAATGCGCTTCCTGCTTTGCGGCATATCAAAAGCGAGGACCAAGTACGCGAGCAGCAGCACGGCCTTTTTTCCTGGAATTTCCGTGATGGACGTATCGTCGAGGGCTATCCTCAAGCTGCCTAATAATTGAAAGCTGTATCCTGGCAAAATGTTACCCCCTAATCAGTCCGCATTGTCCGGCCTCTATCGAACTGGCTGCTTCTACCTCAAACATATCTCAAAGAGTCATCCTGTCAAATAGCCTGGAAGAACTAACGTTTGTCGAATTCGCAAAGCTTGGCAAAACAGCATGAATCGTTCCCTTCAACGGTAACGTTCCAACAGCTCGAGGAGCCTCCCACGGATCGCCTCCTTCAACTCTGCCGGCTCTTCCAGAACGACTTCGTTTCCTAAGGCAACGAAGAATTCCGAATAAAAGGGAATGTCGCTGCGGGACACCTCCGCCCGGATCGTGCCGCTCCCGTCTTCATGCACTTGCAACATGGGAGCCAGCCAGAGCTCGGCTTCGCAGCGCTGGACCCCGGCTCGGCTTACTTCCGCGAGCAGGCGGATAGGATCCTTCGTTTCGGAGTGATCCCGTACAAGGAGACGGACATCGCCCGGATCGAGCGGTTCCGTGCCGGACGTATCATAAGCCGCCTCGCGGATCCGATCGCACCGGAATACGCGGTATCCCTCGCGCAAAAAACAATAGGCGGTACAATACCAGAAACCGTTATTTGCATAAAGGCTGACCGGTTGAATCCTGCGGCTGTTCGTCTGCTCCTCCTTCGTCTTGTATTCCACGGTGAGCACCTTTCCACGTATGGCAGCCTCGAGAAGAATCGCCAGGCAAGGGGAATCCCCGCGTCTGGCCGGCGTAATGAAGTCGACCCGGTCTTTCATGCTGTCGATCCGGTCTCGGACATCCCCTGGCATATGAAGGTAGAATTTGCTCAGCGCGGAGGCGGATTCCGCCTCGAAGGGCAGCGAGGAATAATGGCGCAGGGCGTGCACCGCAAAGAACATCGCCACAGCCTCTCCCTCTGTGAATGCGATCGGAGGCAGCACTCTCTCCCTTATTACCTGGTAGCCTCCGTGCGGCCCTACTTCCGAGTAAAGCGGCACGCCCAGCTCGCTCAGCTCCTGCAAATCCCTCAAAATCGTGCGCCTGGAAACCCCGAATTCGTCGGCCAGCTCCTGCACCTTGAAACGCCGTTTCCGGTTGACCGTCATCATCAATTCCATCAGTCGTTTGGACTTGGGCATCCCCGCCAGCCCCTTTTTATAAGTAAATTCATGACAAGTAATGTCACTATTATGCTTTACGCTACGCATGGAAGCAACAGCTGATTGGGAGGAATCGACAATACGGAAATTGGGGTAACAAAAGAGCCTGTTGAAATTTCTCAACAGGCCGGTCAGGCTGCATTAGGTAGTAGTTATTTTAAGTAGAAGCGCCGGTTCTTTCGTCGATTTGCCGCGAATTGCCCCACTTTTGCACCCATTTATCCATCTCTTTCAGAGCGGTTTGGAAATCGCTCCCCTTCTCGGTTAAGGAATATTCCACCGTGACAGGTACAGTCGGAAAAACTTGGCGCCGGACAAGACCGTTATGCTCCAAATGACGCAGCGTATCCGTCAGGGACTGGGTTTTAATAACGGATACGTTCCGTCGAAGCTGGTTAAATCGTTGCGGTCCGTTAAGCAGCTCGTTCAGTACAAGAAAAGCCCACTTGGCTCCAAGAATTTGCAACACTTCGCATATGCTGGTATTTCCGGTTTCCGAACCTGTTGTAGAGGAAGCTTGTTCCGGCATACGATCACATCCCTAACAAAAAGTAAGTTGGTCCAAATACATTGCTTATGTCCCAATACTTTGCCTTCTTACAATTTTATCGTAACCACCCTATACTGACAATACCATAAACGGAAGGGAATGAACGCAATGCATAAATGGGCGGTTTACGTAATGGCCTTGGGCGTATTCGTAACGGCGACCTCGGAGCTGGTCATCTCCGGCATTCTTCGCGTACTTGCTAAAGACCTAAACGTTTCCATCGCCTTTGCCGGGCAATTGATCACGGCCTATTCGCTAGCCTTTGCCATTGGAACTCCTGTCCTGGTATCGCTGACTTCCCGTATGGAACGCCGAAAAGTGCTGTTAGGCTCGTTGGCCGCCTTCATTCTGGGCTGCCTGCTATCCTCGTGGAGCCCTAATATCTCGATCTTGATCGCTTCCCGCGTCATTCTGGGCATAAGCTCGGGACTCTACATCGTCGTTGCATTCGGTGCGGCTGCCAAAATCGTCCCTCCCGAGAAATTAGGCAGTGCGATCAGCACGATCGTTCTCGGCTTCAGCAGCGCCATGATTTTGGGAGTACCGTTCGGAATAGCCATTACGAACGGGTTGGGCTGGAAAGCGATTTTCTTAATTTTGGGGCTATTCACCCTATTAATCGCCTTCGTCATATCCCGCCTGCTTCCGGAGATCGATGGGGATGCGCCGATTTCCTTCCGGCAGCAATTCAAAGTGCTGGGAAGTGTCGTTATCGTAAGCGGTTTGTTTCTTACCTTTTTTAGAGAGTCGGGGAACTCGGTTCTGTTTACGTATTTAACGCCGTTTATGCAAGACATCCTTCATCTTAAAGCGTCCAACATCGGTATGGTCATGCTTGTGTTGGGTGTAGTCGGCGCAGTCGGTACGCGCTTGGGCGGTTACGGCATCGATCGCTGGGGGGCCGCGCGCATCCTTGCCTTCAGCACCATCGTTCTTGCTGCGGTTCTGGCGCTGCTGCCCCTGTTTGCCGGATCGACGACGATCGGATTACTATTGATCTCGCTGCAGGTACTCTCTCTGTTCATGGCAGGACCGGCCACTCAAACGTATTTCATCCAACAAGCGCCCCAGTCTTCCGGTCTCGTTCTCAGTTTGAATACATCGATCGTTCATTTGGGATTGGCGGCCGGTGCCGGGGCGGGCGGAGCGATGATAACCGCCAATTCCACCGTGCTCTATAATCCATGGATGGCGAGTTTCCTGGTAACGTTAGCCTTACTCTCTGCATTCTTCAGTTTCTCGATGGGAAAAAAACGATTGGTCAACCTGCAATCCCGGTTGCCCGAATCGGAGGGATGAACAAATAACGCGCAGAAGGCGAAGCCCGTATATAGCAATAAGCTCTCGAGATCCATCGATCTTGAGAGCTTGTGCTTGCGATTGCACCTCACCGTTCGCGCCGTCAACTCGGTTGCAAAACCAAAATACTCATCAAATATCATGATTTGTCGTATTATGTTGTGAAATCTTAAATATATGTATTGATATATCCGTAGTTTATGATATTATGAAAATGCGTTATTTGGAAAGCTGCTATTCAAAACACGGGATCTTTCCAAGCAGATAATTTTTGACCACATCCGCAAAGGAAGTAAAGGCCATACGGACAGCCGGGTCAAATGCCGAACGGCAACTTTAGTTGCCTTATTGATTGAGCGACAAGCTCAAATTTTATAAGTTAGGTTTCTTTACAACCAGTGCATCGCACATCAACTTGTGAAACGATCAATAAGAGTGGTAAAAGTGATTATTTGCTATATAGACTCTGATCCTGATTGATATATTTTGAATATTAAAGAGCTTTCTTCAAAAAAAAGCGACGTCTCCGGAATGGTGACTTTAATATTTCTGATTATATCTAAACAAGTGTGATACGCGACGATGCGTTTATTCACTTGTTTTTTTGTGCGGAAGAAACGATGGCAACATCAGATCGATCCCAACGAACACGGCAAGTGGCAGCAATCTGCAATTGAATGGATAAGAAATTGTGCTTCACCAAAATTGATGAGGTAAGGGGATCGAGAAATGGGAAAAGCCCTGGTTATTGGTTGTGGCGGAGTGGCATCCGTAGCTATCCACAAATGCGTTCAAAACAGCGAAGTGTTTGAAGAAATCTGCATCGCAAGCCGTACCAAATCCAAATGCGACGAGTTGAAAGCAAAACTGGATGGCGGCAAAACGAAAATTACGACTGCGCAAGTAGACGCAAATAATGTGGATGAGCTCATTGCTTTGATCGAAAAGGTCAAACCGGATATCGTTATGAACTTGGCACTGCCGTACCAGGATTTAACCATCATGGACGCCTGCCTGGCTACCAAAACGCATTACATGGATACGGCGAATTACGAGCCGGAAGATACCGCCAAATTCGAATACAAATGGCAGTGGGAGTACCGCGAGCGTTTTGAGAAAGCCGGCATTACCGCTCTTCTGGGCAGCGGATTTGACCCGGGCGTAACCGGCGTATTCTCGGCTTACGCGCTCAAGCATTACTTCGACGAGATTGAATATATCGACATTCTGGACTGCAACGGCGGCGATCACGGCTATCCGTTCGCAACAAATTTCAACCCGGAAATCAATATCCGCGAAGTATCGGCCAACGGGAGATATTGGGAGAACGGCGAGTGGATCGAAACCAAGCCCATGGAAATCAAGCGTGTCTATAATTTCGATCAGGTTGGCGAGAAAGATATGTACTTGCTTTACCACGAAGAGCTGGAGTCCCTTGCGGCCAACATGCCGGGACTTAAGCGTATCCGCTTCTTCATGACCTTCGGCCAAAGCTACCTGACTCACCTGAAGGCGCTGGAGAACGTAGGAATGACTTCGATTGAGCCGATTGAATTCGAAGGCAAGAAAATCATTCCGCTTCAGTTCTTGAAAGCCGTATTGCCCGATCCGGCATCGCTGGGACCGCGTACCGTCGGCAAAACAAACATCGGCTGCATTTTCCAAGGGAAGAAAAACGGCCAAGATAAAACGTACTATGTATACAACGTTTGCGACCACCAAGCGTGCTATAAGGAAGTAGGCTCTCAAGCGGTCTCTTACACGACCGGCGTTCCAGCCATGATCGGAGCGGCTATGGTTCTGACCGGAAAATGGAACAAGCCGGGGGTCTACAATATCGAAGAGTTCGATCCGGATCCGTTCATGGAAGAGCTGAACAAATGGGGACTTCCATGGGTAGAAGACTTTAATCCTATATTGGTTGATGATGGACAGGAAGCCCCTAAACAACCGGCGCTGGTGCGTTAAGATGCGGTTTGAGGATCTGCCCACGCCTTGTTTCGTCGTCGATGTAGCGCTCATCGAGAAGAATCTTAAAATCCTTAACGGCGTCATGCAGCGAACTGGAGCCAAGATTGTGTTGGCGCAAAAAGCATTTTCCATGACAGCCTTGTATCCCCTTATCGGCGAATACTTAAGCGGCACAACCGCAAGCGGCTTATACGAAGCCCGGCTGGGCCACGAAGAGATGGGCAAAGAAACTCATGTCTTTGCCCCTGCCTATCGGGAAGAGGAATTTGACGAAATCCTCTCGATCTGCGATCACATCATTTTTAATTCCTTCTCGCAGCTGGAGAAGTACAAAGACCGGGCCCTCCGCTCCGGCAGGAAGGTCGGCTTGCGCATCAACCCGGAATGCTCGACTCAAGTGGGGCACGAGATCTATGACCCGTGCTCTCCAGGCTCCCGGTTCGGCGTCAAACGGGAGGATTTCCGTCCGGATTTGCTGGATGGCGTATCCGGTCTGCACTTTCATACCCTCTGCCAGCAGAACTCCGATGATTTGGAGACGACGCTGCGGGCGGTCGAAGAAAAGTTTGGAACGTGGCTGCCGCAAATGGAATGGATCAATTTTGGCGGAGGCCATCATATCACGAGAGACGATTATGATATCCCCACCCTGGAAGCTTGCATCAAGAGAATGCAGAACCGATACGGACTGGAAGTTTATTTGGAGCCCGGGGAAGCCGTTGCGCTCAACGCAGGCTACTTGATTGCATCCGTACTCGATCTGCATAAGAACGGAATCGGGATTGCAATTCTCGACACCTCCGCAACTTGCCATATGCCCGATGTATTGGAAATGCCGTACCGTCCCCCGCTTCTGGACTCCGGCCTGCCTGGAGAAAAGCCGTTTACCTACCGACTTACTGGACAAACCTGCCTAACTGGAGATGTAGTCGGAGATTATTCGTTCGATCGGCCATTAGTGTGCGGCGATCGTGTAGTGTTCGGCGACATGGCGATTTATTCGATGGTCAAAACGAACACCTTTAATGGCATGGCGCTTCCGGCTATCGCCCTTCAAGACAAAGACGGCGATTGCCGGATCGTGCGCGAATTCGGCTATGAGGATTTTAAATACCGGCTCGCGTAGGAATTGGACATGCGCTTAAAAGCGGCAACGTTTGAAAAAACGTTGCCGCTTCTTGTTTAACCGTCCGTCCGTTCATAGACCGGAATCTTCCTCATCGAGGCGCCCTTTATCTCCGTTCAGGCCCATAACGTATTTGCGGATCAGGCGGGAAGCCTTGGTCTGGCTAATCGCCAATTCGGCAGCAACTTTGCGGCTGCTTTGAAGACGCTGGTAAGCACTCGTCACCATGGACCGCTCCAACTCTTCTAACGCCGCATCCAGAGCGGAAGGACGAGCCGCGGCAGCCGTGTATTTTTGAAATAAATCGGGCAAATCCTGCACCTCGATTACCGAATCGGTCGTAATGACGAGCCGCTCGATCAAGTGCTCCAGCTGCCGCAGATTCCCCGGCCAAGGGTAGTGGTTGAACAACGCAATGACATCCTCGGAGATCAATTGATTGGTCCCGTATTTTTTATTGAATTTATTCAAAAAATAATACGTAAGCGGCGTAATGTCCTCACGTCTTTCCCGTAACGGCACAATCTTAATGTCGATAACATTCAAGCGGTAGTACAAATCCTCGCGCCACCGTTTTTGCTGGACCATTTCCTGCAAATTGCGATTGGTTGCCGCAATAATCCGAATATCGACTTTTTTGGTCTTGCGCCCCCCTACCGGGATGAACTCGTGCTCTTGAATGACTTGCAGCAGCTTGGCCTGCAATTTCAAAGACAATTCTCCGATCTCATCCATGAACAACGTACCTTCGTTGGCCGCTTCGATTAATCCGGGCTTGCCCGATCGGGTCGCGCCTGTAAACGCTCCTTGTTCATAGCCGAACAGCTCGGATTCGAGCAGCTCCTCGGGGATCGCCGCACAGTTGATCGTCAGAAACGTGCCCTTCCGGCGATTGCTAATGGCATGAATATAATGCGCCAACACCCCTTTGCCGGTACCGGATTCGCCCTGAATGAGAATCGTGGAGTCGATGGGCGCCACTTTTTGACACAGCTTTAAAATTTGCTTCATCTTGGCACTGTTGGTAATGATAGAAGCCGCCGGATTCGCGCCCTCTTCCCCTTCCTTCTCGCCAGACTCCTCTGCGCCCTGGACCACGCGTTTGTAATGAAGCATTTGCTGGGAGGTGATGACGGCAAGCTCGATATCTCCGTCCCCGTTTAAGAGCGGAACCGCCGTCGTGATCAGTTCCGTCCCCAGATAAGTCGTCTGCTTCATGGTTGTTGTTTTTTTGCTTTGAAACAAGTCCGGAATAATCGACGGCGTCCAGTAGCCTTCGGCATACAAATCCATGACGTTTTTCCCGATCACATCCGCGGGCTTCAGACCATAATGCCTCTCGCATACGCCATTCACATAAACAATGCGTTTATTGCCGTCTACTACGAAAATCTCGTCCGACGAATGGTCTAGAATTTTCTGCAGCATCTCGCTATTGATTTCCATCGTTTTGTTCAAGGCGCTTCGATCCTCGCGCATCATCAATCCCTCCCTGTCATTGAGTTAAATATAACTCAATTCCGAGTCACTTACCACTCTTACGGATATTATACAAATACAAACGCTACTCAGGTACGCCAAAAGCCCGGTATCCGTCAATGGAACCGGGCCTTACGTATAGCGAACGGAGCCTTACTCGCGAAACCAGCCGATCGGCTCGACTTTTCGGTTAATATTGATTTGCTTGACCTCCTGATATTCCTCCAGGCCGAGCGTGCTCAATTCGCGGCCGATGCCGCTCTGCTTGTATCCTCCCCATGGGCCTTCATCATAGGACAGGTGATACGTATTCACATAGGTGATCCCGGCGCGAATTTTGCGAATCACCCGCTTCGCCTTGTCCATATCCCGGGTAAACACGGCGCCTGCCAAGCCGTAGATCGTGTCGTTGGCCAGTTGAACGGCTTCGTCCTCTCGGGTGAACTTCTGAATGACCGCAACCGGACCGAAGATTTCTTCCTGCACGATACGCATCGCAGATGTCACATCGGCAAAGGCGGTCGGAGCGATAAAATATCCGTGCTCGCAGCCGTCGTCTACCTTGCGGTATCCGCCGCAAACGAGACGCGCTCCTTCATCCCGGCCGATCTGAACGTACGAGAGGATTTCCTCCATATGGCTCTGAGTGGAGATGGCGCCCATTTCCGCTTCAGGGTCGTCGCTTCGACCGACTCGAATCCGGTTGGCGCGTTCGGCAAAGCTTGCCACGAAGCGGTCATAGATCTCGGCTTCTACCAAGATGCGGGAACCTGCCGAACAAACTTGGCCCGCTCCCATGTAAATGCCGTACAACGCATAATCCAGAGCGGTGTCAAAATCGGCATCGGCAAAAATCACGACCGGCGACTTGCCGCCAAGCTCCAACGCGATCTTCTTCATATTGCCCGTAGCGGCCTTCATGACCGTTCGGCCAGTCTGCGTGCCCCCTGTGAACGAGAGACAATCGACATCATGACTGCTTGCCAGTTCGTCTCCGATCGAGCTGCCGCGGCCGAGGACCAAGTTGGCTACGCCTGCAGGCAAGCCCGCTTCATCCATGATCTCAAATACTTTGACGGCCGTAACCGGCGTATTCTGGGAAGGCTTGAAAATGAGCGTATTGCCGGCCGCCAGCGCGGGGGCCATTTTCCACGCGGCAAACAAAATCGGGTAATTCCATGCCGCGATCAAGCCGCACACCCCTACCGGTTCTCGGACGATCAGCAAGTCCACGTCTTCGGTCGGCTTCAACGCGAGCGGTTGTTGCTCGACGATCAGCTTGGCGTAATAGCGAAAGCAGGAGACGGCTCCCTCGACATCGTAGACGGCTTCGCGAAGCGTCTTGCCATGGTTGGCCGCTTCGAGCCGAGCCAGCTCCGCCGTCCGCGCCTCCATCCGGTCCGCAATGGCTGTCAGATAGGCCGCGCGCTCGGTCTTGTCCATATCGGACCAAATCCCGCTGTCGAAAGCCTCCCTTGCCGCCGCAATGGCCGCCTGCGCCTCCTCGCGATCGCCTTCGGTTGCCTGTCCCATCACTTGGCCATTGGACGGGTTCACAATATCCCGGGTCCGACCGGTGACACTCATGATCCACCGACCCTTAATATACATGCCGAGTTTCATCCAGGGTGCACTCCTTTCCTTGGATCTAATTTCGATTCCACACAACCAGCTTCATTTCCGTCATTTCCTCGACGGCATACTTGATGCCTTCGCGGCCCAATCCGCTCTCCTTCACACCGCCATAAGGCATGTGATCCACCCGGAAGCTTGGAATGTCGTTAATCATGACGCCCCCGACTTGCAGCTTGTCCACGGCGTCCAAAGCCGTTTGAATATCGCGCGTATAAACACCGGCCTGCAGGCCGTAGCGGGAATCGTTGACCAGGTCGACGGCCGCCGCTACTGAACGGACCGAATTGATCACCACGATGGGTCCGAAAGCCTCCTGACAAGACACATTCAAGGCATGGTCCGCCTGCAGGAGCACCGTCGGCATCAGGACGCCGTCTTCCGTCGTTCCGCCTGTCGCCACCACGGCGCCATGCTCCCGAGCCTCCTCTATCCAGCTCTGCACGCGAGCCGTTTCCTGACGGCTGATCAGCGCAGACAGATCCGTATTCGGGTCCAACGGGTCGCCGATGCGAAGCTGCCGGGTCGCCTCCACAAACCGGCCGACAAAATGCTCGAATACCGCTTCATGCACATAGATCCGTTGCAGGGAGATGCACACCTGCCCTTGATTGCTGAAAGCCCCGGTCACGCAGCGGGAAATAATACGATCCACATCCACTCCCTCATCGATGATCACAGCGGCATTGGACCCCAGCTCCAGCGTGACGCGCTTGAGACCGGCCTTGTTGCGAATGGCGGTTCCCACTTCCGGGCTGCCCGTGAAGGTGACCATCTTCACCCGCGGATCCGTCACAATCTGCTCGCCGACGGTACGGCCGCTGCCGGTCACCACATTCAGCGCGCCTGGCGGCAATCCGGCTTCCTGAAACAAACGGGCGATAAAGAAAGCCGACAGCGGCGTCTGGGCGGCCGGCTTAAGCACGACGGTATTGCCTGCGGCAATGGCGGGACCAAGCTTATGGGCCACCAAATTCAGCGGGAAGTTAAACGGCGTGATCGCCCCGATTACGCCAAGCGGCTCGCGCATCGTATAAGCGATGCGCCCTTCGCCCCCGGGCGCGGCATCCAGCGGGATCGTCTCCCCGTGAATCCGTTTGGCTTCTTCCGCCGCGAATTTATACGTTTGAATCGTACGCTGCACCTCAAGCCGGGCAGTCGTGATGGCCTTGGCCGCTTCCAGTGCCAGGATTCGCGCCGCCTCGTCGGCCCGCTCGCTTAACAGCACTGCCACCTTCTCCAGAATGGATGCCCGCTGGTGGGCAGGCATCCGGGCCATCGTTTCGCGCGCCCGGTCGGCGGCGGCCAGGGCGCGATCGACTTCGGCTGGCGAAGCGGCCGGTATGTGTGCGATCGCTTCTCCGGAATAGGGCGACCGCAAAACCGTTTCGTCTGGCGCGTCTACCCACTCTCCGTCGATGAACAACTGCTGTTTCATTTCCCCACATCCTCTCGTTGTCTGGACTGCCGTTAGCGCGGGCCAAGCGCAGACTGGACCAATTGGGCAAAATGGTAAACCCCGTGCTCGGTCGGCGAACAAATGCCCCGGTCAAATGCCGAGGAACGATACCCCACTTGAGCCAGTTCGACCAGTTCAACATCTTCTTGTCTGACCTGATCGGCGAAAGCCATCAATTGTTTTTGCTCAGCCGTCGGTTCGTCGCCTTCCAGATAGAACGTATAGACCCCCATCGTCGTCTCATGGTCAATCGGCAGCATCTGGATGGTCGAAATATTGCCGGGTCCCGGATAAACCGTCACCATCGTATTGGGCCACAGCCAGTAGAATCGCCCTTCCTGAACCTCTGCGGTCTGCAGGTCGGTGCGGCCGGCTTTGAGACCGGTTCCTTGAATATTGCAATAATCGCCATTGATAATGTGATACTTCTTCATATCGAGCGTGGAAACAAAGCCGGGATGGGCTATCGGGCAATGGTCGCATTCCAGGAAATTGTCGATAAATACTTTCCAGTTGCAGCCAATGACCCGTTTTTTGACTTCGATTTTCTTCAAATTGCCCATGAACGAAAATACGCGGATATCTTCAAAAAAATCGCGATACGTATCCAATAAGGCCGGCGCTTGATCGTCCAGGTTGACGAACATAAACGAGGATTCGATTTCCAGGCGTATCGGCTTCAAGTCGAAGGCGCCTGTGCATAGCTCGGAACAGTCTTTAAAATTCGGCGTTTTATTCAATCCGCCATCCAGCTTGTACGTCCAGCCGTGGTACGAGCACATCAATATTTTCTTGGAGCCGAACTCTTCCTTCTCCACTTTCGTGGCGCGATGGGCGCATACATTGTAGAATGCCCGAATTACGCCGTCCTGCCCATGAGTGACAATAATCGGTTGGCCCGCTACCTCACAAGTATAGAAGTCTCCGGGCTTGGCCACAAGACTGGACATGCCGACGAAATTCCAGGAACGCGAGAAAATCTTTTGCTTTTCCTCCCGGTACACTTGAGGGTCCGTGTATAACGCGTAAGGCATGGTTTGAAAAAATGGAGCTTCGGCAGATGGATTCGTCATATGAAACTCTCCTCTTCTCTTTCTATTTTCCTTCATGGGCTTCACGGGATAGGACCCTTCTCTACCGGGCTATCCGATTCCGAAACTCCTCCCCGGGAGAGGAGCCATTCCTTTACATGGCTGTCCAGCCGCCGTCAATCGGCAAAGCAATTCCGGTAATAAACGAGGAGGCGTCCGAAGCGAGGAACAACACGGATTGCGCGACCTCGTCCGGACTTCCCAGTCTGCGCATCGGCGTTGACGCCAGCAGCGCTTGATGCTCCTCGGGATTGTTGATATCCTTCTCCGTCATGGCCGTGCGAATGATGCCCGGGCAAATGGCGTTGACGCGGATATGGGATGCCCCGTACTCGACCGCCAGCGAGCGTGTCAAGGCGAGAACCCCTCCTTTGGAAGCCGTGTAGGCATCCCAAGCGTACCCGCCGGTCAGAGCCACAATAGAGGAGGCATTAATGATGGACCCGCCTCCTTGCTTCACCATCAACGGCAAAACCGCTTTGCAAAACTGGTACGTGCCCTTTAAATTGACCCGGATCGTCTGATCCCACACTTCCTCGGTCACATCGACAATATAGCCTTCGCCCGGCAGCACGATGCCGGCATTGTTAAATAAAATATCGATCGTTCCGAACGCGTCCACGGCCGTCTCTACGGTGCGCAATGCCACCTCCTGGCTGGCGACATCGCCGCAGGACATGACCGCTTGTCCGCCAAGCGCGCGAATCTCCGCGACGGTCTGCTCCGCCGCTTGCGGATTGTAGTCGTTAATGACCAGTTTGCAGCCTTCCCGGGCGAACAGGATGGCCGTCGCCTTGCCAATTCCGGCCCCTGCTCCGGTGATTACCGCCACTTTACCCTGTAAACCCATCTTGTTGTCCTCCCGTGTTCGTGTTGTCTGCCCATCTCCTTAGCTGTGGAGCGCCTGTCCCTTCGCATCCAAGACCGCTTCATAGATCGCCTCGGATAGCGTCGGATGCGCTGCAATCCATCCTTCGAGCCCGTCGACGGTCATCTCGCTATGGATCATCAAGGAGCCTTGTCCAATCAACTCGGTCGCCCGCGGTCCGACAATCGAGACGCCGACGATTTGTTCATAGACCGGCTCCACCAGCACCTTCACTTTCCCCGCCTGCTGATCCAAAATCAGCGCCTTGCCGATAGCTGCGAAGGCAAATTCCCCGATTCGAATGTCCCCATATGCTTCCCGGGCCTGCCGTTCGTTCAAGCCGACACTGGCAATCTCCGGCGATGTATAGATGCAACGCGGAATCACGGCAGCATGCGGTGCCTGCTCTTGTCCGCATGCATGCCGAGCGGCGGTCTCTCCTTCATGGAAGGCGACATGGGCCAGTTGAATCCCGCCGATCACGTCCCCGCAAGCGTAAATATGCGGGACCGCTGTCTGCATGTGCGCATTGACCGCGATGCCCCGGGCCGTCGCCGTGACACCGATGCGTTCCAGACCCAAATCGCGAATCCGCGGTTTGCGTCCCGCCGCGATCAGCACCCGCTCAAACGAATGGCGCGCGACGGACGAAGCGTTCTTCAATTCCACTTGCTTGTCCGCTCGGAGCACCCGGTGCAGAGTCGTTTCCGTGCGAATCTCGACGCCCTGTCGGGACAACTCCCCGTGCAGCACTTGGGCAATATCCGCATCTTCGCCCGGCAGCAGTTGGAGACCCATTTCGACCAAGGTGACCTGGGTTCCCATCTGGCTATAGATACTTGCAAACTCGCAGCCAATCACGCCTCCGCCCACAATCAATAACGACTCGGGAATACTCGGTAATGCCATCGCTTGCTTGCTGTGAATGATCCATTCCCCGTCATAAGGCGCGGCAGCCAGCTCGACCGGTTCGGAACCCGTCGCCACAATAAATCGATCGGCTTGAATACGGATCGTCCCGCCTTCCTGGCGCACCTCCAGCGTGCGGGCATCGGCAAACCGGGCGCTTCCCCGCACAACGGCGATCTTATTCTTTTTCATCAAATACCCGATACCTTGAACGAGCTTGGCTACTACCTGATCCTTATACGCTTGGACGCGCGGCCACTGTATGCCAGCCCCCTTGAGAGGCACCTCGATGCCGAAGTGTCCGGCCCGTTGAACCGCGGTCCACACTTCCGCACTTTCCAGCAGCGCCTTAGTCGGCATGCAGCCTTCATTCAAGCATGTTCCTCCGAGCGCCTGCTCTTCAACCAACGTCACATCGGCCCCTTGGCGGGAAGCGGTAATCGCGGCGACATAACCGGCCGGACCGCCTCCAATAACGGCTACCTTGCTCACAGCGGGTCCTCCTTAAAATAGTAAGCTGAGCGGCTTTTCCAAATTTCCCTTCACCGCATTCAAAAATTGGGCAGCCGGCACTCCATCCAATACCCGGTGATCAAACGTCAAGCTGAGCGGCAGCATCGTTCTGCGCTGCAAGTCATCCCCCATGTAGACCGGTTCATCCTTCGCCGTCCCGATTCCCAATATCCCGGCTTCCGGCGGATTCAACACCGGCGTGAAATATTCGATCCCGAATGCGCCCAGATTGGTCAAAGTAAAGGTGGAACCGCTCATTTCATCCGGAGACAACTGGTTGGCCTTGGCCCGCTGGCTGAGCGATTTGATCCCGCGAGACAGGTCGACGACCGATGCCTGGTGGACATGGCGCATGACCGGTACGACCAGTCCGTTCTCCACCGCGACGGCAACGGCCAGATGCACGTGGCCGTAGACTTCGATGCAGCCGTCCCGGTAGGCGCTATTCATCCCCTTATGCGCCTGCAGCGCCAGCACGACGGCTTTGGCGATAAAGTCCGTCAAGGTCAGCTTGATGCCATGCTGATCTTGGACATGGGGGACGGCCTGTTTGTGCAGGGCTGCCAGTTCCGTCACATCCGCCTTCGCATGCAAGGTCAGCTGCGCGCTTTGCTGCAAGCTTTCCGTCATGCGGGCGGCTATCGCTTTACGCATCCCGGCTACCGGGATACGCTCGACGGACTCCTCGGCGCAGGTGCCTGCCGGACTGCATACAGCCTGCTGCCGATGCGACTCCAATGCCGTCTGCACGTCCCGCTTCGTAATGCGCCGACCCGGTCCGGTTCCGATTAAGGAGCCTAGATCCAGACCGCTTTCCCGCGCCATCTTTTTGGCGACCGGTGTCGCCACTATACGACCGCCGGACCGGCTCACCGTATCCTCTGCCGGCTTCATAGGCAGCTGCGGCGACGGAGCGGACAATGCCGGCGGCGCCGTTTCCGGGCGAACCGGCTCTGGCGTTGCGAAGGCCTCCCCCGGCTGGCCGATGTGGCCGATTGCCGTCCCATACGGAACCGTCTCGTCTTCATGGACCTGTATATTCAGCAGAACGCCGTCGGCTCCGGCTGCAATTTGGGTTGTCGTCTTCTCGGTGCTGATTTCCACGAGGGCTTCCCCTTTTGCCACGGAATCACCGACAGACTTTAACCATTTCACCACCGTTCCTTCGACCATCGACATACCCAATTTAGGCATAATGACTTCTGTAGCCATAATGAATTGTTCCTTTCTGGATAACAATATTTATCGTTCAAGCGCTAATCAGCTTGTGAGCAGCGACGAATCGCCCACCATCTCGGCAAAGGCCGCGATCACCTTCTCCGGAGAAGGCAAATACAACGCTTCCAGCGGCGGCGAATACGGTACCGGCGTGTGCGGCGCGGTTATGCGCTTAATCGGCGCATCCAACAGATCGAATCCTTTATCGGCTACCAGCGCGGCAATATCGGTCGCCATGTTGCAGCGCGGATTCGCTTCATCGATAATAATGAGCCGATTCGTCTTGGCAACCGAGTTCAAGATGCTCGATTCGTCCAGCGGAGACAAGCTGCGCGGATCCACAATCTCCGTCTCAATGCCTTTAGCGGACAAACGGGAAGCCGCCTGCTGCGCCACCTGCACCATCTTGCCGATAGCCACGATCGTCAGATCCTGTCCTTGGCGCTTCACATCGGCCTTACCCAGCGGGATCGTGTAATACCCTTTGGGCACTTCTCCCTTGGTGTAATACATCGACTTGTCTTCGAAGAAAACAACCGGATCGTCGTCTTCGATCGCAGCCAATAACAAGCCCTTGGCGTCATACGGCGTAGAAGGCACGACAACCTTCAACCCCGGAATATGGGTAAATAACGCATACAGCGATTGCGAATGTTGGGCCGCGGCCTGCAAGCCGGCTCCGTGCGTCGTACGAATCGTAACCGGGACTTTGGCTTTGCCGCCAAACATATAGCGGAACTTGGCCCCCTGGTTCATGACCTGATCCAGACAAGTCCCGATGAAATCGTTGAACATCAGCTCGGCGATCGGACGCAATCCGGTAATAGCGGCGCCCATTGCAGCGCCCATATAGCCCGCCTCGGCGATCGGCGTATCGATCACCCGCTCGCGGCCAAACTGCTGGACCAATCCTTTGGTCACGACGAAGGAACCGCCCCACGCCTCATCGTCTTGCAAATGGTCCACATCGGCGCCTCCGGCGACATCCTCACCCATCAAAATGACGTTAGGATCGGCCTTCATCGCGATTTCAATCGCTTCGTTGATCGCTTCTGCAAATGTAATGATTCTTGACATGATATATCCTCCCGATCATTAGTAAGAAACGTAAACGTCTTCGTACAGCACCTTGTCTTCCGGATACGGGCTTTCTTCGGCAAACCGCACCGCTTCCCGAATTTGCGCATCGACCGCTTGCTCGATTCCCGCTGTTTCTTCTAACGACAGCAGGCCGTTCTGGAGTACGTATTGTTTGAACAGGACAATGGCATCCCGTTCGTTTTCCTCTTTTGTTTCCTCATCGGTTTTATAGGTCTGGGTATCCCCTTCAAAATGGCCATAGTTGCGGAAGGTAATGCATTCGATGAGCGTCGGCCCCTCACCGTTACGCGCCCGGTCAATCGCCGTTTGCGCCGCCTCGTATACGGCTATTACGTCCTTTCCGTCCACGATTACTCCCGGAATATTATAGGCATGCGCCCGGTCGGCAATATGCGTGCAGCTGGAGGCGTATTCGAAGGTCGTCGCCTCCCCGTAGCCATTGTTCTCCGCGACAAAGATGACCGGCAGCTTCCAGATCGCCGCCTGATTCAACGACTCGTGAAACGTCCCTTGGTTGTTGGCGCCATCCCCGAAGAAGCAGCAGCTGACCGCTTGCGTTTTCTTGATTTTGGCTGTCAATGCCGCACCGGTCGCGATCGGAAATCCGCCCCCGACAATCCCGTTTGCCCCCAGCATCCCTTTGTCCAAATCCGCAATATGCATGGAACCGCCTCTGCCTTTGCAAATCCCTGTCGCCTTGCCGTACAATTCCGCCATCATGCCATTGATATCGCATTCTTTGGCAATGCAATGCCCATGCCCGCGATGGGTGCTGGTGATCGTATCCCGATCGTTCAAATGGGCACAGACGCCCACGGCCACCGCCTCCTGACCCGCGTACAAATGTACGAATCCCGGCAAGCTTCCTTTGGAAAATTCATGATGGATTGCATCTTCAAATTTGCGGATTTCCAACATCTTCGTGTACATCCATTTCGCCTTTTCGCCGGAAACTACAGCTTTCTCGCCATCCCTTGTCATCGTTTCATCTCTCCTTGTTCGTCCAATAGATCCTCAGCTCTTCACAACGGCGTCGGAGGTTTGGTCATTTTGAATTTTCACTTTATTTTTCAATAGCAGGTAGTACAGCAAGCCAGGCACCGTCAGCGCAATCACCCACGTAATGTCCGCGCCCCCCATGGCCTTGGATACAAACCCTTCGTAGAACGACATCGTCATAAAAGGCAGCTCCATCAAAATCGTTGCCGCATACGTGAACAAGCTCGTCCAGTTGTACCGGCCGTAAATCCCATTCTTGTCGAATATATCGGGAATGCTGTATTTGCCTCTGCGCATGACATAATAATCGACGAGATTAATCGCGGTCCACGGCAAGAGGAAATATTGCAGCAGCAGCACCAAATTGGAGTAGTATGCCATGAAATTGCCTTGTCCAAAAATTTGAATCGTCGCTCCGGCGGACATCGCCAGGAACAAAATCAGAAATTTGATCCTTTTGGTCACCTTGAACTCCTTGATCGAAATCATAAACGTCGTCGTCGACATAAACGCTCCGTACAAATTCAAGACATTGCCGGCCGCCAAGCCCGTGAAAATCACAATATAGACGATCAGCGTGTACGGGCCGAACAACGAAGCAATATTCACACTGGCGTTATCCATAAAGTCGGGAATGGCCGCCCCAAGCAGCGCACCCAGCAGCATCATCCAGACGGTGCCCAGGACGCTGCCGACATACGTATACCCGAACGTCTGTTTGGCCGGGGTATTGCTCGGCAAGTATCTCGCGTAGTCCGCTACATACGGAGCGTACGTAATCTGCCAAGCCGCGGCAATACTCAAGAAAAGCATGAACGTCCCGAAATTGACACCGCCCGTCGGCGACCATGCCCCTGCCGGGAAGCCTTGACTAATGATCAATATCGTAACCGCCGTAAAAATAAGGGCGGAGAAGATCGACAAGTATTTGGCCATCGAATGAATAAAATCATAGCCGATGAACGTCACGATCAGCGTCAGAATACTGGCTATAATAATAGCCGAGTTGCTGCTTACCGGAAGGACGGCCTTGATCGTATCCACTTCCAGCAAGCCGTTAGCCGCCATAAACCCGACGTACATCAAAATCACCAGAATGATGGGGAAAATCGCTCCGATGACGCCAAATTGCGCCCGGCTCTGGATCATTTGCGGGATTCCCAGCTGCGGGCCTTGAGCGGAATGGGAGGCCATAAAGATCCCGCCGATCAAGTTGCCCAATATAATGGCGGTAAAGCACCAGAACAGATTGAGTCCCATCGTCACGCCCAATGCGCCCGTGACCAGCGTCACCACGGTCATATTGGCATTGAACCAGACCGTAAACAAGCTTTTCGGACTCCCATGGCGTTCTTCTTCCGGAATAAAATCGATACTGCGACGTTCTATCTCCATACCCATAACCCCCCACATTTCATAGCGAGATTCAATGATTGCGCTTTCGTAAACAACAAGACCACAGACTCGACCTCACGCAGCGGCGGGGAATGGACCCAGCCCTCCTCTCTCCCGTATTCCTTTCTTTTTTCCTCGCCTCACTCAAGTATGTAGCAATTATCGTGCCAATATAACTTTAGCGCCAGTACAGGGCCCGCGGCGGTTAAAGCACGTACAATTCGAGTCATTTATGACTCGACATTTCAATTTCGACTCACTTCCCTTAGCTTGGACGACCATCGGGAAAAATATGAAAGAAGACCCCTTCATGATTGAAGGGGTCTTTGAACGAATGATGTGGAAGTCCGTTACATACATAAAGGGATGGCCTTGCTGCTCAGACATTTTAATGCGTCCTTCCTTTTGTAAAAAGCCAGCCGCCGGCCACGAAAACGAAATAAAGCAGCAGGTTCAATCCGACGCCCGCCAGCAGCGAGCCGTTGAATAACAAGGTTTTGAAAAACAAAGCGACATGAACGCGCAGCGAAGGGATCGCCGTTCCGATCGGGATCGCCGCGATAAGCACCGCTCCAAGCAGCCAGCCGATAGGGTGGTAGTAACCGGAGATCAGCATGCTGAGCAGCGCCATCACCATCAAATAAAAGACGATTTGGTAAAGAAAAGAGCCTGCCACCCCGAAGTCGTACCAATGAAATGCTTCGACAAGATCGACGGTATCCGTATAATTGCGGATCACATTCACTTCAAGCACATGCCATAAAGAAATGAACAATGCGATAGCCGCTGCCCAGAAGGCAAAGACGAATTGAAGCCCCATAAAATATTGCTCTCGGCTTGCGCCCAAATGTACGATGCGTTTGTAATAACGAAGCGGCAGCACGATAGCGAGGAAGAGCAAAATAAGAAGGAGCACGTTGCCGCTCGACAGGCTGGTATTCCGCGTGTTGTCGGTAAAGAAACCAACAATGAACTCCGCCAGTCTGCCAAGCAGGAGAGCAATAATGACGCACCAGATGTAAATCTTCATTTGCAAATAGGTTGCCTTTACATGAACGGCCGCTGCCCCCACTTTACTGACCTCCCTCAATCAAATACGAGAAAAACTTTTGAAGCGTCAGATTCTCAATCGAAATGTTCATCTCGCGCGCCTGCTGCCTATCCCCGTCGTCCAGCTTTGCATAAAGGGCGGCAATGGTGCCGTGGCCATAGGCTTCCGTATTCAGTACCCGCTTTCCGGCTGTAAACGAAGCCACCGCTTCCGAATTTCCCCGAATCAGATAAGCTTCCATCCGGATCCGTTCCATCTCATCGTGAAGTAGGAGCGATCCGGCTTCAAGGATATACACTCTTTCTGCGACCGGGGCGATTTCGTCAATCAAATGCGTAGACAGTAAAATCGTGCGAGGGTAATTGGCGTAATCCTCCAGAAGCGCTTTGTAAAACTTTTCCCGCATCAAGACATCAAGTCCGAGTACCGGCTCGTCGTATAACGTCAGCGGCGCCCGGCTGGCCAGACCGATGATATTGCCTACGAGCGATTGCATCCCTCTCGAAAGCTGTCTAATTTTTTGGCGCGGATCGATCCGAAACGTTTGGAGCAGCTCGTGAGCAAACGTCCAATCCCAATGTGGATGAAATTTCGCGGCAAACTGCAAATTGTCGATAACCCGCGCTCCCCCGAAGTGCTTGTTTTCTTCGCGCACGAAACAGAAATCTTTCGGAAGTTCGCCTCTGCCCAGCTTTTTCCCTCTTACCTCGATTGTGCCGCCGTCCGGAAAAATGCCGCCCGCGATCATGTTGAGCAGCGTCGTTTTACCGGCGCCGTTTCGCCCGAGAAGGCCGTAAATGACGTTTTCCTCCAACTGCATATCCAGATTCCGCAACGCGTAAGTTCGACCGTATTGTTTGTTAACATGGCTGCAAGTCAACGCTATGCTCACGGTTCCTTCAACCCTTTCTCAACTGTTTGATCATGTCCATGATCTCTTCGGTGGTCAGCTCGAGCTTGTCGGCTTCATCCAGCAAATTGGACAACAGTTCCTTGTAGAAACGATCTCTGCGCTTCTTCTGAATGTTCTGTTTCGCATGAGTCGCCACATACATGCCAAGCCCTCTTTTTTTGTACAGGATCCCTTCATTTACGAGCAGACTGATCCCCTTCACCACGGTCGCCGGATTAATTTGAAACAGCTGAGAGAACTGAGCCACAGAAAGAACCTGCTCGTCCACTCGGAAAGTGCCGTTCAGAATATCGTCCTCAATGATATGGGCGACCTGTTGAAAAATCGGTTGCTTATCGTCGAAAGTGATGTTCATTCCCTCACCATTCAGCTTATTTAGTATGTTACTTACCTAGCGTACCATAATTTATGGGATATGCCGACCGTCGGACCGGTTATTGACAACGATTTGCGGATGAATTATAGTGTGCTACATAAGTAACATACTAACATACATAAGACGATTTGGGGAGATGTCCGCGTGAAAAAGTTGATCGAATTCAAAAACGTTTCGAAAGAATACAACCTGGGAGAAGTACCGATCAAGGCTCTTGATCGTGTGGATTTTTCCATATCGGAGGGAGAATTCGTCGTTATTTTGGGCGCAAGCGGGGCCGGTAAAAGTACCATTTTGAATATACTTGGCGGTATGGATACGGCTACCTCGGGTCAGGTGCTGGTTGGCGATCAAGAAATAACAAAATTCAACGAAAAAAAATTAACGCAATATCGCGGCGAAAACGTGGGCTTCGTCTTTCAATTTTATAACTTGATTCCGAATTTAAACGCTCTGGAGAACGTCGAATTTGCCACGGAAGTATGTAAAAACCATTTGGACGCCAAAGACATTTTAACAAAAGTCGGCTTAGAGAACCGTATCCAAAACTTCCCCTCCCAGCTCTCCGGAGGAGAACAACAAAGAGTGGCTATCGCTAGAGCGGTTGCCAAAAATCCTTTGCTTTTACTTTGCGATGAACCCACCGGAGCTTTGGATTATGTGACAGGCAAGTCCGTCTTAAAGCTTCTTCAAGATTTGAACAAGGAAACGAAAAAATGCGTCGTCTTGGTCACGCATAATTCCGCTATTGCTCCTATGGCGGATAAAATCATTAAGGTAAAAAGCGGGACGATCGAAAGCGTTACGATCAATGAGGAAAAACAAAGCGTTGAAGGGATCGAGTGGTAATAATGAAATTATTCATAAAATTAGTTAGGGATATGAAACAATCGATCGGGCAATTTATAGCCTTTGTTTTGATTATCGCAGTAGGAGCTTTTTTCTATGCAGGACTGGTCACGTATAGCCATAATCTTAGTGCTTATACCAAGGTTTACTTTAAACAACATCAGTTAAGCGACTTAAATGTGTATTACAGTCAAATCTCCAAACATGATGTGGCCGGTTTAAGCCAATTGGAAGGTATCCAGAAAATAGAAGGACGTTACTCCTTTGAAGCTACGCAAGCCTTTGCAGATTATAAAGCTTCCTTAAAAATCCATTCGATCCCGGCACAAAATGAGATCAATACGCCTACCCTGATTAAGGGGAGTCTCCCGTCCAAAAAAGATGAAATCTTAATAGACTCCCATTATGCAAAAGAACATCAGTATGATGTCGGCGATCAGATCCGGATAAGTACGAACGAAAGAAATTTGAAGTTTACGATTAGCGGCTTGGGTGAAAATGTGGAACATGCCAAAAAGAACGAAACGCAAGACCATAAAACCTACGGAATCGCTTATATTGCAGAAGAGGCCATCCCTGAAATCGTTAACGGTTTTTCCTATAACGAAGTCATGATTGATGCTAAAGAAGGTTACGATATTGACCAATTAGGGAAATCAATCGAAGTACAATCCAAGGAAAACCGACTTGCTTATGTAAACCAAGTAAGTAAAGAACGGACTTTCAATTATTCTCAAA
The DNA here is from genome assembly GCF_039536325.1 of Paenibacillus hodogayensis. Lineage (NCBI taxonomy): Bacteria > Bacillati > Bacillota > Bacilli > Caryophanales > Paenibacillaceae > Paenibacillus > Paenibacillus hodogayensis. Next base: position 396,255 of record NZ_BAAAYO010000014.1, read on the forward strand.
TCAATCAAACGATACATAATAATAATTTGATGAGCAAGGTTATCCCTTTAGTTCTCTTTTTCATTGAAGCGATTATCCTATTTCTTGCGATGTCGAGGAATATAGATTCTCAAAGAAATCAAGTAGGGATTATGAAAGCTTTGGGGGTAAAAAACAGAAGCATCATGCTTCATTACATGGGATACCCTTTGTTGGCAAGTCTAGTAGGCTCCCTTCTTGGTTGTGCCATTGCCGCCATAGTATTTATTCCATTAGTAACCGAATCGAATGCAAGGGCCTACTCGCTGCCCGGCATCACATTCACCTTTTCTCTTTATTCGATTATTCCTCCCATCTTGTTCTCTAGCGCTTTCGGACTCCTATCTTGCTACTTGAGCGGCAGAGCCATTTTAAAAGAACGCGCTGCACAGGCTATGCGTCCCAAGCCTCCAAGGAAGATGAAAAAGCTGCTTATTGAAAAAGTTCCGGGTTTATGGAGTCATATTTCCTACAGCTACAAGCTCATTTTGAGAAATATCTTTTTAAATAAGCAAAAAGCGTTGGCGAGCTCGATTGGCGTCGCCGTAAGCACGGTTTTGCTGATAACTGCATTTGGCACACAAGCGGCCTTGCTTAAAGTCGTTAACCAAGTTGAAGATGTGTATACCTATGATTTAAGAGTAGATTATAAAATTGGAACAGCTGCCGATACGTTACCATTACCCTCCGGTATTAAAAACAGTTATTTTTTATCCACTTTTCCTGTTGAATTCATCAAAGATGACGAGAAAGAAAATGCCACTTTAGTTGTTACAGAAAAAGAAAACAATCTTATCCATTTCTTTGACGAAAATGACCAAAAGATATTCATGGAAAACAACGGTGTTCTGGTGCCGAAATCTTACGCCGACAAACATCACATTGTAGAAGGGGATGTAATCCAAATCAAGTTCATTGCGCCAGAGCTTGCAAATAAAACGGTAGCGATGAAAGTGCTACATATATCTTCCCAGTATTCGAATCCGTCGTTTTATGCGACACCCGCCTATGTAAAGAGCTTGGGCCTGGATTACAGTCCAACCTCGCTTTTGGTCGAAGCTAACAGCTCTACCGATCTTATGAACGTTCGCGGCTTCTTTGAACAAGATCAGCATGTAGACACCATTGCGGATAAAGACGATCTAAAGAAATCAGCTCAATATATGTTGAAGCAAAACAATTTCGTGTTTATTATGTTTATCGTCTGTGCCGTCATCCTTTCTTTTAGCGCCATCTATACGATATCTTCCATAAACATTTATGAAAGGAATCGCGAGCTTGCCACGCTTAAAGTATTGGGCTATCAAAAAAATAAAATAAACCGGCTTATCTTTTTTGAAAACATCCTGCTCACCACCTTTGCGATCCTTGTAGCGCTGCCGATCAGTCGCTATATGTACGCCGTTATTATCAAAGCCCTGTCGAGCACCCATCAACAAATCCCGGATCAATTGAATCTGTTTGTGATAGGGATATCCGTTATTCTCGCCTTCTTGCTCACCGCCCTCTCCAACCTGCTGCTTCGCAGAAAAGTAACCAAAATAAATATGATTGAATCGTTGAAAAGTGTAGAATAAGAGGCTATGGTAAAATGATGATAACGACAAGAGAATCAGGGGACAGACTCATGAACAATCCTACACGGGGTCCAACTTCGAAAAGCAGCGACAAGGAATCACTCGCTATAGAAACAGCTCGCTTGGCAAGCCTTATCCACGCCCAAGTTCCCTATGATGGAACGTATAGGCAATGTATTCCCGGACTGTCCGTCAGTCGCTATTCGCAAGTAAATGAAAACGATGTAAAATCATTCGACTCGCCCTCCATGTTAATCATTGCACAAGGTGCCAAGACACTGACAGTAGGGCAAGAAGTATATCAATTCCATCAAGCGCAAATACTTATGCTTCCTGTTGCCCTTCCTATTGCTTTGAAGGTGACTCAAGCAAGCAAGTTCGAGCCTTATCTAAGCGTGAAATTGGTTCTTGACCCGCAAAAAATTGCTGAATTGGCCCTCAGGGTATATCCGAAGGGCGTGCCAGCCGTAAAGAAATGGAGCGCAGGTTATGTTCTAGACGCCGACACAGAAATGATTAGCGCTGCAACACGACTGGTGAAATGCTTGGCCAATACCAGCGATGCCGAATTGCTGGGCCCCCTTGCGATGGATGAGGTTTTAATACGCATCCTCCGCAGCCCGATTGGATCCCGGATCGCCGAGCTTGGTTTTGCAGGCTCGGAAGCTCATCGAGTGACGAGAGCGATTACCTGGCTTCGTAATCATTACCCCTATCCCATGAAAGTTGCAGACTTGGCTGATATGGTACACATGAGCGAATCCACTTTTCGAGTGCATTTCAAATCCATTACTTCAATGAGTCCCTTACAATACCAAAAAGCGCTTCGCCTGCATGAAGCAAGACGGTTAATGCTCTCCGAATCCATGGATGCGACAACGGCATGCTATCAAGTGGGTTATGTGAGTCCTTCTCAATTTAGTCGAGACTACAGCCGTTTTTTTGGAAGTCCGCCAAGGAGAGACGTTGTAGGGGTACGTCAGCAAGTCACGAATGGTTTAGACCTTCCGCTGGAATAGGCAATCTTATATAGATTACCGCAGCTTACCCGTATGCGCGTCGACATAAGAATCGGTGTTGATCCGGTACACGAGCACCGGCTTATCGGAAACCTGGCCGTCCACGGTCGGATATACGTACTTGAGCTCGTACGGATTGTGCTTGACATATTCGGCAGCGGCCGGCTTGGCCCCCACAAATCCTTGCGGCTCCTTCAACGAAAGCGGCGATTCCGTATGGTTATAAGCAAAGTAACTTACGACAGCTCCGCTTTGCTTATCGATCCCCACCTTGTAATACTGATCCAGTACGGGGATTCCATGATGCACGGGGTGAAATTGGAACGAATATTCCGTGCTGCCAAGCGGAGGAGCCTGCGTTCGTATAACTTGAACTTCGTTCACGCTTGAATTAAGAAACGTTTGTACGAACTGCGCGGCTTTCTCTTGCGCTTTTTCCTCGGAATATGCGGCTTGCAAAGCGGATGAGTCGTAATAACCCTTGAAAAGGGAATAAGAAACCAACTGACCGTCTTTCGTTTGGACAATAACGTTGCTGCCGTCGCTTGCTACGACCGAATAAAACATATCTCCGCCACTCTCCGACCCTGCTTCGAGTGTCAGCTCTATCCCGAAATGTTCGGCAACCCGCTTCGACACGTCTTCCGGCGTATTCGCCGACAAGCTCTTGCCTCCGGCCGTGACGGGAATCGGCGGAGACGTATACGATTCAACCAGTTCCTTGCCTGTCGCAGCGTCGATGATGCCGGAGAACATCGGCGCATAATTCAGCTTCCCGTCTGACGCGAAGCCTAATTTCATATAGTCCGCCAGCGCTTTCTCCACTTGAGCCTTCGGCAACGCTCCCGAAGGGTCCGGGAATTGCTCTTTGTCCGCATATTTTCCGCGGGCATGCCCGGCCTCCTGGATTCTTGCAATCGCTCCGTCCGCCGTTACGGTCACCAAGTAACCGTCTCCCTCGACCTTCAAGCCGTTAACGACGCGCGAGAATTGGACCGCTTTTTGGCCGAGTACATTGGTTCCGATTTTATCCTCCATCTCATATTCGCCGGCATCTTCGCTTCCCAGCCACTTCTTCATAAACGCGTCCGCCTTCTCCTTCATCAAGGCGTCGGGCACGCTGTCGCCTACGGCCGTATTGTTTACAAACGAACGAAGCCGGCCTTTCTCGTCGATGAATGCGAAATCAAACATGCGTATCGATAGACGCGAGAAGTCGTCGTCAAACGTAATAGCGAAGCTTGCCCCCGCTGTGTATTGCTCGACGCGCTGCTGTTTGGACGCAAGGTGCGGGAACAGCGTAAGCAGCTTGTCAAGCGACTGCTTGGCCGCATCGGTCAACGTCACTGCTTGCTGTACGTTTGCTGCCTCCGGACTTGCCGCGGACGCGCGCTGAACTAACCCAACCGAGGTTACGGACAGAACGGCTGCCAGTACGGTTGCGGTAACAATCATTTTATTCCCTTTTTTCATAGTAGTCTCTTCATCCTCCCGGCATGTTTATAACATGCTATGGTCAATTGGTCTTGTCCTTCTCGGCCGCAATGGACTGATCCAGGATCACTTGCCCTTGCCGTTGAATGTTCTTAAGCGCCTCATCAATCGACTTGCGTCCGTCATAGGCGTCCTGCAGCTCCTTCTTGGCTAACGCCTCGTAAGGCATATAAAAGCTTTGCGGTATTTTCCCGCCCCCCTTCGGCGCGTCAGGGTCCGGTCTCAATGCATAGAAAGCTTCCAAGCTGTGTCCTTCCATGTCTTTCAAGTACGCGGTTCTGGACGGCATCACTCCGTGCCTCCACGCTTTGGATATCGCACTCACATAGGAGTCGCCGTTGAAGTAGCTTACGAATTTCCAGGCGTCCTCCACATTCTCGGCATTTGCCGAAATTGCAGTAATGCTGCTGATCCAGATATTGTTTCCGACATCCGGCTTTTTCGGGTCGACAGGCACCGTAACGATATCCCATACCGGCATCTGCTCCTTCAGAACGTCCTGGGCTCTCTTCAATTCTTTGAGAAAATCGCTATGGCCAAGCGCCATCGCCGTTTTCCCGCCGATGAAAGGATGCTGCTTCAGCACAGCGCCAGCATCCATACCCGATGGGTACGAAACCTCTCCCGAGAACAACGCCCCCGATTTCATCGCGCCGAAGGCGAGCTGGTACACTTTTTTCCATTCGCTCGTATCCATGATCATTTTCATCGTATCCTGATCGACCGAAGCGAGGCCCATATTTCTCCCTATCTCCAGACCCGTGTAGTACGGATGAACATCGTATAATCCAAGCATGATTCCGGCCGTCCGATCTTTCGAATCGCCTTTGCCGGTGGAAAAACGCTGGGCAAGCTGCATCGTCTCCTCCCAGCTCATTCGATCTTTCGGATAAGGAATACCCGCTTTGTCAAACAACGTTTTGTTGTAGTAGAGCGCCTGACTGCTGAAATGCGGTGCAAGCCCGTACAATTTACCTCCGCCCATCGCTTTGACCGTAGACAAAACGGCCGGTACAATGCCTTCCACATTAAACTTGTCCCTCTTGATGAGCGGCTCGAGATCGTACAGCAGCCCGTCCTGGGCATATCGTTCAAAAACATGGCTTTGCTCCAAAATAAGCACGTCCGGCTTCTTTTGCTTGATGTACGCATCCATGTCCTTCGGGGAAACTCCTGTCGTAGGCACGACCTCCACCTCCATGCTCGGATGCTGGGCGGCGAACAGAGTACCGAAATTCTCGTAGTAGGCCTCTTCGTTGTAATACAATACTTTAAGCGTTGTCTTTTTTTTCGTTTCCGGGCTTCCGGTCGCTTCGCATCCAACCGCGCCAAGGGCGAACATTATCGTGACCATCAACAATATGAAACGCTGCATGTCCGATCATAGACTCCAATCTGTCGGGGATTTATTACCATTTGGCTCTACCTACAGCTTCAGCTTTTGACCGATATAAGCTTCGGCCAGCTTCACCAGCTCTTTCTTGGAGACTTTGCCGTCCAAGCTTAAGTGAATCATCGTGCTCTCGTCGAACTTGATCTGCAAATCAAGAGTTGCCGTGTTGTTATATTCCCAATACACGCTCATGATCTGCTCGTTCACTTTGACGACCTCCCATTGTTCGGGATAAAAATACTCGATTCTTCCTTCTACCGGCTCGCGTTTGGAGGCATTTTGTCTGACGACAATTTGCTCTTTTCCTTGCCCGAATACATCGTAAAAACCATTGACATGGACGTCATCCTTCTCCCACTGCTTGCCGGGAATCATCACCACTCCAAAAGTCCGGACAGGCTTCTTATCCGTATGAACCGGTCGCATAAGAGGTACGGGCGATTCCTTTTGCGCTTCTTCCAGCGTGATCTCTTTCCATACCTCAGGGCTTTTTTGCAGCTCATGATCGATAAGCTGCAGAAAGGTCATATGATCATGCCACGTTTTGCCCGGCTTAGGCTCATACTTGAATGTTTTGATTTCCATGCCGTTCCATTCAAACAATAGCGTTGCCGCACCGCTCACCGAAACGGCGGTGAGGAGGAACAGCGCCATGATCACAACGGACGCCCGAAGGCGAAACGAGGAACGAATCGGCTTCTTCCGGGCTTGCTCGTATCCGCGAATCCTTTGCATCACGTTGGGGGCGACGTCGATCTCCTCCACTTGAGCTTTCTTGATGGCGCGAACGAGCTTATCGTAATTCGAATCGTTGTTCATGACCTGTAACCTCCTCCCTTTGCGACTTTTTTCTTCTTAGCTTCGCCTTCAGCCGCTCGAACCGTTTGCGAACCGTCGGAGCGCTTTCCTCCATCATTTGCGCGATCTCTTCAAATGAGTAATCCTCGACCACTCTTAGAAATAGCAGTTTTTTCTCCGGCACGGACAAGCCATGAAACCAGTAGGCCAGCTCCGTCCCCATTTTCTCCGCATATACCTGCTCCGCGCTTCCAGCTTGTTCGGTCGGGCGAAACAACGGAAGCAGATGAAACCATCTCCGTCTTCGCTTCAGCAGATTGCGACAATGATTTTCCGCGATCTTATGCAGCCAGGCCGAAAACGACTGGGCCGGATCGAACTTGTCCAAATGCTCGTACGCTTTGAAAAATATATCCTGAGCCGCATCTTCCGCCTCCTGCCGGTCTCCAAGCAAAAACAGACAAAATCGGTATATCGGCTGCTCGTACTTCCGGATAATCGGTTCGAAGCAATCGACGTCTCCTTGCCGAACCTTTTGAACAAGGGCGCTGATCTCCACAAATACCTCCCTCTCTTTTCAACCCTATTACGTATACAATCGGGAGCCCCGCTATGTGACATCTATTCAAAAATAATTTTATATGCAAACTGCGAACTGGGGAACTGGTCCTACTCCCTACACAATACCAGACAAGTCCATTCCAAGCTTTAGATCGATACATATAATCATGCATAAAAAAACGTCCCGCTAGGGACGCTTCATTTTATTTTATATAATGAAACCCGATTTCAGCTTTTATTATTATCCTTTTGTTTCTTTAGCAACTCCTTGCTATTTGGTGAAAATACTAGTCCAAGAATATAGCAACCTATAGATAAAGCCGGAATCAAATAAGCATCTTTAGGATTAAGTCCTCCCCTAATGAAAAAGTCGTCCAAATAAAAGTTGGAAATGATAAATACGATAGCAAGCCCTATTAATGGAAGACTTTTCTTCATAGGTAACAACTCCTCACCTTTTAGGCGACTGAGAGACCAAGTCGGCCAACCATTTCGCCTCGTGTTCGAACAGCTTATCCGCTTTCGAGGTACGCAGTGCGTGCAGCAATTTGGTGACGTCTTCTCTATTCGACACTACTTTCCAAAGAAACGATATGCCGTGCATCAGTTCGCTCATTGGAAGCTGCCCGCCCCCTTTACGCTGCCGCGATACAATCGTTTTGACCCGGCGCAAGACGGTTTCCGTTTCCGAAGCGCCTCCCCATTGGTCGAGAGCTTCCATCGCGCTCCATTTCACATCGGGCGATCTGTCGTTTTCGAGCGCCGCTACAAATAAAGGCACGTGAGCCCCTTCCCCGAACTCGGCGGCAAAGCGGATCGCGAGACTGCGAATTTCGCCGCTGGGCGATTCGACGAGCGCAAGCACGCCGGGCAGCGCCTCTCCCAGACGGAGCTCCTTCAATGCCCACAGCGTATAGATGACGTCGTACTCGTCGTTCGAACGACGGATGATTTCAATCAAACGATCCTTTACTTCCTCCGGGCGGCAGCGGGCCAGCACCCGAAGCGCTTCTCTGCGGAGCGAACCGTCGTGTGACTCGGACAACGCGAGGAACGGTTCGGCGTCCGGCACTTCTGGCACCCGCGCGAACGACCACATCATCCTCGACTTCGTTTGCATCTTCGTTGTTTTCGCGAACTCGTCCAGCATCAGGCGGACGGCCCGGGCATCCCCCGTATTTTTCGCCAGATGGCTCCATAGGAAGCAGACGTTCGCCCTTGTTTCATCGTCCCCCGCTTCCTCCAACACTTGCGCGGACGCATCGATCAGGGCCGGATCGTCCAGCCGTTCCGCTTCACGCAGCGCCTTCCAAGACATCTGATCTTGCGAATTTCGAACTTCCCTCCCTTGCTCGTCCGTCTTGATCGTCATCCGGTGCAGCAGATCACGAACGTATGGTATGCCTTGACTCATAAGCAGCCCCTCTCCGTTCTTGGTTCCGTTATGTGAGATTATGGATACTTATTTCCATCATAACCGAAAACGAGGATCAACGCCCGATCGGGAAAACTTACGCAAAAACACCTCCAAGATTGCCTCCCTATCCTGCGATAGGGTTGCTTTACCTGAAGGTGATTGGTATTGTCTTACGATATGGGATTCATTATTGTTATCGGGAAACCGACAAAGCTCCCGAATCTGCATGCTGCTCGACCAAAGGATTGGATGTTCTCGTTTCCCGTAGCACCATGAGTCCGATTAATAAAGATGCGGCGCCCATAATCATGAGCAATGCCCCGAGCTCCAAGCTGTAGGCCGTCAGCGCCCCGTTCCGGAACGCCATTCCGCGAATCAATCGGTTCAGCCAGTTCATCGGCAGCGCCCATGCCGTTACTTGAAAAAAAGCCGGCAGCGCAAGCGGAGTCAATTGAATACCGGTAACAAGAAACGACGGGTACAAAAGGACACTCATCCGTGAGCTGACTTTGGACACATCCTTGGCTGAGTAACCGAGCAGCATCCCCAACAGAGACAAGGCAAAGGAGTACAGCAGCAAAGGAATAATAAACAGATAAGGCTCCGCCTCGAATCGCAAGCCCCCCACTTGCTTCAATAATCCATAGCTTAGGAGCAAGGAGACCGTACTGAGCAAGGCATAGGGCACAACGCGAATCCACAGCTGGGCCGGCGATGTACCGTTCGCAAACAGCTTCCCTTCTTTTCGAAGTCGCGGCGCTACGGCCCCTGCAGCGCCGGTCGTTATCATCAATACGACGATGTTCACAAATCCGATCACCATCGAGCCGATAAAGCTTGTCGTCGGGTTATACAGCATTCGCTGGACGAGGGTTAAGGGAGATACAATGCCCCTTGCCGTTTCGGCATCCATCCCTTTTTGAGCGAGTCCGGTCATGGAAAGCGTCATATTTTCCGTCGTAACGATTTCCTGAATCGCGGTTCGAATACCGGTTAGCCCGGAGGGCATCGTGTTATCCATGAAAACCCCGATCGAAGAAGACTTCCCCTGTCCTTTACGCAGCTCCAGTTGGGCAGGAAGGATAACGACGGCTACAGCTTGTTCGTTAGCGAGCAATGTATCCGGATTCATGCGGCTGGGGAATACATTGGTTACCTTCATGTATTGGGATGCATTGATTTTCGCGATCAACTGCCATGAATAAGAACTATGATCCTCATCAATGACAATAACCGGAGACTTATTAATTTGATTTTTCGAAAACATCAATCCGAAGAACAAAGCCGCAATTAACGGGGCGACAAAAATGGCGATCAGAAACTTACTGCCCGCTACGTACTTCCATTCCTCAGTCAGCGATTTCATCGAAGTTCACCTCCGCCGTCATACCCGGAAGAAGATCAGCATTCGAAGGTACGGAAATTCTCACCATAAACATGCTCACGTCCGCCTGCCCTTTCTCTCTCGTCATGCGCAAGCTGGCAAACTGAGGGGCGGCTGCAATCGAAGCGACAACGCCATCAACCTCGATCGGACGGTTCAGATACGGGAAACGGACCTTAACGTTTGGATTCCGTTTAAGCTTCTCGATTTGTCCTTCCTGTACGTAAAGTTCCGTAAAGTAGTCGGTCTTTTGTACAACGGCGACGGGCATTCCGGGCATAAGCTGTTCACCGGGTTTTACAGCTATACGGTTAACCAGCCCGTCATCCGGCGATAATACTTCTTCTTCGCTTCCTTCCTTGGACCTCACTTTGAATAGAACATCCCCCTTTTTGACCGAATCGCCTATACCCGCATTTATCTGATCCAGAGTGCCCGGTTTTTTGTCATAAACGATCGTTTTCGACTCGGCATCCAGTATCCCTTGTTTTCGATTCTCGGCCTGGCTTACAGCATCTTTCCCTTTTGCCACCAGCAGCCAGCCTCCTGCGATCAGCACAAGCGCAATTGCCATATACAATACCCATTTTTGCTTCATGGTATGTCTCTCCCTCTCCCTGAAAAATCCTCTTTATTTTAGAATTTCTTGCTGAGCATCATTGTTTTAACTGCGTTTTCGGCGGCCTCCATGATAGGTGGAACATTTTTGCACCTCCTGAATTCAAAATATGATGATCATAATATATTATAGTCATCATATTTTAAAGGCGTCAATAGCTTCTTTCTTATTTGTCTTACAGGCAACGGTTTACTTAAAGAAAATTGACACCCTTAATTATGATGACTATAATATTTTAATATTGGCTTTGTCTAAAGGAGTGTTTCGGATGCCCTATCCTGAAGGTCATAAGTTAAAAATTCGCGGGCGAATTATTGAAAGTGCAGCCAAAGCTTTTCGTACGAACGGAATCCGCGAGATTAGCGTGCCGGTTATCATGAAGGGGGCCGGTCTCACGCATGGGGGATTTTATTCGCACTTTGACAATAAGGAGCAGCTGGTCTCGGAAACTTGCCGGTATGCCATAAGCGATACAATAGCACTGTTACAGAAGGCAGCAGATCAGGCGGGGGAAGAATCGAAGATCGATGCTGTTATTAGCTTTTATTTAAGTCCGTATCATCGCGATCGAACGGAGATCGGCTGCATCCTCCCTGCCCTTTCCGGTGAAATATCCCGGTCATCCGAAGAAGTAGGTCAAGTCTTCACCCAAGAGCTGCAACGAATGATTGATTTCATCTGCGATCTGGCGAAAATCGATCATGCTACGGGCAATGCTGTCATTAGCCTCATGGTCGGCACGATTGTACTGGCACGGTCAGTAAGTGATCCCAAGCTGAGCGACCACCTTCTATCGGCAGGCAAACAGAGTGCTAAGGGGCTTATTGAGAATTCGACCTGACCCACTTTTCCACATCCTGAGCCAAGAAATCGTAAATGCCAAATATGGCTCGGTTCGGATATAAATGGCCCTGGACATCAACGTCCAAGGCCTAGGTTTGTGCATGAAATCCTGCATTGGCAGGATGATGAAACAGCCGATTGGGCTGGTAAAAAGCAAATTGGGCATTCGTTATTTGCTTGCTGCTTTTCTTTCGCCAAGCAACGAGTTCAACCGCTCCAACAGATCTCCGCCGCCCGTTAAGGAGATGGATCCGATTTTCTCGCATATTTTCTCGAGGAATTCCAGCTCTTTCAGACGGAACAACGTTTGATTCTCGTCCATCAGCTTTGCGGTGTTAAGCAGGCTTCGGGTCGAGGCCGTTTCTTCACGACGAGTAATTAGATTCGCCTGTGCTCTTTTCTCCGCAAGCAAGACGGTGTTTAAGATATCTCTCATTTCCCCCGGCAACACGACATCCTTAACCCCCGCACTCAGAAAATGCACCCCGAACCCTTCCTCCTTCTCACGCAAACGGGAGAGTACGAACGTCGCCACATCCTCTTTCCTTTTCAATAGATCGTCCAATTTAAGAGCTCCGACATATTCCCGAAGCGCAAGCTGAAGCTGGATATGGATTTGCTCGTCAAACGATTTCATTTCCAAAGCGCGTAATGGCGTTACGATCTTGTATTGACAAACGAAGTTCAAGCGCAGCGTCACTTTGTCTTCGGTCATGATTTCTTGGCCGATAAGATCCATTTGTTGTTGTCTCAAATCAATCGTCTTTACCGTAGTCGAGACTGGGCCTTTCCAGAAAAAGTACTTGCCGGGAGAAAGCTCTCGTTGCAAAACGTGATCGTAAAACAAAACGCCGGATTCGTAACTCGCGATTTCGTAGGACTGCACAGTGGCTGTAAGCTTCGGTATAATCGAACGGTTTACCTCGATAGGCAATTCAGGTTGTCTGATATCTATATGCAAAATAGTATGTTCTTTAAGTATGTTCCAGAAGGCGTAGACACCAGGCTTCAGTAATTGAACGAATTGTTCATCCTCATAGTGCAGAACGTACTCGTGATCTTGTACGCGTACGATCTGGAGTTCACTCAGGAGATCTTCATCATGAAGGAACAACTTTAAATCTTTTCCATCCACATGAAACGGTTTAGCGATATTCAACACCACAACGGTGGATTTTGACCACAATACATAGTGATAGGTCCCCGGCATCAGCTTTTTCACATAACTTCCTTTATGAAATAGCAAACCACGCTGGTCGGCTTGAATCGTTACTTTTTTTAACACCGTAGTTAACCCCCTTAATGATTCTGCCATTGGATTTAGAATCCCACTGCGGTTCGGGCGGAATCGCGTTTTAGATAAGCGTTCTGCCGATGCTTTCAAGGAGATCTGATTCAGAAGGGTGACCCTGCTTCAGCCCCCTCTTCCTCTTCCATCCTAGAAAGCATCCCGGCGTTTCGCTCCATCGGTATCCACGGATTACAAAGCCAACCTGCAGTGCGCTTGCACTAGCCGCTAGGGATTCTATCCTTTGGTTTTGGTTTAAGTTTTTTTGCTCGATTGGAAGTCGAGTATTCTACCATAATCGCTCCCTAGGCGATTGGGGAATCGATCCCCCATAGGTGATTCTTACCGAACCGATCGTACAGGATACCGTAACCTATTATGCACGGCACTGCGGGATAAACGAATATCCTCGCCTCGTTACGACCGCTCGAATAAGAAACAATGTTTGCAGGTTCTATAATCGCTCATTTCAATCGGAACGAACATGGCGAAAGTATTACGACTTGTCTTATTTCCTTTCATGATGGATCGACTGAGTTGTTTGAATCTTTGGAGACACCTCGCCGTCACGGTAACGTTCGATATATCGTTAGCTACACTGGACGTGTAAGCCGTTGTCGCGGTTCCGAATGCAGGACTTAGCACATCGAACCGGCAGGGCAAGCCAATACAGTCCAATGGCCGTAACCACGGTCAGAACGAAAAAAAGAACTGCCGCAGGGACAGTCCAAAGTTAAGTTTTTTCCACATCGCCTAAATGGAAAACACGAAAGACTATTGCTCACCCTCAGTCTCAGGTTTTGTGGGAGCTGCTGCCTCATCCTTTGCTGTGCCATCCTCGACAGTAGCAAAGGGATCGACCAACAGCGCAACAATAAGCTGCACACCATCTCTCATTCCCTGCAAATACAGGCGTTCATTCTCCAATGCACGTTTGAGATGATGCTTGTCCTCCCATTCGATAAATTCCGGCCATTGCGTATTATCTCCGCCGGAAAACATCGCTTCGAAAGCCGCTCCCTCCTCGGCGCGATATTTTCGCAGATCGGGATGACGCTCGATTCGAGTTGAAATGTAGTCCAGCCGCTGCTGTATCGCACTCTGGAACCATGATGGAAACTCCATAATTTCTCCTCCTCGCAAGCAAACCCTAACCAAGCTTTTGCCCGTGTCCGCCCTTTCCTGAAGGAATCGGACAATTAATTCGTCTACCTTCCGACTTTGAGCCTGAACGACCTCATTTTGGCCGAGCGGAATTCCCTGCTCAAGAGATTTCTGGCCAAGCTCGTCTAGCCTCCGCTTTTCTTCCTCTAATTTGTAAAGCAGTTCCTTCACAGGTCAGCCCCCATCTCCTTGTTTGAGTGGCGTCTCTGCCTGTACCTGATGCTTACACAAGCCCTCAATTTTACTGCGAGAATCGGTTTATTTTATTTTAATGCGAATTACGCATTAAAACAAGGCTATTCTTACGTACAATTTGGTTGAAATGTGAGGTGATCGCGGATGAAACACCGGAAAGAGCCGCCGGGCGACAAAAATATCATTGGCACACGAGTTGTTGCACTCCGAAAGACCAAACGAATGAAGCAAAAAGAATTTCTCGCCAGACTGCAGACGTTCGGTCTGGACATCAGTTCGACCAGCCTGTCACGGTTGGAGGGGCAGTATCGCCTTGTTCAGGATTATGAAGTCATCGCCATTGCCAGGGCGCTGGACGTTTCCGTTGGTGAATTGTTGGGTGAGGATACGTAAGAATTAGAATAGCCCTGAGAGAGCTTCGTTCATCTTACGGTATAATTGACATATGAGCCTGAACGGTTATTCTCCAAAGGATGAAATTCTAGATTCTCATACCGAAGATAACCTGCAGTACGTGGATGAAGTTGCTCTCGTACGAGCCAATCAAGATCCCACTGAGGGTAAAATGCACATAGAATATATCAACAATCTACTGCAAACATCCATGACGATCCATTATAAAAGACGCTTTCTGACAATCGAGCATTTAGTCATCGATACCGGGGCAGCACATTCCCTAATCTCTTCCGACATCGTTGCTCAAATTGGGATTCACTTTGAAGATGGCGATACGCTTGTACGCTCCTTTGGAATCGGAGGAGACGAGTACTCCCGATCGGACTGCTACTCAGAATTTAAGCTGACTCCATGTTTTTTCAACCATTCAGCAAATAACTCTTCCTCCTCGAACTGAGGATAATGAGCGGATTTTTCGAAAATAACAAATTCCTTTTTCGGCGCTTCCAGTACTTCAAAGTATTCTTTTGCCGCGTTTACAGACGTCATATAATCATATTGTCCCATTACAAAATAAACGGGTATATCTACTTTACCGACGATGCTTGTAATATTATTTTTCGACTCTTCCTCCAACAAAATTTCTTGCGGTAATGAAACTCCTTTTAAATAGCGAATGACATCGAGCAAATTATACTCCGGATTAAAGAGAAACCCTGTGTAGTAATCTCTATTATCATCAATTAATCTAGCTGCTCCGCCATATTTTCGAACCATATCTCGTGGAGTAAGCTGCTCCCCTTTTTCTATTGGACCTCGGAGCTGTTCTAATCGTTCTGCATCCTTTACATGACCGGCTAATTTTGCTTGTTCAATAGAATAATTTAAGCTATCCAATTCGCTTTTCCCATGATCGGCAACCTGCCCGATTCCAACATAAGCAACAAATTTTTCAGGTGCTTTTGCGACAGCTTTCATCCCAATATATGTGCCAAAAGAATGGCCGATCAGCAGCACTTTTTCTTGTCCAAATTCCTTTTCAACATAATCTGTTAATGCCAACAAATCATCTACGAGCAAGTCTGCTGATAGTTTAGAGTAATCCTCAAAAAAGTGATACGACTTCCCGCTTCCGCGTTGATCATAGTGTACGATTGTAAAGTTTTTTTCAAGTAAATCTTGATATTTCCGCACATAAGGAATTTCAGAACAGCCAGGACCGCCGTGCACAAAGATTACTATCGGATTGCGTCGGTCCACTCCCCTAATCATGACTTCATGATCAGTGCCATTAATCTCGATCTGTTTTAACAAACTTATGCTATTATCTCCTTCAATTCGAGGTGTCCATGTTGGAAAAACCAATCCGATTGCAAGAAGCAAAACAATAATAAAAATACTTATTTTTGCTATCTTTATGTATTTTCTTTTCAATTGACGGCTCCTTAATTGGTATTCAATAGAATGATTTTAATCTAAAAATAACTGCAGCAACAATGGATCATCTGTCATACTTGTAGTGGATTCGACATTTCCCCCAAAAAACCTTTGTACATGAAATTCATACCAAAACGTCCGGTAAGCTGTTCCAATTTATTCTGTGCACAAAAAAGAAAAGCGACTTTACAGTTAACAATCCTGTTTTATTAAGAGTCTGGAAATCACATTTCGCCCCCCTATGACTCTGAAAATAAAGAACCCACAGCATCATTGAGCTGTGGGTCTAGTTCGTGCATTCTGTCACAAAACTCATTTAACCACCGAGATGTATCTCTGCAAACTGTCCTCTACACATTCTGCAATCAAGTTAATGAATGGATTCAAATTATCTTTTACACTGGCCTCTTCAAGTGTCTCGTAGTACTTTAAACGAATTCCGTTCTCAGCCTTGACAATTGCGGGCGGGAATCCGAACCCCATTAAAACTAAATTCATTAATAACCGAGCCGTTCGTCCGTTTCCATCCGTAAACGGGTGAATATAAACAAATTGGAAATGTAGCTGCGCAGCTAGTTCAACCGGATGCAGTATATTCTTTGTTTGTTGATACCATTGGATCAATTTCTCCATCTTCTCTGGGACCACAGCAAAGTTTGGTGGAGTATGCTGAGAGCCTGAAATTCCCACATTCATCATTCGATAACGGCCTGTATTCTCGTCGTCAATATTTCTAAGTACGAGTTGGTGAATCGACTTCACTACGTATTCAGATAACTCTATGTTTCTATGAACGATATCCTTAACGTAATGAATTGCCTCTGCATGGTTGATAACCTCAAAATGTTCCCGCAGCTTTTTGCCGCCTATTGCTAATCCATCTTCTAAGACTAATTTGGTTTCCAGTAGGGTCAGTGTGTTGCCTTCAATCGCATTTGAATGATATGTCCATTCTACGCGATAAATGTCTTCCAAATTTCGCACAGCAGCGGCCGGCAGAGGTCGAAGTGAATCCAGCTCTATCTTCAGTTTATCGATTTTCTCGAAATTCACGACCCACCCTCTCCTAGCCTTGTATATCATTACCATTATATCTCAATGGATTATATTTAAGACGGTTCTATTCCAATCAAAAATCTGCCGTCAGGGGGCAAAGACCTCTGGATTGTCATTTCTCCAGGCGCCTATACAGCCAATTAAACAGGCCGTGCAGCTTATCATCACCCTACCGCTCTCACTGTCCGCATAGGTCATTGCGATATTTATGCCCGGCTTGCGCCAAGCCAAAATTCGACCGGAAAATCCAGGCCAGTCGCATTCCTCATCCAGCTCAGGTTGACCATATGCCTTTATCGATTCATCTGGTGTTGAACTCATCGTGATTCCCTTGGGAAGGTATCCGGGAAACGGAGCTTTAATTCTGTCATCTGACCCTGGCGCAAGAAAATGTATGGCGCCGATGATCCATTCATCTTGATTTTTATAGTTTAGTCCGGTCAAATCATTTATTTTTGGTGCGCGATAAATATCGATACGTATCGATGATTTCGCAGACCAGATGATATCGTCGTTGAAGTAGCTGTTCGGGGTTGGCATTCGCTTGACGCCGAATGGTTGCAGCAAAGCTTGAACATTCCTTGGACTGTATGGATGGCCAAGCATTTCAATGAGCTGTTCAGATGGTTCTATCACTTATACCCATTCCTTTCGCTTCGCTCAAGGCAAAAAACGTGATGAAATCGTTGTGCGTGAACTTTTTTCTGAAAGCAACCGCCCCACGCCGGGCAAAGCCGCTGGCTTGTGACGAGTAGAAGATCATTACGATAGCAATGCGTCCGTCACGCCCGAATAAGTGAAAATCATAACATCAATCAGGTAAACGTGGCTCCAATATACTACTCTCTGATAAACAACACACAGCACTCCCCAAGAAACCTCGTTGGAAGGCAAAACTGTTATCGGATCAACAACTCCATTTTTGAAATAACCTCAGCCATCGTATCATCTGATACTTTGCAGATGAAGGTTGCCTGTCGGGACTGCCAGTCAAGACTCTTCACCTGATCGGAGAGAATTACCCCCTCGATAGGCAAGTCCTGCGGAATGACGACCTCAAATGGGTATCCCTTGATCTTGGATGTTACCGGACAGAGCAGGGAAAGCCCAACCTTACCGTTATATGCAGCAGGTGATATAACCAATGCAGGACGCTTCCTAGATTGCTCATGACCTGATTGTGGATTAAATTGCAACCACACCAAGTCGCCGCGATCCGGCACATACGAATTGCTCACCATGACTCCCGTCCTTGTGGTTCGCCTGTAGATACCTCTTTATGAAGATTATCCGGTGTCACATGAGCAAGGAGTTCATCCAATGTTGCCGACTTCGGCTTAATTACAAGGTGACCATCTTCGGAGCAATCGTCTTCTTGAGCTTCAACTGTCTGTTTCTCAAGGTCAATTAAAACACGAGAGTTGTTTATATTGAGTTTTTGAAGGATGGATTTTATCGTATTCGTGGCTTGTTGATCCATTTTAATCCCTCCATTGCCGCACTTGATTGAACTCATTATAACATACGGAGGCTGTTTCAATAATTTCCAATTGTCTCGTGGGATTTGGAAGCCAATACTCTTGCCGGACTTTTCTCTGCGAGTCCGGCAGCCCTTCCACTCTCTCTCTATTGAATCATTTTTGCCGCATAATAATATGTACCGGCACTCACACAATGGTTTCCATTTGCAGAGTGACGTCGGGAGTTTGAACGATTCGACACCCACTCTCCCCTGCTGCTCTCCTCCGTTACTCATTCAAATACGTTGTCACCCGGTTCTGAATCAGCTTACTGACTTCTTCTGCGGATTTCTGTCCGTTCTTAAAGCGTTCGAACTCCTCCATAGCGATCGTTAACACTTTCATATCACTGGATATTCGGGCGCCCGCCTCCGAGATCAGCTTCTGTACCTCTGTAATCCGTTTTTTCGTCGTTTCGCCATCCGGCAGCATGTCTTTCGGGATCGGCAAATCCAGCGTTCCTTTCTCGATTTTTTGCAAAACTTCATTTAATTTCTTATCAGTAGCGCCTTTATTCATCGGCAATCCAAAGAGATCCGGCGAAGCTTGCATTTCATCGGAAAGCAAAAACTTGATGAATTCCCATGCTTCCGGTTGAACGTCGGATTTGCTGTTCACCCCTAAACTGTACATGGACTTGAACGGTACGCCTTCCTTTTTTCCGCTCACGCTCGGCTTCTGGTAATATTCAAGGCTTGAGGGTATCGTCAATGCTGCCGCGGGGCTGAATATGCCAACCATTTGAAATACCGCTTTACTGGGATCGGACGTAGCGGACGTGAACCCTTCACTGAGCAGGCCTTCGTCATATATCGACTTGATTTCCTTCATCATGTTGCGGAACAGGTCCGAGTCGAAGTTCGGCTTACCTTGTCCGACGAGCTGGACGTAATTGTCCTCGATATAATCGTAGAGCAGCGGCGACATAATCAGGTTGTAGTATCCTTCGCTATCCCCTTGTTGCTTCAGTTTCTTGGCGACATCCTTAAATTGGCTCCAGCTCCAGGGGTTATTTTTGTCGACTGAAATATTCGCCTTCTTCAATAACTCGGTATTCCCCTGAACCGTTTCGAGCGAAAAGGAGAGCGGCATGACATACAGGCCGTCCCCGTCTTGGGATGCCTTCAAAATATTAGGGTATAACGCGTTTCGATCGAACGAGCTGTCTTTGGCCATCAAGTCGTATAAGTTGACCAACAGTTTTTTGGCGACGAATTTGTTTTGGGGCAGGTTGTTCATAAGAATAAGATCGGACCCTTTGCCGGAAATAACCTGCGTCGTCACCGATTGAACGTACTTTTCTATGTCCGCCGCTTCCATGGCCATGCCGCTTTTTCCGGTTCCTTCCGACGCCTTGTACTCTTTTATTTCGATATGAATGTCCGCATGCTTTTCCTCAAATAGCCGCACAGCGTTTTCCAAGAAACGGTCTTTCCTCAGGACAGATACGGCGACGGTTTTCCTGCCCCCCTCCTTCACGCCTTTGGGATCTGCGTTGGAACCGCCACCCGGAGAGCTTGGGGCAACGCCTCCCCAATCGCCTCCCGGAGCGTTTGGGGAAGCCCCTCCCCCATTGCCCGAACAGGCGGATATTAGCAGCATAACGGACAGCATCATAAGTAACCCTATTTTCTTCACATGAATCATCCTCTCAATGTAATCGAATGCGGTTGCCTTCCTGCAGCGGTTCGCTCGACTCCGTCACAATGTCTTCTTCCGGGTAAACGCCTCCGAGTACGACCATCTCCTCATCGTTCCCCTTCCTCGTATTCACGTAAGCCTTCTGGACCGTGTATGTGTTGCCGAGTGAGCTTCGATTCTCGCGAACGACAAACACGTAGCTTCCGGTTCCGTCTTTTTTGAGCCACTTTTTGTTGATGACAAGCCCCTGCTCTTGAAACGGCTTCTGCAAGCTAACGCTGGCTGACTCACCTCCTTTGAGATCGTCTCCCCACACGTAGACGACGATCGTTTTTTGAGCCTTGGCGCCTCCGTCCGGATTGCCGCTTTCAGCGTCCGGCTTGCTTCCAGCCCCTCCCCCGCTACCCGGGGTAGCGTCCTTGATTTCGGCGACTGTTCCTTCGAGCCGCCGGGGCTTATCCCCATTCACGTTTACAGGCACTTTCTCGTCTTTTCGCATCAAATCGGCGGAATCTTTATCCACCGTGAAGGCGAATTGAAGCCCCTCGCCGATTTTCACCAGCGTCAGCACCGGCTGCCCTTGGGAAATGCTCACGCCTTCATCGGCTTGAAGATTCGCCACTTTGCCGTCCGCAGGCGCTGTCAACATGCGTTTTCTCGCCAAATCTTCACGCATCGTTTCGATTTTCCGCATCGCGATGTCCCGATCCAATTGATCCAATTCCAAGCTGCGCTTCGCTTTGCGGTTCACCTCCTCGTCTCCCGCTCGCTGGGCGGCCACGAACTGTTCTTGCAGCAGCTCCCGGTTCAAATTCCTTTTCTTCAGCTCGTCCTCCGCATCGAGAAGCTGCCGCTGCGCCTCCGTTCCGTCGAACGTTACGAGAATCTGCCCCTTCTTGACTTGTACGTCATTGCGAACATGCACCTTCTCCACCTTCCAGCCGCTGTCGCTGTTTAATTCGATTTGCTTGCGCGGCGTGATCAGACCGCTGCCCTCGATGCGATGGGTCAACGTTTTTTTTGCAGGCTTCTCTGTCGTCACCTTGGGTAGCAAGGCGGTTTGAAGCGTTTGGCTGAACAACGTGAACCCAGCCAATAGGAGGAGAAAACCAACCAATGCAATACCGGCAATCCGTTGTTTCCGCTGCACCATGTCGCCACTCTCCTTTCGCTCAGCCTTTCACGCCGGAAAGCTGGATTCCTTCGATAAAATACCGTTCGGCGCTTAGGAACAGGAGCACCATCGGCATCATATACACAACCGAGGCGGCAAACGAGACGCCGAGGGCATCTTCCTGGATGCGGGAGAGGAAGACCGATAGCGGCTGCATTGCGGCGTCCTGCAGAAAAATAAGCGGCTGCTCGACCATATTCCAATAGTCGACGAACAGGAGCACGACCAGTGCGGCAATGCCCGGCTTCACCATCGGCAGCGCAACCGATACGAGTATGCGCACAATTCCCGCCCCGTCCATTTTGGCCGCTTCGATATAAGCCGAATGGATGTGGAGCATGAATTGCCGCAGCAGAAACACGCCGAAGGGGGCGAACACGCCGGGCAGTATGATGGAGCCGGGATGATTCAGAAGGCCCAGCCGATCGGCCATCAAGTAGTTGGGCACGAGCGTCACCTGGAACGGCATCAGCATGGTCATCAAATAGAGAAGAAACAATCCTTCCCTGCCCGGAAAACGCAGCTTTCCGAATGCAAACGCGGCGAGGGTTGCCACCGACGCTTGTCCGATGATGATGGGCACGACCATGTATACGGAATTCCAGAACAGGTACAGAAATTTCGGCGTCGCGATCAATACTTTGTCATACTGCTGGAACGACACCCAGTCGGGAATCCATTTGAGATTGACGAATAAGCTCTTATCGGTTTTGCCCAGCATGCCGTAATTCGCCATAATTTCCCGTTCATTCATAAAGGAACTGACGACGGGCAAGACGACGGGCATTAGCAGCAGGACGGCAATGGCGATCAAAAGCAACGAGCGCAACAGCGGGGTGACCCATCCCTTTATCACGTCATTCACCTCTTTCTAGCACTTACTCCATATACGAGCGGAACATCCGCTCCGTGCGGAACAGCACGAACACGAGCGCCATAATGCAAAGCGCCATCAACACCGCCGCAGACGAAACTTTCTGAATATCAAGGGACAGAAACATATTGTTCATGTAATGCTGCATCATATAAATGCGGTCGTGCGGGTAAGCGCCGGCGACGAGATACGTTTCTCGGAACACCTTGAACGAATTCAGCACGGACATGAGCACGACCAGAAACGTCGTCGGCGTCAAATACGTGAGCGTAATGCCAAACAGCTTGCGAACAGGACCCGCCCCTTCCAGATCGGCGATTTCATAATATTGATCCGGAATGTTCTGCAGGCCGGCCAGGAACAGGATGACGTTGTAACCGATGTTTTTCCATACATAGACCAGCACGATTACAAAACCGGCCCAATCGGATTTCATCCAGTCGTGACGATCAAGGCCGAAATGCTCCAAAACCGCGTTTAATGCACCGTTCCAATCAAACAAAATTTGCCAAACCAGCACGATCGAAGCGACCGGAACAACAAGCGGCAGTACGTAAGCCGTGCGGAGCCAGTTTCGGAAAAAGATTCGCTGATTCAAGAGCAGCGCCAGCAAGAGCGAAACGACGACGAGGATCGGCACGCTGATCGCGGTGAACCAGAATGTGTTGGACGCCGCTTTCTGAAACGAGGAACTGAGGAGCAGTTCCTTGTAGTTGGACAACGTGAAGCTTCCTCCCAATCGGTCCTGGAACGAGCTCAGGACGCTCTGTCCGAACGGAATAAGATAGAAGATGGCAAATCCCGCCAAGCTCGGAGCCAGCAGCCAGATGGCGCTGATTGCCTCCGATCGGAAGAACCGTGCGATCCGGTGGCTGAAGGTACTTGGGATCGCCTCGCTCTTCATTCTCTGTCCTCCTCGGAAAGCATCAGTCGAAAGATGACGCCGGATTCTTCATTGCTCACCTCGATCTGTGCCCCATAGCTATTTAATATGTGCCGGACGATGGAAAGGCCCAACCCAAACTGACCATTAGAGCCCGTACGATACGGCTCAAACAGGCGCTCTAGCAGTGCTGCTTCCAGTTGTGGTCCGTCATTGCGGATTTCAATGATCCGCATCAGGGAATCGTTCACAGAAGCCGTAATCGAAATCTGTTGACGGGCATAGCGAATTTGATTGTCCAGCAGATTTTCAAACACGACCTGCCATTGGTCAACATTTCCATGGATGCGCCAAGAAGGCGGTTCAACAACCCAATGAATCTCCGGCCGACGGAAGCGCAGCCGCTCCACCGTTTCTTGAACCACGTCATCGACGTTAAACCATTGGTGGGGAACCTCGCGCGAAGAAACGTACTGCAGCCTGCTAAGCGATAACAACTCGTACACCCGCTCCATAAGCCGGTCGGTTTCCTGCAGGATGGTGTCCACGCTTCCCTCCAATGATCCTCTCGGGTAAATGCCATCTACGATGGACTGAGCATAGTTACGAACAATCATCACAGGGGTTTTTAATTCATGGGAAATATTTTGCAGCAGCGCTTGCTGCGTCTCATCTTGGCGCAGCAGCCGCTGGCGCATTTCGTCGAAGGCATGGGACAACCTGCCGATCTCATCCCTTCGTCCCGATTCGAACGGTTCATGCCAGTTGCCCTCTGACATTCGTTTCACCTGGCGCTCCATTCGGGAGAGCGGTCTGGACAAATACCGAGCAAGCCAGATACAAGGAATCGAGCTAAGCAGCAGCAGCACGATGAGGAACAAGAGCAAATTGCGGAACATCGTTCCAACCATCTCATTGCGATACTCGGCCCATGCATAGGAGATCAGCACGCCGGAACCGCCATTAATGGTTTTCGAGATGGAGTAAAAAAGGGTGTGTCCCTCCACTTGGACTGAGTTCGTCTCAACTTCCTTGACTTGCACGGCCGCTTCCTGCTCCAGTCGCTTGGTTAATGTATCGGGCAAGTCCCTATCAAGGTTTAAAAAGTACGGCTTTCCTTCCACCAATATGAGATGGCCGATAATTGGCCCCCCAATGTATCCGGTCGGCTGCGTTTTTTCAAATCGCCCGGCCATGCTATCGTCTTTCGGCGCTGCTTGATCCGTTGACAGGGGCAATGCTATCTCCAAAACGCCGCCTTCCCTGAAGTTGAGCTTCGCCCCTTCCTTGCCAACGATTTCCTGGACAAAGGTTAACTGCTGCTGAGAATCCCGAATCATCCCATAGATTTGCTCGGTAAAAAAGCTTTTTAGTAAATAGGGGAGAACCAAGGCCACAGTCAAGAACATGCATAACAACAAAGAGGCGAAGACGAACCATATTTTGATTGCCAAAGGCCAATGTTTCATCTTTTCACCAGCCTATAACCGAGGCTGTATAGGGTTCCAGCCGCAGCTCCGGCATTTTTTTGCGTAAACGCCAAATAAGATCGTCCACTACGCGGTCTGTGCCGAAGTAATCCCGGCCCCAAACCTCATTCAAAATGTGTTCGCGTTGCATGACCTGTCCGGCATGTGACACAAAATATAGCAATAGATCAAATTCCTTGGAAGTCAGCTCCACTTCTTGTCCCGAATTCTCCCTCACAATGCGGGCTTGTCTATCAATCGTATAAGGCGGATATTCGACATGGGCGAGAGGCGAAGCAAATCCAGTTTGAAGTATTTTTCCGTAAACTCGCTCCATCAGCTTGCGGACACGGATGATGAGTTCACGCGTCTGAAATGGCTTAGCCAAGTAGTCATCACTGCCCAACTCCAGGCCGTTAATCCGATCCAGATCGGAATCCCGCGCAGAAATGAAGATGACCGGGATGGACTCGTTCGCTTTCCGGATTTCGCGAATCAGTTGATAACCGTCCATGCCAGGCAGCATAATATCGAGTATCCAAAGATGAGGCTCTTGCGCAATCGCAGTTTTGGCTTCCCCGCCATCCGTGAAGGGCACGACATTCCAGCCTTCCCGCCGCATGTATGAACAAATAAGCTGATTTAAACTAATTTCGTCCTCTACAAGATAAATGGTATACATGATGATCTCCCCTTAATGTGGGTTCGTTACCAATTTATCAAAACATTTTGGCAGAAATATCTTAGAATTATCTGAAATTGTCTGAGTGGATATGAAGCGAACGCCCGCGCATGAACGAACCGACTTTGAGAATTTGTTGCCGACAGCAAAAATCCCGTCCGGCAAATAGTGCGGATCGGGATCGCTTGTTGTACACTTTTCGGTATAACGAATCATTCTTTGTCCTGCTATATGGTGCATTTAAGTGTCTTAATCATTACGCTTTAATATAGAAATCACTGCAAATACAGTAGCAAGTATGACGACTAAACCGCCAACCCAGCCAATCGACGATAAGGCTAACCGCTCTACTACCACTCCGCCCAAAGCTGCACCCAGGGCAACGCCAAGGTGGAAGGCGGATGAGTTCAAGCTCAGTATAATGTCGGTTGATTGGGGAGCCATAGTTACCAGGTAGAACTGTTGTGCAGGAGCAGTTGTCCAAGCTCCAAGCATCCAGAGTGCAAGAATAAACATGGCTCCTACAAAAGTAACCGCAGCGATCGGGAGGAAGAACAAGGCAATCCCATGAATCAATAGACTGACAATCAGTGTGGGAGCTATTCCCCATTTATCAGCGCCGTAGCCTCCAACACGAGCTCCAGCAACGGCCATTAAACCCATGCCAAGCAAGACGAGACTAATGGTATTGCTATTGAGGCCAGCATTCTCGCGTAGTAGCGGCGCAATGTATGTGGAAACAACGGAATAACCGGTAATAAAAAACAAGGAAGCTAACAAGCCGCTGATTACTTTGAAATCTTTGAGAACAGCCAATTGCTTGGATAAAGGAATCGTTTCTTGTCCAGACATTTCAGGTATTGCTTTTACAATCGCAATAATAGGAATGAAGGTGATCATTCCAAGAATCGCGAAGATCCAGCGCCACCCCATATATTCACCGATTAAGGTTCCAACAGGAAGGCCGACAACGAGCGCAAGACTCGTACCCATCAAGATCGTGCCAATCGCACTTCCTCTTTTCTCTGGAGGAGCAATTTGTGCGGCGATCCCCAAAGCCACTACCGCGAACACCCCCGCGCTCACACCCAAAATAGCACGGGATATCATCAATATAGTAAAGTTAGGGCTCAGGACAGCGATGACATTACCGATAAGGAAGATAAGAAGTGCCAGGAACAGCAGCTTTTTCCGATCTATTTTTGAAGTGAGTGCGATCAGAATCGGCGTTCCTACCGCGTAGGCTATAGAATACATGGCAACCAATTGTCCAGCCAAGCCAATAGAGACATTTATATCAGTGGCAACCATGTCCAGAATACCTGTAATAATGGATTCGGCCGTACCGACCACGGTTGCGCCCAATGCAAGCAAGTAAATAATCCAGTTGTAGTTCTTCATGTAAGAATTGTTCCCCTTTGTGTCGAATCTATTGTTTGAAAGCTAGTTTCTTCTTTTGGATTACCTCTCCCCCTACGAGAATCCGGACCTTGAAAATTCGATTGCAAAAATGAAAACCACCCCCTAAAATTTATCGAACGATCGATCAAAATACGTTAAAAAATATATCGAACGATCGATCAATTTAAATGAAATGAAAGAGCTGATTATACTTTAATAGCATCCCAGCTCATTTGAATCATTTTCTCAATATTTATTGAACTGAACTCATACGTCCCGTTTAAATACTCTTTTCCCATTTCGACAAAAGGCATACAGGAGTATGTAACCAATAGATTCGTTTCCAAATCCTTAAACAAGCCTTCTTTAATTCCCCTTTCAAACAAAGGGTACATCGGCTTAAACACGCCGCCATTTTGATCCTTGCAGTTTTTACGTATAAAGGGTGAGCCGATAAACTGTTCCATTAACAAAAAACTGTCCTTATGATGTAAGATATAATTTGAATAATTTCGCAGAATATTCTCAAACCCCGCTTTTACGGGCGTACTCTCTGTTACACCATGGAACATGAGCTGGTGCATTTGATCCTTGAGCAGAAAATACAATTTGATCAGCATATCCTCTTTGCTTTCAAAATAAAAATAAATGATCGAAGAAGAGATATTCGCCCTTTTAGCAATTTTGGATATGGAAATTTCAGAAAGGCCGCTTTCATTGAGAAGCTCAATCGTAGCCTGATAAATAAGGTTCACTTTGCTTTCCGATTTAGTTTTCATTCTCAAAATATAATCGAACGATCGATCAATGTCAATAAACGATCTGACTTTTGCATTTAGAATAACGATCTTGCTTTTTCTTTAATACGATTTATAATCATTTGTCCCTTGTTTACTTCTGTAAGCGTAATGTCCCACATCACGACATTGGTAGTCGGATTTGGGTCATCATTCCTTAATTTAATGGTAAGTTCATTTGCTCCGTTTAAAGGGATTTGAAACGTAAGCTGATTCGATTCACTGTTAGCCGATAAACCCAATGAATAAATTTCGTTGCCATCTGCAATAAACATGATGTCACTTCTCTCATTGCTTGCACTGTTGATGACATCATCTGGTATTGCGGCATTGCCTGCTATTCTTGTATATTTGCCATTTAAAAGATACGTAAACTCGTTAGTTCTTGTATTTTTTCTACTGTATACATTGATTTGAGGCTCCACTTTTTTTCGGGTTGAAGTAAAGCTTAAGAGGGTTTCATCCCACAGCACAGACCCATCTTTTAAGGCAAGTTCATTCAGGGCTACGACTTCACCGCCTCCCTTTTCCAAATAATCATTAATACCACCAACAATAGCAATGACTCCAATCGAAAGTACAATGGCCGTTAAGACGATTCGATAGATCCCTTTACATTTATCACGATCACGGCGCACTAACCGCTGTGCCCAAAATCCTACCGCCGCCCCTAATGTATTAATTATGATATCGTCAATATCAAAGGATCCTAAACGGGAAAGCATTTGTACAATTTCAAGGATCGTAATAGACAGAACAAATAAGGTTATAAATCGAATGAACTGACAACGATACAGAAGTGGGATGACCATTCCAAAAGGGATGAATGCTACAAAGTTGCCCAACTCAAAAAACCAAAGTCGAAAGTCCTTTCCCATTGGAAAGTGTAAAGGAATCCCTTCAGGTATTAGACTGTATCGCATGCTAGCATTTTGAAGAAAAGAAGCTCTGTTGAAGCCTATATACATAAAATAGAAGGTCAAAATGGTGTATAAGGCTAACAGTATTAGGGTGATTTTTCGTAGCTTTCCTTGATACATAATTACATCCTTTCATTTCTGCAAGCGACAGAGATACGTCCAATTCATTTTCGAATCGTTGCTACTTGGAGATATACATGTACAACTACGTACGATACATTTTAGAGGACAAAAATAAAATATATGTTAATCTTCTCTTAATTTTTTCTAATGATTGCCTTTGCTCCGATAGGAAGAGTTTGCTCCTGAATGACTCCTGCACCCGGGATATCACTCCCATCAATGGAAACGACCCGCAGATAGATATTGATTAATCAATTACTTTTGTTGCAAAATAAATAACCCTCGGACGGTTATTTATTTTTGTTGAACGCAAACAGCTCGGGAAGATCCAAAAAGTACGAAATGTTGCACATCATGCCCATCGCGATAAAAGTCGTTGCGTTTTTTTCTGCATCGGGTATGCCTGCTGCTTTAAACTCTTCCAGGACATAAGCTCTGATGCGGGATAACCCCTCTTTGGTTGCCGTCCGGATTGTTTCTTCAGTGATGCCAATACCGATCACCTGCAAAGCGATCTCATTGGGATATTGGACCGACAATTCTTCATAGGCTTTGGTCATGTCGTTGTCCAGTTGCTCCGGACTCGACTCGACATTTTTAAACGCTTGGAGGATCCGGTCAAACGCTCGATTCAAAACGGCGATGAACAGTTCCTCCTTCGTCGTAAAGAAACGAAACACATACGGTTGAGAAATCCCGGCTTTCTCTGCGATAAGGGCTGTCGTGGTGTTATAGTATCCGCGCTCGGCGAATACCTCCAAACCTGCCTCAAGGATTTCCTCCTTGCGGTCCTGTCCTTTCGACCTAACCATAGCAAGCTCCTTTCGTTAGTAATTGATTAATCACATTATACCCGTCGTTCAGCCCCAACACAAGGGGCGAGCTCGTATGTTGGTCGATCTATCTGGTCATCCAGATGCAAGTCAATCAAATTGCAACGCTTATGCTTGGGATATAACAAAACACGACCTATAGGCCGTGTTTGGCAAATTAGGTAGCCCGGCAGTCATCACTTTAATAGTGAGAAGATCCGTGGCTTGGCGTCACTGCCTTACGGTCAGTTTTGCCACCTTCATAGTTACTCCCACTGTGAATAGCTACAACAGGGTTCCTTCCTTGACTTGCGACCGTTCAGAATCCTTCCTGGGGAGAAAAATCAAGGATAGAATGACACCGACACATGCGATCCCTGCACAAACCAACAACATGGAGCCCATGCCAGTAATAAAGGCATTTCTGACGGCATGAAGCAGCGAGTCCGACTGCATTTGGTTAGCTACCGCTACACCGACAGATACACCATGTTCAACCTTTTCTACGACATCTGCCGAAAAGGAGGGAAGGTCAAGATTCTTCATGTAGATATTATTGATGATGGTTCCCAGAATAGCGATACCGATCGTTCCGCCAACTTGTCTCAATGCCATAATCAAAGCAGAACCGACTCCGCTTCGTTCGGCAGATAAAGCACCAAGGGCCGCATCCATGGATGTGGGAAGGGAAAGCCCGAGGCCAATACCTGTAATCGCGATCCAAAAGGCAACGAATAGGTAAGAACTTTCCAGGCCGGTCAGTGATCCGACGGAAATCCCGATCGCCATAACCAAGAAGCCAAGTGCGACAAGATATTTTCTCCCCAGCTTCTCTGCGATACTGTCGGCAACCTGAGCGCCTACAATTAAGCCGCCAACTAAGGGCAGAAGCCGTAGGCCGGTTCCCAGTGTGTCGGAACCTTGAATAGCCTGAAAAAACAGCGGCAGCGAAAAGAGCAATCCAAACATAGCGAAATTCACAACCGTTGACAAAATAGTTCCCCATGTAAAGCTTGAAGAACGGAATAACGAGAGCTGGATGAGCGGATGCTTCGTTTGGTGTTGCCATACAATAAACCCGATCAGGATAACAAGTCCAATCAAGAACGTAGTCACTACGGATGAATGTGTTAAGCTTGTTTCTCCGGCTTTAATAAAAGCATAAGTAATGGCGCCCAGACCAATACCGGATGTTAGGATGCCCAAATAATCAATTTTTGGTGCATCGGCACTTCGCGACTCCGGCATAAGAAATGCAATGGAAAATAGACCCACAATAACAAATGGAACGTTAATCAGGAATACGGATCCCCATTCAAAATGCTTTAACAGCAGCCCCCCGACGATCGGCCCCAATGGAATTCCTATCATATTAACAGTTCCCCACAGCATCATGGCCCTTGTACGTTCTTTCCCTTCAAATAAAACGGGAACGATTGACATGGATAGCGGCATTAAAAATGCCGATCCCAGCCCCAAAACAACACGCATGGAAATGAGCATTTCAGGAGACGTTGAATATGCACATCCGATCGAGCCAATTCCAAAGATCACCAATGCGATGATGAGCAGCTTTTTTCGACCAAACCGATCGCCGAGCAAGCCGGCCGGCAACAATAATATAGCCAATGTAAGGTTAAAAGCATTGGCAAACCATTGCAGTTCACTGGTTGTGGCATTTAAAGCAGTCGCCAACGTAGGCAATGCCACATTCAAAATTGTCATGTCGAGCGCCACCGTAAATAGTGCACAACATAATGCCGCGAGAATCCACCATCTTTTATTATTCTTGTTCATATCCATTTCATTCACCCATCCTTCTT
The DNA here is from genome assembly GCF_039536325.1 of Paenibacillus hodogayensis. Taxonomy (NCBI): domain Bacteria; kingdom Bacillati; phylum Bacillota; class Bacilli; order Caryophanales; family Paenibacillaceae; genus Paenibacillus; species Paenibacillus hodogayensis. The sequence goes on from NZ_BAAAYO010000014.1 coordinate 427,033, forward strand.
ACGAAATGAAGATACCCTTACCATGGTGTAACTCTTAACGCCATTAAATCCCGTTTACTTTCGTACATTTGTCATGTTTTTTAGACAGTTGAGTTTATCTCACCTCATTTTAAGGTACGGTACGTATCGTTACTTTCTCATTATGATATATGGTTTTCATTCAAAATGCAATACAATATGTAGAGAGAAGCATTGGATCACGAAAGGATGAATGGATATGGCAAAGGAAAAGCGTGAGGAACAGCATGCTCCTTCCAGACGGCGCGGCAGTATTTTGGAGGATGCCATACTACAAGCTGCATGGGATGAACTTAACGATCATGGCTACGCCCGTATGTCCATGGAGGGAGTTGCCGCGCGGGCACAGACTAATAAAAATGCGTTATACCGTCGTTGGCCCAGCAAAGACAAACTTGTCATTGCCGCCTTGAGCCGCTTTGTGCCAAAACCTACCCTTGCTGCTACGGACACGGGCGATCTACGCCAAGATATGCTTACTCTGCTCCTAAGCATCATGAAGCCGCTACAAATGATCGGAGCCGAAACGATACACGGTATCATGCTAGAAGGTTACGGAAAAGATCTTTTCTCTTCTTTACCGCAACACATGAATTCAGATAAAGAAAATAATCTGATGACGATTATAAGAACGATTTTAGAAAACGCGGAGAAACGCGGAGAGGTCAACCTGAAAACAATAAGTACCCGAGTCCTTTCCCTTCCGGTAGATTTGATTCGTTATGAATTTCTCACTACGCATGAGCCGCTGTCGGATCAGGCTATAGCGGAAATTGTTGACGATATTTTTCTACCGCTTGTCCGCGAATGACGAACCATGGGCAACATTCAATCAACACGGCAAGCGGGTTTCCGCTCCGAATAAAAACAAAAAGACCCTCTCAGTGAAGAGAGGGCGATCCCACATTAACTTCTCATTCGTTTTTTCCGTTCCAAACTAATAGTGAACAGCACTCCACATGTGTCGAATGGGCAGAGTCAACAATTAGATGGTAAAAAAAAATATAAACAATCACCAAATATTGTTATGTTAAATACTTAAGCTAATATAGGCCTCAAGCAGACTCTTTTTAATCTGGCAGTCTTTATTGAAATCATCTAAACTCAACATTCTACTCGGCATTCGGACCTGCAAATGTGCCCAGCCTTGCATCGTCGAAGTCCTTGTAATGAATTCATAAATGATAAATCACGAAATCGCAGCCGAACTTTGGATGACCAATCGCCTTTGCAAATACGCCTTCAGATGGGGGTCTACACAGTAGATGTAGCATCCCTTCGTTCCCCTGGTCATTAATGTCCTGTAGGTGTTCCGTATAATTTGATCGGCCATTCGGAGCGCCTCGTCCTTATCTTTCTTATACAAGCTCTTGAAGCCTGAAAGAGACTTATCCGTTTTCGCACGTTTGAACGGATCGGTAACGATGCGGTTATTTTCGAAATACATATCTTCACCAATAATGACACCGACATAATCGAACTCAAGCCCCTGCGAGGTATGTATGCAGCCGACTTGCTCGACGGATTCTGGGTCGATCGCCCAGGTAGTCGTATTGCCAAGGTTCCAACTCATAAAAAATTGATACTGATCCAATTGGATATCGTGAACACCAGGGTTATTCTTCCCATCCGTCTTCCAATCCCAGCAGTACCCGGCCAACAATCTTGCCTTGTTATTCATCTGATTCTTACTGAAGATCTCGTCTCGTAATTCATTCGGGTCATCATAGAGTCGAATTTCATAATCGAAATCGAATCCATCCGCGTTTGCCGTTTCACGGATTTCCAATACGTCTTCTAGCCACGCCAGGTATCCATCGGATCCATTGCATCGGAATTGGGAAGCCAACGTCAACTCCGTAATATCCGCATCCATCTGTTCGGCATACCATCTAATCTGCTCTTTGCTACCAACATCGTGCATCGCGATCTTCTGATATTCGTCAATAAAAAATACAGAAAACCGAGCAGCACGGATGATCTCCATCGTTTGATTAATTCCTTTATTTTTGAACAGACCCGATTTTTCGTTTAATCGATGAGCTTCGTCAACGACCAAGCAATCGAATTCATTAGGCAGCGCTTCATAGTAGACCCCCGATCCCTTAAACAAGTTATCAATGACCGATTTTTTTACGTTTTGCTGCAGCTGTTTCATGTATACCGCGCGAGGTGCACTGTTCTTGGTTACATATTGGCAGATTAGTTCTCGCGCCGTAAGCTCTACCAAAAGATTAATGCCGAGAACCGACTTTCCTGTCCCCGGCCCTCCTTCGACGATCAAAACTTGTTTCTTGCCCGACTGAGCTTGCCGCGCCAATTTTATAGCTTCCTCATATACGACTTTCTGATCGTCGATCATGATGAATTCCTGATTTCCTTGCAGCATACTGACAAGAGAATCCTGTAGCGACTTGGAGGGTTTAATTTTGCCGTGTTCAATGAGGTAAAGCGATTTAGTTCTATCGGTTTTTTTAATGTAGGTCGAAATAAATCCTCTTAACTTTAGAGCATCTCCCTTCGAGAAGACAGGGGCCTCCTGCAAATATCGATCGTAGACAGGATGCAATAGAGGGTCATTATCGCTCTGTACATAGTTATGCAAATAAGCACAAGGATAAAGTTGGACCGCTTCGTTTTGTACTGCTTCGTTATAATCGCAAATCAGTTGCGCATAAGACCATGCCTGAAACGAAGGATGCGGCGTTCTCGTCTTTGTTCGGTTAAAAAACGTTTCAACGATACCGTCCGCGTCCTCAATCGCTTCAACGCTTGTCCACTGCTTAAGCTCGATAATGACAACGGAATATTGATCCATTTCGTTCAATCCCGTGATCATGAAGTCGATTCTTCTTGAGGAAGCCGGAACTTTATATTCGATCGCGATACCTACATCATCCGGAATTGTTGGAGTGTTTAATACTTTATAAAGGTAGTTCATGGAATTGTTCCATGCATTTATCTCTCCTATCGAGACCCTACCGACTTTTTGCACAAACTTGTTATGTATCTTTACCGCTATACTGTCTTCGGTTACGTCGTTCATAAATTGTTGCTTAGTCGATTCATATATAATCATGGCATTCTCCCATACTCATTCAATGCCGTGTACTTTTGCGAACTCCCTTTGGATTTAGCTATCGGATATTTCTCTGCGTTTTTGTTAATTTTCTGAAGGATTGCATCCATTACGTCTACATTTAAATCATACGCGAGCGTTAGCGTATAGATGAGAATGTCTGCAATTTCGTCCCGCATGTCGGAATAATTCTGATCTATGGCCTGTTGGCTATTTTTCCATTGGAAAAGCTCCAACAGTTCGCTCGACTCCAACGAAATAGAAAGAGCCAGATCTTTAGGATCATGGAATTGTTTCCAATTTCTTTCATCTCGAAATTGAATGATTTTTTTTATAATTTCGTCCATGTGTACCTCCGCCATGTCGATTCAATCTCAATCCCCAACACTTGCTCTGCAAGATCTACAAGCTCGTTCTCTTGTAATTCGACACTATGAATGGCAATCCTCCAATTTGTACCCTTATAGAGGAATTGGAGCACTTCGAAGTAGATGCTTTAAAAATCATTTAAGGTTGGTTCAACCATTTGCATGCCACATCTGCTATTAGAGCGGATCAGATATATAAGTTTTCAAATCGAATTGTCATTAAAAAGTTCGGTCATTTAAAACCTGCGATTTTCACAAATGTCACTAAAAATTTACGTATTTGCTTAACGATTGAATTACAGGCACATCCTCATAAAAAGGATGGTCGTAGCTTACCAGCAAATTGGCTTTCCCTATTTGGGCATACGGGGAATGTACTGGATAAGGTAAATATTCGATTCTCAAGGCGTACTGAGGATTCATTCCCTCTGCCTCCCGTTTCAAATTCGGGGTCAAATCGGCCCCCCGAATCTATTGACTTCAAAAAATAAAAAGCTGACCCAGGAGTCTCCCTAAATCAGCTACAAATCTTTAATTACCGTTCAATTTATTACCCAATAAAAAGTTGTCAATATTAAAGTAACTTAATTGTTGTATTACCCTATGATTTTCAATCCTCATCGATAACCAGCGTTCTCTCCAAAATCCACAAATTTCCTCAGTCGTCTGAACCGGAGTATTTTGCCATAAGTAATAATCTGGCCTATCCTCTTCGCCTCGCAAGTACTCATACGCATTCTCAGCTAACTTGATGCCATATACGATTCTTTTAAAACTGTGATTAAGCAAATGTTCGGACGGGAGTCCTAGCGCATCTAACCCTGCCCGTATCAAACGCATTCTAGGGCTAGTTCCTTCCCCGAAAGTATTACTTACTATACGTCTCCCATGTATTTTTGTAGTTAATTCAGAAAATGACTCAACTGTTTCATCAGAAATATATACGGTACCAAAACCTTTAGTGAGTCCTAATGATTGATACCCAATCTTATTTGGAGGCTCGCTACTATTGATAGCATGGGATGGAATATATAGTCTGTTGTATTGACTACTTCCGGACTCGTAAAGACTTGTTGTTCCTAGAAAAACTAACTGAGCAGGTTTGATAACAGGCTCACCTTTCATTGCTGAAGCAATTACTGACACCTGATTTCTATATTTTTCTTCGTAAGCTCGGATGATTTGAGGGCTCATCATCAACAATGCAGTCAGTTTACCTCCCAACAAAAAGTTGTATGGTGGTACCGCGCCGCAAACGATAATATCCATCATATTCGCGCCAACTTTTTCTTTTTTATTCGACTGTAGCGCTACAGATAAAGCTGATCGTCCACGTGAAGTTTGTACAAGCTGTTGCAACGACTCTTGGGGTTCATTTAAATTTAAATGATTAAAAAAGTCCTGTGCCTTGAATAACTTAAGAAGCGTCTTAGCCCGTTTTTTCTTATAAAACAAACCACGACAAACATTATCCCAATCAGCATTATTAATATTTGAAGTAATTTTAGGAGCTTCTGCAACCGTATCACTTTCACTTTCCAAAAACTCATTTAGATCATTTATATACTCATTAACATTCAAGAGATTTATATCTTCATTTATTAAATCTCGTGACTGAATTTCTAATATTGATCTTTCAATGGAGTGCGATAAGCCATTTACTACTTGTTGAGCAGAAAGTTCGTCCATGTTTTGAAGACGTTCCCGCAAGCTTTCGATGGTCCATCCTATTTCGTTATCGCGGCAAGTTATCTGTACGATACTGCTGCCGAGAGCAGCAATACCTATAACTGGATGATACTCCTGTGCAGAATCTCTCACTAAAACAAAAATGTTTCTCCCTGGTGTAGGCTTATGAGGTAATGTCCATGTTAATCGGAAATATCTCCAAATATCTAGAAGCCTATATCCGGTATGCTCATCCCGATCAGTACTACTCTGTACAATTTGTAAGTAGGGTCTTATTGCATCCCCCTTTTGTTCTTGAATAGTACTTAGAAGTCGATTAACAGGTGCAGTTAAACTCTTTATAGACACCACTTTCCCCTTATATTTTTTGTATCTTTCCATTCTAAATATAAACTTTTTAAATGAATCACTCTCTAATTGCTTGTTTCTTTCATAGAATAATGCCTCTCTAAACCACTGCTTTTTTTCCATATTTTCTGGTGTTTCAGGATGATGAATGCTCACTGTTTTGTCTTCAATTTTCAAGTCCCATCCCTGTAGAAATAAATCTCTTAACAACAGCAATAAGCTTCGGAACTTAATGCTATCTAGAATTTCATTATCCTGCTCTGAAATTATATTTGTGATCCAATGAGCCCTTTCCTCCCCCTCAGGGATGTCTAGAGCCTGTTTTAATATTTCATTTAGCTTCTTCAAGTTTTCTTCAGATAGAGAAGGCTGTAATATGGTTTTTCTATTAATCATCAACTCTCACCTAACCGCCTAAAATAAAAATGTTACCTCCCACCTTTCGGAGGTAACATTTTTATAAGCAAAATTAACTTTTTTCAATTTTCTCTTTAAACTGCTTGTAGACCAAGGACAAGTTTCTTCCTATTAGATATTCATTAACCAATAATAACTGAGCTTCAGTATAATGTCTTGCGAGAGGATGGAGTTTTTCTATATGGTTTTTATCAATTAGACTTGGAGCTACACCAAGAGCGATTTGACGATTTTGAGAGCTTATGACCCATGGCACCTGAATTCCATTATAACTCACACTATCTTTACATGTGTAGCCTTCCAATTCTAAAATTCTAACCAATGGCTCAAGAACTTTTCTTTGTCGATCAATTTCCAAAATATTGGGTACCGTAGAATGAACCATGTATCTCAACAAACTTGCGCCTAAATGACGATCCAAATGAATATGCCAGTACCTATTTTGATAATGCCGAATACAATCCGTACAAGAACGGTCACACTCTTGATGACAATTTTCTAATAGAACCAAGGCTTTATTTAGGATCATTGGCAACTTGTGAGCTGCTTGTTCTGCATATCCCGCACCACCTGCGAGGGAATCAAACATGTAAATATCCGCTCTTAATGGATCATCTGGATTTAATTTCACAAGTCTAAAGCCAACTTTGAACTCCGCGGGATCGATATCTAATTCTCTACTAGCTGATAATAACAAGGCTTCAGAAACTGTCCGCAGGGCGTCATTAATGATATGGTTGTCAAGATTAAGATTTACTGAACTGATAAGTGGTTCTTCTATATTTAAACGCAATAGCAACAAATCACTTTTAAAGTCGTGTCCTAAAAATACGTTTTGAAATAAACCCTGACATTTGGACGGCACCTGAACACCATAAACAGGTTCCACTTGATAGGGGCGATCATGAGAAACGTTAGGAGACTTTTTGTCTTCTGGATCAACAACCTTTGCTGCTCCGCACGACTCGCATACATAAAATCCAGCGTTGCTCTCATCATTGCCCTTATTAATTGTAACGAGCCATTGATCCTTCGCCTGAACAGAAATCAACTTTTCACCAATTCTTGTCCATCCCCCAATGTCATCCTCAGATAACGGAAGAGGGAATTGCGCGGTTGTAGCATACGTCAGTTCTTGTTCATCATCACCTTCTATGATAGCTGCTCCCTTTTCAGGAAGAAATACTTCGGGTATTAAAAGTTTTCCTGAATCAAGTGTACCTGCACAAACAGGACATGGATCTTTATCACTTAATTTTTCAGCCTCATCTATGTCACGAACAAATGTACATCTCCTACAGGACACATATTTTCTAAAATTAGATTTCGCTTGGAAAAGCTTTTCTGCTCGATTGATATCCGTAACTCTTGCTGCATTTGCTACAATCCCACCTGATCGATACGTCGTTTTGTCAATAACCACTAACCTTCCAGGCGCATATTCACTCAATGCCTGATCAATAGATTGCTGTGGCAATTCTTTGGTAATTATCTTGAAACTATTTTTCCCTTTCTCTTTCTTTACCTCGATTGGAAAACTGCAAAGACTCGTTGGAAATGCATAACTCGGTAAAAAACCTTCATCAAATAAATAACTAAGAAGTTCATTTCTATTGGTACCTAGATCAAATTCATCTTCATCATCTTCTTCAGTAGTCTCGTCATTATTTATGTTACTTGATAAAACTGATTCCAGTTTCGACAACAATTCTTCTATGAAGTCGTGCACACATTTAATTTTGTCAGTTGCTATGTTTTCTGGCAACCACTCAATAATACGGTCAACCAGAGTTTTATTCTCGTAAATACCCTGTTTAATCCATTCGATAAATTTGGATTTGTTGAATTGGCTATCTGAATCCATGTCGAAAAAGTCTGCGACAGAACCAAGAGCAGCAAATAATGTCTTATCCTCATCTATTTTCACTTCGCTTCTATTAATCATTTCATGAAAAAAGGTTTGAAACATAAATGCAAACACATGCCTTTTGGCAATCTTAGTATTATTCACTTTAATCATTGGTAATCGAGGAGAACCCGATACAATTTTCTCTGGATTTTGAAAATAGAAACTATCATGCGGCGCTCCTTCAGCATAAGTAATAACTGTAGACAGTGACGAGCCTCGTCGCCCTGCTCTCCCTGCTCTCTGTTGGTAATTTTCACGTTGAGGCGGGACATTTCTTAGTCCAACAGCAACTAAAGAGCCTATGTCAATTCCAACTTCCATTGTAGTGGTACAACTCAGCACATCTACTGAACCTTCTACTAATTCATCTTGTTCTAGTTTTACATCTTGAAAACGCAACTCATATATTTCGTTCGAGGCAAAAATTTCACCTGCATCTTTATGTGATAGCTGTGCTGTGTGCTCTTCAGCAGTTACGTATTTAGGGCTGCTTTCATTGCGTATAGACTGCACGACTGGAGTACGTAGAAATCCCTTTCGTGCCTGCACGTAGTCATGGGTGTCAGGATCAAGAATGATGATATCCTTGTCGCCACAGTTAACACAGTAATTCCCCAGTTTAACAGGAGATATAAAGGTGCAACTGTTACATTTGTACCAATTTGAATCGATGTCAATCTTTAATACAACATCATTACTGTCTATAACATAGGCATCGCCAACCTTATGACACAGTCTCTTACGCAAAATTTCTTGAATACTCTTTACTTCTTCTGGGGTACATCTAAAATATTCTTCTAAGATAAACCTTTGTTCTTCTCCAATCTTCCCTGAACTTGTCCATGAACTTTGCGGGTATCCGGCCGCTTTTCGCCTTATAGATGCAGATATTTTTGTCTCTAATTCAAAAGCAAAATCCTCTAAAATATCTTCAATATAATAGTTAGTTAAAGCTTCTATATGGGAAGCATCTAGTTTATCCGTAATTACCGATACTTCTTTACTTATCTTTTGTACCATTAGATTAGTAGGTACAAGATATCCAACCATCGCAGCCCTTAACGAATATTCTTTATTACACAATTGTCGCAGGACTGCTTTATAGTAACTGGAAGAAGGTCTGCACTCCCATTGCTGTTCTGTTGCAAATTCTAAAGATCCATCATAGTCTTCTTTAAAATCTCGAACATGCTTAAGCAATGCTATTTTATCCTCTCGATCAAAAAACTGGAGATTGAATTCCGCTACGACCGACACAAAGGCAATATAGAGTCCATCATTTATCTTGGGGTCTCTATTACATACTTCTTTATATCGAACAGCAGCCAAAACAATTGCTTGTCTAAAAGTATCCCATTCAACTTCTCTTGGAATATCTCTCGCTAAGCGAGCTGCTTTCTGTCGCCCATCAGAGAACAACAAAACTTTTCTTCCGCCATTCGGAAATTCATCGCTTTCTCTACGTTGTGCTGGTTGATTAAACAATTGAGCCTTAACAAGGTTTGCAAACGGAGCCTCTCCCTTTGTAGCCAGATTCATAATCTTACTTCTATTCTTTTTCCATTTTTTCAAACAAATAGGACAACGTTGAAATAGTTTATCTCCAGATCCGGAACTGATTGGTTTATAAACTTTCAGGAACCCTTCTGTTGTCTGCGGTTCATTGTTAAATAACTTACCTGAACTGATATCTAGCCATGCAGGTACACTGTTTTCAATATCTCGCTCGTTAGGTTGACCATCAACTAACAGCTGAATTTTAAACAGACGATCTTCATTCTCATCATTTACTCCAGTTATATTTGTAGGCTCATGGAGTAAAAAGTCACCATTCTCACCATGAACATATCCAACTATAAATGCAGCACCACAATCTCGATGAGTAAGCAATTCATACACTCGGGCATTTTTTTTGCAATTACAGTTCAACATAGGAACAGTATGCAAACGCCCTAATATTGATTGCTTTTCTCTTCTATCTAATCTCCCCTCACAGCCCTGATTGGTGCAAACATATAGACCTGGAATACCTCTAAAAAACAGATGCATTCTTGTAGGCAGCAGGACTTTATTATCAACTTTTCTTTTAGCAAGTGCTCCCAAAGCCAAAACAACTTCAGTCGCTTGCTGGGCGATCATTGTATCCTGAATAGGGAAGAGTTCGTTTGATAGACGATGTAATGGTACAGTGTTCCCACTTAAAGCTTTAATCATCTGCTCAACTGGGCCCCATCCTGACAGTTGATAAAAAAGGTGATTAACAAATTCGTTAACCTCGTTGCCATTAAAACGGTCCATTCCTAGCATGCCTGCTACAGCATTAAATTCTTTAATCGCAGCCTCCGGATTTACTAAGGTATTCTGAATTACGGAAAGATTTATGCGTGACAAACTTATGGCCTCTTCTGTACTTCCCCTATGTGCTCCATGACGCAACTCCAAATTACCCGTAATCAATTGGAATTTACGCGATGTTTTTTCATTGATACCTGTAAGTTCACCAGCAAAATTTATAATAGCCTGCTCGTCCGCCTCACTCTTTCCTAAGCTAGCACTTGTGAGTATGCATTTCATTCTATTACGATCAATTCCTAGTCTGGCCATTAACCTTCTTATTAGAAAAGCAACTTCGGCTCCACCAGTTCCGCGATACATATGTGCTTCATCTAAAATTAGAATTAGCTTATTTCTATGATCGGCTTCTAGCCATTTTTTTGTATCCTGAAAAATACTCCTCTCAATTGGACGCATTAGCATGTATTCCAACATCGAGTAGTTGGTAATAAGGATATCTGGGCATAATTTTTGCATTTCATGTCTAGTCAATAATTCCCTATCATCGGGTTGTGTTTTCAAACGCTCATGCCAATTCCTTAAAATTCTAAGCTTCCCTTGACGCTTGCCTGTTCGATATGTTTCATTCTGTTCCTTATGTTTAGCATAGAATTTAATAAGATCCTTGCTAGGCCACTTCCCTTTGGCTTGAAGTTCACGAACTTTATTGACATCCCCAGCATACTTCAAATAAAACCTTTCAAACAAAGGCTCAATATGCGCTGTAGTCTTCGCAGACTTATGCACCCCTGGATAAGGGGTTTTTGAAGTGTATGATCCAAACTGAACATTTCTAGCTCGACCTTGCTTCAATAAAGCTGCAACTCGCTCATCACCAAACAGTTTTCTTATTCTTCCGAGTTGGTCATTGACCAGTGCATTCATTGGATATAATAGAATAGCCCGGCAACCGCGCAATGAAGCTACATTTGGACGATCAGCAGCCTCTATTGCTAACGATCCTAGAACTGGCATCAAAAAACTCTCTGTTTTCCCTGACCCCGTTCCTGTAGCAACAATGATATCTTCATCCTCATCTAAAAAAGCTTCAAGCGCTTTAGCTTGGTGAGTATAGGGACTGGGGAATACACCTACGCTAGGGTTGCTCAATTGAGAAACTTGTAATAAAATATCTTTGGCTGCGTCTGGAATACTTAATTTTTCATATGATGAGCCTAGCTGATAACTCGGCGTTGCTTCAATAAAAGGTTGTTGGCTTATCTGGCCAAATTGATCAAGCAAAAGATTCCTCTCTCTAATTAAACTTTCATTCTTAATATGATACGCTGATTCAAGATAAGACCGTAAAGTCTTGTGCAACGCCTTGGAAACTTCAAATGCACCGTATGCATCACTCATTGTGGTTCCTCCTTGTACCCATAATCTCATATCCGTGTGATTTCAAGAACTGTTCAACATGATCCTGCACTTGTTCACATACGTAGTACTCAAAAGCATTCTGTTTTAGCGAGAAAACTAACATATGACGTTCTAATGCCTGTGGGAGTGGAGAGTTGACTTTCAAAAAACTATCATTCCAGCGGGCTATTGGGGATCGTCCACTTTCTAATCGAAAGCCTATCATCAACCATCTAATAGTGTCAGCATCTGTGATTGTCAGTTCCTTCAACAAATAACCATCTTTTAGCTCTCCCAAGAAATAACGTCTATTTGAGTCTACTGTTTTACAAAACAATATTCCTGATAATTTTTGTACTTGAATTGTTCTTTGATCAATCCAGAAAGACCTATTACCGCGTTCCCTATGCCCCAAAGAATTATACACTTCAAACTCTTCAAATCCTTGAATACTTTGGCTTCCTAAAGTAGACAATTGACGCATTTGCAACGTCATCCAACTGTTAATGTTTCCAGGTTTCCATCCTATCCAATTTGAATAATCTTGCCATAAATGCCGATCCGTTTTTATTGAGTCAGGTATTCTTTTCTTCTCAACTATTCGCCCGTATCCTGAAATTCGTGCACTAGGGATCATATTTCGAATTAATGTCGTAGATGTTCCTCCAACAATAACTGCGTACTCACTTTCCGGTAGATCAATCATCCGTAATGGCAAAGGAACATAAAATCCACTTCCCAAGTGAACTGTATCACCAATTTTTTCCAAGCATATGCGAACAGGTTTAGTAAAATCCGTTTGCTCTTTTAAATTTTCGTCTTTTAATTCAGGCCATATAGTATCTACTTTTTGGCTTAACATATTCTTGATTTTGCGATTGTGTACTGGTTGTATACTGTCGTCTGAAAAATCACTTTTAAAAGCTATTTCAAAAAGAATGGACCTCCAGTATTCTGTTAAAAACAGTTCTCTTTGAAAGTAATCATTTTCAGGGAATGCAACAGTTTGGTGAGACATTGTCAACTCAATAAATTCTTTTGAAGTTAGCACTTTTGGTTCTTCCATGTTTATAGCTCTTCCATAGCCATATATTTGATAAGCGACTTGCTTCGCTCATCTAACTCTATTTCGTCAAACGGCCGCTCCATCCGTTCCTTAAAATGCAATGAGGTTATTGGAATTAGCCAACCATAATTTACAGATGAAAAATTAAAAGAGGGATCTAGTTGAATCATCATTTTATACGTTGCGGCTATTGTTTTTCGCCATATGATACTGCCATGTTCGATTATACCTCCAGGTAATAAATCCTCTATTTCCAAGTAATCACTAATATCCATATCTGTCCTTAAGAGCAATTTTGAATCAATGACTCCATTGACATAGGGTTCGATATTTTTGTAACTCCACCCAATACAATCCGTATTAAACACTGGACCAATTTCAAGATATTCTTTACTTAAACTTAAAACCGAAGGACCAGTGACCAGAGTTGCCATAATAATGACAGGATAATTCCAATTTGCTCTTCCTATTATTTGCTCTGCTATATACTTTCTTAAATTAGAACCGTAGATTTCAAAAGCTGACCTATTGATTCCTTCAAGTATAATAGCTATTGGTTGATGACAAGATTCCGCGTCATTAAGCCATTGCCTAAGTTGTTCTGCTGAAATTAGCTCATCTATTTGCCCAAATGGGACGCTGATAACCTTCACAGTACTCCCACATAGACTAGCAGCACAATATTCTGCAGCAAACATGCTCATAGATCCGCTAAACATAACCATTTGATTGGTAAGAACTGCAGCCAGTACTTCAAAAGCAATTTCTTTTGCATCAGCCAGTTTTATACCCAGACTATTCAAATTATTTTTCAGATGAATCATTGCGTCCTGGCCACTTGCCAGTTGAATCGGTGGAAGTATGAATTCAACCTCTTTTATGGTGAGTCGATTGACCTTCTCTGTAGTCACAGCCACCTGAGTAGTTTGTCTATCCCACAGCGTATTTGAGAGCAGTTCTTTCAGATCAAGACCCTTATAGGATTCCTCTTGTCTTGAAAGTTTTAATTCTATTTCATTAATTTGTTTGACTAGCTCGATACTTTGACTATTTATTACACCAATCTGTTCGGTCAAATGTATATATGTATTTGAAGGAAAAGCTTCTCGTTTTGCTAATGCTTCAATCTCGCCTTTCAACTCTAAAACATTTTTTTCAATATCTTGAGATTTCTTTGCCATGACGGACGTCTCTTCTCGCAGTATGGAGGCTATCGCACTAAATTCTTTGAACTCTTTACTTATCGCAAAAACATTTTCGTCGATCCCTCTAACCATCTTTTGCATTTTCTCTTCACTTTGCTTAACATTTGAAACCAATCGCTCCTCCAGTAATTCTAAGCGCGCCTGTAGTTTTTTTGTAAATGGTGTAGGTGCTAAATTGACTAACCACAAGCTGTCCACATTCATACTGATTGGACTAAATTTTATCCAATCTCTGATAACATCTTGTGCCAATTCCCCAATTACTAGGTTATTTAAAATTCTTAATAATTCATCTTGATTGTCTATCATCTTAATTACCAAACTATTAAATTCATTTTCATCTTGATAGTTCAGCAAGCTCTTTAATCGCGCATGCGAGTCTGTCCATAATATCCATAGTTTTGAAAACAAACTCCATTCTTTATCATCCCAACGCTCAATTCTTGCAAAATAAACTCTAAGCCGTATATCTATATCCTTGCCTGCACGAAAACCCTTTCTTTTAGGCAGCATCTTAATAGCACTCGATAAAATTCCCGCGGGTATATTTCCCAAAAATGTTCTGAAATCGTCAAACGAATAAGTCTGTATTGCAATTCTTCGATCCTCGGGGTAGCTAATCAAACTCATTTCTTTCCATCACCTAATCTCTATCAGTTTTTTTATAAGATACGGTTCGTAAAAACTCAGTAATACACTCCTTTATTTGAGGTACCATTGATACGGGAATAAATTCTACTTTTGACACTTTAAGAAGCAATTCTTTATCAGATCGATTCAAGTATCTTAATTCTTTAATATCAATTCCTTTAAAGCTGTCATTCCTAATCATTCCTACTGTCCGTCGCATTGTGCGCACACTCAGTAAGATCCATTTCACTTGCTCTCGCCAACTCGTACTCATTGAAATTGAACTAGTTTCCCTTTCCTTTAACGGCACTATTGCAGAACATCCATATCCTCCAGCATCAAGATAGACATAGTTACCTTGACGTAGCGCTTGATTTAAGGTTAGTGCAATTTCAGTAGGCTTTTCCTTCTTAAAAACAGTTTCATTCATTTGTGTTTTTAATAAGAGAGCAACGTTGCTCGGAAGATTGACATCTGTTAGAGTAAACTTATATTCTTGAATCATTTCAAAAAAAATCGTAGCATCTTTGGAATGCAAGCTGTAGGTCTCTTTTGTACCCGAAGAAGAGTATATTCCCTTAAACACGACTCCACTGATTTTTACGAATGCCTGTATTGTATTTTGACACACTAATCTCAAGGCACTTTGCCTGTCATCATCCAACCATATCTCCGTTCTTCCTACTGGAAGATTCCCAATTGATAACAATATAGGCATCTCACCATTTCCTAAATGACGTATCAATTGCATTTCCTCTATCTTTTGAACATTTATTGTCGACCACGCTTTTGCACCGTGCTCCCCAATTACAGCTATAATTACATTATCAGATGGGGAAATCACTACTGCTTCTTGATCATCTACTACACTTGAAACTGGTGATACTAGTCTTAATTGGGGGACAGGAGCAGCTACGCTCTTGTTAAAAATATTTCTAATCCATTGTTCTACAAAGCTATCCGAAGATGTTGGTAACTTTATGACCAGAGCAGACCAACCATTTATTTTTTTCAATTTTCGATAGGCAATAAGAGGCGGCAAATTAAATAAAGTCTTTATGTTCTGATCATTACAAATTAATACATAAGTATCTCCCCATTGAAGGGGAGTATTCTGTAATAGCCTTCGCCCACCTAATTTTGAAAAGTAAAAGATAGTAATCATATCTTCATCCAAGCCTTTAACAGAATGGGTAACTTTCTTTTTCCATTCGTCTTTTATGCATCCATTTACCATTACATTATAAATTTGTGATTGTAATCTAACTTTCACTTTCTTTCCATAGCTTCGAACAGACGACAGTGGGATTGTTCTTTCTCCATCCCATGCAAATGGAATCTTAAGGAATGCCTTGCCCGTATATTGCCCAATTGGAGATGGTATTTTTATATGTAGCGACCAATTTTCCTTTTCTATTTCCACATACAAATCCAGTGTTTTTTCGTATAAGTTATCTATTATTCTGTCCTCAACTTTTGATGCATAAATCGTAGGAGGAACATATAATTCGCAATCTTTTATAGTTTGCCCTGAAACATGTGCAAAATGAGCAATTCGTTTTTTTCCTTTTCTTAAAAATGTCTCTTTTCTACATCTGGGACATGTATACGATAAGCCCCTTATCGCGTCTGAGGAGGAAGCATGGACATGTTGCAAACTTGAATTCAATGCCCATTCCATAATAATCACACCTAACAAATGAAATTGAGTCTATATACCTACTCTCTTAAAATTCAACACACTCAGGTCATTTCCTCCAAATTTTCCATCTCTTCTATCAGTAGAAAAACTGTAATATGACATTCGTATTTCTTGTAGAATTCAGGTTCGCATAACCTTTTCTGCGCATAACCCGCTCACGCCTGATTCGTATATCTAAGCTGAAAAAAATCAAAGTTATGCGAAAACAAGCAACAAAAGCGAAGTGAGTAAACGGGAAAAACCCTTGATGCACAAGGGTTCAGGGCATTTCTGAAGGATCAGAAAATAGTTCGATTAATGCGGTGTTATGTAAAAACTCATCTACACGACCAATATTATTGAGAGCTACCGCCCCCGCCAGTTACGCAAGATGACCAAGGGCAAGAGCATCTTTCCAAACAGAAGAAGCGCTTCTCTGAAGATGTTGTGCCTGGTCACAATTTCAATTTCACTTCATATTATCCAATCTTTCATTTTGAATTTTCTTGGTTAGTTTTCTCCAAGTACAAACTTCCGTTACTGAACCCATTTTGATCAAAATTCGTAGCCATTTTATTGATATTAGAATTTGCAATATCAATTAAAGTATTTTCTACACTTAGGGGTATACTGGCTAGTTCAATTTGTTGCTTAGAAATCTCTAAAGCAACTGCAACTTCTTTTAATCTATCTCTATTCACCTCCAAAATAAGAGTTTTGTTTCGAACATCTTCAGCTTCAATATTGGGTTCTTCTCGTTCTCCATAACCTTCATCCACTAATTCAATATCATCAAGAACAATTTCATTTTGTACTTGAAGCCTATCAATTTTGTTGACATACATTTGATAAAACAACTGAGCGAGTACATAAGTAGCCAAAAAAACAATAACATAAGGACTGTTGTGACTTATTCCTTTTAGATCAAACTGTCTTTCTTCTTTGACGTTTTGTTTAATAAAGTTTTTACATAGTATCTCAACACTATTACTTTCACCATTATAAACTCCTACAATAGGTCGTTTATTGTTTATGAAACTACGTCCAAATAATCCTGGCACTTTGCTTACCAATTCATCATAACGTTTTGACAGTGAGTCAGTCTTAGTAGACTTGATCTCTTCTTCTACTTCAATCATTTTTTTCTGTATTTCATATCTGTTCATATAATCGACTTGCAATTTCTTTAATTCTTCAAAAACTAACTCCCTCATTTTCTTTTGAGATTTAGGCTTTATAATAGTAGAAACATATGTGTTTAAATACTTTTGATATTTATGAATTTCAATTTTTTCATCAGATGTCATAGCTTCTTTAACAAAAAAATAAAGATTATTCTTATCTAGCTTATCTTGTCCCTCTCCTGTTTCCTTATTAAATTTTGTATACATCCGAGAAAAAGAATCAAATATGTACCTGACTGCATCAATTTTAGAATTTGAGTATAGGGGAATTGGAACTCCTAAATGATATAAGTTTTTCACTCCGTTTTTACTACTCAACTTATGTGTTCCCAAATATTTATAACTTCTGTGAATACTAAATGATTTATCAAACACAAAAAAATTCTGTGGGTTCTCTCCTTCTTTTATTCTTTTTCGTACTTCATTCAGCAATTCATGTTTATAATGAAGTTCACTGATTTTGTTTGCAAAGTCAGTAACCCTCCAAGATTTCAAAAATTCATCTTCATTCTGTTCTAATCTAAATTCAATTTTACTCATTGTGTCTGCTCCTTTGTTCGATTGTTTTCTTCAACTTATTTATTTCCTCTTGACACTTTATTCTCAACTCCCTTTCTTCCAGGTATTTCTCTCTGAATTTAAAATTCTCTTCACTTTTTTTATCTACCATTATGCCTTGTCTTTCATCAGACAATTTAAAGGACCATAAGGTTGCTGCTATACCCATCAATAGAAGAGCATTAGTGTTTATATCGTTCACTAATTCAGAAAGGATGCTGTAATATTTAAATCCGCTAGCAAAAGCGGCCAATATAATCATGAATATACCTATACCTATATTCACTTTTTTTAATAATCTCAGAATAGAATTCTTTCTATTATTAGATGAAGAACCCAGATTCAATCCAGTCAGAGTTAAAAAAAATGCCCCTATATTAAATACATTGAGCTGAAACTCATTAAAATCATAGAGATTCAATCCTAATAAGACTCCGAGAATGAATAATAGCCATGGAGCTACCTTGTCCCTAAACATTCTTTATACTCCTTTCTTTATGTATAATTGTATTCATTTAACGATTTTTGAAGTTTCACATAAAACCATTTTACGTACTTCACAAAATTCGTTCTAATCCAGAAATCTTTGTATTTCGCTTTATATATAAAAACTCCGGAGCAAACTGAGCCCTGGTAGGTGAGAACTACGAATGGTGGCTCTCACCTACCGAAATAATCGTTTATACAGATCAAAATTATATTAGCTGCAACTCAACCGTAACTGACATCTTTGCCAATGTCTCTCTAACTATTCCCATCTTAGCATGGTAAATGACAATTGGGAAATATCAAACAAAGGGAGGCGCAGAAACCAAATCGGCTCTGCTACCTCCCTGTGTTTATACACTCACTTCTTATAACATTCCGCCTACCTGCAGCAAGTGTCTTTCAATCATTCAAGCCTTACTCACTTTAAGGAGTTCAACATATCTACACACTCGACATCCAAATCCAAGTCCAGAACGACAGGAACGGTAATTTTGTCTTTGATCAACTTATTTCTGCAGTCGTTACCTTCTGTCGTAAATGTCATAAATCGCGTAAAGTGTGAAAACAAAGGATTTCTACGTATCGATTCGTTGTATTCCTATTACGCACTCCACATGGGATGAATGCTGACGGTAGAATAAACTAAGATGTGACTGTATTCAGCCTTAAAATCATAATCTTGTATATTGAAAAAAAGGGGCAAAAACTAATGCCCCTTCCATTCTCTCTTGCCTGTAATAACAAACTCCTTGATTTTACTGTTTTATTTATTAAATCGAAAACATGTACTAAACAGTACGCCTTATTTATATATTTTATTATATGCATAAATACAGTAAATAATCGCCTTATCAATCATTTTATTGAAAACTTCAAAGATGAGGAGCCGTTTAATGTGAAAGCCTCTAAGATAAAATTATATGTTTAATACACAGCTATTCTATTTTCAAATTACTTGTTTTAGTTTCTGAAGAGTATCGGCATCAAATATATATTCTGCTGATTTAGTAGGCAAACTATTTACTAAATCTGTTATATAATTAATCCTATCACTATATTTATTTTTCATAAACTTAACATATAGTTCGACCACTTTTTTCAAATTCTTATATCTTATAAACGTGACATCGCATACTATATTATTATCAATATAATCTATATACTGATCGTGGTGCTTCTCTGGTGTTAACACTACAGTATAATCTTTAACTCTTCTAATCCCACCAGTTTCCTCATAATTTATTATTAATTGCGGTATATGAATTCGAGCTTGTTCAATACCATGTTTTTCAATATAATCAACTATCATTTCATTTAAATGACCAAATTTGCTGATATATATAGAACGCAAGTAACAAACGAACAAAGTCACGCCAACCACCAAATGGGGTAATGAATAGTAACAAAAACCCGGTGGTGATGAAAATGAGTGCGGCAAAAATCGAGCAACTCAATGTGTCCATGAGAGAAACATCAGATAAACGACTTTACGAGAGGTACCTTGCAGTCCGCCTTCGCTTTGAAGGTCACTCGTTTGAGGAGATTGGCCATTTACTCAATCGGACGCGCCAAACAATCAGCCTTTATTGGCAAGCCTATCAGGAGCATGGTCTTGCCGGGCTGGAAATGGATCATTCCCCCGGACAACCGACGAAGCTCACGAATGAGCAACGTAGTGAGCTCGGCGCCATGCTGGAACAAAAGACACCAGTCGATTTTGGCTTTGAAGCGCGCTATACCTGGACCCTTCCGCTGGTAGCCGAGTGGATCAAGATAACGTACGGCGTCAACATGAGTGTACGTGGCATCAGTGCGATGCTCAAACGGATGAACTTC
>NZ_BAAAYO010000015.1:0-106268 GCF_039536325.1 Paenibacillus hodogayensis
TGCTTGCGTTCGCGCCGTTTCCTTTATTTTCAGGTCCCGAGCGGCGACTTTTATAAGATATCACATCCGGCAATCGAAATGCAAGTGTTTTTTACAAAAAAATTATCGAAAAAGATAAATCGCCAGAAAAAAACGGGAAAACCCGCATTGCGGCGGGCTTCCCGCTCTTATCCGTCTTCTTGTCCCGTTTATTCCGCTGCGCGGTCCCGCATGGAAGGGAACAGCAGCACGTCGCGGATCGATGGAGCATCGGTCAACAGCATGACCAACCGATCAATGCCGATGCCCAGCCCGCCGGTAGGCGGCATACCGTATTCCAAAGCGCGGATGAAGTCCTCGTCCATTTCGTGCGCTTCGTCATTGCCTTGCTCCTTCTCCACCAGTTGCGCTTCGAACCGCTCGCGCTGGTCGATCGGATCGTTCAATTCGGTAAACGCGTTGGCGTGCTCGCGGCCGACGATAAATAGCTCGAAGCGGTCCGTAAACCGGTCGTCCTCCTCGTTCTTCTTGGCCAAAGGCGAGATCGCCACGGGATGCCCGTAAATAAACGTAGGCTGGATCAGCGTAGACTCGACAAAATGTTCAAAGAAGGCATTCACGATATGGCCGAACGTCATGTTAGGCTCTACCGGAACCCGGTGCTCCTTAGCGAGACGGTGCGCTTCCTCGTCGCTCATCTGCTGTTTGAAGTCCACCCCTACCGTTTCGCGAATAGCGTCCACCATCGAGATGCGGCGCCAAGGGGTAGTCAGGCTTACGTCTTTCTCCTGGTATTTGATTTCCGTCGTGCCCAATATTTCCGTAGAAATGTGCGCAACGAGGTTTTCGGTCAACCTCATGATATCCTGATAATCGGCATAAGCCTCGTACAGCTCGATCATCGTAAATTCGGGATTATGGCGCGTAGACACGCCTTCGTTCCGGTATACGCGTCCGATTTCGTATACTTTCTCCATACCGCCGACGATCAGCCGCTTCAGGTGAAGCTCGATGGCAATGCGCATGTAGAGCTGCATGTCCAGCGCATTGTGGTGGGTAATGAACGGACGCGCCGCCGCGCCGCCGGCAACGGCATGCAAGGTCGGCGTCTCCACTTCCAGGTAGCCGAGCGAATCCAAATAACGCCGCATGGACTGAATGATCCGCGAACGGGTAATAAACGTCTGCTGCACGTCCGGGCTGACGATCAGATCGACGTAGCGCTGGCGATAGCGCATCTCTACATCCTTCAAGCCGTGGAATTTGTCCGGCAGCGGATAAAGCGACTTGGTCAACACTTCAAGCCCGTGCACCTTGATCGAGGTTTCTCCGGTTTTCGTCTTGAAGACGGTTCCTTTGACGCCGACGATATCGCCGATATCCAGAATGGTGAACGCTTTATAAATCGACTCCGCCAGCATGTCCTGACGGACATAGATTTGAATGCGGCCGGTTATATCCTGAATATGCGCAAACGATGCTTTCCCCATCCCGCGCTTCTGCATAATACGGCCGGCCAGCGAGACTTCATGATGTGCCTCGTCCAGCTCCTCGGTCGACAACGAGTCGTATGCGTCCAGCACTTCCTTGGCATGATGAGTCCGCTCGAACTTGCTTCCGAACGGATCGACACCCAGCTCGCGCAGCTCGTCCAGTTTGTTGCGCCGTATGACCAGCAGCTCGTTTTCGTTCAGTTCCACTTCTTGACTCACTTGATCTCATCTCCCTAGGCAGTGTGCGCCGTCCGCGCATGATCATGAAACAAAAAAGCCTCCAAAGGAAGCTTTTTCGAAGGCCGAGCGTCATGTGCAAAATTCGAAAGAACCCATTTCGATTACTTCTTAATATCGATAATTTTATATTGAATAACTCCAGCAGGAACCTGAACGTCGACAATCGATTCTTTTCTCTTGCCGATCAATGCTTTGCCTACCGGACTTTCATTCGATATTTTATTTTGAAACGGGTCCGACTCTGCCGTACCGACGATCGAGTATTCCACCGTTTCGCCAAACTCCAGATCTTCCACCGTTACGATCGAACCGACGTTAACGGTATCCGTATCCACTTCATCGTTATTGATAATGCGCGCGTTGCGCAGCATCTTCTCCAACGTAATGACGCGTCCTTCGATGAACGCCTGTTCGTTCTTGGCATCCTCGTATTCGGAGTTCTCGCTGATATCCCCGTAACCGATGGCGACTTTGATCCGCTCGGCTACTTCACGGCGCTTGACCGACTTGAGATGCTCGAGCTCCTCTTCCAACTTCTTGAGGCCTTCCTGCGTCAGAAGGACTTCCTTCTCGTTCATATTGCGAATCTCCCGTCGTGTGAAGATTTTCTACCTGGAAAATCGATCGATTTTTCGGTATGAATTCACAAAGTTAAATATATTAGCGGGGCTGGGCCGAGATGACTTTTTCCACTATTATCAACGGTTGGCGCCTGATCTATTGCTTGATTATATTTCAAGCCGCCAAAAATGTCAATGTCAGCCAAACTCAGCCGTCAGCCGCCAATAAAGCGCTATTAATGCGCGAGGACGGCCGTTTGCTCGGCATTTCCGCCCGAATCGTCAATACCTGCAATAAAGTCATGCAGCGTCTGCACCATCTCGTCCCGCCGCGTCTGTTCCATGATGACGTCCTTGACCCTCGCAGAGCCTTGCAGACCCTTCAAGTACCAGGCCATATGCTTGCGCATTTCCTTAACGGCCACGTGCTCGCCTTTCAAATCGACCAGACGGTCCAAATGCAGGATAGCGATGCGGATCTTGTCCTCGGCGCCCGGCTCCGGCGGCAGCTCCCCGCCGGTCAAATATTGAATGGTGCGGTACAACATCCACGGGTTGCCCAAAGCCGCCCGGCCGATCATGACGCCGTCGACTCCGGTATGATCCAGCATTCTCCGGGCATCCTCCGGGGTAAACACGTCCCCGTTGCCGATAACCGGAATGGATACCGTATTTTTCACTTCTTTGATAATATCCCAATTCGCCTTGCCGGTATACATCTGTACCCGGGTACGGCCATGTACGCTTACCGCCGAACCGCCGCCGTTCTCGACGGCCTTGGCGTTTTGAAGCGCATAAACATGCTCGTCGTCCCAGCCGATCCGCATTTTGACCGTTACCGGCTTGCTGACGGAGCGCACGACCTCCGTGACCATCTTCTCGATCTTGCCGGGATCGAGAAGCCAACGGGCTCCCGCGTCGCATTTTGTAATTTTGGGAACCGGGCACCCCATGTTGATGTCGATAATGTCGGCATTCGTGTTCTCATCCACGTACTTGGCAGCTTCCACGAGCGTTTCCGTATCGCCGCCGAAAATTTGCAGACTGAGCGGCTTCTCCCGCTCGTCCACGAACAACATCTCCATCGTCCTCCGGTTGCCGTGCAGGATCGCTTTATCGCTCACCATCTCGGCGCAGACGAGACCGCAACCGAACTCTTTGGCAATAAGCCGAAAGGCCGGGTTGCACACCCCCGCCATAGGCGCGAGCACAACCTGATTCGGTACCTCCACGCCTCCGATTTTAAGCATATCATCATTCACTTCCTTTCCGAATAAGTCGTATTCGGAAGCAGCTCGTCAACGCCGATCTCGAGCGACTCCGCTATTTTATGGATGATTTTCGCATCCGCTCTGCGTGTTCCCCGTTCGATGGACCCGAGTACGGCAATCGATACGCCCAGCTTGCGGGCAAACTCGTCCTGCGTCATTCCTTTCAGTTTGCGGAACGCTCGGATGCGCTGCGCCAATTGAAATTGCTCCAAAGGATAACGCCTTCCTTTCCATCCAATACGCCCAGGCGCTCGGCAACGGCCGCAGCCAGACCGGTCTGCCCCCCAGCTACATCGCTTAATGGAATCAGTACGAATGCCCGCTCCCACATGCGCGGATGAGGAACGGTCAGCACCGGCGTATCAATCTCTACCCCGTCCATAAGCAGCAGGTCCAGGTCGACGGTACGAGGCCCGTTCAGTATCGTTCGTACACGGCCGAGTTGGTCCTCGATCTCCTTCATTCCGCCATGCAGGGCGGATGGCGAAAGAGCGGTACGCACGACTGCCACCATATTCAGAAACGAGCCCTGATCGGCATAGCCGATCGGCTCGGTTTCATATATGTCCGAAACCCGGACCACTTCCGTATCCGGAATAAGCCCAAGCTGATAAACCGCATCCTGCAAATACGTTTCCCGCTGCCCCAGGTTGGAACCCAAGGCGATGTAAGCTTCCTTATCCAGCTGCGGCCGTAACGGGCTTATCGCTCCGCTCGCACGGTCGTCCGGCAACGTCATAACGATTCCCGCTTTCTGACTATCTCTACGGTAACGCCATCGAAATGAATATCGAACGGCGGGTGCGGCTTAATGACGCGAACCGTAACGTCATTTACATTAGTATACTGATGCAGAACATCCGATGCAATGTTTTCGGCAAGCGCCTCGATCAAGCGGAACGTCCGTCCTTCCACAATCTGTTTCACCCGCTCGTACAGCTCGGCATAATTGACAGTTGTACCGATCTCGTCGGTGCGGCCGGCCTCCGACAGGTCCAAGGATAGCGTCAAGTCGACGTAAAATCGCTGCCCCAGCTTGTTCTCCTCGGGAAAGAGACCATGATTGCCGTAAAATTGCATACGGGCCAAATGCATTTTATCCATTGTTCCCCACCGCCTTTTCCATTCATACCAATATCCATCTATTTACTCATCGTTTAATGGGAGCTGAGCAAAATAATTCTCCGGTGGCATCCGAACGTTCAGACCGGCTTTTCCCCTGAAGTCGAGCGGATCATCGCGTCGGTCATGGCCGCGACACGCTTCATTTGCTTCACGTCGTGCACGCGTACGATCGCGCAGCCTTGAGCGATGCCAAGCGTCACGGACGCCGCCGTCCCTTCCAGCGCATCCTGCGGAGTCGAGTTTAACGTCCGGTAGATCATGCTTTTGCGCGACGTACCCAGCAAGACTGGAAAGCCGAGGGCGGCAATCCGATGAAGCCGGTTCATCAGAAACAGATTGTGCTCCAGCGTCTTGCCGAAGCCTATGCCCGGATCTACGATGATCTGCTCCTCACGGATCCCCGCCCGACGAGCCGTCTCGATACTATCGCGAAGATCGCCGAGAACCTCCGGCATGAAGTCCGTGTATCGGGCCTCGGAACGGTTGTGCATCAGCACGACGGGGCAACCGTAGTCGGCAGCCGCAGAGGCAATGCCGTTATTTTCTTTCAACCCCCATATATCGTTCACGATATGAGCTCCGGCCGCGAGCGCCCCCCGAGCCACTTCGGCCTTGTACGTATCGATCGATACCGGAACGGACAGCCCCGCTTCCATCAAAGCAGCGATAACGGGTACGACCCGGCCGGCTTCCTCTTCCGCCGATACCCGATCGGCTCCCGGCCGCGTCGATTCTCCCCCGATATCGATGATGTCGGCGCCTTCCTCCACCATCCGAAACGCCCTCTCGACCGCTTTCTCCACGTCTACGTACTGTCCTCCGTCGGAGAACGAATCCGGCGTCGTATTCAGGATACCCATAATCAGCGTCCGTTCGCCCAAAGGAAGCTGAAGATTCCGGCATTGCAGCGTCCTTCGCTCCGGCTTGGCCTCGAACGGGCGCGCGAACGGACGGTCCGCTCCTTCGTTCTCTGCATTATGCAGTTTCATCAGGCAGCCTCCTTCTCTTTCGTCGGCTCGGTTCCGGCTACAGACGGCCGACCGCTTCCGCATATGCTTGCATATACCGGCTCGTTATCGGCCCCGGTGTTTTCTCGCCGATCGGGTATCGTTTTCCGGCAATGTCGAAGGCGCACCGGACGGGCACGATCTCCTGAACCGAGTTGGTCAAAAATACTTCTTCCGCCCGGATCAGCTCCTCCCATCCGTAAAACCCCTCCCGGACCTCGATACCCTCGGACCGGGCCAGACCGATGACCCAATCCCGGGTTATCCCCGGAAGGATGCCGGTCGCCAAATCGGGCGTATACAACGTTTGTCCGCTCGTCCAGAACAAATTGCTGACAATCCCTTCGGCCACATGCCCGGAGCAGTCCAGAAAAATGCCTTCGGCGCCGGCAGTCCAATCGTACCGGCGCATTTCCCGCTTGGCCATAATGTTGTTCATGTAGTGAAACGATTTGAACCGCACGTCCCCCTCCGGGCTGTTGCGTCTCAGCCGGAGCAATTGAATCGGCTTCCCTTCCCGGTAAGCCGCCTCGTCGCGGGGAGGCAGCGCTTTGACGTAGACAATAACGTTAGGCTTGTCGTAATCGCCCGCGGGCAAGCCGAGCATGTCCTCACCCGCCGATACGGACAGCCGGATATAGCCGTCTGCCAGCCTGTTGTCGGACAACAGTCGGACAACCAGCGCCTTAAGACGAGGCAGGTCCGGCTTATAAGCGATGCCAAGCTCCTCGCAGCCGCTGACGAGCCGGCGCAAATGCTCTTCCAACAAAAACGGACGTCCGCCGTAAGTGCGAAACGTCTCGAACAAGCCTAATCCATACAAGAAGCCGTGATCGTAAACCGATATCACGGCTTCGCTATCGTCGCAGATGCGATCGTTTACGGCAATCCTCATTGCTCCGCTCCGGCTGCGGCAGGAATCGCCACGAAGTTTCGCAGCAAAGTAAGTCCGTGGTCGGTGATGATCGACTCGGGATGGAATTGCACCCCTTCGATCGGATATTGCTTATGGCGCAGCCCCATAATTTCGCCGTCCTTCGTCTCGGCGCTGATCTCCAGGCAGTCGGGCAGCGTCTCGCGGCGCACGATCAGCGAATGGTAGCGGGTAGCCGTGTAGGGCGACGGAATTCCTTCGAAAATCGTTTTGCCGTCATGATATATATCCGATGTCTTCCCGTGCATCAGCTTCTCCGCGCGGATGACGTCGCCGCCAAACGCTTGTCCGATCGCCTGATGACCGAGACAGACGCCCAAGATCGGAACCTTGCCTTTGAAATGATCGATCAGCGCCAGACTGATTCCAGCCTCGTTCGGCGTACAAGGCCCGGGCGAAATGAGGATACGGTCCGGTTTCAGCGCCTCGATGCCGTTCAGATCGATCTCGTCGTTGCGGCGAACTACGACTTCTTGCCCGATTTCCCCCAAGTACTGCACCAGATTGTAAGTGAACGAATCGTAATTGTCGATAACCAATATCATCTCGGCTCAACTCCTCGCATTCTCGCTATATAGAATCGCTTTCCATAACGCCTTCGCTTTGTTCAGCGATTCCGTGAATTCCCGTTCAGGGTCCGAATCGATCACGATGCCGGCGCCAGACTGCACGTAACCGACCCCGTCGCGGACGACCAGCGTCCGTATAACTATATTTAATTCCATATCGCCGTTATAGTCAATCCATCCGATCGAGCCGGTATACGGACCCCGGCGGACAGGCTCCAGTTCTTCGATAATTTGCATCGTGCGGATTTTCGGCGCCCCCGTTATCGTTCCGCCTGGAAACGTGGCTGCAATGACGTCGAATGCGTCCTTGCCGTCGGCCAGCCGCCCCTCGACATGGGAGACGATATGCATGACATGGGAGTAGCGTTCCACAACCATCAGATCAGTTACCTTCACCGTCCCGTAACGTGATACCCGTCCGAGGTCGTTGCGCAGCAAATCGACAAGCATGACATGCTCCGCACGTTCTTTCTCGTTCGCCAGCATCTCCTCCGCCAGTCTCGCATCCTCCTGCTCGTCGCCCCCGCGAGGCCGCGTACCCGCAATCGGCCTTGTCTCCAGAACGCCCGCCGAGCATTTGACCAATAATTCAGGGGACCCCGATACGATCGTGTAGCCGGGAAAACGCAGCAGACTCATGTAAGGCGACGGATTCAAGAGACGCAGCCACTCGTAGATTTCCTCGGGCTCCCGTTCCAGTTCCCGGCTTTGCCGCACGGACAGATTGATCTGGAATACGTCGCCCGCGGCGATATAGCTTTGAATGCGCCGGACTGCCTCCATGAAACGATCTTTGGTAAAAGAAAGCTCGATACCCGGCAGCGACTCCACTTCGATCGCCAACGCCTCCCGGCGGGTCACCGTCTCCAACGCGCGGCTGCGAGCCAAGGCTTGCTCGTCCGAATCGGCGGCCGCCGAGGCGTCGTTCCACCGCTCCGCCATCCGTTCCGCCTCTGCGGCCGCCTCCGCATACCGTTGTTCCAAGGCAGACTGCCAATCGTCGTTCCGCCCGGCGAACGGAACGGGCTGATGGACAACGCAATAAAGCGCGCGCTCCTGCAAATCGTAAGCCCACACTTGACGCACCATCATGAAATCGTAGTCCGGAAGCTGCAGATCGTCTTCAGCCCGGACAGGCAAACGCTCGATCGATCGCGCCACGTCATAGGACCAGAAGCCTACGCAACCGCCGGTAAACGGCGGCGCGCCGTCGACGATCGGCGATCGGAAAGGGTGCATGAACGACTTGACGATCTCAAGCGGCAATCCGCGGGTTTCACTCTCCACGCCTGCCGCGGACGGCCCTTGCGCGTCAACGTCATACTCGACTATCCGAGCGCAGTCTCCCTTCCCGGTTACCGTCGCCACCGGGGCCGCTCCGAAGTATGTATACCGTCCGCTCTTCCCGCTTTCCAGCACGAAGGAAGGCTTGCCCGTTCCTTCCCACAACGGCTCCCAAGATGCCGGCACGCCTCGAGCATCGGCGAATTTGCGAATATAGGGCAAGTTTTCGTACTCGACCGCCCATTGTTTCCACTGCTCCAGCGACGTTAAAGCCACAACGTGCCTCCCCCTGTTTTCCTATAGTGAACCATTGACCCGATCTATTATTCCGACTACATCTATAGGTTCTCTAGAATTTGCTAGGAAAAGCATCAGCCCCTCCGAGGAGGGGCTGGTTCGCTATCCGATTATTCGTCAAATTGATACAGCGGAGTGCTCAAGTACCGCTCGCCGTTGCTCGGGATAATGGCCACGACGCGTTTGCCTTTGCCGAGCTCCTTGGCTACCTTCAAAGCGGCGAATATGGCGGCGCCGGAAGAAATGCCTCCGAGAATGCCTTCTTCTTTCGCAACCCGACGCGATGTTTCGAATGCGTCTTCGTTATCGACTTGAATGACTTCGTTATAAATATCGGTATTCAGTATATCCGGAACGAAACCTGCGCCGATCCCTTGTATTTTATGCGGGCCCGGCTTGCCGCCCGACAATACCGGCGACGCCGAAGGCTCGACCGCATAAATTTGGATGTCCGGGAAGTTCTCGCGCAGCACTTTGCCTGCGCCTGTAATCGTACCGCCGGTTCCGATGCCGGCAATAAAAGCGTCCAGCTTGCCGTCATGGGAGCGAATCGCTTCCACGATTTCCGGGCCGGTCGTTTCGATATGCACTTTCACGTTCGCCTGATTCTTGAACTGCTGCGGAATGAAGTAGGACGGATTTTCGGCAGCCAATTCCTCGGCCCGCTTGATCGCGCCTTTCATGCCTTCCGGTCCTGGGGTCAGCACAAGCTGAGCGCCGTAAGCGCGGAGCAGGTTGCGACGCTCGATGCTCATCGTCTCCGGCATAACGAGAATCGCCTTGTATCCCTTGGCTGCGGCTACCATCGCAAGCCCGATCCCGGTGTTGCCGCTGGTAGGCTCGATAATCGTGTCGCCCGGTTTCAGCTTGCCTTCCTTCTCGGCTGTTTCGATCATGCTGATTGCGATCCGGTCCTTTACGCTTGCTCCCGGGTTTTGATATTCCAGCTTAACGTAGATTTCCGCGCTATCTTCGGGAACGACCCGGTTCAGACGAACCAGCGGAGTATCACCGATCAATTGTGTAATGCTTTGTACGAGCTTAGCCATGAATTTACCCTCCCGTATATGCATTCATTATTATTCCGAGTTGTTTTGTCGGCATTATTACTACCATCTTATCAACCTGACACATGCTTGTCAACTAAAAAATGAACCTTTTGACCCTTTATCTCAGCTCCGGGTCCAATATTTCGGCCTGTCTCTTTTCTCTTAACGTACGGACTAGCTGTTGGAGCGGAGTCGCCTGCTGCAAACCGAGCTCTTTGCGGATATACGCTCTTTGCTGGCTGTCCGCGGAACGTTTGATTTCCTTTTTCTCTTTCAGCAAAATAACGGCCGCGGTGCCTTTGAGCATAATCGGTTTGCTGTACTCGTTCGGCTTCAAGCCGCGGGCCGTCTCGATGATGATCGACGGAAGAAAACTGTCGTTCTCTTCCACCCACCCCATATCGCCGCCTTTGCTTGACGTCGAACTGTCGATCGAGAGTTTACGGGCCAGGGAAGAAAAGTCCGCTCCATTTTGCAAATCCTGAACGATCCGCGCAGCCTCGTCCTTTGTCTTTACTTCGATCTTCAGCAAATGGAACTGTACGTAGTTTTTGAATTCTTCGGGGTGTTCCTTGATGTAAGCATCGATCTGGGCTTCCGATACTTGTATATTCCTCAGCGCCAGATGCTCCAGCAGCAGCTTGTAGTACACATCTTCATTGAGCTCCGATTTGGACAGGCCCAACTGTTCCTTCATCGACTTGTAAAACTGCGTTTCGTTCTCGTATCCCGCTTGCATCCGCTGCAATTCGGCTTCTATCTCTTCGCGGCTCACCGTCACGCCCACCTGCTCGGCTTCCAGCCTGATTGCCTCCCGGTCAAGCAGCAGGTTTACCATTTCCGCTCCATATTTGTCTGCAAGGCGCTGCTGCAATTGTCCCGCGGTAATCGTACGGCCTCCGATTACGGCCACGACCTTGGACTGCTGGGTTCCTTGCTCTGACGGCTCCGGTACGGAAGGCGGTTCCCCCGCCTTGGGAGATCGGGCCCCGCTGCGGCCAAGCAGCATCGTCAGCGCCAGGACGGCGGCCAGCAGTACGGCAATGACGCCCCACAGCAATTTAACGCTCCGCATCCGAAAAACTCCCCATGTTCGATCTAGACCATTCCGTTATTGATCCGTCAGTCTCTCCACCAGATTATGGAGGTCATCTCCGTTATATGCATAAGCTTCGTTGCAGAAGTGACAAACCACTTCCGCCTTTCCGTCCTCGCGTATAATCTGCTCGATCTCTTCACGCCCGATGCTGATTAAAGTTTGCTCGACGCGTTCCCGCGAGCATTTGCACCGGAAGCGGATATCGGTCCGCTCCAGCACCTGGACGGAATCAACCAGACGTTTCAGGATGTCCTCCAGATCCGCGCCTTCGGCAAGCATCGTCGTTATCGGCGGAAGCTCGGACAGCTTCTGCTCGATATCGGCGATCTCCTCGTCGCTCATACCCGGCAGCAGTTGCATGATGAATCCACCCGATGTCTGCACGGAATAGTCGGTTGCTATCAATACGCCGAGCGCAACAGCGGAAGGCGTCTGCTCGGATTTAGCGAAATAGTAGGTAAAGTCCTCGCCCAGTTCTCCCGAAATGATCGGCACGCTGCCGCGGTAAGGCTCTTTCAGACCCAAGTCCTTGATCACATATAGTTGCCCTCCGCCAACGGCTCCGGAAACATCCAGCTTGCCCCGCTCATTCAGCGGCAAATCGACATGGGGGTTGTCGACATAACCTCTGACATCGCCTTTCGAATCGGCGTCGACGACGATTTGCCCCAGCGGGCCGTCGCCTTTTACTTGGATGGTCAGCCTTTCCTCCCCTTTCAGCATTGCGCCCATCATCACTCCGGCGGTTGCGGTGCGGCCCAGCGCGGCCGTAGCTACAGGTGTCGTACCGTGGCGTCTGCGCAGCTCTTCGACAATTCCTGTCGTGTTGGCGGCAAATGCGCGAAGCCGGCCGTCCAATGCGGTTGCCCGTATCAAATAATCTTGCATGGCTTTGTTTCCTTTCAACGTTAGGCTTATGCTTTCTTTTATCGGTTTTTCCAGGAAAAGCGATTAGCGGTTTCTTTCGTAAATAAGCTGCAAACCTTGCAGCGTCAACAAAGGATTGATGTACTCGACCGTGCGTGCTTCTCCTGCGATCAGCTCGGCGTGTCCGCCAGTTGCCACGACCTTGGCCTCCGGGTTGAATTCTTCCCTTATGCGTTGCACAATGCCGTCGACTTGACCGGCGTAGCCGAATATAATACCGGCCTGCATCGCGGAAACAGTATTGCGGCCGACGGTGCTTTTCGGGCGAGCCAGCTCGATTCGCGGCAGCTTAGCGGCCCTCTCATACAGCGCCTCCGTCGATATGCCGATGCCGGGCGCGATCGCGCAGCCCAGCAGCTGCCCCTTCTCGTCTATGTAATCATAAGTAGTGGCCGTGCCAAAATCGACGATAATCAACGGAGAGCCGTATTGCTCGATGCCCGCTACGGCGTTGACGATGCGGTCCGCGCCCACTTCGCGAGGATTTTCAATCCGCAGGTTCAGCCCGGTTTTGATGCCGGGGCCGACGATCAACGGCTTCTTCTTAACATATTTTACGCAAAGACTCTCCAACACAAACATCAGCGGAGGAACGACGGAGGAAATAATGACCCCCTCGATTCGGTCCTCGGAGATGCCGGCAAGCCGAAATAGATTATTGACCATGATGCCGTACTCGTCCACGGTCGCCGAACGATTCGTGCTAAGCCGCCAATGGTGGAGCAGCTTCCTGTCCTCGTAGATGCCGAGCACGATATTGGTGTTGCCTACATCCACGACCAGGTTCACGATGGCCCCGCCTTCTTCTCGTTCAGGTCCAGGCTAATGTCCAGCGACTGGACGGAATACGTGAGCCGGCCGACCGAAATGACGTCCACCCCGGACAAAGCGATGTCCCGGATCGATTGCAGCGTAACCGAGCCGGACGCTTCCACAACCAGATGCGGAGACCGCGCGCGGATAATCGCCACGGCTTGCTTCATCACGTCGGGCGTCATATTGTCCAGCATGATGATATCGGCTCCCGCCTCCAGCGCCTCGTTAAGCTGCGCGAACGACTCGACCTCCACCTCGATCTTCATCGTATGGGGGATTTGCGCGCGCGCCGCTACGACGGCCGCCTGGATACCGCCGGCACCCTTGATATGATTGTCCTTGATCATGACGGCGTCGTACAAGCCGAAACGGTGATTATGCCCGCCACCTATGCGAACCGCGTACTTTTCCAGCGAGCGATGGCCGGGAGTCGTCTTGCGCGTATCGACGAGACGGACCGAAAGACCTTCCAGCGCATTGACGAACTGGCGCGTGCGGGTGGCGATACCGGACAGCCGCTGCAGCAAATTCAAGGCAAGCCGTTCGCCGAGCAAAATGCTGCGCGTGCTCCCACTCACTTCCGCCAACACGGTTCCTTTGTCGATAGAGGCTCCGTCTTGAACGTTGGAGATGAACACGAGACTCGGGTCGACAACGCGAAATACTTGCTCCGCGATCGGAATGCCTGCGGCAATACCCGTTTCCTTAACATGAATAATACCTTTAGACTGTTGGTCTAAAGGTATAGTAGTCGTCGTTGTAACATCCCCGGTTCCGATGTCTTCCTCTAACCATAGACGTATGTTGCGCGTCAATTGTTCATTATTTACGTTAAACGACATGAATAGGTTCCTCCGTTATCCCTGCTTCGCGCTGAAGCTGCGTGTGCTTCCGCCAGACGTTGTCGTTTTTATCCGGGAAATCCTCCCGGTAATGCCCTCCCCGGCTCTCCTCGCGGAGCAGCGCGGATTCCGTGGTCAGCATGGCAAGCGTCAACAAGTTGGCGAACTCGTATTCTTCCCGCTTGGTCAAACAGGTGCTATAGATTTTGACTTGACGCCGCAGCTCGTCCAGACCTTTTTCGAGGCCGCTTGCATTCCGTTTCAAGCCGACGTATCGCAGCATCACCTTTTGGAGCTTCAACCGCTTCTCGACGATCGCCTGAATCGGATGTTCGGATTGATGGCTGTGCTCGGCAATGAGCGGCATTTTTGTAATCGGCGCGAGCTTGCGGATATGCTGCACGATGCGCCTGCCGAAGACGATCGCTTCGGAAAGCGAATTGCTTGCCAGCCGGTTAGCCCCATGAACCCCGGTAGACGATACTTCCCCGCATGCGTAAAGCCGCTTGATGGAAGTCTCCCCGTTAAGGTCGGTTTTCACTCCGCCCATCATATAATGCGCCGCCGGAGCTACCGGAATCCAATCCGAGGTCAGATCCAGTCCGTAATTCAGACAAAATTCGTAAA
This sequence comes from Paenibacillus hodogayensis, assembly GCF_039536325.1. Taxonomy (NCBI): domain Bacteria; kingdom Bacillati; phylum Bacillota; class Bacilli; order Caryophanales; family Paenibacillaceae; genus Paenibacillus; species Paenibacillus hodogayensis. The sequence goes on from NZ_BAAAYO010000015.1 coordinate 14,120, forward strand.
TATTCGGGAACCGGTGCTTGACCATCTCCGGCGCTTCGTGAGTAATATCGATGTAGACAAAGGTGGACTTCGTCTCGGCCATCTCGTCGAGGATCGCTCTGGCAACAATATCGCGGGGTGCCAACTCTAGCTGCGGATCGTATCTTTCCATGAACCGCTCTCCCTTAATGTTGCGAAGCACCGCCCCTTCCCCGCGCACAGCCTCGGAAATGAGGAACCGCGGAGCGCCCGGATAGCAGAGCGCAGTCGGGTGGAATTGGACGAACTCGACATCACGGACGACCGCTCCCGCCCGGTAAGCCATTGCGATACCGTCGCCGGTGGCGATCTCCGGGTTCGTCGTGTAGCGGTACAATTGCCCCGCTCCGCCCGAACAAAGAATCGTAGCTTTAGCCCGAACGAACACCCGCGTTCCGTCGGGTTTCTGAACGATCGCCCCGTAGCACTCGCCGTCGGCCGTAATCAGATCGATGACGAAATGATCGTCCCAAATGGTGACGTTTTTATTTTGCCGCGTCTTCTCGGACAGCGCCCGAACAATCTCGGCGCCAGTCGCATCCCCGTTGGAGTGCAAGATGCGGCGCTGACTGTGAGCGCCTTCTTTCGTAAGCGCATACTCGCCATTCTCCAGATCGAATTGCGTACCCATACCGACCAGATCTTTCACCCCGTCCGGACCGGCATGGACTAGCACCTCCACCGCGTCCAGATCGCACAGCCCCGCCCCTGCGACCAGCGTGTCCTGACGGTGGTATTCGGGCGAGTCTTCGTCCGAAATAACGGCGGCTATGCCTCCTTGGGCGTACCGCGTGTTGCTTTCCAGCAACGACTTCGGCTTTGTAATCATAAGAACCTTATCGGTCTCGCTCGCCCCGATCGTAGTGAACAAGCCGGCAATGCCCGCACCGATGACCATCACGTCGGTATCGACGCACGGCAGCTTATCCAGCGAGAAATCGATTAAATAACGCGGCACCATAACGATCACCTTCAAGACATGAGAGTAGCGCATGCTGCTTTTGACCGGCAGCATGCGCTCCAGAATAACTTTATTTGACTTGCAGCATACGTTCCAAGGACAGCTTGGCTTTCTCGGCGACTTGCGGCGGTACGTATATTTGCGGCTGCATCGTTTCCAGACATTTAGCAACCTTCTTCAGGTTGTTCACTTTCATATTCGGACAGACGAGAAATTTCGTCGCGAAGCGGAACGTCTTGTTCGGGCTATCCAGCCGCAACTGGTAGCCGGTTCCGTCTTCTGTGCCGACGATAAACTCTTGACAGTCCGATTCCTTGCAATACTTGATAATGGCCGTCGTGCTGCCTACGAAATCGCCCAGCTTAACTACTTCGGGCCGACACTCCGGGTGAACCACGAATTGAGCGTTCGGGTATTGCGCTTTCATCTCCATAACGTCCTTCACGGTCAGCATATCGTGAGTATTGCAGTAGCCTTCCCAAATGATCATCTTTTTGTCGGTAAACTTGGATACGTAGTCACCCAAGTTTTTGTCCGGCACCCAGATGATTTCATCGGAATCGACGGATTGAATGACTTTGACGGCATTGGCCGACGTGCAGCATATATCGGTCTCCGCCTTGATTTCCGCCGAAGAGTTAATGTAGGTCACGACGGTGGCGTTCGGATGCCGCTGCTTTAACGCCTTCAGCCCTTCCACATTGACCATGTCGGCCATCGGACAGCCTGCCCGTTCGTCCGGTATGATGACCGTCTTATTCGGGGCCAATATTTTCGCGCTTTCCCCCATGAAATGCACGCCGCAAAATACGATGACTTCGGCATCCGTCTGCGCGGCCTTCTGCGCTAACAGAAAAGAATCGCCGCGGAAATCGGCCACTTCCTGTATTTCATCCCGCTGATAGTAGTGAGCGAGTATTATGGCATTGCGTTCTTTCTTGAGCTTGGCGATACGCTCCTTCAGCTCGCGGTTCTGTTCAGCCTTACGCTCCAACGCAAGAGCTTCCATACGAATCCTTCCCTTCGTCGAAACACGTGAAAAAGTTCACGCATTTAGTTAAGACTAGTTTGATCCAATGCCCGCGACCGTAGCCGATACAGATTTAGGAACGACGCAAGCGACAGGCTTTGACAAGCAACAGTAAGTTTACACCTAATTTACACAACGGAAGCTTACGCTGTCAATAAGAAAAAACATGCTGAAACAGGGAAAAACCCGGCTCAGGAGAGCCGGGTTCGACAAGGCTTGATCATTTATCCATTTACGGCTTATTGCTTCAACGTCTTCACCAGACGCTTGGCTTCCCCTGTAGGGGTTTGAATCGACTCGTAAATTTTCAGCGTCAGCGGCCATTCCATCTGATCCGTACGCAAGTTTTGGAATACGACGTACTGCGATCCGCTGATCAGCTTGTTCATGCCGGTAAACGGCAGCGTCTCCGAAGCGATCATCCGGCCCATCGTATCGTGCAGCTCGATCTTCATATTGGCGGAGCTCGGGTCGGCGACAACGTCGTCTACCGTCGTAATATCGACATCCAATTTCAGCTTGTAGGAAAAAGTGCCCGTCGCGGTTCCTTGAATGTTCATAGCCCAAAGGTTCAGCTTTACGTTGTAAGGGTAGAACGAAAGCGTATTTTCGTCCTCGCTCTTCTGTTCCACAACGGCCGTCTTGAAGCCACCAATCGGAATGTTGTAAGGAGCGACGGTTTGATTGTCCTGCAGCTTCATCAGCAAATTGTCACCCTTTTCCGTGGAAGGAACGGCGAACGAATAGTTGATGATGTAAGACAGCTTGGGCGCAAGTTGCTGAACAGCCGTGTTCTGCCGAGTACCCGTATACCGGTAGCCTTCGGCATTGGTCAGCTCGGTCTGGAAGGCCGGCAGCGGTACAGGACGTTCTCCGGTATTGTTGACCAGAAACTTGGCGATGATGGTATTATAGCCGGAAGATTCGGATTCGTTCATGCTCAGATCGACAAGCGATATGCTCGTCTCTTTATCGATCAGCTTGTTCAGCGGATCGAACACGATCCGGTCGCGAAGTTTGTAAGGGGGCAGGCTGCCGATATCGATCGTATCTTTTTTCGGCAAAGCGATGTTAAGCCGTCCTACGGTATACGAATCGACAGTCGGCGTATTGTTCGCCCCGAGCTGTACGAACGATTCCGGGGTCAGAATGTTCAGGCTGTTCAGGACGGCATTGTTCTCCGTCAGGATGCCGTAATGAATATATTTTTTCTCGCCAGGCTTCAGCTGCACGTCTTTCTCGGCCCGTTGGCCGGGGTACGAACGCGTATCCGACTTGCCGTCTACCCGGAAATCCGGCACCGTCTCCGTACGGTCCCCTGTATTTTCCGCGATGAAGGTAATGACCGTAACCGGACCTTGCGGCGTCTTTTCATTGACCAAAGTTACGGGAGCGTATTGCAGCGCTTCGGATTGGACGGACAGCTTAAACGGCTCACCCCATTGCTTGATCTCTGCCCCCGTCAAGGCGGAATCGCTGCCCCCCCAGACGATATTCGCGACCGGGACGGTCAGCACAGCCGTTTCCTTTTTGGGATATACATATTCGTCTACATCAACCCACGACAGATCGGTTAATGCAGTCGCATCTCCGTCCAGCGTGAGCATATAGCTGAGATCGATTTTTTCTTTCGGTTGAATCGATTTGGCATTGGCGGCGCTCGGCTGGAGCGTGTATTCAACGCCTGCGGCCGTCTTGACTCTCAGCTCGTAGTCCGGCACCCTTGTAATCTTGCCGGCTTCGTTGTACAGTCGTACGACCGCGCCGATGCGGGTCGTATCTTTAATGCGCTCGCTAGTGACGCTTTTCACGTCTGCGGAGATGAGTGCGGTGAGCCTATAAGGTCCGGCTATGCCTGTGCTCAGAGCCGTTTCAGGTCCTGCCGCAAGAATGGCTGCCGGGGATGCGGTCATAATGAGAGAGACGCTTAATACGGCGACGGTCAACGATTTCTTCCAAGTTCGGTTCAAAGAAGTTCCTCCGTTCTTATTTCGATTCCGCAAGCTTCACTTTTTCTTTATCCTTCAACTGATTTTGGCCAGATACGACAAGCTGCTCTCCTTCTTTGACGCCGGAGATGATTTCTTGGTTCAATTCGTTGAGTCGTCCGAGCTCGACTTTCCGTTTCTCTACCGTGTCGCCTACAAGAACGAACACGAAAGTATCACCGGATTCGCGCACAATGGAAAGCGTCGGAACGGTAAGAACAACCTGCTCCTGCTCGGTAGTAAGCTGTACCTGCACTTTCGTGCCCGGCTTAAGCGCGCCGTTCGGATTGGCGATCTCCAGCTCCAGTTCATACGATTTGCTTTGGGCATCCATCGATTGGGACAAATATTTGATCGGCGCTTTCGCCTTCTCGGCGCTGCCGGATACGTAATAAACGAGTTCCTGCTTGCCTCGCACCAGCTTGGCGGAGCTTTCCGTCAGTTGGGCTTTGATCAGAATCGGGTCCAACTGCTGCAGATGGCCGATTTTGGTGCCGGGCTGCACGGTCATGCCGACGACGACCGGCAGCTCCGTCAAAATACCGGATACCGGAGCTTTAATGTCCAGATTGGCGATGCTCCGATCCAACTCCTTCATGGACAAGGAAGCGGACTGCACCTGCGTCTCCAGCGCCGACAACGCATCTGTCGTTTCCAGCGTTTTTTGTTTCTGCTTGAGCAGGTCCAGATCGAGCGTCTGGTTTTTCCAAGCGGTTTCCGTCTGCTCCAGCTGCTGCTTCGTAATCAAACCCTGATCGTAGTCGTTTCTTGCTTTATTGTACGTCTTGGTGATATCCTGCAAAGCTTGCTCCATTTTTTTGACCCCATTGGCCATTTCCGTTTTGCTGTCGGTAAAATCTTTTTTGGCTTTGGTCAAAGCTTGCTGGCTGCTTTGCAATTGGAGCGCGACTTTATCTTTTTGCAGCTTCATGTCAACCGGATCCAACCGGGCGATGACGTCGCCAGCATTGACCTGGTCGCCCCGTTTCACGGTAAGCTCCTTCACGTCTCCGCCCGCCTTCGCGATGACATCAAGCTGGGTGGCGGCCACTACATCGGCAATTTGCTCCAAAGGCTCGCCGATTTTTTGCTTGGCCAGCGGTTGCACCTTAACGCTCTTGATCGTCTGCTCTTGGGCGGCCGCCGGGGCAGCTTCCTTGCCGCCCGTCGTGCAGCCGGCTGCGACGGCTACAGTCAGTACAAGCGCTGCGGCGATCTTGGCGCCGCTCCTGAACGATTTTCTTTTCAATCGGGATTGTCTCATCTTCGCCTATGCTCCTTTATTCTGGTACCCAATGGCGCAGCTCCATACCCCTTCTAAGGACCGGCAGCCTGAAGATTCCGAGAACGGAACCAGCTCCTTTGCGCCATTGTGTACGAGTACGTTTCGTCAAGATTAGATTGCGGGTTCCTTCACGGCGGAAGCTTTATTCTTATTGATTTTCCGCGAGCGGCGGACGAACAGCAGCTCGTAGATGATCGGAACGACTACCAGCGTGAGCACGGTAGACGTCGTGAGGCCGCCGATAACGACAACGGCCAGACCTTTGGAAATGACCGTCCCCTTGGACAAACCGAGCGCCAGCGGCATCAAGGCCATAATGGTCGCACCGGCAGTCATGATGATCGGTCTGAGGCGCGTAACGCCTCCCTCGATCAAGGCATCGCGTACGGTGTAATCGTGATCGCGCAGCTGTTGGACGCGGTCGATCAGAACGATGGCGTTCGTGACGACGATACCGATTAGCATGAGGAACCCGATCAAAGACGTAATGTTGAGCGATTCCCCGGTGACGAGCAAACCGAGCAGTCCGCCGATAGCGGCGAGCGGCAGGGAGAACAAGATCGCGAACGGGGCGCGAGCGTTTCCGAATGCCAATACCATGACGAGATATACGATAAAGATCGATGCGCCCATAGCCATGAACATTTGGCCAAAGCTTTCGTTAATATCGTCGGACACCCCGGATACTTCACGGCTGACGCCTGTCGGCAGTTCCACCTGATCCAGCGCGGCGGATACTTTGGCGCTCACTCCGCCTTTATTCGCGCTGTCGATTTTGGCCGTTACTTTGACGACTTGCATTTGTTTCTCGCGGCCGATGCTGACCGGAGCGTCGATCTCGCTTACTTTGGCGATATCCTTCAGATCGATCGTCGTGCCGAGCGGAGTACCGATCGGAATATTTTCCAAATCTTTCAGCGAACTCTTAAACGATTTGTCCATCTCAAGCTTGGTATTGTAGGTGACATTGTCAAACTTGATGTCTCCCAGATCTTCTTTGCGCGTCCACTTATGAACCGCGTCCATCACTTGAGCGGAGCTGACTCCGTACACCCTGGCTTTGTTCGGATCTACGGTAACTTCCACTTCCATCTTGGATTCACCGAGACTGTCCTTGATCTCGATCAGTTCAGGGAACGATTGCATCTTCTCCTTGATCAGCGCTGAGGCCTGCTTCAGGTTCAGCAGATCGTCGCCCTTCAAGGCATAGGAGAAATCCGTCCCGCCTCCGCCGTCGCCACCGAACGAAATAAGCTGGCCCTCAACTTTGGAGCCCTTCGGCATATCGTCCAGGAAAAGCTGCTTGTATTCCTTCATAGCGTCTTTGGCTTTGACTGTCTTGCTTACTTCCGTAAACACCGTCGATTTATAAGGAACCCGATCGGTACCGAAATCATAACCGACAAGCGCCTCTACATACGTAAACTTCGGATTGCCGGCGTTGTCCTTGGCTGTTCTTAACATTTCTTCGATCCGCTTCATTTGCGCATCCATCGTCTGGATCGACGTTTCGCGCGGCATTTGCAGCGTAAAGATCATTTGACGGTCGGCTTCGCTTTCCGGCATGAACGCGGAGGCTAGCTGAGGTACGACCAGAATTAAAGTAAGTACGAATAATACGGCGGATAAGAGCAGCGTTTTGATACGATTGTTGAGCGTCCAGATGAGCATCGATTTGTAAGACTTCGTCATCTTGCCAACTTTATGTTCATCATGAAACGGTATATTTTTTTGCCGCAGCACGAGCAGCTTCGCCAACATCGGGATAACCGTCAAAGCTACTACGAGCGAGGACAGCAGCGCGCATGCGAGCGTCAGCGCGAATGGGCGGAACACTTCCCCGACTACGCCGCCGACGAAGGCAATCGGCGCGAATACGCCGACCGTTGTAATCGTCGAAGAGGTAATAGCCGACGATACTTGCTTCGTAGCCAGCTTAATAACCGATTCATTGCGCTCTTGCGCTTTTTGCAGCTGACTGTAAATGTTCTCGATAACGACAATGCTATCGTCGACGACCCTGCCCACGGCGATCGCCATCCCGCCGAGCGTCATAATATTAAGCGATATATCCAAACCGGACATAAATAATAGCGTAATGAGGATCGACAGCGGAATCGATACGAGTACGATAATCGTCATCCTTATGTTGCGCAGGAAAATGAGGATCATCAGTGAGGCAAGAATGGCGCCCAATCCGCCTTCGCGCACCATACCGTCAATGGAATGCTTGATATCGGTAGCAGCGTTGTAGATAGAGTGGAATTTGATATTCGGCAGCATCTTGTGCCAGTTCTCGATGAGTTTATCCGCCGCGTTGCCGAACTCTACCGCGTTGGCGTCCTTCGTCTTGTACAAGTGAATTCCGATCGCCGGTTTATTGTCCAGACGGGCGATAAACGGCGCTTCCGTAATAGAGGTTACACGGGCGATCTGCTTCAGCAGCAAGGTTTCGCCGTTGGCAGTCGTCATCGGCATATTCTCGAGATTATAGACTGTGTCGATCTTCCCTTTGACCCGGACCATCTCGTTGCGTCCGTCAAACTCCACCGAACCGGCGGGACTCGACAACAGAGCGGCTTGGATCATGCCCGAAACCGTCGTCGGCGTCAAGCCGTATTGCTTCAGTGCATTGGCGTCCATCTTGATCGACATCTGCGCTTCCTGGTTGCCGATCGAGTCGACGTGGTCCGTGCCTTGAATACCGTTGAAGCCCGGCAAAATAATGTCCTTGTAGATTTTGTCCAGCTCGGTCTGATTCATCCCGTTCTCGCCGTACACCGCCATGTAATAAACGGGCTGGGAAGCAAAACCGAATGTCATTACCTTGGGTTTCTCCGCGCTTTGCGGAAGCTTGACGTTCGCAACCAAGCTTTCAATATCCTTCTTGGCGTCGTCCAATTTGACGCTCTGCTCCAGTTCGACGACGATCTGGGAGTAGTTGTCGGCCGAAGACGACGTCAAGTTTTTCAACCCTTTGACGCCGGTCAGCGATTTTTCCAACGGTTTGGTCACCTGGTCCAATACGTCCTGGGGAGGCGCATTATACTGGGTATTGACCATCACCACGGGAAACGAAATATCGGGCATGCTTTCCACTTTCAACGTACCTGCGGAATAGATGCCCCCAACGGTCAGCAGCAATACCAAAATAATGACCGCCGCAATGTTTTTCATAGAAAAATCGGTCATGCGATTCATTCGATTTCATCCCTCCCATACGAAACTTGCTTTTTCTTTAGCCGTGCCCCTGTGCCTTACGTCTCAGATATGTATTCCATCCCCTATTCTAAGAGTGAAGCGGTCGAACCAAAAGAGGCTGGGGACTGTTGTTGCACCTAGACCTAAGACCGGGATTCCCCCTTCCGCCTTCTATTTTTACGCAGCTTGTCCACCGTGGTTTCAGACGCTTTCATAGACAAGATTTTGGCACAAAAAAGCGGCCCCACACAGGGAGCCGGCTTTCCATCGGGACAAGGACGAGGTTACTCGTCCTTTTTGTCCTCCACTTTCTTCTCTTTGTCAAAATCGAGCTTATTGGCATCAACGCCATTGTTTTGCGTATGGATGTTGATTTTGGGCTCTTCCTGGGAAGAATCGCCGGAATCCGTCCCCGTAATCGAGCCTTTCTCAAGCAACTCGATAATTTGGTCTTTGTCAAGCGTCTCCCGCTCGAGCAAAGCGTTGGCAACCAGGTGAACCTGTTCGCTGTGCTTTTGCAAAATTTCTTTCGCCCGCTCGTAGCAAGAGCGAATGATTTGCTGCATTTCCTTGTCGATCTCGTAAGCGATGGCGTCGCTGTAGTTCTGATCGTGACCGATATCGCGGCCCAGGAATACCTGACCTTGCGAATTGCCAAACTGCATAGGGCCGAGCTTGTCGCTCATCCCGTATTCGACAATCATGCTGCGGGCCATAGCCGTCGCTTTTTTGAAATCGTCGTAAGCTCCCGTACCGATTTCTCCGATGAACATCTCCTCGGAGACGCGTCCGCCCAACAGACCCGTAATCCGGTCCAGCAGCTCGGACTTGGTAGCCAACAGCCGGTCCTCGCCTTCCTTCGGAATGCTGAGCACGTAGCCGCCCGCACGACCGCGCGGAATGATCGTTACCTTATGCACGACGTCGGCATGCCGCTCGTAGTACCCGATAATCGCATGGCCGGCCTCGTGGAAGGCGATCGTCTTTTTCTCGCGATCGCTGACTACCCGGCTCTTCTTCTGCACGCCGACGATGACCCGGTCGAACGCTTCCTCGACCTCGTCCATCGAGATGTCTTTGCGGTTGCGCCGCGCCGCGATCAGCGCCGCTTCGTTCAGCAAGTTCTCCAGATCGGCTCCGCTGAAGCCGGTCGTATAGCGTGCCAGCGAATCGAGCCTGACGTCTTTGTTAAGCGGTTTGTTGCGGGAATGCACTTTGAGTACGGCTTCGCGTCCTTTGACATCCGGACGGTCTACGGTAATTTGACGGTCAAACCGTCCAGGACGCAGCAAGGCCGGGTCCAAAATATCGGCACGGTTCGTCGCCGCAATAATAATGATACCTTCGTTGGCGCCAAAGCCGTCCATCTCGACGAGGAGCTGATTGAGCGTTTGCTCCCGCTCGTCATGGCCGCCGCCCAAGCCGGCACCGCGCTGGCGTCCGACCGCATCGATTTCGTCGATAAAGATGATGCAAGGCGAGTTTTTCTTGGCGTTCTCGAACAGATCGCGTACGCGGGATGCCCCGACGCCGACGAACATTTCCACGAAGTCGGAACCGCTTATGCTGAAAAACGGTACGCCCGCTTCGCCGGCAACAGCACGAGCCAGCAGCGTTTTACCGGTTCCCGGAGGTCCGACAAGCAAAACGCCTTTCGGAATCCGCGCGCCAAGCGCCGCAAACTTCCGCGGATCCTTCAAAAACTCGACGACCTCGACGAGCTCTTGCTTCTCCTCGTCTGCGCCCGCCACATCATCGAAGGTGACCCGTTTCTTCTCTTCATTATAAAGGCGTGCCCGGCTCTTGCCGAAGTTCATCACCTTACCGCCGCCGCCTTGCGCTTGATTGAGCAAGAAGAAGAACAGAATGAAGATGATAACGAACGGAATGATCGACGTCAGGAACGTAATCCAGACGTTGTCCCCCTCCATCTTCTCATGGACTTCCTTCGTAATGTTGCTCTGCTCAAGCAACTCGATGACTCGGGGATCGAATGGAGCATGCGTCTCAAAGAGCGGCTTGTCTGTACTTGATTGCTTGAACTTGCCTCGGATCAAGTACGTGTAGCCGTCGAATTTCACCGCTACTTCTTCGATATTGTTATTTTTCAATTCCTCACGGAATTTGGTGTACGTAATGGTCTGTTTCGTATCATTCTGACTGCTGATGAAATGCACGATCCCGACCGTGACTAAAAATATGATCAAATAAAATCCGGTATTACGGATGATTCGATTCATCCCCTACCTCCTCTCAGGCGACACACGCAACTTATTTTAACACAGCATGTCTGGCGTTCACAACAAAGCGGAGCGCCACGCGCAGACGGCTTACGGCTTGGCGTAAACCTCGCGCTTCAGAATGCCGATATACGGCAAATTCCGATATTTTTCCGCGTAATCAAGCCCGTATCCGACAACAAATTCATGCGGAAGCGTAAAGCCTTTGTAATCGGGCTCCAACTCGACCGAGCGACCGGCCGGCTTGTCGAATAGCGTCACGATCGATACGGACAGGGCATTGCGGCGTTCGAGCACATCGATCAGATAGCTTAAGGTAAGCCCGCTGTCGATAATATCCTCTACGATCAGTACGTCGCGTCCTTCGACCGGAACGTCCAAGTCCTTAATGATTTTGACGACGCCGGAAGACCGGGTCGCCTGCCCGTAACTGGAAACCGCCATAAAATCGATTTCGAGCGGTATCGTCATTCGTTTCACCAAATCGGACATGAACACGAACGCGCCCTTCAGTACGCAGATCACGAGCGGGTTGCGATTGTCGAAATCTCGGCTTAGCTGCTCGCCCAGCTCGTTCACCTTGTGCTGAATTTCTTCTTCGGTGAACAGAATGCTTTGAATGTCATTTTGCAAACATGGACCCTCCTACCCTTATACTATGAAAGCATGAATGACCGCATTCTCGGCAGAGCTCGCGCTTACCGTTCCAGAGGACAGGCATCCATGACGAGTATCCGCGACGTTCGTCCGGATACAGTCGCATGCGCCGATCTGCGCATGCCGGGGATCCATATGATGCGTCCTGCCGCGTCAAGCAGCAACGGTATACGGTGCCTTATCGCCGGAGGAACTTTTTCATCAATGAACATATCTTTTACTTTTTTCGTCCCCTTTAAACCGAACGGCTCCATACGGTCCCCTGGCTGGCGGCTGCGCACTTTCAACGGCAAAGCCAGCTGATCGAAATCGAACCAGACTTCCGTTTGGCATGTTGGCACGACAGGTACGGACGCTTCAATAAGTTTCCATTGCAGCTCCACTCCTGCTTCGGCCAGCGCCAACGTACCGTCGGTTCCCGCGATTGCGTATTCATAATGCTCCGGGACCGGCAGCGTCTGCATGAAGACGACATGGTCGTATTCGCGGACGAGCTTGAGCCGTTCGTGCAAATCGAGCACGATTGACCTGCCTTTTTCCTTGGCAATAGCGTTACGAATCGTTTCAATCCGGACATAATCGGAAAGATCGGCTTCCGAAAAAACATAATTTAATATTAGTTTAATCAGACGCCTTTGTAAAGCAACGTGCAACCCGGCAAAACGGCCTGCATCAAGGCTGCACTGCACTTGCTCCTCTACCCTTCGGACCGATACGAGCTTGTCGAAACGTTCATGGGCCTCGGCCTCCATCCAGTCGTCTTCCGCCCGCATCGTATCGGCCAGCCGATTTAACGATTCAGGCAGTCTCTCGTTGTAGCCCTGCAAAAACGGCATGACGTCGAGCCGTACGGCATTGCGAAAATATTTGCGCTGCTCGTTGCTGCTGTCCCGGCATGTCGGAATATGCTGAACCGAGCAGTAGCGCTCGAGTTCCGATTTGTATATACGTAGGAAAGGCCGAATTAGTTCCACTTTTTTTTCGCTTCGCTTCATAGCCATCCCAGCCAGTCCGGACGGTCCGGTCCCCCTCAGAAGGCGCATAAGCACCGTCTCGGCCTGATCGTCGGCGTGATGGGCGAGTGCGATCGCCCTTGCCCCGTGCCGTGACGCCGTATCGTGCAAAAACGCATAACGTTTCTCCCTCGCAGCGGCTTGGGCGTTGTCGCCGCTTCCGGCGATATAAGCCGGCAGATCGAAACGGCCGATATCGCAAGGAATGCCCAGCGAGTCCGCATAGGCGGCGACAATCCGTTCTTCCTCCCGCGATTCCTCCACGCGGAAGCCGTGGTTTACATGGGCGGCGATAAGCCCGAATCGCCATTTTGCGGCAAGCCGGGCCAGCACATGCAGCAGAGCCATCGAATCGGGCCCGCCCGATACGGCAACCACGATCCGTTCTCCCGGCTGAGTCAGCCTACCGTCACTCAGCGCGGCATCCACTTTATCCTGCAATTCCATTATGGGCACCTTTCCGATTAGAGGTTGACAAGACGTATTAACCATTCTGCCACATTGTCCAAACAACCGATACGAATAAACCGATCGAGGCGATAAAAGCCGCCTTGATCCATAGTCCGATATCGCCTTTACGGGGCGACGGGACGACTCCGCCAGCTTCGATAGCCCGCTTCCACTGCTCCGCGCCTTCCTTGGCGTCCGCAAGTCGGCCCAACAGCGCTTTTTTCAAGATCGGCGCCACCGGTCGGCATAACGGACTTTCTTCGACGAGCTTGCATAAATCGTCGACCGTCCGGCTTTGCGGCAGCGAACGGGACAATGCTTCCAGCTTCTTCTCCATCCCCGCCAACTGCAGGCAAAACACGGCAAAGCCGAACAGGTCGTACCCGTCGTCCGCCACCCGCTCGCCGGCATTCCAGAAGCCGCGGTCGTATAGCTCGGTAAACTGCTTGACCGAACGTCCCTTCTCGGTTACGCCGCCATAGTCGACAAGCTCCACCTCCCCGTAGCCGGATACGAGCACGTTCTCGGTCTTTAAATCGCCGAAAACGTACCCTTGCCGGTGCAGGGCGTGAAGCTTGCGAAGCACATTCAATCCGATCATATACAACCATTCGGGGCCGTTCTTGGCCATATAGCGTCGCGGGATATGCCCGCGTATGTATCTCATCACGTAAAAAGGATAGACCGTACCGCCGATCTCCACATCGTCGGCATCGTGCAGGAACGGGTGCGGCGACTTCTTGTCCAGCTCGCGGACGATATTGACCTCCATTTGCAGGTCGATCGCGTCAAAGCCGAATTTGAGTGCATAAGACTGGCCTCCCGACTGCACGAGAAACACTTTCCCGTTAGCCCCCTCGCCGAGCAGTCTGTCGATCCGGTAGCGCCGCTTATTCCATTTGCCGCACACCGAAAAGCCTTCCGTCAGAACCGCTTTAGACGATGTAGTCACTTAATATCCCATCCCCGCTGCCCGACCTTGATAGGGATCCGCTCAAGCGCCTCTCTGCGTGCGAGCCTTGCGTGGGCGCGGCTTGGTCGTCCGCGATATACCGGATCGCTTTCATCAATGCAGGACCGGTAGGCGTCGTCCCCTTCATGTTTAATTTATAGAACATATCGTTCGTTTTTGCAAGATCGGTCGTCCAACCGGCCATCAGATCGGCCTCGGTATCGCCGGGAAAGCGCATGACGGCCATCTCGCTCTTCCCCTGCCGCGCCCGCAGACTGGTCAGCAAATCCCGGCAAGCTTCCTCCACCGCATTCAGCTTCGGTCTCATGCTGGCGCTCGTATCAATCAGCAGGGCAACTTGTAAAGAACTCGTCTCGCTCAGCTCGTCAATCAGCCGCACCACCGGTCCTCTCCGGTCCGGGGACAGCTTCTCTAGCGCAGCCATGGGTCCCATCAATTGCCGCAACTCCTGCTGCACGGTTTGGCGAATCGTCTGCACGACGGTTTTGCGCGTAAGCATCTGCACCGTTTCCGCCAAAGCGCCCGGTGCGACGATTCGGCTCATGCCTCCCCCCGCCCTGGCGATTTCGGCAATTTCCGTCGCTCCACGTTCGCCCATATCGCTCCCGTCGACTATGCCTACCACATTGACTACAATACCCGACTGCTGCGCATGGGCAGCCGCCACAACCGGGCTTATTCCTTCATTGGAGCATCCGTCCGTAATTAATACGATTTGCTTCATGTATATAGCCTCCCCTGGCTAAAGATGATTCTATCGTCTAGTATTTCCATGATAGTCACGGGATAATCCGGGGGACGCCGCAAAGCCCCGATCTCCATCTGCCGCAAGCGGCTAAGGAGACAGGGGCGTTAACCGCCTATTCATTTTTTCATTTTTCGTCATAGGTTACGTTTCTCTCGTTCAGCTCACCGTCCTCGGCCGTTCGAAGCTGGTCATCCCCTGCCAGCGGAAGGTCGCCCACTCAGGCTTATACTTCTGAATGCGGGCAACGACAACGGTCATATCGTCCATAATTTCGCCCTGCTGGTAGCGTACGATCGTGTCCAGCAAACAATCGGCGAACAGCTGCGGATCGGTCTCGTCGATCTCTTGAATCATGCGCTTCATCCACATCTCCTTGTTGACGGCCGGCCCCGGCGCGTCGAATATGCCGTCGGTCATCATGATCAGCGTATCCCCCGGCTGAAGCTGCATCGCGATCAGATCGACCTCAATGTCCTGCAGGATGCCGATCGGCAAATTATTTGCGGATATTTGAATGACCTCCGTCCCCCGCTTGATGTAGCTCGGCGTCGAGCCGATTTTCATAAACGTCGTTTTGGCGCTGTACTGATCGATCAGCGCTACGTCCACCGTGGCGAACATTTCGTCGGAGGAACGGAGCATCAGCACCGAATTGACCGATTTAATCGCCAGCCTCTCGTCCATGCCGGATTGCAGCAGCTGCTGCAAAATCGACAACGCCGCGCTGCTCTCGGCACGCGCCCGTTCCCCGTTGCCCATGCCGTCGCTTATTGCTACGGCGAATTTCCCGTTACCCAGCTCCACCGTGCTAAAGCTGTCGCCAGACAGCAAATCCCCTCCCTTGGCTGCGCCCGCGACCCCCGTCTCGACCTCATACTCTTTGGCGGAGCAAAACAATACGGTGGCAAACCCGTCTCCTCGGCTCGATACCTCCTCACTGCGCACTGCGATATTCTCGCCCAGAATGTCGGACAGCAGCGGCGCAATAATTTTCCGGCACTCATCGAATCCTTTCGTATATTGATGAATAATTTCGATTTCCACATTGCCTTCATCGAGGCTGATAATATCGATGGCGTGGATGGACAAGCCCAAATTTTCCAACGCCGAACGGATCTGCTCCTCCTGCAGAAACAACTCGTGCCCTTCGCGCTTAATCTCCTTGGCCAGGTCCTCCATGACCTGGGACACGCCCGTCAGCTGCTCGGCCACCAATTGGCGACTCTCCTGGATTTGCCGCTTCCAGTGCAAGTCATGCTTGAACAGCTCGTATTGCTGCTTCATGATGCCGAGAACCTGATCCGATCTGACGCACAGCGTCTTCCACTCGGCGGGGATGTCCCGCTTGGACATCGTCCCCTTCTCGTCGATCATGGCCATCATGTCGGACATATATTTATAGGTTTGATAAAATTTGTCGTCCCAGCATTGCTTGCGCTTCCAGCAGGTCGAGCACGCTTTGCCGGCGACGGAGTTCATAAAATGGCCGACCGCTTCCTCCTTCGCCTTGCTCTCGTCCATGTGCGTCAGCTGCTTGAAGCTGCGCGATAGTTGGCGGAACACCTCCGAGAACTGCTCCACCCGGGTTGCGGTAATATTTCTCACCCGCTTCGCATAATCATGCTGAGACTTCATATTTTCCTGCGTGCCCGGCACGTATTTGGCGATCGTCTGGATAAACCCGCGCGGCGTCAGCATGAACAGCAGCACGGCGACGACCGATTCCCAAGTCGAGCTCATCACCTCCGTCTGGCTGCCGATGTAGATCGACAGGATGGACGAGCCGAGCAGCATGCCGAATGCGACGGCCATCCGATTCGCTTCCTTGAGCAAGCCGGCGAGCATGCCGGAGAACGCCAGCAGGCTCATCTGATACACCGCGCTCACGTCGGCGAGACTCAGGATCAGGCCTGTAATGACGCCGACGGAGGCTCCCAGGGGGGCCCCTCCCACTAGGGCGAAGAGTAGAATCAAATACCGGGAAAGCACGTGCTCCACCGATACCGTTTGAATGATCCAGCCCACTGTGCCGGTCATAACCGAGCCGAGCAGGATGATCAGGCAGATGATCTCCTCGTTTTTTAGCGCATAGTTTTTTCGCGTTAGCGTAAAAACCGGTATCGCCTGTATGAAAATAAGCGTCAGCACGAAGCTTAGCGCAGCCTCCACGGCCGTCAGCATCAGCGTATACCACGTTAGCTCGGACGTGACGATACTGCCGAATAACTGCACGGTGAAGGCGGACGTAAAAACGATGATCGGCGCATACGATAGCTCTGCCCGCTCGTATTTTTCCAACCCCTTTTGGATAAGCAGAAACACGAGTATTTCCGTTACGATATAGCCGGTTTTCATCTCGAAGGCGAACAAGCTGCCCGCTATGAGCGACACCCCGACCCAGCGGATCAGATCCTTGCGGATGTAGTAGACTACCGCGAAGTAGGCGACCGCAAACGGAGCAAGCTGCTCCAGAATCATCGCCCTTCCGAGTAGAAACGCCATGGCCACCAGCAGAAACGCCCATTTGCGAGCAATCACCGATTGGACGAACCGATTTTCGATCAAAGTCCGTTTGCTCCCGTTTTTCGCTTTTTGCAGCTTCCCGCCCCAAGGCGAGGTTTTCAGATCAAGTACATTCCATTTGGACATCATGGGAACACATCCTTTTCGTTTTCTTGTGTTCCCTATTATAAAAGCATGTCTAGCATAAAGTTTGTCACAATGGGTTGATAGACGGAAAGAATTTTCCGACAAAAACGGCCGATGCCGCGCAGACCCCGCGAACCGTTGCCCGGCGGGCCAAGTTTGCCGTTTCCGAAAATGTCTCATCCCCCGTACTTTGCAGCGAGGCGAACATGTGCTTCCCCGGCAAAGACCGCGCCAGCGTAAAACAGTGTCGATTCGCAACCGTTTGCAGGAGTTGTCCGACAAAAGCATACAATCCGGAGCAAAATGCCCGGTAAACATGCAGAAAGCCCCGCACACGCCGGAACGTGTCGGGGCTTTCCTTGCGCAAGGCGCAAGCGGAATATGTCTGGAATAGCGGCAGAGGGGATCGAACCCCCGACCTCACGGGTATGAACCGTACGCTCTAGCCAGCTGAGCTACGCCGCCATATCAATTGCAAAGTATACCCGACAGGCGGGTAATTGTCAAACCAAAAACGCCGACGTCCTGACGGACTGCCGGCGTACCATACATGTGTAACGGGCTTGTGCACGCTTAAACGCGGCGCGCGCCTCTTCCGCCCCGTTTGCCTTCGGTGTTCTTCTTCAAATTCGAGATGCGCTCTTCGCTGTCTTTGAGAAAGCGGGACATCTTGTCTTCGAACGTCAAACGATTTGCGGTCGGTTTAAAGGGGCGACCCCCGCGATCGTTGCGATGACCTCCACGATCTTCGCGATCCCGGTTAAATCCTCGCTCGGGACGTTCCGGGCGTTGTTGTTCTCCTGGCGGCTTGTCGACTGCTTGGCGAATGGACAGACCAATCTTGCCGTCCTTGTCCACATTAATGACTTTCACCAAGACTTTGTCTTCCAGCTTAAGGTGATCATTGACGTCCTTCACATAATTGTCGGCAATTTCGGAAATGTGAACGAGACCGGTCACGCCTGCCGACAGCTCAACAAAAGCTCCGAAATGAGTAATGCCTGTCACCTTGCCTTCCAACTTGGTGCCCACTTCAATTGCCATAGAATGAAACGTTCCTCCCTAAAATATGTTGGAAATAATCTCTCATACCTATCCATACGCAATTCTCGCAACTTTTGCGACGGCTCAGGCCAAAAAAAGTTGCACCAACAGGCAGGCGATGTGAGGATCGGATATGGAGATTATACAGGATCGACAACCCAAAGGTCAATAAGGACGTGGGCTCACGGAGATTTGGGCGTGTAGAACAACGTCTCCCCAGGCTTTGAGTAATGGTATTCTTTGCGGATTTTCTGCAGGATGTATTCGGGATCGTTCAATCGATCGATTTCTTTTTTGTACCCTTCGTTCAGCTTGGTCGTCTCTTCACGCTTCTGTCCGAGCTCCTCGACCTGCGCGGCTTTCACTCCAAGATGACCTTGCTGATTCCACAAAATGAGAGCCGCCCAAGTCATGAAACCGACCATCGCAAAGGCGAGCAGCCGAACGCGGCGGCGAGCGCCTTTATTCGAGTGTTCCGGATTCCCGGCCTTCTTCGCTTCGCGCATGGCTTTAACGGTTCACTCCCATTCCTTGGTTTATTGTCCGTCCTTGCCGAACAACCAGCGCTTGACGGCTTGTACGACCCGGACGAACCATCCGGCGACGCGGTTCCACCCGGCCGGAATATGCAGCCGCTTCAGAAGCGGTCTCAAAAGAAACCGGCCCAAAGCGAAAAACGGATACAGCAATTGTAACACAACTTTTCCGAGGAATATAGAGATGGCCCACAAAAATCCCAAAAGCACGATCACGAGCCTGTACAGCAACAGTATCGGCTTAATGAACACGACCTCGACCGTTTTCACCAAAAAACGGAAAAGCGCCTTTACCGTTCGAATGCAAAATCGCACGAAACGGACGGTAAAGCGGCTTGCAAACCGGAAGTAGAGCCACACGCCCAACAACAACCCGAGAAACACATACATACGGACTTGTCCGTCATTGCTGTACAACAGCGCCCGGAAGACGAAGAGGGTAGCGATCATCCAGTAGCCGATATCCAGCAGGGGTACAAGCCAGCGGGGAGGCCTCAGTTGTCCGGATAAGACGCGGTACACGTCGAACAGAATGCCCATGAACGCTCCGCTGCCCGCCATGACGGATAATGTCAAAAACTGAATGTGCAGGTTCACTTGAACAGCTTTCCGAGAAATCCTTTGGACTTCTCTCCGGAATTGGCGTCCAGATAAGTGAGGCCGTGCACCGTCCCCTCAATCGCTACAAGGCCCTGCTCGAGATTCAAGTTCTTGATATGTAAATTTTGCCCTTTGATGGCCAAGAACCCGCACTCGGTTTCAAGCAAAAATTCCTCGCTGTCGAAGCTCTCGACATTCAACACCCCGGATATTTCAAGCAGCTTGCGGTTAAGCATCTTCACTTCCTGGCGCTTTTGTTTGGCTGTATCGATCATGACATATACCCCTCCCTCTAGGGCGTCCGTCTTCCGACGGGACGTTCCGGCCTGCTTGTGCCGCCGTTCCGTCGGACAGACTCCTAGGACTAGAATATGGGGAGGGATTCGGGTTTAGAACCGCTGTACAAACGAAAACCGGCCATAATGGCCGGTTCTTTGTACGCTCACAAGGAATCCTTATGCGTTTGTTCGTTCAATACGGTGTACATCTCGCCCGCTTCTTCCTTCCGGGTCGTTTCGGCAATGCGCTCGATCCGCACCGTCACGCTCTTCTGGCCGAAACGGATGACGAGTTCATCCCCGACCTTCACGGTGCTGCTTGCCTTCGCTTCCCTTCCGTTAATCCAGATCCGTCCTTGGTCGGACACGTCCTTTGCGACTGTCCGTCTCTTGATGAGTCTGGATACTTTCAGAAACTTGTCGAGACGCATTATTTTACAGCTTCTTTAAGCTTGTTGCCTGCTTTGAAAGCAGGAACTTTGGAAGCAGGGATCTTGATTTCCTGGCCCGTTTGCGGGTTGCGGCCCGTACGGCCGGAACGGGTGCGGGTTTCGAACGTGCCGAAGCCAATCAGTTGAACTTTGCCGCCAGTGGACAAGGTATCGGTTACTTCGCCAAGAAAACTGTTCAATACGGACTCAACGTCCTTTTTGGATAATCCGCTTTTGGCAGCAATGTTGTTTACGAGATCTGTCTTATTCATCGTTAAATTCCTCCTATAAGGTTGGCTTGAAGCTTTCCGCAAGAAAGCTGAGTTTGCCCTGGCTATTTGCCTGCACGGTACTATGTATTCTTTGTCAGCCAGAAAAATCCTTCTACGATCCCGCATTTTTCGAAAGTTTTTTTGCTTCCTGCCATAAAAACTCCATCTCCTGCAGGCCGGTTTGATCCAATTTTTGCCCTTTCAGACGCAGTTGGCTTTCGATATAGCCGAATCTGCGGACAAATTTTCCGTTTGTCGAAGCGATCGCTTCTTCGGGGTCAATCCGCAAAAACCGGGACAAATTGACAACGGCGAACAGCAGGTCGCCGAGCTCCTCGAGACGCTGGTCCTCGGGGGCTTCCTTCAATTCGGCCAGCTCCTCTTCCACTTTGGCGTATACTTCTTCGATCCGCTCCCAGTCGAAGCCGACCTGAGCCGCCTTTTTCTGCAGCTTGTACGCCTTCATTAGCCCCGGCAAATCGCGCGGCACCCCCGCCAGCGCGGATTGCTGCTGCGGATCGATGCCTCGGCGCTTCTTCTCCTCGGCTTTCATCGCATTCCAGTTGCGCAGCGCTTCGTCGGCATCGTCGGCTCCCAAATCGCCGAAGACATGCGGATGCCGGCGAATCAGTTTCTCGTTCAGTCCGGCAATGACGTCCCAGACGTCGAATGCCCCGGTTTCCGCCTCCATCTGGCTGTGCAGCATGATCTGCAGCAGCAGATCGCCCAATTCCTCGCACATCGCCTCCGGATCGTCGTCGTCGATCGTTTCCAGCACCTCGTACGTTTCCTCGATCAAATTTTTGCGGATGCTGGCATGTGTCTGCTCGCGATCCCACGGACAGCCGTCGGGACTGCGCAAGATGTCCACAATTTCCCGCAGCCGCTCGAACGAACGGTTGCGTACCGCTTCCGCATCGGTGCGGGGGACCCAGATCAGGGACAGATTGCCGTAGCCGTCGAGCCGATCCAGCTCGTACAGGGGCACTGTAACGATCGTCTCCCGTCCGGCCAAGCCAAGCTCATGGCCGACCGTCACTTCATAATCGTCCGGATACACGCTCATCAGAAACAGCTTCGCGTCGGAAGCGGTATGCGCGTCGTACACTTGGGCGATAAGGGCATGCATGCGCGGGTCGACCGCCGCCCCCGAAGCGGGCAGCGCGGTGGCGTCGAACAGCGAGAAGCCTTCGATCGGATCGAAGCCGAACCGCGAGAAAGCCTGGTCGAGGAAGCTTTCTCCGCCGGTTACAGTCAGCGCGACGCCTTCCTGCGGGCACCGTTCGCGCAGCAGCCTCGTAGTCGACTCCGCGACCATCGGATGCCCGGGAACGGCGTAGACGATGCCGGAGGAGCTGTTCCGCGCCAGCCGCAGCAGCTCGTCCACGATCGCCTCGTACACCGACTCGAACGAATCGTTCGCTTCGTACAAACTGTCGAACGGATGCACCTTCACTCCATTCCGGGTTACATAATCGATGACCGGATGCCGGTCGGTGCGCACGTACAACGGATCGGCCGACTGGAGCGTTTTCCAGGCGCCGAGCGTCAATTGGTTTTCATCGCCCGAGCCGAGCCCGACGACGGTAATGGATGGGGACATAACGCAAACCTCCTTCAGGTCGAAATGATGCGCAAGCGGCGCAGGACGGGCAGCAGCCGTTTCCCCAGCTTGGGCACGGCGGACAGTTCCTGAACGCCGACGGCGCCGGTGCGGAATAGCATAATGCCGAAGACGACCGCTCCGCACGCCACGGAGAAGACCGCTACGACGGTTTGCCGCCAACGGTAAGCCATATCGGGCCAGACGTAAACAAGCAGCGCGTCCAGCGCCACGACGATGGCGGCCGTAACGATCGCCATAACGGCGGTCGCCAGCAGCGGCTTCCACACGAACGTCCGCCACGACAGGCGAAGCAGCTTGTACGCTCGCAGCCGCAGCAGGTTCAGCACGGCGGCAGCCGCATAAGCGGCCACAGCGGACAGCGCGGCGCCTTCGATTCCCCAGCGGGGAACGAGCGCGACGTTCAGCCCGACCTTGATCGCGGCGGCCGCCAGCAAATAATAAGCGGTGGACCGTTCCGCGCCCAGCCCTTGCAGAATCGTCCCGGACACGATCTGTACGACGCTGAAGACAGCCGTCCAGGCTAAAATCATCATCGCGGCGTATCCTTCGGTGTCCTTGTAAAACATCACGTTCAACGGGATAGCGGTCACGGCCATACCGGCCGACGCCGCCAGTCCGATTAGCCAGACAAGCCTCAGCGACGCTTCGGCGCTGCCGCGGACATCCGCCAGCTTCCCCCTCGCCTTCGCTTCGGACAACGCCGGCACGAGCGCTACCGACATGGACGAGACAATCATCGCTACCAGTTGAATAAGCGGAAGGCCGTGGTTGTACAGCCCGAATTGAGCCATGGCGCCCGCTTCGTCGAATCCGTTAAGCCGGAGCAGCCGGGGCAGCGTGAACGTGTCGGCCAGCGTCAGCATCGGCAGGACGACGGAGCCGAGGCAGATCGGCAGCGCATAGGCAATGAATCGTCGATAGCCGACCGGCGATACAGTCCGGGCCTTTACGGCGGAATGCGATGTTTTCTTACGGCCGGAAGACGCCCGCACTTCCTTTACCCGGTGTGCCTGCCAGTATCCGCACATGACCAGCAGACCGGCCAGCGCGCCCGCAGCCGAGCCGAACATGGCGCCCGCCGCTATGGAACCGTCGGACGCTCCCGAGCCGACAAGCGCGAACAGGAGCGCCACCATCACGGCCACGCGAACCGATTGCTCCGCCACCTGCGAGACGGCGGTGGGGACCATGTTCCCCATCCCCTGGAAGTAGCCTCTGAGCGCTGCGAGCCCCGGCACGAAGAACAGGGCGAATGAAACGCTGCGCAGCGCCTCCTCCGTATGCCCGTTGCCGATCCAGCCGGCCAGCGTGCCTGCTCCGCCGTATAGCAGGACAAAGCAGCCGAGACTGGTGACAAACGATAACTTGAGCGCCATCGCTAGAACGGCCCTCGCCCCTTCAGGCGAGCCTGAAGCCCGTTCTTCGGCGACAAAGCGGGACACCGCAATCGGAAAACCGGCCGTGGCGATGAACAAAATAAGCGTATAGAGCGGATAAACCGCATTATAAATACCGAATACGCTGTCACCCGCCACGTTCTGCAGCGGAATTTTTTGCAGCGTACCCAACAGCTTGGATACGACGGCAGCCGCGCCAAGCACAAAGGCGCCCTTGACGATCGCCCTCGCGGGGACCGGGGGCGGGTTAGAACCTTGCTGCATACGCTTCCCCCTTTAAGCTCCCTGACGCGTTCCTCACTATTATAGCCGATCGGGCTCCTGCCAGAAAGCGCCCCTATGCAACCCATCGCAGGCAATGCAAAAAAGCTTGCCTGCGAAGCTCCTTGCGCACTTCACGGGAAAGCTTTTATGGGAATGCCGATGCGGTTACTGCTCCATCTGTTTGGCGAGGAACCCGGCAGCCGTCTCCGCCATCTTCGACTCCATCTGCCCCATCTTGACGGTTTCGTCCTTGCTGACGAGAATGACCGAACCGATCGGATCGCCGCCCGCGACAATCGGAGCGATGACGTACGAGCTGTAGGTCTCATTCAGATCCTTGCACAGCTCGTATTGCCCCGCGCTCGTCTCCAGCGTGGCTTTGCGGTTCTCCATGCTCGCCTCTACGGTCGCTCCTACGGATTTCTCCAAATATTCCTTCTTCGATCCGCCGGCAACGGCTATAATCGTATCCCGATCGGATATCATGGTAATATGGTTTGTGCTTTCAAATAACGATTCGGCATATTCCTTGGCGAAATCGCCCAGTTCGCCAATCGGGGAATATTTCTTAAGGATTACCTCGCCGTCGCGGTCGACGAATATTTCCAGCGGGTCTCCTTCGCGAATTCTTAACGTACGGCGAATTTCTTTTGGTATGACAACCCTGCCCAAATCATCGATCCGACGAACAATTCCAGTTGCTTTCATAGTTCTGGTTGCCTCACTTTCCAATGATGTTTAATGTGTGATTTGTATAAGCATAATCCTTACAGGGGGGCGTTTATTTAACTTTTGTAGTCTGCCCATAGTATGTTACTGCTCCCATTTTCTTATACAACTCGGCCAAAAAACAACAAAGACGCCCGTTCGCGGGCGTCTTTGTCAAAAGCTTTATTTGGCTGCAGGCTGCTGACCGTTGTCGGACGTTGCCGGAGGAGTCGTGCCCGCATTCGGGGCAGCCGGCGGAGCTTCCGCTTTAGGAAGCTTGTCCTTATCGATATTCTCGATCATGGCCGGCAGATCTTTCTCGATGAAATTCGAGACTTCCGTCTCGGCCAATTCCGATTTGATTTCCCCTTTGACTTCGTCGATCGTTTTCGACGAACGGGATTCGACCTTCATGACATGATAACCGAACTCGGTCTCCACCGGATCGCTAATCTTGCCGATCGGCAGCTCTATGGCCGCTTTTTTGAAGCCCTCGACCCAACGGCCGACCTCTTCGTTTTCGTACTTCCCGCCGTTTTCCTTGGAGCCGCCGTCATCCGAATACTCCTTGGCGATAGCGGCAAAGTCGGCGCCGCCGTCCAGCTTCTGCTTCACTTCCTGAGCGCGTTTCAGCGCCTCTTCTTTGGTGCGGATATCCTTGTCCTGATTTTGGTCCTTAAGCGCTACGAGCACGTGGCTAACCGTGGCGATCGTATAAGCGTTGGCTTTCGCGTTCTCCTCGTACTTGGCCTTCACTTGATCGTCGGTCACCTTCTTCTCGGCGTCCCCGAGCACGAGAAGGCTTTTCAAAATATAATCGTTGATGTCGCTCTGCGAAATATTCGCGCTCTTCAGCTGAGCGTCAAGGGCATTCTTGTCTCCGCTCTGCTGCACGAAATATTGGTTGATCTCATCGAGCTGCTGCTTCGTCTTCGTCTCCGCGTCCTTCTTGGACTGCTCGTCCGCTTTGGCGCCGAGCACCTTGAAGGCGATCAGCTGCTTCATCATATAGTCCTGGAACATCGGATCGGTTTCGAACTGGGCGTACATCGGGTTAAAAAACTTGACGGAACCGACGAAGGAATCATATTCGCCTCTCGTTACTTTGCCGTCCTTATAAGTGGCAACCACCTCGGTGCTCCCTGCAGTGGTTCCTCCTGCCGAATTTTTATTTTCTTTATCTTTACCACATCCGGTCAGTGCCACTGCCGCCACGATGAAGGCGGCCAGTACGATGGACAACCGACGGGCAGTCTTGCTGCGTTTAATTGGCAACATGGCGTAACTCTCCTTTCGACTTTAGAGCCTCTTTGTATTGTACCAGAAAACGTTCCAGCATTTCGATGGAGGCTTCTGGTTTCAATCCCTTGCATTTCATTTGGATGACGATCTGCGGTCCGGCGATCAGCTTGACCCGCCCTTCAAACTGGGCAGACAAAGCATGCAGCCGCTGGCCGTCCAAATTGCCGTTTTCGCTCGAGCGGATCTTGAGTTGGATATCATCTCCCTTTTGCGAAATCGACTCGATTGCATAATCGGCCCCGTATACTTTGAGACGGGCAACGGCCAGCAGGTTAATCACCGCTTGAGGCAGGGTGCCGAACCGGTCCTCGATTTCCTCGTACATGTCGTTCGCTTCTTCAAGCGTCTTGATATTAGCCACTTTTTTGTAAATCTCAATCTTCTGCATACTATCATAAATATAGTCGGACGGTAAATAGGCATCGAAAGTGAGGTCGATCAGCGTCGGCGCCGACACGCGCTCCTCTGGCTGCTCGCCGTGCAATTCGGCCTTGCGCTTGGCGATCTCCTCGCCGAGCATTTGCGTATACAAGTCAAAGCCGACCGAGGCGATGAACCCGTGCTGCTCCGCCCCGAGCAGGTTGCCCGCGCCGCGGATCGCCAGGTCGCGCATGGCGATTTTGAACCCCGAACCGAGCTCGGTGAACTCCTTGATCGCTTGCAGCCGCTTCTCGGCCACTTCGGTCAGCACCTTGTCGCGCTGGTAGGTGAAATAGGCGTAAGCGATCCGGTTCGAACGTCCGACGCGACCGCGGAGCTGGTACAGCTGGGACAAGCCCATTTTGTCCGCATCGTGCACGATCAGCGTATTGACGTTCGGGATATCCACCCCGGTCTCGATAATGCTCGTGCTGACAAGCACGTCGTATTCCCCGTCGAGGAAGTCGAGGATCGTCTTCTCCAGCTCCTGCTCGGACATTTGCCCGTGGGCGACCCCGACCTTCGCATCCGGCACGAGATACGAAATTTGCTCCGCCATTTGGTTGATGCCCTGCACGCGGTTGAACAAATAATACACTTGGCCGTTTCGCGCCAGCTCCCGTTCAATCCCTTCGCGGATCAGCGCATTGCTGTGCTCGACCACGTACGTCTGGACGGGGAAGCGGTTTTCCGGAGGCGTCTCGATGACGGACAAATCCCGGACCCCCAGCATCGACATATGCAGCGTGCGGGGAATCGGGGTAGCGGTCAGCGTCAGCACGTCCACATTCGTCTTCAGCCTCTTCAGCTTCTCTTTGTGCGAAACGCCGAACCGCTGCTCTTCGTCAACGATCAGCAGCCCCAGATCCTTGAACACGAGGTCGGTGGACAGCAGCCGGTGCGTTCCGATCACGATATCGACCGTCCCTTGCTTGACGCCTTTAATCGTATCCTTCTGTTCCTTTTGCGACCGGAAACGGCTAAGCACCTTAATCTGGATCGGATAGTCGGCAAACCGCTCGCGGAACGTCTCGTAATGCTGCTGGGCGAGAATCGTCGTGGGCACGAGCACGGCTACCTGCTTGTTATCGATCGCCGACTTGAACGCCGCTCGGACCGCGACCTCGGTCTTGCCGTAGCCGACGTCCCCACATAATAAACGGTCCATCGGCCGGGGAAGTTCCATATCTTTTTTGATTTCTTCGATCGCTCGGAGCTGGTCCGGCGTCTCGTCATAAGGGAACATTCCCTCGAATTCCTGCTGATAGGACGTGTCTTTGTTAAAGCCGTAGCCGGACGCCACTTGACGGTCGGCATACAGCTTGATCAGATCGTCGGCGATATCCTGCACGGTGCTGCGCACCTTGCTCTTCACTTTCGCCCAATCGGCTCCGCCGAGCTTGTATACTTTCGGCTCTTTCTCCTCAGAGCCGACGTATTTCTGGATCAGGTCGATCTGGTCGATCGGCACGGACAACTTGTCGCCGCCGGCGTACAAAACATGCATGTAGTCTTTATGGATGCCGCCTACCTCGAGCGTACCGATTCCGACGTATTTGCCAATGCCGTGATTGACGTGTACGACATAATCGCCGACCTTCAGCTCGCTGTAGTTTTTGATCCGCTCCGCATTGTCGATCTTCTTGTCGATTTTGCGGACTTTGCGGTTTTTTTGCGTGAACATCTCGCCCTCGGTGATGACCACCAGATGGATCGAGGGCAGCTCGAAGCCTGCCTGCAGATTGCCCTTGAGGATAATCGGCTCGTCGATCTCGTAGTCGCTCAGCACACGGCGTACCCGGTCCACGCGCTCTTCGCCGTTGGCCAGCACCATGACGCTAGCGCCAGTCTTTTTCCAGCGCTCCATCTCCGATTTGAGCACGTTCATCTGCCCATGGAAGTTTTGCATCGCCCGGCACATGAAATTAACGATATTTTGCGGCTGCGTTTGCGGCACCTGACGCAAAAATAAAGAGACGTACAGCGTGGAGAACGCCGTGCGGTGCAAAATGGTTTCGTACGTTTTGGCCATCGCAAAGCCGGGCAGCGATTTGCCCTCCTGAAGCAGGTTCGTCAGCCATTCCGCTTCGTCCCGCTCCAGTTGCTTGGACGTCTCGAAAAGACGACTCGGCTCGTCGATAACGAGGATCGCGTCCTTCGGCAAATAGTCCATCAAAGTATGCCGTTCCGGATACAGCAGGCCGACGTATTTGTACAATCCGGCAAAAAACTGATGCTCCCGCAGCCGTTCGATCTCATGTCCGATCTCTTCCTTCAGCCTATCCTTGACCTGACGATCGGTCATTCTCGCCAATTGCTCCTGAAGCAATTCGAAGGCATGCTGGGCTGCTTCGTGGAAGCGTTTTCTTTCGGCTATAAGTTCCTTGCAGGGCGTTATGACAACCGTGTTCAGTTTATCGATGGAACGTTGGTCTACTGCATCGAAGCTTCTTATGGAGTCTACCTCCACATCGAACAGCTCGACGCGGAAAGGCGTTTCGGACGTCAGCGGATAAAAGTCCAATATTCCTCCGCGGACGCTCATCTCGCCCTTGGATTCGACCCGTTCGACCCGTTCGTAGCCGAGTTCCACCATGCGTTGCAGCAGCGCGTCCAGCTCAAGCGAATCGCCGACCTTGATCTCGATCTGCGCCTCGCGGAACACGTGGCTCGGCGGCAGCAGGCGGCGAACGCCGGCGAACGGCACGACAACGACGCCGCGGAAGCCCGCAGCCAGCCGGGTTAGCGCATCGATCCGCTGGGCGAGCGTTTCGGGGCTCGCGATGGCGGTCTCCGTAACGACCAATTCGTTCGCCGGATATAGAAGCACCTGATCCTCCGGCAAACATTCCAGCAAATCTTCGGTCATCTTCTGCGCCGAAAACATATTGTGCGTCACCACGAATACGGGCCGGTTCAGCTTGACGGCCAGCGCCGACAAAAACACTTGCCGCGACGATCCGGCCAAGCCGGATATCAGCTGCTCGCGCATGCCCGATTCGATGCCGGTGACAATCGATAGAAACTCGCGATCCTCGGAAAAAGCACGGATCAATGATTGCAAAGGTATACACTCCTTTATGCGAGCAAACCAAAAAGAAAGCCTTGGACAACATACCGAGGCCTTGTTTCGCGTCAAAATCGAAACTTGAAGTTAAGCTATATACCCGCCCGCGATTCCGCCTGCTATTGGAGCGGACTGGCGACCAGGTTCAATTCCGGGTGTTCATCCAGCGCCTTGCGGCAATAATCGCACGTTAACTTGACGAGCACATCGCCACTCTGGTTATACGTAATTATATCTCCGCGTTCTTCGGGGGTCAAGAAATGGAACCCCAATTGCAATTCGTTCACCTGCGGATTGTCGATTTCCCCCATTGAAGCCGCGCAATGTCTGCATACATATTTTACAGCCATCGTATGCCCTCCTGACCGGTCCTGTGACTTGGCGTTGCGTTACTAGTATGAACCAATATACGCAAACTTAGCCGCTGCCGCAGAAGGAATCGTCCCGATCGCTCGCCGGGTGAGGTTTAGACGTTAAATTTCGCCATCGTCTTGTCGAACGGCTGTTCCAGCGAATATTCCAGCGCATCGACGGCCTTCTGGATCATGTCCGGCAAAGTCTTGCTCTCTTCCTTGGTGAAATCGGCCAGCACATAATCGACGATACTGAAGCCGGGGGACGGGCGGGAGACGCCGATGCGAAGCCGGTTGAACGTTTGCGTGCCGGCATGCTGAATGATCGACTTGATCCCGTTGTGCCCGCCTGCGCTCCCCTGATAACGAAGCCGGATTTGGCCGAACGGTGTATCCATGTCGTCATAGACCACCAAAGCGTCTTCAATCGGCACTTTATAAAAATCCATAAAGGCTCTCATCGATTCTCCGGACAAGTTCATATAGGTCATCGGCTTCAGCAAATATACCTTCTCGCCTTTCACCATCCCTTCGCCGACAAGCGCCTTGAATTTGCCGGTTGTGACCGAAATGCCCCACTGCTCGGCGGCGCGGTCGACAACCATAAACCCGACATTATGCCGGTTGTTCCGATAGGCGGCGCCCGGATTGCCCAATCCCACTATCCATTTCATCGCGCTTGAATCCTCCGTCAAAAAAAATTTTCCAACCATGCAACGATTCGGCCCATTCAGTTGTCTATGCTATATCATAATCCCAACAAAGGCGAGGGTGGAACTATGTATTCAAATGGCGATCACATTTCGGAAGACCACCATTTCAATGATCATATCCAACATCAGGTTCCTGTGCAAATTTATTTGGAGCATCGACACCGGGATATCGGTTATGTCGAGCGCGTCACCCACTCGTTCATTAAAGTTAACAGTACGTATTACAACCGTGGTCTGTATACGTTCGTTTCGCGGCCGGGCTATTGAGCCTGACGGTCAAGGCCAATGAAAAATAAGGGGTGAAGCATCCGGCATGGATGCGTCACCCCTTCGTTGTGATGCGGACGGTCGAACCGCTCAATCTTGACCAACCGATTCCTGCTGCGCCTCCACGGCTTTTCCTTCCGCTTTGTCGTCGCCCGTATCGTCGGTGTCTTCGATCGCCTTCTGAGGAACAAGAATGGTCGCCAACACGGCGTTCTCATCCGTCTTCAGCTCGACTTCCGGCGGCAGCTGCAAGTCCTTCGCTAGGAAGCTTCCGCCAAGCTCAAGGCCGCTGATATCGACGGCGATGGAGCCCGGCAAGTGATCCGGGAGACAGCGCACCTCCACCTCATGAAGCACGGCGGTCAGGACGCCCCCTTCCCGCTGGGCAGGCGATTCGCCCGTCAATTCAAGGCCGACCGTAGCACGGATCGGCTCGTTCATATTGATTTGGTGAAAATCGATGTGCAGCAGGCTGCGACTCAGGCTATCCCGCTGAATGCCGTTGATCATTACCGGGAATTTCCCCTGGTTCGGAATATCCATCTCCAGAATGGAATGCTGGTGATGCCGGAGCAGAGCGTTCAATTCCTTCTCGTTGATGGAGATCGGCGTACTCGGCACTTTCTTGCCGTATACGACCCCCGGTACTTGGCCTTGCTCCCGCATTTTCTTCAAGTCGGATTTCGTTATGCTGTCTTTGCGGTTCTCCGCTTTCAATGTCGTGGTCATATCTCGAAATACCTCCTGACAAAATGGCTAGTCTATGTTAACTTACCCATTTCGAGGAGGTTCGAAACATCACTCGGCCGACTTCTTGCTTTCTTTGGCCGCTTTGAACTTGCTGCGCATCTTGTCCGCATACCCCGGCTTGTTCACTTGCCGCTCGCGGGCAACCGCCATATCGTTGTCGTCCACGTTGTGTGTAATCGTCGAGCCGGCCACCAGGAAGGCCCCTTTGCCTACGGTCAGCGGAGCGACCAGATTGACGTTGCTGCCGACGAACGCATCGTCGCCGATGATCGTCCGGTGCTTGTTAAAGCCGTCGTAATTGACGGTAATCGCCCCGCAGCCGATATTGACGTTTTTGCCCACTTCCGCGTCGCCGATATAGCTCAGATGCGATACCTTGACCCCTTCGTCGAGAAAAGCGTTCTTGATCTCCACAAAGTCGCCGATCTTCACCTTGCCGGCCAGCTTCGCGCCGGGACGCAAATAAGCGAAAGGTCCTACCGTGGAGCCGTCTCCGACCTCGGCCCCGGACAGCACGGATTGGGTAATATGGACTCCGTTCCCGATAACCGTATCGGTAACGTCGCAATGAGGACCGAACGTGCAGTCTTCTCCGACGATCGTACGGCCCCGCAGCGCCGTACCAGGGTGAATGACCGTGTCCGCGCCGATGACGACGCCCTTCTCGATGTAGGTGCTTGCCGGATCGATCAAAGTAACGCCATTCGCCATATGCTGACGGTTGATGCGCTCTCGCATATATTTTTCCGCTTCCGACAAGGCAATGCGGTCGTTGACGCCGATCCATTCCGAAGGATCTGTCGTGCAGTAGCCGAGCACCTTCTCGCCTTGTTCGCGCAAAATACCGATAACATCGGTAAAATAATATTCGTTCTGGGCATTATTGTTGGTGACCTGGGCAAGCGCGGCGAACAGCTTGCGGTTGTCGAAGCAATACGTACCCGCATTGATCTCGGCAATCGCATCCTGCTCGGGCGTGCAATCTTTCTGTTCGACGATGCGCACCACATGGCCCTGCTCGTTGCGCACAATGCGCCCGTAGCCCTGGGGCACGTCCAACGTAGCGCTCATCAGCGTAGCCGCGGCGCCTTGTTCCCGGTGCAGCCGGATCATGGCCTCCAGGGAGTCCGGCCGAATGAGCGGGGTATCCCCGCAGATGACGACGGTAATCCCGTCCTCCTGCTCCAGCAGCGGCCCGGCCATCGATACGGCATGTCCCGTACCGAGCTGCTCGGCCTGAAGTGCGAATTCGGCCCGGTCCCCGACGTAAGTTTTTACCTGTTCCGCACCGTGACCGACGATCACGACCTTCCGGTCCGTCTGCACCGTATCGAGCACGTCCAGCACATGGCCGACCATAGGCTTGCCGCACACGGGATGAAGCACCTTGTACAGCTTCGATTTCATCCTCTTGCCTTGTCCGGCAGCCAGCACTACTCCTAATATCCGCATGTTTCGTCCTCCTCCTGACCACTTTCCCAAGGAAGCTTGCTTCGAAAGCAAAGGCTTCGTTTCCCTATCGAATATAGCGTAATTGGCGCAAAAAGAAAAGAGAGCCAAAAGTCGGGCTCTCTTCACTGTCTCATCAAATCAGGCTC
Source organism: Paenibacillus hodogayensis (assembly GCF_039536325.1). Taxonomy (NCBI): domain Bacteria; kingdom Bacillati; phylum Bacillota; class Bacilli; order Caryophanales; family Paenibacillaceae; genus Paenibacillus; species Paenibacillus hodogayensis. The sequence goes on from NZ_BAAAYO010000015.1 coordinate 46,960, forward strand.
CTTCTTCAATAACTTCTTCCTCGCTGGATACCCGGTCATACTCGGCCAAAACGGCCGCCTGAATTTTCTCGCGAGTGGTGGAAGAAATCGGATGAGCGATGTCTCGAAACTCTCCATCCGGTGTCCGCTTGCTCGGCATGGCAACGAACATCCCGTTGTTTCCGTCGATGACGCGAATGTCGTGAACGACGAATTCGTTGTCAATCGTAATGGAAGCAATCGCTTTCATTCTCCCCTCGGAGTTTACCCGGCGAAGACGTACATCAGTAATCTGCAATTGTGTTCACCACCTTTGGACTGTGCGAGACTTGGGTGTATACTTCCACATTCCAAAGCTAAATCCTCCTAGAATTTTCCGAAAAACCACGTTTTTTTAAAAATTTATTTGCAATTTAAACTTTTTCGACAACTTTCGCGGCGATCAGTTCTATTTCGACAAGAACGTCCTTGGGTAAGCGCGCTACCTCTACGGTGGACCGGGCTGGCTTATGGTCTCCGAAGTAAGACGCATAGATTTGATTGACCGTTGCAAACTGATTCATATCCTTGATAAATACCGTTGCTTTAAGTACATCGGACAAGGATGCTCCCGCTTGCTCCAGCACGGCCGACAAATTGCGGAATACTTGATGCGTCTGCTCCTCGATTCCCCCTTGCACCAGTTCGCCTTGCTCGTTCAGCGGAATTTGGCCCGAGGTGAAGACGAGATTGCCGAAAGCTACGGCTTGCGAATAAGGTCCGATGGCGGCAGGCGCCTTGGCAGTCGATACGATTTCAATGGTCATCGCAGTTTTCCCCTTTGTTTGGTACAAAGTCAGAGTTCGACCTATTCATAAAATCCGACTTTTGTACGAGATGGTTTTAGTTAAAATAAGTGCCTGGCAATACGGATATTTGTTTCGTTCTCGGATCGACGCTGGTCAACTTGGCGACCGATATGTAATCCTCGACCAGATGCTCTTCCACCTCGGCGGACTCGACGAACACGCCGACTCCCTGAACGGTTGCGCGAAATTCCTTCAGCAGGTCGATCATACCCTGGATCGTTCCCCCGGCCCGCATAAAGTCGTCGATGATCAGCACGTTCGAGTGCTCTTTGAGCGCCCTGCGTCCGAGCGACATCGTAGAGATGCGCTTGGTGGAGCCGGACACGTAGTTGATGCTCACCGCCGAGCCCTCGGTCACGCGGTTGTCGCGTCTGACGATGACGACGGGCAGGTTCAGATAAGTGGCGGTCGCGAAGGCGAGCGGAATGCCCTTGGTTTCCACGGTCATGACGACATCGAGCGGCTTGTCCGCGAAGGCGGTGGCGAACATCTTTCCGATCTCGCTTACCAGTCCCGGCTGGCCGAGCATGTCGCTCATATACAAATAACCGCCCGGCAGTACCCGGTCGGGCAGTTCAAGCTGTTTGCGTATGTCGTTCAAAATATCCAGGGAAGACGCTTTGGAGATTTTCGGTGTAAACTTGACCCCGCCCGCAGCGCCCGCAAGCGTATGCAGCTCGCCAAGCCCTTCCTCTTCGAACGCCTCTTTAATGATCGCCAAATCCTCGCTGATCGACGACTTGGCGGAAGCGTACCGTTCCGCGAATACGGTAAGCGGTATTAACGTGTGGGGGCGGAACAACAAATACTGCGTCATTTCCACCAATCTGGCACTACGTTTCAGTTTTTTCATGCGCCTCTCCCCCCACAACCGCAAATTCCGAATAATATACCAAAAATATATCACTTTCATCCGGCTTTTCGCAACTGGACTGCTTACGGCAGCAGACGCACCGCGTACACATCCTTGCAAAATCCGCGCAGGCCGTTGTAGATGCGGGCCACCTTGGACTGCTTTTGAACGAGCCCGAATACGGTCGGACCGCTCCCTGACATCATGACCCCGTCGGCACCGAGCCTCAGCATGCACTCCTTGATTTGCCGCACTTCGGGATAATGCCGGATTGTGACGTCCTCCAGCACGTTGCCCATGGCCGCGCACACGTCGGCGAACCGTTTCCCGCGAATGGCGCTCAGCATGTCCGCCGTAGACGGATGACGCTCGATGGCGCCGGCCTGCAGCCTGCCGTATATTTCTTGGGTCGACACGTGAATCGGCGGCTTGGCCAAAATCACCCAGCATTGCGGCGGTCCTTCGATCGGCTCCAGCTTCTCTCCCCGTCCTCTGGCGACCGCCGTCCCTCCCGTCACGCAGAACGGCACGTCGGAGCCGAGCTCCGCTCCAAGCGCCTGAAGCTCCGGAACGGGGATATTGAGCCTCCACAGCCGGTTCAGGCCGCGCAGAGCCGCAGCCGCATCGCTGCTCCCTCCGGCCAGCCCAGCCGCGACAGGGATTCGCTTATCCAAATGAATATAGACGCCGCTCCGGACGTCGTACCGTTCTTTAATCAGCCTGGCCGCTTGAAACGCCAGATTCTTCTCGTCGAGCGGGATGTATCCCGCCTGGCTGGCTATGATGATCGTATCCCGCGGAAGCTCCTGCATCTCCAGACGGTCGGCAAGGTCGATCATCGTCATGATCATTTCCACTTCATGATAGCCGTCGTCTCTCTTGCGCAGCACGTCGAGCAGCAAATTGATTTTCGCCGGCGCCTTCTCGTATATTTTCATAGTCCACAACCTTTACCGAAGCGATAACTAATTCCATATTATATCAAACAGGCAAACGAAAAGCTAAAACGGCGCGAAGCCGCTTTAGCTTGAAGTGAAGCTCTTTACCCGTATCGGCTATCGACGGGGGGAAGACGAATTGGAGAGCTGCTGCTCGGCGAGCTGGATCGCCCGCTTTACCATATTGCCGGCGTCCTTGGCCCGGATGCCTCCCCAGCCTTCCCGCTGCACCGTATCGTAGAAGCCCAGATCTTTAGCCAGCTCGTCCTTGAACGTCTCGGACATCATTCCTCGTCTGCGACGACTCATTCTGCATGCACCTCCTTCATAGGCGAATTGTTCGTATTATGTGAAAAAAGCGGCGAAACGATTCGTTTCGCCGCCGGTTACGCTGTATGAGGTTAATGCTGAATATAGGTGATACGGACTTGTCCTTCGTCCTGACATACGGTTACTTCGACCGACTCGGTCAAAATATCCGCGTAGCTGTAGGAAACACGCTTAAACGCGTTTTGGTCCTGGTCCAGCTTGACGATAAAGACAGAAGGGTAGGTTTCTTCCAACACACCGGAACGCTCGATCGTTTTCCGACGGCCTCCGTTAGCCCGCAACATGATCTTCTGCCCGACGTGGGCTTCCAAACTGCGTTTAATTTCCAACAGCGCATTTTTTGCCATTGTCAACTACCACCTCTTTCCTTGTCTATTATAACCCATCCAGAGGTAGTATGTCAAATCAAACTAAATATTATATCAGTGAACCAAACTTACTGTCAATGCCCTTTCTACTGCCTTTTTTTCGATTTTTAGGCCATTCTCCTCCGTAACATTCACATAATGTTCATATTTTATCCATTTTGACGGCAAAAAAGAAAAAAGCACCTTTCGGCACTTTTCAGGATGTTGCTGGTGTTTGTAATCTCGGCAGTCCAAGCCGGTAGCTCCCCCGCGTCTCGACGCCTCCGACGCCCTCGAAGCCGCTGATCGTGTTGCGGATGACATCGACGATGCTGACGGTGTCCTTCACGGACGTAAAGGCCGCCTTGATGGCGATGCAGGACGGATCGAGCGCGTGAATCAGCACCCTTCCGGGGGAGCTTGCAAAGTTTGCCCCGGACTTCAGCAGCGCTTCGAAATGGGACTGGCACGCCCCGGCAATGACGGTGAGCGAATCCAGGTTGCGGTCATACTGACGTGAAGCGTGAACCGCATTGATGAAGTTGTGCGAGTTCTTATAAATGTTCAGGTCGTTTATGTCCTTGTCCTTCATATGTTTCAAAATCCCGTCGTGTCCGGTAATGACGACAATGTCCGGCCGTACCTCCGGCAGCAGCCGGTACAGCGCCTGGCTCATATTCGCTTCGGTGACGAAATATCCTTCCGCCGGAACGCGGAATTCCTCGTACAATGCCATGCTTTTGCGCAAATACATCGGGTCGCCGTCCAGGTGCAGCACCTTGCCGGGTATCTCGAAGTAGGCATGGGGCATATGCTGCTCGCCGCCAAGCTGAGTCTGCTGCTTCTCCCGCTGCCACAGCCGGTAGCGCGCCAGCTCGCGCAGCGACTCGTTGACTTTCATCTGCGAATACTGCTGCTGGAGCGGCCGGGCGTCCTGCGCCGGCTGCAAATCCGCGACGGGCGAATCGGCCAACAGCCGGAAATCGACGCCTTTGAGCACCGCGCGCTGCACGTCGAGCGCGGCAATTTTAAAAATGACGTCTCCGCCATAGGACTTTCGAACGACCAGTTCTCCTTGCTTCATACTCCGTATCGCCTCCCTCGACTATCCTATGGGCGAGGTAGGCGTTTGGTGCGTATTATCGGAGCTGTTTGCGGTATGCCAATATGGCGTTGGCTAGTCGCGCGTATTCGTCGATTCCGAGCGTTTCGCCGCGCCGAACCGGATCGATGCCGCATTCGGCCAATATGCTTTCCATGGCGGGCTTGGACGCTTTATCGAATAGGCCGGCAAGCAGATTGTTGGACAGCGTCTTGCGCCGCTGGGCAAAGCAGGCATGCACGACCTCGAAGAACAAAGCCTCGTCCTCCACATGAACGGCAGGCGTCTGCCGCAGCTTCAGACGGATCACGGCCGAATCCACGTTGGGCTGAGGGATGAACACGGTAGGCGGCACAATGGCGACCACGTCCGGCTCGGCATAATATTGCACCGCGATGCTCAGACTGCCGTATTCTTTGCCCCCCGGCTTGGCAGCCATCCGCTCGGCCACTTCCCGTTGGATCATGACGACGATATATTCGAGCGGGAGCTTCTGTTCCAGCAGCTTCATCATGATCGGGGTCGTTACGTAGTAGGGCAGATTGGCCACCACGCTGACGCCGGAGCAGCCGGCAAAGTGCCGGGCCCATAGCTCGTCCAGATCCAACTTCAGCACGTCTCCGTGAACGACCGTGGCATGCGGATACGGCTGGAGCGTCTCCTCGAGAATCGGCAGCAGCCTTCCGTCGATCTCTACCGCGACGACCTTGCCCGCCGCCTTGGCCAGCTGTTGGGTCAGCGCTCCGATACCGGGACCGATCTCCAGCACGCCCTTCGTGTCGTCCAGCTTGGCCGCCGAAGCAATTTTGTTCAGAATGTTCAGATCGGTCAGAAAATTTTGGCCCAGGCTCTTTTTCAACGTAAACCCGTGCTTGCGGATGATATCCTGCGTACGCCTCGGCGTTGCGACGTCGGCTGTCGGATGTTCGTTCATTGCTTGTCTCCTCCCTCCTGCAAGGCGGTCATTTGTTCATACGCCTTGGCGAATTCTTCGTGCCCGATGCGAAACATCCGGCATCTCTTGTAAAATTGCTTTCCGTTGCAATAGCCGATGCCGAGCAGCTTGCCCATCTCGAGCCTGCGCGCAGCCGCCTGAGGATGCACGAGCAAGCCTGCGGCCATCAGATCGTCCATCGTTATGTCCGGCTCTCCGAGAGCGTCCTCGCCGACATCCGTGCGTACGTTGGCCAGCGCCTTGACGATCGCCTCCGGCGAAGCGTTTTCTACCCCGATGTCCGCTTTGCGCATCGCTTCCTCGCGGGACACGAAAGCATGCTTACAGCCTGGCACGCGAGCCGCGATTATTTTGCGGATACGCTCGCCGGCATGGTCGGGATCGGTGAACACGATGACGCCCCGTCGCTCCTGCGCCATGGCGATACGCTGCAGCACCTGCTCATTGATGGCCGAGCCGCCCGTTTCGATCGTCTCCGCCTCTACCGCACGACGGATGGCTACCGTATCGTCCCGTCCTTCGACGACGATAATTTCTCGGATCATGTGACGTTTCGTTCCTTTCCCTGAAGACGAACAAAAAGAAGAGGGCGCCCCTCTTCTTTTGCGTCGATCACTTTATTTACAATATACCGGACTGCGCTGTTACACGCAACCGCAATCCGGGTAATAACGAACAGAGCCTTCCTTCCTAAAGCCAAAATGACACGACTAGTTGACGGACGGCTTTTCCTTGCCGATTACGTATACTTTATAACCGCGCTTTAGGCCGAATCGTTTGGCATAATCGGAGCTGTCGAAATAAACGTCGATAATGTTGCCTTTGATAGCGCTACCAGTATCTTCTGCCCGACGGAAACCGATTCCTTCGATATATACCCACCAGCCGATCGGGATGACTTTAGGATCGACAGCGATGGTTCGCCCTTCGCTGACTTTCGTTCCCGAAAACGTCATGCCGTATTGCGGATGCTCGCTCGTTTTGCCTGTCGAAGCGGCATCGACGGAGTAGGCCGTCAACGTGACGTTACTAATAATTTGTTTATACGCGAACTTGACGCCGCCCTTGGTCACTTCCTCGATATCCGGCGAAGCGGCGGACAATACGACGACCGGGTTTTTCGTGCCTAGCGCCACGATCTGGTCGATCTGCTCCTGCTCGACCTTCGTATCGACGACGTTCTCGGCCACGAGCTGGCCGTCCTCGTACACCTTCTCGATCTTCTTGGCAAGAATGCCTTCCTTGCCTTCCGTTACGACCTGTTCCTTGCCTTTGAGCAAGTTTGGATCGTTGGTCTTGACCGTATCGAACGGAATCGACTCGGTCTGGTTTTCCAGCAGCTTCTGCACCCGTACAATCTGAATGGGTGTATTGGCCGCCAAAGCTTCTTCCTTGGCGGGAGTCAATTTATCGAGCTCCCCTAGGTCTACGCTCAGTTCCTCCAACGCCCCCGCAACGGTCTTGGCTACGGTGTAGCGCGTTTCCGTCTTGCCGTCAGCGGTCAATTGGACGGGAATGGCATGCGTGACGGTATACGTTGCCCCATGTCTGAGCTTCGTCTCCAACACGGCCGATACGCGGTCGTGCGTGCTTACGGATATGTGTTGTTCGTCGAGGAAGGCAGACAATGTCGCTTGTCTCGTCTTGATCTGCTTCTGCTCCCCATTGACGACCAGATCCACCTTTTTGATTGACGTACCATACAAAAGCAGTGCAAACATAACTGCCATCACGATCGAAAACAAAGCGCCTAGTGAAATCAAACGCAAGTTTTCATGCTTCCATCGCATTGCGAAAGACATGCTGGATGATCGTTTTACATGGGTGTTTCCGTTTGGAATAGCGCCCACTTATGCGGTCCTCCTTCATCAGTTCTCGCGGTCGAGTGTTACGCATGACTGGATTGACGCGGCCTGGTTTCAATTTTTGGATGATTCGATGCTTGCCATCGGCTGTTGCATGTTGGGGCTATGTTTATGACGACTTATGCCTAATTAGTCCGTACAGGATTATTTTCGAACATGTCGAAAATAAAAGCCGCATGGAAGAGGTACTCTTCTCGCGGCATATAACCGAATGCTCATCCCAGTCAAGGATGGCGCTTCGTTGCCCGACAATCGTGCCTCTCTCTTCACGCTTACGAGGTTAGCTGACGGGTTCGGGCAAGAGAGTCGCCCTATCCGAGACAAGCCGGGCGGACGGCTGCCTCGAAATTCACCCCATGTAAACTTGGTTCCCCCGATTCCCATTTGGAAATTCAGCGATAGTAAGTCGATGGCGGTATTCAATTTCGAATCATTATGATCGTAATATTAAAGCCTTATGAAAAAGCTGTAAAGAGGATGAAAAGTCCTTATTTTCGCGAAAAGCCGAAAAAAATGCTTTTATTCCGTTTTTTCTTGCAACAAATCCCTGTTTTTCTTCGTCATATACCTCTATGTCTTGAGATATATAGCCATTTTAGTAAAAACATCTTGTCCGAGATGCTGTTTTTCAGCCAAAAATGGTATGATGGAGTGAAAAACGCAACCAAAATTGGAGGGAAAAGATGGAAACCATACTCGAGGTGAAGGGGCTTTCAGGTGGATATATTTGGAATCGTCCGATCATTCGCGAGATTGATTTTTCGGTCGGTCCCGGAGAGATGATCGGGCTAATCGGACTGAATGGAGCTGGAAAAAGTACAACCATTAAACATATTTTGGGTCTTCTTGCTCCTCACGAAGGGTCGGTTCGCATCTTGGGTCGAGAAGCCGGGCAATCCGCGGAAACGTACCGCAGCTCATTTGCCTACGTGCCCGAATCGCCGGAATTGTATGAGGAATTGACCATCCGCGAGCATCTGCGGATGACGTCGATGGCATACGGCCTCGATTCCGCGCAATTCGAGCAAAAATCCGCCGTTCTGGCAGGACAATTCGACATGACGAACAAGCTGGATTCATTCCCGCAGACGCTGTCGAAAGGGATGCGGCAGAAGGTAATGATTATGAACGCCTTTCTCACTGAACCTCCTCTCTATATTATCGATGAGCCTTTTCTCGGACTGGACCCGCTAGGCATTCGCTCGCTACTCGAATTAATGGTCGAGCGCAAGCGCCAAGGCGCCTCCTTCCTGATCAGCTCGCACATTTTGTCCACGCTGGAAACGTATTGCGACCGGTTTATCGTGCTGCACCGGGGAAGAATCGCCGCACAGGGAGCGCTGTCGAATTTGCGCTCCCAGGTACCCGGGAGCGGTCCGGAATCGACCCTGGACGAGCTGTTCTACACCCTGGTGAAAGGCGGCGCTTCATGAACCCGGCGGCGGCGATCTGGAAGGAGCGTCTCTCCGCCCATCTGCGCATCGTAGCCCGGTATACGATTTACGCCGGGCGAAGCGGTTTGTTCATGTTCATGATGATCGTGTTCATCGCTTCCTCCTATATGTACGGCAAGGCGCTGATCCAACTACCGGAGACGTTCCCCTATATGCTCGTCATCACGTGCTGGCTGACGCCGTTTATCGCCTTAAGCCCAATCCGGACGCTGCTGCGCGAGGCCGATCTTGTATTCCTGCTCCCGATGGAGGCGAAGATGGGCGTTTATTTCCGCAATGCGCTGCTGTACAGCTTTGCCATGCAAGCGTTCGCGGTATTGTTTGCGTTATCGGCCGCCATGCCTCTCTACCGGCACGGCGCAGGCGACGGAGCGCTGCCCCTTCTCGGGCTCGCCCTATTAGCATTGGCTCTGAAATTCGCCAATCTGCTCGGAAGCTGGATGGAGAATAGCTTTGTACGTTCGGGCTACCGAACCTTGTTCCGTTTCGCGCGCTGGATAGGCAGCTTCGGCATCGTGTACGCGCTTTACCGGTACGGCTGGATAGCCGGAATCGGCAGCTTCGCTGCATCGTTCGCCATTATGGGCGGCTGGGCGGCCGCTTCGCGCAGGCTGAAAGTAAACTGGCCCTATTTGCGGCTCGTCGAGGCCGGGCACCGCACGAATCTGCTGCTCTTTTTCCATATGTTCATCGATGTGGACGAGCTGCCGAACCGCGTAAAACCAAGACGTGCCTTGTCCCGGTTGGCCGCGCGCGTCCCGTTTCGCAGCAGCGAAGCTTTCCGCTACTTGTATTGGCTGACCCTGCTCCGCTCCGAGCTGTTCGGCATCGTCTTGAGACTGTCGCTCGTCGCGCTCGCCATCCTGCTCGCCGTGGAAGGTCCGCTGCTGTTCGCCGCCGTTTACGTATTGTTCCAGGTGGTGACAGGCGTACAGCTCGGCTCGCTTCACCAGTTTCACCGCCATTCGGTCTGGCCGGCGCTGTACCCGCTTCCTGCAGCACTGCGGCAGAAATCCGCCGTTCGCGTTTCCTTCGCCGTCCAGTTGGCTCTTGCGTTGGTGCTCGCGCTTCCGTTATGCCGGCCGGCCGTCTTCACTCCTTGGCTGCTGGCCCTGCCGCTAATCGGGATCGCAATTGCTTTTGCTTTTCGCCGCGGAGCCGCTAAAAGGTCAGCCTGATCGGTACAAATAAAAGTCCCCGCTCCCTCGGATTGGCGCCTACAAAGGACGCCGGCCAACGGGACGGGGACTTTAAATTTCAATTAAATTTCTATTAAAGAGCCGGCATGCCGAACAGCCGCGTCGCGTTATCCGAAGTAATCGCCGCAATCTCCTCGAGCGTGACGCCTTTGAGCTCCGCGGCCGCTTCGGCGACCAGACGGACATACCCGGTCTCATTGCGTTTGCCGCGGTGCGGGTGAGGCGTTAAATAAGGCGCATCCGTCTCGATGAGCAACCGGTCGAGCGGCACCTGAGTCAGCACTTCCTTCGGCTGGCGCGCGTTTTTGAACGTGATCGGCCCGCCGAATGAGATGTAGAAATTCATATCGAGGCATAGCTTGGCCGTCTCCCAGCTTCCCGAGTAGCAGTGCATTACGCCGCCGACATCCTCCGCCTTCTCCTCGCGCAGCAGCTGCACGATATCTTGATGCGCTTCCCGGTTATGGATAGCGATCGGCATGCCGATACGCCGCGCCAGACGGATTTGCTCGCGGAAAACGCGGTGCTGCACGTCCTTGGGCGAGGTGTCCCAGTAGTAGTCCAAACCGATTTCGCCGATGGCCACCACTTTTTCCTTTTTGCACAGCTCTTCGATCCAGTCCAGATCGTCGGCGCGCATATCGATCGCATCCTGCGGATGCCAGCCCACGGCGGAATAAATAAAATCGAACCGCTCGGTGAGCTCGATCGAGGTCGGGATCGTCTCCCGGTTAAAGCCGATATTAATAATCCGGCTCACCCCTTGCTGGCGGGCGCGCTCGATAACCTCCTCCCGGTCGTCGTCAAACTGGCTCGCATTCAAATGTGTATGTGTATCTGTCAGCATAATGCCCCTCCGCGTTCATTTCTTCTTCTTTGCCGCATCAAGCCTGCTCCAGCAACCGTCGCAGTTCCGGCGACAGACAGCCGTCTGTCTTCGCGAGCAGCTCGGCGGGATAATAAATATGATGCTTGCCTCCGTGAATGCTGCTGATCGAACGGATAATGTCCGATTTGCGGGATATTTCCAGCAGCTCGTTTTTGCCGTTCAGCAGCCAAATCGGCAGGCTTTCCTCCTCGTTCCCGGCACGGTATACATCATAAGGCAAATCGGTCAAATAATCGATTTCCAGATAATAGTCCGGGTCGATTCCGCATGTCCGCATCCCTTGCCGCAGCTCTTCCTCCAGCGCCGGGTCCAGCAGATCCAACGCCGTATATCGGAACAGCCGACGGTTCATAAAGCGGGCGCACAGGTCCGATAAGATCGAGTCCGTTTCCTGCATCCATTGCGTAATGATCATTTGTACGTATGACTCGTCTAGGGTCAGGTAATCTTCAATCGTCATCCTGCGCTCCAGCAAGCCGGTAATCGGCCCGATCAAAAAACGGAACTCATACGACTTATCCTCATAAAGACGTTTGGCCCTCTCGAATATTTTACGGAGGACAATCTCTGAGCTGCGGGTAACCGGATGAAAGTACACTTGCCAATACATCTGGTAACGCGACATCAAATAGTCTTCAACGGCATGCATCCCGCTCTCCTTCACGACGAGATGCCCTTTAAACGGACGAATCACGCGTAAAATCCGCTCCATGTCGAACGTGCCGTAATGCACCCCGGTATAGTAGGCGTCCCGCAGCAAATAATCCATCCGATCGGCGTCCAATTGGCTGGAGATCAGACTGACGACGATTTCCTTGCCGTACGTTTTGCAAATCACGTCGGCCACTTTATTGGGCAAGTCCGGGTCGGCTTCGGTTAGGACGCGGTTCACCTCGGTATCCCCTAGAACGAGTTTGCAAGTCCATTCCTCGTGATGGGTGCCGAATACGCTCTCGATCGAATGGGAAAACGGCCCATGCCCGATATCGTGCAGAAGCGCCGCGCACAGGCACAACAGCCGCTCTTCGCTCGGCCAATCCGCATAGCCGTTGCGTTCGAATTGGGAAATAATTCGTCTCGTCACCTCGTACACGCCGAGGGAATGGGAGAATCGACTATGCTCCGCGCCATGAAACGTCATGAAGGAGGTGCCCAATTGACGAACTCGGCGCAGCCGTTGAAATTCTTTGGTATTAATCAAATTCCAGATCGTCTCGTCCTGCACGTAAATGTATTTGTGAACCGGATCTTTAAACACTTTTTCTTCCGTCAGCTGCCGGGGCATGCTCAACCTCCCGAACATTCATAGTTTGACCAGTCTCTTACTTACAAGTATATACCAAACCGGCGAAAAAGCCTCGCACAAACAGAAGATGGCGACATTCGCCAGCGGCAGAAATCGTATGCTGTCGACGTTCGACATATGGTACAAGAAATTGTCGAAAACTATTCAATTTTTGTCTTCCAAATTACGAGTCTTTCTGTTATCCTTTTGTTATCCGCACTGGGGTTTTATGTGTAAAGCTCTAGCGCCCCTTATAAGAAAAAGCTGATAATATCAGCACTTCCCGGCACTGTCAAATGAATTCGCGCGCGCGAAACTACATCTGTACGTCTCAATTCGCGTTGACTATTATGGGAATGGTTGGTATGATTATTAACGAAAACATTGTCGAATAATGACGAAAATTTTGAGAGGAGTTTGAACATATGATGAAATCAACAGGTATTGTCCGAAAAGTTGACGAACTCGGGCGTGTCGTGATTCCGATAGAGCTTCGCCGTACGCTGGGAATCGGGGAGAAAGACGCTTTGGAAATTTACGTAGACGGAGAGCGCATCATGCTCAAAAAATACGAGCCTGCTTGTATTTTCACCGGCAACGCCGACAACCTCGTCTACTTTAAAGGAAAGATGATCAGCAAAGAATGTTTGGCCGAGTTAGCAGAAATTTATAATTCTATGACAAATTAAAAGACAAAATCGGAATTATAGGTTATAATAGAACTACGAACAAGTTAATTCTAACCTTTATATATCTCCTCTGTAATCCCCAAGTGCGATGTGATGGCGTTGCGCTTGGGGATCTTTTTTTGTTTTCGTCATTTTTCAAGCAGAGCGTTGTAGATATCCCTCTTGCTGACGCCCCGATCTGCTGCGGCTCGTTTCATCGCATCCTTGCGGTCGCCGCTCTCCCGTTCGTATCGTTCCACGTGCTCTTCCAAAGTCAGTTCCGCCCACCAAGCGCCCTCTGCACCGCCCGCTTCCTCCGCTTCGCCGCCGCGATCGACCACCAGACAATATTCGCCCATCGTTTCTTTATCCGACAGCCATTCCACGCATTCCGTTACCGTCCCGCGTACGATCTCCTCATAGCGTTTCGTCAGCTCCCGGACCACGGCGACGGAAGCTTGCGGCCACATGTCCCGTATTGTCTCCAGCGTCTTAATCACCCGATGCGGCGATTCGTAGAAAATGAGCGTTGCCGGCGTCCGGCCGAGCTTGTCCAGCTCCTCCCTCTGCTTCTTGCGCTCTCGAGGCAGAAAGCCGGCGAACAGGAAGCGTTCCGTCGGCAAGCCGGACGCAATAAGCGCACATAATGCCGCATTCGCTCCGGGAATCGGCACGACCGGGATACCCGCATCCACCGCGAGACGTACGAGCTCGTAGCCCGGATCGGAGATGGCCGGCATCCCGGCGTCGCTCACCAATGCCAACGACTTGCCTTCGCCGAGTATCCGCACAAGCTCCGGACCGCTGGCATGCTTATTATGCTCATGATAGCTGAAGAGCCGCGCCTGAATATCAAAATGCGTAAGCAGCTTGCGGGTCTGCCGCGTATCCTCCGCCGCTATGCAATCCACCTCGCGCAGGATACGCACGCTGCGGTACGTCATATCTTCCAAATTGCCGATCGGCGTCGCGACGAGATACAGCGTTCCCGTGTTTCGCTGCGGCTCGTAGCTTTTCTGCACCTGCACACCCATCCGCTCACCCCCTATGGATAACTTGCTAGTCTGTCGCCATTCTTCATTATAAGCCGTTACTGCCACCGGCAGTTCAGGCGGCTCCGTCGCTCGAAACGCTCAATCTTTCATTCCCTGGGGAACAAGCTTATCGGCATGACCGTAATACACATCGAGCAGTTCCTGGCAATACCGGTCGCCCTCGTATACGATCAGCGGCGGCTGCAGCCGTACCTCCGGTTTTCCGTCACGAACCGCTTCGATCAAAACGATGTTTGCTTCTTCTCCAGCGCGCGGGTGAACAAACCGGATACGCTTCGGCTCCAGACGGTGCTGGCGCATGCCGACTATAATTTCCGTAAGCCGCGAAGGGCGGTGCACCATGGCGACCTTCCCCTTGCTGCGGACGAGCCGGCTGCAGGCTGCCAGCACCTGGTCCAGTGTACAGTACAGCTCATGCCGGGCCGCCGCGATATGCGGATTCGTTTTGCGGTCGCCTGACGATACTGGCAAGTAAGGCGGGTTGACGGTGACCAGATCGAACTGGCCGTGCCCGAGCTCCTTGTGAGCCACATTGAGATCGGCTTGCAGAACCGAAATGCGTTCCTCCAACCGGTTCAGCCGAACGCTGCGGTCGGCCATATCGGCCAGCCGCTCCTGAATTTCCACCGCGACAATCTCTCCGCGGGTGCGGGTTGACAGCAGCAGTGCAACGACACCGTTGCCGGAGCACAAGTCGACGGCTCTCGCGCTGGGCGTTACAGAGCAGAAACGGCCAAGCAGCACGGCGTCGAGCGAGAAGCTGAATACATCCTCGCTCTGAATGATGCGCAGATCATGGGTAAGCAGGTCGTCTATGCGTTCTCCCTCCTGCAGGGACACTTGGGGATTGTCCAAATCAGCTACTCCTTTCCGCCGTCAAGTCGAAAAAAACCGTAGAGCCTGGCGTCCGGCGCAAAGCTTCCTTTGCCTTCCGAACCCGTTCTCTACGGCACCCTTCAGCCTGATCGGCTTTATTTGTTGAGGAACGACAGGCAAAACAGACAATCCTTCTCCGTCCGCAGATGTCCGTAATGCACGTTGCATATATGAAACCCTTCCAGATAAAGCCTGGCCAAGTTATCGTAGCCTTCCCCGACGGCCGGAATATCTTTGGCCGCTTTCTCCGGCAGATCTTTGACCGGCTCTCCGTCTTCGTGGTCCCGTCTAAGCAGCTTGCGCAGCTGCTGGTTTTCAATACTCAGTCTTTTGTTTTCCTCAAGCAACTGGACAACCTCTTGCTTCAATGAGCCGATAACCTGATGTATGTCGCCCATTTGCTCTTCCAACTGATGCATTTGCGTAAACAAGTCCTTTTTTTCCACGTTTGCACCTCGAGCGTCCCAACTATCGGTTAATCTTGTTCCACCACATCGTCGCAAGGCATGACCTCGATTTTGCCCCCATCGAACAATTGCACTTTGACTGTGCGGTTCTCTACATGCAAGCCTACCACTTTTCCGTTGCCCATGGATGTGATAACGACGCAGCCCACCTTCGGCATTTCCTGCTTGCCGCTTTCGTACTGGTCGTGCTCGTATTTCAAGCAGCACATCAGCCGGCCGCAAAGCCCGGAAATTTTCGTCGGATTGAGCGACAGGTTCTGGTCTTTGGCCATCTTGATGGATACCGGTTCGAAATCGCCCAGAAACGACGAGCAGCACAGTATGCGGCCGCAAGGTCCGATTCCGCCCAGCATCTTGGCTTCGTCGCGCACTCCGATCTGCCGAAGCTCGATCCGCGTCCGGAAGATGCCGGCCAAGTCTTTGACCAGCTCGCGAAAATCGATCCGTCCTTCCGCCGTAAAATAAAAAATAATTTTATTGCGGTCAAACGTGTACTCCACGTCCACAAGCTTCATTTTGAGCTGATGTTCTTTTATTTTATCATGACATGTCGTCATGGCGCCCCTTGCCGCTTGCTTGTTGTCCTCCACCAGCTTCGCGTCGGTATGGTCAGCTACGCGGATGACTCGTTTGAGCGGCAGTACCACATCCGATTCGCCAACGGTCCGTTTGCCGATGACGACTCTCCCGTACTCTACTCCACGGGCCGTCTCCACGATAACCGCATCTTCTTGTGCTATAGGAAGATCCGATGGATCGAAATAATACACTTTACCCGCTTTCTTAAACCGGACTCCTACAACGTCGTACATCTGCTCCCCTCCTGAGAAACTCATTTGACCCCGATCAGAAACTGTTCCAGCACCAGCTGCGCATTCGCGTTGGAACGCAGACGCTTGCGGGCTTCCACGGCTTGCTCCATGCAGCCGATCCAACCGTCCGCATCCCGGGTGAAGGCAGCCTTGACCAGCCAGTCGGACTGATCTATATAGACGATGCTTGACTTTCTTCCGCACGATACATGAATCAAGTCTTTGAACCATAACATAATCATATCGAACAACGTGTCCAAATGATCGGCAACTTCGGACTTCATCACCTTCTGCTGAACGGAGACAACAAAAGGCTGCTTGCCAGCCAAGTCCTTCATTAATTGTATCATCACGTTTCTCGTTTCTGCAAACCAATTTATTTGGATGAGCTCGCGGGCCGCCTCTACGCCAGCAGCCAATTGGGCAGCGACATGAACAAGCTCGGGAGCAAGCCCTTCGGCAAGCAGCTTCTGTCTAATGCGCTCCGGCGGAAGCGGGAAAAACTGCACCCACTGGGCCCGAGACTGGATCGTCGGCAGAAGCGCCTGGCCGTTCTGCGTCAGCAGAATGCCGATAATCGGCGATTGCGGCTCTTCGAGAAATTTAAGCAGACTGTTCGCGGCCTGCGTCGTCATCCGGTCGGCCTCGTTCAATACGTATACTTTCGTGCCCGAGGTCGAGGAGCGGTAAGCAAACTGCTGCTGCAGCTCGCGGATCTGGTCGATCTTAATGCTCGCGCCGTCCGGCTCGATCCAGTACAAATCGGGATGGTTGCCGTGGGCGAGCTTGCGGCACTCCAGGCATTCCCCGCAAGCGTTGTCCGCGTTGCGGCTGCAGAACAGCGCCGCGACGAAGGCACGAGCCGTCTCTTTGCGTCCGCTTCCGGACGGACCGGCGAATATATAAGCATGGGACAGCTTGTCCATGCGCAAGCCGTTTTGCAACAACCGCTTAGCGCGTTCCTGTCCCGGTATCATTTCAAAGTTCATATCGGTTCTCTCCAATGGCTAATAAAGCAAATTGATCAGCAGCCCGCGAATTTCGCCGACCTTGCCAAGCAGCTCGATTTTGCCTTCTTCCGTCTCGAGCAGGCCGTCCGCCAATTCAATCAGGTGCCGATCAATTTCATCCAGCAGTTTATATCGCTTGCCCCGGCCCCGGCGGTCCCATCCGGTCGTATCTTTAATCCCGACTCCTTTGCGTACCGTATTCTCCAAAAACTGCTTCACCAGCATCTTGTAAGCGCGCAGCTCGCGGACGGTCATCGATTTGCTCAGCCGCTCTCCCTGCAGCTGAACTTGCTGCAGCATGCGGTTCAACTGCTCGGCGTCCGCTTTTCCTTTCTGCTGACTCATCATATCGGAGAAGCTTTTGGGAGCCGCCGTAGCCGCAGCCGGATTATCGGTAATAGGAAGCTGTTTGCCGAATGAGCGCAAGCCGGGATTTATTTTCACGACACTCTAACCTTCCTTTGTTTAAAATCGTTCGTTAAAAGTGCTCGAACCGCTCAACCGGAAGCACGAACACCGCTGCGCCGCCCACCTGCACCTCGACCGGGAACGGAATATAAGAATCCGTCGTGCCGCCCATCGGCGATACGGGAGTTACCAGCTGCTCACGCACTTTGCAGTTCGCCTTGATGACCTGAAACACTTCATGGATGCGCTCGTCTTCGATCCCGATCATAAACGTCGTATTGCCGGCTTTCAAAAATCCGCCGGTGCTCGCGAGCTTGGTGGCGCGAAATCCTTCTTTGACCAGCGCATTGGACAACCGGCTGCTATCTTTATCCTGAACTACCGCAATAACAAGTTTCATAAGCATAACCTCCCCGGATTGAAATCAATCTGCAACTGGCAGTAAAAACAGTATATCACACTTACTGGAAAACGTTTGCAAGGTCATTATGTCTACTCTTTATTATACACTATTTTGCCCGTCCGTGTTCCAGAGGCGGGATCTTGCGCCTGCCGCCCTCCCTCGCTTAAAGCCGGATTTTTTTACCGCTCAACCGGTCGGCCAGCACGCCGCACAGCGCCTCCGCGACTTCACCTTCGGGCCGCTCCGCATCGATCCGCACGATCCGATCCGGATACAGGTTCAGCAGCTGCAAATATCCGCCGCGCACCTTCTCATGAAAAGCGAGCGCCTCCAGATCGAGCCGGTTCACTTCGCGCGCCTCGTTGGCCCGGATTCGTTCCAGCCCGACCTGCGGAGGAATATCGAGGAAAAACGTAAGCTCCGGCATCGTCCCGTTAATAGCGAACCGGTTAATCTCCAGCACTTCCTCCAAGCCGAGCCCGCGCGCAATGCCTTGATAAGCGAGACTGCTGTCGATAAACCGGTCGCACAGCACGGCTTTCCCGGCCTCCAGCGCCGGCATTACCTTCTGAACGAGATGCTGGCGGCGTGCCGCCGCGTACAACAGCGCTTCCGTTCGCCCGTCCATCTCGACGTTGCGCGTATCCAGAATCAGCTCGCGGATCTGCTCCGCGATCGCTATGCCCCCCGGCTCGCGAGTAATGACCACTTCAAATCCGTATGCTTGCAAAACCGGCACCATCGAGCGGATCGCAGACGTTTTGCCGGCTCCCTCTCCGCCTTCTTATAAAGACTTGCAAAAATGTCTAAACGGCTGAATCCCTTATCACACAGGGATTTTTACTTAATATGGTTCCATTATATTATTAGACAGCTCGATAGTCTATGAAACTGAATTAATGTTTAGGATATTACAAAAAATGGATAAAAACTTAGACATATTTCTATATAATGCTCCCATAGTCTGAGACACGGGAGGGAAAAAAATAAGTTATAATGAAACCATGGAAAAACGGAACCGATATACCGCAGAGTTTAAAACAAAAGTCGTGCTGGAGGTGCTCCGTGAGGAGCAGACCGTAAACGAGATTGCCGCTAAATACGAGCTCAGCCCTGTAATGATTAGCCGATGGAAGTCGGAGTTTCTAGAACGTGCCACCACGGTGTTTGAGAAGAAGACCAGTGAAGTGGAAAAAGCAAGAAAGGAGTACGAAAGCAAGCAAGAGCATCTGGAGAAGCTGGTTGGCCAACTCACGGTAGAGGTCGACTGGCTCAAAAAAAAATCTGGCCTCAAATGAACCGTGTGAAGCACGTAAGGCAATGATTGAGCGTGACAATGTTGAGATCACCATCAAACGCCAGGCGGATCTTCTTAGTATTAACCGAACGAGCGTATACCGTCCCGAGAAGGAGCGAACGGAGAACGAAGCCAATGTAAAGATGATGCATCGGATCGACGAAATCTATACGAAGCAGCCTTACTTCGGCTATCGGCGCATGACCTGGTTTCTTCAAGAGCAGGGTTTTGAGATTAATCGTAAGCGTGTGCGGCGTCTCATGCGACGTATGGGCTTGGAAGCGATCTACCCCAAGCCGAACCTGAGCAAGCGCCTGCATGCCACATATACCCGCCCTTATCTGCTTCGCGGCTTACCAATCGACCGTCCAAATCAGGTCTGGGGGATTGACATCACCTATGAACTGCTAGAGAAAGCAGGAGTGAAGGTTTCGATGGAGGGCAAAGGCCGGGCAACGGATAACAGCCGCACAGAGCGTTATTTCAGGTCGCTTAAGTACGAATGCATCTATCTCAATGAATTTGAAGACCCTCGCGCGCTGCGTAAAGGGATAGCTCACTATGTCCAATTTTACAATACAGAACGGCCTCATGCATCTCTAAGAGGAGCCAAGCCTGATCAATTCTATGCCCATTCCACTGACAAAATCGCATCGTAGACTGCAGTCTACAAGATAAGGAGGATTAACTTATTCCTTAGAAATTCGTCTTGACAATAGGGGGCATTACACTAGACATACTTCTAGATATAATAAAAGGGTGAACCCAAAGTATCACCCCTTTAGCTAGTACTTATTCATTCTTTGCTAAAAATTGATCCAATACTTGCTTCACCTCTTCAAACACAACGTTAAGTGTCTCATTTGCATTTATTTTTATAATTCGATCTGGAAATCTATTGATAACCTCTAAATAACCTTCTCTTACTTTCTTATGAAAGGCAAGCGATTCGAGATCTAAGCGATTTATTTCTCTATTTTCATGTTCCTGTATACGTTTTAGTCCCAACTCTGGATCAACATCCAAGTATAAAGTCAAATCGGGAAACAGATTATCAGTGGCGAACTGGTTAATCGACAGAACTTCATCTACTCCCAGCCCTCTTGCATACCCTTGATAAGCAAGACTACTATCAATAAAGCGATCACAAATTATCGTTTTCCCTTCACTAAGTGTGGGGGATATCTTCTCTTTGAGATGCTGTCTTCTTGCGGCTGCGTATAAAAGAGCTTCAGTTCGGCCGTCCATCATGGTGTTATTCTTATCCAGAATAACTGACCTAATCTGCTCAGCAATTGTGATCCCTCCTGGTTCACGTGTGGTAATCACTTCAAGCCCTTTTGAAATAAGATATTGGGATGCCATCATTACAATAGTTGACTTTCCCGCACCTTCATTCCCCTCTGCGGAAAAAAAATAACCTCTTTTCATTTATTACGGTCCCCGATCATTTTTTATTGAAACAAACTTATTTCGTTTATTATAACTCAAAAGCTCATTGCTTAGGCGGTGATTTTCTTCCTCCAGCTTTTGGTTAGTCGTTATTTGCTCTCCCAGCTGCTCATTTTGTTTTTGAAGTTGATAACTCAGATGTTCTATTGAAGCATCTCTTTGTTGCATAAGGTAAATTTGATGTTCTAATTCGACAATTCTATCGATCAGCATTGCTTCTCTGCGAAATAGATCACTCTTTAACTGCTGTTCTCTAGAATATTCAATGTACCTCTCAAGTATATTGTTATTATATATGGTCTGTCTCGCGATACCTAATCTTTCAACAATATAGGATTTATTAATCGCCGAGTTTTTATAGGTTTTTAGGCTTTCACTTCGGCATAAATCAAGCCCCCTTACGATTTCCTCTATCCCTTTTATGTATTTCTGAACGTTTGGCTTTAATGATTCAACCCCATTAGTTTCACCAATAGCTTTTAATTTTATATTTATTACTATTTCATCGGAGATATCCATTTCGCCACCTCATCATAAATCTGATTTCGATTATTAATGATTTCGACAAGATGAGGGTAATCTTGCCTTGTTCTTTCCTCACCTGTATATTTAATGTCTTCATTCAATTCATTGAGTTCAGGAATAAAATAATGAGTAATTAGTCGATATAATTTCTTTTCTTCCCTTGAACTTTCGACTAGGTATCCATTTTTTTGGTTATATTCGATCGTACTCCTTATTGATAAGTAACGGTTATATGTAATGTCAATGTATTCAAAGCTTACTATGTGATGCTGAACTTCTGGTATATCAAGATATTCATTTTTGGGACACTTTCGTCCATAGTTACTTTTTATACAAAAACCTTGTTCTTTTTCTCTTATAGGAACCTCGCCCTGTACCTCATCAATAAGTGACTGGATATCAATTGAGATGTGGTATTTACCTTCGTTTATAAAACGATCGATCTTTCTATGGATGGACTTCGAATCCGAATCAGTTGCAACAAGTTCTTCAATTGTTTTTTTGATGAGTTTTTCTTTGTTTTTTCGCTTCTCATGTTCCCTAATGTAATGTAACGTCATTTCATGACTCAGATGATTCATGTGTTCTCGTATCCAGTCAATATGTACCCCTTGTTCGTATAGTATTGTCGCTAAAGTCACTCTAAATTGATGTGGTAGTGGAAAGTGAATTGTATCAGTGGGATTAAGTCCCTCTAAATATGAGTTGTTTAAATAGTAGTCCATTCTATTTTTTGTTTCTTGAACGAACAATTTATTTAGCCTTGTTTCTGTGAGATTAATACAATCAATTGTTGTTTTATACCTTGCGACGAATCGGAGAATGTTTCTCCGAACCCAGGTAGCAGGAGCACTATATGTCCCAGCCTCAAGTAAATAATTCGAATTATCTCTGCGCTTCTTCTTCAAATAAACAAGTAAATCATATGCCTTTTCAGCTTTATCTGTTAGGATTGTCTTTGTCCATTTGTATTCATCACTTTGGATTGTCTTAAATGTTTTATATTCTAAATAAGAAACCTGTTTGGTTCCTTCTAATATTGATATAGTTTCTTTTTTATCGCACTCTAGCTTCACCAACTCTCCCACTCTCATGCCAGTTTGCGAAAGCAGCATGATAATACAAGCCTGTATTTGTTCATTTTCAGGACTGTTTGAATCATTAATAATTTGCATAGCTTGAACTATCAGTTGATTGAAGAAAACCCTCGGGATTTCATCTGTTTTGCCATCTTCTCTTTCAGCAAGGTATAAACTCATATCTGCTTTTTTTAACGCATTACATTGTTCGGAATATTCAAGCCTTTTGTTAAGCCTCTCAAGCTGCTTTAGTAAATCAATAAATGTAGTATAGTATTGTATTCTTGTGGCCTCGGTCCATTTTTGATTTAAACATGCTTTGAATTTATCTATTACATCATTTGTTATAAGTTCAGGCCGAAAGATATGACTTTCAGATAAAAATTTGCTGATAAAATTCAAATGATTCATTTTTGAATAAATCGTTGAAAATTCCAACTTGTGAAGTACTACCGACTTAAAGATCAGTAACTTGGCAGCATTTTTTATAACCACTGTCAATTTTGTAAAGTCAAATTTCAGTAAATGTTGCGGCCTATTAAGTTGGTCAAGCTCCGAGAAATCCCACTCATCTTCAGAAAAATATATTTCTTTTCCAATTGCAGGAATTGGGAGTTGGAAGATCCCATTTACTTCCTCTTCCCATGCAAATATATTTGCAATCCTATCTTTTTCCCAATGGATGCCATTTACTAGGACACTTGATGATTTACCCAAGCTTTTTTTCCAACCTCTCTTTAAATTCATACATTTTACATAGATATGCTACGTAAATTTTCTTTAAAGAAAGAAGTTCTTCTTTTTCGTCGTCTTCTTTGCATTCGGAGATTGATAAATCTAATTTTTCTATACTTCTCTCAAAATAGGGGATTCTATCAACTGTCGTAATAAAGCTTTGACAAACAAGACACTCCGAGTCTTTCTCTTTAATACAGGTATTAAAGCTACAATAACCGCACTCATCTTTAACCTTTCTTTCATTAAGGTTGTCAGCCATTTCAACCATTGCTGATTTTGGAGAATCAACAATTTGTCCTAAAATATTGACGTCTCCAATAATAACTTTATGTAGTGCTTCAAGATAGTCCTTATAGTTAGGCTGGCGATAATGTTGCAATGTAGTTCTTAAATCTCTATGACCGGTTCCAAGATGAATCTCAAAAATACTCTTCCCCTCTTTTTTTCCCTCCTCATAAATAAAATTCATGAAAGTATCTCGTAGGTTATACAACTTATACGGACCACCGGCAAACGGTAAAGATCGTATCATTTTGATGAACCTTCTGCCTACTAAATCCCTGGTGATCACTTTGATTTCATTTTTTTTCGAAGTATGTAAAAATAAAAACCCCCTAATATCCGGTTGAGCATTTACTCTTATTTCTTCTGTAACTTGAAAGGCTTTCTCAATCAATCTAACGGTATATAGATTGATGTAATAGTCTTCAGTATGATTTCCGGACCCTTTCCGTTTAGTCATTAATATTTTCTCAGCAGTATTCGGACCATCTTCTAAAGCGGAGGTCCTCATATCTAGGACTTCGCTAATCCTCAAATTTGTAGTTAAGCATATATTAACAATAATCCAATTCAGTTTTTCTAAGATCGTCCCTTCTCTTGATTGCCTTTTGTACTCAGTTACCAAGAGCTCCAAATCCTCTTTAGTAATAGGATTTCCGCCTGAAACTTTGATTTTTTTACGCCTCAAATAATCGAATGCAGCGTTCTCTACCTTGCTTAAATCAAACTCTTGGATATGCTTAAGAAAAGTTTTAACTGCGTCTGTAATAGTATTTCGCGTTTCTTGATTGCTGTATTCGCTATAAATATTCATCCGATATAAAGCTATTACACTGGTTGAAAAATAAAACTGTTTGCTATTAAAACTTTTCAGGTTTCCGTTAATGTCAATCCAATTTAAAAACCACCGTATCACTTGATATATTTTTATTCTTGTATTGATATTATTTGAGCCAAACCAAATAAAGTGTTTTGCCATGTATCGAAAATTCGGATTGTTGATTTCCGAAAAATCAATTGCATAAGTCTGGCTTTTCCGTAACGCGGTAGTAAATTCCTCTTCACCATTAAATATTAATATCCATCGGTCAAAGAATGGAATTTTGTCATGAGGATTTAAATAAACGGATCTATAACCACGATCATATGAAAGATGAAATTGACCTCTCCCTAAAAATTCTCTCGATAGAACATCACCTGGTGAAAATAAGGCATGTTTGTTCAATAAAAATAAATAAAACCTACACAAGTAATTGATAAGCCTTTCCCTTCCAATAGAAGTACCGTGTTTTAATGAAGAATAATACGTATATTGTCTATCAAACGTTGAGTTATTAAAATCTGAGTACAGCTGTAGACTTTCACTTATTTTTCCTAAACTATTATTAAAGTGTTTAATAAATAACTTCAAGGCAGTCTTCTTTAACTCAGATTCATTAAAACTAAGAACGAACTCATGTATTATTGTCCTTAGAAATATTGACTTTGTTTGTAAGTCAAAATAAACTTTATAATTTTTTACATCCACATAAAACAAATTGAAAGGAATTGATTCAGGCGAAAAATATTCCATGGAAGTACCTTTGCATTCATCAAACAACCAAGTATTTTGTCTCAAATAATCAGAGAACTCATCTCTAATTATTTCGTTTAAATAAACGATTTTATATAACTTTCGGTAGTAATTTGCATTAATACGATCTTTATTAATTGCTCTGCACATATGATTCCAGCATAGTTGGTCAATCGTTAATGATGCGAAACTGGAAACAAAAGACTGGGGACGAAAGTGACCATTTTCAACCTCAAGTAAATACTCAATTAGTAGATCTTTTAATCGTATATCAGCTACTTGCTTATGAACTAGTCTCTTAATATATTCAGATCTGCTAAGAGATGTCGAATTCATTTTCATCCCTCTTTCAACTCCGGAATTATTCTGTGCATATAATTTGTTGAATCTTGGTTAGCCTTATATTTGTCCTCAATAGTAGGTCGGAAATAGTACAAAACTGACTGCAAGCTCGTCTGGCGTAAGGCATACATAACATCTAAATGCGAAGCATTCTGATATTTGATTAGGAACATCGCATAACCGTGTCTAAACCGATGACTAAGGTTATTTCTCCTTACATTACGATCAATTTTCAATCCGCATTTAGTAAATATTCCTCTAAGAACCTTATTCCAGCCATCAATCGAAAGCGAGGTTCCATTCTTATTAAGAAAAATATAATAATTATCTTCTGACTCGACAGAATCGAGGTTCGTTACGTTATCTGCCCGTGCACTGCTTAAGTAGTTAGCCCTTTTTGTTTTTGACATTCTTCCATGAGTTTGTTCAATGTATTGTTCAATTCTTTCAATCAAATCAATACTGGGGTAAATATTTTGAAATCCCTTCTTTTCGGTCAAATATATCTTATGTGAGTAGTCCTCTTTATTTTTCGGGGTGAAGCATGTTTTAGCTAATTGATAATCTTTGTCTGATACTCGATTACGAATTACTATTGTTCCGAAACTGTCTTGATCATTACCTTCAATATTTATTGTCTTTGAATGGACCTCAATATCTTCCAATGTCAATCCTAATACCTCACCAATACGTGCTCCACATTCAAACATAAGCCTAACAATAATCTCTTCTCGCAAAGAGTATTGCCCTCTTATCACCTTTAATATTTTTTTGAAATCAGCAACACTAATGTACATAGGTACCACCGTTGATTCAGGGGTTGCCCTTTCACTTATATTGTACTTTTCTTGTTGGACTCTTTTGGCGTGAGCTAAAAAGCCGGAGTTACTTTTGCTGTTACTGTTGATTGTTTTCGAATAAAAAGCCGATTCTTTAATGCTGAGATATTTTAGATACTTTCTATACACACCAAAATACATATTCAAGGTATCCGAGTTTCTTTTTGTTAAGTTCTTAAATACCAAGTCGTATCCTTCGTGATTAACTCCATATAAAAAGTTTTTCAATTGCCGGATATTCTCCATAGAGATGCTATGAATATCAACGTTATTCAGTAACAAAAAGGAATAGAGCAATTTTAACGCAATCATTGCTACCTCTATTGAATTAGGAGATAATTCACTAATTTCATAATTTAAGTACTGAAACGCAGAAGAAATAGGCTTTTTATTTGGGTCGTACAAAATGTAGCTTATTTTGTCAGTGAGCTCACAGGGGACTTTGACAGTTTGAATATTGACTTTTATATGCTCAATCAAAGATCCATCTGTCTTCTTGAACCACTTAATAAAACTGATTCCATTCGAGGACTGTACCTCTTCAATAATGTATGTCACTTAGGTCACCGCCCTGGATTCGTTAGTTGATTAATAAATGACAAAAACCCAATTATCAGCAAACAAAAGCAAGCCCGGCATAAATATCGCCAGACTCCCTCCTATATTGCTAATAATTGGGTTGTAGGACTTTAAAACAAATTTTCAACTATTGGGTTGCAATTAATGTATCAAAATTTGTCTTATTTTGCAAGACGGTTTCTCTAAGATACGTTGCTCAATAATGAGAAGGCTAGAAATCAACAGATCAACGCCGCAATGTGAGTAAGTGTTTTCCGTGAAAATGGCCAGTTGAAGAGAGAGACGATAAACAGGACGGACATTATTAACAAATGCCTTGTGACAAGCCGAGCAATTGTAATTTCATTAAAAAACAAATAAACCAGAATGATGATTACTTCATTCCGGTCAGATAAGGCAGAAAATCTATTGGTTTTTCATAATCATTTGCAATAATAAATTTGTATTCGTTAGAATCCTCCTTACTTTCACCAACCTGGAATGATATACCAACAACGCGATAAATTGCTTTAGCTTGATTGTTCAGTCGAGTTTCTATGTGTTGAAGTTCAAACATTCCATTCTCAGTTTGAACTACTTCGTATATATATGTTCCATTCTTCCCCACCAGCGTTACTGCCTTTTTTACATCTCTCGAAATAAACTCCATAAAATTAAAACTTAACTTTTCGCCATCCTGTGATTCTAAGACAATTGTATGGATTTTCGACACAATGGCCCCTCTTTCGACTATATTTCAGCGAGATCTACTGACCTATTATAACCCCAGAATGATATCATGTTACCACAAAAGGAATTTGTAGGCAATAGCCTACAGAAAACCCATCCTTAAAAAGCTTACCATTATTTAAATAAGCTTTAAGGGGTATGGGATGTGAGTAAAAAAAATCGAGAAAAAGATTTAGAACTCATTGCTTTCGGAATTACTTTAAAAAATATTCGGAAAGAAAAGGGATATACCCAAGAACAATTAAGTGATTACTCTCGCATTGATCGTTCTTTTATTTCTGAATTAGAAAATGGCGAAAAAGCTCCTACATTACTTACACTCATTTCACTCGCCAAGGCACTTCGAATAAAACCATCAATGCTTATGCAGATTTTAGAATTTGAATTAGACAAGCTAACTCAAAAATAAATCTTTCACCTTGTTAACTGGCATAAATAATTCATTAATGACTCTTTTCAAGCCAGGGTTAATAGTTAGAACCATCTTTTAATAGAAAAAAGTAGCGGAAAGTAATTGCCGCTACTTTTTTCGCATTATGACCTTAATCGAATGATTTCAGCTACTTCAGCAATTTCATCATTAGATATAAATGGTACCTGTCCAAAAATCAGACCGGGTTCACCCTGTAAGCGTGCTGCCAAATGCCCCTTACCCAAAAGCTTCTCGGCACCTTTCTCGCCAAGTGAAATCTCCGATGTTCCAACACTTTCAACACGTAAAATCAAACGGTTTCCTAGGTTGTCGCGTAATTGTACTGGTAATACATTGGCATCAGGACGTTGCGCGGCGAAAATTAAGTGAATACCAGCAGCACGTGCTTTTACCCCAAGGCGTTGAACAATGGAGGAAACAGAATTTTTATAAGTATCGATTAACATCCATTCAGCAAACTCGTCATGAATCAGGAACAATAAGGGCAGTTTTTCGTCAGCCGAGACTTTGGCGTTGAAATCCCTTAGATTATTTACACGTTGTTCTCTGAATAACAAATACCTTCTATCCATTTCCTCGGCCAAATATTCTAATACACTTATTGCTCTCTGCTGATCAATAATAATTCCTTCTGTCAAGTGTGGTAAGTTTTCAAGATGCTGATAATCCACACCAAACTTAGGATCAATCAGAAATATTTTCGCTAATAATGGAGAATTAGTAGCACAAATATCCAAAATCAAATTTTGTAATAAAACTGATTTTCCACTACCCGTTGCTCCTGCTATTAATGTATGTGGCGCATGTTGTTCCATGCCTTCGAATGGACCACCGAGATTTAGATATAATATATTGCCATCAACTTCCTTTACTCCGACAACAAAACTCATATTCATTTCCGACGGATTCTCTTGTACTCTCCGGAATTTCCATACATCTCCAAGAGTTATGGTTTGTCTGTTAGGCCGGGCTATCGACACAATTATCTCACCGGGTTGCGCTTGAATGTTAATAATATCAAGCGCATGCGTTGTCAGCAATTGTGACTTCTTCTTTTCGATATCTTCGATCTTTAATTGATCTGACCCTTTTAGCCTTATTACAGCTGCGTTAGGAGTTAATCGGTAATCCAACACTTTCGCCTGTAGATTATAACTTATCAAGGCAGCTTTTAACACAGTTACAGTTTGAGATGCCCATTGATCCGCCGCTGCATTTCCTTCCTCAGCGGATAAATGATTCAATACCCAATTAGAAAATTCAGAAGATGCCCACGTAATTTTTTGTTCACTTTCTTGGATTGTTACTTCCTGCTCTGGTTGCAGTTCTTCAGATGGGGCAGGGGTGAAAACCACGTCTAACTGCTGAATCGAAGAAACTACACCTACTGTATTAGTTTCGTTGTCAGCATCGACTTCGTCTTCTCCATCAATAGTCCATTTTATCCTCTTTGCTGGAAGTTGTGCATTGGAGGTCTCCCAGGGGCGAAAATCTCCAACTTGTTCTCTGATCTTAGTGAGGTCTTCATTTCGATGGAATGCAAGTACTAGATCCTTTACAAATTGACGAGAATACACTTCTTGATAACAATTATCGACATTAGTAATAATAATCTGTTCACAGTCCATCTGATTATCTGTAGACGTTGATACAAATACATGGGAATAGCCTTTTAATTCTATAGGAATGGAACCATTACGAATTCCATCCCGCCATTGATCAACTGACAGCGAGATATTCTGCGTAAACTCCAAACCGTCATTAAACATGTCTCCTATACGAGACAACCATAGGTCTCTATCTAATCTTCCTGGGTTTCCAAAAATAGCATTATGCATTCTTAAAACTGTGTCACGCAATTGCTTCTGCGAATTTTTCTTAGCCTCAGCCACACTTTTAATATCAATATACTTTGCTTCAGTGACTAGGACTTGAAGATATGCTTGCCCATCTTTTTCCATCGGACAAAGCGCTAAAATATCAGCAATCTGTTCCTCTTTTTGACCTAACCACGAAGCATAGTCATCAAGGAAGAACCACCCAATAGCAGAAGAGTTCATTTCGGATTGTAACAAAAGCTTACTTAATACTACTCCAATAAGTTCCCCTGCAAATACTCCCCGTTTTGCTGCGCGCAATACAATATCACCAGAAATGCCGTTTGCCTCATCTATAAATCTATTT
This sequence comes from Paenibacillus hodogayensis, assembly GCF_039536325.1. NCBI lineage: Bacteria > Bacillati > Bacillota > Bacilli > Caryophanales > Paenibacillaceae > Paenibacillus > Paenibacillus hodogayensis. The sequence continues at coordinate 76,755 of NZ_BAAAYO010000015.1, forward strand.
GTTAGATCAAATACTTCTTGATCTTCTAAACCAAGATTTAAGGATTCAAGTCTTCTTTTGACGAGCACTTGTAATAGATTTAATTTTGAGCGCGATGAAACAATTAAGTTCGGACCTTGCGTACGACTGTGTTGATACTTGATCACTTTGACTCCCTGGTTTTTCAACTGCCTTCTATCAAGCAAGTCGTCATAATTCACTACCCACTCACCAAGTGTATGGGCTTCATCAAATATTCCACGGATGTCCTCATTTTGAAACGTAACCTGTCTTGCGGGTAAATAAAGCATGTCGTTATCTGATTGAATGGCGTTTGTTATTGAGTATATCGCCGCTAGATAGGATATTCCTAATTCAGGCTGGCTCGGACATGTCAAATATACAGTGGATTTCAAATCATCTTTCGCAGCAAACCGTCTGCGTGCCCATCTTGATGGGCTATGTTGTAAGATATCAGGTTTACTAATAACGCTCTGTGGTAACCAAACTACCTTAGATTGACGAGATATAACATCCTGTAGAAAGACAATATCCGCTGGCTTTCCATCCCTGGTATCTAAAATCGGTGCTGCATCAGCCATTACTTCTACACGAAGTCTCGCCATAAAATCACGAGAAACTTCACTGGCAACTAATGAATCCGGGTCATTCTCATCGTTTTCAACCATTTTCATGTAGAGCTCATTCAACTTTTCGGAATCGCGATGCCTCAATATCACTTGGCAACGAACTTCATCTTCATTTTCATGAAGTTCAGACAATGAACCTACTATTGTTTCCGGCAAGCGCGTCGAATCACAGTTGAACAACACTACACTAAGATTTGTACCTTCATGAGGCTGAAGGGTCAGATATTTCTTAACAACAGAAAGTACTTTTGAACTCGCCTCACGCGGATCTTCATTAGTATCATTTCCTTCACCTTTTACCGGTAGTTCCATTAAGCTGTAATCGTTCACAGTATCAGAAACAGTTAGTAAATACGCTTGTTGCCCGCGATATCCCGTAGCGACTTCAGGATAGTATGGGTGACGAATCTCTTCACGCATATCAGAAAAAAATAAATCAGCATCGCCAAACTCAACATTATTAGATTGCAAAATATAGTTTATTAACCCGCTTATTTGCCTAGCCTTAATAGCTTTTGCAGCCATCCTCATGGAATGCCATGGCGCAACAATAGTAGTAGGATTAGTCCCGTTTACTTGTACATTACCTATCTTTAAGACAGGGTGCCACAAATCAATTCGATTCACGTCACCGCGAGCATATTCTTGAAGGCACTTAAGCAACTCATTATAAGCCTCACCCTGTTTTAGCAACGAATCAGCAGAGATTCCCACAGTTCTCCAATCCTCAATTGCTTTAGTATACAAGGCTTCAAAGTTTTCCCACTTGGTTTCAATTAGCTTGAGACCATCTAATGAAACTCTTCCTTCGGCTAATGCTTGTTTCAGATTTTTTTTAAATAACTTACTTATATCCTCAGACTTTGCGGAAGGACCAATTAATGAACCACGGTCCTGCCCATATACTGCTTGTAATGTTCCTACATCGTTAAGTGATATACTTTGAAGTTTCCCCTTTTTGCTAATAGGATTCTTGGAAACAGTGGAATATGAAAACGGGCGCGCCGCGAGTCGTTTAAGATCATCTGACAATTCCATTCCTATAGAAGCTGGTTTCCCATGCCACACAAGTCGAATTGAGTTTTTCCGACGATTATTGGTCATGTCTGTATATATTAATTCGATGTCAAATACGATCTGAATGGCCGATCTAGCGGTTGAAGTATTCTTTTTGGGGTCTGTTTTGTTCGCGATTAACTCGTCAAATTCAAATAACTTTTGTGTTTCCCATTCAACAAGTCGATTTGTTAGTTTTTCAATCCCCCTGTAATTCATACAAAAATACATTCCGACATCTTCATTAAGCTCTAGCCATTTTTTCTTTCCATTTCCCCGTACAGTTCGAATCTTTAGGGACTTTACACCATTCACATTATCGCATTGAGCAAACACTCGCTGTAAGGCTTCTAATAAACCAACATAAAAATCATCACAATCAATTGGTTTTCCAAAAACAAATTTATCCCAGTCGGATTTTAATAACCGATCTAACTCTAGATCTTGTCGGTGCCGTTCGTAGAAGTCTTTATCTTCATCATTTGCTGTCTTATCTTTTCTTTTTTCAAGGGCGGTCAAGTAACTTCTTTCTTCATTGGTTAACAAACCAGGGTATTCATCATCAAAAAAATCTATTGTTCTTATTGCCAAATGAGGTCGTAATTTTTTAACGTCCAAAAATAATAAGTAGATTTTGTCTCTTTCCCATTCAATATTGGCCAATTGTTTAGAAGCTGCCGTCCATCCCGCGGCAGCCTCAATAAAAGACTCAATTACAGGATGATGTTCTTGGGGAATTTGATCTCTTTTTACTAAATAATTTGAATTTAAATCCTCATTTTCGTACAATTGACGGTTAGGGTTTTGTTTAACTAAATAACACGCTCTTTTAGCGAATGCATCCTGAAACAACTTCTTCCATTTCAACTTCAAATTAAGGGCTTTTTCTGGAATGGCTTCAAAATATGAGGAATCCCTTGGAATCCGAAGAGCAGGCAATGCCCAGCCAAGGGCATTAATCAATGGGATACCTTCCTGAAGCATAATTTGCCGTGTTTGGATAACATAACTGCTAAATTGCTCTAAACTACATTCATAAGCTTCTTGCAACCCAATTAGCGCCTGCTTCCAATGACCCTGTTGATCCGAGGATAATACTAAATCACGACATGCACATTGGACCCAGAGCTCAGGTACAGCTTTAAGGTCACCAGATCCTATTGTTGTTATATCACGTAAAGAAGTCCCTTGGTCATCGTTGGTATTTGCGACAATTAATGCCTCTTTTGAACAAGGGGCATGCCTCCAGTGAGTGGTTCGACGTTCTGTCATAATTTCATCCGGCAAACCAAAACCAGAGACCAGCGCTTTTGGCACTTTGATTTCTACTTTGGAGTTTAATTGAACATCTTGTATTATGTGATGACAAATGGATGCAACTACCTCACCAGTTAATCGATCAAGAAGGAAGCGAGCTACTCCCTCTCCATGTTCTGATGGATCATTTATAAGATGTCTTCTAAAATACTCCTTAGCTACATGACCAATGAGTTGAATTTCATCATTCATTTTACATTCCCCCCCGAGTTGCGAACGGGTTTTCAATATAAGCGCACGCATCTGAAAGTCTTTTTAATAATCCCATACTAGATAATCGCTGTTCTAATCTTAATGCATTTTCCGAAAATGCTACTTGATCAGCTCGGCCTGATTCAATATATAACTTTGCTTGCTTATCGCCAATAATGAATCCATATTTCCGATATAGTTCCTCCAGAAAATCTTGAAACTCCATTCGATTAGGAACGATACATAACACAAGCGATTTAAGCAGCAAGTCATGTGGGGCGTATCGGTTTCTCCGACTTCCTCTTCGTGATGCTAAACCGATCTCTTTGCTCCACACATTATGAAACTTATTCAAATGTTGATTATGACGATTAATCGCATTCTCGACTAGAGCATTAAGAAGTTCTTCCGCAGTTTCAATATGATCAAATTCATCTTCTTTACTTTTTTTCGGCCATGAAAAATGCTCTTGCAGTACTTTTCGGTATTCCAATGGTTCATTTGAGTTAATTGCTCTTAACCATTCATCCGTTTGAGTAACACTATTTATGTATCGCTCTACTGCAGCTCGTGATAACAAATTATTTTCGATAAAAGAATCAGCCGATATCTCCCTAACAGCAGTTTTTTTAGGCGATACAATTTCAAGAACAAAGGTGGTTTTTTGATTATCTTCTATGACTTCTTTTGCGCGATTCAAGCTATATATAATCATATGAATCCCCATAATATTAATGAGGTGAGGAATAACGTCATAGTTTGGAATGTTACATTTGAATAATTGAATCCAATCCTCCGCTAAATCCTGGTATTCTGTTAGGTATGAATATGGAAGATAGGCACCATCCCTTTTTATCGATGTCGAATGTTCCAAGTCTGATTTTGGTTGAAGGGCTTCTACCAATCTGTTGTACTTTGTTTCGCTTTGCAGTACTCGTTGCTGAAAGAATGGCAGAAGTTCAGCACCTTTTGTACTCCGAGTCAACATCAAATACAACAACTCTCCAGTACGTGCAAAAAACCTTCTATCTTGGGAGATATTATTGTTATCTTTAACATTTAAATCTTCATAGAGGCAGCTTGGCCCAAATGGGAATAGGAAGAGAGAGCTCCACCGTTTATTATTTTCGCCTTCTATCGTTGAAGATGATAAAAAATCTGCAACATCCTTAAAATCTTCAAATGTGGAGAAGCGACTTTGCAGATAAGAATAGTCTGGTTCCTTTAATCCCGCACTATCAGACATTACTTCTTTCCAAGCTTCCCATTTTGCATGATCATCATTTTTATATTGCCGATTAATAACGGCCATTTGAGGGTTATTAAATAGAATATTTCTTAGATGTAATCGCCATTGAGGAGAGTACGATAAAGAATTAGGTGTTGTTTCCTCAAATGCTCGTTGCGCATGTATTTCAGCATTTAATACATTTAAGAATTCCATAAAACAAAGCCATGGGCTTTGTTCATCATAGAGCCTATGTCCCCAGATAGCTTCATCTACCCACATATCAGAGTCTATTTTTTTGGGACGCGGTAAGACCGTTCGCATTAATTTAGTACCTCCACTGTCTTTTTATCCAACACTCCGTCAGAGTTTATCACAAGTATATAAAAAGACAGAGCATCTTCTAGATAATCATCTTCCTGATATTCCTTATTCCTCTTCGCCTGTGCATTCATTAATCGACTTTTAAACGCCAAGATATCTTCATAACACTCACGCGAAAAACTGCCTGGCAAGGCACCTTCGGCTACCCGGGATAAAAATTCATAACGTATGAGTTGTAAATGAAGTTTGACTACCGGTACTGTTGGACTTGTAGACAGACTAACCTCGAGGTTTATTCTGCCGAGATCATCGCCTTTAATTTGAACACTTTCTCCTCGATCACGTGCAACAGAAATGTTTCCTTCAAATATCTTACTCACTCTTGATTGCGAGTTACTACCAGAAGTGGCTAATATTAGTTTATCTGTTGTTTTAGTTAATAAGCCTGTAGATATACGGTTAAGACCTTTCACTATACGAGATAGAATCTGCGGGTGCGGCCTGCCACCTTGCTCAATTATTCGATACACTTTCGATAAGAATTCGCCTGCATAGTGAAATGTCGTCAATTCCCAAAGTCTGAGATCTTCTGCTTTCTCTTCAGGTATGCTAAAGAATAATCGTTGTCTTTGGGCCCGCACTAGATCCAAAAAGGACGCGCCGCCATCTTCAGATATTCCTTCAAGGTATTTCCTTTGTTCCGCTCGAAATGCATGATCGGCCCCATAATAATTATCTGAAAGCACAAGTGATTGATATAAATGATTTAGTTCTGGGTCATCTTCCCCAAATATTAATATGCTATCAACCCTATTGCTGGTCTCACTACCGACCCCGAAGCGACCTAAAGTATTGAATATGTCTCTAGTCTCTTTCCGATGCTCGGGGAGATTTTCACCAAACACATTGCGATAGATACTTGCCTTCGACGTTGACCGTGCTTCCAATATATTGGGAATATCCCGACATCTTAACAACCTATCCTTGGCATCCGGATGACCAAGGATCATATTTGATACAAGCAACAATAACTGTCGTATTGGTAAGTGTATTCCGTTGATCTCACAGAGTTCTAATAGGTTTCCTAGTCTTTGCCTAAGAGTTTCATTGCCATCATGACCTTCTAATCTCTTCTTATTTTCCCATATTGGGCATCGTAATTCGGCATCCACATTATCCCGATATATACACTGATCGCAGGAAGCCCATCCTTCATGGGTTGTTATAGCTTCTATGACCCGCGGCAACGCCCATGCAGCACTTATACGACTTAGATTAATCATAGTCAATGAATAACCCGAATGTTCTCGCAGGTCTGATACTAGCATTTCCTCAATGTCCTCATATACCCCTGTAGCAACATCATTTACTTCTACAAATTTCAATGCTTCCATTAATTGTCCATCATTTGCTGCAATAAGAAAGATAGAATTATTCTGCAATCCTTTAATCGTTCTAATAAAAATAAATAGTATATGCCTTTTTTCTTCATCTGATAGTTCACTTAAATCTTTTATCACATACAGTGTTCGTCCATTATCTATTGATATTTCTTTTATGTTACCGGATTTTTCCCACTGGTCAAATGTACCATTTAGCTGGAACCACACTTCACGACAATGATATGTTTTTCCATCACCGGCAGTACCCGTCAAAATAACCGATCTAGGATTCTCGGTTTTAAAGTTCTCGATTAACGCATTTAAATATTGCGCTTCAATTTGAATCGGGCGAATTCCCTTTTGTTTGACGTAGCGCTGGATCGTCTCATCGTACATATTGTCATTTTGAGGTATTGGTCCATATTTTCGAAGAAAATTAATCCACACCGTATTCATATTTCTTCCTCCAACATCATTTTCTATCTTCCCGCACAACATCAAGTCATTAATTAACCATTTCTACTCTAACCAATAAAATCCTCTATTTTCCATAGCACCAATCAACAAAAAACCCTAGAAAGGGCCTGAAATATCACCTTTTCTAGGGTCTTAAGACTCATTTTAAATTGCGAATATCGTTAATGTTTAAAATAAGGATCTTTGATACGATCTCGATTTCTTGTTCAGTATTAAAGCGGCCAATTGTTAAACGAATTGTTTGTTCCGCTTCCTCTTTAGTCATACCCATACTTAAGAGTACCGGACTAGGCAGGTTTGTAGCAGTATTACAAGCTGATCCTGCACTGAACGCTATATTCCTCGACCTTAGCATTAAATCCTGTGCATTTACCCCGCTAATTGTAATATTTAAGTGAGAGGGCAGCAATGGAGCCCCCATTCCATTCCACCTAATATCTCCAACACGTTCTAAAACCGAGAATAAACTATTGCGGAGTTCATTAACCCTGCTTGTCATTATATCATGTTCTTCAATGCAAAGCCTAAGTGCTGTGGTCATTCCAACCAAACCTGCAACATTCTCTGTTCCGGGTCTAACTCCTTTTTCTTGTCCCCCACCATATATTAACTGAGCAACCTTCATCCGTGGTGAGACATATAGTGCCCCTATCCCTTTGGGTCCATAGAATTTATGTGCCGTAAACGTTGCAAAATCTATCCCTAAATAGTCTATATTGATTTTAATCTTTCCTATCGCCTGAGTGATATCAGAGACACATACTGCACCAACCTGATGACAGGCTTCAGAAATTCTACGTATGTCTTGAATAACTCCTGTCTCACTATTTGCAAGTTGTACAATAACCGCCCCTACTGAATGATCTAGTTCACTAAACAACCAATCCATATCAATAATCCCGGTTGGAGTGACCGGAATCCATATAACTTCAATATTCAAATGTTCCCCATAGTATTGAACACTGTTAATGATTGACTTGTGTTCTGTAGACAAACATAACACCTTTCTTCGACGTAGCTGCTCTTTCGTAAATTTAAAAGCAGATAATATTGCCAAATTATTGCTTTCGGTAGAACCGCTAGTACAAATTATTGTGCCTGAGCCATGTAAATTTTCGTTAATCTCACATCGACAATCTTCTATTACCTGTTTTGCTAATTGACCTAGTATATGTGGGCTTGATGGATTTCCGAAATTATTGAACCAATACGGGTGCATTGCATCAATTACTCTCGGATCACAAGGAGTGGTTGCTGCATTATCCAAATAAACAATACCATTTATAAAAGAAATAGAATCCAATCTTCATCTCCACCTTGTAAATGTGTTAAACTGGACTTACTTATCCAGTATAACATGAGGTGCTATTATGGCGATACATTCCCATCCTATTCTCCCTTCATATGGGTTCACAGGACACGAAACATTTCCGTTTCGTCTTGGTTGGTTACACAAAGGTGTAATGGCTGTTAAAGATGACCCCCAAATTTTTTCCAAAGATGAAGCCATTGTTATTCTCGGCGTAGGCAAAAATATGGTCCGTTCTATACGTCATTGGTGTCTTACACTTGGTCTGATTACCGATATTGGACGAGGCGTGTACCAAACCACCCCATTAGGCGAACTAGTATTCGCATCAAATGGTGCTGATCCTTATCTCGAAGATATCGGAACGCTCTGGTGGCTCCACTGGAAATTATCCGGAAATTATGAGCGTTGTACGACTTGGTATTATGTTATGAACTATATAAATCGTCCGGAGTTTTCTAAAACCGCTTTAAAGGACGAACTGAAAAAAGCTGTTGCCGAAAGTGGCGGCCGCGCACAATCAGATCGTACACTTGAGAGTGATATTGAATGCTTTGTAAGAACCTATACATCTCCCAAAAGAGGCATTTCCGAAGAATCACTCGAATGCCCCTTGGTAGAGTTAAACATTCTTAAGGAAAATGATAAATACATTCGCTTAAATCGAGGAGAAAAAAATACGATTCCCGACTTTATTTTTTTGGCAGCATTAGTTGAATTCTTTGAAAAAACAAACACTGGGGCAAAGACTTTATTGGCGGAGCGAATACTCCACAATGAGGGATCTCCTGGACGTATCTTTCTACTTGATGACAATAGTTGTATCAGACGTCTTGAGCGTCTAGGAGACTTAACAAAGGGTAAAATTGTGTATGATGCCACTGCTGGGATGCGACAAGTATTATTTCATTCTGTTCCCACTTCTTTAGAAATACTTTCAGCTTATTATCAAAGGGGCCAATAATGATGAAGTACCGCGATGTTTTTCTACAACAGCATAATTTTTTAAGGTCAACACGCCTTGATCTAGATAAAGCTGATTCGTCCACCAACTTTGTTGCAACCCCATTGTTTGCACATGTTTTAGATCGAGTCATTACTGGATTATGTTCAAATGGCCCTCGAGCTATTAGTGTTACTGGTCCATTTGGTACAGGAAAGTCTACTACAATATTCAAACTCTTGCAGCTCCTTGAATCTGGGGACGATAAGCAATTCAAAGAACTGGGTCGTGCTTACCCTGAACTAGAGCCAATTTCAAGCTTGCCACAGATCATTCCAATTCCCGTTTATGGAACCTCTAGTGCTATTGCTCCAAATATTAAAGCGGCAATATCACGGATTGCTGAATCTCTTAATGATCTCGAGTTAATGAATGAAACAGAAAAAGTCGATTCAAGTGATTTGAATGCAATCATTAAGCTGATAGAAATCGTTAGAACAAAACACCCTAGTAAACATCTAATTTTGGTGATTGATGAGCTTGGAAAACATCTTGAATATGCCGCTAGTCACCCTGAAGATAATGATGTCTATCTACTCCAATTAATCGCGGAGTATGCTGACCGTTCAACTACACCAAAGATGACTGTAATTACAATTCTTCATCAAGCTTTTGAAAACTATGGGAATCGACTTCTCCGCACTCAACGTGAGGAATTCGCCAAAATTCAGGGACGTTTCGAGGATATTGCTTTTCAATTACCTGTTGAAGATACCTTAAAAATAATGGGCGCTTCTATTTCGAGTACCTGCATAAACTCTGATGCAATTGAATCTGTTCGGAACCTAGCAGAACGCATAGGCCAAGAACTATTTAATTTGGGGGCAGTCCCCATAAATCTTAGTCAAGTCGATTATATATCATTATGTCGCGAGTGTGCTCCTCTTCATCCTTTAACTGCATTATTGATTGGACCACTTTTTCGACACTTCGCACAAAATGAGCGATCGCTTTTCAGTATGTTAGGCAGTAATGAGCCTTGTGGTTTCCAGCGTTTTTTGAACGAAACTGAAATAAATACAGAAGCTCCAAAGCTTTATGGTTTGTCTGAACTCTATGAGTACATTGCTACGTCTCTTGGATCATCTATCTACCATTCGTCATTCAGTCGTCGCTGGTCAATCATTGAAACTGCACTCGGAAGAGTTCCTGACAATAACGATTCAACCCATAATCTTGTGAAGTCAATTGGCCTAATTTCAGCTATCCCGATAAGGCAACTTGTTGCATCAAAATATGTATTAGAACTCAGCCAAGGAACACAAATTGATGAGTCTATTCAATTACTTACCAATCGGTCAATTGTTGTTCATCGGCGTTACTCAAACAGTTATCGACTCTGGGATGGAAGCGATATTGATATTGAATCATTAATCGAGGACGCTCGGCGTTCAATAGGCGTTCCTTCATTTATAGAAAGCTTGGCCCGGCTAGTACCACCTAGACCAATCACTGCTCGTAAGCATTCAATGCAAACAGGAGCATTAAGATGGTTTGACATGACATACATTACAGCTGAGCAAATACATCTCATAAAAGCTGATTCAAAACCCTTGAATGGCGATGGCCGCGTATATGTTGTGATTAGTTCAATTGATGAAAGACTTCCTTCCGAGATAGATAATTTGGAACCTTGGCAAATGGTATTATGGACAGTTCTGCCACCAACACTATTTGAGGCTGTTACTGAGTTATATTATGTAAGATGGGTAAAGGAAAACACACCCGCATTGCGCGATGACGAAGTAGCGAGGCGCGAAATAACGGAACGGGAATATGATCTAGAACTTCTCATTGAAAGAACAGTAGATGGAGCTATTCTACGACCTGAGGGAGTAGTTACCGTATTTACGCACAGTGGTGCTCCTTTGAAACTTGAAGGTAAACAGTTAAACTCACTCGTTTCTGAACTTTGCGACAGACTTTATCCAAAAGCTCCGAGGGTTATCAATGAGTTTGTAAACCGGAATGTTCTATCTACGGCTGCAACCGCGGCGCGCAATGATGTATTGAAACGCATAATTACAAACACAAACGAAAAGGATCTCGGAATAATAGGATCTCCCCCACAGTTGCCGATTTATCTATCAACTCTCCAAAAAACTGGCTTGCATCGAGAGGTTGAGGGTAAATGGGAACTCTACGCACCGGGTAGAGAGTCTACTTGGTTCGATAGTTGGAGCTATTTGGAGAGTAAGACAAAAGAAACATACTGTCCCGTTTCAGATCTATGGAGCGGACTCTCATTGCCTCCATATGGAGTTCGTAGAGGCTTGTTACCTCTTCTAACGGTCGCTTACATGTACGTAAATAGAAATCGTGTAAGCATAATGGAAAATGACGCCTTTGTTCCCGAGTTGTCTACTGCAGTGATTGAACGTTTACTCCGTAACCCGGAACAATATAAAATTCGGCTATCTGAAATAAGTGGGAACAATAAAGCATTCATTGAAATAATGGTTCAGCAAGGCGCGTTATCTGAATTTGACGGTACCACAGATCTTTTAAGTCTGGTTAGACCTTTAATAGCCTTCGCTAACCGTTTACCGGAGTATACGAGAAATACAAAGTTACTAAGTGAAAAAACAATAAAGTTACGGCAAGCACTTATGACTGCTAAAGAACCCGCAGAATTATTGTTTTATAGCTTACCATCTGCAGTTGGTTTTGAATCAATTGATACTACCAATCGATCATCATTACCTGAGATCGTAACACAAATAGTTGACTCGATTCGAGAACTTGCCGACTGTTATCCTAAGTTATTGTCACAAATTCAAGCTATAATATTTGAAACTTTCGGATACTATGATACCCCTGCTGATGCAGCCTTAGATAAAGTACGCAAACGTGCTACCATTATACAGAATCTGATTAGAGACTTAGACTTTAAGGCAGTGGTGTGGAGAATGACACAAGACACTGAAACGGATAAGTGGCTTGATTCTGTAGCCAGTGTTATTATGAAAAAAACGCCAAAGAACTGGTTTGATCGTACTCTAGATGAATTCAAAATTGAAATAGCCTTATCCGAACGAAAATTTGTTCATTACGAGACGATTGCTTCTCTTTATAAGAGTGAATCGAGTGATATTGAACCTGTTCGTATAGGAATTACAACCCTAGATACCGATTTCGAAACTGTTATAAGCCTTTCAGAAATTGAGCATGAACAAACTCGCGGTATAGTTCACTCTGTAATAAACCAATTTAATTCTGGAACTATTGATGGAAACCAGCTACTATTAATTGCATCCGAGCTTGTGAAAGCCTATTATAGTGATTCGCAAAAGAAAGGGAAGGCTGAACAACATGCATAATACTCGCCACATTTTAAATATATCGGGTGGTAAAGACAGTACCGCTTTGGCTGTATTTATGAAACAAAAAAGACCCGAAATTGAAATGGAATACGTTTTTTGTGACACGCAGAAGGAATTACCTGAGACATATGAATATCTTGATAAAATTGAGGCTTATCTTGGAAAGCCAATTGTACGCTTAAACGACGACAGAGGATTTGATCATTGGCTTCAAGTTTACGGGGGGTTGTTACCTTCATCTCAGGCTAGATGGTGTACTCGTAAATTAAAGATCGAACCTTTAGAAGATTATGTTGGTACTGACGAAGTAATTAGCTATGTTGCAATTCGAGCGGACGAGGATCGAAGTGGTTATGTTTCAACAAAACCAAACCTCACCCCAGTTTTTCCATTTAAAGAGCATGGCATTACGAAGTCTGACGTTTATCGCATTCTTGAAGAATCCGGACTAGGTTTACCTAAATATTATGAATGGCGCTCTAGATCGGGATGCTACTTTTGCTTTTACCAACGAAGAAGTGAATGGGTCGGACTATTAGATCGGCACCCTGACCTATTTGAAAAATCCAAGGAGTACGAGAAGATTGATAGCGTCACAGGACAGAGATTTACTTGGTCACAACGTGAAAGTCTAGAAGAGTTAGAACAACCTGAACGTAAGGCAGATATTTTAAAAAGGGCCGCGGAGCAAAGCCTTGATAAGGAATTTAAATCTGGTCCTAAAACACTTGGTGATCTCATTAATCCCGATGATGAAGATGAATTAGGCTGTCTAATTTGTCATCTATAATAATATGTGCAGAGAGGGCATCCCTCCATTGGGAGACCCTCTCATTTTTGATCTTACATATATCCGTTTAATTCATTCAGGATGTCAGAGATATTCATTTTATAACTTTTTAAATCCGATACCATGGATTCGTATTCCTCTTTTGTGCCCGTCGTCGGTCTAAAGTTAGCCGTTCTAAGTGTTTGCCCAAGACGATTTATTAGCGTTTGAATATCTGATGGCATATTTTTATATTCAGAAAAAGTAGACTCTATCCAAACGATATCCCGATTATCTTCTGACATCGCCTCATTCCCCTCTAAAACAGGGGCCATTAATTCAATGATTGGATCACATTTTTTAACCAATGAGTTATATTCCCTACGTAACTTCTTCAGTTCATCAAGGTTCATCCCCCCAAAATAGGTTCTAAATTATCCTCATATTTCTCGAACAATATTAATTTTTTTCCCAAAATCATACGGTTGGGAATAATAAACCTTGCCGCAATTTAAACATCTCACATCACAAAGACGATTATAGACTAATTTTTCCTGTTTAGGTAAATGATCTGGTGGTGATTCAATTCTTATAACATCCAATACCCCGCCACATTCTGGACACAATAACATACAACTCGACCCCCTATTGATTCGTTTTATCTCTGTCTATCCTCCCTGTCTTACTCAGGCCATCGAAAATACACCCGTGCGCCGGCCTCGAGAATCCGGTAGCGTTCCTTGTTCGCACTGGCATAAGGATTAGAGAGCCAGTGAAATTCGGGCTTATCAAACACGTTCGTAATGAATAATACTACAAATTCCTTCGTACGCTTACTAGCATCTTCTATTGCCCTGCGCTGTTCCGTGGAACCTAACTCAAAATATGGATCTCTCCCTCTCGTAGCTTTGACCTCAATGTGAAACGTTTTCCGATTTTGCGTGATTTCGAAATCATACCCCAACCTGTCGTCGCCGGCTTCCCCGCCGAAACGGTACATGCGGTTTTCGGACTTCCAGCTGTCCGTGCTGCAAGCATTCGGGAACCGTTTCTGTAAAAACCGGTAGGCCCACAACTCGCCTACAATTCCAACCGTCATTTCTATTTGCTTGTTTTCTCTCATATTCGTGCCTTTTGATTGTCCGCCACCGCTACTTCCGTCTTTTTGTCTTCCTGGCCCCGTCTTTCCTAGTTCTATGGGAGCGAGAATGTCGCCATATACCGTATCTTCCGGCAATGTTATGGAATCCACCATGTTTGCCAATTGATGCAAGTTAGAATCGTCAGTATCAAATGGCTGGCCAAAAATTGTTGTCGTTCGTTTCGCCCTGTACGCTTTCTCCTTCTCCTGTTCCAATTTCTTCTCAGCCTGTTCTAGGTCGCTATCTTGGACTTGAAGCAAAGACAATAACTCATGCCTTGATTTTACCAACATGATTCCTTCCGGCAAGACGCGGCATAACTGCCCAAATGAAGGACTCGCCAGGATAAAAGCATAAGCGTCCTTGTCTTCCCATCGACCCAGCTCCATTCGCTCCTCCAGGCCTTCACGCATCATGTGTTGGAACAAGGTCGTTTCGGAGACGTGAAGCACACCAGGTGTATCCAAACCCTTAACTTGATAATGAGCCAGAAAGGCGGACAGCATGACTTTAAGTGTACCGCGAACCAAGATTTGATTGGTCTGCCTTATGTCATATGCGGATACATTGATATCCGGAATCGTTTGTGATAATAAATCCTTAATATCTGTGAACAGTGACAACCCGCAGATCGAGGATAGCAGACCAGAATTGACTCTTAACTTGCGCAAAACTTCCATCAAGCTCCCTACGAACACTTCTTCTGGCAGCTGCCAGTATAAAGTGCACCAGCTATCTGGTAGCGTCCAACTCTCGTATTCAGCCTTACCAGCAGCATACTCATTAATGTCCTGCCGACCGGAGCGGACTTCATATCGAAGAATGCCGTAAACCAAATTCCTGAACATCCCTTTCAGGCTGTTGAACTCCTGTATGAGTTCCCGGTTTAAGATGGTTGTTCTCGGCACTGCCAACCCCACGAGCGCTTCATTCCAGGCGGACAAGGAGACGCCGAATTCGTCAAACAAACGTTGTCCCATTTGAAAATCGTTTGCTGACTCTTTGGCAAACCTAAGCAGAATCGTAGACTCCGTGGAATTGGGAAGGACTTCATCCAACAACTTTTTCAAATCGCTCTCTTCTGCTAGCTGTTGGTCTCGAAGAATCTCTCCGGCCCCATACAGCTTGAACACAGGGGCTAGCCGCTCGATCGCCCAACCGAGGTTGTGATTCAACGCATGTTCGACCGACTCAAAATTCTCTTCCGAAATCTTGACGGATTGAAGTGCCCTGATCAGCGCCGGTCGGTCCGGAACGACACTCCGTAAATCGAAATTAAGCTTGGAAAACGCGTGCTTCAAATACATCTCCATCGGCACGTTCTCCAGATATTCCGCCAATGCCGTCGCAAGCTCCTCTTCATTTCCGCGAGCTTCTTTCTCGATGAAAATCGTTTTATATTCCTTACTAGCATGGATCAGATGACGCGTCAATTCGAGCGAACCAGAGTGCTTGTCTTCCAGCGAGATTTCAATGCTCTCACAGAAAACGATCCTTGTCCCCTGAAGCTCGGACAACAACCGGGTATAAGCGGCGGACGAAACGTTGATGTAACTGTCCTCGCGGAATATAGCTACTGTCAATAGGAAAGGCAGTAACCATTGACGATCGCCTTCGATAAACATCTCGTCTGACTCTGACGGTATATCACTGTTCCACTCACTACCATCGATTCGAATCAACTGTGCCAGGTCGGAAAGCAGAGGTAGCGCTTCACTATACATCGATTTGAGCAGTTCCGCATAACCTGGCCGTCCGTCGATCAAAAGGACGGATACAAGCGGGTTTCGCTCTAAACGGACGACCAATTTCTTGTCATCAGGGATGTAGATCCTTTCCGATGTTTTGTCCAAGTCCGCCACGTGAACTTTTCTAGCTTTGGTGTACAGAATTTTGGACGGGGGCGTGAAGTCTGCAAGCCGGTGTTGATCGCCCAGTCGCTGTAGCAAAATATCCCATGCTGTCCGATAATGGCCTTTCAGGTAATTGATCTGATTCGGATTAACCTTGCCTTCAATGTACAATATCGCAAGCAAGTCTAGCAACTTGGCCGCTTCTTTCGCCCCCGTGGCTTTAAATCTGTTCAGGCCTAGCTTGCTAAACAACTCCTCCCGCCCGTTCTGCTCGAGCTCAGAAATGACAAACCTGTCCATATAGGGAATAAACGAAAAATTCGCCCTAGACGCAGCCAAGTCTACCTCAGGTACATACCATGTATCAGCCAACCGTCGAAAAGAAAATTCGTCCATCTTCTCGGCTGGGACAGGAACCCAAGCGAGCTGCTGCAGCGTTATGTAAACGAGTGAAGGCACATAGAGAGAAGGCCTTTCACCCCACATTTTGTGAATACGGAGTACCCGCCATACATCCCTCTCCCAGTATGCAGCAGAATAAACGATCAAACGGGCGAACAACCGCTTCACATCATCTGGGAAATGCTCATATCCTTTAATACCGTCTATGTTCATGAGTTCCCTTAGCTCATACTTAAAATCACTTTCATAATTGCATCCGGCCGCTTCGACTGCATTCTTGAAAGTCGCCATTTGCCACTCATCAAAATAGCCTTCTGAAGGGGGGGTAAAGCGGTAGCGGTAACTCCAGCCTCTGAATGCTATCGTACCCCCAGGTACAGCGGGAACTAGCTTTAAGTAGTCCGTAGCTCCACAAATTTGGAAGAATCGCGCAACCCTACTCTCTCCAAACTGTTGAAAAGAAGGAGGCAGTTCACTCACGTTCAACAACTGACGGTCCAGGCCATATTGGTAAGCCGTTGCTTCGAAGAATCGCGAGAGCATTCCGGCATGGTTCGTCACACCAGTACGCTCCCAGTCGGCGGAGAAGTAGGTTTCGATTGCCGGTATCCAGCCGGAACGTGTCGGCAGCCAGATCCGTAAGAAACGATTCTGGTAGGATTCTGTCGCTCTGGAGCCAAAATAAAGATGCATCGCCCAGTCGAGCAACTCGAACAGCTGATCCGATTTAGTTGTGCCGTAAGGAACCAGTTTCGTTGGCATTTCCGGGAGGATAATCTTATCCAGAAAAGTCTGCACACGGAAATCCTCTACGAGATTGCCATTCCGCAAATACTTCAAAAAGTCACTTGTTCTCTTGCCGCCTTTCTCCCGATGCTTGTCCAGGTCTTCATTTAAATATGCGATTTTGTGTCGCATAAAAGACGGGATTTTGTCCGGGTCATGCGGAGTTGCTTCCTCCCCATCGGCATCCGCAGACTGCGAGGGGGATAAGAACACTTCGCCCAGTTGTTCCTCGTCTCCGGCTAAGTGTAGTTCACCGTCCTGCCCCAGAAGCACGTACCGGCGCTGCAGCCGCTCGGGATCAGGAAGCAGCAGCATCGCTTCGTCGTAGAATAGTTGCCAAACGGCGATGGAGCACCGTTGACTTCGCATCAACCGGGCGTACGCTTCGATCCATTCCGCTTTTCGATTATCGTCCGGATACATGTTGACATTCGCATGTTTGGCGAGCATATCAAGAGCCGGATACCGATCATCACTGATATTAGAGACGGTCCCGATTCCCAGCTTTCCAGATAGATCTTCTCTCGAAAACAGGCGATAGGACCACGTCTTTGGCAGACAGATCAAATCCGCCATGGTGCCGAATTCTTGCTGATTGTCTACGTTGCGAAAGGGCAGAATCGGCCAATGTGCCAACTCGATCTGATTCTCTTTCAGAATACGATCCACATGCGAAGCGAGGATGCGGCCAGGCTCACTCTCGCCAAGGTTCGAGCGGAAACTAAGCAAATCGATGACCATATCTCCGGACTCCGGCGGTTGGAGATTCAGTACCTGCCGGACTGCTTCTAGGAGGAGAGTTGCCAATTCCAACAGAAGCAAACTGTTCCATCTCTTCCCAGTGTCGATTCCGCCGCGATTGATCTGTCCAAAGAACGGTGCATTTAAATGCGCAGCGATTCCGGTCGACTGCCTTGTAGGCAGATAAATATAGATAAGTCCTGGTTCCCGTAGCCCTCCTTTACGAACTGCCGTTTCAATTCGTGCTTCATCCAAATCCGCCCAGCTCTGATGCAGCTCGCTCACGGCCTGGAGGATTTTGTTTCTCATCTGCGGATTGCCACTGCCTCCGATCGTCTTCGTCCAACGCCAATACGCTGCCGGCTCCTGTTCTTCCGACGAAATCACGACCTCCGAGAGTTTGCTGCCATGATCGATCAAGATGGTCTCCTTTTTGTACATCCGCTTCTCTTGCACGAAAAGACCATCTTCGTCCCGATGCTCTATATGCAGCTCGGAGATATGATCCAGAAAGAGCCACGACTGTTCGTCGAGCTCGAACATGGCTCTCTTGGTAAGCTCTAGCGCATCCGGTTGATTGAGCTCCAGACGGACAATTGTGACATACCCTTCCTCTCCGAGCTGTTTAAGGATAGGATCTGCGGCATTCGGACTTATGGGGAACGGAAGCGAGTATGGGGACAGATACTTCATTTCCGAGTAGAAAAAATGTCTGAGAGTATTCTCCCTGTTTGGATTCAAGCTCTGTACGATCTGCTCCAGCTCTACAATCTGTTGATGCGGCCAATGTTTCAAAGTGACGGGTACGCCGAAGATATCACCGAAATCTGGTACATGTTTATTCTCCAGCATTTCGATGATTTTTTCAGTCAGCAACTCAATCTTATCCGGTGCAAACTCGAAGCAGAAACCGGAAAAACCATCTTCGCTTTCCCACTTACCCGAGTAGATTTGCGGTGACATGCAGACCTGTAGTACGCTTTTGAACCCTACTCCCTTGTTGCCAACAGACTCCGAGGGTTTCTTGTCGCTTAACGCGAGACTAGATAGAGATTTGAAGTTATTTTCCGTAATGGGTCTACCTGTATTGGCAAAATAGAAGACGGAATGACGCTCTCTGTTCTCCGAAAGAACCATTTTTATCTTGCCGATCGATAAAGGATCATCTAATCGCCCATTGTTTATGGCATCATAACCATTCTGGAGCAGCTCGATAACAAATCGGTTTGCATATTCGTGCTTCATGTGTTCGATGACATTGGACAAGCTCTTGTAAGTCTGATTGTCGTTCAGAATCTGATTCAGAAAAACTTGCAATTCACCTATTGTTTTGGCGGCAATCGTAGTTAACCTGTTTTCGGTTTGAAGGATCAAGTTCATCTGCTCCTATGTATTCTTTTCGTTATGTATTTGTTCGGGCAAAGCCTGTTGCTTACCTCTATTGAGGGCCAAAAAAATACTGATGTGCGTCGACACCAGTTGTATATTTTATGTTTATTTGAATTTCGCTCCAAAACTATTGATGAATAGCGACAGAAACATGCTTTAAACGTGGTAATAGTGTACTTGAATTTGAAAACAGGACAGCTGCGAATATGCAGCCATCCTGTAAAATCAATCGTACTCCGGGCCTAGAACCCCACAGGACTGCTTATCGATGAAGCATTAATCCCTCTTACCACTTTTCCAGTTCAATACGCTTTTCCATCTTTTTGCTTCTTCAACTCTTTGAACTCTGTCATTACGTCGGTTTGCTTTTTGGGAATAAGCTTCTCGCTCAGTGGGACTCATATCTTTTAATTTTTGAATTTCTTCTCTGGTATTTTTATCGACTCCATTACCATCTAGCTCTTTCTGTTTTCGATAAGCTCCCCATACTACACCTTGATCCCAGGCACTTTGGAGCTCAAATGCAACTTTATCCGCAAGTTCTTCTGTCGGCAATTCAATTATTGGAGCATCAAAAGTGCCATCGGTTACGAGAACAAGAAACTTACCATCCTCAATTACCGATTTGTACAAAAAAATTCGACCTTCTTTTAACATCCTAATTTCGTCATCTTTCCAAACGCAACCTGCTTACAGACCATTATCATAATTCAAATAACATTATTTGAAAGGCTCTGTTACTCGGCCTCTACCTTCGTTGAAGAAGTCTAGCAAAAAAATGTTCATTTTTTGCCGAGTAACCGTCTTGCTGAGTTATGAGCTGCACTATAATACATATTGTGCTTTTTCTCGTCTCCGATGTACCGAATCGTTAAATCATATCCCTTATTTTCTAGTTTAAATTCCTCAAGACTCTGGAGCACTTCGGAAACAGCTTCCCGCATGAAATTGTTGTCGGATAATTTTTCTGTATATAAAATCTGATCTATATGGCAATAGTCTGTATAAACAATTATTTGTTCTGGCTTAATCAACCTTCTGCTATAACGTTCCAATATTTTGGGGAGCATGGATATGGCAAAGGTCAAAGCTTTTAATTCTGCATAGACAGAACGGTTAACATATCCGACATATAATTTCCTTGACTCCACTCTTGTTTCCCCGTCTCCAACAAAGCAAGCTGCTACGCTTATAATGTTTTGGTCTTGTATTGCGGAACAGTCGGAGTAAACAGTTATTGTTCCTCGATCGTGGAGAAGCCTCTGCATTTCTTTTAAACGGTCGGTCGGTATTTTCGATAGCGGATCTTTTGAGTCCGTATATCTTAACGTTCGGTTTTTCATAATGCACTCCGCCTTCCAAAATACAATCTACTCCGTGTTAGGCGATCTTAATGTTAATAAACTGGCCCGTTTTTTCTTGCATACGTTTGCATTCTTGCGAATTTTATTGCATGCTGCATGCCCTTTATTTTTCCTTGAACGAACTGGTCAGCCGGATCATGCTGTAGTTCCAAACAGAGCTCGGCCAAATAAGATTCCAAGTACTCTATAAGCTCTTCTCTTCAGTTCTCCAGCGATCGACATATACGTTTATAGCTTCCTCTGCAGACATTTGCTGAAGAAGCTCTTCGAACTTAAGAATGACGGCAGCTGTATCCACTGCATCCGTATATCCGACCTTATCGAAAGCACCTATTAGGGTTCCTGCTGCTTGCCTCAAGTTGATTTTTGTGTACAAATTATAAGCTACATTTTCGATAAGTATGCTGCTAGTGGAAACAGCCGACTTTTGAATAATGGGGTCCTTAGTTTTCAAGAAAAATCGTATTGTTTCAAGATAATTTGCAAAACTATCTTCATGAGGAAGTTTATCAATATGATTGTCCAAAATTGAAATCAATGACTCCACTTTTTCAGTATCATTTAATAATGACATGGGCCACCTCAATTCGTTATTATTTCTAGGCATGTCAACTAGCAATAACCACCATAAATTTACATCAAAATATGAATTTTGGGAAGTATCGGGGTTGAAAGGACATTGGGGGAATTTGAGAAATACCAGTGCTAAAAACGAGTTCTAACTAATTTTTTTACATTTTCCTTTCGTGAATGCCTTGGGGCAGACTCGCATTCTAACATTGGAGCCACGCGGCACAGATTAACTTGTGGATGTTTTATTCCATGGAATAATGTAAAAGGTTTTAGATATTTGAGAAACGAGCTGCGGTGCCGTCAGCTCGTTTCTTTCCTGATATATTCATTTACTTCTGCACCGTGCCGTTCCACTAAAAGCAATAGAAGGCGCGACGGGAGAAGACCGGTCTCTGCAACCAACGCTTCTGTCTAAGAAAGAAATTGCCGGAACATCGGTTCGAGTTTGCGATAGATTTCTCCTTCAATCTCGGTCCGAATGTCCAAATCGAGCTGCGTTCGATTCGTCGCCGGAAAGCTTCGGAACAGCTCCTCGCACGCGGCGACGGCCTCGGTCACAAGCGCGTCGAATCGGCTTTGCTTCGCGGCAGACAGTTTGCGGAACGCGTCATAGGCTTCCTGAAGATTATCCTGCTCTTCCCAATCCAATCCGCAATGCGTAGCCAAGACGATATTATAAATCGAGACTCTATCGATCATGTTGATCGCTCCTTCCCCCTACTTATCGTCACCGAATCGCTCGGTGCATAACAAATCGGCAAGCAGCGGCTTCTCCGGGTCAGCGTCCGACTGGCAGGCACACAGCGCTTCGACTCTCGAACCGTAGCGACGTCATAGCGGCAAGCGCGACTACGACGGGGGCAACAGGATGCCGCGGAGCCAGGCAGATCAGCCAGGCGTAGACGGTGAACAAGGCCGCAACGGCCATTTGGAATCGCTCAACGCAAACCCCAGAATTCCTGCCAGTCATCTACGTACCGCCTTACCGACTGGTCAACCGCTCGTGGCCGTCGACGAACTTCCCTAGCCCCGCCTTCGCCATCAGCGCGCACTCCTCGCCGCTCGCTTCGGGCATGAACAACCGCAAAACAAACTTCCTTCGGGCTGTGTCAATGGAATACGCCAATAAGTAATACATCTCCCCGAATAGCCGAAGCCTCATCAACCGCGGCTCATCCGGTCCCGATAGCGGGCGCAGCATCGTCGATTCGATTTCGCGCACGATTGTTTTCGTGATCGCGACGGCTTCCGCCTCGCTCGTAAAATACGAGAACAGCCGCATCGTCCGCAGTTCGCAGGATAGCCCGGTCACGTTGGTCACGATGTGGTCGAATTGTCCCGCGGCTAGCACGATCGGCACGAACTCGTTCACGATCATCTGCGACAGCAAAAATTCGTTCCATATACGCATCGTGCTGAGATCGGGAACTTGCATCGCCTTCTGAATCATTCGGTTGCAGACGGAGCCGATGTCTAGCAGCAGCAAATACTCGTCCAGCAGCCCCTGATTAGTGTATATTCTCCGCTCTAGCTTGGTCGTCCAGACGAGCTGAAACGCTTCTTCGACATTAAGCTGCTTCGTCATCTGCTTCAAAACGGAGGTCAACGTGTGCCGTTTCCCGTCTGCCAAGTAATATTCGTTCTTGAACGCGTACTCGTCATCCCCCTCAGACAAGGAGTGGCTGAGCGCGATTTCCTGCAAGCAGCTAATCAGGAAGAGGGGGGTCAGCGCCTGCGGATGAAACCCGATCTTTTGCTTATTATACAGCTCCAGCAGCTCGGGAACGGCCGCCGCCTGCTTTAGCAAAAATTGCCGATGCTTTTCTGTTATTCGCTCCCCGGGGTAGACGAGCGGGGCGACGGCGTCCATTCGCTCCCGCATGAACGCCGCCGCGTCCGCGATGACGAAAGGGGCGAACGGGATCGGCTGTACTTCCTGTTTTCCGAGTTCCTCTGTCTGCTTCGAACCGGCTACGAAGCTCGTCACCCGATCGATGTCGTGCGTCCGGGCGATTTGCTTCAATTGGAGCACTCGCAAATAAAACGACTCCAGTAGCCGATTGTCCGACACCGGTTGCGGCTCGTCCAGTCGATCCAGCAGCCGCGTCGCGTAGTCCAATATTCGCCGCAGCTCCGCGATGCGGATATGCTTCGGCAGTTGCATGCGAGTCACGGCGGCGATTTGCAGAAGCTTTTCATTCCAAGCCATCGTCAGGTCGACGATCGCTTGATTGGCGATGACGGGAAACTGCGGTTCGATCGCCAGATGCACTTCCGTCAGCAGCTCCGTGACGACATGACCATGGACGCTCGTCTCGCCGAGGATGCTGCGGTCGACGTTTTCGAGCGACAAGTCGCCCAGCAGCTTCGTGACATTCACCTTGTCTCGGTGATGCTTTTCGATGCGGTACAATATTTTGAGCAGTTGGAACTCCTCGAACGTCTGACGCTTTCGGTACGGCGCGGTATCGAAGCCGACCCGCCGTTTCAAATTTTCGCGCAGCCCGCTCGTGCCGAACAGCTTGTTCTTGATGTTCGCGTCATCGTACTTCCGCTCGTCGTCCCAAGGCGTCTCTGCCAGCTCGTAGAACGTCTCGCACCTAATTTCCGCGATCAGATCGTTTGCCTCGATCGGCCGGCCGTCCCACCTCGCCTGCGGATCGAACCGCCCCCGCCTCCCCTCCGAAGCCGCGACAGGAAACCATTCCTTGCAGATATAGTAGTCCAAGGTGACGGAACCGCACTTGCATATCACTTTTTCGTTTTTGAAATCGCCGTAACGCGGGTCGTCCAGAAACGAAGGGGCGTCCGGGTCGAGCCCGTGCTCACGC
The DNA here is from genome assembly GCF_039536325.1 of Paenibacillus hodogayensis. NCBI lineage: Bacteria > Bacillati > Bacillota > Bacilli > Caryophanales > Paenibacillaceae > Paenibacillus > Paenibacillus hodogayensis. The sequence goes on from NZ_BAAAYO010000015.1 coordinate 100,845, forward strand.
AGCCTCGTTTTCAGAATGTCGTCGAAAAATTGTTCCATCGCCGTTTCCCCCCATGAGTAGATGTTTGCTTGCTTAATCCCATCGTAGCGGAAAGTCCAGCACAAGTAAGTTATAAATAAGCCGAAAAAAATAATAACTGAGATACGGACCCCGACTAACCTCAGCCAGCCACTTTCGCTTCCGAAAGCGAAGAAGTCAGTGTAAATGCTAGACCCCCATATTTAATATTGTCTGTGAGTGATTTTTCTGTGTTATTCTCCCATGGCTCAGTTTTATTAACACAGAGGCTTTCACAGATTAACCACTTAGCTCCTCGACACCGAAATACTCATCTTGATTTATGTGGTGTGACATTGCATTGATCCGCGCGGGATCTTCATATTAGAAAGCACCACGTCGCTTAAATAAAGATTAACCCGAATATAAAACCAGCAGCAGCATTGGACCGTAAAGTCCTAGACTGCCGCTAGTTCATTGAACTAATGTTCGCCGTTTAGTGAAATAGTTCACTGCTCAAAAGTTAGAAAAACGGCTGCCATTTTGAGCTCAGCCGTTTTAATGCAAGTTCCCTATTTATGTCTTTGGTTTAAACTGATGTGGGTTCATAGAGATTTGAGCCCCGATAATACCATGTACCTTTTTTATATCCTTATAGGTGCTTTTCCACTCTTCGAATGAGTCATTAAGCGGATCTATAAATTCGTCTGTATCCTTATCAGCGTAATCTTCCCATTCCAAGCGTCTCGCAGCCTGTTTCCAAAAAGAATCCTCAATTTCTTTTAAAGATTTTGTATTGTAACTGAGCTTTTCTTGGATCGTTTCGTCAGATCCTTCCTTTGTGACGTTCTCACCAAAAACCTCTGTAACCTTTACGAGCGCATATCCATAGTTCGGAAGTGTACCTTCAAGCCAGTATTCAAGGTCAGAAATCAATCTTATGGATTGGTTTACATCGTTCTCAAATGTACGTATAATCTCTGACCGCGATGCTTTGAGCTCTAAAAAATTCACATACTTCCCCAATTGATCTATTCTCTCGGTTTCCTCGTCAAAGGCAGTTTTGCTTTTGTTTAAGCTGATTTGCAAATCTTGTGCTTCACGAATCGCCACGTTGAGATTGCTGCTAAGTTCCCTTACGGTTTCCATTTTTGTAATTGCTTCGTTTTTGAGTTGTTTCATTTCATCGAGCCGTTTCTCTACCTCCTCCAGCTTAGATGAAAAGGCCCTTCTGGAAACCCAAACGAAAATACCACCGAATAAGGTAAGTACAGCAACAATAACTGCAAGCAATGACAATAGTGCATTAATATTCCCTTCAAGCATTGCGATTCTCGACTTTTGAGTATCTATTAGTTGCTGGGTGATTTCTTCTTTCGTGAGGGTGTGCCCTTGCTGTTGAACCATTGCCTGCAGTTCTTCTTTGGTGGCCATGTCCATCTTGACTTTTTCCAAACTACTTTGTAATTGATCGTTCGTAACATAATTAGGTTCCGTTGCTGCATTGGCGTATAAACCCGCATGAAGGATATTAAATAAAATACAAAATGCCAGTATCTTAAGCTTCAATGTTTTATTCATGTGATCTCCTAGATTCAATCGTTTCTCTGAGTGTATCAGGGTAGAAAAAGCCTGAAGGGAACAGCCCGGAGCCCATTCTTGTCCTCATCAAACATTACCACAAGCTGTTGATGACAGAATTTGTTTCACATTACTGATCGTTAGCTTTATTCCTTGAACACCATAACCTTTTCCCACAAAATAATGCGGCATTAAACAATATGGTTATTGCTTTTTAATACCACTAAAAAAAAAGATTCTGGGTCAGATCATTGATGCGATTTATCAATGTACTGGGTAATTGAAAAATTGAAGGCTCATGTTCTTGCTCGAATTCAATGTCGTAAATGCCCAATACAGCTGTAATCAGTGAAGTATTTCCTTCATCAAATTCTTGTTTCTCCACGTAAATTCTATATTGAAAGCCATTGAATTCTTCTTGAAAACACTCAAATTTCTCCAAAGCGCAAAGTCCGTCCGCGAAGTTACTCTCAATATATTGATGTAGCCACTTGATCTTCATAAGCCCCCCTTAACCCAAACATTTTTTCACGGAAGTTAATGTCCCTTAACTTTGAGAAAATCCAGATATGGGAGGGCTCCCACCAACTTCGTTTATCATTTTTATACACATGTTTAAGTAACTATAATGTTAGAAAAACAGTTCATATGGTTGTACCCCTATACATTTCGTCAAGTCACCATAAGCCCTCGACCGTTATAAAAAAACCTTGGTTCGCCACAAATCGTTCTCCCATCAGCATCATTCTCGGCTTATAGTTCTATTCGCTTCATCTATTGCCATTTCCTGCTTTCCGTCGCCGGTTTTACGCAAACACGCGTATCGTCCGCAGCGAATTGTCGAACCCGCCTTGAAAGCGCGCCCCCATATCGGCCAGGCTTTGCAGATAACGAACCGTCTCTTCTTCGATCCGCTCCCCGGCATACAGCGCCGGAATTCCCGGCGGATACGGGACGACCATCTCCGCAGCCAAACGGCCGACCGCATCGGATAATAAAACCTCACTCGCGGAACGAAAGCTGTCCATACCGAACGATACCGGCTCCGATATCGTTTGTTCCCGTATACCGGCCGCTTTGATTCGTTCCGGGCCTTTCATTACCCGATCGCGCAGTCCGTACTGGTCCGTAATGCTGCCGAGCGCGCTCACCAGCCGATCCGCGTCGGTACGCTCGGAAGCCAAGCTGAACACGAGCAGCACGTGACGGGGGTCAGCCATCTCGGTCATGATCCCTTGCCGTTCCAGAGCGTCCCTCAGCATAAATCCGTTCAACGTCTCCGTCGCATCGGAAATCGTCATCTTGAAAGGATCCTTCGTCTCATAAGCCGTCGCCGGACCGTTCGCAACGAGTCGGAACCAAGGCCATTCGCGCAGAGCGTTCTCTGCATGGCGGACTGCTTGCATCCCCATGTCCAGCCTTTCTCTACCCTCCGTCTGAAGCAAATGCCTGCTGGCATCCAACGAAGCCATAATCGGATAAGAAGGACTGGAGCTTTGCAGCATGGCCAAGCACTGCTTGACACGCTGGCGATCGATCCGGCTGCCTTGCATATGCAGCATCGCTCCCATCGTCATCGCGGTCAGCATTTTATGCGTCGACTGCACGACCAAATCGGCGCCGGCGGCCAAGGCCGATTCCGGCAAAGCCGAATGAAAGCCGTAATGCGCGCCATGCGCTTCGTCTACCAGAAGCGGCATGCCGCAGCGGTGCGCCGTTTCCGCCAATATGCGCAGATCCCCGCCCATACCGTAATAGTTCGGATTCGTGATCCATACTCCTTTGGCTTCCGGATAGCGCTGCAAGGCCTGCTCGAGCTCGGCAACGCCGATTCCTCCCGCCAATCCGGTGCTCTCGTCGGTGCGCGGGGCGATAAACACCGCTCTCGCTCCGGCAAGCATCAGTCCGTTCACTACCGATTTATGGACATTTCTCTGTACGATCAGCATATCCCCGGCCGAACACACCGACAGGATCGCCGCCAGATTGCCTACCGTACTCCCGTTTACCAAAAAGCAGGTTTCGTCCGCGCCGAAGCAAGCCGCGGCCAACTGTTGAGCCTCGCGAATCGCCCCTTCCGGGTGATGCAGATCGTCCAGTCCGGTAATCTCCGTCATGTCGATGGCCAGCAGTTCTTGAAACAGCTCCGCGCCGGGCGGCAGCGCCCGTCCGCCTTTGTGTCCGGGCACGTGAAAGCTTATATGTCCGCGCTGCGTTCCGTCCAGCAGTGCATGGAGCAGCGGCATGTTGCATTCGAGATTGTCCATCGGTTTCCCCCCTGCATGATCCTTTTTACAATACAGGAAAAAGCCCGATAAAAGCAAAAAAGCCTTCTCTATCGTCCATCGACTTCAAGCTTGCAAAGTCGCTTTGGCGGTGAAAAGACTTCTGTATAAGTCGAACGAATGATGGGGAAGCCCGTTTCCAGGAAGTGATTTCGCACAAAAGAAACTTAGGCGTTCATTCTATACCATATTTTGTTCATACGATGAATGAAAAAGGGGTATTTGGCGTCGAGCACATCGGTTTTGACCATTTCCGCTTCGCACTCTTCACATATAAATTCAGAGCAAATCAGGATCCCTTCCGGCTTCGGCTGATCGCATATGATACACGTATGGATAATCGTCTCTTCTTGTTCCACTCGATTCACCGCCTTTTCTCTACCAGTATGCCACATTTTCTAATCTCTTAAACTAGAGTAGGGATATTTTTTCCGTAAAGATTACCGTTACATCATATCGTACCTTTGATGCGCCAACGACTTCAACCGCTTGATGGTGGATGCTTTAACATATGCCGCGTCTGGGCGAATGGTGCCAGGACAATTGCCGTACAGTATCGCTGCTACCAAAGAAAAAGCTTTTTCCCCCCAGCGGTTCCCTATATAATAGAAGAAAAAGGTTGGCCGTGCGTCCAGACAGAGCGGAAGACCTTCACGATCAGGAGGTTTTTCCTTGCATCAATTGGACAAAGACTCGACGATTTATAACTTCACGCTGATCAAAAAAGTGCGGCATCATCCGCTTGCGCTTCTGCTTTACGGCCTTCTTCCGCTTCCGTTCGCTCTATTGCTAATCTTAACCGGTTCACCATACGGCCTGCTCCCGATGAGCGGAGCGATCGTCCTGCTGCCCTTCTTGTACAGCAGCCTGACCCGCTTGAACATGCGCCTGTCAAACATGGAACAACGAAACGACTGGACGTACCAATGGAAGTTCCCCTGGCTTGGCTTGCTGCCCTACCAGCATACGCCGTTCGGTATCGTCATCCGGCTGCACCATCAGCTGTTCTGGATCGGGCTGGCCCTTATCGGCTGTCTGTACCCTTGGCTCGGCTACTCGCACTGGTTAGCGATGGCCGGCATCCATTTATGGTACATGGCACCTCGCTACTGGATCTTTTGGCGGCTGCGGCAGTCCAGGAAACCTGGATTATTGAAAATTACCGCCCAAGACACATCCTTTTACACGCAATAAGCGAATCTCTTGAACTGGTGCTCACTCAGATCTAATCCAGTGTATGCAAGAAGGCACCCTGCGTTGCAGTTCAAGGGATCGGCCACTCCCATGGGTTCCGTTTAAAGTCTGACTTTGTACCAAGACAGTCCGCACAGGCTTCAGGAATACATTTCCGCGAGCTTGCTGCGGATTTTTTTGGCTGTAGAAGTTGAACGATAATACAGAAAGAAACAAAAAAAGCCCGGTCGGCTTGGACTAGGCTTCTTCAGCATATAGGAATTATTCCCTGAAAACTGAATGCGAAACGAAACGAGAAGTGCGAGTTGAAGGCTGGTTGGGTAACCAGCGGAAGTGGATAAGCCCTCGACCGATTAGTATTCGTCAG